>NZ_KE384037.1:0-338114 GCF_000423565.1 Runella zeae DSM 19591 | reverse complement strand
AATAATAGAATAATGAAGAAATCAACCATGCCCCGTAGGGGCTATATATCGGTAGAAACAAAACATGAACGAAAGAAAAGTCAACCATGCCCCGTAGGGGCTATATATCGGTAAATCATCATAAGCCAACTATATAAATCAAAATAAATAAACCTTTTCAAACTATGCCAGAGAATAATTATCCTAAACTCCACAACGCCACATGGCCTGGGATTGTGGGGAAAGGCCCTGATTCAGAGCCAGCTATTGCACTTGACACCATGCTCGAAATGACTGCCGCTGCTGAGGTAGATGGTGTTAAATTCGATGGAGTGGATTTAGGACTTTTTGATCCTCATTACGACCTAGATACATCAGATGACGGCATCAAACGTCTCGCTGATAAAGTAGCCAATCATGGCCTTCAAATTGGTAGCTTAGTAGCGCCTATTTGGGGTGGACCTGCTATGGGTACCAAAGAACAACGAGCTGAATTTGTAGAAATGGTTCGTAAATCTTGCCAAATCGGTCAAAAACTCCGTGAAATGGGCATTCGTCCTAATGGTATTGTACGTATAGACTCAGCTAGTAGCCCGCACGATTGGGCAGTTGATCCTGCTGGCAATACCAAACTGATCGCTCAAACCTTCCGCGAAGCTGCCGACGTAGCTGCCGACTTTGGCGAGCGTCTTGCGGCAGAAGGCGAAATTTGCTGGGGCGGTATGCATTCATGGAAATACATGATTGAAACCCTCGAAGCGGTAGATCGTAAAAACGTTGGCTTCCAAGCGGATATGTCGCATACGACCCTTTATTTGTTGGGCTACAATGCTCCTGAGCACCGCGTATTGCCCGAAGATTTTCAGTGGGGTGATCGCGAGACCTTCCTTGAAGGCTTGAAAAAACTGACGGCAGCTCTTCGCCCTTGGACAATTGATTTTCACGTAGCCCAAAACGACGGTACTGTATTTGGTTCAGGCTCGCACGACAAAACAGGTCGCCACTGCCTTGCTACGGACCCTAATGGCAAACTGGACATTACGCATGATGCTGGCCTTTGGCTACGCGACGAAAGTGGCGAACTTACCAAAGCCTTCCGTCATATTTGTTGGGATGGCTGTATGTTCCCAAATGCCGTCATGACCGAACAAAAAACTTGGAACGACATCCTAGCTGCTATGATTAAAGTACGTCAAGTACACGGCTGGTACGAAGCCTAATTTTATTAGGAAACTTTCTCTTAAAAAAACACTTTAAGGGAAAGTTTGAAAATCACTAAACTCATTAACAAAATGGCACAAAAAAAACACATAAGAATCGGATTGGTGGGAACAGGCTTAATGGGTCGCACCCACGCCAATGGATACAACCGTATCGCTAATTTTTTCCCTGAGTTAGAATATCAACCTGTATTGAAAGCGGTATGCTCACGCAACCCTGAGAAAGTGCAGGCTTTTGCCGAGCAGTGGGGCTTTGAGTCATACGAGACCGACTGGAAAGCATTGGTCGCTCGCGATGACATCGACGCCGTAGACATCTGTACTCCTAACGACTCTCACGCCGAAATCGCCCTTGCCGCTGCCGCAGCTGGCAAAATGATTTTGTGCGAGAAACCCCTTTCTCGTACTTTAGCCGAAGGTGAGGCCATGGTAGAGGCCGCCGAAAAAGCTGGTGTAGCTACTACAGTATGGTACAATTATCGTCGGATTCCGGCGGTAACTTTAGCCAAACAAATCGTAGATTCGGGTAAATTGGGTAAGATTTTTCACTACCGTGCCAATTTCCTCCAAGACTGGACCATCAATGCCGACCTTCCACAAGGCGGAACGGGGCTTTGGCGGATGGATGTGGATTCGGCTGGCTCAGGCGTTACGGGCGACTTGCTCGCACACTGTATCGATACCGCTATGTGGCTCAACGGCGCTATCACCGACGTGTCGGCCATGACAGAGACCTTTGTAAAGCAGCGTATGCACCAAGTGACGGGCAAAATGACCCCCGTTGGTATTGATGATGCGTGTATTTTCCATTGTCACTTCGAAAATGGTTCTTTAGGCTTGTTTGAATCTACGCGCTACGCCCGTGGACACAAGGCACTTTATACATTTGAAATCAACGGTGAGCATGCTTCTATTCGCTGGGACTTGCATGATCTCAACCGCCTCGAATACTTCGACCACAGTGATCAGTCTATCGTACGCGGATGGCGCTCTATCCACGTCACCGATGGCGACCAACCTTACATGAACCGTTGGTGGATTCCGGGCTGTGGTATCGGATATGAGCATAGCTTTATTCACCAAGTAGCCGACTTCTTGAAAAGCCTTGAAACAGGAGAGCCTTGCGGGCCTACTTTCAGAGATGCTTTACAAACTCAAAAAGTATGCGAAGCGGTGATTGCTTCTGCCAACTCTCGTAGTTGGAAAGACACGGGCGTGGAAGGCCATATTGGTTAAAATTCACTGAAGATTCACATATTCGTTAGTTGTGCCAAGTTTTCAAAACTTGGCACAACTAATCGAAAACCTCTTGAAGCGCGGACAATAGTTCGCGCTTTTTTGTGGGAGATTATAAACATTAGATAAATAGTCTTATGATACCAAGCCTTTCATTAGACGAGAAATCTTGATTGTCAGGACTTATTGATGTCGTTATATAAGCAAGGAGTAAGCACAAAACTAAAATGTAGTTTTGTAAAATAACATTCTGAGTGGGTCAGTAAGATTTGCTGCCCAAGTTGATGGGGAGAGATAGGCTCATTTTTGAGATACGACAAAACTGCCACTTTGAGATGTATTAGTTATTACGCGAAATAGTGTGCATCTGAATATGCTTCTGATTGATTTTGTTGCGGTACAAGTCCCCAATCGGAATCTGCTCGCCATTGACCAATTGTATGTCGTTTTTACCAATACGAGCTATGGCATCTCTATGTACAAGATAAGAGCGGTGTACTCTTAAAAAAACGTCGTGCTTGAGCTTTTCGGCCAGACTGCTGATTGTCAAAATCGGCAGATATACTTCATTTTTTGTCACGATTTGCACAAAATTTTCTTGAGCCTTCATGTAAAGCACATCTCTATAGCGAATCTGTATATAATTGAGGTTTTCCCTTACAAAAAAGTACGGCTCAATAGAGGCTAATTCGATGGCAGTGTCCATACGGAGGCGTACCTTCTCAATGGCTTTCAAAAACCGATCATATTCTAGCGGCTTGAGCAAAAAATCAACGGGCGATACTTCATAACAATCCAGAGCATAATCGCGATGGGCTGTTACGAAGATAACCAAGGGGGGAGCTTGAAGACTTTTTACAAAATTCAAACCTGATAGGTCGGGCATTTCGATGTCACAGATAAGAAGATCTATTTTTTGTTCGGCGATGAGTTCATACGCTTGCATGGCCGAATCACAAGTACCTATCAGATGAAGTAGTGGGTTCATGTCCACAAACTTTGCAACTATTTTTTGCCAGTATGGAGCATCGTCAATAATAAGGGTGTTAATTTTCATAAAAGTACTCTAATTTAAAGGATAGTTTGTAGGTGTTTGTTGACAAATCAATAGGTTTAGTCAATTAGTGTAATTTCTATTTTAAAGTAACCTAATATATTTATTAATTTTGACTCGGGTTTATGAGATATTGTGTTGACAAATGTAACAAAATATGTGAGTTTTCCACGTGCATTTAATTATAATGTCTAAGTCATTTTGGCATCGTAATTAAAAAATAAAATAGATTGACTCACAAGGAAATTCAAAATTGATACCAAAACTATAAAATACGGAGAAAATTGTCCTAACTTTTCCTAAAACCACCTGTGAGAGTTTAAGTTATTTAATTTTACCCTACTTTAATTTAGCTTTTTGAGCGGGCTGTGAATCTCACAGCCCGCTTTTAGTATGTATACACCAACGAAAAGACGATGTATGTTTGACTATTTGGTCAGACTCTCTATGAGTATTTTATGCTCTTTTTGTGCTTATGAGGGTAATTTTGCCACCAAAGGGCTAACTTAAAATGACCCTCAATCCTGAATATATTCTTCAAGTTTTCAATCTTACCAAGTCGTTTTCGGGTATAAAAGCGCTCGAAGGGGTTCAACTCAACGTACGTAGAGGCGAAGTCCATGCCATTATGGGTGAAAATGGTGCTGGCAAATCCACCTTCATGAAAATTTTGATGGGGCTGCTACAAGCGGATGCAGGGCAGGTTTTTTTTGAAGGAGAAGAGTTGCGCCATAGCAGTGTTCATGAGGCATTGAAGAGAGGCATTTCGATGATTCACCAGGAGATATTGATGGTGCCAGAATTGACCGTGGCACAAAATATTTTTTTGGGAAGAGAAAATGCCCTATGGCTCAAAGACCATGTTAATGACCAAGAAGCTGCTACACTGCTGGCGCAATTGGGAATGAAGCTCAATCCGCGTACCAAAATGAAATACCTCAGTGTAGCCGAAATGCAAATGGTTGAAATTGCCAAAGCTATTTCTAACAATGCCAAGGTGATTATCATGGATGAACCCACGTCGGCCATTTCGGACAAAGAAGTAGATGCACTTTTCAAAATCATTCGTGATCTCAAGGGGCAAGGTGTGGCTATTTTGTATATTTCTCACAAAATGAACGAGATATACGAAATCACTGACACTATCACTGTGCTACGCGATGGTAAGTATATCGGAACCAAAAGCACCAAAGATATAGACAACAAGAGCCTTATCGCTATGATGGTAGGGCGCGAAATAGAAAGCTTGTTTCCGCCCGCGCTAGCTTCTAAAGGGGAGGTACTGTTAGAAGTAAAAAACCTTAGTAGTAAGGGGAAATTTGAGGACATTAGCTTTGAAGTAAGAGCGGGAGAAGTACTAGGTTTGGCGGGACTTATGGGAGCCGGGCGTACCGAAATCGCGCGGGCTATTTTTGGTCTAGATGCATTTGATAGAGGAGAAATATGGCTTAAAGGCCAAAAAGTAACTATAAAATCTCCTCAAGAGGCTATCAAAGTGGGCATAGGCTACGTAAGTGAAGATCGCAAAGGATTAGGCTTTATTCCGGGGTTATCTGTGAAGCAAAATATCAGCTTGTCGAGTTTGCGACGCCACTCAAAGCGAGGGTTGCTACAATCAAAAAGCGAAGAAGAAATAGCAAGTCGGACCATTTCGGAGCTTAAAATCAAGGCGTCGAGTATGGAGCAAAAGGTCAGGTATCTCAGCGGAGGCAATCAGCAAAAAGTCGTCATTGGGAAAGTACTTCAAGCATCGCCTGAAGTGGTGATTTTGGACGAACCTACACGGGGCATTGATATTGGAGCAAAATCCGAAATTTATAAATTGATTCGTGACCTCACAGCCCGTGGGATGGCGGTCGTAATGATTTCGTCAGAATTGCCCGAAATCCTAGGAATGAGCGATCGCATTTTGGTATTGTCGCAGGGCAAACAAACAGCCCTTTTTGCCAAAGAAGAAGCATCACAAGAAACCATCATGCGATACGCCATGCACGAATAATGTAGTTTTAAAAATGAGAGAATAAATACTTAATACACGGTGAAAAATACCTTTAAAATAAATACGAGAGGATTAGGACAATACGGCATTTTTGTAGCTTTTGTGCTTATCTGTTTACTATTGTCTTTTATAACGCCCAAGTTTCTAACAGTTTCCAACTGGACTATTATTATCACGCAAGTATCTATCAATGCATTGCTTGCATTTGGAGTGACATTTGTGATTATTACGGGTGGAATTGATTTGTCGCTAGGTTCGGTGGTGGCAGTTACGGGGGTTGTGGCTGCCTCAATGGCGCATCCTGAGACTTATCCCGTAGTGGTTCCGATTTTGGTAGGAATTTTGGCCGGCGTGTCTATGGGGGCGCTCAACGGCCTCGTTATTACGAAGAGCAAAGTTCCACCTTTTATTGTGACACTTGGAATGATGACCATTGGACGAGGATTAGCGTTGATTTTGAGCAAAGGGCGTCCTATATCTAATCTTTCTGATGAATTTAACTTTATTGGAGGAGGTCAAATTTTAGGTATTCCTTTACCCATTATTATTTTGATAATAGCTTTTGTGATATGCTCTATTATTCTAAAAAAAACCGTTTTGGGAAGGTATATCTATGCGGTAGGCGGTAATGAGCAAGCCGCCAAAGCTTCAGGGATTAGGGTAAATAAAGTGAAAATGGCGGTTTATACCCTTTGTGGAGGTTTAGCGGCTTTAGCGGGTATATTGCTTACTTCACGCATCACTACTGGCCAACCTAATGCTGGTGTAGGCTTTGAGCTAGACGCTATTGCGGCGGCTATCATTGGCGGTACTAGCACTTCGGGAGGCACTGGCACGATGACGGGTACGTTGATTGGGGCATTGCTGATAGGAGTGATTAGCAATGGGCTTGATTTGCTCAATGTCACCTCTTATTATCAACAAGTAGTGATGGGGGCGATTATTATCGGAGCGGTAGTGCTAGATAGTTGGAACCAATCCTCACAAAAATAGAAGCCTTAATAATCTGATTTAGAAAACATTAATTGATTCAAGATGAGAAATATAAGTTTGGGTTTGCTGGTCTTAGTAGCGTTTTTAGGAGGCTGTAATCAATCTTCAAGTGAAGATAAAAGCAGTGGCGATAAACTGACCGTAGGAGTGACGATGTTGAGTATGCAAAATGAGTTTATCGTAAATGTGAGTGATGAAATGGAAAAAAAGGCCAAAGAGCTGGGCGTAGAGCTTATCACTGTTGATGCCGAACGCTCTGCCCTGAAGCAGATTGAGCAGGTTGAGAGTTTTATTGCTCAAAAAGTAGATGTGATTGTGATGAACCCTTGTGAGGTAGAAGCAAGTTCGCCTGCCGTAACTAAGGCACTAGCGGCCAAAATCCCGATTATCAATGTCAATTCTGAGACTACAGCCACACCTTCGGCTTTTGTGGGGTCAGATGATGTAGAATCGGGGCGTATCGCTATGAAATACATTGCCGAAAAACTCGGCGGGAAAGGAAACGTATTGATGATGCATGGCTATATGGGGCAAGCAGCTCAGATTAAAAGAGAGCAAGGTGCTCGTGAGATTTTGAAACAATATCCTAATCTCAAACTCCTAGCACACCAAACAGCCGAATGGGATCGCGCTAAATCTATGGCTTTGATGGAAAACTGGATACAGTCATATGGTAAGGAGATCAATGCGGTATTTGCTCAAAACGATGAAATGGGTATGGGAGCCGTCAAAGCACTTACCGATGCTGGTTTAAAAGATAAAGTAATTGTGGTGAGTATTGATGCGATTCCTGATGCATTACAGGCGGTAAAGAAAGGAACCCTCAATGCTACAGTTTTCCAAAATGCGCAACAACAAGGCGCAAAAGCCATAGAAACGGCTGTAAAAATAGCCAAGGGAGAAGCTTATGAGAAGTCAGTTTTGATTCCTTTTCAACTGGTGACGGCCGAAAACGTGGCGCAGTTTGCGAAGTAGCTTCTAAAACCTATGTTTTGAACAAGTACATAGGTTTCAAAGTGTTTTTTGAAAATATATTCAGAATAATTTTTCGTAAAATCTTACATTTCTCTATCCCTCAATAATTCCCTCTTTTTATATCTGATTTAGCCTAGAATAGGAAGAGATAATAAATATCTAAAAATAGATTAAGTTATTGATTATTAATGTATTAGGTGTCTGATTTGGTCACTTGAAATATGTGCTTGTGCTTCTACATATAGGTCTCTCCTTAAAGCCTCAATTTTTCTTTATTACTTACTTGTACAATTTATGGGTAGAATGTCATTCTTACAGGATGGCATAGGATAGTTGTTTTGAGAGTGTTTCAAATATTTGTATAATCTTATGGATTTATGGTACTTTTTTAAAACTCTATGAGA
Source organism: Runella zeae DSM 19591 (assembly GCF_000423565.1). Classification (GTDB taxonomy): domain Bacteria; phylum Bacteroidota; class Bacteroidia; order Cytophagales; family Spirosomataceae; genus Runella; species Runella zeae. The sequence continues at coordinate 330,254 of NZ_KE384037.1, read as the reverse complement.
TTGTTATCTATCTACTTTTAACCTTTAAATTATTAACAAATGGAACAAAGATCTATCCTACTTAAGAGGGGGCTTTGGGGGTCAAGCTTTATCTTGGCACTGGTGATGTTTTTTTCCTCCACATCTTTTGCTCAAAAAACGGTCCAAGGAAAAGTGACCGGTCAAGAAGGTGAAGCTTTAGCGGGGGTAAGTGTGGCTGTAAAAGGCACTACCAAAGGTACAACCACTGACGGAAATGGGAGCTATAAACTAGATGTGGCCGAGAGTGCCACTTTGGTGTTTAGTTACATTGGGTACACGGCCAAAGAGGTACAAGTGGGTAATCAGTCAACGCTCAATGTGACTTTGAGTACTGATAACAAAATCCTTAACGAAATCGTAGTAGTAGGCTACGGTAGTCAAGTGAAAAAAGAAGTAACGGGGGCCGTTCAGACCATTACGTCTAAAGAAATCAAAGATATTCCTGTTTCACAGATTGCCCAAAAACTTCAAGGGCAAGTAGCGGGGGTACAAATCAACCAAACCACGGGCCGTCCTGGACAGGGGATGAACGTGCGTATTCGTGGTCAGCTTTCGGTAACTGCGGGTAGTGACCCTCTGTACGTAATTGATGGTTTCCCTATTACGGGTAATATCGGCGCTATCAACCCTGACGAAATCGAAGATATTTCTATTTTGAAAGACGCGGCTTCTACTTCATTGTATGGTTCGAGAGCTGCCAATGGTGTAGTGCTTATCACTACCAAAAGAGGGAAGTCGGGTCAGACCAACGTAAGTTTAAATGTCTTTACTGGAACGCAGGTAGTGCCTAAAAAAGGCCGTTTTGAAATGATGGACGCCGTAGAATTTGCGCAATTTAAAAAAGAATACTACGAAGACCAAGGAAGTCCTGTACCTGTAGAATTTCAAAACCCTTCTCAATATGAAGGCAAAAACAACGACTGGTATGATGCTCTTCTGCGTCGTGCTCCCGTACAAAGCTACAACTTGACGGTGACGTCTAATAAAGACCGAGTAAATACTTCGGTAGTAGCAGGGGTATTTAATCAACAAGGGGTAGTACTCAATACCAAATATCAACGCTACTCACTTCGCTTAAACTCTGAGTACAAAGTATCGGACAAAGTGACCCTAGGTGTAAACATTGCACCTAACTACGTGTTTGACAATACACCTCGTACCGACGGAGACCGTGGGACTGGTATCTTGTTTAATGCTATCCACACTTGGCCGGTGATGCCTATCCGTGACGAAAAAGGTGAGTTGACGCTTTTCAACCGTTTTCCTTCAAGTACTGGTAACATCTTCGCTTATCCTAACTGGGTAAGAGCGGCTTACGAGCTCGTCAACGAAACTCGTCAAGTGAATTTACTTTCAAATGCTTTTGTAGCTTATAGCCCTATCAAAGGTTTGACGTTCAAATCGTCGATGAACGTAGAATTGCTCAATCAAAAATTCTTCTTCTTCAATCCATCGACTGCTACCAACGCCATCAACACGGCTATTCCTGTTACGGCCAATACAATTCGGGAATATACCGACGACCTTGGATGGTTGAACGAAAACTTGGCTACTTACTCTAAGTCATTTAATAATCACAACTTTGAGCTTTTGGCGGGTTATACCAACCAAAGTTATAGAAGAGAAACAAGCCGTATTCAAGCAGATACGTATGCTGACGACCGCCTTCCAACTATTCAAGGAGCTATCAATATCAACCGCGGTGGTACCAATAGCAACGTACAAGAATGGAGACTTACTTCTTTGCTTTCTCGTTTGACTTACAACTACAAAGGCAAATATCTCTTCACGGCTTCTATTCGTCGTGATGGCTCTTCTCGTTTTGGTTCAAACAATCGTTGGGGTACATTCCCTTCATTATCAGCAGGTTGGGTGCTATCTGATGAGGATTTTATGAAACAGTACGGTGTTATCTCTTTTGCTAAATTGAGAGCTAGTATAGGAGTAACAGGTAACAATAACATCGGTAACTATACCCAATATGCCCTTATTAACAATACAGTAAACGTAGCATTTGGAAACAACGTAGCGGCTGGTGCGGTGGTATCTTCGCTTGCTAACTCAAATCTTGGTTGGGAAACTACCCGTCAGATAGATTTAGGATTTGACTTGGGCTTTCTCAATGACCGTTTCCAATTTACTTATGACTACTATCTCAAAAATACCACCAACTTGTTATACGCCGTTCAAATCCCACAAGAGTCGGGCTTTGGTAACTTCAATGACAACATTGGTGAAATTAAATTCTGGGGACACGAATTCTCGTTGAATTCTCGTATCATCGACCGCAAATTGAAATGGAATGCCAATGCCAACATTTCTTTCAACCGCAACAAGGTAATTGCCCTTGCCGAAGGTATTGACCGTGTGTATGGGTTGCACCACATTACTCGGGTGGGTTATCCATTTGGTCAATTCTATGGACACTTAGCAAATGGTGTATACAAAAATGCGGAAGACCTTAAAAATTCTCCAGTAGTACCTGGGCGCTCTACCATAGGTAGTATCAAGCTTGTAGATGTAAATGGTGATGGTGTCTTGACCAACGGTGGCGATAAAGATGACCGTACTATTTTGGGTAATCCTTTCCCTAAATTTACTTATGGTATCACTACCAACCTATCATATGGTAATTTTGACTTTAGTGTGGTAGGTTCTGGTTCGCAAGGCAATCAGCTTTGGGTGCGCCACTTGTATAGTACTGCCAACCTTGATGGGGTATTTAACCTTCACAGAGAAGTGAAGTACCGTTGGCGCTCAGAAGCCAATCCCGGCAAAGGATTCTATGGTACTACTGTAGGTGGAGGTACTGTAACGGGTATCGAGCGTGACTGGCAAAATAGCCGCTTCGTAGCCGATGCGTCTTTCTTTACTATCAAAAACATCACGTTAGGTTATACCTTCAACAAACCTAACAAGCTGTTCCGTTCTGCGCGTTTGTATGCATCAATCCAACAAGCGTTTGTTTTCACCAAATACTGGGGTGGCTCCAATCCTGAAACAAGTGCCCAACAAAATGGTGCTGGTGACGGTGGTAACTTGAGCCCAGGGGTAGACTTATTTAACTATCCTGTGCCACGTACTTCAACTCTTGGTGTAAACTTTAATTTCTAAAAAAGTCGATTTTGACTGAAGCTTCTTTCTGAGCCTAATCAAGTTAAATCAACTTAAACACATTGAACACAAATGAAAAAATCAATCATATTCTCTATTGCTTTAAGTTTAGGAGCATTTAGCTGTAGCGACGACTTCCTGACGGTAGTACCCGAGACTGCGTTGAGTTCTGCTACTTTCTTCAAAACCGAGTCAGACTTTATACAAGCTGCCAATGGGGCTTATGCTCCTTTGCGTACGCTTCACAATATCAACTCGCACTATTTGGCTGAGCAGCACTCCGACAATGCAAGGTATGTGCGTAACATCTTGTTTGGAGCTACTGAAAACCAGTCTAACTTGGCTGATTTTAACGTACCTACTGCCAATGGAATCACTACCAATTCAAACGTCCTGACAGCGTATCGCCAAAATTACCTTATCATTGCTCGTGCCAATCAGATTTTGGCGCTTATAGATGCGGCTACGATTCCGGATGCGACCAAGAAAAACGTAAAAGGACAAGCCTTGTTTTTGAGAGCATTGTCTTATTTGGAGTTAGCGCGTTACTTCAACCGTGCTCCGCTTCAATTGACGCCCGTAAGCAATCGTTCGGAAGCAGCTGCTCCTCTTGCCGAAGCTAGTCAGTTGTATGATCAAATCATCAAAGATGCGACCGAAGCTGTAGGATTATTGCCTGCAAAATCAGCTCAGGAAGCGGGTCGTGCTACTTCAGGAGCAGCGCGTGCGTTGTTAGCAAATGCATACATCATCCAGAAAAAGTGGGCTGAAGCCGAAACACAGCTTCGTGCCATAGTAACAAGCAATGAGTATAGCTTGATGCCAACCTACGCCGATGCTTTCTCGACCAGCACTAGCAATAAAAACAACAAAGAATCGGTATTTGAGGTACAATTTTTGGAAGGCTCACAAGGACTTAATGGTAACTTCCTCTATAGCATGATTCCTTTCCCGATTGCGGCTAATGAGCTGGTGACTATTACTGGTACTACCAACCCTCAACCTTTGTCAGGAGAAGGCAACAATATTCCTACTCCCGACCTAATAGAAGCTTATGAGGCAGGAGATGCTCGCAAAGATGCGACTATTGCGTACATTACTTTGTCGGGAGCTTTGCATGCCAACAAAACTTTTCCATACATCAAAAAATATGCGAAACCACACGCTTTGCACAACAACCACGGAACCAACTGGCCTATCTATCGCTATTCGGAAGTATTGTTGTTTTTGGCGGAAGCTTTGGTTGAGCAAAATAAATTGGCAGACGCGTTGCCGTTTATCAATCAAGTACGTACTCGTGCAGGTTTGCCAAATGCTACAGTAGGTAGCCAAGCTGCCATGCGTGATTTGGTATACAAAGAAAGACGTGTAGAGTTGGCGTTTGAGTCAAAACGTCTGCACGATTTGGTGCGTACGGGTCGTTTAGAGACAGTAATCAAAGCCTACGGCGACCGCGTGAAAGCCAACAAAGCAAGATATTATTTCCCTGCTGAGGGATTTGTACCGGGCGATGCCTTTACCAATATAAGTCCTTATTACGGACTTCCTGCGGCAGAGGCTGACTTAAGTCCTAACTTCTAAATAAAGCCGGGTCAGTCAGAAAAGACTGACCCGAACTTTTTCAGGAGGCAAGTGGCCTATTCCTAAAATAGTTGAGTAAAAACAATTGACATATGCGCTTTTAACGGTGAGTTTATTCCCTAAAAGTGCCTCTAAAAAAGGGATTTTAATCAGCAAATTTTATCTTATCAATTCTAAAGTTATGTATCCTAAACACCGTTTTTCCTCCGTATTTTTGGTGATTGCGGCTCTTTTTGTGTTTGGAGCTTCGTTTACGATTCTTCAAAAAACCGAGCCCGCTATCAATGGGCGCGATAACCCCAAAACCGAAAAATTAAAGCTTCAACCAGGTTTTGTGGCCGAACACCTCTATAGCCCTTCCGACAACAAACAGGGCTCGTGGGTAGCAATGACTTTTGACGACAAAGGCCGGATGATTACATCAGATCAGTATGGTACCTTGTATCGAATCGTAATTCCGGCGATTGGACAAGGCACAAAGCCTACTTCAGTGGAGCCGTTGAAAATTGGAAAAGGTACCGAGGTCGATACTATCGGTATGGGCTATGCCAATGGCTTGCTGTATGCTTTTAATAGCCTTTACGTAATGATTAACAATGGCAAAAACAACAAAACTTTTCCCAGAAGAAGTGGTTTGTATCGCTTACAAGACACTGATAATGATGACCAGTATGACAAAATTACTTTAATCAAGGAATTGGTAGGAGAAGGCGAACACGGTCCTCACAGCATTATTTTATCTCCCGATAAAAAATCGCTTTTTGTAATTGCTGGAAATCACACCGATGTGCCTAAAATGGATGCTTACCGCCTGCCTTCTAATTGGCAAGAAGATAACCTTTTTCCACTTATCAAAGACCCACGCGGCCACGCCAACGACCGCATGGCACCGGGTGGATGGATTGCCAATCTCGACCCTGAAGGAAAGCGTTGGGAGTTGATCAGTGCTGGTTATCGTAATGCCTTTGATATGGCTTTCAACGAAGTAGGAGATTTGTTTGTGTATGATGCTGATATGGAGTGGGATTTTGGTTTACCTTGGTATCGCCCTACGCGTATTTGTCATGCTACAAGTGCTAGCGAATGGGGATGGCGTACTGGAAATAGCAAATGGTCGGCTACTTTCCCCGACAACTTGCCTCCTGTAATGAACATCGGACAGGGGTCGCCTACCAACTTGATTCACCTTAAAGACGCCAAATTCCCAGCTAAATATAAAAGAACACTCTTGGCTTTTGACTGGAGCTTCGGTATCATGCACGGAATTCACTTGAAGCCTTCTGGTTCTACATACACCGCTGAGCACGAGGAGTTTTTGTCGGGTATTCCACTTCCACTTACTGATGGAGTTATTGGCCCTGATGGTGCTTTGTACTTCTTGACAGGTGGTCGTAGATTGGAGGCCGATATGTATCGCGTGTATTACAATGGAACTGAGAATACTGCCCCTGTAGCGGCGGCTCCTATCAATAAAGAAAATGAATTGAGAAGAAGCCTAGAGCGTTTTCATGGAGATCCTAATCCTGCGGCTGTTGCCACTGCATGGCCTTACCTAAAACACCCTGACCGCTTCATTCGCTACGCAGCTAGATTGGCGGTAGAGCATCAGCCCGTGGCCGAGTGGGAAGCCAAAGCATTGAGCGAAAAAGATCCTATCATTTCTATCAATGCGATTATTGCATTGGCTCGTCAAGGCAAACCTGAAAACAAAAGTGCAATGATTAAATCGTTGCTCAATGTCAATTTTAAATCATTGTCAGAATCTCAGCAATTGGATATTTTGCGTGCTTTTGAATTGGTATTTTTAAGAACAGGACAGCCTGATGCTGCTCAAAATGCCCAAATCGCAGCTTATTTGAGTCCGTATTACCCTGCTACAGGAGCTGATTTGAATCGGGCTCTTAGCAAAGCTTTGATTTATTTGGAAGCTCCTGGGGTGATTCCTAAGACATTAGCACTTCTTGAGGCTAAAGAGCAACCTACCAATCTTACCGCTGGAGGCTCTACCGCGACGGCCTCTGCTGAGTTGATTATGAGAAATCCGCAGTATGGTTTGGATATTGCCGATATGTTGAAAAACATGCCTCCCGCCCAGCAGACTTATTATGCGACTATGTTGAGTTTGGCTAAAAAAGGTTGGACCCCCGAGTTGCATGAGCGTTACTTTAAGTGGTTTTATAAAGCATTTAGCTACAAAGGTGGACGTAGCTACGTTGGGTTTATTGACAGAGCTCGCAAACTAGCTTTGAAAAATGTACCTGAAAACAAAGTGGCTTATTATGACAAACTTTCGGGTGGGGAATTGCTGAGCAAATCAGGTAATGATCTTGTGAAAATCACCTATCCAAAAGGCCCTGGTAGAAACTGGAAAATGGACAATGCTTTGCCTATCCTTGAAGCAGGTTTGACCAACCGCAATTTCCAAAACGGAAAAAATATGTACGAAGCTATCACTTGTAACCGCTGCCACAGTATGCGTGGAGAAGGTGGAAGTATTGGTCCTGATTTGACCCAACTAGGTACTCGCTTCTCAGCCAAGGATATGCTAGAGGCCATTATTGACCCAAGCAAAGCGGTATCTGACCAATATGCTGCTACGCATTTTACGCTTAAAAATGGGCAGTCGATTGTGGGTCGTTTGACCAACGAAGATGCTAATACCTATTATGTATCTCAAAACCCCTACGAGCCCGAAACAGTGGTGAAAATTCCGAAAAAGAATGTAGTTTCTCACAAATACTCTCCTGTTTCGATTATGTTCGGAAATCTCATCAATAGCCTCAACGAAGAAGAATTAAAAGACTTGATGGCTTATTTGATGGCGGGTGGAAACGAAAAGAATCCAATTTTTGCCGCCAAAACCGAAACAAAAAGCGGCGATAAATAATCTCCTTATGGCAGAAGTTTCATCTCGCCGTTCGGCACTCAAATCAATAGTGGGCAGTACAGCTTTGCTGGCTGCCCCTATTTCGCTTACAGAAGCTATGGCGGCTTCTGCCCAAGCTTTAGGTCCGGTATTGAATGGCCGCATCAAGCAATCGGTGTGCCGTTGGTGCTACAGCAAAATCCCCCTCGAAGACCTTTGCAAAGAAGCCAAGGCTATAGGGATACAGTCGATAGAGCTGCAAGGGCCTAAAGAATGGCCTATTATTCAACAATACGGTCTGACGTGCGCCCTCCCCAATGGCGCGGGTATGGGTATCGAAAAAGGTTTCAACAACCCCGCCTACCATGATGAATTGGTGGCTAGTTATGAAGCGATTTTTCCAAAACTTGTAGAAGCAGGTCTCAATACGATTATCTGTTTTTCAGGAAATCGTAAGGGTATTTCGGACGAAGAAGGCTTGGAACATTGTACCAAAGGTCTTAAACGCCTCATGGCCGCTGCCGAAAAGCACAAAGTGACGATGATTATGGAGCTTCTCAACAGCAAAGTCAATCATAAAGATTACCAATGCGACCATAGCGAATGGGGCGTTGAGTTGTGTAAGCGGGTAGGTTCGGAGCGTTTTAAGCTGTTGTATGATATTTACCATATGCAAATCATGGAGGGAGATATCATCGCCAGCATTAAAAAAAATCATATGTATTTTGGTCATTATCACACAGGCGGTGTACCTGGTCGTGCCGAAATCGATGACACACAAGAATTGAACTACCCCGCTATCATGAAGGCTATCGCCGATACGGGTTATCAGGGTTTTGTAGGGCAAGAATTTATTCCCAAACGCCCCGACCCAATCGCTTCATTGAAGCAAGCTTTCCAGATTTGTGATGTGTCTTGATATGCTTTGAGTAGTTATACTTCAACGGCCTCTGCTTCCAAAGCAAAGGCCGTTTTTGTTTTTGAGCGATTTTTCAAAAGGTTAGGTATGATATTAATCTCTCTGAATGCCATATTATGTAAATGTTGGATTAATTTAATCAAAATAATATTTTGCAAAAGTAGTTATTTTTGTTTGTTTTATATTGTTTTTTGGGTGTATCTAGGACTAAAAAAGAATATATTAGAATATACTTCCGTTTAACCCGATTTTAGTGTGCTTCACCCTATAAAAACAACGCTTCATCCTAATTCCCTTTTTTACCCCAGAAATAGCTGCCACTTTTGTAGAGTCAAACACGACATAACAGCCAAAAACAATAAATAATACAGCCAACTTTAAGACAAAACTAAATCATGAAAACTCTATTTGCCACCGCCGCTTTAAGCCTTCTTACATTGAGCACTATTGCAGAAGCTCAGAATGGAAAAAACCAAACAGAAATCGCTACTCAATTGGTAGCTTCGTTGCCTACTCAAGATTTTGAAATATATACCACTGCTTCTTATGTACATGTAAATGGAGCTGCTTTGGTAGCTTCTCTACCTATCGTAGATGAAAATGTACAACCAAGCATCACATGGTCAAATGCTCAAGCTTTGGTAGCTTCTCTACCCACCGTTGACGAAAATGTAGAAATGCCTACTTTGAGAAACGTTGGAAATTTGGTAGCAGCTTTGCCTACCGTAGATGAAAATGTGGAGATACCTTCTTTGAATAGCATCAACCCTAAAGCTTTAGTAGCTTCGTTGCCTACCGTAGATGAAAACGTAGAAACTCCTGCTTTGAAAGTAAATATGACAAAATGGATGGCTGCTTTGCCTATCAGCGATGAGCATATCCAAACAAGCGTAGTAGTAGATACTTACATCAAAGCTACAGACTTGAAAAATCATTCAGTATCAACTCGTTTGACTGAAGAATAATAAACTCGCTAGTTTCCAAATCAGATATAGAAGGCGTGTCAGAAAGAGATAAAACTCCGAAGACACGCCTTTTTTAGTGTTTTTAATGAAACGTATTAATTATTTTTTTCCATAAAAAACCACTATAGATTTTGGGTCAGCATTTGGAAAAGTAACTCCCAATTCTCCATTTATCAAAGAAGCGAGTTTAGTAGTGCCTTGGTATCCTTCTATTTCGCCGGAAGAAGATTTTTTTAGCGTTAAACTTTCGTGAGTAGAAAATGAATCACTGCTTTTGCCGGCCTTATCAGTGAGGGTAAACGTAATTCTAAAAGTAGCTGTCTCATCGCTGATTTTGATGACACTAATTTTTGAGGTCGCTGTTACACCAGAGGTGTTGGTAGCAGGCAGATTTACGCGGGTTGTACCACCTACGGTATAATAGGTACCTTTGTATTCACCCGCCATTTGATCAGCCAAAATAGGCTCTGGGTCTTCTTTTTTGCAGGATGCTAGCAGTACTATCAATCCGATAGTTACAAAGCAGAATTTGAAAGAGGATTTCATAGTAGTAATTCATTGAAAGGATGAATGCGTTTGAAGATACACTACAAATAGTCTTACAAAACTAGGCTTTACGAAACGCTTAAGTCAATCCTCTAAAAAGCGGATTTTAATAAAATCTGCCTTTTGGAGGATTTTATTAAATGGTTTTGTTTCAGAACTTTACGGTGCTAAATTAGAGGGAAATTGACTGCCTCTATTTTATGAAAAACACCTTTGCCCTTCTCATAATGATAGTGCTTTGTTCACGGGTATTGTGGGCACAGCAGGCTTATATTGATGAGTATCGAAAACAACTTGCCGCCGAGAAAATCGATACTTCTCGGATTCATATCATTGGCGATTTGGCAAGAATGCTAATCATGAACTCAGATACTTCCGAAGCGCTCAAATTGCTCAAGGAAGGATTGCAGCTTAGTCAAAAACATGGATATGATTATGGCTTGGGGCATATTTATAATGGTTATGGTATTTTATATCTAGAGACTTCACGTTTTGTGGAAGCAGAAGCATACTTTCAAAAAAGCCATGATTACTTTCAAAAAAGTGCAAAAGATACAGCACCTCTTGGAGTAGCTACTGCCCTTGCCAATCTTAGTCAGATTGCGGAAGAAAAGCGTGATATTGAAAAAGCCGTAGGGCTAAAATTAAAAGCGCTTGAAGTCTGGAATGCCACATCCTTTCCTGAAAGATATGTAGCCGTAGGGAATCTGTATGTAAGCATTGCGGGACTTTACAGTAAAGAAAAGCTATTTGAGAAAGCTATTTATTACAACAAAAAAGGAATTGACACGCGGCTTAATGCCAATATAAGAGATAGTGATTTGGCTACCTCTTACATTTTTTTGGTCAATGCTTTTATAAGAAATCATCAACTAGATAGCGCTTCGGCGTACTTATCTACAGTAGAAGAGATTGTAAATGAAATCAAAAGCCCTGTGCTCTATATGCGATATTATGGTACACTAGGAGAGATTGCTTTTGAAAAATCACAATTTGAAGCAGCACTGGAGAGTCATAAAATGATGCTTCAATACGCCCAACAATCCCAAAAAATAGCATATGAAGTAAGTGCGTATTTAAGTATAGGAAAGTGCTACCAAAAACTCAGAAAGTTTAAACAAGCTTTGCCTTTTTTTAGGCAAGCGCTTTTGATTTCCCAAAAGAGCAATCGCCTAGAAACCCAAAAAAATGCCCTACAAGGATTAGCAGAAGTATATCATCAACTAGCTAATGATAAAGCAGCATTTGAGTATTTATCCCAGTATTTGGTGTTGAATGATAGTCTCCAAGCAGAAGAAACCAAGGTGAAACTCAACGAAATTGATACCAAATATCAGACAGCTCAAAAAGAAAATCAAATACTAACTTTGGAAAAAGATAAACAGTATCAGAGAGCATGGATATATAGTTTGTTAGGAGGAATGCTGCTGTTGGCAGTAGTGATTGGATTTGGATACCAAAACCTTTCAAACCAACGTAAAATAGCCCAACAGCAAACTCTTTTAAAAGAAAAAGAAATACAACAACTCGAAAAAGAGCGACAACTATTAGCCACCAATTCAATCTTAAAAGGACAAGAAGAAGAACGAACGCGCGTGGCAAGAGATTTACACGATGGATTGGGAGGAATTCTGACAACGGTCAAACTAACTTTAAATCAAGTGAGAGGAAATTTTATTTTGCCAGAAGCTAGTGTGGGGCTATTTAGCCGCGTACTCGACCAATTAGACGGTGCTATCAATGAGATGAGGCGTGTTGCCCATAGTATGATGCCTGAAACCCTCGTAAAATATGGCTTACCTGATTCACTGAGGGATTTTTGTGAAGATATCAATGAAACAAGACAGATTAGAATCAAATACCAGTTTTTGGGAATAGACCAAAGATTAGAATCTTCGACAGAAGTCATATTGTACCGCATAGTGCAGGAATTAATCAACAATATCCTCAAGCATGCTCAGGCATCTGAAGCCTATCTGCAATTAGTAAAACAAGAAAGTGTGATTCATCTTACGGTAGAAGATAATGGAAAAGGATTTGACACGGCCACAATAAACCGTCATAAAAGTGCGGGTATGACTAATGTCGAAAATCGAGTGGCTTATTTAGGAGGCACGATAGATATCCAAAGTCAACCTAATGAAGGTACCTCAATCTTGATAGAAATCCAAGTTTAATAATGTCCGCTTTTTTATGATTAATGTCTTTATTGTGGATGACCATCCACTTGTCGTAGAAGGACTCAAGTCACTCTTGTATGGCATAGACGACATACAGGTAGTAGCCACCGCTGCTAATGCCTTTGAGGCTTTTGAAATCCTCCAAAAGGTCAATATTGATATTGCCTTTCTGGATATTAATTTGCCAGATGTCAATGGCATTGAATTATGTAAAAAAATCAAAGGAAAGTGGCCAAATATCAAGTGTATAGCACTTACTACTTCCAATGAGCGCACTATTATTGGGCGTATGATGCAAAATGGCGCAGTAGGGTATCTAATGAAAAGCTCTTCCAAAGATGAACTCATCAGGGCGATTAGGCAAGTGTATGAGGGAGGCTATTTCATGAATGTAACTATGAGCGAAACCGTCGTTGATAAGTCATTAACAGTGCCGTTTTTGACTCGTCGTGAAAAAGAAGTTCTTGGACTTATTGCTGATGGTATGACCAATGTCGAAATTGCGGATAAACTTTTTGTGAGTCCTACAACCATAAAAACTCACCGTGAAAACTTGTTGATGAAATTTGGGGTATCAAACACCGCTTCTCTTATCAAAGTCGCGGCCCAGCAAGGACTTTTAGAAGAGTAACAGTAGAACCCAAAAAGCCCAATTATTTTTCCTGACTGCGCCATTGTTCGGCTTTTTTTCCTACCCACCAAAACGACAGCGCTAGGATAGAAAAGAAAATGCCTTTGTGGGTACGGTCCCAAAAATACTCAAAATAGCGCGTATAAATATTCAACAAGAAAAACACTAAACATATGTCACGAAGCAGTTCGTTTTTGATTTTGAAGGCATAAACCGTAAGTCCAACAATCACAATCGTAAAACCTACAGCCCAATACCACAAGGTTTGCTGTTTGATATTTGACCAGCGCTCAAAATCATCGTAGTTGCCAAAAATAGAAAGCTGCCAAGCTGCCAACAAAAACAAAATAAGCCCAAATACATACGTAACTCGCTCAAACGAATAAAGAGGCTTGATTTTTTCAATCACCCATGAGCTTCCCCAAATAAATAACCCCACCAACGTCAGACTAAGTGGATAATTCATGCCCGCAAACCTAAAATGACCACCTGACCATTGGTAGGTTTGGGCCACCCACCAGCTTACCAATGCAAACAAAGCAACGGTCCAGAGAAGACTAGAAGGTAAAAAAGTAGCCACTAACGCATACGTCAACGTAGCTATCAACAAAGACGAACCATAATGCGAATCTTCTAAGAGCCCAAAGCTTCGGCTCCAATACGCAATCGCCACCGCCATACTGAGGGCAATCGTGATGGTGTAAGACTCATTGCTTATGTGCGAATGAGGATTTTTTAAATATCTTTTTCGGGCTAAGTAAATAAACGTCCCCGCTATCAAAGTGAATACAATGCCCACGCTTGCTTCCGAAAACTCCCATTGCTTGCGTAGGAGTTCAATCCATTTTTCATCAATGACCAAGGCTCCAAAAGCCAATAAACCGCACGAAACTGCCGAAATAAAAGCGTACCAAGTGATGGTATCGACGTTGGAATTCTTGATTTCGTAAGAATTACGTAGTTTGCTTGCTAACTCTGGGGAAATAGTTTGGGTAGTTACCCAATGTTGAATAGCGTTGTTGAGGGTGGCAGCTTCTTTTTTATCTAATTTCATACAGACTATTTTTTAGAATTATAAAGAGTAAAAAATCTCGTGCCAGAAGCGTAAGTGTGGCTGGATTTCTAAACTAGAAAAAAGGAAGCATAGACTAAAAGTTTTTCGAGTAAGCGGTCTCCAAATTTATGGAATCGTGTTTTTAGGCTAATTGCTTAGTTGTTTCTTCCCACCGCATTCGATAAGCATTCATAGCGGTTTTACCTAGTTTGTCGATAAGACGATAGTTGACCACCACGCCTACCGCTGCGCCGATTCCGGGAATAAGTTGGGCCATTTTGGCAAGGTCGATATAATCGCGATATTCTTGTTGAAATTGTCTCCAATCGAAAGCGTGGATATCTTCAGGTAATAATTTGCTTTTTTGTTCCCAATCTACCATCTGTAAATAAACTTCTTTGCGGCGCTGCTGACTCGAAAATGCCAATTGGAAAATGTGTAGGATATAAACGCGCTCACGGTAGTCGTCGATAGGGTAGCCATACTGAGCTGCAATGTCAAAAAGTAATTTTAGCTTGATACTAAGCAATAGGGGAAAGTCGGCAATCGCCAATAAGAAGCCTCCCGCTCCAGCTACACCACCCTCAGCAGCACCGGCGGTTTTGTAAAAAGTGATACGTTTGAAAACAGCGGCTTCGCGCAATTCGAAAGTGGGAGCAGGGCTAGGCTGAGGAGTGATGAATTCGGCTCCAAACAAAACAGCGCGGGTCATTTGTTTGATGGTGGTCGTAATGACCTCATGGATTTTCTCAGGGATAAGATTGTTGACCCAAGTCTGTACCGATTTGGCAAGCCGATTGACCGCCGAAGGCTTCCTGAGCATTTGACGTTGCCATTGTTTAAGTTCTTTGAGGGCGAGTTGTTCGTAAGGGGTCATAAATAAAAGCGCGATTTTGTGTTTTGATAAAGCTTTGTAAATCACTGATTTGTGTTTTTAAAATGATGGTTAATATACCAATACGTAATAAGGATATAAAAAAATTAAAAAATTTTTAGAAAAAATAGGATTAAAAAACACAATCTGTGCCATTAGTATATAGGAAGGTCGTTTGTCTCAATACGAAGATACGCATACATTTATTTCTAACCCTTATACTATTTTACCCTTATTGTTTTGTGATACCAAATCATCTACATACTACTCTCTGGAATGCTTTTCGTGAAGGTGACCGTAGTGCGTTTAAGCGTATTTATGAGTTGTATGCCCGAGATTTGGTAAGCTATGGTTACAAAATTACGGGCAATGTCCAATTGATAGAAGATTGTATTCATGACCTTTTTATTGAGTTGTGGCAAAGCCGTGGCAATCTCAGCGAAACAGATTCTATCAAGTTTTATTTGTTTAGGTCACTGCGTAACAAAATCACTCGGGTACAGCAGCGCGATGTATTTTATCAAGCTACGGATGTTGGAGAAATAGATACCACCGAAGAAGACGATTTTATCGAAAACCAACTCATCAAAAGCGAAGGTCATGAAGAAATGCTCCGCCAGCTCCGAGAAGGCTATCGAATGCTAAGTCCGCGTCAGCAGCAGGCCATTGATTTGAGATATACGCATCATTTTTCTAACGAAGAAGTAGCCCATATCATGGGCGTTAATTATCAATCAGCTTGCCGATTTATCTACACCGCCCTCAAAACCCTGCGCGAAACAGTACGCATTTTTTCAGTATTGATAGCCGTAGGTATGAACCATATTTTCTAATCGAAGTCAGAATACTATATCCATACCCTTTTCCTATTCTTTATTACATTTTACCCGATGAACTATTATCAATATACTGCCGAAGACTTTGCCGCCGACGACTACTTCAAGGAGTGGGTTTGTGCGCCGACGGTGGAGAGCGAAACTTTTTGGAGAAATTTTTTGCGAGATTATCCCGAGCGCTACTATCATGTAGAAGAAGCAAAGCGCTTGGTTGGAGGGCTTCAACATCTCAATCTTACACCTGATGCAGCGAAGTCGGTGCACCATATTTGGTGGCGTATCGAAAACACAATCAATAGCCTCGAAACACCTGTCATAGCGCATTCTTCCAATCGGTGGAATCCCCGTGTGTGGCTTGTGGCGGCTATGGTGGTAGTAGTGCTTGGGGCAGGGTGGATATGGTGGAGTGGCTATGACGAACACCGTACTGTATCGCCTATGGCAACGCCGTATGTGGCTGCTCCTGAGTGGGTAGAGGCTGTCAATGGAGCCGACAAAACCATGCTCATACAGCTGTCTGATGGTAGCATTGTGCAGCTAGAAAAAAACAGCCGATTGAAGTATCCCACCGAATTTGGAAAAATAAAACGGGAAGTGCATCTGGTAGGAGGGGCTTTTTTTGACGTACAAAAAAATCCTAATCGTCCTTTTTTGGTTTTTGCCAATGGTTTGGTTACTAGGGTGTTGGGGACGAGCTTCCACGTGAAGGCCTATCAAAAAGACCCTAATGTGACAGTGGCCGTCAAAACGGGCCGAGTGTCGGTATATGCTGATCGTCCCCATCCGGAGAAAGATCCTGAAGTAGCGGGAGTAGTACTTACTCCTAATCAAAAGGCGGTATTTGATCGTCAAGAAGCTACCATCAGTAAGTTGTTGGTAGAGGTGCCAGCTCTACAGCTACCACCTGCCGAAGTGGCTCATTTGGTGTTTGAAGCTGCCCCTGCCAAAAAGGTATTTGAGGCCTTAGAAAAAGCCTACGGTGTAGAAGTGTTATTTGATGAAGAGATTATCAAGAATTGCACCTTGACGATTAATTTGACTGACGAAAATTTATATCAAAAATTGGAAGTAATCTGTAAAGTGCTGGATGCCAGTTATAAACTTATCGACGGGCAAATCATCATTTACAGTAAAGAGTGCTAAAGACTACTAACCTATGCCCTGAATAAACATTAGTACTTAACTATTGGATAAACAGTGTGCTTATCATAAAACTATTCTTAAACCTTTAATGCTCATTTGATTTTATGACTTCAAACCCCTTACTCTTTTAATTAAAAAGCATCAGCAGTGTTAGGACCACTACTGATGCCACCGCCTCCTTGTGATTTTGGCCGATCAGCAAGCGTCTTTTGGTAAGACGTGTAGGAGGAGTTTTTGCTCAATTCTTAAACAAAAACAATCAAATCTAATGAAAAAAAAGGTACGTTTCAAACCCTTCGTGTATCACCTTATGAAAATTTCACTGATACAATGCCTACTGGCGGTGATTTTTACGGGTGTATCACTAGCTCGTGTGGCTAGTGCCCAAGAGATACTCAATCAAAGAGTGACCATCCATGTCGAAAATCAAGAAATTAAAAAAGCACTTTCGGCTTTAGAAAAACAGGCCAAAGTCCGTTTTGCCTATCGCCCAGCAGCCCTTCCGTATGATAAAAAAGTGACGCTTATTGCCTCCAATGAACCTCTAGCTCAGGTGCTTGGGCGACTCATTAAGCCCCTAAAGTTGCGTTATGAGATAGTGGGGCATCAGATTATTTTGAGTCGTGAAAAAGAAAATGAGACTCCTAATTCATCTTTAAATACTATTCCGAAAGTAAGAACGCTGCCTTTTGCCAAGCGGGTGAATGGAACCGTAACCGACGAAAACAACGCTGGCTTGCCGGGGGTGAGTGTAGTTGTAAAGGGTACTACTAGAGGTACTACTACCAACGCAGAGGGGCGGTTTGATATTGAAGTACCCAACGACAACTCTATTCTTGTATTTAGCTATTTGGGTTATTTTTCCCAAGAAGTGGCGGTAGGAAATCAGACTCAGCTCAATGTCTCTCTAAAAGTAGATACCAAGTCGTTGGAAGAAGTGGTAGTGGTCGGATATGGAGTGCAGCGTAAAAGCGATTTAACGGGCTCCGTAGGAACGGTGAAAGGCGAAACGCTTCAAGAGCGCCCTGCGGCTTCGCTCAATCAAGCTCTTTCGGGACGTATCACGGGGGTCAATGTCTCAGTCAATTCAGGGCGTCCGGGTGGGCGAGCTAATATCCGTATCCGAGGAAATACCTCGGTAAGTGTGGCCAACAATCCACTGTATGTAATCGATGGTGTGATTTTGAATGCAACCGATTTGGGAAATGGTAGTACCCCTATCGATTACATCAATCCCAACGACATCTCTTCCATAGAAGTATTGAAAGATGCTTCGGCCACGGCTATTTATGGAGCTAGAGGCGCCAATGGTGTTATCTTGGTGACCACCAAACGTGGTAGCCAAGATGGAGGCCGCGTAAGTTATGATACAGATTTTAGTATTGGTACCCTTCCGCGCAAAATCCCGTTGCTCAACTCGGCGGAGTTTTTGCGGGTGGAAGAAATCGCCTATGCCAATGCCCAAAAATACGACCCCGTAGGCTGGGCTGGTGGCAAATACGTAGATCCTAAAACCAAACGCACTAATCCTCTGCTATTTGATGCCAACGGCAAACCCCTATACGATACCGATTGGCAAGATGAGGCTTTCCGCAAGGCATTTACCCAAAATCACCAACTTTCTTTTACGGGCGGAAATTCCAAAGATAATTTTGGCCTATACCTTGGTTATCGCAACGAAGACGGGTTGATGCAAGGCTCTTGGCTCAAACGTTTTTCGGGACGTTTTGTGATGGATAGTCAAATCAAAAAATGGCTCAAAGTAGGTGGTAGCTTGAGTTACAATGACCAAAATGAAAGCCAAGTAGACCCGCTCGGTGCCGGTGGAATCATCGCGATGCGTCAGGTACTAGAAGCGCTGCCTATCATTCCTGTAAAATACCCTGATGGCCGCTGGGGTGGTAATGAAGACTATCCCGGTATGGAAGGTGGTGGCAATCCTATCCACGTGGCTACGGAGCGTTTGTATTATCTAAAAACCCAAACGATGTTGGGTAATATTTATACCAATATCAACTTAGCCAAAGGGTTGGAGCTAAGAACTACCCTCGGAACCAACATCATCAATCAACGAATAGATTACTACGGTGGACGGACTCTCAACTATATCTCTCGTAATCAGGGCGGTGATGCTTCCATTACCAATGAACGCCACAATTCTTGGCAGTTTGAAAACTATCTTACTTACAACAAAAAGATAAACAAAGACCATTCGCTCAATGCCTTGTTGGGGCTTGCTTGGCAG
This sequence comes from Runella zeae DSM 19591, assembly GCF_000423565.1. Taxonomy (GTDB): domain Bacteria; phylum Bacteroidota; class Bacteroidia; order Cytophagales; family Spirosomataceae; genus Runella; species Runella zeae. The sequence continues at coordinate 311,279 of NZ_KE384037.1, read as the reverse complement.
CACGTAGATAGATTCAATTCGGTAGCGCGTGCACAGCGTTTCCAAGATGACTATTTTCAGTTCAACAATCTTGGTGCAGGTGCGGTAGCCTTGGCACCTTCGTCGGGAGTGAGTGCGTATGGCTTGAACTCGTATTTTGGGCGTTTTAACTACAACTTAAAGGAAAAGTACTTACTAACCTTTACGGGACGTATAGATGGGTCTTCTAAGTTTGGTTCGGCCAATCGCTATGCGGTATTTCCGTCGGCAGCTTTGGCATGGAGGGTGATAGAGGAAGATTTTATGAAAAATCTGCCTTTTGTTTCCAATTTAAAACTGCGTACTAGCTTTGGCGTTACGGGCAACTCCGAAATCACCGCTTACCAAGCCTTGGCAGGATTGGGCAATTATTCAGTGATTTTCAATAATGCTCGTCAGATTGGGATTGGCGTAAACCGCTTGGCAAACCCAGATTTACGCTGGGAAAAAACCACCCAAGTGGATGCTGGGGTAGAAATAGGGCTTTTCAACAATCGCATCATGCTCGAAGCCGATGTGTATCGTAAGCTTACTACCGATATGCTTCTGAGCGCACCCGTACCGTCGAGTAGCGGTTTTACGACCGTTAGCCAAAACGTAGGAAGCATGGAAAACCGTGGGATAGAGTTGGGTATCAATACCGTCAATTTTGCGCGCCCTAATTTCTCATGGAATTCTACTTTCAATATTTCTATTAACCGAAATAGAGTAATTGCCCTCACAGGTGGCGCAGATATTTTCAATGGTTCTACAATCATCCGTGAAGGACAGCCTGTAGGTTCGTTTTTTGGATTTGTACACCAAGGTACTTGGAGCTTGAATGAAGAATCAGAAGCGGCCAAATATCTGAAAAAGCCAGGTGACATCAAATACCAAGATGTGAACGGAGATGGTCGTATCAACGACAACGACCGCGTTATTATCGGAAAAGGAATCCCTGATGGATTCGGAACCTTAATCAATACACTGGCTCACCGCAATTTTGAGCTTACCGTAGATTTGCAGTTTATGTATGGCAACGATGTGTTGTTTAGAAGTAAGCACTCCGCCGAAGACCGCACCGGTATCGCCAATAGCTTCAAGACTGTATTGAATGCATGGACGCCCGAAAATCAAAATACACCGCTCGCTCAGCTCAGACCTGTATCGGCAGGTTATAATACCAACAACGACACCGACCGCGTACGTGATGGCTCTTTCTTAAGAGGTCGCAACTTGCTGCTTTCTTATCGCTTCCCTACGAAGGTGATCGAAAAAATTCATCTCAATCGGTTAAGGGCATTTGCTTCGGTACAAAACTTCTTCCTGAGCACTAAGTATGAAGGCTATGACCCAGAAGTTTCTACTTCGGGCTCGGCTTTTGACCAAGGGGTTGATTTGTATGCTTATCCCAAACCTCGCGTTTTCATGGTGGGGCTAAACATAGGTTTGTAATCGTTGATTCACATTAAAGTAAACTCAAATGAAATACCATATAAAATTTTTCAGTCGATTGGCGATTTGTGGCACCCTGCTTTTTTCGGCAGGCAGCTGTTCGGAGTTTTTGGAAGAACCCGACCGCTCCAATTTCACCATGGAAAACTATTTTACGAAGCCCGAACACGCCGAAAGTGTGGTCAATTCCATTTATGAAAACCTTAGAAACGTATTAGGGGGAGGATTCAATGGCGCACCTTGGATGATGCTCGAATTTGCCACAGGTTTGGCCAATACCGAGCTAGGACAAGCGCAAAATAGTATTTTTGTTAGAAACTTGGTCAACAACTCTGATAATGGCTACGGTGCTACCTACTGGACCAACCATTATCGTGGTATTGCCAACGCAAATTTGGCCATTGCCAAAATCCCTGGCATCAATATGGACGAGGCCGCCAAAAAACGCTACTTGGGCGAAGCTAGATTTTTGCGGGCGTTGTACTATTATGAGTTAGTAAGGATGTTTGGAAGCATTCCGCTCATCAAAGAACCCGTGGATTTGAAATCGGCAGATTTGTACGCGCCACAAGCACCCGTAGAAGAAGTCTATAAGCTCATTGAGGCAGATTTGGTGGAGGCCGAATCTTCAGGACTACCCTATACCGATGCTACCGGACGGGTGTCGTTGGGAGCGATCAAGTCGCTCTTGTCGAGTGTTTATTTAACAATGGCTGGCTATCCTCTTCAAAAAGGAGCAGAATATTATAAAAAAGCCGCTGACAAGGCGCAAGAAGTGATTCAATCAGGGCGTTATAGTCTTTTTCCTTCGTACGATGACCTCCACAATCCCGCCAAGAAAAACACCGGCGAGAATATCTTCATGGTACAGTTTGCGGCCTTCATTTTGCCTTCCAATTGGCAAACGTCTATCATTCCTTATAACCAAGGAATTTCGGCTTATACCGACGAAACAGGAGCAATTTTTGCCAATAAAGAATTTGTGGAATCGTACGAACAAGGTGATAAACGCGTAGCAGAAAAACAATTTTATTATAAAACGTTTTCGCTGCGTAGCGACCGTACCAAAACCCGTGATTTGGGCGGTTATTATCTTTACAAACACTTCGATACAGAAGCGCAACTTTCTACCACAAGTAGCAATCTAAACTGGACTGTAATGCGCTATGCTCAGGTGTTGTTGACTTATGCCGAAGCCGCCAATGAAGTCGGAGGGCCCTCGGCGGCTGTATATGAAGCTGTCAATGCGATTCGTAAAAGAGCTGAATTGCCTGCTTTGGCTGGTTTGTCGAAAGAACAACTCCGCGAAGCTATCTGGCGCGAACGCTGGTATGAGTTAAGTTTTGAAAACATTACGTGGTACGACATGGTGCGTTTGCGCAAAGCATTTAATGTAAGTACCCGTAAATTTGAAGATTATGTAGGGCACAAATTCTCCTACGGACCGGTATTAAAAGAACGAGAGCTGTTGTTCCCAATACCTACTGCCGAAATCCGTAACAACAGCAAATTGAAGCAGAACCCGGGTTATTAGTTTTATAAATAAGTAGATAGTAGTGATACCGTAAGCATGTTTTATGGCGTGCTTACGGTATAAAGCCTTCTTTTAACTCTTTATTAAGAGTTGTTAAAATAATCCGTCATTTACAAAATGCTTCTGCCTGAGAAAAGAAGCCTCCCAAATCATTGCCACATATGAGTATGAGTGTTAAAAATCAGCGTTTTATGGCTCGCTTTGTGAGCCATGTATGCCTTCTTATGGCCCTTGTTATCGGGGCTTTTGCCTATTCTAAACCTACCCCCAAAGTCAAAGAAAAGCCTCTGGTAGTGTTTGTAGCTGGCGACCATGAGTATAGCGGTGAGCAAACTTTGCCCTTGATTGCGGCCGAATTAGAAAAAAATTATGGGGTGCGTACGAAAGTCATCAAATCGTATCCTGACCAAAATGCCGAAAAAGATATCCCCGGTTTAGAGGTGCTTCGGGAAGCGGATTTGGCGATATTCTTTTTGCGCTGGCGACAGTTGCCGCCCGAGCAGCTTCAGTATATCGACGAATACCTCAAATCGGGCAAGCCAGTGATGGGTTTTCGGACTACCACCCATGCTTTCAATTTCCCTAAAGGGCATCCCTCAGAAGTTTGGAATGCTTTTGGAGAAAGAGCTTTTGGCTCGCCTCCGGGTTGGGGAAGAGCAGGCCATACGCATTATGGACACAACAGCTCCACCGATGTGACGATTGCCCCAGAAGCTGCCAAAAATCCAATCCTTACCGGTGTGGCTCCTTCATTTCATGTACGTTCTTGGCTTTATCGCGTGCGTCCTGATTATCCACCTCAAGATGCCACTGTTTTATTGATGGGCAAATCCGTAAATCCTGACAAAGCGGCTATCGACAATCCGGTGGCTTGGACTTGGAAAAACAAAGAAGGGGCGAAGGTGTTTTTTACAACCCTCGGGCACCCCGAAGATTTCAAAGACGAGCCTCTGCAGCACCTCACTATCAATGCTATCCACTGGTTGTTGGGTAAGTCTGTTCCTAAAAAATGGAAAGGAAAAATGGACATTAATGTACCCTACAGAGGTATTGTCAAATAAAGCTCATTGGCTTTCAACACAAATAATCAAAAATAAACCCTTCATATAAAACCCACAAACCCATGAAATTAAGCATCAAGGGATTGTTCGTGGCAGTTGGAATGATGGTGATTGGATTTAGTTCTTTCCAATCTACCCCGCCCAATGCCCTGCAAGTTGAAAAAGGAAGCCATATTTCGTTGATTGGGGGCAATTTAGGCTCTCGAATGATGAATTATGGATTCTTTGAAACCGAAATGTACGTTCGGTATCCCGACAATTCATTACTGATTCGTAATATGTGTGATGGTGGCGATACCCCCGGATTTCGCCCTCACGCTAGCCGCAATACTCCTTGGGCTTTTCCAGGTGCTGAAAAATTTCAGACCGAATTTGCAACCAATTCTCACAGCGAAGGGCATTTTGAATATCCTGATGAATGGCTTACGCGCCTCAAAACCGACATCATTGTGGCGATGTTTGGCTACAGTGAGTCTTTTCAAGGCAAAGAAGGACTAGAAAATTATAAAGCCGAATTGGACGCCTTTATCAAATGGACGCTGAATCAAAAATACAACGGTAAATCAGCGCCTCAACTTGCCATCGTATCACCGACTGCTTTTGAAGATTTGTCGTCTATTTATGATGTACCCAATGGCAAAAAAGAAAACGAGAACTTGTGGCTTTATACCCAAGCCATGAAAGAAGTAGCGGAGCGTAACAATGTACTTTTTGTGGATGCTTTTACCCCTTCTAAACAATGGTACGCCGAAAGCAAAGACCCCTTAACGATTGATGGCTCGCAGCTCAACGAAGAAGGCTATAAAAAGTTTTCGCTTTTGTTGACCGACAAAGTATTTGGCAAAACTTCTGCTAAAGCAGAGTCGAATCGTCAACTTGTAAAAGAGATGGTTTTGGAAAAAAACTGGATGTGGCACAACGACTACAAAATCCCCAACGGTGTACACGTCTATGGGCGTCGCTACAATCCTTTTGGCCCCGACAACTATCCTGCTGAGATTGAGAAGATTCGACAAATGACCTCTATTCGGGATAGTGCCGTATGGCTTGCCGCTACCCAAGGTAAAAAAATGGACCTCGCCGCCGCTGATAAAAATACCCGTACACTGCCTGAGGTGAAGACCAATTTCAATCCTGACAAAAATGGTAGTTTGACCTATCTCTATGGCCAAGATGCCTTAAGCAAACTCAAAGTGCCAGACGGATTTAAGATAGAACTGTTTGCTTCTGAGCAGGAGTTTCCAGATTTGGCCAAGCCGATGCAGATGTCGTTTGACAACAAAGGCCGTCTGTGGGTAGCGGCCATGCCTAGCTATCCGCATTACAAACCTGGCGATGCCAAGCCCAACGACAAAATCATCATCATTGAAGATACCAATGGTGATGGCAAGGCTGATAAAAGCACCGTTTTTGCTGATCATTTGCATTTGCCACTTGGTTTTGAAATGGCTCCTGAAGGTGTATATGTTTCGCAAGGAACCAACCTCAAGCTTTTTACAGATACCAACGGCGATGATAAAGCAGATAAAGTGGAAATTATCATGAGTGGTTTTGATGACCACGATACACACCACAACAGTAGTGCTTTTTGTGCCGATCCCTCAGGAGCTATCTATACCGGAGAGGGTGTGTTTTTGCACACAAGTGTAGAAACTTCTTATGGCACAGTGAGGGCTACCAATGGCGGATTTTATCGTTATAGCCCACAACTCAAAAAATTAGAACGAACGGCTCAGTTGTCTATTCCAAATCCTTGGGGAATCGCCTTTGATGAATGGGGACAGCCTTTCTTTGCCGAAACTTCTAGCCCTGACGTGCGTTGGATGCTTCCGGGAAGCGTATTGCCTCGCTACGGCGAAGCCACCCACAAGTCGTTTCAGTTAATAGAAGATAAGCATCGGGTACGGCCTACCTCAGGCTTGGAGTTTGTATCAAGCCGTCATTTTCCTGACGAACTTCAAGGGGCACTTCTCATCAACAATACCATCGGATTTTTGGGGACCAAAGCCCATAGCATGGTAGATGATGGCACGGGTTATAAAAGCCGTCATTTGGTAGATTTGATTGTGAGCGAAGACCGCAACTTCCGCCCAGTAGATATGGAATTTGCACCTGATGGCTCCTTGTATGTGATTGATTGGCACAATATCCTGATTGGACACATGCAGCACAACGCCCGCGACCCCCTCCGCGACCACATGCACGGGCGGGTATATCGGATTACGTATCCTTCACGTCCTCTCGTCAAACCCGCTAAAGTAGATGGGGCGAGCATTGATGAGCTACTCGAAAACCTTAAACTGCCCGAATACCGTACCCGTTATCGGACGCGTCGCGAATTGAGAGAGCATAATACTGCTCAAGTGCTTACAAAACTAAACGCTTGGATTGCCAAACTCGATAAAAAAGCCCCTCGTTATGAGCACTATTTATTAGAAGGGCTTTGGGTGAGCTGGGGATTGGACAAAGTCGATCAAAAATTGCTACGTCAATTGCTCAAAGCCAAAGATTATCACGTAAGAGCGGCGGCCGTACAAGTAGTAAGATACACGGGGCATCAAGTGGCTGACCAAGCGGAGCTACTCATGCAAGCAGTAAAAGACGAAAACAGTCGCGTGCGTCTAGTGGCGATTGTGGCCGCATCGTGGTTGTCCAAAGAAAAAGGCTTGCCGATTTTGGCAGAAGCCGCAAAAAAACCACTTGACGAGTGGATGATTCATGCCCACGAAACGGCGGTGGCTCACTTAAGCGGAACCTCAGTCAAGAAAGCCAAAGAAGCCGAAACCAAATCTAACCTCAAAGGTGCGGAGGCAGAGCTATTTGCAATGGGAAAAGAAATTTATGGCAAAGAAGGCTACTGTGTCACTTGTCACCAAGCTGATGGCAAAGGTTTGTCGGCGTCGGGTTTTCCTCCGTTGACAGGCAATAAATGGGTGCAAGGCAGTGAAGAACGCCTTATCAAGATTGTGTTGAAAGGACTCATGGGGCCTTTGGAAATCAACGGCGTAAAATACGCGGGTCAAGTGCCAATGACTCCCTACGGTGGGTTGCTCAACGACAAAGAAGTAGCGGCAGTGTTGACTTATGTTCGTAATTCTTTCGGTAATCAGGCGCCTGCTGTATCACCAGAGAAGGTGAAACAAGTACGGGCGGCTACCGAAAGTAAGAAGGATTTTTATACCACTACCAAACTCCTCAGTGAACATCCTTTAGAAAAATAAACCTAAAATAATTACTTCCTCAAAAAGGCTTTGTATGGTGTGTGGGCATCAGCAAAGCCTTTTTTTGTGATAAAATTCTGGCCACTCAAAAATTTATTTCACAAAGTATCCAAAACACTAAGGGGACTTTTTCCGAAACTTGTCTTTTATATAAAGAGTCAAAGAAAATTTTATCCAAAATTGATATGGTGCAAGTGGCTTTCCCAGATTATACCGACGACCAACCTGCGCAGTCTCAGTCATCATTGCTGTCGGGGGAGAGAAGCGACCATACAGAGGCATTGCCAGAAAAAGGCCGATTGCATGATACAGAGTTTTTTCTGAAATCAACTTTTGAAGACAATCCCTCCAAAGGATGCGCTTTATTGTTTAGGCGGTATCACAAGGCCCTGTGTAATCATGCCGTTCGGTTTGTGTATTCCAAAGAAATTGCCGAAGACTTGGTTGCGGATGTGTTCTGTAAATTTTGGAAAACAAAAGCCTATGAATCAATTGCTACTTCTTATCGATTGTATTTGTTTCGGAGTGTGAGAAACGAGGCTATCAATTATCTCAGATGGGAATTTAAAGAGACCGAAGAAATAGAGCAAGCCATACAGCGAGAATCCTCCTTGGGACATCAGCCCGACCACGCCACTCAGTACGAGGAAGTATGCCGCAAGGTGGAAGAATTGGTCGAAACGCTACCTCCTCAGTGTCAGAAGGTTTTTTTGTTGAGTCGTTTTGAAGGTAAAAAATACCAAGAAATAGCTGATGAACTAAGCATCTCTATCAAAACCGTAGAAGTTCACTTAGGAAAGGCCTTGGGTATCATGCGGAGCGGTCTTAAAATGTATTTATGACTAAGGGGATTTGGCCTGATTCTCATCTTTAATAGTAAAAGCACCATCGATGAAAACAGAGATAAGCAAAGAATTGGTTTTTAGCTATTTTGCATCCAAAGCCTCTCCACTCCAGCGGAAGCTAGTAGAAGAATGGCTCAAGACCAATGAAGAGCAATATTACGAATGGCTCGAAGAATGGGAAAGTACGCATCCGCAGTACTTGCCCGATAGCGAGGCTGCATTACTGAAATATGAAGCTTTTTTGGAAAACAACCCTCAGTCTGTTGAACCCCTCATTGTTTCTTCTGAGGAAACAGAAGAGTTGATATTGCCTCTTAAACCAACCATTTGGTGGAAGTGGGGTATGACGGCGGCAATGGTAGTAGGGGGGTTGACAATAGGAGGGTGGTTTTTTCGAGACAATATACTTTATCAAACGTATCAAACAACTTTTGGCGAAACAGAGGCACTAACCCTCAAGGATGGTACTCACGTAACCCTCAATGCCAACTCTTCATTGAGAATCCCCCGTTTTGGCTTTAGCCAAACAGCGCGGGAAGTTTTCCTAGTCGGAGAGGCTAATTTTGAAGTGACACATCAAGCCAATCACCAAAAGTTTGTGGTAAAAACCGATAAAAACTTTGAAGTAGTGGTACTTGGGACGGAGTTTACGGTGTATGCGCGTCAGCGGATTTCTAAGGTCGTGCTCAACAAAGGAAAAGTAAAGGTTCAATACCGAGAAGGCAATACCCAAAAACACTTGATGATGAAACCCGGTGACTTGGTAACCCTTGATAACCAAAATCGCCTTTCTCGAAAAGTAACCAATCAGCCCCAAAACTATGCGGCTTGGGAACAAAAACGGTTTGTTTTTGAAGAAACTACCCTCCAAGAGGTTGCGTATCTACTCCAAGAAAACTATGGTCTAGAGGTAGAAATCAGTGGAAAACCGCTAGCCGAACGCGTAATTATGGGCTCTTTCCGTGCCGAAAATGTAGATGAATTGTTACGCTCTATTTCTGAACTTTTAGACATCAATGTGGTCAGACAGGGAAACCACGTACAGCTGACCGACAAGTAATTCGATAGCATACTTTCAACTCTAGTTTTTATGAATAAACAAATACAAAAAGCCTCAAAAATGGGGCTTATGATAGGCGTATTGTTTTTTGGGAAGCAATTGGGCTGGTCGCAAGCCTTTGCCAAAGCCCAAGACAATCCTCACAAGACGACCGAACAGACACGCTATGGTGCCTCTCGTCTTCTCAAAGACGTACTTAGCGACCTAAAAACCCAATATGGGGTGGAAATTATGTTTGAGCGAAAAGTGGTGGAAGGGATGACCGTAAGACCAGAAGTAATCAATAATCGGTGGGATGTAGAAAAAAACTTAACGCATATTTTACGTCCGTTAGGGTTGCGATTTAAGAAGGTAAATACCAGTTCTTATTTAGTGATTGCAGATAAAAAATCACAAAAAGCCGCCGAAAATACCTCTGCAAATCAGCAAGAAATGGACGCTGCCATGGTTGAAATAAAGTCCTCTCAAGAAATAGCGCCTTTGCAAAGAGTATCACATCAAAATGCCTTAGAGCAGGTCATCAAAGGCAAAGTGGTAGATGCTGATAAAGGAGAAGCGCTGCCTGGTGTAAATGTTTTGTTGAAAGGAACCCAACGAGGAGCTACTACCAATCCCAATGGAGAGTTTTCAATCACCGTTCCTAATGAGAAGGCAATTCTAGTTTTTAGCTTTGTAGGTTATGAATCACAAGAATTAGTGGTAGGTAATCGTACACAATTTGATATTAGTCTTAAAACGGATACCAAAGCCCTAAGTGAAGTTGTAGTAGTGGGATATGGTGCTGTAAAAAAGCGAGATTTGACGGGAGCAGTGGGTTCTATTGGGTCGACTGAATTGAAAGCTCAACCCGTGAGTTCGTTTAACCAAGCCCTGCAAGGGCGTGTATCAGGAGTGCAAGTAACCAACTCCTCCAATGCTCCTGGCGGTGGAATTACGATTCGGATCAGAGGTGGTAATTCTATTTCAGCTAGTAACGACCCTCTCTATGTCATTGATGGTTTTCCAGTTACTAATCCTGCCCCCGCAACAGGAGCAGGCAACTCAATACTATATCCTAATCCACTAGCGACAATCAATCCTAATGATATCGAATCTATCGAAATATTAAAAGATGCCTCTGCTACGGCCATTTATGGGTCTCGTGGTGCCAATGGAGTGGTATTGGTCACTACCAAGCGTGGAAAAGAAGGACAAGCTACGGTTGATTTCGACGTTTATTATGGCTATCAAAAAGTCACCAAGATGCTTGATATGGCTACTGCTGAGGAGCATACTGCTGCCAAAAACGAGCAATTAAGAAATCTAAATTTTGCCGAACGCTACGGAAATCCAACGGGAGCGTACCCCAAAAAACCATCGGAGTATGGAGTGGGTACTAATTGGCAAAAAGAAATCTTTCAGGGAGCACCCATGCAGAATTACCAGTTATCGGTTTCGGGTGGGACAGATAAGTTGAGGTATATTGTGAGTGGCAACTATTTTAACCAAGACGGTATTGTGATTACTTCTAATTTCAAGCGTTATACTTCTCGTATTAATTTAGATGCCAGAGTCAGTAATCGACTAAAAATAGGGGCAAATTTTACCATAACCCGTAGTTATAACAATAGTGTCAACGAAGTAGGCAGTAGCAGCTTGGTAGGCTTGGCACTGCGAGCGTCTCCTGCTAGTCCTATTTATGATGCAACGGGCAGTTATCAGCTTCTAAATGTAGGGCCAGGTTCGGGATTTAGCTCGGTCGCCAATCCTGTGGCAGTGGCTAGGACTAGCACCAATCTTCTCACTAGTGACCGTGTTCTAGGAAGTGTTTTTGGGGATATTACGCTCGCGGAGGGCTTGACTGCACGCATCAGTATAGGTACGGATATTCTCAATTCTCGTCGCAACATCTTCTATACGCCTCAGACACTCATCGCTAATACCGTGAATGGCTATGGAAGTAATGGTACCTCTAACAACATTAATTTGCTGAATGAAAACATCTTGACTTATACAAAGACCTTTAATGAGCATACATTGGATGCCGTAGCAGGGGTGACATTTCAGAACAATCGTGAAGAACGCACCTACGCCGAAGCGCAAGATTTTCCAAATTATACCCTTGGTGCCAACAACATTGGGTTAGCAAACAAACCGCTTCCATCAACGGGTGGAGTGCAGGAATGGGGCTTGAACTCCTATTTAGGAAGGCTGAATTATCGCTTCAAAGATCGTTATTTGCTCACCATAACGGGTCGAGTGGATGGTTCGTCGCGTTTTGGAGCTAATAATAAGTACGGATTTTTTCCATCAGGAGCATTTGCTTGGCGGATTTCGGATGAGAACTTTTTAAAAAATAACCGTTGGATAAGTGAGCTAAAACTGCGCTTGAGTTATGGTATCACAGGCAATGACGGCATTGGTCTTTACAATTCATTGTCACAGTATGGCACTGCACGTACGGTATTTGGTGACCAAGAAGTGTTGATGATTCAGGCTTCACGCATCGCCAATCCAGATTTGCGTTGGGAAAAAACCGCCCAACTTGATGCTGGTTTTGATTTGGGATTATTCAACAATCGTCTTCAATTGACCGCTGATTATTACATCAAAACGACCACAGACTTGTTGTTAGGTGTTGAACTACCTGCCACCACTGGTTTTACAAGTGTTACTAGAAACGTGGGTAGTTTAGAAAATAAAGGCGTGGAGTTGAGCGTCAATTCGGTCAATATAGACGGCAAATTTCAATGGAAAACCAATGGTAATATCTCATTTAATCGTAATAAGGTGATCAGACTCAACAACGCTGACCAGTTTTTTACGGGCAATTCCATCGTGAAAGTTGGGGAGTCTGTTGGTTCATTTTACGGAAATGTCTTTGATGGTATTTGGCAAACAGCCGACGAAATCAAAGCAGCAGGAACGTTGGCTCGTTCGGGAGATTTGCCGGGTGCTATTCGTTATAAGGACTTAAATGGAGATGGCATTTTTAATGAAGCCACCGACCGCCAAATTTTGGGGACTGGACTTCCCAAATTTATTTTTGGCCTGACTAATACTCTTTCTTACCAATCTTTTGATTTTTCTATTTTTCTGCAAGGTACACAGGGAAACAAACTGTTGAATGTCACACGGAAATCAATGGAACAGTCAGACCCCAGTGATAATTTACTCCGAACTGTCATTGAGGGTGCTTGGCGGGCTGATAAACCCTCGAATACATTGCCGTCGATTCGGCAATGGCGAAACACTGGAACAGACTCATTCTACATTGAAGACGGTTCATTTCTCCGCGTCAAAAATGTATCATTGGGCTATCAACTCCCCCTTCGGACAAAGTTTGTTAAACGGGCACGCGTTTACATAAGTGGCCAAAACTTATGGACGTTTACTTCTTATCGTGGTTTCGACCCAGAAGTAAACTCTGATTTTACGAGCAATGTGCAATACGGTGTCGATAATTACGCTTATCCTGCCGCTCGTACCTTTACTTGTGGGGCTACTCTTTCTTTCTGATCAGATTAAAAAAATTAAAGATGAAAAATACAACCTTACTTTCGGCATTGCTCACAGTATTTCTGTTGACAGCATGTGAAAAAAACTTGGAAGAGGTACCTCTCAGTTTTTTTGAAGAATCAAATTCCTTTAATTCTGCCGCCGACGCCACTTCTGCCATCAATGGCGTATATGACCGCCTCAAAAATGTCTATGGCATGACCATGATTAATTTGGCGGATCTCAACAGTGATGAATGCGAAGTACGCGAAGACAATGGCAGTGGAGATGAGATACATAAGAATCTATTTAACAGTGGAACGAGCTTGTTTGATGGGTTTTACACCAATAGTTATGTATTGATTGACCGCGCCAATCGGGTGATTGTCAATGTTCCTAAGATTACGATGGATACCAAGCTACGGGATCAAATTGTGGGCGAAGCCAAGTTTTTACGCGCGTTGGCCTACTTTAATTTGGTACGAGCTTTTGGAGATATACCCCTTGTAACGAGTGTTTCCAATGATGTTATCAATGTGCAGATCCCCCGCGAACCAGCCGAAAAAGTGTATCAGCAAATAATTTCTGATTTACAAGAGGCTGAAAAAACGCTCCCAGTAAAATATACCGTAGCTTCCGAAAATGGCAGAGCAACGATTGGGGCAGCTAAATCCATGTTGGCAAAGGTATATTTAACCCGTAAAGACTGGGCCAATGCGGCTTCTAAAGCTAAAGAGGTCATAGATTCAAAAACATACGCTTTGGTCCCTGATTTTAAGGATGTCTTTTTACCCGAAAAAGAGAATGGCCCTGAACATATTTTTTCGATTCAGTACAGTTGTGTCTTGCCTGCGTATGGCAGCCCAATGGCAGTAAATTTTTCTATATACTTCAGCTATCCTATTAATTTGACGGGGGGAAGCTATCAAGTAGTACCACAGCACGCGGCTTCATACTTGTCAGGAGATTTACGGAAAGACGTAACGGTGATTTATGAGAAAAAAATAGCCAACGGCACCGTAGTAGCCTCGCGTACGGGGCCTCATTTGGACAAATATTGGGATCCACAGGCTTGTGGGTCGCAGTCGGCGCGAAACAACTTTTTAGTCATTCGCTATGCCGATGTATTGTTGATGTATGCCGAAGCTCTCAATGAATTAAGTGGCCCTACCACCGAGGCTTATACGGCCATTAATACCGTGCGGGCAAGGGCACGAAAAACGCCAACAGATTTAAAAGACTTCAGTAACCTGACTCAAACACAATTGCGTGAGGCAATTTGGCAAGAAAGAAGTTGGGAGCTTTGTTTTGAAGGACATCGTCGTTGGGATTTGCTAAGAACAGGAAAATACATTGAAAAGATGAAAAAAATAGGAATAAATGCCGAAGCAAAGCACCTGCTTTATCCTATTCCAATTCAAGAGATTGATGTAAATCCAGCTTTGGTACAAAACCCTGGTTATTGATTGTTGATACTAGTATGGCCATTCTGAGCTTAAAGGTTAACCCCTCAGAATGGCTTTAATATTCACCTTTTACACTTTTATTTTAATATGAAAATTTGTCTTACCCTCTTATTAATACTGAATACTTGGCTGGCGTATGCTCAGGCTTCTTTCGATGTAGTGGTATATGGCGGCACACCAGGCGGTGTCATTGCTGCCGTGGCTGCCGCTCGTGAAGGGGCAAAAGTGATGCTCATAGAGCAGACAAAACATGTCGGAGGACTAAATACCAGCGGTATTGGCACTGCCGAGTCTGAACACATGATTGAAGAAACTATTTCGGGATTACCGTTAGAGTTTTATAGTCGTATGAGTCAATTTTACGGAAAACCTAAAACCGAGTTTTACTTTGAATCGCATGTAGCCGAGAAAGTCTTCAATGACCTTTTGAGAGAAGCAAACGTCAAGGTTGTCTATGAAGCATTTGCCCAAAAAGTAAATAAGAAAAATGCTGCTATTCAGACCATTACATTATCAAACGGCACCACCGTTACGGGCAAAGTATTCATTGATGCTACCTATGAAGGAGATTTGATGTCACGGTCGGGAGTATCTTATACGTATGGGCGTGAAAGCAAAGACCAGTATGGTGAGTCATTGGCGGGTGTAAGGTTTATTGATACTCCCATTGAAGCTTCTCCCTATGATGATAATGGCAAACTACTACCTGGATTTGCCGAGCGAAGCACACTTACCGAAGGGCAAGCCGATAAACGGGTGATGAATTATAACTTTCGGGTGATGATGTCAACAAGAGACGACCGAGTTCCTTTTCCCAAACCCGAACGTTACGAACCTCAGCGTTATATATTGCTTTCGCGATGGCTTAAAAATGAGCCCAATGTCAAGTTCAAAGACATCATTGATTTGTACGGTTGGAATTATCCCAAAGGGAAATACGAAACCAACAACAAACAGAAATCAATCATCTCTTTAGGGCACTTTGGCGGGAATGTCAACTACCCCGATGCCGATTATCCCGAAAGAAAAGCTATCTATGATGACCATAAAAACTGGACTTTGGGTCTTTTATATTACTTGGCCAATGACCCCTCGGTCCCACGTAATTTACACGATGCGGTAAATCAATATGGTCTTACGGCTGATGAGTTCAAGGACAACGGAAATTTCCCCTATTATCTTTACATTCGTGAGGCACGACGAATGAAGGGCGAATTGGTGCAGACCCAAAAGGATATTTTGGAAGAACGTACAAAACCTGATGCGATTTGTTTGGGCTCCCATTGGATAGATAGTCATCACGTACAACGCGTGGCTGTATCTAAAACCCAATTTGTCAATGAAGGACGAATCTGGGAAGTATTGACCAAACCCTACGAATTTTCGTACCGTACTATTTTGCCCAAGCAGCAAGAATGCACCAATCTACTTGTGCCAGTATGCTTATCGGTGTCGCATGTCGCGTTTTGTTCAGCACGGGTGGAATGTACCTGGATGCAGCTAGGAAATAGTGCTGGCATTGCCGCAGCAATGGCCGCTCGTCAAAAAAAATCCGTTCAGAAATTAGACATCGCTGATTTACAGACAAATTTAAAAGAGAAAGGAGTGATTTTGAGCATTAATCACCAAATTTGGGATGGAGAAAAAGATGGTAAAAAATGAGAAAAACACTGACGTTGTTCTTCACTTTTTTGGGGCTGACTTCATTTCAGCCCCAAAAAACCAAATTTTCTTACGATGTGGTCATCTATGGCGGAACGGCAGCAGGAGTGACGGCGGCAATTCAGTTGGCCAAAATGGGGAAAAGTGTAGCGCTTCTCGAACCCACTAAGCACATTGGCGGAATGAGTGTAGAAGGGCTTGGTGGAACTGACATTGACAATCATAAAGATTTTCAAAATAGCCCCGCCGTGGGAGGGTTAGCACTGGAGTTTTATCGCCGTATCGCCAAAGTCTATGGAAGAGAAGAGGCTTTTGAGAACGCGCTCAATAACAAAGTAAAAAACACAAGTCTCTGGCGGTTTGAGTCGAAGGTAGCAGAACAGGTGTTTAATGATTGGATAAAAGAACACAAAATCGAAGTATTTCTGGGAAGACGCTTGGCCGAAACGCCCCAAGCGGTCAGTAAAAAAAATACCACTATTACCGAAATTCGTACCGAAAAAGGAGAAGTATTCAAGGGAAAATTTTTCGTGGATGCGACCATTGAAGGAGATTTGCTGGCGCGGGCTGGTGTCAGTACAACGGTAGGACGTGAGGCCAATTCTGTTTACCATGAAACCCGTAACGGTATTCGTGCCGAAACCGATCATGCACAATTTTTGGTCAAAGTAAACCCTTATAAAAACCCCAATGATCCAAACAGCGGAGTGATTCCGACGATTCAGAACGAACCTCTAGGAACACCTGGCGCGGGAGATAAACGCCTACAGGCGTTTTGTTTTCGGATGTGTTTGACCAAAAATCCTGACAATCAAATTCCGTTTACTAAACCTAAGGACTACGACCGAGGTCAATACGAGATTTATCTGCGGTATATCAAAGCAGGTGGAAAATTGTATCGGCCTGGCGCAGGACTTCCCAACGGCAAAACGGACTTAGGTGCTTGGCACGACCTATCGCATAACCTCTACGGTATGAATATCGACTACCCAGAAGGTAGCTACGCTGTGCGAGAAAGGATATTGGAAGAACATAAAACGTTTACGCAAGGGCTTTTTTACTTCTTAGCCAATGACCCTGAAGTAGGCCAACTCGACTCCGCTTTGCAAAAAGAGTGGGCTAGTTGGGGGTTGCCCAAAGATGAATTTACTGACAATGACGGCTGGCCTCGAATGTTTTATGTACGCGATGCGCGCCGAATGGTGTCTGATTACGTGATTACGGAGCATCATGTCAAAAAACAAAACCCCACACCCGTATCTGACCCTATCGGCATGGCGTATTGGCCTACAGATGTACACAGCGTGCGGCGCATCGTCAAAGACGGCTACGCTTACAACGAAGGCTTTGTATTTGGGGGTGATTATTGGCAACCGTTGCCTATTTCGTACCGATCTTTGGTTCCTAAAGCGTCCCAATGTACCAACTTAATTACGCCTACTTGCCCCTCATCAAGTCATATTGCTTACGGAGCGATTCGCCTGGAATGGACTTTTATGATTTTGGGGCAATCGGCGGGTACGGCTGCGGCACTGGCACTAGACAATAAAACTACGATTCAAAACGTAAACTATCCCCAACTGAAAGCCAAACTGCTGGAAGGTAAACAGGTATTGGGATTGGAATAGAAAAAGAGTTTAAATAAATGGCAAAATGTGGAGGTCGCCGCAAGCGACCCCCACAAAATGAATGTTAAAATGGCTGTAAATGAGCTAGTAGATTCTTATTTTACCTTGAAGTTTACTTCTAAATTTTCCCACAAAATCGCGACTGTTCCTTTAGGCGAAATGGTATAGGTAAGTTGTTCGTGAAATTTTGAAGATTTTTTGGGTTTTACACTGACGCGCAAAGCGTCTTGCTTGTCATCATACTTGAAAGCACCCCATTGGTTAGGTACTTTATTAAAGATAATCGTCCATTCTTTTTCGTTAGGAATGGTAAAAAAGCCGTATTTGCCTTGGGCTAAGATTTGCCCTTCTACTTTCACATCTTGGCTTATCTCAAAGGTCGTAGCTTCGTTGGCACCTGTACGCCATACCTGTCCGTAAGGCACGAGTTCTCCCCATATTTTTCGACCTTTTACCGAAGGCTGCCCGTAGCTGATGGTAATGTTGGTATTTTCTACTTTTTGAGAAACTTGGGCGGGCGGACTAGGCCGGCTGTTTTTGTCTTGAGCCCAAACCGAAAAACTTCCCAGACAAACTGCCAAAATCGTGAGTAAAGACAGGGTGATTTTTGCATTCTTTTGCATAGCTGACATAAAAATTAAGAATTGAAATAAAAATTGAGAGCGCAAATCTCAGCAAAGACACATAGAAGACCTATGCAAACGGTGTTCAAATTGGAGCAAGTTTGTTCAAGTTTGTAATTTGTTGATAATCAGTACGATGATTTCTGTTTTTAGAAGTGCGTATTTTCAAGAAGAAGCCATAAAAATAGCATTGCAAGGCCCTGATAAGAAAGAGGCGTTGGAAATACCGAGGTCTTCTTTTGATATAAATTAAAAAAATAAGTAAAAAAATCCTATTTCTCACTAAGTGTTTTCTGCGGACAAAAACGTCTATCTCAAAAACAGGTTTAAATAAAACGTTTCCAAGAAAAAACTTATCTTTATATAGAAAATGAGAATGGTCAAGCATACTATGGAGGAAGAAGATAAGGCCCAACCGGTTTTTGGGAGGCATGAGCGAGAAAATCCCTCAACCAAACATACGGTGCTTGACCCCGAACGGATGATTAGAGTCGCTTTTGAGACCAACCCCGATACTGGCATAGCGTTGTTGTTTCAGCAATATTACCCATTGTTGTGCAGCCATGCCGTACGTTATGTTTCTTCCAAGGCCATTGCCGAAGATATTGTTTCGGATATTTTTTATGAGTTTCACACACAGCATTTATACCGCACCATTACTACTTCTTTTCGGGCGTTTTTGTTTACATCGGTGAGGCACCGGGCTTTCGACTACGTTAGAAGCGAAATGCGTCGCAATACGTCCTTAGACAATGCCACGCAGTTTTCGATAGCCACCACCTATGAGCCCGACTCCATTACCCAATACGAAGAGCTCTATCACGATGTCGAAAATGCCATCAACAGTATGCCTTTGAAACGCCGCCAAATCTATGTCATGCATCGTTTTGAAGGAAAAAAGTACCAAGAAATTGCCAATGAACTCAATCTATCTCTGCGAACCATTGAGGCTCACTTGTACCAAGCCATCCGTCAGATTCGGACTTCTTTGAAAGATAAGTGGCTTGTTATCGTGATGTTCATCGGAGGAGGATGGCTTTGAGACCAAAATATTCTAATAAATAATCCACATCGCTAAGTGTTTTCGACGTTTCAACACGTCTTGTTTTTAAATCATTTCATCATGAAAATGCACATAACCAAAGAAATGCTTTTCAATTACTTCGCTGGTAGAGCTACTGTTTTTCAGAAGCAAATGGTGGAGGAATGGGCGCAAAACAACGAAAACCGTGAGTTGTTTTATGCTTACTTGGCTATGTGGGAAAGCGAACATCCACAGTATATTGCTGATGCCAACGCTGCACTAGCTCGGCATCAAGAACGAATGAGAGGCTATCAGAGCCAAAAAGAAGAGGGAGAGACTTTGGAGGTATCCCCTCGACGGATGCCGTGGTGGTTTTGGGCGGCAGCGTCGATAATATTGATAGTAGCTGTTAGTGGCTGGTTATTTAGAGATGCTATTCAGTACCAAACTTACCAGACTGCTTATGGCCAAACCCAACGTTTGACATTGAGCGACGGCAGCCAAATCGTACTCAATGCCAATTCGTCGCTTCGAGTGCCACGTTTTGGTTTTGGTCACCAAACCCGTGAAGTATATCTGACAGGGGAGGCTAATTTTTCGGTGACGCATTTGCCTAATCATCAGAAGTTTATTGTCAAAACGGGGCAAGAGTTTGATGTGGTAGTGCTAGGAACCGAATTTGTGGTAAATACCCGCCCGAAAGTTGCGAAGGTCGTCCTAAATAAAGGTAAAGTACAACTGAGATATCAGGAAGGCAACAATCAAAAACAACTCATGATGAAGCCGGGCGATTTGGTAACGCTCGGAGAAGGGGGGAAAGTGAATTTACATCAGACTCAAGAGCCTCAAAACTACGCCGCTTGGCAAGATCATCGGTTTGTATTTGAAGAAACTACCTTGCAGGAAGTAGCCCAATTGTTTAAAGATAATTTTGGAGTAACTGTCGAAATCCCCGAGACCGAACTTGCCCAATGGACACTTACGGGGTCTTTTACGGCGCACAATGCCGAAGAACTTTTAGAAACGCTTACCGAAGCTGCTAATCTTACTTACCAAAAAGAAGGAAAGAAAATTATCATAACCACCAATCCATAACTCTAACGTTTTTTAAGAATGAAAAAAACAATACAAACCCTGTTGTTGGGGGTATTGCTGGGAGGGGTACAGCCAAGTTTTGCCCAATTTTTGGCCAGTGCTCAAACCAACCACAGCAAAGACGCCTCCCACAAACCCTCCCAGAAGAAACTAAAGGATGTGTTGCGCGAGCTAAAAGAGCAGTATCGGGTAGATATTTTGTTTTTTGACCGCAATGTTGATGGGCTTATGGTAATGAGCAACGTCGTCAATCCGAATGCGAAATTGGAACAAAATCTCGAAGCACTTCTCAAACCTTTGGGGCTGTATTACAAAAAATCAAAAAATGGAGGCTATGTCATTACCGACAAACGTACCGAAAGGAGGTCGGAGCAAAACGTGTCACGATTTCCCGAAGGTGACGCTCCGTCCGCCCCAAAAGCCCCAAGCCAATCCGCACCCGCAGCCATAGAGGCGCTTGCGCCGGCCGTGGGCGAAGTCAATCGGGTAGTGGATAAAATCGTAAAAGGCAAAGTAACCGATGCCGAAAAAGGAGAGTCCTTGCCTGGCGTAAACGTGATTATCAAAGGAACTCAGCGAGGCACTACTACCAATCCCGACGGGGAGTTTTCGTTAAGTGTTCCTGACGACAATGCCGTGCTGGTGTTTAGTTTTGTGGGCTACGTACTACAAGAAGTGGTAGTAGGGAGTCGCACTCAATTGTCTATTGCTCTGAATGTTGACAACAAATCGCTAGAAGAAGTAGTAGTAGTAGGATACGGAACTCAGAAAAAGAAAGACCTGACGGGGGCCATCGCCAGTGTGGATGTGGAAGCCACTCGATTGCAGCCCAATACCAATGCTTCACAAATCCTGAGAGGAACTACGGCAGGGGTGCAGGTCATTGACAATGGTCGTCCCGGACAAGCCGGAACCATAAGAATCCGGGGAATCAATTCAATTTCCGCCAATAGTTCTCCCCTTATTGTATTAGACGGGATTATCTACGCGGGTGGAAATTTGGCCGATATCAACCCCAATGACATTGAAACCATTGATATTCTGAAAGATGCCAGTTCAACGGCTATTTATGGCTCTTTGGCTACCAACGGTGTGATTGAGATTACTACCAAAAAAGGAAAATCAGGCAAGCCTAAATTTACGTTTACTACCTATTTGGGTGCTTCTGACTATGCTTTTTTACCCGCTTACCGTACACCAGAGCAGTATTTGGCGGCGCGTAAAGATGCCGAAGAAGCCGAAGGAGGAAGTGTGCCATTTTCGGTGATTGAGCAAGCTAATATTGCCGCTGGAAAAACCATTGACCCTTTCCAAGAAATCAAACAACGTGCTCCGATGTCTAATTATGAGCTCAATGTCTCAGGAAAAACAGACAGGGTAAGTTACTTTTTTTCGGGCGCTTATACCGACTCTAAATCGCCCGTTAGAGGGGATAATTTCAGCCGGTTGTCGAGTAGATTAAACTTGGGCGTACAAGCTACCGATTGGCTCAAGTTGGGTATCAATTCTGGATATTCTTCCAGAGATAACTCAGGCGTAAGAGCAAACCTCGTAGCTACTTCTTATTTAAGCCCTTTTGCAAGCTTGTATTTAGAGGATGGTGTTTCGCCAAATCCCCTTCCACAAAATTGGGGTTTAGTAGCCAATCCCTTGTTGGGAACCCTCTTAAATACCAACAAATCAATCACTAATATCCTCTTTGCCAATGCCTACGCTGATGTAAATCTTTTAGAAGGTTTGACCTATAAACTCAACGGAGGCTATACCCGAACCGACTCTAAAACATTCGCTTACAGCCCTACCTATGCCCCTACCAACCGCCTAGGTTCTGGTTCAAAAAGACACGGAGAAACTCAGAATTTTACCTTAGAAAATATTCTTAAATACCAACGCCGATTTGCCCAAGACCACAGTCTTGATTTGACGGTACTTTATGGGATTTATCAGTTGTCAAATCAGTTTTCATTCCTATCAAGCCAAAATATTTTCAACGATGCCTTGGGCTACAATTCATTGGAAATTGGCGAAGGATATGCCATTGACGTAGGCGCAACTCAAAACCGCCAAATCTCTTCGATGGCGCGCTTGGGCTATTCGTTGAAAAGTAAATACTTTTTTACTTTAAGTGTGCGTAGAGACGGCTTTTCGGCTTTCGGAGAAGGGCGTAAATTCGGAACTTTCCCTTCCGCTGCTTTTAGCTGGAATATAAGTGATGAAGATTTTATGAAGGATGTTAAAAAAATTGACTTTCTTAAACTTCGGGCTTCGTGGGGACGCAATGGAAACCGAGGCGTGAGCGAATACTCTTCTTTGAGCCAAGTTGGACAGCGAAATTATGTTTTTGGAGACGGCCAACCCGTATCAATCGGTCTAATCCCTACCACGCTTGCCAATCCGAACTTGGGTTGGGAAACCACCGAAAGTTTCAATATTGGTACCGATGTTCAGGCTTTTTCAAGTCGTATTTCGGCTTCGCTCAATTTTTATGTTTCCAACACCTTCGACCTGCTCCTCAATCAAACGATTCCGAATACCAACGGCTTTGAGGTTTTCTTGCGCAATATTGGAAAAACCAAAAACAAAGGATTTGAATTAGACCTCAAAACCAAGAATATCGAACGCGGCGATTGGGGATGGAATACCAATATCGCTTTTTCGCTCAATAGAAACAAAATCGTACAACTCACGGGCAGAGATATCAACAACGACGGCATCGAAGACGATGACATTGCCAGCGGGTGGTTTATTGGGCAGCCTTTGGGTACGAATTTCGACTACGTATTTGATGGTATTTTCCAACAAGGAGACGATTTGTCTTTAATTCCCGGTTCTAAGCCCGGAGATATAAAATTTAAAGACATCAGTGGCCCCAATGGCGTACCTGATGGCAAAATCACGCCTTTAGACCGCGCGGTATTACATAGCAATCAGCCTAATTTTATTTTAGGAATAACCAATATTATCAATTTCAAGAAATTTAGCTTGTCTTCTACCGTCAATATCAGAGAAGGAGGCTATAGTTCTAGCTCGCTCATTAACCCGGGTTCCAACTTTTTTGACCAAGCCAATTTCCTCAATCTTCCTTATTGGACACCCTCTAATCCTATCAATACGCATCCCCGCATCAACTACCGTAATCCACTCGGCTATGGTTTTTACGAAAGCCGCAGTTTCACCAGATTGCAAGATGTGTCATTGTCTTACAATTTTTCGGATGCTTTGATGAAGAAGTTGAAAATAGCCAACCTTCAAGTATATGTCAGTGGCAAAAACCTATTTACGTGGACCAAATGGAATGGCTGGGATCCTGAGTTTGGGGGAGGCGGCCGCGACCCAGGCACCAATGGCCCCTTGCTCAAAACATTCATTGGCGGTATCAACATGTCATTTTAACATTTTAGGAAACATGAAATCAAAATTTAAAGCCATATTACTTCTTTCACTTTTCGGGGTTACCACTTCCTGTAGTGACGACTTTTTAAAAGAAGTTCCTTTGGATAGATTTAGTCCAGAAAACTTACTGACCAATACGGCAGGGTTTGATGCCGCCGTGGTAGGTTTGTACGAAGGGTCACGTCAAGAGCATATCATTGCGTCCAACAACTTTGAGTACATGACCGTAGGAACCGACCAAACCCAATGGGGAAGAAATGACTCACGCGGAAATAAAGACTACAGTCTTCTCAACCCTAATTTAGATGCAACCATTGTTTATTGGGATTGGGCGTATAAAACCATGATTTTACGTGCCAATACCATTCTCGATGGTCTCAATAACCCCAACCTCAGCATCAAGACCGAAGACTTGAACAATATCAAAGGGCAAGCGCTGTTTTTTCGGGCATACACCTACAATTTTTTAGCAAATATTTATGGCGGTGTGCCGATTGTGAAGCAAACAATCACCGAACCCAAATTTGATTTTGTAAGAAACTCTCGGCTCGAAGTACTCAATTTTGCGGCCAAAGATTTGGAAGAAGCCATAACCCTATTACCGCTCCAAGTCAAAGACGGGCGTATCCCTAGAGCGGCGGCGTTTCACCTGTTGAGCGAAATTTATATCTCAATCGGAATGGAATCTAAGGATGCCTCCTTCTACGATAAATCCATCAGTGCGGCTAGTAAAGTGATTAATAAAGAAGCGGGCGACTATCAAATCATGACGGCTAGATTCGGAGCCGCAGCGGCACGGCCTGGGGATGTTTTTTCTGACCTTTTTGCCAACGGACAAGTCAACTACTCGGCAGGTAACAAAGAGGTGATGTGGGCTTGGCAATTTGAAAGTACCAACGTAGGCGGAAGCTTTTCAACTTCTTCAGCCAATAACAGCATTCGTTATTGGGGACCAGAATACGACCGATTACAAACGCCAAATCGCGTTTTGAATGTGGTAGCTGATAGCATAGGAAGGGGTATTGGGGTCAACTCTCCTACCAATTACGCCAAGTATGACGTTTGGGCCTTAGACCCTAAAGACATGAGAAACTCCGTTTATAATATTCGTCGCACCTTTTACTACAATAATCCTGCCGACAAAGATTATTTTGGGAAACCCATTGTTGTCAAAAAAGGGTCTAACGGCAATTTGTTTTTGGCTCGCAACGACGGTACGCTCACGACCATTGCCATCGATACATTGCGCCAATATTATCCTTACTTCCGAAAAATTGAGGGCTCTTCCATCAATAACGATATACTTTCGGGTAATACCTCCAAAGATTTTAGCCGCATGAGGGTTGCCGAAACTTATTTGCTAAGAGCCGAAGCCTATTTCAGAAAGGGTGATTTGGAAAATGCTGCGAAAGACATCAACGTAGTTCGAGGTCGTGCCAAAGCTACCTTAATCAACGCCTCCAAAGTAACCGAGGATTTTATTTTGGACGAAAGAACGCGTGAATTGATTGTGGAAGAACCAAGGCTGCGTACCTTGATTCGTATGGGGCGTTTGGTAGATAGGGTGAGAAAATACAATTCAGAGCCGTCGGTGCCTAACGGGCCTTCTTCAGGTAAAACAATCCAAGATTTTAACAAGTTTTGGCCCATTCCCCAAAAAGTAATTGATGCCAACACGGGAGCCAAATTTGAGCAAAACCCAGGCTATTAATCAATTAAATTTTACCCGCAGACCAACGCAGATTTAATACCGCAGAATGACGCAGATGTTTGACTTTCAGCGAAAATCAGCGGTTTTAAATTTCCTCGAATTTCTGCGGGGGTAAAATTAAATTCTCAAGATAAATATGACACTCAACCGACGAACTTTTCTAAAACAAACTTCTCTGCTAACGGCCTCTTTGCACATGGCATTGGGAGAAGCTTCAGCGGCTGCTTCTAAGTCGATTATTTTGCGTTCGTCGTGGCAAACGGTTAACATTGGAGACATTGGTCACACACCGGGAGTATTGGCTCTTCTGGAAAAACACTTGCCTGATGTAGAAGTACGGCTGTGGCCGTCAAGTGTGGGCAATGGCGTAGAAGAACTCATGCGTCGTCGTTTTCCCAAAGTGTCTATCATTAAAAGCCCAAGTGAAATCGCTACGGCTTTTAATGAGTGTGCATTTTTGCTGCACGGCTCGGGGCCTTCCTTAGTGGCCCGCAAAGACGTAGAGCGGTGGCACAAAGAAACAGGTAAATCCTATGGAATATACGGCATCACTTTTCCGGGGGTATATAGTCCTGACCCCAAGGCGTCGGTGACCGCCAATCCTCTTGATATAGAACTTTTAACCAATGCACGTTTTGCCCTTTTTCGGGATTCGATTTCGTTGGATTTTGCTAAAAAAAATGGGGTAAAATGCCCAATCATGGAGTTTTGCCCCGACGGAGCCTTTGCGGTGGATTTGCGAAATGAAGAAGCTGCTACTCTTTTTCTAAAAACGCACGGCTTGGAAGAAGGCAAGTTTATGTGTGTGATTCCACGAACTCGTTTTACTCCGTATTGGGAAATTCCGGCTAAAAAAACTCCTTTTGACGAGCAGCGATATCTTCGCAACGAAGCTATGAAAGAGCATGATAACGCTCCTCTGCGGCAGGCTATTATTGAGATAGTACGTCAGACTCCCATGAAAATCTTGATTTGCCCCGAAGACGAAACCCACGTAAAACTTGGTAAAGAGATTTTGTACGATAAACTTCCCGACGACGTAAAACAAAAGGTGGTCTGGCGCGATAGATATTGGCTTACCGACGAGGCAGTAAGTACTTACGTCCGCTCGGCAGGCTTGTTCGGTCTGGAAATGCACTCGCCCATTATGTGCATCGGCAATGGAATCCCTGCCATTGTAGGTCGTTTTTTTGAACAAACCAGCAAAGGCGTGATGTGGCGTGACATTAGCCTTGGCGATTGGCTGTTTGACATGGACAATGAGCAAGACGTTGCTCGTTATGTACCTACGGTGTTGGCCATGGCTAAAAACCCCAAAGCCGCCAAAGCCAAAGCCGCCAAAGGCAAAAAATACGTAGAGCAACGCCAACGGGAAACGATGAATTTATTAAAAGAAAATTTAAAGAGGTAAATAGGATATGACACTCAACCGACGAACTTTTCTAAAACAAACCTCCCTCTTTGCCGCCTCTTTACACATGGCGTTGGGAGAAGCCTCAGCGGCTGCTTCTAAGTCGATTATTTTGCGTTCGTCGTGGCAAACCGAAAATATTGGTGACATTGCCCATACGCCCGGAGTATTGACCCTTTTAGAAAAATATTTACCCGACGTAGAAGTACGCCTTTGGCCTTCCAATGTCAAAAATGGCGTGGAAGAAATGCTGCGAAAGCGTTTTCCAAAACTACGCATCATCCAAACACCCGAGGAGATTCAACAGGCATTTACGGAATGTGTGTTTTTACTTCATGGCTCTGGCCCCTCGTTGGTAGCGAAGCAAGATGTGGAGCGTTGGCGCAAAACCACCGGTAAACCTTACGGCATTTATGGGATTACGTTTCCTGGCGTTTATGGATTTCCAGAAGATAGACAAAAAGTAACCCCTCTCGAAATAGACCTCTTGACCCAAGCCCGTTTTGCGTACTTCAGGGATTCGGTATCCATGGAATTTGCTAAAACACACGGGGCAAAATGCCCTATCATGGAGTTTTGCCCGGACGGTGCTTTTGCCGTGGATGTCAGAGACGACCAAGCTGCGGATGCTTTTTTGCGTGAGCACGGCCTCGAAACGGGTAAGTTTTTGTGCGCGATTCCTCAGTTGCGTTTTTCGCCTTGGTGGGAGTTGCCTTCCAAAAAGCAAAGCATCAATGAAGCCAAGCACGCGCACAACGAAAAAATGAAAGAGCAGGATAACGCCCCCATTCGGGAAGCAATCATTGCCGTGGTACGCCAAACCTCGCTCAAAGTCTTGCTCGTACCCGAAAATGCGACTCAAATGCGCATTGGGAAAGAAATGCTCTACGACCCACTCCCCGATGATGTCAAAAAGAAAGTGGTATGGCGTGATAAATATTGGCTTACCGACGAAGCTGTGAGTACGTACATTCGTTCGGCAGGTTTGTTTGGACTGGAAATGCACTCACCAATCATGTGCATTGCGCAGGGGATTCCCGCCATTGTCTGTCGATTTGAAGAACAGACTAGCAAGGGATTTATGTGGCGTGACATCGGGCTGGGCGATTGGCTCTTTGACATGGACACGCCAAGTGATGTCGCCAAGATTGTTCCCACAGTACTCGAAATGGCAAAGAACCCTAAAGCTGCCAAAATGAAGGTCAAGAAAGCTCAAGCGTTTGTCAAACAACGCCAAGCAGATACTATGAATGTGTTGAAAAAGAATGTTTTCACTACTTGAAAGGCTCAACCCTGCCGACGTTCAAAACAACCCTGCCGACGTTTTGAACGTCGGCAGGGTTGTTTTGAACGTCGGAAGCGTTCGATAGCGTTTCATAAAAGATAAAAAATGAACTAGTCCCATGCCAACTACCCGTCGCGAATTTCTTAAACTTTCTACCCTTGCCGCTTCTACTTTTCAGATGTCTTCAGATGAAATATTGGATGCGAATAGTATGTCAAACGTATTAGCCAAAACCCCCACCATACTACTCCGCTCTTCGTGGAACGACAACAACATTGGGGACATTGGCCACACACCGGGTACTTTACGTTTGTTGGAAAGACATATCCCCGAAGCGCAAATTATCCTATGGCACGCCCAATCTCGTCCCGTTACGGAGGCATTGGTTAGCAAGAATTTTCCAAAAGTTAAAATCGTGCATGGGGCATTTTTCAACCAAGACGAAGGCTTACAGGGAGAATTAAAAATGGCTTTTGAGCAAGCAGATGTTTACATTCATAACTCGGGGATGTCGATGAACTATGGACTGTTCAATTATGAATGGACTGGAGTCATGTCCAATCTTGCTCCCTTTTATTATTGCATCGAAAACAAGATTCCTTTTGGACTCTACGGGCAGTCTTTCGATAAGTTTGCGCCGCCCGCGTTATCACTTTTTCGGGATGTACTGAGCCGTGCTTCTTTTATCTATTGTCGTGATACCGAGTCGGTTAAATTTCTGAAAGACAATCAGTTCAAAACCCCAATCATCGAATTTGGACCCGACGGATGTTTTGGCATTGATGTACGAGATGAAGCTAAAGGGCTCGCATACCTTCGTCAGGCAGGGTTGGAAGAAGGGAAATTTTTGGTCGTGGTAGTGCGTACCAATACGCCGCATCTCAACACTACCGGGAAAGGCGACATGATGAACCCCGCCCCTACACCAGAGCAACAGCAGCAAGATACGCTACGGCTGGGAAAAGTGAAGGATTTAATCAGTCAGTGGGTCACGACTACGGGCATGAAAGTTTTGATTGCACCCGAGGCATTGAAAGAGACTAAATACGCCAAAACGATGCTTTACGACCAATTGGACGAAAACATCAAGGCCAAAGTGGTATGTCGCGAGACCTTTTGGAGTGCCGACGAAGCCATGTCGGTGTATGCCCGAGCGCACACGATGTTTGGAATGGAGCCCCATTCGCTTATTATGGGCTTGGCGTTGGGGGTGCCCGTGGTTCATGCTCGCCCGCTCAAACACGGTCGTAAAGGGTGGATGTTTCGAGATATTGGCGTACCAGAATGGCTTTTTGAAATCGATCAAGCGCCTGCTGCCGACATCACAGGTGCGGTATTAGCGATTTACAAAGATTACAAAACGGCCAAAGCCAAAGCTCAAAAAGCCATGGATGTAGTCCGCAACCGCCAAAAAGAAACCATGTCTGTGGTGAAAAAACTGGCGATGACTTGAGTACTCACTCTGTGTAACTCAGAGAAATACTTCGTGAAACTCTGTGACCAAAAAAGTCACTATCCACATAAAAAACCAATCTCATGCCCCTCAATCGTCGTCAATTCATACAACAAAGTAGCCTGCTGTCAGCAGCTGCGATGATTCCTTTTTTGTCGCAAGCAACCCAAAAAAGCGACCCTGTATTACTTATTACGTCGGGTTGGCAAGATGTCAATATCGGCGATATTGCCCATACGCCTGGGTTGATTGGATTGTTGAAAAAACGTCTTCCCAAATCGAAGATTATTCTGTGGAAGAAAAGCAAAAGTGAGAAGGTGGAAACCATGCTCAATAAATACTATCCCGACGTAAAAATTATTCACGGGGCAGTAGATAAGGAGTTTCTGCCCCAAACAGAAGAAGTAAAGCGAGCATTTCAAGAAGCCGATTTTTTCCTTCATGGCTCAGGCCCCTCGGTTGTTGCGACCGATTATCTACAGGCTTGGCACAAGCAAACCCAGAAACCGTTTGGTATTTTTGGAGTTACTACGCAAAATGTTTCTCCTGCTTTAAAAGACTTATTACAACACGCCTCGTTTGTTTTTACGCGTGAAACAGCCTCTATTCAAAAGCTAAAAGAAGCGGGCGTACAAGGGCCGCATATCGCTTTTGCTCCTGATGCTACCTTTGTTTTGGAAATCCATGATGACCAAAAAGCCAATCAGTTTATTCAGGAAAATAAATTGGAACATCGCAAATTCATTTGTGTCATTCCGCGCCTTCGCGTGACGCCTTATTACAAAATCAGGCCCAGTGGCTGGAGTGAAGAACGTATCAAGGAGGTCAACGAACTCAACGACAAGTGGAAAGAAATCGACCACGCCAAGGTACGTGAAGCCATGATAGCTTGGGTACGCAAGACGGGTAACAAAATCGTAGTTTGTCCCGAAATGACCTACCAAGTGGATATTATTGATGAACTGTTGGTCAATCCACTCCCCGACGACGTCAAGCCATTTGTGGTAAAGCACGGCTATTGGCTTCCTGACGAAGCGGCTTCGCTGTATGCCCATGCCCACACCGTATTGAGCTACGAATGTCATTCTCCGATTATTGCCGCTGCCAATGGTACTCCTGCTTTTTATTTACGCCAACCACAAGACACGATTAAGGGGCAAATGTACTATGATTTGGGCCTGAAAGACTGGACGTTTGAAATTGAGGAAACCACAGGAAAGCAGATTACCGACCGCCTCATGGAAATCAACGCCAATTACAGTGCGGCTCTTAAAAATGTAAAACAATCCATCAAAAAAGTAGATAAACAATACGACGAAGCCTTTGAGGTGATTCGACAGAAAGTTTAGGTATTTGTTCTACATTGTGTTGAGTGGAACTACAAATAGTAGATTTTTGAAGAGATATTTATACAAATAAGCTTTGTGAGAAAGGGTAGTTTTGGAGCTTGTTTTTCTTCATTGATAAAAGCACAATTATTGAGTCAATGATTCGAATCAATTCTACTATTACTACTGCCGATTTAGCCGCCAAGCTTCAACGTTTTTGGGAACTTTCGGCTCAAAAAATAAATGCCATTGAGCACCACTACGATGTATCAAAAGGCTCTCCTGTTTTTACCATAAAAGGCCAATATTCGACGCGTGGCTGGACCGAATGGACCCAAGGGTTTCAGTTTGGTTCAGCCATTTTGCAATATGATGTGACGGGAGAAAAAGAATTTTTGGAAATAGGGCGCAAAAACACGGTTTCGGTGATGGCTCCTCACGTAAGTCATATTGGAGTTCACGACCACGGCTTCAACAACGTCAGCACCTATGGCAACTTGCTTCGGCTGATGCATGAAGGCAAAATAGAGTTTAATGAGTGGGAAAAAAACTTCTATGAGCTTGCTCTGAAAATCTCCGGTGCAGTACAAGCAAGCCGCTGGACGAGCATCAAAAACCGCGATGGTAGCTCCAATGGCGGTTTTATTCACTCTTTCAACGGCCCTCATTCGTTGTTTGTGGATACCATTCGGTCGTGTCGGGCGTTGGTGGTGAGTCATCAGTTAGGCCACGTTTTTCAAGGCGAAGGCGATGTCAAAATCAATCTATTAGAACGCGCCTTACAACACATCAAAGCTACGGCTGATTTCTCGGTGTATTATGGCGAAGGCCGCGACTCCTATGATATTTGGGGGCGTACCGCGCACGAAAGTGTATTTAATGTCAAAGATGGCAATTTTCGTTGTCCTAATTCTCAACAAGGCTATACAGGTTTTAGTACTTGGACACGTGGTTTAGCATGGGCCATGTGTGGTTTTCCTGAGCAGTTAGAGGCGTTGGCGCAAATTTCGGATGCCGATTTGACACCTCTTGGTGGTCGGGAAGCGATAGAAGCAATGATGCTCAAAGGTGCACGCGCTACCTGCGATTTTTTTATCGAACATACACCTATCGACGGCGTACCTTACTGGGATACTGGCGCGCCTTATCTTCACAAATTGGGTGATTATCTCAATGCGCCCGCCGACCCTTTCAATGATTACGAACCCGTTGACAGTTCGGCGGCGGCGATTGGAGCGCAGGGACTGTTGAGACTTGGCAAATACCTAATTGACAAAGGTGAGGTTGCAGCGGGACAACGCTACTGGCAAGCGGGCTTGACGGTGATGCATACCTTGCTGCAAGAACCTTACCTTAGCACTGAACCTACGCACCAAGGTTTGTTGTTACATTCGATTTATCACCGTCCCAATGGCTGGGATTATGTACCAGAAGGTAGTAAAATCCCCTATGGCGAATCCAGTATGTGGGGCGATTATCATATTCGTGAGGCGGCGTTGTATCTTCAGCGTATTATCCAAGATGAGCCTTATTATGCTTTTTTGAATTGTGTAAAATAAATAATCTTAATGAAGGTGCTACTAAAATCGCTTTGCCAAGTTTAGTAGTACCTAAATCCTAAAAAATTATTTACCTCTTCCAAATGAGTACAAAATACAAACCCAAATATACTCGAATGGCGCAACTCAAAACTGCGTCTGATTTGCAAAAATACTTAGAGACGGCTGGGGTAGATTTGTCGTTTGATGAGACGCTGCTTGCTCCTGCGGAAAGCCCTTTTGCCAAACCCATTTCTTTAAAATCTGGTAAAACCATTGGTAACAGCCTGTGTATTTTACCAATGGAAGGCTGGGACGGCACATTGGATGGAAAACCTACCGAATTTACCAAAAATCGTTGGGTGAAATTTGCCATCAGTGGCGCTAAGTTATTGTATGGATGTGAAGCCGTAGCGGTTTGTCATGAAGGCAAAGCGAACCCTAATCAGTTGGTCATAAATGAAGAAAACTTTGAGGAGTTTGTACAGCTTCGGCAGTTGATTTTAGACAAACATACCGAAAGATTTGGCAATACCGACGGCTTGGTTGTTGGTTTGCAGTTGACCCATTCGGGGCGTTTTTGTAAACCCAATAGTCACAAAAAATTTGAGTCAAAAATCTTGTATTCGCATCCATTTTTAAACAAAAAATTTGGAATGGAAGCCGATTATCCTGTATTGACTGATGAAGAAATCGACGATATCATCGACAAATACATCAAAGCAGCGGTATTGGCTCAAAAAGCGGGCTATGATTTTGTGGATGTCAAGCATTGTCATGGGTATTTGGGGCATGAGTTTTTGAGTGCTATTGATAGACCCGGCAAATACGGCGGAAGTTTTGAAAACCGTACGCGTTATCTGCGCAATATTGTAGCGGGTATTCAAAAAGAAGCCCCTGGGCTAGAGATGGGGATTCGGTTGAGTGCTTTTGATTTTTTACCCTACAAAAAAGGTCCTAACGACCTTGGCCAACCCGAGGAAGCAGAGCAATATCCTTATGCTTTTGGGGGGCAACAAAACGGTCTTGGGATAGATTTGACCGAGACTAAGGCGTTTTTAGCATTAGCGCAGTCGCTTGGGATTCAGATTGTTTGTATCACGGCGGGTAGTCCTTATTACAATCCACACTTGACTCGTCCAGCGCTGTTTCCGCCTTCGGATGGGTATCAGCCGCCCGAAGAGCCACTTGCGGGTGTTCAAAGGCATATTGCGGTGACGGATGAATTAAAAAAAGCGTTTCCCGAATTAGTAATCATCGGCTCGGGTTATTCATATTTACAAGAATGGCTCCCCAATGTGGCGCAGTATGTATTGCGCAATGGCATGGCTGATAGTATCGGATTTGGGCGCATGGTACTGTCGTATCCCAATATGCCCGAAGATATGATCAATGGTCGCACCCTTACTCGCAATCTGATTTGTAGAACCTTCTCCGATTGTACATCTGCACCTCGAAATGGACTGATTTCGGGTTGTTATCCGCTGGATACTTTCTACAAAAAACGCCCCGAAGCAGAAGCGTTGAAAGCCATAAAAGACAGTATGTAAATTTGCCAAAGAAAATGGATGTATCGTTGTAGTGTGGCAGTTCGCTTTATTCGAACTTTTGATTTGTTTTTGTTATGAGAATACATGCTTTAAAGACATTAAAGTAGTTTTGGGTAAAGTATCCTGATTCTGAACCTAACTTAAGGCATTGGTATGGGAAAATTGAAGGGGCTACCTTTAAAACACCTCAAGAAATCATCGCGAGTTTTAAGGGCGCTGATTATGTAGGTAACGAACGAATTGTATTTAATATCGCAAAGAATAAATATCGTTTGATAGCAGCATTCAACTACGAATTTCAACTGTGTTTTGTGAAATTTATTGGTACTCATGCTGCCTATGATGGAATTGATGCCAAAACTGTTGATTTTAACTCATGGAAACCATAAGACCTATCAAGACAGAGCAAGAATACGAACTTGCCTTGGAAAGATTATCAAAAATTTTTCATGCTAAACCTTCGACTCCAGAAGGGGACTTATTAGAAGTGTTGTCTTTGTTGATACATGAATATGAACAAAAACATCATAAGATTGAAATATTATCGCCATTAGAAGCTTTAAAGTACGAAATGGAAGAGCAAGGGTTATCTCAAACGGGGTTGGCTAAGCGGGCTGGGATGAGCAAAAGCACGATTTCGGAAATTATGAATGGAAAAAAACAAATGAGCCTTAATTTCTTAAAGTTCTTACACAATGAGTTGGGAATTCCTGCTCACATTTTACTTGCTTATTGAGTAAGAGCATATGTTTCTAATGAAAAAAATTGCATTCGTAACGGGCGGTAGCCGAGGGATTGGACTTGGTATCGCCCAACATTTAGCTTCTAAAGGTTTTGACTTGGCCATCAATGGCGTGCGAGAAGAATCGGCCGTAGAAGAAGTACTGATGGCTTTGCGTGCGCTAGGGGCGGAGGTGATTTATTGCCAAGGTGACATTGCTTCGGCATCGGCACGGACTGCCATGTTGGCAAAAATAAAAGAGCACTTTGGTTGGCTCAACGTATTGGTCAATAATGCTGGTATTGCCCCCAAAGTCCGCAATGATATTTTGGAAGCTACCGAAGAGAGTTTTGATGAAGTACTCAATACCAATCTCAAAGGAACCTACTTTTTGACCCAAGCAGTGGCCAATTGGATGGTAGAACAAAAACACGAAACCCCTGATTTTGAAGGATCGATTATCACTATTTCGTCGGTTTCGGCTACCGTAGCTTCGGTCAATCGGGGTGAATACTGCGTGGCTAAGGCTGGCTTGGGAATGATGACCCAACTCTTTGCGGCGCGGCTGGGTGAATTCAACATCCCTGTCTATGAAGTAAGGCCGGGCATCATCAAGACCGATATGACCTCAGGCGTCACCGCCAAATATGACAAACTCATTGCCGAAGGACTTACGGTACAAGCTCGCTGGGGCTACCCTGACGACATCGGAAAGGCTGTGGCGGCGATTGCCGAAGGAGCTTTTCCGTATTCGACAGGGCAGGTTTTTGTCATTGACGGTGGTTTGACGCTGGCACGCTTGTAGCGATTTAGCGGGTTTCTTCTTTCAAAATCCACTCTTCTTCGGAGCGTTTTTCGAGTACATAATAGTAGCGTTTTTGAGCTTCTATATTCAAACTGATTTTGGGGGTAGAAATCCTTTTTTTCTTTTTATCAATGCCTTCGGCGAAGATTTCGACGGTGCCGGTTTTTATCTCCAACGCTTTGGAGGAAGTAGTGATTGCACTGATTGAGAGCGCAATGGCCGAAGGATTGACACTTTTGTCGGTTTTTAGATAAAAAAAGCCAACAGGAACCGCTTCGTCGATAAGGATTTCATACTTTGTATCTTGGAAGTTCTGAGTGTCATCAAAAAAAAGTGCTGCGGTATTGGAAGGATTGGCGACGCCTACAGCGAGCTTGTTTTTTGATACAAATCTTGCGACAAAATTGTGGGTCGATATTTCTGAACGGGCAACGACCTTGCCCGAAATGTACCAATCTGCCGAAGGTTTTACCCACTTGAAATGTTTTCCTTCCAATACATCATACACATTGATAAAGATATTGCTAGGGCCGATGATAGCCTGTTTTTGGTCCTCATCAATGTATCCCAAATGAGTTGTGCCTGCCCGGACTAGGTATCTTTTTTTTCCTTCGGGTGTTTTGCCAAGTTCTACCGATTCTGGCGGTATTTTTCCGTTGGCGTATTGATGCCAAGGACTATTGGGTACAATAGGCGTAAGGCAACCCCAATACTGAATTTCACCTTTTTGGACCGGGCAAAAATCACAAAACGAAGGTACACCGTCTTTGTCGTCGTC
Source organism: Runella zeae DSM 19591 (assembly GCF_000423565.1). GTDB lineage: Bacteria > Bacteroidota > Bacteroidia > Cytophagales > Spirosomataceae > Runella > Runella zeae. The sequence goes on along the minus strand of NZ_KE384037.1, from coordinate 275,158 downwards.
GGTAGATTGGGGGAAATTGGTCTTTAAAAAGCTTAATTTCAAAGCTTCTAACGCTTGGGCTTGCTGCTCTTTAAGCGCTTTTTCTTTGTTAATTTTTTCTTGTTCGAGCCTATTTTGTTCCGCAATTCGTTTTTTTTCGGCTTCTTTTTCTTTCAGCAGCAGCTCTTGTTCTGCTTGTTGTTGTTGTTTGGTTCTACTTTTCTCTTTTTTCTTTCGGTCTTCGATGTCTTCAATTTTCCTTAATTGGCTCAAACAGTGCTTATCATTGCCCCTAATACGTAGTGCTCGGTCATAGTTGCTGCGGGCACAATCGTAATCAGCCTTGGCAAAACAGTTATCGGCGCGTTCTTTATAATCTGCAAAACTGACGGTCTGGGCCCAAAGCGAGGCACTTATCCCCAACCATACACAGATTATGTGGAAAACTTTCATAATGTATCGACTACATGAGTGAATTTTAAGGTAAGTTAGTGATTTTTAATGAATTTCTGAGGGGAAGAATTAAGCTCCCCATATTCTTAAATGGCCTCTCTGCCAAAAGTACCTTTGTGGATGATGACTAAACTCCCAACGCGTACGTTTGGGAGCAATGTGTTGATTTAAACGGTTACTCCATGGTCTCATATGATGGGGTAGGATTTCCATGCCCATACCAGATATTTGTCTTCTTTGTGAGTCATTTACACCATACCGCCAACTTTCATTTCCTTGTCCGTTAACATGATGTAATCCAATCATATGAGAAAATTCGTGGGCTACAGTTACTTGGCGATAGGCAAAAGGTACATCTCTATCATATATGCCATCTTTATTGTCGTCAGTGGGGGTTGAGCCTTCTGAGGGAAAGGGAAATTCAAGTGTTTGGGCATCATGAATAGTAAAAACTCCCCAATGCCCCCGATTGCTTACATACGAACGGAAATTAGCGGAATGCTCTCGAGAGGGATCAGGTTTAATACAATAAGCAGTGAAATGAGGGTTTGCAGAAACGTCCTTGACTTTAACTCGACAAAGTACTGGTAACGCCTCATCATAATTCAATGCTTCGTTTCTATACCATCCTCTGGCAGGATTTAACCAATACTGGTTGTCCCAAGCGGTTTCTATAGCATTCAATAATTTTTGTTGCAATGGTACAAATTCGCTAGAATGATTCCATTGACATAAAGGAAAAACCCCATGTCTATCTCTCAATTCTCCATTTTGAGTGATGCCTTCAAAAGTCCATTCGGGAGTTTGTATAATACGTAATCTTCCAGGCACAGAGCTATTGCCATCGATAGCTACAAACTGAATGTTCATTTCAAGCGTTAGTTGTGCTGTATGCCCTTGAATTGTGAGGGACGAGTCATATTTTCTGCCTGCGATATGAGTTTGCATAATGAGTCATAAATTACGATACTCTAGTAAATAGACTTGTTCTAGTTTGATAATCAGGATTTTAAGAAATAAAAATCTATTGCTTTAGAATTAGATATGGTTATGAGATGCTACTATTTTTAGCCAATTCTTGGGCTATTTAATGGTATGAGTAAATGTGTTTTTTGTTAAATAATTGATATTGAATGTGTAAGTAAGTAGAATAAAGCGTTCCGTTGTTTATCAAAAAATAACGAGTTTGCCATTTCAAATCCCCTAATTTTAGGGTTTCTGTTGGTAGTTATTTACCAAGGGCGTAAATTATTAATAGGCCTATTGGGACTTTGATGGTCTAACCTTCCGTGCCTTATACCTATAGCAGACCATCGCAATGCTAAATTAGTAGGGATCGATGTGGGAGTATCAGGATTTGATCTCATTAAAGGCTCAAAAAAAGGGATTGAATTAAAGTAATAATGACTAGTATCATCAATAGCTCTAGCGAGGGTTTTAACAGCATCATATCCTAATACCAGAGTGGCAGCCATACCCGCTTCATCGATATCTGAAATAGGAATATCTATCCCGTAAGTCTCCCTCATTGAGCGTCTGAAATTCCCAGAACCTACCATATTTCTACTTACAAAATAGTGATCAGCCGCAGTAATGATGTCGTTGGTGGCTCCAGGTTGGTTTCTGTCCCTGACTATATTTCCATAGGCGTCGTTTATTATATCAGCCGCACTTCTACCAGCAGCAGAATTTCTGCGAGCTTGTTCTAAATAATGATTGATTAGTGCTAGCACTTCTCTATCTTGAGATGACATTGACATTGACATTTCATTAAAAGGGTTTAAAGTTTACCTAAAAACATAATACTGCAATCGTTTGTCTGAATAGCCCCAGCTACGAAGCTGCTCATCGGTAAGCTCGGTACTCGCTACCGTAAGCGTAAAATCGCGACAGGGGTCACCTTGGGGTTTGGCATTGATCCAACGATAAACAGGCACATAAGAAAGGCCATCATTGGGCGGGCGGCGGTAGGCATAAAACTGAAACTCTTTGTCTTTGTATCCCCAACTTAACAATTGATTATCAGTAAACTCATGCTCTCCAAACATGATAGAAGCACTACAATTGGGCATAGTCCAGCGATAAACGGCGATGGCATTGGGATCATTGGGACGATTGCGTAAGCCCGAAAATTGATACATTTTGCTCTTAAAACCCCAACCCATTAACTGTTGGTCGGTGTGGCGTCCTTCGGGCATAGATTCAAAATCTCCAGTGACTGGCGAAATCCACCGAACTACCCGTATTTTGTCGGAGGCTTTGAGAGGTGCAGGTACTAGCACTTCAAACGAAGACACCACCACTTCTTTGCCATCAAAAGGAATAAAAGCATCACGCCCTCGACTTTTTCCGATGTGGAGCCCTCCACCCATATTGGCACGGGCAATGTAGAGAGGAGCACCATTGGCTTCTTGGCCTGCTACAATGGCATTGGGTGGCACACTTTGCCCTGCCCTAACCAATGTCCAAGTTCCCGTGCCAGTATATACGCTGAATGTATTCTGGACAATTTCGAGACCGCCATAGGGAATAAATGCTTCTCTTGCATTGGCTCTGACTTTGCCAATCACGATACTACCATCGAAAGGAGAACGGGCAATGTACAGAGGCGTTCCGTCTGCTTCATAACCTGCTTGTAAGGCATTAGGTGGTATTTGTCCATTTTTTACTACAAACCACATTTTATAGTCATTCATGACAGGAACATTACTAGAGCGATTTACTGAAGAAGTAGACGAAGGGTTTGTAGAAGTGTTAGCCGCCGGATCAACGGGGTCGTTGACTTGTAAGAAGTTCCAGCTTCTTTGTCGGTAATCGCCCGTAAAGCGCACCACGGGTTGAGCCCTTATATCGAGCAATACCGTACGCTTAGGTTCTCTGTTGGGCATTATTATTTCTACCTTGATCTGGTCGATATTCCAGTTGTCATAATCCTGAAATGCTTGCGTAGGGCTGCCGTTGTGTTTAATAGTCAGCGATCTAAAGTCGCTTGGCAAAATCCCGTCAAAAGAATCTTGGTAGGTATGGGTCGAGAAATTGCCCCAGCCTTGTCCTTCATTCAAATCAATGTTTTTCCAAGGTTGGCGATTTTTGAAATAAATATCAGCCGTTGCTGATTGTCCTCCCCGTAGGTCGTCGCCACCTGTTTTGATAGTAATGACTATGTAAGGTTGTCCTAGGCGTTGGGCTTGGCTATCAAACTTCAGCGCAAGCAACAATATTTGAATAAAAAACAAGGTGACTTTAAAACGTACCATAGCCATTGTTGAAATTGTGTTTATTTGGGTTTAGCAAAAAGAGTCCAAGCCAGCGGGTAAAGCCCACTGTTGCGAAAAATGTCTTACTAAGTTTTGCGGCTTTGGGAGGTGAAAAATACTCTGGCGTTGAGCAAAGCCGTTTTTGATGTCCGAATTAACTATTACAAATTTTAGGGCTAGTTCTTATAAAATCAATACAATCCTATCCAACGGTAGTGCTTTTTAAAGAAAGCCTGCTACTAAGATAAGCGCTGTAAATAAGCTTCCTGAAAAACAAACACACTATCAGAATGCATAAGGTTGATGTGAAGACACAACTCCCACATATCCGTTGTTGACTCTATATATCCCAATTCCACAATGAGCAAACTATAGTTGGGGTGGGATTTTTCTTCAGTGTGCGCTACCTGTCCTTGTCCCACAATTTCAAACCACAGTTGAGTCGCAAAATTATGATGTTCTTGTACTCTTCTTACTTTAAAAATGACCCTATGACAGCCTTCATTTATGAAGTGAAAACTAAAGCGTACTTGGCCCGGCGGCAGATATTGGGCCAGATGTTTGGATAGCGGCTGCCAAGTAGCTTGATTGGATGCGGGGTCGTATTCGCTATTGTTGTAAAAAAAAAGACGTGTTTTACGGTTGTCAGAAATGGGTTTTTGGACACTTGCAAGGCTAATCAGGGCAGCTTTGTTTCCGCATTCTTTAAAAACAGGCGTGAATTTTTGTAAGGGTTTCATCATAACAATTTTGGGAAATAAATCACCTATGAGAAGGCTAAAAGCTTGCCTAACAAAGGTCGGGAATTGCCCAAAATCAAAAAATCCCCAATTTTGGGGATGTAAGTGGGGAGCTACTATAATTCAACGATTATTTGCGTCGCCGAGGATTTTTGAATTGTTCTACTTTTACAAAATCGTTAGGAGTACTTACTTGTATTGTATTTTGTTGAAGGAGTTGATCTAAAGAACTTAGAGGTTTGCTCATAAAATCTTTTTTATCGATTTGAAATGTAAAAGGAAGAATGTTGTCGGCTGTTAACTCCAATCTTCGATAATTATCGTTTTCGATATAAATCGATAATCCGAAATTCGGTAATCCTAAAAAGGTATTTAGAGTGTTCTTTATCTCTGGTACATTCAAGAACTCTAAAGAAAATATTGACTCTACCCCACTTTCATTTTGTCGATAAGTGATAGCGGTGATAAATTTAAACTCATTTGGTGTTACATTGGCATTTGTAATATGTATGAGTGGAAGAAAGTTTGATTTGTACAGATGACTTCTTAGAATTTGAAAGTTTTTAATAGTTTGGCTAAGTTGAATTTCAGCTACTCTTAAACTAGTAGGTTGTAAAATGTTATTTTCTTCTGGCTTTTTTCCTAGCGTTTTAATGGAGCCTCGTTTGATTCCTTCTAAGGGTACATTTGCTATGCTAAGAAATTCATGAGAGACTGCGGATGAATCTTCTATAAGTGTTTTAGCGACTGATACCAAATTTTCAAGAAGAGAATTTGTCTTGACATTGGCATCATGCAGAGAGAAGTTTTGAGTATCAAGAGATGAGTTAAGGGGAGGAGTGTCTTTAAAATAAAAAATACCTGCCATCTGGTTTCTTGTGACGCCTGTGTTTTGGGTCATTGTTTGTAAAAAATAACTATAACTCAAAACATAGTGTTGCCCCTTTTTATCAGGCTTGGGGTCATAAATGTATAGCCATTTTCCAGTTTTGTTTTCCTCATAGCCATATATATTGACAAAATGGCTATTTGGTGACTCAAATATAGGAAAACAATGCACCAAAATTTTTCCACTATCTACAATCGCTGTAATGCTTTTCCAAAATAAGTTGGGTAGTTTTGTAAGATATTTAGAAAAAATACTATTATTAAGTAAATTCTCTAACTCCGTTTTCTGAATAGAGGCATTATTTCCTCGTTTCCCTAATTGGGTTAAAAAATCTGCTTCTGTCTTTTTGTCTGTTTCGTTAGGGAATTGAGAAAAGACATTTGTAAAGGAAGCTGCCCAGCAGCTTTCAGCATAAGTTTGAGGTTGGAATATAGCTCTATTTATATGTTGTTTTATCATATTTTTTATTAGTTAGAGGGGCTTACTGCTACACCAGGGCCAGGGCCGCCGCCGCCGCCTTTCCACGAATCTATGATTTCATAAAAAAGTTCATAGAAGCCTTCACTTATAATTTCAATTCCAAAAACACAATAAGAAAAAATATAACTTTCTAATTTTACCGAAATGTCTTCAAGGTCCTTCTTTAAAATTAAAAAAGAGGTGTTGCTCAGGTTGTCATTTTTTTTGAATCCTGCTTCTTTGAGTTGTTTGCTTGAAATAAAAACTTTCTTGCCGTCAATTTTTAAAAAAGCTTTCTTATCTTCGCCAAACAAAACATAAGCTATAGTTGTGATGCTGGGATATTTGTTTGCTTTGATCTTGCTCGTAACAACATAAAATCCAATGCTTTCAAAGCCGTCGGTAGCTAGTATGTCGTCAATGCCTATTTTGTTGAGTAGGAGAGGACGAAAATTGATTTGGTCAGTAAGTTCTTGAAATGTGTGTAATGATGCCATAAAATATGAAAGGTATGAGTTTAGTAACTTTAAATGAATTTCTGAATATATTGATGATGGTTACATCATTTTTGTTGGTTCTGTTTTCTTATTCCAAAATTAAATACACCAAGCAAGCAAGGTTTATTTTTATGTATTTGTTGTTAGGTGTAGTAGTTGATTCGATAACTTTTTATTTTTACAAAATTAAAAATCAAAATAGTTATTGGCTTACACCATTTTATTTCTTGCAATTTTTTGTTTTATTGTCTTTTGCTTTTCGTAGTTTTTTGAATGAATATTATCAAAAAAAGGCAATGGTTTTTTTGATATTTTTAGGTATATTTTTGTTAATATGTAGATATTTTTTCTTTGATTATATTAATAATTACGATAATATTGCTTGGTTTTTTATTCAGTTGTATTATGTTGTTTTGTGTTTGGTGTTTTTTTATTTTCAAACTAAATTTACTAAGAGTACTTTGTATAGGAATTCGTTTTTTATTTTTACTCTTGCTGTCTTTATTAATTGCTTAATGCCTTTGTTGTCTAATTTGCTTCAATATAGCCTTTATGAAACTTCGCCCGTTTATTTTACCTATGCACTATTAATTATTAATATTTCAGGTATTATAGCAAATTTGCTCATTTTTAGAGCTATTCAATTTCTCACACCAATTTCCACTCCAAAGCCTTAACTACGGCTTCGGGTGCTGAGTTGACGTGTAGTTTTTCATAGATTTTTTTGATGTGAGTATGCACCGTGTTGAAACTAATATCACAAGCATCCGCAATCATTTTATAGCTCATTCCTTTTACCATACATTGCAAAACCTCCTTTTCGCGTGGGGTAAGCTGAATATAAGTTTGTTCTGATTTGGCAAACTGATGTTGAAACATCGTCAATACTTTCGTCGCAATGCTTGGACTTAGATGTGAGCCGCCATTGTAAACATCAACGATAGCTTGTACGTAAGTATCGGGGCGGGGGTTTTTGAGGATGTAGCCATTGGCACCCGCGCAGATAGCCGCAAATACCTTGTCATCATCTTCAAACACTGTTTGCATCATCACTTTGGTATCTTTGCTCGAAGATTTGATGGCTTGTAAGGCATCGATTCCCGATAGGTGTGGCATCTGAATATCCATAAGTACAACGTCAGGTTTGTATTTGCGTACCAATTTTACGGCCTCGGTAGCGTCGGCAAAGGCTCCCGATAACCAAATCCCTTCCGCACTAGCTAAATACAAAGAAAGGCTCTCACGGAAGTTTTTGTTGTCTTCAAAAAGTAGTACGCTTATCATAAGATGATTCTCAATTTTATAAATTTAGCTAAAAAAGCAATAAAATACCGCCGAAATTCTATCTAACGGTACTACTTTTTCATGCAGTAAAATTAGGGGCTTGTCCTTACTCAAAACATCCCCAATATTGGTGAGTTAGGGCAGCTAGCCCAATAAAATTTGGATGGTCACTTGGGTTCCGCTTCCTTTTTGGCTCCAAACGCTTACGTTTAGTGATTCTTCTTGGCTCCGTAGTTTGAAGTTTTTGAGGCCATTTCCTTCAAAAGTTTGTGATAGGTCAAACCCGACGCCATTGTCGAGGATGTGGATTTCGACGGAGCCGTTTTTGGACGTAAGTGTGCAAGTAGTTTTGGTGGCAAGGGCGTGTTTGGCGATGTTGTTGATGGCTTCTTTGTAAACGAGGTACAGATTGCGACGTTGCTCCATCGAAAAATACTCCTTTTTGAGATCAAGCTGATTGTCGAACGTAAAAGCGATGTTTTTGGCTGATAAAATCTCTATCCCAAAAAAGCGCATCTTTTCTACCAACTTTTCGGTGGAGTCGTTGGTGGGGTTGATGGCCCATACGGTGTCTCGCATGAGGGTCACGGTTTCTTCGCTGTTGCTCGTGATACGCTCCAAAATCGGTAACAAAGCGGGATTGTCTTTGACTTTTTGTCGGAGAAGTTCTACAAAAATGGCGATAGAGTTGAGATTGGCACCTACTTCATCATGAAGGTCAGAAGCGATTTGATTTCGGATATATTGGAGTTTGAGTTTTTGACGAAAATCGTACAGAAAAAACAAATAGATACCAATTCCCACTACTAATAAAACATAAACGGCAATGGAAGGCCAAAACCACCACTTTTGCCAAAAAGCTTCTTTGACTTCTAGCGACAGCGTGGCAACGGGCGTTTTATGATTTTTGCTTTGAGCATATATCTCAAAGGTGTATCGGCCACCGCTTAGATTTTGATAATGAGCCGAAGGGTATAAGCTTTGGGACCAAACTTGGGTGATAGAAGGAATTCGATAATAATAAAAAACAGAGTCACTGCCGGCTAATGCTTCAAAATCCAGCACGAGGTCGTTGTTGGCCGCAGCTAACTGAATCGGCTGAGAAGGCTTAGCGAGGGAGATTGATTTTCCATTCACTAAAGCACGTCGAAGTGGAAGCTGTGCTGTAGCGGCTCCCAACAAACAAAAACAACCAAGGGTAAAGAGGAGAAATTTCAAAAGTGCCGAATTTTAATGCCGTCGAAACGATGCTTAAAATTCGGCACTTTTAAACTTAATTCAAACAATGTTTTTCTTAATAATTGTACTCATAAATGGCCTCGTCGCCTAAACTACGTTTGATAACAACTTTTGTAACTCTATTTTGTGAATCAAAAGAGTAAGAAAAATCAAGCGTGATATTGTTAAGAGCGGCATTTTGGAACGTGACTTTTTCCACCAAGTGGGAGCTATATTTCCCTAAAAAATCACCCCTTAATGCGAAGTGCGGGGCAGCCCAATAATTAATCTCTTGTTGAATTGTATTGGGAAAGGTAGTATAGGTGTATGAGGCTCGTATGGTCTCACCTAGGTGTGATAGACCATTCCATTCTTGCAAGTCTCCGTTGGTTTTGTAAGTGAGTTTTGAAAGATAATTTTTGTCAGCACTACTGACCAAATATCCATTTTTATAAAAATATTCCACCGCAGCCTCTTTCCCGTTCATAAACATCCCTTCGGAGCTTTGAGCGAGCCCTTGAGGATTGAGCCGATAGTTTATTTCTCGGGTATTCCATTTACTAGTTGCTTTTGAGTTGGTGGGCTCCAAATAAGTATTAAAAACGCTGTTTTTGTCATGAGATATATCTACTAAACGTTTCTGAGAATCGTATTGAAAGTTGTACGTACCTACCGAAAAGCTACCTATGCTCACCTTTACTGAAGTTGGTTGATAATTTACTAATGCTGGAGGTTGAATAGCAGGATGAGCATCTGCATATTCTTTGGCCTGCTGTGCTAGGGTAGGAGCTGTAGGTGTGGGAGTATTTTCTGTCTCAATTCTTTTGCAGCTCCCAAGTCCAAGGAGTATGATACTCATTGGAAGTAAGATTTTAACCCTCATTTGCTTAAAAGTTATAGTAGTTGGACGATAAGAAAGTGCTTTAGGATAAAGTATAACAACGCCCTTGTATAGGCTTTAGTACGGCAGTATGATAGAAATACAACACTATTCCTAAGAAAATATCTAAAAACCTCTTGCCTCATGAAACAAAATTCTTTTTCGCGCCGTGAGTTTCTCAAAACTGCCACGGTGGGAACGGCTACCGTAGCAACTACGGCCGTAGGAATCCCTACGATTATCCCCTCAAGGGCCTTCGGCGCTAACGACCGCTTGCGCGTGGCCGTGATTGGCATCAATGGACGCGGTAAAAATCATATATCGGGTTTCTCGAGTTTGGAAAATGTAGAAGTTGCTACACTTTGCGACGTCGATAATGTGGTATTGCAAGCGCGGGCCGCTGAATTTGAGAAAACTTACAACCGAAAAGTAAAAACCGAACAAGACCTCAGGAAGGTATATGAAGATAAAAGCATCGATGCGGTGAGCATTGCTACGCCCAATCACTGGCACGCTTTGGCGGCTATTTGGGCATGTCAGGCAGGCAAAGATGTATACGTCGAAAAACCCGCCTGTCATAATATATACGAAGGCCGTAAATTGGTAGAAGCGGCGACCAAATACAACCGTATCGTGCAGCACGGTGTGCAGTTGCGTAGCTCAGTAGCGATGCAAGAGGCTATCAAACACCTGCGTGAAGGACTTATCGGCAATGTATACATGGCACGTGCTTTGATTTACAAATGGCGCCCCGATATCGGAAACGAAGGCACTTCGCCCGTACCTGAGGGACTCAACTGGGACTTGTGGCAGGGGCCGGCTCAAGTTCGTCCTTTTTCTAAAAACTATGTACATTACAATTGGCATTGGTTTTGGGAGTATGGCAATGGCGACATTGGCAACCAAGGTATTCACGAAACCGACCTGGCTATGTGGGGGTTGAATGTGGGGCTTCCCGAAGAAATCACCTCGGCGGGAGGGAAGTTTTTGTGGAATGATTGCAAAGAGACTCCCGAAACACTCACGTCAACCTATATTTATCCCAAACAAAAAAAGGTAATAGAGGTAGAAGTAAGACCTTGGATGACCAACAAAGAAGACGGCATAGAAGTAGGTAACTTGTTTTATGGCGACAAAGGCTACATGGTTATCAATGGATACAATGACTACAAAACCTTCTTAGGAAAAAATCGTGAGCCGGGGCCCGCTCGTAAAGAAGGAGGAGATCACTACAAAAACTTTGTGGATGCGGTACGTGCCAAAAACAAGGCATTGCTCAATGGCCCGGTCGAGACGGCGCATTTGTCGGCTTCGCTGGCGCATCTAGGAAATATCGCCTATCGTTTGGATCGCAAACTCAAATTTGACCCTATTACCGAGAAATTTGTCGGTGATAAAGAAGCCAATGCAATGCTTACCCGCAAATACCGCGCTCCTTACGTAGTTCCTGACAAAGTTTAAATATCCCATTATAAGCAATAAGGAGTGGCTTTGTGCCGCTCTTTTACACCGTGGTTAAATAAAAAAAATATATGTCTCAAAAATCCACCTTACAACATCTTTTTCAAGTTCCTGTTTTGGTAGCGGCATTAGGCTATCTAGTGGATATGTACGATTTGTTTTTGTTTAGTGTAGTGCGCGTTACAAGCCTCAAAGACCTAGGCGTAGCACCCGACCAACTACTACCCGAGGGTGTGTTTTTGCTCAATACACAGTTAGCGGGGTTGTTGATAGGCGGGGTTTTCTGGGGGATTTTGGGGGATAAAAAAGGGCGATTGTCTATTTTGTTTGGGTCGATTATCATGTATTCTTTGGCCAATATCGCCAACGGCTTCGTGACTTCTGTAAACCAATACGCTTTTTTACGGTTTATCGCGGGCATTGGTTTGGCAGGAGAGCTAGGGGCGGGTATTACACTAGTGTCGGAAGTATTGCCCAAAGAAATCAGAGGATATGGCACCACCGTAGTAGCTACTATGGGGCTTTTTGGGGCAATTGCCGCCAATTTTGTGGCAGATTGGTTCGATTGGCGCATTTCTTATTTTGTAGGCGGTGGCATGGGTTTGATGCTCCTTGTGTTGCGATTGAACGTATTTGAATCAGGGCTTTTTGAAAAAATGAAATCTCAAAAAGTGCAAAAAGGGAATGTATTCATGCTGTTCAACAATTGGCAACGTTTCTCAAAATACTTATTATCGATTTTGGTGGGTATTCCATTGTGGTTTGTGACGGGGATTTTGATGACCTTTTCGCCCGAATTTGGGAAAGAAATAGGTATAGAAGAGCCAATTTTGGCCGGCAAATGTGTCATGCTTGCTTTTACTGGGCAAGTTTTTGGGGATATTTTGAGCGGTATTGGGAGTCAATACCTGCGGAGCCGTAAAAAAATCATCGGTATTTTTATTGTGCTTTCGTTTGCTTTTATGCTAGTGTACCTTTTATTCCCTTCCAAAAACGCAACGGTTTTTTATGTGATATGCACTTTGCTTGGTTTTTGTAATGGTTATTGGACCATTTTTATTACGATTGCAGCCGAGCTTTTTGGTACCAATCTCCGCGCTACGGTTGCTACTTCAGTACCCAATTTTGTGCGCGGAACGGCTATCATTCTTACGTCGGTATTTGTGTTTTTGAGACCTTCTTTGGGAATTATCAATAGTGCTCTGGTGATTGGTACTACTACGGTTGCGATTGCGCTCGTCTCTCTTTATTTCTTGGAAGAAACTTTCACCAAAGACTTGAATTATGAAGAGTAAAGAGGGGATTGATTAATTTGAAAATGCACCAAGACTTTCTAAGTTTTTAATGTGTTGAATATGAGTCTCTTATGGGCTTAAACTTAGAAAGTCTATTTTGTTTCCTTAATTCTAAAATGCACAAATTTTTTGTCACATTCCTAAGTGGTTGCCTCAGTCTATAAGTTTAATCTATATTTTCGCTCAAATGAAAAAGTTCTTGTTTTCAGTGGCGGTGTTGGCCATAAGTGTTTTGCCCGCTGCTCATGCCCAAAAGTTTGGTAAACTCCTGAAAGATACACCAGGGGCGGTTTCTTATACTTTTCGTACCGATTTTGCCAAAGATGTGCCCGGTACGCTTGATAAAGTAAAAGCAATGGGTATTACCAATATCGAATTCTCTAATCTTTTTGGAAAAACGGCCGCCGAACTTCGTGCTTTATTGGACGAACGCGGGATGCGTTGTACAAGCCTTGGGGTCAGTTTTGATGACCTCAACAACAAGACAGAGACCGTGGTTCAAAATGCCAAAACCCTAGGTGCGGAGTTTGTGCGAATAGGCTCCGTACCTCACAAAGGGCCGATGGATTTGGATTTGGCAAAGAAAACGGTGGAAGACTTCAATCGTTTTGGCCAAAAACTCCAAGACAATGGGCTTACTTTTTGCTATCACAACCACGGCTTTGAGTTTGCGCCTTATCAGGATGCGACTTACTTTGATTATATCGTTCAAAATACCAACCCTAAAACGGTATTTTATGAAATGGACGTCGTATGGATGCATTTGCCGGGTCAAGACCCTGCGGCTATTCTAAAAAAATATCCCAAAAGGTTTAAGTTGATTCACCTCAAAGACCTCAAAAAAGGAGTGCCAAGTAGTATGGCAGGGAGCACACCCAACGAAAATTGTGTAGTACTCGGCACCGGGCAAATCAACTATCCAGAAATCTTGAAAGCTGCCAAAAAAAGCGCTATCAAATACTATTATATCGAAGACGAAAACCTTGGCTCGATGCAGCAAGTACCTCAGAGCTTAGTCTATTTGAAAAGTCTCTAATCCGATACCTCTCTTTTCGGCAGAAATTATTACCTTACTTGAAAATTGTATAAAATTTTCGGTAAGGTTTTGTCGTTTTTAGATAGCACCTAATTTCTGACCTGTTTTTGAAAGAAAGTTTCTATAAATGCAGCACTATGATGAAAAACTGCGTAAACAACTGTACCAGAAAGTAGGTTGAGAATAGGCACGAGATTTGTGATAGAGGAGTCAAATGAAACCCATGAGAAAAACGCTGCAAATATTTCTTTGGATAGTCGGAAGTAGCATACTTTTGATGCTTATGTCAGGGAGGGTCAGTGCGCAATCTTTTGATGTAAAAGGAAAGTTGTGTATTCCGGATGTAGAGTGCAAAAGTGATTCGGTAACTTTTACGGATTCTCTCGCTACTTCTACCGCATGGACCTGGGATTTTGGGGATGGAAGTGGCATTGTTACTGCTTCCACGCCAAGTATCAAACACGTGTTTCAAGTGCCAGGGCCTAAGCTTGTTACCCTTACGAGAATTGTGAACGGGATTCCCCAGACGGTCTCCCGAACCATTAACATTGGTGTTCCCCCACCTCAGTTTCAGAACTGGCGGCGCGATACCATGATTTGTAAGGAAGACTTAGGAAAACTGATTTTGAATCCATATCCTTCGGGCGGGCCAGCAGGAGCCAAATATATGTGGTTTCCAAAGGGTGATACCACCCAGACCTTGCGGGTAGATAGCTCGGGTTGCTACTCGGTAGAAGTTACCAACGAAGAAGGCTGCTCCTATGAAGACCGCATCAATGTGAAAGTTTGTTTGGAACAAACCAGCCAAGAAGGAGCAAAATGGTTTTTTGGAAACAATGCAGGTCTGGATTTTTCGGGCGGCAATCCTGCTCCAATCGACAATGGTCAGCTCAAAACTCCCGAAGGGTCATCATCCATAGCCAATTCGAAAGGGCAGCTTTTGTTTTATACTGATGGCGTAAGGGTGTATGATAAAAATGGCGCACTCATGCCTTCCAAGGATACCACTTTGCTAGGAGGAAGCCCCAACTCTACCCAATCGGCTTTGATAGTGCCTCAGCCTACTTGCCGTGGATGCGAATATCTCTACTATATCTTTACTACTTCCGAAATCAACGGGCAGAAGCAGTTTAGCTATAGTGTTGTGGATATGCGTCGCAACGGCGGTAAAGGTGAAGTAGTGCAGACAAATGTACCATTAAGCAACAACACTACCGAACGGGTTGCATCAGTTCGTAATGACCGCGATTCTACCTATTGGATTGTGACGCATGATTATAAAAGCAATACTTTTAGAATCTATCATGCTACTAAAGCTGGAATTGAAGCAAAGCCCCCTGTAAATCTAGGTGCTGTACAAGATACCACTCACAAAGCCGAAGGCTATATGAAGTTTTCGCCGGCTGATAGCACGGGTATGCGCCGTTTGGCGGTAGTGGTGCCGGGACCTCCGCGCAATTTGGTGGAGATATATGACTTCAATGATTCGACGGGGACGCTTTCTGGCCCCAAGACCTTTGACTTGGGACCTGCTCCTCCCAAAGCCTACGGGGTGGAATTTTCTCCTGATGGCACTAAAATGTATGTATCTTTACAAAAGAGCGAAAGTGATACTACCCTTTCCAAACTCTGGCAGTTTGATTTAAGTTTGGAAGATTCTACGCTTATTGCCGATTCTAAAATACTGATAGACAGCTCGGCCACGGAAGTGTACGGTGCCTTGCAAATAGGCTCTGATGGCCGTATATATTTAGCCAAAAAAGATAGTCAATATTTGGGCGTGATTAATGCACCAGATGAAGATTCGCAAGATGAAGTACAATTTGTAAGTAATGGAATATTTTTGGGGGGCAAAACAAGTCAGTTAGGTTTACCAAATTTTGTACAAAATTTCACCGAACCTTCTTCGGGACCTGGGTTTGAGTATTCGGATACTTGCTCCAATCAGCCTACCAACTTTCAAGCATCACCTCTCTGTGATCCCATCAAAGATACATACACATGGAATTTTGGAGATGGCTCGGCACCTACGACAGGGCAGCAGCAGCAAGTACAGCATACGTATCAGCAGCCTGGGACCTACACGGTGAGTTTGACCCTCCGAAACCGTTGTAAAGACACTACGATTACGCAGCGTGTTACTATTATCCGTACACCTGACCCTATCAATCTTCGTTCGCCCATAGATACCTGCGTCAATAGGCTCGTGGTAGATGTGGGAGTGGAAGCAGAAAAATATTTATGGCTACGAAATGGAGCACCTTTTGCCCAAACCCGAACGATAACCTTACAACCTAATGGTGGCTCAGGAAGATATGAGGCTTATGCTATCAATGGTCCTGAAGAGCAGTGCTATTCTCGAGGTGGGATGCAAGTCAACATGAGAAGACCTCCTGCCTATTCGTTAGGTCCTGATACGAGCCTTTGCGTAGGAGGTGGAAATGTAGTACTTAATGCCAAACCTACGCCTACCAACTGGAATAAATTTCAATGGAGTACCGGGGAGACTACTCAGCTAATTACAGTAACTCAACCTGGAACCTATTCAGTGCAGGTAACTATCAATACCGGGACACCGCAAGCGTGCGTCAATGAAGATACCATACAAGTGAGAGCGCTGCCTAAGGCTCGTTTGCAAGCTACATTGACCCCACCCACGGGTTGTACTACTCAAGACGGGGTTATTTTGATCGGAACAGTCACGCCTTCGGGCAATTATACCTATGAATGGTTTGGTGCTAATGACGCACCTATCATGGGTAGTGGGAGTACACTTGCCAATTTGAGGGAAGGCCCCTATAAAGTCCGATTGCGAGGAAACCCTATGGTGTGTGCCACTGATTCTTCTTTCAACTTGCGGGCAGTGCGTAACTTGCGGCTAGCACCTACGATTGTGGATGCACGATGTACCTTGCCCAATGCAGGAGCTATCAATCTCAATACAGTTGCAGGTACGCCTACAACTTATGTGTGGACAAACGCACTGGGCGCGACTGTTGGAAGTAATGCCCAATTATTGAATAATTTATTGCCCGGCAAATACAACGTAAAAGTTACCGACGTAGGCGGGTGCGATACTACGATTAGAGACATTACGGTTGGAATTATCCCCGAAAAATTCCTGAGTTTAGGACCCGATCGTATCAAATGTATTGGAGACACGGCTTTACTTATACCAAGTTTACCGTTGATTCCGGGCAATCGCTACCAATGGAGCACCGGGGATACTACCTCACGCATTAGCGTCAATCGAGCGGGTACCTATCGTCTTACGGTCACAAATGCTATTACGGGTTGTACGGATAGCGACGA
Organism: Runella zeae DSM 19591; assembly: GCF_000423565.1. Taxonomy (GTDB): domain Bacteria; phylum Bacteroidota; class Bacteroidia; order Cytophagales; family Spirosomataceae; genus Runella; species Runella zeae. The sequence continues at coordinate 258,398 of NZ_KE384037.1, read as the reverse complement.
GTTTGGATTTTCGTTGGCTCCGCGTCCTACCTATGAACTCAATCGCGAAGCTGCTCTGTGTGATATTGATGGTACGAGTGCTACGATTATTATTCGTCCTACTTCACCCAATCTTACATTTCGGTGGTTTCCACCTATTGACGGTACATCTACCCGTGTTACGGTCGATACGGTAGGGATTTATCGAGTGCGTATCATTAGTCCACAAGGGTGTGAGTTGATAGATACCGTAAGAGTTGTAGTGAGATGCGAGCCACGGGTGTATGTGCCAGATGCTTTTTCGCCCAATGGTGACGGTAAAAACGACCTTTTGGATGTATATGGAGATCATCTTTCAGACTTTGATTTGAAAATATTTAATCGTTGGGGGGAGGTCATTTATCACACTACCGATATCAACCAAAAATGGGACGGTACTTATCGAGGAACCACCTACCCACCAATGAGTTATCCGTATGTGGTGTCTTTCAAATCGAAATATTTCCCCGATAGGCCGCGCACATCGCAGCGGGGAGCCGTGCTGCTGATTCGATGATTTTTAGTATCTTTGGCTATAGAATGTGGAGTTCAAATAAAGAAAATTATAGTTTGTAGAAAATAAGACTTCCTCATTCATTAGCCAACTTCCCCAATGCGCCAAGACTATTTAACTGGAAACAAAGATCCTCTTACGCCCGTCGAAAAAGAGATAGAAAAGGCCCTCAGGCCTCTGTCCTTTGATGATTTTGCAGGGCAAGACAAAATTCTTGAAAATATAAAAGTATTTGTATTAGCCGCTAAACAACGCGGTGAGGCACTAGATCACGTGCTTTTGCACGGGCCTCCAGGTCTTGGAAAAACCACCCTCTCTAATATCATAGCCAATGAGTTAGGGGCTTCTCTCAAAACGAGTTCGGGACCTATTTTGGATAAACCGAGTGATTTGGCGGGATTGTTGACCAATCTCCAGCCCAACGACGTCTTGTTTATCGATGAGATTCACCGTCTCAATCCCGTGGTGGAAGAATACCTTTATTCGGCCATGGAAGATTATAAAATTGATATTATGCTCGACTCGGGGCCAAACGCCCGCAGTATTCAAATTAGCCTCAATCCTTTTACCTTGGTAGGCGCTACTACTCGCGCTGGCTTATTGACTTCTCCTTTGAGAGCTCGTTTTGGAATCAATTGTCGCTTAGAATACTACAATGCCGAATTGTTGTCTTCTATCGTAAAGCGCTCTGCCCAAATCTTAGGAGCCCCTATCGATGATGAAGGTGCTTTCGAAATCGCACGCCGCAGTCGCGGTACCCCTCGTATTGCCAACAATCTCCTGCGCCGAACCCGCGACTTTGCTCAGGTCAAAGGCCGAGGACGAATCACGGTCGAAATCGCCGAAATTGCCCTTAAAGCGCTCGACGTAGATCAAAATGGCCTCGACGACATGGACAACCGAATTTTGTCAACCATCATTGAGAAATTCAAGGGCGGTCCCGTTGGGCTTTCGACCATTGCGACGGCTTGCGGCGAGGAAGCCGAAACCATTGAAGAAGTGTATGAGCCATTTTTGATTCAAGAAGGATTTTTGAAACGTACTTCTCGGGGTCGCGAAGCTACCGAAAAAGCCTATCGTCATTTGGGCATTCTTCCAAGACATCGCACGGGCGATTTGTTCTCTGGAGGATAGAAAATGTACGCTTCAGCTATCAAAATTTGCACTTCGGTTTGAATGGGTATACTTAGTGATGAAAATATATCCCATTTTTGCGCAGTAATTATTAATTAACATTTTAATACAGCCATGAACAATATCAAATCTTTACTCCCCGTAGCGGGAGAGCGTTCGCATTTGGAGTTAATTCATCCTACTCGTTCCGTTTTTATCCACACTAGCGAAGTAGTTTTCATTCAAGCTGATGTCAACTATGTTCGGATTTTTACAAAAAGCGGCAAACAATACGTACAAGCCAAAACCTTGAAAAGTTACGAAGCTCTTCTCAAAAAGACACCTTTCATAAGAACTCACAAATCGTATTTGGTCAACTTCGAGTATTTTGCTGATTATACAATCACCGAGGAAGGTACCTTTGTACATTTGGTAAATGGGAAAAAATTGCCCGTATCAAAGCGTCGTCGCCAATTTGTCAAAAAGTCACTTGAATATCGCCAAAGTGCCTAAATAACAATTATTTTAGAACGAATATCGTATGGAGCTTTTGGAGAAAGAGGTTGGTATCAACTCCTCCCAAAGCTCCGTTCTGTTTTCAAATAAGTGAGGTTTTTTTGATAAAGATTTGGCAAATTTTAGAAAAATTACGACCTTTGCGCCTCATTCTGAAAAAATCAATCGTCATGGCAAGAGTTTGTGAAATTACAGGCAAAAGAACTCGAGTAGGTAATAACGTATCACACGCTAACAATAAAACTAAGCGTAAGTTCTATCCAAACTTGCAGACAAAGAAGTTTTTTGTACCTTCTTTGAACGAGTGGGTTGAAATCAAATTGGCTACTTCTGCGCTTCGCACTATCAATAAAAAAGGTATTGAAGCAGTATTGAAAGAAGCCGGTGCGTTGTAAGCCGACGATATAAAATCTTTTGCAAAAGACATTGACCCCGCTGCAGCGGGGTTTTTTGTTGGTGTATGTACCTAAACGAGAGAGTGTTTGATAGAATAAAAGCTGACAAAACCAAAGCCAATAGCAAGCATCGCGTGCATGACAATCAGTTGAGGCACAGCCCAATATACTCCTAATACGACCCCTCCTATGAAATACAAACAAAGAAGCAACTCTAGCATTGTCAGAAGGTTAAAGCTCTTTAGTAAGTATTTTTTCTGTGCCCAGCTATCTTGTTTTTCTACAATGCCCCACTTAGGAGTCCGAATGAAGGGCGTTTTTTTACCTAAATAACCTTCTACTACAGCAATCGCATTGTGTAATGATAAACCCATGATGACTGTCAAAAATAGAGGTAATTGCCATGCCAATTGCCAAAAGGTCTTTTGGGAGTAATGAGCGGTGGCATAAAAACCCACCAACACAATAATACTCAACTGAAAAAGCCTTAGAATTCCCAATAAAGTATGATATTGGGTACTGTGTGTAGTAATAAATAAAAGTGGCAAACTCAATAAAGACATTAATAATACCGCAACAAAAACGCCGCTATTGAGCAGATGAAACGTGGCAAATATTTTGGTAGAGACGCTGATTGCTTTATTTTGCCATACTGCGGAGAGGTTTTTGCGGGCGCATTCGGCAGCTCCTTTCATCCAGCGGTATTGCTGGGATTTGAGAGCAGGCATGGTGGCAGGTAGTTCGGCAGGCGTAACGATGCCTTCTAAATACACAAACTCCCATCCGCGTAGTTGGGCCCGATAGCTCAGGTCTAAGTCCTCGGTAAGGGTATCGGCCGACCACCCTCCGGCATCTATGATGCAGGCTTTGCGCCAAATACCCGCCGTACCATTGAAATTGATGAAATGCCCTCCTGCATTGCGCCCACCTTGCTCTACCGTAAAATGACCATCAAGCCCAAAGGCTTGCAGCATGGTGAGTAGAGAATAAGATTGGTTGAGATGCCCCCAGCGCGTTTGAACAACGCCCACCTTAGGCGTGTGAAAATAAAGCAAAGTTTGCTTCAAAAAATCAGCTTTTGGAATAAAATCCGCATCAAATATAGCTATCAAATCTCCTCGGGCTTCTTGAAGGCCATAGGCCAAAGCCCCTGCTTTGAAGCCGGTACGTTGGCTTCGGCGAATGTACTTTATATCAAAACCTTCGGACTGATATTGTGCTATTAGTTTCTCTAAAAGAGGGCGTGTTTCGTCGGTAGAGTCGTCTAAAACTTGAATTTCTAAACAGTTTTTAGGGTAATTGAGCGCTGTGATGGCTTTAAGAAGTCGCTCTACTACATAGCGTTCGTTATAAATAGGCAGTTGAATCGTAACCAAAGGCAGAGCAGACAATGAGCCAGCACGGGTAGGCATAGGCTTGGGTTTATACCAGTAGTTCCATAGTAAGCTCAATTGCGCACAACTGTACGAAAATAATACAATACTTGCGGCTACATATAATAGGATAACAACGACCTCCATAAATCTTCACTTCCTGATGTGGCACTATAAGGACTTTAAAAGGGCAACTTTACACCTGTCTGAATCATGTTTGTGCTACATTTGGCAATTATTTTTCCTTCAGTATTGGTAATGCGAGCTTCACAATGAATTACGTTTTTGCCGGCTCTAATGACATACGCATGAGCGATGAGTACTTCTCCTAATCGAGCGGCATTTAAAAAATCACAATTGAGGTTGACGGTGGTGTAGGCATATTCACGTCCTAAGCCAAAGACCATCATTCCTACGAGATCGTCCATAATAGCCGCAGCGGCTCCTCCATGAAGCGTACCTAGCGGATTGGTCATATCTTTTCGGATGGTGATTTCGACGGTCATTGAGCCATGCTGTACTTCTAGGAGTTTGCCGTTGAGCCATTGGCCTAAAGGTGAGGGGCTTTGGGCGATGGTATTGCCGATTTGTGAACGAAAAAAATCTAAACGTGGATTAGTGTCTGAATTCATAGGCTTATTGATTTTCAGTAAATTGGGGCGCAAATATAGCTATTAGACCTGAGATAAATAACCCAAATATTTTTTGGCTAATACTTCTCTATCAAAATTTTCTTTGGCATATCGGTAGCCGTTTTTCCCGTGTGTGGTTACTGTTGCTGGATGTGATAAGTAAAATCTTATTTTCTCCGCAAAATCAACCGGATTTTCAGGCTCTACATACATACCTGCTTGCGCGTCTTCTACCAACTGCCGAGATACCCCATCAATGGCCATCAAAATAGGTTTTTGGCACGACATATAATCGAAGGTTTTGTTGGAATAAACGGTCTTAAAAGTGTCTACTTTTTTGAGAACCGACGCCCCCACATCCGACGCTAATATATACTTGAAAACGTCGCGTTTGGGTACCGAATCAATGAATCTTACGTTGGTAATGTTCCGCTTTTGAGCTTCAGCTTTAAGCTCCTTTTTTTGCATACCATCCCCAATCAGCAAAAACAACACAGGCGTATCGCGCAGAAGCTCGGCAGTTTCTAAGACTTGAATGAGGTGATTGGCGATGCCGTGCGCTCCTACATACGTGACCACAAAATGATTTTCTAAGTGGTGTAACTTTCGGAAAGATGTTACATCAAAAGTTTGTAGCAATTCTTCAGAAAGTGAAAAATCGGCTGCATTCGGGATAAAAAAGATTTTGTCGGCAGGTACACCTTTAGTGTGTATCAATTTCTCACGAAAAGCAGGCGTCAGTACATTGATAAATCGGGCTTTGTGGTAGATGAATTTTTCGAACCAATACGCAAATTTTATCAGAAAACCACTGGTTAAAACTCCTGTATCGATGGCTGATTCAGGCCATAAATCCCGAATTTCGAAAACAAAAGGAGTCCGTTTTAAAACAGAAAGCACATAGGCCGTAATTCCCACAAAAAGAGGAGGAGAGGTTACGACAATGACATCGTATTTGCCTTTGGTATAATATAATCCTCCCCAAATACTCGAAAACGTAAACGAAAAATAAGCCCACAGTCGTCCTAAAAAGCTTTTGTTGTATGATTCTGAAACGTGGCATCGAATTACTTTGACGCCGTCTCTGTTGGTTTCCTGATGAAAATACTTGTTTTGGTATTTGGCAGGTCGATTGCCCATGTAGTGTACCATCCCCGCTACAACCGTAATATCATGCCCTTCTTGCTGCCAAAACCGACTTATTTCATTCCAGCGTGACCCGCCGCCATCATTGTCTTCTAAAAAATACTGGTGAATCAGTAAAACTCTCATTGATGTCGTCAAAATACGTATGATTGTTTGTATGTTTGAGTAATCTTCAAAGTAAATGTAAATCCCTAAGTCTAACAACTCCATTTATTGTTATGCCCTCACAACCTACTTTTGCACCACGTTCATCTTCTACTGTGCGTTTGCCTCGGCGAGGACCTTTACTGGATACCAAGTCGCATATTGTGGTAGTAGGAGCGGGGGCTTTTGGTGGCTGGACCGCCTTGTGGCTGTTGAGGGCAGGTTTTAAAGTGACGCTTGTAGACGCTTGGGGGCCGGGCAATTCGCGGGCAAGCTCAGGGGATGAAACGCGAGTGATTCGTTCTACTTATGGTGACAATGAAACCTATTTTAACCTCAATGTAAGAGCATTGGAGTTGTGGCGCGAGCATCAGCATCGTTGGAACAAATCCTTGTTTTTTAATACGGGCGTATTATGGTTTTGTTATGAAGAGTTTCCAAGTATGATTGAAGCTACTGAGCCATTTATGACCAAGCATCAATTGTCGTATCAGTATATTTCTGTTCAAGATGCTGCGAAGCTTTATCCTCATATTCATACGGCCGATTTACATCATTTAGTGCTAGACCCGTACGGAGGTTATCTTAAAGCCAGAGAGGGGTGTCAAGCAGTGCAGGAGGCTTTGGTAAGAGGAGGAGGGCAATACAAAACGGCCTTTGTAAAACCTCAGGCTATCGAGGGCGGGCGACTAGGTGCGATAGCATTGTCGGATGGTACACAACTCGAAGCCGATGCTTTCGTGTTTGCGTGTGGGCCGTGGTTGGGCCAGCTTTTTCCAGAGATATTGAACCAGACTATCATTTGTACCAAGCAAGAGGCGTATTATTTGGGGGTACCGGCTTCGCATACTGCCTTGTTTGATACGATGCCCGTGTGGATAGATTTAGATGGTCAAGACTTTTATTATGGTATTCCGGGCAATGCTTATCGAGGTTTTAAAGTAGGCGTCGATAAAAGAGGAGAGCTATTTGACCCTACCCACGGCGAACGAATCTCCCATCCAGAGGTATTGGCCAAAGCGCGGGCTTTTATGGCACATCGGTTTCCGGCCTTACAAAATGCCCCTTTGGTAGAAAGCAGGGTTTGTCCTTACGAAAATTCTCCTGATGGAAATTTTATCTTGGATACGCATCCTGAAGCCGACAATTGCTGGTTTTTGGGTGGAGGTTCAGGACATGGGTATAAGCATGGTCCAGCATTGGGAGAGCTAGCCACTGAAATTATCACGGGAAAACGAGACTTAGAGAATCTATTTAGAATACGATAAAAATAGCATGAATCAACACCACGAATTTATGCGCCAAGCTATTGAGGTAGCACGGCAAGGAATGAAAAAGGACATAGGAGGCCCCTTTGGGGCAGTAGTAGTAAGCGAAGGTGTGGTAGTGGCAAAAGGCTGCAATCAGGTTACTTCTACCAACGACCCCACCGCCCATGCCGAAGTAGTGGCAATCAGGGAAGCTTGCAAAAAACTCGGAAGTTTCAAACTCGACAACTGTGTCATTTATACCTCTTGCGAGCCTTGTCCCATGTGCTTAGGGGCTATTTATTGGGCAGGGATCCAAAAAATCTACTATGCTTGTACTAAAGACGATGCCGCTGCGGCCAATTTTGATGATGCTTTTATTTATCAAGAACTTGATACACCCAAGTCTAATCGAAAGCTTCCGCAAGAGTGTTGTTTGAGAGAGGAAGCACTCACAGTGTTTGAGCAATGGCGTCAGAAGATAGACAGAATAGAGTACTAGGCCCTCAAAAATTAAGAGGGTCAAGATTTTTGAAATGGCCATTCATCTGAATTCTAGCTTTGGTACGCTCCATTTCTGACATAATCGGAATGACTTTATTGAGATGATGTAGCAAGAAGCGTTGACGCTCGGTTTCGGAGCTCATTGTCAGCAGTTGGTATTCTTCTTCTTGAGAGAGTCCTACTTTGTGAGCAACTTGGTATGAAAAAGGATACTGAGTACTGTCAAAATCAACTTTGGTTTGAAGGAGTTGGTAGAGGCGGTCGAGTTGGAGCAACAATTCTGAAATCACTCCATCTGGACTATCTTGCTCTTCAATAAATTGGATTTTTCCTCCTGAGTAGAGTTTGTGGGGAACGGGATTTTGGACGGTAACAATTTTGAATATCCGTAAACCCTTGGTTTTGATGTCCATCCGCCCGTCGTCGTAGCGTTTGGCCAAACTCATTATTTTCATCTCCGTTCCATAGCCGGGGAGTTTGTTGTTGATAAAAGAAGGAATCCCAAACGTCAGATTCTGTTCGATACATTCGTTGATTAACTGACGATAGCGAGGTTCGAAAATATGTAAGTTCAGGTTTTCGGTAGGATAAGCTACCAAATTTAGGGGGAAAAAAGGTAAAAAACTTTCCATATCAATGATACAAATCTTGGCGACTCATTCGGCGTTTGCTACTACTTTTTCTACACTAATGCCCATGCTCAAAATTTCAGGCAAAGGATCTTGACGCATGTACTGTCTTATCTTAAAAGTATATTTGCCTTTGTGTGGGAAACGAAAACTTTTGAGAGCGATGATTTTGTGGTCAAACAAATCTCCTAACCCGTCACCGAGCGGTTTGCCACTTTTTTCATCCATCAAAATCAATTCATTGAGCGCTTCGTTGACGATCTTCTTTTTTTCATTAATCAAAAACCGCTTGACGTATAAGTTGTAATAAGGATATCCAATGCTATTTCTGACTAAATAGTAAACATTATAAGCTTGAGTTGTATCGGTGATTTCGAAGGTAAATGTAGGTTCGTATTTGATAAACCATTGACCATCTTTGATGTCGTCGTGGCTTTTATAGACGGCATTTGTGTCGCAACCTTGTAGAACCCACAAGCCCAAAATGGCAACTCCAAAACAAAAATACTTCGCAAGTTTTACGAAATTCATAAGATTGAAAGGGTACATTACCCTAATATTTTGATTTTTTGACGAATTCTCAAAGGTATTGAATCCCGTTCAACAAGCAAAATTCCAATACCATACAACAAACATAACGCTAAATGATAAGGAACTGACACCCATAAGTTCGAAATTTTGAACAAAGAAGAAACATAAATCAGCAGCCCTGCGCTCACAATATACCCCAAGGAAGAGGCTACGTGGTAGGGAACAGGGTAGTATTTTTCGCCTAAAAAATAACAAACTAGGCACATAACAAACGTAGAGGCCAAAAACGACCAAGCACAGGCGATATACCCGAGTTGAGGAATCAGTAAGATGTTGAGGGTGATAGTAACAAGTGCCCCAATTCCCGAAATCAAAATACCAAAATTGGTTTTATCGGTTAGTTTAAACCAAAAAGCTAGATTGTAGTACACACCCATAAACAAATTGGCCAGCGAAAGTATAGGCACGACGATCAGCCCTTCGCGGTAAATTTGGTTACGTAAAAAGAGAAAACCAATGACGTCGTTGTTGAGGCTAACTACTACCCACAGCCCCACGCATACAATTACAAACCACTTCATCACTAGTGCTAAGAGCTGGGGAGCGTTTTTGTCTTGGGCATTGGAGAAAAAGAAGGGGTCAGCAGCAAATTTGAATGACTGCACCGCAAGCTGCATGAGCATCGAAAGCTTATAGCACTGCCCATATATACTCAAGGCGTCCTCTGAAGTGCGATTTGGATAAAATCCTTTTGGTAGAAGATGCTTCAGAAACATCCGGTCGGTCATGGTATTAATCATTCCAATCAAGCCCAAAATCATGACTGGAAAAGAATAATTCCAAAGCTCAATGAAAAGTTGCTTATCAAACTGAAATTTAAAATCAATAAACAAGTCTCTTAATAACCAAATAAAAAGAGCATTGGAAATAAGATTAGACAAAAAGATATACTCAACCGACCATTCGGGATTGTAAATCAAGGCTACTTCATTGCTCAATTCCAATAAAAATAATCCTTCATAAATTCCTTTACAGATTACTAAAAAGAAAACATTGAGCAGAATGTTTACCAAAATATTAACAATCTTAACGTAAACAAATCGCTTCGCTTTGCCCTCTAACCTCAGACGAGCAAAGGGAATGTTGACAATGGAATCAATAAACATAATCACTGACAACCATATGATGATATGGGCTTTGTCAGGATAATCTAAGGCTTGGGCAATGGCAGGAGCTCCTAAAGCCACCGAAAACGACAATACCCCCGACAATACAATGACAGAAGTGAGGGTTTGGTCATAGTATTTGCGAAGTTCACCTGTTTTGGACGCATAGCGAAAGAAACCTGTTTCGAGCCCAAACGTATAGATAATATTCATGACCGCTACAAAGGCAAACAAATCGACCGTAGGGCTCAGCTCACTTGGTTTGCCAAAAATCCAAGTGTGCAACGGAACCAATAAGTAGTTGATAAATCGCCCAACAATGCTGCTTAATCCATACAGGGCTGTTTCGCTAGCCAGTTTTTTAAGTACGCTCATTTTTAGCCAATGGCAATTAAGTAAACAAACCGTCAAAGATAGAGGGGTTTTGTGGGCTGTAAAAATTGATTTTTAAATTTTGCTCACAAAAAGGAACCTACAAACAAATGATTCTGGTTAGTTTTGAAACCCAAATTGATTAATCAACTCCTCCAAAGATGTCTACGCTTTTAGATTTTGTCGGAAATACTCCGCTTGTTGAGCTCAAAAAACTCAACCCCAATCCAAATGTAAAATTATTGGCCAAACTCGAAGGTCACAATCCTGGCGGTAGTGTGAAAGACCGCGCGGCTTATAGCATGATAAAGGGTGCAGTGGAGCGGGGCGAAATCAAGCCGGGTATGAAACTAATCGAAGCTACAAGTGGCAATACTGGCATTGCATTGGCCATGATAGCCCGCTTGTATGGAATTGAAATTGAGCTTACCATGCCCAAAAACTCAACCCGTGAGCGAGTATTGACGATGGAGGCATTTGGAGCAAAGGTAATCTTGACCGAAACCATAGAATCAGCCCGCGACTATGCAGATGCTAAAGTAGCGGAAGGTGGGTATTTGATGCTCAATCAATTTGCCAATCCCGACAATTATATGGCGCATTATCGCTCCACTGGCCCTGAGATATGGCGCGATACAGACGGAGAAGTGACGCATTTTGTATCGTCAATGGGAACTACTGGGACGATTATGGGAACTTCGATGTTTTTGAAAGAACAAAACCCGAACGTACAAATTGTAGGATGTCAGCCTACGGATGGGTCGAGTATTCCGGGGATTCGTAAGTGGCCGCAAGAATACCTGCCCAAAATCTTTGATGCTTCACGCGTAGATACTGTCATGGAGGTTTCACAAGCCGATGCTACTCATATGGCGAGAGAATTGGCCAAAGTAGAAGGCGTTTTTGCGGGTATGAGTAGTGGAGGCGCCGCACACGCGGCGATTCAGCTAGCAGGCCAGTTGGATGAAGGCGTGATTGTCTTTATCGTTTGCGACCGTGGCGACCGCTATCTTTCTAGTGATTTGTTTGGGTAATCGAATGAGTTTATTTAAAAAAGGATTTGTATTTGAGGGAAGGATTTTCTACGAAATGCCATGACATCCATGCTAGTGGTAACACAAAGACAAATGCTAAGAGTATTTGTTGATACGAAGGCATGGTCGCGCCCCAAAAATGAACAATAGTTTGCTGAATCGGGAAAGCATAAATGTATATGCCGTAAGAATAATCACCGTTTTTGCCAAAATTGTTGAGCGGTCCTTTCAAAAAAGCAAAATACATAACCAAGTAACCAATGCTAAAGTATCTAGCCCAAGTGATAGCTACTAAAGGGATATAACCTGCTTGGGCAATAGGGTACAAGCCTAGCCATAAGACTATGGCCGATATAGCTCCTGCCCAATGTAAAGGGATTTTGTCTTGATAAATGTAAAACAACATTCCCAATACAAAATAAATCCCAAAATCTACTAAGTGAAATATGTTTAAATTAATAAACATGAGTTGTTTATCACCTTGGAAATAAGGGTGATAAAAGCAAAAAAATAAGAAAAAACAGCTAAAACTGATGAGAAACCAATGCCATTTGTTTCGATATAAAAACACCACCAATATCACAAAAAGATACATAGTAAACTCATAGGGAAGTGTCCATAGTGAGCCGTTAGGACTTTTATGGGGGTTTGATTCAAATACTCCGGGCAATGTATCATGATAAATAGGATACAACTTGATATGATCTAAAAAGTAATAAGTACGAATATTACCAAAATACTCAGGAAGTGAAAGGGTGGTATTGATGGGGCCAATGATAAATATCACGAATAAAAGCGAAACAAACAGGCCGGGTATTATTCTTAAGACCCGCTTTGATAGATAAGAAAATATAGAGGCCGTTTTAAGACCACTTTGTATTATTAAGTAGCCGCTTATTACAAAAAAGATACATACCGCGATATGACCTGAGGGAAAAAGCCCTAAACTGCCTACTTCGATAGCATCTGGGCGTGCATTGAGTGGATATACATGACCAACAATTACAAGAGATGCGGCAAAAAACCGTAAAAAGTCAAAGTTGTTTGTTTGCTTCATTAAGGATGTATCATTTTACTTTTGTAAGCGATGAATTTTGGGATAAAAATTCACATTAGGCATATTAATCAAAGATTTTACACGTTGATATGATAGAGGTATTTGCCTTTATGTCAGCGTGATAAGATTTAATAATCGCCTATTTACTTATAAAAGTAAAATGTACCAATGATTATTTACTTAACTTTTTCGTATATGGCATCGGCAATTGCTTTCATACCTTTATCGTTTGGATGTCGTGCTACGTCTGCATTGGTGAAAAGGCCGTAGGCGTAGTTAGTGCTATCGTTGCCAATTGCTTCCAAACTTACCCAATCATAGCCATTTTCGAGGGCAATCTCTCTTAAGACGGCATCTGTATTGGGATAATCTCGCCAAAATGTACTCGTAATCACAACTCGCGCATTAGGATGCTGCTTTATCATATTGATGTATCTAATCATAACGGATTTGTAAGTACTACCCGGAATTTGCCAATCTTTGTTGTTTTCGCCTAAGCGAATGATGACTAAATCACTTTCTCTAAAACTATCTCCAAAATCTTTTTCAGCTTGTTCAAAGTCATAATTAAGAAAATCGTGTTCGATACGAGCGGTAGGAAATACCCTTGTAGTAAGACTAGGGTTATTGATTTTAAGATAGTTTTCTAAAATAGATTTATAATCTTTGTCAGCAGCAGAAGCGGCCATTCCCCAGTCTCCAGTCCAACCTATAGGTTCGTATGGGCCATGTTGGGTTATACTGTTTCCTGCAATTATTACTTTATTATAATAAATATTGAAGTTGAAAGTTTTGATTTCAGAGGTTTTGTTCCCTATCCTATTTCGTACAGAAAGAGTCCCTGATTTTTTTAATTTTGTCTGTTCACCTGTATTCCAATCGGACTCATAATCCCATTTGTATTCTGTTATTAAGGTTGTATTATTAGTACTGATGTTTTTTTGTACTGTCGATGATAAAAAATCGATGTTTGTATTGAAAGGGTACAATCCACTTTCTAAGTTGATAAAAGGGCTTGGTACAATTGTAGTAGTATCAGGGGGAGGAGGCGCTACCCCTTTGATTACTCGGACAGTAATAATAGGGCACTTAATATTATTGCAATCTCCTGGAACCTGTGAAAATCCATTATAAGTAAGAAAGAACAAAGACCAAATAATGCCTATTTTGATGAACTTAATCATGTCCGTAAATATTATGGGTTAGCAATCTAGTTTGCTAACCCTCAAAAAGTATGCCAAAATTAAAAAAAAGTGATGTATTAGTTAATGGGCATACATTTACGGAAGTTTGGTTCTAGAAAGAATGTTTGTTAGCGTTTGAGGACTTTAATCGACTTTATTTTCTTTTCTTTGTCATAGACTCCTAAAACATAAGTACCCGATGGCAAGCTTAGAGAAGCTACGTTGATATAAGCGACATCGTCGACAATGGTGATAACACTAGCACTCAACTTAATCACTTGGCCAGAAGTACTTACTAGTTGATATTGAAGATGTTGTGGGTCTATTCCCGTAGGAAGCTTGATATTACATACACTTTCAAAAGGATTAGGGTAGACTTGCCACTCGGAGAGAACTTGGCTGGCAGTGACAGTAAACCAAATTTGGGCGGAACTAACCTTGACAGAGTCATTGTAGGCGATAGCTTCCAGCAAATAACGCCCCGCAATGGGCATAAAGCCCGTTTCTTCGTCAAATAAAGCAAATGGAAAACGAGTAGCGGTAAAGTTTTTTTGATACGGCCCACGTAGTGAGAAGTCTACTTTTGACGCGAGGGTTTCGCTATTTGCGTAAATGGTGATACGCGGAGGGAGGGCATTTTCAGTTAAGATATCATTGTTTTTTAAATCCCTTATTTTTACCCGTGTTCCGACCTTGCCTGCTTGTATGAGTTCAAAACTCAGTTTGGCTTGTTTTACTTCTATTTGAAAAGTCGTGCTAGTAGATGTTTCGTCATCATCTACGGCTCGTATTGTGACCGTAAAAAACCCAGGCGTCGTGGCAATCCCCGAGAGTTCGTTGTTTTTAAAAGTAAGCCATGAGGGTAGATTAGGTGCTTCTATTCGGTCTACATACCCGTTGGTATCATAAAAAAGGGAATCGGCTATTTTATAATTAAATCGTTGGGTAATAAACAATTGAGCATTTGGGATAGAGTACCTCAAAATAGGAGGTGCATTGAGGGTTCCAGTCTCTGTGACTTTGATAACAAAGGTGGTTTGTACCGAATCTCCCACGGTGTCATAAGCTCTAATGCCTACCCGATACTCTCCCAGCTGCGTAGGAGTACCTCTTAAAGTAGTAGTTGGAGCGTCGAAAGTAAGCCACGAAGGAAGGTTTACTGCCTTGATTTGGGTGATTTGCCCGTCAGGGTCAGCAAACATAGAAGTAGGAATTTTGAAGCGAAAAGCCCGATTGATACCAATGTCCTTTACGGGAAGTGGTTGTTTTACAATGGGTAGCTGATTAAGAATTTTGACCTTAAATGAAGTTTCAACAAAGGCACTATCTTCATCATATCCCCTCAATGTAATCGTAAAAGTACCTTGCTCACGCGGATAAGCCGAAAAATCTTTGGGGGTAAAAGTCATCCACGGGCGAAGTCCAAAAGTTTGGATTCGGGCGATGGTTCCGTCAGGGTCATCAAAAATATCCCCATAGAATTGATAATAGATTAATTGTTCGAGCTGTGACTCAAAGTCGGGGATAGTATTTTTTACAATGGGTTTTTGGTTAACGTTTACAATCGAAAGTTTAAAAGTAGTTTCTACACTTGCGCCTTCATCGTCGGTAGCCTTAAGTTTGATTTGGTAGTCGCCTAATTGTTCAGGAGAAGTGCCCGAAAATGCGCCGTTGGAGAAGGTAAGCCACTGAGGTTTTTCGAGCACCTCGATTCTGACAATTTCGCCGTCTGGATCCGAAAATACTTCTTTAGGTAAGGTATAGTTGAAACTTCTCTTGGGTTTGGTGGCGCGGTTGCCGATTGGTTGTGATACGATAGGAGGAACATTGACCGCTAAGGGACGCCAATATTCCTCACTCAAAATATCTTCGGTCAAAGGAATGTGGATAGGAGAGGCATTTTGTGCATATTGTTCCTGCCATTTTTTCTGGTTGTTGGTCAGCGAAAAATCCAAGGCTTCGGTGAGGGTATAAGGAATCTCGCGAGAAGCCTGAATAGCATTGAGAGGAGCATTGAGCCATTTTTGAGATATGTTTCTCAATAGCTGCATTGACGCAGGCTCTACTGCTCCTACTACAAAAGTCACTATTTTACAGCCGTGTTCAAAGCATTCGTCAAATTGACGAATTAAGCGATCCGTGGGAGTTTGAGAGTAGTAAAACACTTCGTTTAGAATCCACTTATTGGTAGAGTTTGAGCGCATTACGTCCGTAATCCAGCGGTGATTATAGTAGGGGTCATTGTGTACTTTGTTGCCGTCGGCGAGTTGGCCTAAATCTTTGAAGGCATAGGATACAAGCATAGCCGAAAAATCGTCGGTGACTGTCCCAAACTCATTGACGATTTTGTAACTATTGTTGATCTCTTTGACTTTGCCGATGGTTGTATTGATAAAAGTTTTAAGTTGAGAATGTAAAAAAATATACCAATCTTTTCCAGATTTTTGTCGAAAAGCAGGTAGCGGATTATAAGATGTATTGGGGGGAAGTAGCGTCTGAAACGACGTAAATTTGGTTTTGCAATGATAGTTCAGCTTATTTATGGTTTTGTAACGCGCTTGCGCCCATTGGCGATAGGCTGAGATAGAAGAGGTAGAATAATCATAACAGGCAAGATAGGCTTTATCGTTGCCAAATTGATTTTCATGCGAGAAACCTAATTCTTGGGTTGGCAAATTCCCAAACGAAACATACAAAATTTTGCCTTGCTGTTGGTAAGTATTGTAGCGTTGGCATACCTCTTGGATAAAACGTTGGGCTTTCTCGACCGTAGGCTGATGGGCAAAACTAAAGCAAGTACGGCTATAAACACCATTGAGAGGTCTTCCCAAGTCATCTTTCATAGTTTCGTCGGCAGTCCAAAAACCGTCTAATCGGTAACTGAGCCGATTTACCATGATTCGCAAGGCGATTTTAGCGTTGGTCTTAGCGATATATTCTATTTGACGGTCGTATTGTCGCCAATCTCCCGCAGAAGTGGCGGTTTTATAAACTTCATCCCATTGAATAGTAAGAGCCACTAGGTTACATCCGTTTTGAATAGAAGCCTCAATGATGTCCAGACCGGCTTCGGGACTAGGGTCCAAATTGAGCAGCTGAAGGCCAACGTAGCGTTGTTGGTCACTGTTTTGGGCAACGACATTGGGCGCAAGTATACTAACCGCCCCCCACAAAAGTATTAGGATACAAAAATTGATAGGGTATATAAAGCTTTTGCGAGTCATATTTATTGTTTTATCACTTTGAAGGTTCGCCAAGTGGCATCTTCAGTTTGTAATTTTAAAAGATACATACCCGGTGCGAGCTTTAATTGGCGTAAATTAAGCGAAATCAAGCCTTCGCTTCTAAAAATAGCTCTTTCAGGTACTCCTATCTCTGCCCCTAGCAAACTGACAAGCCGAATAGGGGGAGAGGTTTTGCCTACTGGTAATTTGATATTGATAAAGTCGAGCGCAGGATTGGGATATACAGACCAATCATCGATTTCGGTTGGAAGGCGAGTGGTAGGGTCAGTGGGTAATATTTCAAATTCGTAGATAGTGGATGCAATAAGGTCTTTCTTAAAATAAGCGGTACCCTTCAAAGCATACTTGCCCGCAATCGCAGGCATGCCTAAATCTCCTTCATAAAGTGAAAAAGGAGAACGATCCGTGTACACTGTGCGTGATTGACTTCCAGTAAGTTCTAATACGAAGGTGTCAAAGATAGCGTCGCATGAAGAATAAACATTGATAAAAGGCGGTAACTCATGCTCTAAAAGACGATCGTTTGGTCTTAATCTTTTTAGTAAAATACGCTCTCCTGGGCGGCCTGCTTTGATTAAATCAAAAAGAACAGTGGGGTAGTTAATACTAATTTTGAGCGTCGTAGAAACCATGGCTTCTTCGTCATCATAGGCGCGGAGCATCACTAAGTATACGCCTACGGTATCTGCTAATCCTCGGATTTCGCCGTTTCGGTATTGAGCCCATGGGGGTAGTCCTTCTATTTCAATCCGACTTATGAAGCCATCGCTATCCATAAAAATACTATCTTTTATGGTGAAAATCAGCGGCTGCTTGTAGAGTCCAATCGCTTCGGGGTATGGTTTTTTAACAGTAGGAGGGCGATTGAGAACTCCTACTTCGTTGACCATGATGGTAAAAGGGGTCTCAATGCTAGCACCATCGTCGTCGGTAGCTTTTAGTGTAAAACTATAAGTCCCAATCTGAGGAGGAATTCCCCTAAAAACTCCTCCTTGAAACGAAAGCCAATTGGGTAAATTAATAGCCTCTACGCTACTAATCAGTCCATCCAAATCTCCAAATACTTCTGAGCTAAGTTTGTAAGAAAAAGAACTATTTACTCTTATGGTTTTGGTCGGAAGGGCATTTTTGACGAATGGGTGCCTATTGATAGAACCTCTGAGCGAATCAGCGAGCAGGTCTTCTACCATCCGAATTTCGACGGGCTGACGATTAGACGCTGGTCCTGCTTTGTTGCTCCATTCGCTGTAGACTCCCCCACTGAAATACCCAAACTCTAACACCTGAGACAGGTTATAAGTCATGAAGGACTTAGCTTGGGGCGGCGTAAAGGGAACTTGTAACCATTTAGGAACGGCTTTTTGAATGATAGGGCGCATTTGCTCTAAAATATTCCGAGTCCCAATCACGATACTAATCCAGCGGGCACCGTGGGCAAAATTCTCGTCAATCTGTTTGACAACTGGCTCTTGGCCTTGTCTGAAATCTGGGAAAACTTCGTTCAGAACCCATTGCCCTGGTAATACATTGCTCCTCAAAACATCGATTGAAAAACGGTGGTCATAGTGTACGTCATCGTTGATTTTGACGCCATCGGTGGTAAGATTTAAGTCCCGAAATGCCAAACTTCCACAAACTGTACTCAGCTGATCAAAAACAGAACCAAAATCTGTAATAACCCGATAGTGAGGATGTACCGATTTGATGGTTTGGGTAGTTTGTTCAATAAATTGCTTGAAAATAGCATGTCTAAAAACATACCAATCTTTGCCTGCATCTCCCCAAAATATCTGGTCTCGGTTTTTGAGAGAAGTAGGAGGCACAACCTCTTCAAAACCATTGTATTGAGTTTGCCAAGCTACATTCAAACGAGCGATTTTTTGATACTTCCTGCTTGCCCAGATTTTAAACTCGTCTTTCATCGAAGGGGAATAGTCAAATACCGTAGCGTAGGGGCTGCCGTTGGGGTTGTTTTCGTGATAATAGCCTGTTTCTTGGGTAGGAGTAGAGCACACGGAGACCCAAGATATTTTGCCTTGCTTTTGAAGCTCAACGTAGCGTTGGCATACTTCTTTGATAAACTCGCGCGCTTTTTCTACCGAAGGGCGATGGGCATAGGAGAAAAAGGTGCTTGCATAGCCCGCCACTAAGGGTTTGCCTTGTTGGTCATGCTGTCGTTGGTCTGCGGTCCAAAAACCCTGAATTCGTCCCTCATTACGTCCTAAATAAATTCTTAGCGCAATCTTGACCCCCAATTTTTGGGCTAGTGCAATCTGGGCATCGTACTTTTGCCAGTCGGGCTGCGACGAAATGCTGGGATATACTTGGTCCCAATGAATAGTAAGATGGACGGCGTTGCAGCCGGCTTTGACGGCATCTTCGAGTATGTCCAAATCGACGTCGTTTCTACGGTCAAGATTAAGTAGCAAAACGGCTAAATACCGTTCATTGTCGTCAGCTCTAACGACTTTAGGTATCCACATTGCTCCGATACTTATCCACCAAAAACACCACCAATATTTCATGAAACATTAAAATTAAAAAGGTTGAAACCTTGGTTTAATTCTGCTGATTCAAACTCATATTTTAACATAAAGTTTGGCAGCATTAAAATGTTTGGGGGTGATATGGTGTAAGTAAAAATAATTTATCATAAGGATTAGTAGTTTAGAATGGTGTTTTGGTAGAAAGCTCTAAAAAGTTTCTAAAGCCAGAAGTAGTTGAAAGTGAGCTTATTTAATTCTTAACATGCCTCAGTACATTCAGTTGGTTACAAAATTAAGTAGCTCTTATTGAAATGTTACAATTTTTGGTAATAAAACAATAACGTTAGGAGATAGCTCTCCATTGTTTTATGTCCTCTACATAAAAAAATCCCCAACGACGCTGTCAAAGCTTCTGTTGGGGATTTTGGGATAAGAAAGCATCTATTTTTAATCGTCGTTAGCGTCAGAATGACTACTGTTAGGCGCTTTGATGATACCTCTTTCTGAATTACGAATAAAATTAACGATTTCGTCCCGTTCGATAGAAGAAGGCAACTCAATTTCAATCTGCTCTAAAGCTTCTGTATTGTTGAGGCCTCTCAAATAGATATAGCGGTACACCTCCTGAATTTCATTGATTTGTTGATTGCTATATCCTCTTCTTCTTAGACCGATGGAGTTGACACCAGCGTATGAGAGAGGTTCTCGGGCTGCCTTGGTGAAAGGTGGTACATCTTTTCTTACTAAAGATGCGCCAGATACCATAGCATGAGCACCAATTTTGCTGAATTGATGAATCAAACTTGCCGCACTTATAATCGCCCAATCACCAATATGAACATGCCCTGCTAGCTGAACTGTATTGCCAATGATACAATTGTTGCCAATACGGCAGTCGTGGGCTACGTGGGCATAGGCCATAATGAGGCAGTTGGCGCCTATTTCGGTTTTCCAATACTCTTCGGTCCCTCGGCTGATGGTCACATATTCTCGGATAGTTGTATTATCACCAATATAGGTAACTGTGTATTCGCCTTTAAATTTGAGATCTTGAGGAATAGCGGAGATGACGGCACCTGAAAAAATCTTACAATTTTTTCCGATTCGGGATCCTTCATTGATAACGGCATGCGAGCCTATCCAGCTACCTTCACCGATTTCGACGTCTTTGTGGATAATCGCAAAGGGTTCAATGACTACATTATGAGCGATTTTTGCTTCAGGATGTATGTATGCAAGTGGTTGAATCATTCTTTGGATCAGTAATTCATAAGATTAAGTTTACAGCAGTAGTTTTACCATAAACTTGAGGGGTTGTTAATCCTTATATTATTTTTTTCTAACTAAGCTCGCGGTCATATCAGCTTCGCAAACAAGTTGGCCAGCTACATAACCTGCCCCGTGCATTTTGACGATGCCCCGTTTGATAGGTGCCGTAAATTCACATTTGAATATGACAGTATCACCAGGTACGACATTGCGACGGAAGCGGCAATTTTCGATAGCTGCCAAGAAAGGCCAATAGTTTTCGGGGTCGGGTTGAGAACTAAGAGCCAAAATAGCGCCCGTTTGTGCCATTGCTTCCATCTGTAAAACTCCTGGCATGACTGGATTGTTTGGAAAATGACCCGTAAAGAAGGGTTCGTTCATGGTGACATTTTTCAAACCGGCTACGCTGTTTTCATCCATATAAACGATTTTATCAATCATTAAAAACGGATATCGGTGAGGTAGAAGCTCGCAAATACGCTTCAAATCCATCACTGGAGCTACTTTGGGGTCATAGTGGGGCACATGGCTTTTAGAAGATTGAACCAGTTTCTTGATTTTCTTAGCCAAAGCTACATTGGCAGCGTGCCCAGGGCGAGCAGCTAAAATTTGACCTTTGATGGGGCGCCCTACCAATGCCAAATCTCCAACTACATCGAGGAGTTTATGGCGGGCCATTTCGTTAGGATAATGTAGTTCTAGATTGTTAAGAATGCCCACATTTTTGTTAACCCCAATTTTGGGTTTGTTCAACAATTGAGACAAATAATCTAGTTCGCCTTCTTCTACATCTCGGTCTACGATGACGATAGCATTGGTCAAATCTCCTCCTTTGATGAGATTGGCTTTATAGAGTGCTTCTAGCTCATGCAAAAAACAGAAGGTGCGGCAGGAAGCTATTTCACGAGAGAAGGTTGTGATATCGTTGAGAGAGGCGTGTTGGCTACTGATTACCTTCGAATTGTAGTCAACCATCACAGTGAGTCGGTAGTCATTAAGAGGAAGGGCTACCATCTCAATGTCTTTTTCAGCATTGATATACCGAACAGGTTCTGGTATTTCGAAATAATTTCGAGAGGCGTTTTGCTCCACAATGCCCGCATCTCTTAAAGCTTCGACAAACTTGATAGAGCTACCATCCATGATGGGAGGTTCGGGTCCGTCGAGTTGGATAAGCGCATTGTCGATTTGAAGACCCACTAGGGCCGCCAGGGTATGCTCCACGGTATATACCCGTGCTCCGTTTTGTTCAAGTGTGGTACCGCGAGATACATCTACTACATTGTCAACATCGGCGTCGATGATAGGCTGACCTTCTAAATCGATGCGTTGAAATTTGTATCCGTGATTGATAGGTGCGGGAAGAAAGGTCATCGTGGCGGAAACACCTGTGTGTAAGCCTACACCCGATACCGACACGGATTTTTCGATGGTTTGTTGTTTAATGTTCAACATTCCTTATGATTTATCTTCTTGATTTTTTTTCTCTAGTTCGTATACTCTTTTTTCAAGCAAAGGTAGCTTACGAAAAACGGCCAGTGCTCGCAAACTGTCTTGGAGTTCAATGGCTGGCGTACCATTTAGTGACAATCCTTCTTTTTCCCAAGTACGGTTTACGCCAGATTGACCTCCTACTTTGGTTTTGTTAGCAACATAAATATGCCCCCCAAAACCTGCCTGCCCGCCGATAGTACAGCATTCACCGATTTTAGTAGAGCCTGCAATACCCACTTGAGCCGCAATCACTGTATGTTTGCCGATTTCGACATTGTGGCCTACTTGCACCAAATTATCAATTTTTACGCCTTGTCGTATGATGGTCGACCCCATAGTGGCACAATCGACCGTTGCCCCAGCTCCTATACTTACGTTATCCTCAATCACAACGTTGCCAAGTTGAGGAATTGTTTTGTAAGAGCCGTCGGTTTGGGGAGCAAACCCAAAACCATCGCTTCCGATGACAGCATTGGCAAAAAAAACACAATTTTTCCCAATAATAGAATTGTTGTAGATTTTAACTCCCGAATGAATGACACAATTGTCACCAATCTGGACATTGTCACCTATATAAGCTTGAGGATAAATCTTTACGTTTTGCCCGATAGTACAATTTTTACCTACATAGGCAAAAGCTCCTAAATATAACCCTTCTCCTACTTTCGAATTCTCTCCTAAATACGAAGGTTGTTCAATGCCTTGCTTGTTTCCTTTAAGGATTTGTTCATATACTTGAAGAAGCTGAGTAAAAGCAGTATAGGAGTTGTCAACTCTGATAAGTGTAGTCTTGATAGCTTGTCTAGGCTCAAAACGCTTATCAATAATAACCGCTGATGCTTCGGTAGTGTACAAATAAGGCTCATACTTGAGATTTGATAAGAAAGAAATAGCACCAGCTTTTCCTTCCTCAATTTTCGCTAACTGATTGACTTTCAGATTTTCGTCTCCTTCTATTTCTCCTCCGAGCAGTCCAGCTATCTGCTTGACGGTAAATTCCATACGGTCTGATTTAAGAGTGCAAAGTTAGAGGTTTCATCCAACAAACATAATACTTTCGGACAATATTACTAAGGGCTTTGATAGTAGGCAAATCAGATGCCTCCGCAATATCCTTTACTTTGCCATCTTTCATCTTAATCAAAATATGTTCTTTACTTGATACATAGGCTGCATTGGTGGATTGACCCTGCACCATAAAATAAGGGTGTAGCTGTGCTTCAATACCTTGTTCGTGGAGTTGAGCAGAGATACTTAAGAGATAATTTTCATCAAATGGGTGATTACTAAACTGGATTTTGTACAATTTCCGGTCTAATATCCTCTGACAAATAGTCGATAGTACGAAGTCAGAATGCTGCGCCCAAATTTTAATGCATGACCAAACATCGTAATCATCAATTTGTAAAAAAGCGTTTAGATATTCGACATTTTCCTGAAAGCGTTGGAACGTGATATTTTGAGTAAGAAAAATAGCAAAATGAGGCGGCGCAAAAATAGCCTCACCTTTCATCGCCAATTCACGAGCGCGTGTGATAGCCTGAATGAGCATTACTTCTGCACAGATAGAGGTCTTGTGAAGATATACTTGCCAATACATCAATCGGCGAGCATTAAGGAAATTTTCGATACTTAGTATCCCTTTTGATTCTATCACCAATTGGTCGTCTACAATATCAAACATCTTGATGATTCGCTCCGTACCAATAGCCCCCTCGGCTACTCCCGTGAAGAAGCAATCTCTGTTTAGGTAATCCATGCGATCCATATCAAGCTGACTTGATACAAGTTGGTGAAAAAATTGCCTAGGGTAACTTCCTTCAAACATCTGAATTGCCAAATCTAGCCGTCCGTCTGTTTGTCGGTTGAGTTCTTTCATAATTTCCAGAGAGAGGTACTCATGTGCTACACCATTGAGGAGGGTTTTTTCGAGGACATGAGAAAAAGGGCCGTGGCCAATATCGTGCAACAAAATCGCAATATGAGCCGCTTCCCATTCGGCGTCCCAAATCAAATGTCCCTTGCCTCTTAATGTGCTCAAAGCCTGAGTCATCAGGTGCATCGCTCCTAAAGCATGATGAAAACGGGTATGCAAGGCCCCTGGATATACAAGCTCAGCCATGCCTAGCTGACGAATGCGGCGCAGCCTTTGAAAAAAAGGATGCTCAATGAGGTCAAATAAGAAATCAGACGGTATGCTGATGAAACCGTAAACGGGGTCGTTAAAAATTTTGCGCTTGTTCACGGAAGTGTGGGGAATTTGGGAAACAATTTTTTTGATTGCAATTTCGTGAAAAAATAATGCCAAAGCGTAATGAGACCCTTTTACTTATTCTTTCTGCTGGTCATTTGTATTGATTCTTTTGCCCAGAAAAAATCTAAAAAAGATTATTTAATCACTTTCAAGACGCCCTATGGGGAAATGAAAGCAATTTTACATGATCAAACCCCGCTTCACAAACAAAATTTCATAAAACTTGTAGAAGAAAAATTTTATGATAATCTCTTGTTTCACAGAGTAATTGAGGGATTTATGATTCAGGGAGGTGACCCTAATTCACGAAATGCCGCTCCCGGCGAACGCCTAGGAAGCGGAGGAGGAAATCTAGAGAAAATTCCGGCCGAGTTTCGTCCTGAGTTGTTTCATCAAAAAGGGGCATTGGCTGCTGCCCGCGACAACAACCCCGAAAAAAAATCATCGGCTTGTCAGTTTTATATCGTACAAGGCAAGATAATGGACGAAATTACCCTAGATGCCCAATTGAGACGGGGAGGGCGTATACCAACACCACCGCAAAAAGAAGCCTATAAAACCGTGGGAGGTACTCCTCATTTAGATGGAGGGTATACGGTATTTGGGCAGGTTATAAGTGGTATGGCAGTGATAGATAGTATCGCGAGCCGCCCTCGCGACCGCGCAGATCGCCCTTTGGAAGATATTAAAATGGTAGTTTCGGTGGAAAAAATGAAAAAGAAGAAAATCACAAAACGATACAGTTACCGATTTGAATAAAAAATGGAAAAAATATCTCATAAATAGGAGAAATAATTTGTAAAAGCTGAATTCTTTCGCGTAATTTTCGCGGTTGGTTTGCTAAATTTGCCCCAATTAAGTGTTTATTTCAGTTAAAAGTTAATAGTTATCTTACAAAACGACTCATAATATATACCTTTTTGAATGAGCCTATTAACTCTTGAGTGATTAATGATTAACGATTAATTCACCAAAATATAGATGGCAAAAATCCTAATTGTGGATGATGAAAAAAGCATCCGTGCGGCATTGCGTGATATTTTAGAGTATGAAGATTATGAGGTGGAAGAGGCTAAAGATGGAGAAGAAGGGCTCAGTATGATTTTAAAGAATCATTATGATGTGGCTCTTTGTGACATTAAAATGCCTAAGCTTGAGGGACTAGAAGTACTTCTCAAATCAGGAGAAGCAGGCCGCCCCACGCAGTTTATTATGATATCTGCTTATGGTAACATCGAAAATGCGGTAGAAGCTACCAAGCGTGGAGCCTATGATTTTATCACCAAACCCCCAGATTTGAACCGTTTGCTGGTTTCGGTACGAAATGCCATCGAAAAATCGAAATTGGTAGCAGAAACCGTTGATTTGAAAAAACGAATTTTCAAAATCAATGAAATTGTGGGAGAATCTGCCCCAATTCGGAAAGTGAAAGAAACGATCGAGCGGGTAGCTCCTACCGAAGCAAGGGTACTTATCACGGGTGCCAATGGTTCTGGAAAAGAGATGGTTGCTAAACAAATCCACGAACGGAGCAATCGGGCCAATAAGCCTTTAATTGAGGTAAACTGCGCCGCTATTCCAAGCGAATTGATTGAAAGTGAGCTTTTTGGGTACGAAAAAGGCGCTTTTACGGGGGCTGTAAAGCAGCGTATTGGCAAATTTGAACAAGCCGACGGAGGTACACTTTTCTTGGATGAAATTGGTGATATGAGTTTATCAGCGCAAGCCAAAGTGTTGAGGGCTTTACAAGAAAGTAAAATCACTCGGGTAGGAGGAGACAAAGAAATAAAAATAAATGTGCGGGTGATTGCTGCTACCAACAAAGACCTCAAACGAGAAATCTCGGAGGGAGGTTTTAGGGAAGATTTGTACCACCGTCTCAATGTCATCCCTATCCATGTACCACCTTTGTCCGAAAGAAGAGAAGACATTTCTTTGCTGTCCGAAAAGTTTTTGTATGATGTTTCGCAGGAATATGGTGGCGTACCCAAAACAATCCTGCCTGATGCGATGCAGTATCTAAAATCTTTGCCATGGACAGGAAATGTTCGCGAACTTCGCAACGTTATTGAGCGTTTGGTAATCATGTGCGGCGACGAAATCATGCTAGATGATGTACGCTTATACGCAAGTTTCGGCAATTAATTCTTAGTAAACTATACTTAAATAGACCCCAACGCTGGCAGTTGAATTTCTCTTGAAGAGTTCGGTTGTCAGCGTTGAGTGTCAAATATCAATTCAATGCAAATCGACTTTACAAAATCTCCCGATGGATTGGTACCTGCCGTGATTCAAGACTATGAAACTGGCAAAGTACTTATGCTCGGATATATGAACCAAGAGGCGCTTGCCAAAACGCAGCAGGAAGCGGTAGTAACTTTTTTTAGTAGAAGCAAACAACGCTTGTGGACCAAAGGGGAGACTTCAGGTAATTTCTTAGAAGTGAAAGAAGTTTTGGTAGACTGCGACCAAGATACGATTCTTATTAAAGCGCATCCTATCGGGCCTACTTGTCATACGGGAGCAGATACTTGCTTTTTTGAAAAAAATGAAGGGAAAGCTCCATTTTTGAATTATTTACAAAAACAAATCATTCGCGACCGTAAAAACAACCCTTCCGAAGCATCTTATACTAGTAAGTTGTTTAAAAGAGGAGTCAATAAAATCGCTCAAAAAGTGGGAGAAGAGGCCGTAGAATTGGTGATTGAAGCCAAAGATACCAACGACGAGCTTTTCAAAAATGAGGCAGCCGATTTACTTTTTCACTATCTTATTTTGCTAGAGCACAGAGGGATGGATTTGGACGATATTGTGGATGTGTTGAAAGAAAGACATAAATGATAAAAAATGGGGTGTACAAACACCCCATTTTTTATGGTTATTCATCAATAAGTCTCTTAGTAATAGGCTGATAGCTATCGATGCGGCGGTCGCGCAAGTAGGGCCAAGTGGTACGATAATATTCGGTTTTGTCCAAATCTAGTTCTACTACTTTTATTTCTTCTTGGTCGTGAGAAGCAAGATATAGGAGGCTACCAAATGGGTTTGATACAAAAGACCCTCCCCAAAATTGTTGATCGGCTTCGCGCCCTACCCGATTGACAGACACTACGTAGACTCCATTGGCCACCGAATGACTTCGCTGAATGGTTTGCCAAGCATTGTATTGCTCTACATTGATACTAGGGTCTTGCTCGTTGGTATCCCAGCCGATAGCAGTGGGGTAAAACAAAATCTCTGCCCCCATCAAACTTGTGATACGAGCAGCTTCAGGATACCATTGGTCCCAGCAAATCAAAACACCTAGTTTTCCAAATTTTGTATTGAATACTTTGTATCCTAAATCTCCGGGTGTGAAATAGAATTTCTCATAATAGCCAGGGTCGTCGGGGATGTGCATTTTGCGGTACTTGCCAAGGTACGTGCCGTCGGCATCTAATACTGCGGTGGTATTGTGGTATAATCCGGGTGCACGTTTTTCAAATAATGATGCAATGATGACAATCCCCAATTCCTTTGCCAAGTCACTAAGCGTATCAGTAGTAGGGCCGGGGATAGATTCACCCAAACTGAAGTTGGCGTGGTCTTCGACATCACAAAAATAAAGGGACTTAAACAGCTCTTGCAAACACACAATTTGGGCGCCTTGGGCGGCAGCTTCGCGGGTTTTGGCAATGGCTTTTGCTAAATTATGGTCAACATCGGCCGTGCAACTCATCTGCACTAAACCAACTTTTACGTTTCGCATATCAATTGATTTTCTGGGTGAACTATGTACGTATGTGATTACAAAGGTAACGCGAAAACGGTTGATTATTGTCAAAACTAGAAAAGTGCTTACTTTAGGGGATAAATCAACAAACCCCTAAAGACAATGATTTTTAAAAGCTACCTAAAAACCATTTACTCCTTTATCGTCCTTATTTCGCTCACTTTAGGAAGTGTTGCCCAAAACAAAGAGAAAATAGTTGCCTCAGATTTGACCAAAATCAAACAAGTAGGAGGGGTGGTGCTATCACCCGATGGAAAGCGTGCCGTTTATACTGTCACTACTACCGAATCGGCTACTGAGCCGTTTGAATACGAATATCGTACACATCTTTGGTTGGTAGATTTAGAGACCAAAACTCCGCCGCGCGCTATTACGCGTGGCACCGAAAGCGCTAGCCAGGCCGTATGGAGTCCAGACGGAAAAAGCATCGCTTTTGTGCGGGCTGTCAAAGGTAAATCTCAAGTTTTTGTAATGCCTCTCGATGGGGGAGAAGCATGGCAGCTCACGGATTATAAACACGGTGCCTCAGCACCTCAATTTTCGCCCGATGGTAGTAAAATTTTATTTTCTACAAGTCTCAATTTTGCAGCTTTGATGGGTGATTCTACTCTTAATCCATCTCAAAGCGCTCCTGTTTGGAGTTTGGAAAAAGCGGGTTTTGGCAAAAATGAATTTTTAAAGAAAAATACCGCCAAGCCCAATCCTGACGGAAGTATAGAAGAAATCAGGGCTTATCTCGACAAAGACGTAGAAGATAAAAAAGCAAAAGTAATCAATCGCCTCAATTTTCAGGGCGAAGCCGCTGCGGGCCAAGACCTGAGTTTTTCGCATTTGATGGTAGTAGAAGTCAAAGAAGGCGCTAAGCCAACGGCGCTCACCAAGGGTTTTTATTCTTATGGAGGAGCTACGTGGTCTGGCGATGGCAAATCTATTTGGTTTTCAACTCGCGCCGATAGCTTGGTGCATCCCGATAGAGACCTTGAAAGCCGTATTTGTATCATGAATGCTGACGGTAGCAATGTTCGTACAGTTTTGGCAGAAAAAGGTAGAAACTTTGGACAACCTACGCCTTCACCCGATGGACAGTGGTTGGCGTTTATTACTTCACAAGCTCCTGTCAAACCAGCCACCCTCGACCAAGGTCATTTGGGATTTTTGAATCTTAAAACCTCGAATTCAAAATATACTATCAATTCATTTGACCGTTCGGCGGGAAATCTCAAATGGGTGACCTTAACTTTTCCTAAAAGCAAAAAAGAGGTAGGAAAAGTAGCGTATGTTTACTTTACGGCTTCTTCCAATGGCGGTGTCCCTGTTTTTAGAGCAGTGCCTACACTTGATAAAGTAGAACAACTCTCAGATTTTGAAAGTGGTATTACAGACTTTGATTTGGTAGCCAATAAAGTTGTATTTGCCAAAACAGAAGTGTTGAACCCTTCAGAGCTGTATGTATCAGATATATTGATTAAAAATGCGACCAAGCTATCTTCTCACAACGATTGGGTAGCAAAAAAAGCTTTAAGTATGCCCGAAAAACATACTTTTAAAAATGACAAAGGGCAGACGATTGAGTATTGGATTATGAAACCAACGTTTGCGGAAGCGGGAAAAAAATACCCTTTGTTACTCAATATGCACGGTGGACCTACTGCAATGTGGGGGCCTGGAGAAGCTTCTATGTGGCATGAGTTTCAGTTTTTTTGTGCGCAAGGGTATGGGGTTGTCTATGCCAATCCTCGGGGCTCAGGAGGCTACGGGGTAGAGTTTATGAGAGCCAACTATCGAGATTGGGGGACTGGCCCTGCCGACGACGTGCTCCGGGCTTGTACTGAAGCTGCCAAAGAGGCTTGGGCCGATACGTCGCGACAGGTGATTACGGGAGGCTCCTATGCAGGTTATCTTACGGCGTGGATTGTAGCGCACGATAGCCGTTTTAAGGCTGCTTTTGCGCAGCGTGGAGTGTACGATTTGACCACCTTCATGGGAGAGGGCAACGCGTGGCGTTTGGTACCGGGGTACTTTGGAGGGTATCCTTGGGAAAAAGAAGCAAAAACCTCTATGGATGCCAATTCGCCTTATACGTTTGTGGACAAAATAAAAACACCATTGCTTATCAAACATGGCGAAAACGACCTTCGTACGGGGGTGATTCAGAGCGAAATGATGTATAAATCCCTAAAAATACTAGGTCGCGAAGTAGAATATGTAAGAATGCCCGGTGGCACACACGAACTCAGCCGTAGCGGAAATCCTCGTCAACGGATTGATAGAATGCTCCGTATTTATGAGTTTTTTGAGCGGTATGTAGGCAAAAAATAGATTTTGGGTTGAGAGATTTCTTTTGTTAATTGCATTAAAAAGTAATACTATATGACCGAGAAAGAACGTTTATCTCAGCTAGAAGAAATCGTGTCTGAGATATTAAAAAAACAAGACAGAATCGCGGAAGAAGTAGCCCATCTGAGTCTTAAAGTAGCTTCAAATTCAATTGACATTGCGAGTTTGAAAGTAGCAGTAGCCTCTTTAGAAACCAAAGTAGATAGGCTGGAAATCAAAGTGGATAAGTTAGAAACTAAGGTAGATAGACTAGAAACTAAAGTAGATAGACTAGAAACTAAGGTAGATGGCCAAGGGCTCATGTTTGCTGAGTTTAGACATGATGTCACGGCTGGGCA
This sequence comes from Runella zeae DSM 19591, assembly GCF_000423565.1. Lineage (GTDB taxonomy): Bacteria > Bacteroidota > Bacteroidia > Cytophagales > Spirosomataceae > Runella > Runella zeae. Next base: position 227,628 of record NZ_KE384037.1, on the reverse strand, counting down.
AGCAGAGTTACAAAAAGGAATGAATTTGCTACTTCAACTTATTCGGGGTCAACAATCATAAATTAAAACATAACCTTAACACATGAGTAATCGCCGCACTTTCATCAAAGACTTAGGAGCATTGGCTGGCATGGCTGCCCTTTCTCCCGAAATTTTTGCCGCCGAGCCCCAAAAACTTTGGTTTGAAATTTCATTGGCAGAGTGGTCTTTACACAAGACTATTTTCAACGAAAAAAAACTGACCAATTTAGATTTTCCCGTGGTGGCTCGCAAAGAATTTGGCATCGGAATTGTCGAATACGTCAATCAAATGTTTAAAGATAAGGCCAAGGATACGGCTTATCTTAATGAGTTGCTGATGCGTTGTAAAGACAACAATGTGAAGAATCACCTCATTATGATTGACGGAGAAGGCGGTCTTGCCGAAACTGATGCCACCGTGCGTAACAAAGCAGTCGAGAATCATAAAAAATGGGTGGAATGTGCCAAATATTTAGGGTGTAAAACCATTCGGGTCAATTCGTTTGGGAAAGGCTCTGCCGAAGAAGTGGCCAAAGCTGCCGTGGACGGATTAGGGAAATTGGGGGAATTTGCCAAACCTGTCGGTATCAATGTGATTGTCGAAAATCATGGAGGATATTCTTCTGATGGACAATGGCTCTCGGCAGTGATGAAGCAAATCAACATGCCAAATGTAGGGACGCTACCCGATTTTGGTAACTTTTGTGTAAAACGTAGCGATAACAGCGAATGGGGTGGCAAATGCGTAGAAGAGTATGACCGCTATAAAGGCGTGAAAGAACTCATGCCTTTTGCCAAAGGAGTAAGCGCCAAAACCAACGATTTTGATGAAAAAGGCAACGAAGCTAAAATGGATTATGCTCGTTTGCTCAAAATTGTGAAAGAGGCTGGTTTCAAAGGTATTATTGGGATTGAGTATGAAGGAAATGTAACTTCAGAATATGACGGTATCAAGGCTACCAAAAAGCTTTTGGAGCGAGTAGGGGCTATGGTGTAAACTAATTTTTATCGTATACACAAAGGGAGGCTTCTCGGCCTCCCTTTTACATATAAATAGAATCCTTTCTCAAAGTCTCTAATCACGATTGAGAATGCCTGCTTTATTTGGATTTTTCTTGAAGGTTAGCATATAGTTTAAGTGGAGTCATAGTTTGCAAAATCATCAGAAAATACAAATTTGCCTTTTGGTCTTAACTTTGTCGATATATTGCTTTGTTTTTCACGGTTTTGTATAAAAAAATGTCCCTGTTTTTGTCACAAATTCAGCAGTTATTTGTGACAGTATCAATCCTGATTGGCTTTTTTTCGCAAGACAGCTTTCAAAGAGGACGCCATAAAATTATCAGGATAGAGTGAATTGATTTTAAAGAAAAATTGTTAGCCCATACTAACACTCAACTGTAATCTATTACAAATATAAAAAAAATTGGTACAACATAGGTACAACAACTCTTGTTTTATCCTGATTTTATTGAAAACACAAAGTGCTGATAATCAGCAAATATAAATACAAATCAATACATATCAAACCAAACATCGCGAGGCTTTGAACCTCGGTCAGATACAATTATGAGCAAACACGGACGCATTTTGGTCGCCATGAGTGGCGGCATCGACAGCTCTCTCGCTTCTGTCCTCCTCCACGAACAAGGCTACGAAGTTATCGGCATGACCATGAAAACTTGGGACTATGCTAGTAGCGGCGGCTCCAAAAAAGAAACAGGTTGCTGCTCTCTCGACTCTATCAACGATGCCCGTACGGTGGCCGTCGAGTTGGGCTTTCCTCATTACATTTTGGATATTCGTAACGAATTTGGTGACTATGTCATTGATCATTTTACGGGCGAATACCTCGAAGGTCGCACCCCTAATCCTTGCGTGCTTTGCAATACTCACATCAAATGGGACGCCCTGCTGCGCCGCGCCGACCGCCTAGATTGTGAATATATTGCCACCGGCCATTACGCCCACGTACGGCAAGAAAATAATCGCTATGTGGTATCCAAAGGAATTGATACTTGGAAAGACCAAAGCTACGTACTGTGGGGAGTATCTCAAGAAAGCTTGGCTCGCACCAAACTACCCCTAGGGCATTTAAGAAAAACCGAAATTCGTGAAATGGCCAAAGAACGGGGCTTTATGGATTTGGTCAACAAATCGGAGAGCTATGAGATTTGTTTTGTTCCTGACAACGACTACCGGGGCTTTCTCAAACGCCGCTTGCCCGATCTTGAAAGTCAAGTAGCGGGGGGCAACTATGTGTTGCAAGACGGAACCGTCGTAGGAAAACATGAAGGCTATCCTTTTTATACAATCGGTCAACGCAAAGGACTTGGCATCGCATTGGGATATCCAGTGTTTGTGACCGAAATCCGCAAAGATACCAACGAAGTAGTACTTGGGCGCGACAAAGACCTCGAACGAGAGGGTATGTACGTCTCAAAGCTCAATCTTCAAAAATACGCTCGTATTGATGACTCTTTGGATACCATCACCAAAGTACGATACAAACACGAAGGTGCCCCTGCCACTATTGTCCAAGAAGCCGACGACCGTATCAAGGTTCTCTTTCAAGAACCCGTAAGTGCGATTGCGCCAGGACAAGCTGCGGTCTTTTATGAAGGCGATGATGTAGTAGGTGGCGGATGGATTAGCAAAAGCTTTCGTCAATAAATAGTATTTCTGAGGCTGTTGGCGCTCTAAGCGCCGACAGCGTCTTATTTCAGTAGCCTATCTGACTTTCAATCCAGTCCAACCCTCTCATATACAAGGCTCTAGCATATCCTACTCTATTATCAAAATCATGATAGTTGGTACGCCCATTATGAAGGTATTTTCTAATCAAAGTCGCATTGATTTCGGCGGTAGGATTTTCGATTTCGTCATCAGTCTCCGTACGATAAGCCGCAAAAGCGGGAAAATCATGCTCCAATCGCGTAAAAAACAAATGATTGTTGGCATTACGTACCGCACACAGTAGCCCACTTGCTTTGGAGGTAGAAGGAGCCAAGCTCCCTTCTAAGCCTCGTTTAAGCACCATTACGCCGTCAAAACCTGCCATAAGTGCAAGCTCAGCCATTTTCATCTGATAAGTGATATGAAATACTGAAGTAACCAAAATACGAGCGCCACAGGGATTAAGTACTTTTTCGAGCGTAGCCAAAAACGGTCTTTTCAAGGTAGTTCGGCGGCGCTCTACCCATTGATCAAGGGCAGGCGAAAGCGATTTTTGGTCCAAAACCCACCCAAACGTAGGATTCATCTCCAATAATTCGTGGTTGTCGGCCAGAAGCCAACTTCCTAAATAAAGATACAAATCGTGGGAGTTAAATTTATATTTAGGGCCAGAAGAACGCCCTAGCGCCGTCACTGCATTGTAGTTGCGTTCCTGAAAAAAATAAGCCAACAACGGCGTAATCATGTAAGAATGCTCCACACCGTCGAAGGGCTCGGCCAATTGAATAATCGGAAACTTTGTTTTGACACGGCGCTGAAAACCGGGCGTATAAGTACTCATGACTGCCTCATGCAGTCCTTCGTATTCGTCGTTGGTTTCATAGCGTACTCGAAGAATACTCACCGCCATTCCTTTAAAAGTTTCGCAAGGCTCATCAGACAATAAAAAATCGCCTAGTTGATGCGCTTCAGATACTTGTAGTGATTTTCCACTTAGTAGTTTCACGCCAATCGGAAACATATTTTGGGGCAAATCAGGGCAAAGCTTATTTAAAAAAAACACCGGATTGGAAAAGGCATGTCTTCCTATGTAGGTTTCTAGTTTCAGCTCTGCATCGGTAGGACCTTTCATCATCAACGCTCCAAAGAAGGCCCCTTTTTGTAAAGGATGACAATGCCCTTGCTTTAGCTCTTGCAAACATTCTTCCACAAGCTCTGGTGCGAGGGGTTTGCTTCCATGCTTTCCTATGCCCACTTGCTTGATTCCTCTAGCTAGGGGGGAGTCCAAATTGTATTTTATAGCGAAATCGATAGTAGTCACAATTACTTAAAAATTACTTAGTTTACAAAAACTAAAATTAGTCATTTACGCACTTTCTACACTCAAAACAGCGATATTTCAAAGAAAGATTTATAAAAAATAAAGAATATTTGATTTTACACGTAAATATATCAACTAAAATTTTGCAAATATACATTTCTGGCATACTTTTAAGTAAAATTTTTAAGCAACCCTCAGATAAGAATTTTATTTTGATAAGAGCAATAGTAAATATATAAACTTTTTCTATAACCTTGTTTTGAAAAACTATATTTTTTGATTGACTCATTTTGAAAAATCTATTTAAAATCAATAAAACTCTATATAAATAGTATTTTTTAAAGAAACAAAATCACCCACCTTATATACGCTGGTAGCTCTTACGTAAACTTCCAATAGCGTTGGCGGACGCCTATTAGGAAGGAAAAAGAAAACCCCGCAGAATGGCGGTTCTGGCGGGGTATTGTGAAGTCTTAAATTAGGGATTAACTTAAAACCGTACAAACTTATGAAAAAATTGTTATACGTACAATCGTATACGATACTTCTTTTCACATTCTCGCTGGTCAAATCTACCCAGGCTCAAATGAGCCTACAAGGGCAAGTGAGAACCCGCACAGAGGTAAGAGACGGCCTCGGAAACTTAGCCAAGTTGGGTACTAAAGCGGCGGCATTTACCTCCCAAAGAACGAGTTTGAACTTTGGGTATCGGTGGGATAGGCTTACTTTTGGGGTCAATATCCGGGATGTAAGGGTATGGGGGCAAGATGCCTCTTCAATCAACAACGCCGATGGCTCAAAGTTGTTTTTACACGAGGCTTGGGGCGAAATCATACTGGCCAACGCAAGCGATACCTCCTTCAAAAACAAGGCTTTTGAGCACTTATCACTCAAAATAGGACGGCAAGAATTGCTCTACGATGATGTACGATTGCTAGGAAATTTGGATTGGCTCCAGCAAGGTCGTCGTTTTGATATGGCTTTGCTCAAAGCCCGAAAGAGAGGCTGGCAGATAGATGTTGGAGCCGCTTTCAATCAGAGTAGTGATGCTTTTGGACGTACGGGGACTTTTTATGTAGCCGCCAATGTTCCTAGTACCATCGCTAATTCTAAAGGTGACTATGTCAGTCTCCCTAGCGATTTTGTTCCTACTACTTCCAAAGGAGGTGCTCCTCTCTTAGCTTCCCCTCTCAGCACCAATGGGCAAAATCAAATGTTTAAATCAATGCAGATGGTGTATTTGAGTCGAAAATTCGGGAATACAAAATTTGCGGGACTTTTTTTCAAAGATGATTTTCAAAAATATAGACTAGATAGCATCGGCAATGCCTCCAACGGCATAGTCTATGGCCGCAGATACGACGTAAATGGTGCCCATAGCCGCTTTACTTACGGTGCTATGCTCACTGGGCTACTCAATCCGCTAGCCAAAAAACTAGGTAAAATTACTTGGCAAGCCTTTGGTTATTTACAACAAGGTAAAAACCGCGACGGTCAGGCGTTGAGTACTTTTCATTATGGGGCCAACGTGTCAATTCAACAAGGACGCCTTTCTATAGGACCAGGCTATGAATTGCTTTCTGGTAACAATACCCTCACTCCCGACGGCAAAGACCACCGCTTCGACCCCCTCTATGGTACTCCGCACAAGCATTGGGGATACATGGATTATTTTTATGTAGGTACAGGCTCGGCAGCAGGTGGATTGGCCAATGCTTTCTTCAAAACCAAATATACAGTCAATCCGAATCTATATTTCACATTGGACTTTCACCACTTTGCTCTAGCCAATGATATGAAAAATGGACTAGATGCTTCGGCAGGAAAACTAAACCGTCAGCTAGGCAATGAAGTGGACTGTATCATGAATTATAACCTCAACAAATTTACGAACCTTGAAGTAGGGTATTCTTTCCTGAAAGGCTCAGATAGCCTCGAATACGCCAAATTAGGCACTATCGGCCAAACCAAACGCCGCGCTCATTGGGCTTACATAATGCTCAACATACGCCCCGATTTTCTTACAACCAAAGTTACAAAGTAATCTTCTCCAAGTCTTTAAACTACTGAAATTCCATGACTTCCAATAAACCTCTTTCTCAGCTCAATATCTTTAGTTTTAATGGCATTCAGATGCGCACTTTCCACATCACGTGGCTCACTTTCTTTGTGTGTTTTTTTGGCTGGTTTGGAATAGCGCCCTTAATGCCTGCCATTCGAGCCGATTTAGGACTTACCAAACCTCAAGTTGGCAATACTATCATTGCGGCGGTATCAGCTACGATTTTTGCGCGACTCATTATCGGCAAGTTGTGTGATACTTGGGGCCCCCGCAAAACCTACACTGCTCTTTTGATAGTAGGCGCATTGCCCGTCATGCTCGTTGGCTTGGCCAAAGATTATACTTCATTTTTATTGTTTCGTTTGGCGATTGGGGTGATTGGAGCTTCGTTTGTGATTACGCAGTTTCACACTTCTATGATGTTTGCGCCCAATATCAAAGGCACTGCAAATGCCGTTGCGGGTGGTTGGGGAAATCTAGGTGGCGGTATTACGCAGCTTGCGATGCCCCTCATCATGGCTACCATTATGGGATTTGGTTTTGTAAAAGCAGACGCTTGGCGATTGGCGATGATTGTACCGGGTCTTATGATGCTTATTATGGCGTGGGTTTATTGGAAATATACCAAAGATACTCCCGCTGGAAACTACGACGAAATCAAACACACAAGCACTTCTAAATCAACCGTTTCTTTTTGGAAAGCTTGCTCTGACATCCGGGTGTGGGCTTTGGCTATTGCGTATGCTTGTTGCTTTGGAATGGAAATTACCTTCGATGGCGTAGCAGCGCTTTATTTTTTTGACAACTTCCACATGGAAGAAACCGAAGCTGGTTTTTGGGCAATGCTGTTTGGGTTTATGAATATTTTTGCCCGTGCGGTAGGTGGCATTGTTGCCGACAAAGTAGGACAACGATTTGGAATGAGGGGTAAAGGGATTTTGCTTGCTTCTATGCTTTTGTTGGAAGGAATAGGCATCTTATTGTTTGCCCAAGCAGGCAATCTGACTCTTGCTATTTTATCAATGCTTACGTTTGCGATGTTTCTGAAAATGGCCAACGGTGGTACTTACGCCATTGTACCTTTCATTAATCCCAAAGCCGTAGGGGTGATTTCGGGCGTAGTGGGAGCTGGCGGAAATGTAGGTGGGATGCTCATGGGCTTTTTGTTTAAATCTCAATCTATCTCTTACGGGCAAGCCTTCATGTATATCGGAGGTATCGTAGCTATCACGGGGTTACTACTATTCTTGGTAAATTTTGGTAAAACCGTTACCCTCAAACAAACCGAAACAGAATTGCAGGCAGCCTAAGTATTTTTTCAAACGGCGAATTATGAACGAAACAAGCTCTTACAAAACTACTTGTTGCTACTGTGGCGTAGGCTGTGGGGTGGTGATTAAGAAAAGTCGCAGCGGTAGTATTTCTGTAGAAGGCGACCCTAGCCACCCCTCAAGCCAAGGAATGCTTTGTTCAAAAGGAAGGAATTTGCATTATACTGTGATGGATACTTCTGATCGACTGCTGTATCCCCAAATGCGCCGCAATCGACAAGCACCGCTCCAACGCGTCAGCTGGGATACAGCACTCGAACGAGCAGCAGCCGTATTTAAGACATTTATTGAGAAGTATGGCCCAGACTCCGTAGGATTTTATGCCTCAGGCCAATGCCTCACCGAAGAATACTATGTGGTCAATAAACTTATCAAAGGGTTTATAGGCTCCAACAACATTGATACCAACTCTCGCCTTTGTATGTCGTCGGCGGTGGTAGGATACAAAATGGCGCTGGGCGAAGACTCTGTTCCGTGTAGTTATGAAGATATCGAGCTTGCCGACTGTTTTTTGATTGCTGGCTCCAATCCTGCTTGGAATCATCCCATTGTATTTCGTCGGATGGAAGCCCACAAAGCGGCCAATCCGCGCGTCAAATTTGTGGTGATAGACCCCCGCCGTACTGATACTGCTCGCATGGCCGACCTTCACCTTCAAATCAAACCAGGTACGGATGTGGTATTGCTCAACGCCATTGCCAAAGGGCTGATTTCGAGGGGATACATTGATGAAAAGTTCATCAAAAATCACACCGAAGGTTTTGATTCTTATCGTGTTCAAGTAGCCCAACGTGACATGCGAGAGGCGGCCAAAATCTGCGGCATTAGCCTGCATGATATTCACCAAGCCGTAGAATACATTGGCAAATCCAAAGGATTTATTTCTATGTGGGCGATGGGGTTCAATCAGAGTGTGGTTGGGGTCAACAAAAATCTGGCTTTGCTCAATCTCCATTTGATTACGGGGCATATCGGTAAGGCAGGGTCGGGGCCATTCTCCTTGACAGGTCAACCCAACGCAATGGGTGGAAGAGAAGTAGGTGGGCTATCCAATCTTCTGCCAGCACATCGCAATTTGGCCGACCCTACCCACCGCCAAGAAGTGGCTGATTTTTGGGGTGTTTCGTCCCTCAATCCCAAACCAGGTTTTACCGCTACCGAGATGTTTGAAGCCCTCAAAGACGGGCGAATGAAAGCCATCTGGATTATGTGCACCAATCCACTCGTAAGTTTGCCTAATGTACATTTGGTAGAAGAAGCTTTGAAAGCGGCCAAGTTTGTCATTGTTCAAGATATTTCTAATCGTTCGGATACCGTAGCCTATGCCGACTTGGTCCTCCCCGCCGCCGCATGGGGCGAAAAAAACGGCACTATGACCAATTCCGAACGCCGCATTTCTTATTTGACCCAGTTTGTTGAACCCGTAGGAGAAGCACTGCCCGACAGTGAAATCATTGTGAGGTTTGCGCATAAAATGGGATTTGGCCGCGCTTTTAACTACCAAAATGTAGCACAAATCTACGACGAGCACGTACGCCTTACCCAAGGCACTCACATCGACATCAGCGGGGTGTCGCATGAGCGCTTGCGTACCCAAGGAACTCTTCAATGGCCGGTTCCTAGTCGTGATTCTAGTGGAACTCCTCGGCTTTTTTCGGACCATCAGTTTTTTACGCCTTCTCGAAAAGCCCAAATCAAAGCCGTACCTGACGAAAATCAATCGGAAGCGTTGAGTGACGATTTCCCTTTGATTCTCACTACCGGACGTCTCCGCGATCAATGGCACACCATGACCAAAACGGGTAAAGTCAACAAACTAACCCAACACATACCCAAAGCTGTGCTCGAAATAAACCCTCAAGATGCGGCAGAAAGAGGTATCAAAGAAGGCCAAATAGTAATCATTGAAAATAGGCGGGGTAAAGTGCAAGTTCCGGCCAAAATCACGGACGATATTCGGCCGGGCGTAGTTTTCCTGCCCATGCACTGGGGCAAGATTCTGGGTCAAAGTGCTGCCCGTGCCAACAACCTCACTAGCGATTTGCTAGACCCTTTTTCCAAAGAACCAGACTTTAAATATGCTGCCGTTGAAGTAAAAAAATTTAGAAAGCCCAAAGAACGTATCATTGTGATAGGGGCAGGCGCAGCCGCCTATAAGTTTGTCACCACTCATCGACAAGGGAATCTTACCGACGAAATCCACGTGTTTAGCAAAGAAACCTTTGCCTTCTACAACCGCGTGATGCTGCCCGATTATGTCAGTGGTGCTATGAAATGGGAAAAGCTACTCAAAATGCAAGACGACGAACGTGCCTTGATTCATTTGCATGAAGGCGTAAGCATTGAGAAGATTGACCGAGCTCATAAGGTAGTTTATGATGCAAGAGGCCACATGCATCATTACGATCGCCTCATCATTGCTACAGGAAGCCGCGCGTCTACTCCACGTGATTTAGATATAAAATTACAAGGTGTGTTTACGGTGCGAACTCGGCACGACGCTGATAGACTCATGCAATACTTAGCCATTGAAGAAAAGTATAGCAAGCCCTCTGCAAAAAACGTGGTGATTGTAGGAGGAGGATTGTTAGGATTAGAGCTAGCAGCTTCTTTACGGCAACGCTCTCAACGTGTCACGGTGATTCATCGCGCTTCTCGCCTTATGAATCGTCAATTAGATTCCACGGCAAGTACTCTTTTGCACGAGGAACTTCGAGACCGTGGTATTGATATTTATTATAATGACGAAGTAAAGTATATCATCGAAACCCAAAAAAAAGCAACTGGACTTCGCCTTACTTCGGGTCAAGTTCTAACCTGCGACGCCGTAATATTTACCATGGGCACGACTCCAAACCTCGAAATAGCTCGTGAAGCAGGTTTGGAAGTTCAACGCGGTATCGTCGTCAATGCCTATCTCCAAACTTCTGACCCTTCTATTTTTGCGGTGGGTGAAGTAACCGAATTTGAAGGACAGCAATTTGGCATCACTGCCGCTGCTGAGCAACAAGCCGAAGCGCTCTGTGCCTATCTCAGTGGCGATATCCAAAGCTACTACCGACCTACTATTTCTATGAACATTTTGAAAATAGACGGGTTAGATTTATGTTCTTTAGGTATCACCGAGATTCCAGCCAATGGAGTAGGGGGCAGCTATGACGAGGTGATTTTTATGGATAGAACAAAAAGGTATTATAAAAAGTGTATCATTCATAACGACCGCCTAGTAGGTGCTATCTTGGTAGGAGATAAGTCTGAGTTTATGGAATTCAAATCTTTGATTCAACAAAAAACCGAATTATCTGAAAAACGCCTCAAACTACTTCGAAGCGGCCAAAGCACGCCACCAATCAAAGGAAAAGTAATATGCTCCTGCAACAACGTCGGAGAGGGAAATGTACAAGATGCTATCAGAGCTGGTTGTGGCGATTTGCCCTCGCTATGCCAACAAACGGGGGCAGGTACGGGTTGTGGTAGTTGTAAACCTGAACTCAAAACGATATTAGAAAATGCTAAAACTTGGCCCGTTGAAAACCAGCTTATTCGTTAAGTTTACAAACGCCCCAACGTACTACTTGTCAAGTGGTGAGTAGCTCAGGAGTTCATAATATCTGAAAATAAAGTGCGTCTTGTCCGAACTTTCAAATCTGCAAAAAAGTTTTGAGATAATTGCCCAAAACGAACAAGCTATGCAACACTCTATTTTCGATGATTTTATTGCACATGCTATCGAGGTTTTAAGCCCCCTTCCGGATATGGTTGGCCTCGCAATAGCCGGTTCTCACATCACCAAAGAAACCGACGCTTTTTCAGATTTAGATTTGGTATTGGTATCCCAATATCCCTACGCAAGCGATGTCAATCAAATGAAAAACATCGCTCATCAACTTGGTACAGTATTGTCAGCTTTCACTGGCGAACACGTAGGCGAACCTCGGCTCCTCATTTGTCTCTATGCCAATCCTCTCTTGCATGTGGATATCAAATTTTTAACGCCCAACGAATTTCATCAACGCATCGAAAATCCCCTTATCGTCTGGGAGCGCGATTATATCCTCAGTCAGATTGTTCAAACAACCCAATCCACTTGGCCATACCCTGACTATCAATGGATTGAGGATAGATTTTGGGTGTGGATACATTATGCTTCCCTAAAAATAGGGCGAGGAGAGTTGTTTGAAGCATTCGATTTTTTAGGTTTTCTACGAATGGTAGTCCTTGGACCTCTGCTTCATATCAAAAATGGCAACCAACCACGCGGAGTACGAAAAGTAGAAACCAAACTATCGATAGAAGACTTGACTCAACTGAGAAAAACCGTAGGTGGTATGACTCACAAAGAACTAACCGAAGCTCTTTGGCAGACTATTGCTATATATGAAGAGCTTCGTTTGGTATTATTTGAATCTAACATTGGCCTAAAATCAGATGCTGAAAAATCTGTGAAAGAATTCTTAGCAGAAATAGAAAAAATGTAAGTAAATTTAGTAATCGAAGTTGTCCAAACCCCACCCAACACTTCCTTTTAAAAATAACATGACTTTTCTTCGCATCCTGACCCCAGGCGGGGTAATTACCCCCGACGAACTTCAAAGGTTAGCCTCTTTGACGAGACAATATGCACTAGGTAAAATAGAAGTAGGTTTTCGGCAAGATTTATTGATACCTTCTTCGGATGGGCAGCTGCCTATTTTACGTCAACAACTCGCCGAACATGGGTTTAAGGTGGAAGAAGCTAACTCAGCACATCCCAACATCGTATCGTCGGTGGTAGCCCAGAATATTTTCCCTAAATTATCATGGCTACGCTCGGGAGATTATTTAGATATTATTGATTCTTTCGATTTTGAACCTCGCCTCAAAATCAATCTTATTGATCCCACTCAAGAGTTGATTCGGCCCCTTACGGGTGAGCTCAATTTTATTGCCTCTGCCACTCCTTCGTTTTGGTATTTGGTGATAAAAATCCCTTCGTTAGGAAAAATGCGCGTATGGCCTGAGTTGCTTGATGGCGAACAAATCGCCCAATGGGTTAAGACCATCGAGTCTGTGCTCTATGCTTCTACTCTTCCCATAAATTTTGAGGAGTTTTTCCAACAAGTTTGTTCCAAATTTTCGGGCCGTACTCGTCGCATTGAGCAAGAAGTAAGACTTACACCAAAGCCTTATCCCCGCCACGAAGGTATTTATCGCTATGATGGACATTATTGGATTGGGCTTTATCAGCGCACCAATGAATTTGAAGCTCCCTTTATAGAGGCATTGGCTCAACTTTGCAAAGACACCAAAATTGGACGCATTTATACCACTCCCTTCAAAACTTTTGTTATTAGAGATATTCCAAAAGAGACTATTTATCAATGGGAAAAACTCTTGGGGCTTTGGGGCGTGCATACTCATTACTCTTTTCTTGAGCTCAATTGGCAGCTACCCGATGCTGACGCCGCAGCTTTGCGCCTCAAAACCGAACTTGTAGATGCTTTTGAGCGTACTCGAATACGTACCTCTAGTCTGAGTTTTAGCATAGGCGAGCGAAGCCCCGATACCACTTCCACTATTGTTATAGAACCTCTCTCCGACGATTATGAGCGTTTTAGAGTGATTCATTCGCCTGATTTTTATATCGGCAATAGCGAATGGGAAACTTTTGCTGGTGATGTGGCTCGCAAAAATCTCCCGGAGGTTTTAAGACGTCTTACTCAAAAGTATTATGAGCAACTTTCGACCGACAAAAAAACCACCCTTGCCCGTAAAACCCCTGGTTTGCAGCCTATTATTATGGAAAAAGTGATGCAGTGCAAACATTGTCTTACCATAGCTGATATGCCAGCCCCTTTACCTGCCTCTTATGTATGCCCGACTTGTAACGCTCCCGCTGGAGATTTTATAGAAGTAATGTTAGAAGCTATTTCTTAAAGTTAAATCAATAGATTACAACCTCTTATGTCGGAATTGTCAAAACGTCCGATGACCTCAAACTGCGTCCCTTTTTCACCCACAAAACGCCCTAAATCTTGAGTTTCGATAAAGGCACAAGAATCAATATTGGCCAGGTCTATCACATTGATGCCACCATAGCGGAGTTTTGGGTCAGGGTGAGCATATACAGTGCGAGGGTCGTTGATGTCTCTCAAGAGAATCCGCATCGTAGCCGACATTTCAAATATCCCTTCCCCTTCTGAATAGGATTGCGACAATAGCTCTGTCATGCCGTATTCAGAGTGAATTACTTTCACATTAAAAGCTTCCGTCAGTAGCTGATGCACTTCTTCGCGGAGCATTTCGCGGCGGCGTCCTTTCATGCCGCCTGTTTCCATGATGAGTAGCCCAGAAAAATCCCACAAGTCTTTTGATGCCTTGTAGCTCCCCGATTCGGCCAAATCCAACAAAGCAAACGTGACGCCCCACAGTATTATTTTTCGGTCATCAGCCTGTCGTACTATTTGTTGAAGTACTTTTAATAGCTCATCTGTATTATGTAAAAAAAAACCTGAAAATGGCGAGCGAGTTTGTGTAATAAATTGTTGAACCATATACACCAAAGACGAATTATTTCGTTCAAGGTAAGAAGGTAACAACGCTAACAAATGGTAGTTTGTCAACTCCCCATAAGTAGCTTCAAAAATACGGGTACTGATTTTGTCATACCACTCCAAGTCACTCACATGATGACGGCTCGTCTGACTTCCAGTAGTACCGCTACTCTCAAAAGTAGTTTGTATTTTTGGCGCAGCACTCAACACAGTGTGATTCTTAAAAAAGCTAATGGGTAAAAAGGGAATATCTGACAAAGTTGTCACTTGAGTAGTGGAAACTCCCAAATAGCTCAAATATTGGCTGTAAAGTGGATTTTGTATAGCTTGCCACCTAAAAACCTTCAATGCCACCTCTTCAAAAGTAGGGGGTGTAATGTGTAGAATGGCATCTTGCAAATCCTGACGAGTAAACATATAAAACAAACTTTATGGAGTTGTTGTTAAGCGTTGAAAAAATCCACCGCATACAAGTTTAAACTATAATCACTTTTTGTACTTTAGAACAAAATTAAAAATAAACATGAAGGGCTTCGTTCGTTTTTTACTAACCATAACTTTGTTGGCATCGGCTACCACCGGATGTTTTACCCCACCAGATTACAGTCCCGTCCCTGAAATCGCATTCAATAGCATGGACAAATTTGAAGTTGTTGAACCTTTTTCAAAAGCAAAACAGGATTCGGTCATTATTACTATTGAATTTAAAGATGGCGACGGCGATTTAGGCGAAAGTCCGTCTAATCGCGACGACCCACGCTATGGGGAATGGGGAAATTATGAATTAAAAACGCTAAGAAGAACAACGGGAAACCAATATGTAGAGTTTCCACTTCCGGGCAACAACAAGCTGTTTTTCCCAATCTTAAAACCTGACGGTAAGAAAGGGCCTATCGAAGGTCGCTTAGATTACTCACATTATTTCCCTCATTCTAATAATTCCCGTCTTACTACCGTAAAGTTTCAAATTAGAGTACGTGATCGTGCACTCAATGTCAGCAATGTCATAGAAAGCGATACGATTTCGGTGCATCTACTTCAATAAAGAATCAGAGTATTAACAAAAAGCAAGCGCGTCGAATTATCAAAATTCGACGCGCTTGCTTTTTGTTTTATAATTAGTAATCGCTTACTCTTCAGAGTCGATTGCCAAATCGGCCGCTTTTTTAAACATATCTATTACCAAAGAAATACGGAATGTATTGGCCAAAGGGCTTCCTTGTTTTTGAGGCATCAAATAAGCAAAGTCTATTCCGTAACGATTCTGAACACGGGCACCAAAACCCACTGTAAAATATTTACGATCGCCTTTGCTACGAGCTTCGTTGAAGTATCCTAAGCGTACTGCAAATACTTCATTGTACCAATACTCAACTCCTGCCGAAATCATAAACTCACGCAACTCTTCCGAAAACCCGCCAGGAGCATCCCCAAAAGAACTAAACATAGCTGCGATAGTGCCTTGATTGTTACCTTTGGTTCCACCAGGAGTAGGAATCATCAGTTTGTTGAGATCTAAAGCAAAAGTGAGTTTATTGTGGGTATCAATAAAGCGCGTTGCAGCTCCACCCAATTTGAAAGTAGTAGGAATAAAACCGCTTTCGGTTCCACCATAATTGATTTTCCCACCAATATTTTGAAGCATCAACCCAAACGAGTAATTCCAACCTTTGCCGGTTCCTTCGTCGATTTCTTCAGTTTGATAAAATGCACTAATATCACCCGCTACGGTTTGGCCGGGTTTGAGCGAAACGCCTCCCACTGCAATGTTTCCAGCGAGGTTTGAGTTTAAGTACTTTAAATTAATCCCCATCGAAAACTTATCCGATAGTTTACGAGAATAGGCTAAGGTACCATAAAACTCATTGGAATAATAGTCTCCTAGGGAGGTCCCGAAGTTGTTTCTCGCTTCAAACTTACCGTGGTCAAAATACATTAAGCTTATTCCAATCGCTTGATCTTTGCCGATTTTTTTGAACCCCGATACGTTTGCAAAATACATATCGTCGGTTATGTTTCTTAACCAAGGGGTATACGATACAGCTACACCATAATCCTTGGTAGATTGAGCCAATTTGGCTGATCCCCAATATACAGAGTTGGCATCGGGACTAAGTGCTACACCTGCATCACCCATAGCAGCACTTCGTGCATCTGGTGTAAAAGCAGCAAAAGGTACTGAAGGTATCACAGCACGTAGCGTACTATCTTGTCCAGCAGAAGTGATTTGAGCCGAAACAACGAAAGAAGAACAAAAACCCACCAACGTAGCGACGGGAGAAATTTTTCTTATCATAAGGAAATTGGTTTGCCAACATTACCCATTGAAACTTGGAGACATGGGCGAGTCAAAAATAGCATTTCTGTTTTATAAACTGCAAAGATATTAATTTGTATTTTCAAAATCTATTTTAGAAGTACCAACTTCCCTCCTAGATTTTGCGTATATTGTCTTGTAAGCGAATAGATACTAACCTTGTACACATATATCCCTTTGGGTATTGCTTGTCCGGCGTTGTTAGTTCCATCCCAATTAAATGCTTCTATGATTTTATCAGAGTGATAGATAGTTTGATTTGAAGTCCGAATTAGCTGACCATTCAAGTCGAATATTTGAGTTTTGATGTCGACGTCATCTCCTTCATCTACTAGCTCAATTTGTAATTTAGTTTGCTCGACAAATGGATTCGGATAAGCAATGAGGTTTTTGATTAATCGTATCTGGCTTCCTACTCTAAACCTCAACGCCTCAGTACTTGAATTATTGTATGTATCTTCTATTTTTAAAGTGAGTACATACTCTCCAGCTGAAAGTTTATAAAATGGGTACCTAACAGTGCCTTTGCGATAGTCGTCTTTGTTGGACACAAAGTACTGATTTACTACCATCGAAAGGGTATCGTTTAAGGTCAACACCATGTTTTTTGAAAGATTTATACCATTTTCATCCGCGATTTCAGCAATCAATATAGGGCTATCTTCTACTTCATTTCCATCAATAAATGTGCCATCATTCATATACATAGACAGAGCTGGAGGGGTATTATCTACATTGAAAGTGGATTTTCCGCCGACCCAAATCTGATTGCTCCCACCACTTGCGTCGGCTAGGCTATCTTCCCTTATGGCATATACTTGTACTCGGCCTTTGGCTAGTTTTTCCTCCACATTTTTTGGTACAATAAAATCCGCGGTAAACTTCCCGGCTTTGACACTGACCAGCCCCTCAAAAAGACGCGTATTATATTCGCCATACGTCATCTTGCTGCCTTCGTTTCCAAGGGTTTCGATTTTGTTTTCGGGGCCAAATACCGTTATGCGTGCAAGTCCATTAAAGTCGGAAATGAGAGTATTCCCATTTTTAATCTCTCCCAAAATCTGGCCTTTTCCACCTGCTCTGAGTGTATCCTTTGCAGTTACTTCAATCGAATAGTCGGGATAATTGAGTCTGAGAGAAGGGTCTCCCAGCAGCGTAAAATTCCGATTAAATACGCCACTAAAGCTGTTGTTTTTGGTCTGTTTCATCAAATCACCAAGGCGCAAGACTTCGCCGCTTGATTTTTGAAAAGCCGCTTCGTAGAAAGCATTGTTTAGCAAATAATTGGTACTTGCATATACGGGTCGGGCAGTAGTAAGCATTGCGATAGCTCCTCCTGTGTGACTCAGTACGGCTATTTCGGCTCCAGATACTTCGGCGGGATTGTCAAAACGCCCAAACTCACAAGTAGCCGTAATAATCAAAGGCATATTATCGAGATTGCGCCAACTGAGCAAGTTTTGAAGGGTTACAATTTGCTCATCGGCCCATATTGAAGTGCCGCCGTGGCCGGTATAGTTTACGATAAAAGCACCTTCCTTTATGTAGTTGTCAATAGCCTTTCCCACTTCAGGGGCATGTTGGCTTGTAGTGCCTATTTGTGGATAAGCATCTACATACAATTTCCGTAAATCATAGGTAGGAGAAAGTTTTGCTATTACTTTAGACAAATTATCAGCATCTTGTTGATGAAGATTACTATCTCCATCATCAGCTACAAACACGATTTTTTGACGCCAATTTCCCCGAGAGCGCTTAGTGTTGTATCTCATCAATTTATTGATAACCGCTTCGGCTTCTTCTACTGACTTGATAGGCAGCCTGCCCACGCCAACATCTAGGGTATGATTTCCGCTATAGTCTTCTGTCCATTCGCCTTCATTATCTTCCAAAAAACCATAGTAATCATCTGACCCAAAACTCAATACTGGCTGTGACGACTCGCGACTCTCGTAGGTGGGAACAAACCGGCTCATTTCTTGAGGAGATAGTGCCTTCATATTGTTTTTATAATCATAGCTTGCGTCCCCAAAGAGCAATAAATACTTCAATTTTTGAGCGTCTTTCTGGTACATATATCTCACCAAATCCCGAATAGCCGTAGGATCCGCTTGCCCAGAGGCAAATTCATTATATACCTGAGAAATAGGCACTACTGCTACCTCTAAACCATCGTTTAGGCTTCGAAAATCTGCCAATTTTTGAGCTTGTTTTTGCCAAGCCACCGGCGTTACTATCAGCATATTAGGAGCCTTCATCGCCCGTATATTCTGATTTGCAATGGCTTTAAAAGAAAGAGGTTTTTGTAGTTGTTCTTCAGTAAATACTACAAAACGTTTTAGACTTTTTCCTTCTTTTCCAAAGGTAGCCTCGGTGCCATTGAGCTGATAGGTTTGTTGGAGTGGCCGCTGCGGTACCGTGATATCCCAAAGTTGCATTTGAGCCGTAGCTTGGCTTATTACATACCTGACCGAATCTTGTGCCAAAGAAGCAAGACTTTGAAAAACCGTAGGTTGGCTATATAATCTTAAACTCCGCTGTAGCTGAATCCCCAAACAATCTAAATAACCTTCAGCACTAGCTTGTCCGGCTTTATCAAAAGTCAACACCATGCTTACGGTATTAGAAGCCCCTGATAGTTTGCCTTCATAAGTACGATGCGTACGCTGCCCTTTAGCATCATAACGGTACGTGGTCACGGTGCCCATGGTTTGTTCACCAATCGCCTGACCGTTGATTGCAAATCCAAACTTTGTAACTACTTGGGCGGCGGCTACAGTAGCAGCCGTAAATTTAAAAGGACTGTCAGGGAGCACCCCTGGCAAATCTGCCTTAAATTCTTGACGAGTTTGGCTGCCAAAATACTCGCCCCACCATTCTCTCCCCGATTGAGTACGATTATATAACTCACTCTCTTTGAAGATATAATCATCAAAGGCCGTAATCAAAGCGCCACTTTTTCCGGCAGATTGCGACACAATCCGCTTTCCCGCTTCATTTCCTATCTGAAGAAAATAAAAAGTAGTATCACTGTAGAGATTGAGCCTATGTTCAAGGCGGTTTTCGACGGCATTGTATTTAATCTCATGCGGGCTTTGCCCAAAAAACCAAAGAGCGTCTGTTTCATCAAAACGGCTATCGGCTTCGCCTTTTACATAGACTGCATTTTCGATAAGGTCAGTAGCACGGGGGGCTTGATTTGACTGCGGAAGCATTGCTCCTCCATTTCCAAAAAGGCGTAAATGTTTAGGATTGATTTGGGAAGGGTCAACACCCATTTGTTTCAGATAAGCAGCGTCAATTTTATATACACCTGTCTGAGTTACTCCTATCTTAAACCATCGCCCGGAAGATAATACTGAGTTTTGGGCAAAACTTTGATTTCCTAAAACCCAAAATAAAACTAGGTACCTTGGGGTGTGTGTTCCACAAAGTCCCCAAATAACCTGAAAAAGTTTTTCGTATAAAACAAATTTGTTTTTCACCCGTAGTTGTTGCCCAAATTGCACCTTATTCTTTATTTATACTTTCTCAACCCAAGCATGGGCCGCCACCAAATATTTTTTTTGGGAGGCTTTTTCTATACAAACGACCCGCGTGCGTCTTAGCGTACCTCTGACAAACATTTTTTGATTCAACAAGAAAGTCTGTCCTTCCTCCAACTGACTTACCATTATGAGGTGGGTTTTGGGCGCATCAATATTTTTGAGCGCTTGCATGAGAGGCAGGTGGGTGCCGGTAGAAGCCGTAGGGTTTTGGGCATAATGTAGTAGCGGAGCCAAAACTGACAAAGGAAAATTGTGCTCATTTAAAACAGGCTGGAGCAAGAGGCTAAAATGATTTTTCCATGCTTTTCCATGCGGAGGTTGGCGGCGTTTGTATCCTCGATATACCTCCAAATGAGCTACTTCATGAAGATACGTAATCAAAAAATTGTAGGGATTTAGATTGACATTGACCGTGATACGTTCGCGCTGCCCCAACTGAGCCGTAAAATCGCCAAGACGAGTTCGACGCGGCCTAGAAGCCACAAAATCAAATTGATAGCGTTCCCACAATCCATAACAATACTCCACGGCAGCCGCCGGAATATGCCCTTCTAAAATGCTCCGCATGACAAATCTCGCTTCCACCGATATTTTGTTGGTAAAACAGACAACAATCAAACGCTAAATTCTGCATTTTTGTCCACCGAACCAAGAGAATAAGATTTATGTTCTGAAAATACAAAGATTAACTATTAAAGTAAAACACAATGAATTACGGACAAGAATTTAGAAAGTACGCAGTAAAACACTTAGGCATGAACGGCCTGACCGTTGATGGCTATGTAAACCATACCGTAGAAAACATGACTCGCGCTATCATCGAAGAGCGCCCAATGAACTTCCGCGAAGTAGATGTATTTTCGCGCCTTATGGCCGACCGTATCATCTTCTTTGGAATGCCCGTAGATGACCAAATCGCCAACATCGTCGTAGCTCAGTTGTTGTTTTTGGAGTCTGCCGACCCCAAAAAAGATATTTTGATGTATATCAATAGCCCGGGTGGTTCAGTGTATGCAGGGTTGGGTATATACGATACCATGCAATATGTTCGTCCTGATGTAGCCACAGTATGTACAAGTTTGGCAGCTTCTATGGGGGCTGTTTTATTGGCTGGTGGTGCCGCTGGTAAACGTGCCGCTCTTCCCCATGCTCGTATTATGATTCACCAACCTTCAGGCGGTGCCCAAGGGCAGTCAGTTGATATCGAAATCACTGCTCGCGAAATCGTAAAACTTCGCGGAGAATTGTACGATATTTTGGCAAGTCATACTGGCAAATCAGTAGAAATTATCGAAAAAGACTCTGACCGTGACAAATGGATGCGCGCCGAAGAAGCCAAAGAGTACGGCTTAATCGACGAGGTATTGGTAAGAGAGAAATAAGTCTATTTCTGTATTGTTTTATTTTCTTTATAAAAGGCGGCGTGAATTTCTTTCACGTTGCCTTTTTGCGTTTTTATTCCAAAAATACTACTTACTGCCCCTTGCTTAGTACCTTTGCGGTATGCATCAGAACTATCATTTTTTAAAACATTTGACCGAAGCACTCCGCCCTTTGACCAAGGGATTGAAGTTTATGGAATGTTTTAGTCAAGAAAAAGATGAGTTGGTCATTGTATTGGCTCAAGCTCGCGGCAAAAACAATTACTATCGTCCGTTTTTTATTCGGGCGATGTTGCGTCCTGATTTTGCTTGCTTTAACTTCCCCGACGAATTCAATCGCGCTCGCCAAAACAGCGTAGATTTATTTGAAAATCTTTATGATTTGGAGGTAATGGAGATACGACAATTTCATAATGAACGAGCGTTGGGGATTGTACTCGAAAAGAATTTTACGCTCGTTTTCAAATTATTTGGCAATCGCTCAAATGCTGTCTTGTTTGAAAATGACCAAGTCATTGATCTTTTTCATAATAAACTTGCCTCTGACAATACGCTAAAACTCTCGCAACTTGACCGCTCTCTCGACCAATCTTGGAAAGCCTATCAAGCAGCCAATTACGACCATCGCAAAATATTCCCCACATTTGGAAAGGAAGTAAATGCCTATCTGGAAAAGCAATTCACCCTTGTAGGGGCAGGCCTTGCGTCTGCCCTTGAGTCTGCCCAAACCCAAATTGACATTGGTATAAAGCCCACATTTGACTCCATAGGCAATATTGCAGAGGTATACTCGCAAGACAGAGAGGTAAACTCAAGAGAAATAGGGGCAGAGGCAAAGGACATAAGAGCAGACGCAAAGGACATAGATGCAGACGTAAAAGAAATAGGGGCAGACGCAAGGCCTGCCCCTACAACAGAAACGAAACAGCGTTGGCAGATCATCCAACATACATTGGCTCTCCTTTCAGATACTACTTTTCGTATTACTCTTTGGAATCATCAACCTACACTTTCGCTTGTACCGCTGGGGGAGGTCGTTCGGGAACATACCGACCCCATTATCGCTCTCAATGACTTCTACACTACTTACAATCGCATAGGAGTCATTGCAAAAGAAAAAAGCGAAGCCCTCAAAGTGATTCAGAAACGTATTCAACGAACGGAGCATTATTTGGAAGAAGCTTTTCAGAAATTATTAGACATCGATAGCAATATCAAAAATGAGGAAATTGGGCATATTTTAATGGCCAATCTTCACCAAATTCCAGAGCGTGCCGAACGAGTTACTTTGTTTGATTTTTATCGAAATCAAGACATTGATATTAAACTAAAGTCAGACTTAACCCCACAACGCAACGCCGAAAGCTATTACCGAAAATCAAAAAATGAGCGCATCGAAATTGAAAAATTGCAAGAGAATATCGCTTTAAGGGAAGACGAACTGCAAGAACTCAAAAACCACCTCAGTACCATTGAAGCATTTGAATCACTCAAACTATTGCGCAAATACCTCAAAAATAATAATCTTCTCAGCGACGCACCTATTGTATCTCCCACCCAACTTTTCAAACACACCGAGTTTGAAGGATATGTGATTTTGATTGGAAAAAATGCCAAAAACAACGACCTCCTAACCAAAAAATACGCCTATAAAGAAGACTTATGGCTTCATGCTCGCGATGTAGCTGGCTCGCATGTAGTAGTAAAATACAAAGCAGGCAAAAAAATCCCCAATAGTGTCGTTGAGCGCGCTGCTCAAATCGCCGCTTGGTACTCCAAACGCCGCAATGAAACGCTTTGTCCCGTGATTGTAACCCCGAAAAAATTTGTCAGAAAACCCAAAGGCTTGCCCGAAGGAGAGGTGATTCTGGACAAAGAAGAGGTCGTAATGGTTCAACCACGCGGTTTATGACTTTTATTCTTTGATAATTGAGCTAGAAAACGATATTTTTGTTTGAGATTCAAAACATTAAGAGGAATGAAAGCTATGACACAAATGGAGTTTATAAAAGCCTTTAATACTTTTTCCCCCAAAGAAAGGCTGGCTATTGCAAAAAAAATTCAGTTACAAATGGCTGATGAACTTTTTGAAGAATTAGATGCAGCATTGCCTGATATTGAATTCTCAACTGCTGAAATTCAAAAAGAGATAAAAGCTTTTCGTAATGCGGAAAAAGATTAGAGTAGTAATTGATGCAAACTGGTACATTTCTGCATGTATTAGTAGAAATTCTCGTAAAACGTTATACTATAATATTTTTAGAAATAATCACCTTCAAGTCTATTACTCCAAAGAGCTACTTCAGGAATTTGAAGAAGTTATTACGCGAAAGAAATTTGTAAAAATCATTTCATCAAATCAGATTGTTCGATTTATTTCATTTGCAACACTTTTTCTAAAAGAAATAACGATTTCAGAAATACCTACAGTTGCCAGAGACAGGAATGATGATTATTTGTTAGCGATATGCGAAGCTTGCGATGCTCATTTTTTGGTGACAGGCGATGATGATTTATTAAGCCTTGAAATCTATAAAAATACCACAATCGTAAGTATGAGTCAATTTATAAAACTGCTTACTATACTGTAAATTCTTAGATTTTTAATTCGTAATGGTTCAACCACGCGGTTTATAGCCGCAATGATGATTGACGGATTCGTAATTCACCTCGCATTTTTTGAGTGGAAGCAATAAATGTATCACGATGAATGATGTTGTCGATGAGCAGTGAGGCTGCGGCTTCGCCCATTGCAAAGGGAAAAAGATGAAAAACCGTCAACGAAGGTTCAATCAACTCCGCAATCAACTCATCACCAAAACCCACTATTGCTACTTCCTGAGGAATTTGAACCTTTCTTTTTTTCAATTCTACCATTATTTCGATGGCATTGGCATAATGTACCGCAAAAATTCCGTCAGGTCGGCTCTCAAGTGCAAGCCATTTTTCTAAAGCTAGTAAAGGCTCCCCTTTCTTGAAGTGACTATGATAAATCAACGATTCGTCTAGCTCAATACTGTGCTTTTCTAAAGCCGCTTTATAACCCTGAAGTCGAGCACTACTAATGAGTAGCTCACGCGGACCCGCAAATACCGCAATCCGACGACAGCCTTGACCAATCAGATGCTCAGCTAGCGCAAAGCTTCCTTCAAAATCCTCTTGAACCACCTTGGCAGTGTCAACTTCATCACACACCCTATCAAAATGCACAATCGGCAATCCCTTTTTCAGTTGGAGTTTGATGTGTTCAAAAGAGGTAGTTTCTTTAGAATGACTAATAAGGAGCCCGTCCACGCGGCTCGCCACCAAAGCTTGTACATTGAGGGTTTCGGTAGAATGTGATTCGTTGGATTGGCAGATCATTACCCGATAGCCCGCCTCAGTAGCCACTTTCTGAATTCCGGCCAATACACCCGCAAAAAAAGGACGTTCGATATCGGGAATCACCACGCCAAGGGTGTGCGTTTCGCCACGGTGAAGGCTCTGCGCCAATAAATTGGGGCGATAATCCATCTCCGTAGCCACTCTTAATATTTCTTGACGTGTAAAAGAGTTGATGTCTGTACTGCCATTCAATGCCCGCGATACCGTAGAAGGTGCCACCCCCAATGCCTTAGCCACATCTACAATAGTAGTTTGACGAACCGACTTTGGTTCTTCGTGTGGCGGCAAAGATACTGTGAAATGTATCTCACAGGTTTTACAAAACAACCGCTGTCTGCCCCTTACAAACCCAGCTTTAATTACATTATCAGCTGTTTTACATTTTTTACAAGATACCATTAAAATTATATTTTTCCTAGTTTAGCCCATTCGTTGTTGCCTACTTACTCCCAAAAAAGGGAAAGGACTTTTATACAATTTCACAAATTTATATAAAATATCTGAGTCTAAAATAACTATCGGTTGCGTTTTCGAAAACGTTTTCGATAGATAAAAATATTTTTTCAGTAAAATAATTTCGAGATATTTTTGAATCTTAGCCATCTTCCCCTAACATTAACTACAATTTGATTTTGGGGCTTTCACTTCTGTTTTCATAGAGCCTACCTAGATAAAAAATAAAATTGTACAATTCTAATGTCTTAAACCGAACCAATTTCCTCAAAATTCACCATAAAGAAATCCTAAACATTTCTATGTCAAAAGCATCACAACTTTCCGTTTCCCGCAGAAAATTCCTGGAGCTTACCGCCAAAGGAGCCGCAGCTTCTACGGTGATTGGGGTTCCTACGATTGTACCCTCATCGGTATTCGGCAAAAACGCCCCTAGCAATAAAATCAATATTGGACAAATTGGCTGTGGGCGTATTGCTCGCGACCACGATATGCCTGGCACCATGCAGCATGAAGCGGCTCGCATGATTGCGGTTTGTGACCTTGATAAAAACCGCCTCCAAGACGGCAAAAAACTCGTAGAAAGCTATTATACCAAGAAAACAGGTAATGCCAATTACGTAGATGCCAAAATGTACGACGATTATCGCGAGATGTTGCTCAACAAAGACATTGATGCCGTAGTCATCAGTACACCTGACCACTGGCATTCACAACCTGCGATTGAAGCGGCATTGGCGGGAAAAGATGTTTACTTACAAAAACCCACTTCACTCACCATTGCCGAAGGGCGGATGTTGAGCGACATTATTCAGAAAAAAGGTACCATTCTTCAAGTAGGAACTCAGCAACGCTCTTCGCCTCAATTTAGGATTGCGGCCGAACTTGTACGCAATGGCCGAATCGGTAAACTTCATACCGTGAAGGTGGGTTTGCCCGGAGACCCTTCTGGCCCTGCTGCGGCCCCAATGCCCGTGCCAGCAGGTTTCAATTATGATATGTGGCTAGGCTCTACACCCGAAGTGCCTTATACCGAAATCGGCGTTCATCCTCAGCAGGGCTATGGTCGTCCGGGATGGTTGCGCTTAGAGCAATACGGCGCTGGGATGATTACGGGATGGGGACAGCACCATTTTGATTCGGCAGCGTGGGGGATGGATACCGAATACACCGGCCCTATTTATGTACAAGCCGTAGCGGAGTTTCCGAAATCAGGCCTTTGGAATGTGCATGGCGATTTCATGGTCAAAGCCGAATACGCCAACGGCATTACGATGTACACTAGTGGCGGCTTTCCTAATGGTATCCGATATGAAGGTACTGAAGGATGGATTTTTGTATCACGTGGGGATTATGTGGCTTCGGCAAGCGACCCTGTCTCTAAAGCCAAAAGTAGTAAAGCGCTTGATGCGAGCGACCCCAAAATTTTGACATCCGTAATTGGAGAAAACGAAATTCATTTATACAAAAGCGACGAACAACATGGCAACTGGCTAGAATGCATCAAATCGCGCAAAGCGCCGATTTCGCCCGTAGAAATTGGTCACCGTGCTTGTAGCGTATGTTTGGTGAGCCATATCGCCATGAAACTCCCTCGCAAACTTCAATGGGATCCTAAAGCAGAGCGTTTTGTGAATGACAAAGAAGCCAACGCCATGTTGAGCCGTCCCCAACGTAAACCTTACGGAACCACCAATATTAAAATGTAATCCCAAACCCTGATGAGGCTTAAAACTTTATCAGGGTTTAATAAATCACCCAAATGAAAAAATCTCATAACCAACGTCGTACATTTTTGAAGGAGTCAATGGCATCGGCAGCAGGAATAATGACTTTGCCTATGTTTTCGTCAGACGCCCTTGGACATATCAAAACCGAAAAGGTAGCCGCGTCACCTTCTATTCAATACGATTCGCCCCGTATCAAGTTTGCAGTGATTGGCATGAACCACGGACATATCTATGGGCAAGTAGAAGCCGTGGTTCGTGGCGGCGGGCAGTTGGTGTCATATTATGCCAAAGAACCTGATTTGGTGGCTGCCTTCGCCAAACGTTATCCTCAAGCTAAACTTGCATCAGGTGAAAAAGAGATTTTAGACGACAAATCTATTCAGTTGGTTTTGAGTTCAGCCATTGCCAACGAACGCGCCCCTTTAGGCATTAGAGTAATGAAAAGCGGGAAGGATTTCATGGCCGATAAGCCCGGCATTACTACCCTAGAGCAACTTGCCGAGGTACGCCGCGTTCAGAAACAAACGGGTCGTATTTATTCCATTATGTATAGCGAACGCTTCGAAAACCGCGCTACCGTCAAAGCAGGAGAACTCGTAAAAGAAGGAGCTATCGGAAAAGTGATTCAGACGATTGGTTTGGGACCCCACCGCATGAATCCTAAAACGCGTCCTGAGTGGTTTTTTAATAAAGAACAATTTGGAGGTATTATTTGTGACATTGGTTCTCACCAGTTTGACCAATACCTCTTTTTTACCAACTCCACACAGGCCAATATTGTGGCATCTCAAGTGGGCAATACGCATTATCCACAATATCCACAATTTGAAGATTTTGGAGATGTGATGCTTCGTGGCAACGGCGGCATGGGTTATATCAGAGTCGATTGGTTCACGCCCGACGGCCTCAAAACATGGGGAGATGGTCGCTTGACGATTTTAGGTACGGATGGTTTCATTGAGATTCGAAAAAACATCGACATCGGCGGCCGCCCTGGCGGAAATCACCTTTTCCTGACCGACCATAAAGAGACACGTTATATCGACTGCTCACAGCAAGAATTGCCTTATGGCCGCCAACTTGTGGATGATATTCTTAATCGTACGGAGACTGCCATGCCCCAAGCGCATTGCTTGTTGGCTACCGAATTGGCTATCAAAGCCCAAAAACAAGCGCAAAAAATCACATTAAATAAATCATAAAACTCGTAGGGGCAGGCCTTGCGTCTGCCCACTATAAGGTCGATGCAGACGCAAGAGTAGATGCAAATGCGAGCAAGGGCAGACGTCAGGACAGACGCAAATGCGAGCAAAGGTAGATGCAAGGATAGACGCAAATGCAAGCAAGGGCAGACGCGAGCAAGGGCAGACGCAAATGCAAGCAAGGGCAGACGCAAGGCCTGCCCCTACATCCCCCCCAAAAAAAATATTTACGCCATTTATTTTCACTAATACATGTATTACTTAAAACGTATTCTCTTGGTAGCAGCCGTATTTTCGTCTGTGAAAGGTTGGTCTCAAACAAAAATTACAGCCCAAAAGCTTAATTCTAAAATTGACATTACCATCAATAATAACTTTTTCACGAGTTATATCTTTTCGCAGGATGAAAAATACCCTTTTTTCTTCCCTGTCAATGGCCCTTCAAATGCCAGCGTGACGTCGATGCGAAATGGAAATTATCCCCACCACAGTTCGCTTTTTTTTGGGTGTGACCGAGTCAATGATGGTAATTATTGGCAGGAAGGGTTAGAGAAAGGACAAATTATTGCCCTCCGTACTGACATTGTGCAGTCGGGTGGAGAAAAAGTCGTGATAGAAAACGAATGTATT
This sequence comes from Runella zeae DSM 19591, assembly GCF_000423565.1. GTDB lineage: Bacteria > Bacteroidota > Bacteroidia > Cytophagales > Spirosomataceae > Runella > Runella zeae. The sequence continues at coordinate 199,038 of NZ_KE384037.1, read as the reverse complement.
TGGCGGCGTCCTAATGCCAATGCCCCTATTAAAGATTTTCGTACGATAACCATTACCGCACCATCCAAAGATTTGTACCAAATTGATTTTGACGTAACCATGGAAATGCTCATGGACGTCACGATTTTGAAAACCAATCACTCGCTTTTTAGCGGGCGAATGGACCCAGATTTGGCAGTAATCAACGGTGGAACGATGATTAACGCCGAAGGGAATACGGGAGAAAAGGGGACGTTTGGCGTGAAATCACCGTGGATTGATTGCTCAGGAAAAAGAGGGGATAAAATAGAAGGCCTTACCATTATGCAGCATCCTTCTAATCCTTGGTATCCTTCTCCTTGGTTTACAAGAGATTACGGATTTTTTTCACCAACACCCATGTATTGGCCTCAAGATGACAAAGCTACGGTATTGAAAAAAGGTGAAAAGTTGTCGTTGCGCTACCGTGTATTGGTTCATTCTGGTAATCACCAAACGGCTAACGTGGCTAACCTTTTTGAAAAATATAAAAGTGAATAAGTAGACTTTCCAAGTTCATGCCTGATAACGCTCGCCCCAATTTCAAATTGGGGCGGTTAGGGTTTAAAGTCTCCGACTTTTTAGGACTTAATAAAATTAATTAATGTGTCATCCAAAGTCGGAGACTTTGTGCCATACCCGTCACGACAAAATGTCAAGACGAGCACCCCAATTTGCGCTCGCCCCAATTTCAAATTGGGGCGGTGATAGTCTAAAGTCTCCGCCTTTTTAAAGCTTAATAAAATTGATTAATGTGTCATCCAAAGTCGGAGACTTTGTGCCATACCCGTCACGACAAGATGTCGAGACGAGCATCCCAATTTGCGCTCGCCCCAATTTCAAATTGGGACGGTGATGGAAGTCTTTAACTTTTTAAGAATTTAATAAAGTAAAAAATGGCATTTGTTCAAACTATGCGTTGGTTTGGCCCCAACGATCCTGTTTCGTTAATGGATATTCGGCAGGCGGGTTGTACGGGTGTCGTATCGGCGCTGCACCAAATTCCCGTGGGAGAAGTGTGGAGCGTAGAGGAAATTCGGCACCGTATTCAGCTCATTGAGGCAGAAAACCACCTTTATACTCCGCTGACGTGGAAGGTGGTAGAGAGTTTGCCCGTCCATGAAGACATCAAAAAAGGACTTCCCAGTCGAGAAAAATACATCGAAAATTATAAGACATCGCTGCGTAACCTAGCCGCGTGTGGTATCAAAACAGTCTGTTACAACTTCATGCCCGTGCTTGATTGGTCGCGTACGAATCTGAATTATCAAATGCCTGACGGCTCGTTGGCATTGCGTTTTGTGTGGGAAGACTTTGCGGCTTTTGATTTGTGCATTTTAAAACGTCCCAATGCGGAGGCAGACTATTCGGAAGCAATCCAGGAAAAAGCCCGTGCTAAGTTTGCTCAAATGACTCCAGAAGAAATAGCGACGCTCCAAAATACGGTACTTTTGGGCTTGCCAGGCTCCAATGAAGCGTTTGAATTGGCTACTTTTCAGGGGCTGTTGGACAATTATAAACAAATTGGCGATGCCGAATTACGGACTAATTTGTACTATTTTATCCAACAAGTAGCGCCCGTTGCTCAAGAAGTGGGTGTCAATCTCTGCATTCACCCCGACGACCCTCCGATGCCATTGTTAGGGCTGCCGCGTGTCGTAAGCACCGAAAGTGACTTGGCGCAACTCATGAATGCGTGCGATGTTCAAGCCAATGGGATTACGTTTTGTACGGGCTCTTTGGGCGTTCGTGCCGACAACGACCTTGCTGGAATAGTGGAGCGATTTGGTCACCGAATCCATTTTATCCATTTGAGAGCAACCAAACGCGAAGTCTCCGAAGATAATCAGTTGATATTTCACGAAGCCGACCACCTCACGGGTGATGTTGATATGTATGCTGTGGTGAAGGCATTTGTGATGGAAAGCAAAAAACGCCATCAATTGGGACGACCTGATGTAGATATTCCGATGCGCCCCGACCATGGGCATCAAATGCTGGATGATTTGCCAAAAACAGGAAAAGATAAATCATACCCAGGCTACTCGGCAATTGGACGTTTGAGAGGATTGGCGGAATTAAGGGGCTTAGAAATGGCAATTGAGAGAAGCCTCTAGCTTTATGAATAGACTCTTGCTTTATGAATAGACTCTTGCTTTAGCTGGAGATAACCAAATAAAATCAATGATAAAATATTTGTTCTTATTTCTGCTATTAGTTTCAACGGCAGTCTTCGCCGACGATGGTTCGCGGCTTTGGCTCAAGTACGACTTGCTACCTGACGGACAGCAGCGCGAAGCTTATACAAAAATGACGCAATTTGTAGCGGTCAATTCATCGCATCCGACGCTGAAAGTGGCTCTACAAGAGTTGGAAATGGGGCTGAAAGGATTATTGGGAAAAGTACCATTGATAGTTAAAACAGCAACCAAAACAGGCGGGATTCTCCTCAATGTAGCTCCTAATGCTACGTCGACCACAGCCTCCGATGGTTTTGATTTATTCACAGAAAAAGGCAACATCGTTATTTATTCTAAGTCGGAAGTAGGTGTTTTGTACGGCGTATTTGAGTTACTTCGCTATCTTCAAACGGGGAAATCGTTAGTAAATATTTCGGTAAAAAGCAGCCCCAAAATCAAACTGCGGATGCTAAATCACTGGGACAATGCCAACGGAACCGTTGAGCGTGGGTACGCAGGGTCGTCGATGTGGAAATGGAATGAGCTTCCTTTTCGGATTGACCCTCGTTACATTACCTATGCCCGTGCCAATGCCTCGCTGGGTATCAATGCTACGTCGATTAATAACGTCAATGCCAGTTCTCGCTTTTTGACGGATGAGTACCTTGACAAAATCAAAGCCGTTGCCGATGTCCTTCGTCCTTACGGAATCAAGGTATTTATTTCGGTCAATTTCCGTTCGCCGCGTACTTTAGGAGGGTTGAAAACGTCCGACCCTCTCGACCCCGAAGTGCGCAAGTGGTGGAATGAAAAAACCAAAGAGATTCACCGCTACATCCCCGATTTTGGCGGCTATTTGGTCAAAGCTAACTCCGAAGGAGAACCAGGTCCCCAAGATTATGGGCGCACCCATGCCGATGGAGCTAATATGTTGGCCGAAGCCATGCGACCTTACAGTGGTATCGTCATTTGGCGGGCTTTTGTCTACAATGCAGACCCCAAAGGTGACCGTTTCAAAGAAGGTTATGCCCAATTTAAGCCGTTGGATGGCACGTTTGACCCAAAAGTAATTGTACAGGTTAAAAATGGCCCGATTGATTTTATGCCGCGTGAGCCATTTCACCCGATGTTTGGGGCATTTCCCAAGACGACCTTGGGCATGGAATTTCAGATTACGCAAGAGTATTTGGGGCAATCAACGCACTTGACCTACCTCGCTCCGATGTTCAAAGAATGCCTCGATTCCGACACCTACGCCAAAGGGAAAGGAACGACCGTGGCTAAAATTGTGGATGGTAGTGCCGAAAACCATAGCCTTTCGCTCATGGCGGGGGTGGCCAATACAGGTTCGGACGCCAATTGGTGTGGACACCCCTTCAACCAAAGCAATTGGTACGCGTTTGGCCGTTTGGCGTGGGACTACACGCTTTCGTCGAAACAAATCGCGGAGGAATGGACTCGAATGACGCTGACTCGAAAACCACAGTCAATACAAAAAATTACGGACATGATGCTGAAGTCGCATCCTATCTATGTGAGCTATACTTATCCTTTGGGGACGTCGCACATGATGGGGGAAGGGCACCACTACGGGCCTGAACCGTGGCTTACCAAAGCCGCTCGTCCTGACTGGACTTCGATTTATTATCATCGTGCCGATTCAATTGGTTTGGGCTTTGACCGTACGGGGAAAGTGAGTAATGCGCTTCAATTGTATAGTCCTGAAGTACAACAACTTTGGGGGAGTCCTGACAAGTGTCCGTTGGATTATTTACTGTGGTTTCATCACGTACCTTGGACTCAGAAATTAAGCACGGGCCGCAGCCTTTGGGACGAGCTTTGTCACCGTTATTACGACGGAGTAGGGCAAGTAGGCAAATTGCAAACAGCTTGGGAAAGCGTAAAGTCAGATATTGATACCGAGACGTTTGAAAACGTGAAAGGCCGCCTGAAAATCCAAGAAAAAGAAGCGTTGTGGTGGCGAGATGCGTGTGTGCTGTATTTTGGTGAGTTTAGCAAACTCCCGATTCCTAAGCCGCTCGTGCCCCCAACCCGTACCCTAGATGAGGTGAAGAAACTAACAGAGATTTATCATTTAAGATAAAGTCAAAGACTTTAAACCATGCCCGTCTCGACTGGATTTCGAGACGAGAGTTCAACAACGCTGCCCTCGACAAGATGTCGGGGCGAGTTTTCTAAAAAAAGCATTCTAAAATTAAAAAAATAAATGAACCCAATTTTTTCGTTAGAGGGCAAAATCGCCCTGATTACTGGTGGTGGTAGTGGTATTGGTAATGCCATTGCAAAATGTATGATTGCGGCGGGCGGAACGGTCGTGATTACGGGCCGCCGCGAAGCTCCTCTTCAAGAAGCCGTGGCAGAATTGGGCGAAAAAGCGCATTACGTGGTAAATGACGTCACTGATTTGTCACAATTGGAAGCACTAGTAGAGCAGATAGAGTCAAACATAGGGCCGATTGATATTTTGGTGAACAACGCAGGTATCAACATGAAAAAACCTGCTTTAGAGGTGTCTGATGAAGACTTTCACCGAATCATTCACACCAATCTAAGTGCCGTATTTTCGCTGACACGGGCTTGTGCCAAACGCATGGTAGCGCGCCAAAGTGGCTCTATATTAATGATTTCGTCGATGGCGGCCTATTACGGTATCGACCGTGTCGTGGCCTATGGAGCTTCTAAGTCGGGCGTAGAAGGGATGGTACAGGTACTTACCTCTGAATTTTCGAAGTTCAACGTTCGCGTCAATGCCATTGCCCCTGGCTTTATCGAAACGGCCATGATGAAAACGGCCATGAGCAGCGACCCCGACCGGATGAACAAGGCACTCGACCGTACCCCAATGGGCTATTTTGGTAAGCCCGAAGATATTGGTTGGGCAGCGGTGTACTTGTCGTCGGATGCGGCTAAGTACGTGACGGGCGTTTCGCTGCCTGTAGATGGCGGTAATTCGATTGGTTTTTAATAAACCTTTCCACATCCACTTTAAGCCTTTCTAAGTTTTCAAAACTTAGAAAGGCTTTTTTTTGCAAAAAATCTTGCAGAAACTTATGGTATGATTAATGTACTACAAATGGATTGGTGATTTTAAATCTTCAAAACGCATTTTTCAAAATGAAACTTTTGTGGTCGTTTTCGTGGTATTTTTTATTGATAGGAGGACTTTTTGCCCAAAATTTACCCAAAGATAGCATTGATATATTCAAAGAAGGTGCCCCTAGTAGTTTGGTTCAACAATACCAAGATCTGTGGCAAAGCTCGTCACACCAAGAATTTTGGCAGGAGTTTCAACAAAAGTTTGCGTCAGATTTTGATCCACAAAAACAATACCAACTAACTTTTAGCCAAAACATCGATACCCGCGAAATAGAATTATTCAAAGTGCGTAATCAACAAATGGCATTTTTGAAAAGCCATTCCAACTTTTCAAAATTTTCGGATGCCTTTAAGCATTACGTCGAAAATACCATTCGGTGGCAATATTGGTACCAACTTCTCAACTATGCGGTATCTCGAAGCAATGCTGATCCCAAAAATTTGAAGATGGCCTCTCTTCCCAATGTGATGGTAGAAGCTCTCGACCCCAAGAAAATAGCCAATGAGGAAGCTTTTTTAAGTACTTCTTACCGTGATTTTCTAATGGTTTTTGTCACTTATTTCAATTCTCGGCAACGCGGTTTTGAGAAATATACCAACCTAGGAGCAGCAATGAATGACAAAGCGGCATTTGCAAAAAAGTACTTATCAGGCCCGCTATTGCCTTATTATCTCTGTCGATTGTTGAGAGAAAATTGTACCAACACTCCAAAAGATGCGGTTATCAATACGCTTGATGAATTAAAGCGTATTCCTCAAACTGAACGCTACCTACAGCTTGCTACCGAAAAATGTCAGGAGACCCTCAATCGAAAAGAAGAGATAGCAGCTACCCCCACCACCCCTACCAAAGAAAGCACTCTTGCGCCCAAAAAAGGTGAAGATATTGTATTCCAAACCATCGACGGAAAACCTTTTTACTTATCAGATTTTAAAGGAAAAGTGGTATATGTAGATTTTTGGGCAAGTTGGTGTGGGCCTTGCCGTAAAGAGTTTCCGTACTCAAAAGCCCTGCACGAAAAGCTCACCGAAAAACAACAAAAAAAGGTAGTCTTTCTGTACATTTCAATCGACCAAAGTCCAGCAGCTTGGAAGCAGGCTCTTCAGACGCTTCAACTGCCTGGTGAGCATGGACATGTGAGCGTCAATCTCAATACCCAGCTCCTTCGCAAATATGCCATCGACAGTATACCAAGATACATGATTATCGACAAAAAAGGCAATGTAGTCTTACCCGATGCACCCCGCCCAAGTTTTCCTGATACACTTAGCGAAATCTTGAAATTGATTGACTAAAATTCAATCACAATTGTGCCCTATTCAGCTCGCACGATTAGCTCTGGTTTGATGGTTTCATATTGGTTGAGACAAAGCCAAAGCTGCGCTAAGACGACCACGTCTTCTTTGCAATATCGACGAATGCGAGCGAGGTCTTTTTCGGCATAGTAAACTCTTGTTACGTCTTCTCCACTGATGTCTGACTTACTGCTTGGAATACCAAATAACGCCGCCAACAAATCCAACTGAGCAAAACTCTTATAATCCCCAAAACGCCACATATCTAGCGTATCTTGGTGGAGAATTTCCCAAGGTTTTTTGCCCGAAATCTGCAATGATTCAGGTAGTTTGATTTTATTGATGAGCATCCGACGACACAAATATGGAAAATCAAATTCTTTGCCATTGTGTGCACAAAGGGCTAGTTGATTTTGTGGGTATTTTTCCAGTAACTCTTTGAATTCCAGTAGGATAGTTCTTTCGTCATCTCCTGCGATAGTCTTTACTTTAAATCGAGGATTGTCGTCACTACTAGTCCAGTATAAGGCCCCCACGCCAATGCAAATGATTTTGCCGAACTCGGAATAAATAGCCGCTCTACGATAAAACAAATCGAAAGCCGACACGTGGTCATCGTTGCGAATATTGATGGCTTTGCGTTCCCATTGCTCTTGCATTCGTTCATCAAACAAATCCAACGAGGCTTTACCCGATACGGTTTCGATATCGATAAACAAAATATTTTTAGCTTTTTGGCGAAGGTCTTGCATGGCGATAAGCTATTAAAAAGACGAAGCCTCGTAAGCTCCGTCTCTATTGTGAAAATTATTTGGGAAACCTCATTTTATAATCCACTTTTACATTGCCTTTGGAAATATCGGCCAAGCGTTTTTTAAGCATCTGACGCTTCAACATGGGCAAGTAATCTGTAAAAAGTTTGCCTTCTAAATGGTCATATTCGTGCTGAATAATCCGCGCCGCCATATTATCGTATTCTTCAATGTGTTCATTCCAATCCAAATCGCGGTACTTAATCTTTACTTTTTCGGGACGATACACATCCGCTCTGATACCCGGAATACTCAAACACCCCTCTTCAAACGCCCACTCTTCACCCTCTTCTTGTAAGATTTGAGGATTGATAAATACCTTTTTAAATCCGTCCAAGCTAGGGTCTTTGTCTTCCTCTTCTTCATCTTCGTTGAGAGGGGTACCATCCACAATAAACAATCGAATACTCTGTCCGATTTGGGGGGCTGCTAGCCCGATACCCGATGAATCATACATGGTTTGGTACATATTTTCGACCAATTCGGGCAAATTGAATTCATCTTTCTCAATAGGGCGTGCCACTTTTCTCAACACGGGGTCCCCATATGCTACTATAGGAAAAATCATTGTTGTCTATGCAATATTAATCTGATAAAATATTTCTGGGTTTTTCTCAACGACGACTTTCTAAAAAAGACTGTAGTATAATCGTTGCACTTATTTTGTCAATATTTGACTTATCACGTCGGTCACTTTTTTTGGAACCCGCCGCAATCATAGTATCCAATGCCATTCGGCTCGTAAAACGCTCATCATGCTCATAGATAGGAGTATCCGGAAATACCCTCTTAAGTTGTTTGATAAAACCTTTGACGAGCGGAGTATTGTTGGTATCGGTGCTATCAAGATTTCGGGGCATTCCTATCACAAACGCCTCCAAAGATTCTTGAATAGCATAACGCTTCAAAAACTCCATTAAGTCATGCGAGCGCACTGTATCTAGCGCCGTTGCGATAATCTGTAAGGGATCCGTAACCGCCAATCCAGTTCGCTTAGATCCGTAATCTATGGCCAAAATTCTACCCACTTGCTACTTTTTTTTAAAAAACATTTCCTCATTATGTAGAAAAAAGTCAACAAACTGGTATTCAAGCGTTTCTTTTGATTTAGAAAAAGATTTTGATATTCTAAAACAGAGATACACCCTTGCTAGTATCTTAGACTTTGATTTCAGAGAGAAAACCAACTTTGCTGCAAATATAGCAGAAAAATCGGCAGGATTCAGGAGAAGATACTTACAAAAAATCCTTTATTCTATGACATTTTGACAGTTTACGTCGCTTAGCATTATTATTTTACGGGTAGAATAGACGCCTAAAAATTGCCCAAACATTTGCTTGTTAAATATTGTTAAAAATAAGAAATTTGGGCACTCTTTTTTTAGTGAATGGCGTTATGTCGATGCCTTTCGGCCAATGGTTTGTTAGAAAACCCTTTCACAAATCTTTGTTTTAAAAACCAAAACCAAATCATATAAAGTCATGAACCAAAATTGGAAATCGTTGGCATTGGTTGGACTCATTTCGAGCGCAGTAACCGTCGGAAGCGTTAAGTTACTTGGCGGTCTTAACGACACCAAAGATGTCATCTTCACAGAGGCTAGCACGCCTTCTCTTACCCGCTTTACAAATGGCAGCGCTCCAAGCGGCGCCGCTGCTGACTTTACTTATGCTGCCGAAGTTTCTACGCCTGCGGTAGTACACATCAAAGCCTCTGCAATGCGCCAAGCCCAACAAAGAGGCATGGATATTTTTGACTTCTTCGGAGAAGAGTTTGGAATGCGTCGTGGTGGCCCTCAAAAACAAGAATCTTCAGGCTCAGGCGTAATCGTAAGTCCTGACGGATACATTGTCACCAACAATCACGTGGTAGAAGGTGCCGAAGAACTTGAAGTAGTAATGTCGAACAAACGTACTTACAAAGCCAAAGTAATTGGTACAGACCCTTCTACTGATATTGCGGTTATTCAGATTCCAGCCAAAGACCTTCCTGCTTTGGCATTCGGAAACTCTGACGCAATCAAAGTAGGTGAGTGGGTAGTAGCGGTAGGAAACCCCTTCAACCTTGAATCGACTGTTACGGCGGGTATTGTAAGTGCCAAAGGCCGTGGTATTGGTATCTTAGCCGAAAAATTCCGCAGCAATGGCAATCAACTCAAAGGTGATACTCCTTTGGAGTCTTTTATTCAAACCGACGCTGTCGTAAACCCTGGTAACTCTGGTGGTGCCTTGGTCAATCTAAAAGGAGAACTTGTAGGTATCAATACCGCTATCGCAAGTCCCACAGGTAGCTATGCTGGATATGCTTTTGCAGTACCTTCTAGCTTAGTCAAAAAAGTTTCGACTGATATCATCAAATTTGGTGGCGTACAACGGGGCTACATTGGTATTATTCCAGAAGAATTGGATAGCAAAAAAGCAGACCAATACGACGTAAAAGTATCAACCGGTATTTATGTTCAAGGATTTGGCGAAGGCAATAGCGCCGCCAAAGACGCTGGCCTTAAAGTAGGAGATGTGATTACAAAAGTAGACGGTATTGAGGTTGACTCTGACCCTAAATTCCGTGAGTTAGTAGCTCGCAAACGCCCTGGCGAAAGTGTAGTATTGACCGTAAACCGTTCTGGTTCTATAAAAGATTATACTGTCACCCTTCGCAATCGTGAAGGTGGCCGCGAAATCATCAAAACAGATGAGGCAGATGTGGCCCTCAACTCTCTAGGTGCACAGTTTAGCGACCTTAATCAGCGCGAACTTCAACGCCTCCAACGTGCCAATATTGAAGGAGGAGTGAAAGTAACTGCCATGCAAGCTGGAAAATTAGCGCGGGTAGGGGTAGAAGAAGGCTTCGTGATTACGAAAGTAAATAGTAAAGCGGTGCGCTCTGTAAAAGAGATTAAAGAAGCACTTTCTTCTAAAAAAGGCACACGCGTCCAAATGGAAGGCTTGTACCTAGATTATCCAGAAGATGTGTATTCGTTTGGATTTAATCTTTAAAACTTAAGTTTTTATCTTTTACAAAAGGGTGGGTCCTCAAGACTCACCCTTTTGTTTTACAAAATGCTTTAGTACTATTGTATAAATATTCAACCCCCTAGTGAATGACAACAGCTATCATCATCACGATTTGTATATTGATTCTTATCGCTTACGTTTTTGATATTACTTCTTCAAAAACCAAAGTTCCTTCAGTGATTTTATTGCTATTGCTTGGGTGGCTAGTCAAACAAATTTCGACTACGGTCGGTATCAGAATACCTAACCTCAATCCTATCTTACCTATTTTAGGAACAATTGGATTGATTCTTATCGTATTAGAAGGCTCTCTTGAACTTGAGTTAAATCCTTCGAAGTTTTCGTTGGTGAAAAAATCTTTCATGGTGGCTCTGCTTCCAATCGTTTTGTTGGCCATCATCATTGCGGCTATATTTTACTTTGGATATGGCATTGATTTCAAAACAGGCCTTACCAATATCATTCCGCTCTGTGTCATAAGTAGTGCTATTGCCATTCCAAGCGTCAAAAATTTATCAGGCTCTCAAAAAGAATTTATCATTTACGAAAGTAGTTTGTCGGATATCATTGGGGTAGTTTTTTTTAATTTTGTTGCCCTCAACAACACCTTTGGCATCAAAACTATTTGGGATTTTTTGGGAGAACTACTGGGTATTATTATTATCTCTTTTATTGCCACAGGCGGGCTTTCTTATTTGCTCAACAAAATCAATACGCACATCAAGTTTGCTCCAATCATCGTATTGGTGATTTTGATTTATAATATTTCCAAAATATACCATCTCCCTGCTCTTATTTTCATTCTTATTTTTGGGTTGTTTTTAGGGAATCTAGACGAAATGAAGCAACTGCCCGTCATCGAATGGCTAAAACCTGAATTGCTCAATCGGGAAGTAAAGAAGTTTAAAGAAATAACAATTGAAGCTACGTTTATTATAAGAGTGCTTTTTTTTCTTCTCTTTGGCTACTTGATGGAAACTTCCGAAATCCTCAATCCCCAGACTTTTGTGTGGGCAGTTGGGATTGTGGCAGGTATCTATCTGATTAGGTTGTTGATACTGAAATTTTACAAAACCGAACTTTCACCACTTGTGTTTATTGCTCCTCGCGGTCTTATTACTATCTTACTTTTTTTGAGTATTCCCACTCCTCAAATCATTCCTCTCGTCAACAAATCTCTTATCATACAGGTAGTTATCCTGTCAGCTTTGGTAATGATGGTCGGTCTGATGTTGGATAAAAAAGAAATTAGTTTGATCGAAAAAACAGAATAAGTATCTATCGTTATTCAAGAATAAACGCTACGATTAATCTTCAAAAACGCGGCACAAATTTTTTTATACAGCTACCCAAGCTCCTTCTTTTAAACTCCTAAGGGCAGCAAAAGTGGCGTGGGTTGTATTCACAATCTCATCAAAAGGAATAAGTGGCTCCCCTCCTGACTGAATCCGACTGAGCAGTTGTTGAAATTGGGCTTTATGTCCCTTATCCTGAGTCGTTTTAAGTTTAGAAAATCCTTTAAAACCATATCCTTCTAAAGTCCTGAAATTATCGAGAATCAGTGTCCGCTCTTGAGAATATACTTCTACTCTTTCTTTAGAATAGGATTTATGACCGTTTGAGAAATAATTAATCACGCCCGTTGAACCATTCTCATATCGCAACAAAATACTGGCGCTGTCTGAAGTTTCGGTAGGCTGTAGCCCCATGGCATTCATACATACGGCGGTGATGCGGCTACCTGTCAGGTAAGTAATCAAGTCAATAAAATGACACGCCTCCCCCAAAATCCTTCCTCCTCCTACCGCTCTATCGTGTACCCATGAAGTAGGAGGAATAAAACCGGCGTTCATGGTAGCGATTACGTTCATGGGGGCTTCACCAAGCAGGCTTTTCATTTTTTGAACATGTGGCGAAAAACGACGATTAAACCCGACCGTTATACTTGGAGCAGGAGCGGAGATTTCTGCATATGTCCGAATCAATTCTTCAAATTCATCTTCAAAGATAGCCAACGGTTTTTCTACAAAAACGTGTTTTCCTGTTAGAAGGGATTCTATTACTAAACGCGCATGTTGATGATGACGCGTCGTAATCATTACCAAATCCACCTCTTCATCTTTTAAGATTTGGTGGTAGTCTGTAGTACTAAAATTGATACCGTGTTTTTGGGCAAGGGCTGTCCCCGAAAGTCCATTGGCGCTTGCAATGAATTTGATAGAAGCACTGTTTTTGAGAGCAGGCAATAGTGTCATTTTGGTAAAATTTCCTGCCCCAATAATCCCCACAATTCCTTTCTTACCTGCAAAAGACTGAGAGTGATAACGTATAGTAGACGTCTGCGCCGACTCTTTGGGATAAGAAAGCAAGGAGGCAATCGCCCCACTTTTGCCCATATCCCCGTATATTTTTTGATACTCTTCTAGAGGAACTATCTCTGTGATTAAGGGGTTGACATCTAGCAATCCACTTTCAATAAGCTGTAAAATGGTCTGAAAATTGCGGTTTTCGGTCCACCTGACAAAAGGCAAAGGATAATCTACTCCCTTTTGCTCATAGTCATCATCGTAGCGTCCTGGGCCATACGAACATGATACCTGAAAAGACAATTCTTTTTCGTAAAACTCGGCACGGCTTAAATTGAGCCCTATCACCCCTACCAAAATAATTTTACCACGCTTCCGCGACATTTGGGCGGCTTGGGAGATTATTTCATCGCTCTTGGCAGAAGCAGTGATGATTACGCCATCAGCACCCACACCTTTGGTCAACGACTGTACCCACTTAACGGGGTCGGTACCTGCCGAAGGATTGGCAACCATAATACCCTTCTGACGCGCTATGTTGAGCTTGTTTTCATCAAAATCAAATCCTATCACCCTACAACCATTCAGGCGCAATAGCTCAGCAGTAAGCAATCCAATCAATCCTAACCCAATCACCACTACCGTTTCGCCCAGCGTAGGATTGAGCAATCTAACTCCTTGTAGGCCAATCGCTCCTATCACCGTAAAAGCGGCTTCCTCGTCGGCTACATTATCGGGGATTTTTACAGCTAAATTACGCGGTACACATACCACTTCGGCGTGCGAACCATTCGAGGCTACTCTATCTCCCACTTTGAGGTCGGAGATTCCTTCCCCTATGGCGATGACCTGCCCTACATTACAATACCCCAATGGTAAGGGCTGACCTAGCTTATTAAAAACCGCTTCGAGGGTGGGGATTAGGCCATCCGATTTGATTTTATCAAGCACCATTTTTACCCTATCTGGCTGCTGGCGAGCTTTTTCCAAAAGATTTGCTTTTCCAAACTCAACGAGCATTCGCTCCGTCCCAAGCGAGACTAAGCTACGCGTGGTTTTGATGAGGATGGTGCCACGTTTTACTTGGGGAGCTGGCACTTCTTCTAGTATCGTTTGCCCGTTTTTAAGATTTTGGATAAGTTGCTTCATGGGGTATTTTGCATCAAAGGCCGCAAAGTTAACAAATGCCTTTTTGACAATAGCTTAAAAAAATCGTCTTACCAACCAAATAATCAAATTGAGGAGTAAACTCAACACGATACAAGTAACCACTGGAAAGTAAAACCCAAAACCATCACGCTTAATACGTATATCGCCCGGAAGACGCCCTAGCCAATGAAGCTTGTCCGAAAAAAAGTAAATCATAACTCCCACTATCAATAGCAGGAGGCCGATTCCCATGAGATATTTGCCAAGTGAAGGATTCATGACGCCAAATTTACGAAGCATTTGAATTTTTGAGCAAAAACCTTCATTTTCGCCGTTTCAAAACCATAAACCCTAAAACAATTATGAAGTCTTCCGTTCGGATACAATTAATGCTCATGATGTTCCTACAGTTTTTTACGTGGGGGTCGTGGTACGGTCAAATGAGCGTTTATCTTGGTAAACAACTCAACGCCACAGGCGACCAAATCGGGAATGCTTACTTGGCTTTTTCGATTGCCATGATTATTTCTCCTTTTATTGGGGCGGTAGCCGACCGCTATTTTGCAGCTCAAAAAGTGCTTGGCGTACTCAACTTGGTAGGAGCGGGTTTATTGTTTTTGATTTCTCAAATCAACGACGCCGGAACTTTCTTCTGGGTAATTTTAGGCTATTGTCTTTGTTTTGCCCCTTGCATTGCGCTTACGACTTCGATTTCGATGCGCCATATTGCTTCGCCCGAAAAAGACTTTCCTACTATTCGTGTCATGGGCACTGTCGCTTGGATTGCCGTTACTAACCTTATCGGATTCTTGAACGTAGGCGATAAAGTTACGATTTTTCAAATCTCTATCTTTACCTCGGTATTGTTAGGAGTATTGGCGTTTACTTTGCCCAATACCCCTCCTCGCGCTACTGGCCCTGTGAATATCGGTCAAATCATCGGAGCCGATGCCTTTAGTTTGTTCAAAAATCGCTCTTTTGCCATTTTCTTTATTTCGTCGGTAGCGATTTGTATCCCCTTGTCGTTTTACTATGCCTTTGCCAATCCTTCGTTGCGGGCATCGGGAATGGAATTTGTAGAAAACAAAATGTCGCTAGGGCAAGTGTCGGAAGTGGGTTTTATGCTTTTGATTCCTTTCGCGTTTAGTAGATTGGGCGTAAAATGGATGCTGGGTGTGGGGCTTATCGCTTGGATTATCCGCTTTTTGTGTTTTGGCTACGGAGATGCTGCTACGAGCGAATGGATTCTTTACGTCGCTATTTTATTGCATGGAGTTTGCTTTGATTTCTTTTTTGTGACAGGTCAAATTTATACCGACACCAAAGCGGGAGAGCGTATCAAGTCGCAGGCACAAGGGCTTATTACGCTTGCTACTTATGGTCTTGGAATGGGGATTGGTTCGTGGCTTGGTGGAACAGTATTAGCCGCTAATACCGACGCCGCCAATGTTACCAACTGGCTGAGTGTCTGGACTGTACCTGCGGGTATTGCCGCCATTGTTTTAGTATTATTTTTGATTTTCTTCAACGATAAGTCAACCGACAAGGTAGAGGTTAGTCATTGATTTTTGTATAAGAGTAAGACTTTTCGAGCGTCAAAAACTCCGAAAATTTTATCTAATCACTGATTTTTAACAAATATTAAACGTCGGCTAGGGCATTTCCTTGCCGACGTTATTTTTCTGGCCTTTATGCAAATTTTATCCTACAACATCAACGGTATTCGCGCTGCAATGCGCAATGGCCTCATCGAATGGTTGGCTGACAAATCTTTTGATATACTCTGCTTTCAAGAAGTAAAAGCTACTCCTGACCAAGTCAATCTACTTGAATTTGAAGCTTTGGGCTATCAACTTGTCGGCTGGAATGCCGCCCAAAAAAAGGGTTACAGCGGTGTCGCAATTTTTTCTAAAATTCCGACTAGCCGCTGTGTCATTGGCTGTGGCATCGAGCAGTATGATTATGAAGGGCGGGTGATTAGGGCTGATATTGGCGAGCTCACGATTGTCAACGCTTATTTTCCTTCTGGCACAAGCGGCGACGAGCGTCAAGGAATCAAAATGCAGTTTTTGGGTGATTTTCAGGAATGGATTTTACAGCTAAAACAGACCCAAAAACACCTCATAGTAGTGGGTGATTATAACATCGCTCACCAAGAAATTGACATTCATGACCCCGTTCGAAACAAAAACACCACTGGTTTTTTGCCCGAAGAACGAGCTTGGATGACTCAGTGGTTTGGTAGGGGTTTTACGGACGCTTTTCGGTATCTCAACCCTGAACTCGTAGAGTATAGTTGGTGGAGCTACCGAGCCAATGCCCGACCCAACAATAAAGGGTGGCGCATTGATTACTTATCCGTCACTGACAATCTACGCCCGCATTTAGTAGCCTGTCGCCAGCTAACCGACGCAGTTCATTCGGACCATTGCCCCGTATGGCTAAAGCTTGATATTTAACCAAATTGTCGATTCTGGCTCACACTCTTTGGGTTAATTTTGGTAAAACCACTAAATTCTTCCAATTTTGCTTCAATAATCTCGTTTTTTATGATAGATTGAACCTGATTTCGTTACTTATCATACCCATCAACGAGATTTTCTTAAAAGCGATGAAACACAAACCCTATATCTGGGTCATACTTTTTTTGAGTCAATTGGTTTTTGCTCAAAAAAATAAGCCTATTGGTGAGACTGAAGCTCAAAAAGCCCAACGGTTTGAACTTGAATTTTTATTGACCGAAGGCTTGAAGTATTCTGCCATGGAAGAATACCAAAGGGCTGATAGCGTCTTTCGTTTGGCTTTAAAAATTAATCCTAATGTGGCAGCCATTAATTATGAACTGGCTCGTACCCTCCTCAAAAGGGAGAAGTTGGACGAAGCGGCTATTTTCAACCAAAAGGCTTTTCAGCTTACTCCCGAAAATAAGTTTTATGGCCTACAACTAGCCGAAATTTATACCCAACAACGCAGATACAAAAAGGCCGCTGATCTTTACCGTGAAATCATCCGCCAAAGCTCCGACAATGCCGAATATGGCCTAGAACTGGCAGCGGTTTATATTTTAGATGAAAAATACGAAGAAGCACTCAAAGCCTACGATGAAGTTGAGAAATCCCTAGGAATAGACGAAGACTTGACGCATCAAAAGCAACGCATCTACATCAAACTTGATAAGCCCAACAAAGCCATCGAAGAGGCAAAAAAACTTATCAATGCTGAACCCAGCGAAGCCCAGTATGTGGTAGAATTGGCGCAGCTTTTGATGATTGCCAAACGCCCGCAAGAGGCCAAAGAACAGCTCGAAAAAGCCCTCACAATCAATCCTGACCAAGCAGATGCCCGCATGATGCTAGCGGAGATTTATCGCCAAAGTGGTGACAACAAATCGGCCGAACAGCAGATGGGGCAGATGTTTAATAACCCCAATGCTGATATCGATACCAAAATGCAAGCATTGGTCAACTTGCTACGCGAAGCCAAAGATGAAGCCACTCGTCAAGAAGTGCTGGCGCGCGCATCAGAAATCGTAAAGGCTCATCCCAAAGACATGCGAGCCTACGTAGTCTATGCCGACTTGCTGGTAAAAGCCAACCGAAAAGCCGAAGCTCGCGATGCCTATATGAATGCCGTACGGATCAATAGCTCTATGTATGAAGTCTGGGGCGCGGTGCTTCAGCTCGACGGCGAACTCAACCAAATCGATAGCATATTGGCTCACTCTGATTTGGCTATCGAAAACTTCCCCAATCAAGGATTGTTTTGGTATTCAAATGGCTCGGCACATTTGGTCAAACGAAACTATCAAAAAGCCGTAGATGCTTTGGAAGAAGCTCAAAAACTAACTTCGGACAACAAAGAGCTTCAAAATGCGATTTTTGCTCAATTGGGAGATGCTTACCACGGGATAGGTGAGCACGAAAAATCAGATGCTTCGTACGAAGCAGCCCTCAAAATAGAGCCTAACAACGACCATGTTCTGAACAACTACAGCTATTTCCTGTCATTGAGAAAAGATAAACTTGAAAGAGCCAAAGAAATGGCCGCAAGTGTAGTAGCCCGACATCCCGACAATGCCACCTATCTTGATACGTATGCTTGGGTGCTTTATGTGATGAAAGACTATAAAAATGCACGTCTCAACTTAGAAAAAGCCATTGCTTCTGGTAAAAGTGTAAGTGGCGCTATCATAGAACATTACGGAGATGTACTCTACCAATTGGGAGAGAGAGAAAAAGCAGTAGAGCAGTGGAAAAAAGCAAAAAGTATGGGGGAAAATACCCCACAAATTGACAAAAAAATAGCGACCGGACAGTTGGTAGAATAACCCTTTGTACCCACTGCCTTCATTCAATACCCTAAAATGCCCAAAAGTTAAGCCGCCTTTATACAACAAATAGTTCCTTAGGGTCATTTGTGTATGTTTCAAAACTTTGTTGGCATTATAAAAACAATATGACTACCTTAAAACTAAAGTATATTTCTCTCGTAATATTGGGTTGTTTGTCGGCCTGTCACCGTCCACGTCAAAAAAGTGAGACTCCTACCCGCACAGACAGCCTTGCGCTTGCTCCCAAAGATTCGGTAGTGATGGCAGTTCCGGTAGACTCAATAGCTACTCTTCCCAAAACTGAGTCAGAAGATATTAAAGTCAAGGTAGAAAATGTCGACTTCCAATACTTGGCCGCCAAGTCAAAAATATCTTTTAAAAGCAAAGACCAAGATATCGACAATGCCAATGTCAATATCCGTATGCGAAAAGATAGCGTCTTATGGCTGTCTATCGTAGCGGGCCCTATTGAAGTAGTAAGAGGACTTATCACCCGCGATTCGATTCAACTTGTGGATCGCTATCACAAAGAATACTATCAATACGATTTTGGGACTCTTAGTCAAAAATTTAATTTTCAACTAAGTTTTGACCTTATCCAATCTATCTTGGTCGGCAATATGCCCATTCCCAAAAAACCCGGTGAGAAGTTTAAGAAAGAAAATGATTATTTTATGCTGCGCCAAGAAGAGGGAAAAATCTCACTGGAAAATTACATTGGAGAGCAAAATCGCCGCCTCAAAAAACTCTTGGTGACAGAGCAGCCCACCAAAAATTCGTTAAAACTTGACTACGATGATTTTACCCAACTCAACAACTATCTCTTTCCTTATACGAGCCTGATTGAGCTGGATTATAAATCAAATAAAGACAATCAACTTTACCAAACGGTATTTAGAATCAAACACCAAAAAGTAGAACTGAGCGAAAAGCCCCTTTCGTTTCCATTTAGTATTCCTTCTAAATACCAAAAAAAATAGCCAAAAAGGTGTATTCTTGCAGTTTGAAAAAACTACTTATGAGTAAACATTTGATTTTTTGTCGGTCAAAAGACTCCTATTTGCAGCAAAGTAGCCCATTTGGTGTCGATAATAAATTGACTTGGAAGTTAGCACTTTGGATTGGATGCTTTTTTTTCATTCCTTCTATATCGGTTTTTGCCCAAAAAAGTCGCCAACAGCTTGAGAAAGAAAAAAAAGAAAACATCGAGAAACTACAGCAACTACAGAATATTCTCAAACAAACTAGCGAACAAAAACGCGCTACTTTGGGGCAGCTCAAAGCGATCAAACAACAAATTTCGGCTCAAAACCGCAAAATTGAACTCATCAATGACGATATAGAATTGATGGATTCGGAACTTAAGGAATTACAGAAAGCCAAAGTAGAATTGGACAATGACTTAAGCAAACTACGCGAAGAGTACGCTAAAATGATTTATAATGCTTCGAAGCGAAACAATAGCCTCAACGAACTTAGCTTTCTTTTCTCAGCCCCTAATTTTAACCAATTCCTGATTAGATATAAATACCTCAAACAATATACTGACGAGCGTAAAAAGCAAGTACAACAAATGAAAAAAGTGCAATCGATGATGATTGCCAAAACGACCAGTATCTCCAATAAAAAGAAAGAACAACAAAGCGCCCTTCAAAGTAAAATAGCAGAGAACAAAAACCTCGAAAAACTACGTGGCGATCAAGATAAAGTAGTAAAAGAGCTTAGTGGGCGTGAAAGCGAGATTAAGGCCGAAGTGGCGGAAGTACGCAAAGCCAACAAACAAATTGAGAATAATTTGACCAGAATTATTCAAAAAGAAATAGAAGAACGCCGCGAACGAGCCCGTGCCGCAGCGCGCGAAAAAGCCGCCCGCGAAAAAGCCGAACGCGAAGCTGCCGCAGCCCGTGCACGTGAAGCCGAAAAAGCTAAAAACAAAGGCGAAGCTTCCGAAGAAGTCGCCAAAGTAGAACCGCCCAAACCTGAGCCTAAAAAAGTCGAAATCAATGAAGAAGGAATGAACGAAGAAGAAGTAACCTTGGCTTCGTCATTTGCGGCCAACCGTGGCCGTTTGCCTTGGCCCGTACCGGGTTTTATTTCTGACGGTTTTGGAACCAAAGAAGTTTTGAAAAATGTATATCAAGAAAACCAAGGAATTGATATTCAGACCAATGCGAATACATCAGTCAAAACCGTATATGATGGCGTCGTAATGGAAGTAACTAACTTTGGGGTAATGCGCAACGTGGTGTTTGTTCAACACGGGGACTTTTACACAGTATACGCAAAACTAAAAAATGTAAATGTTCGTCCGGGGCAAAAACTGAAAGCGCGTGAAACCATCGGAGTAGTAGCCACCGACGCAGACGGGGTATCGGAAGTAAATTTCCAAATTTGGAAAAATACCAGCAAGCTCAACCCCGAAGTATGGCTTCGTCCACGCTAGTATTTCATTTTGGCTTTTAATTTATCCCCACAAACCTGATAATCAACCTGATTAACAGTCAATCTATTAATTGTGCGCGAGCACTTAACGATTCATTTGATGTCAACTCAACTCTCTTCCGTTGAAGCAAAGCGTGTTACGACCCATATTATTCAGGAAATGAAAAATAGGGGCGAAAAAATTTCGGCTCTTACTGCTTATGATTACTCCATGGCTCGCATTGTAGATGCAGCAGGTATTGATATTATTTTGGTAGGAGACTCAGCTTCCAACGTTATTGCAGGCCACGAAACCACCCTTCCTATCACTTTAGACCAAATGATATACCATGCGCAAGCAGTGGTAAAAGCAGTCAAACGTGCTTTTGTGGTGGTAGATTTGCCGTTTGGTTCTTATCAAGGCAACTCACGTGCAGCCCTTGATTCGGCTATCCGAATCATGAAAGAATCAGGGGCTCATGCTGTCAAATTGGAGGGAGGATTAGAAATCAAAGATTCGATTACGAGAATTCTTAGCGCAGGCGTACCCGTCATGGGGCACCTAGGGCTTACTCCTCAATCCATTTATAAGTTTGGGACGTATTCCGTAAGGGCTAAAGAATCGTCGGAAGCAGACAAGCTACTCGAAGACGCCAAAATGCTCGACGAAATCGGATGCTTTGGGATGGTACTAGAAAAAATCCCTTCTCACCTTACTCAAAAAGTTTCGACAAGTGTGAGTATTCCTACGATTGGGATAGGAGCAGGACCCTATGCTGACGGCCAAATACTCGTCTTACACGACATGCTTGGACTTACGAAAGAGTTCAAGCCGCGCTTTCTGAGGCGTTATGCAGATTTGCATACCATAATGACCGACGCCGTCTCTAATTATGTTAAAGACGTGAAAAGCAATGATTTTCCCAACGAAAAAGAATCCTATTGAACTATCATTAATTCTTGGCCGTTGAAGAAAAACATAGAATCTTTGTATTCTATATCAGCGAAGGTTTGCCAACTAGGATCATTTATCAAAGCCAAGTTGATTTCTTTTACAAACTTTTCAAGTTTATTCATTAGAACTAAATTTTAATAACAATGGCCAAGCCATTTCACGTTGTTTACGAAGACAACCACCTTATCATTGTCAATAAAGCACCGGGGCTTCTTGTGCAAGGAGATTCCACTGGCGATGTATGTCTGCTCGACTTAGTAAAAGATTATATTAAACAAAAATACGAAAAACCAGGGGAGGTTTTTTTAGGAACAGTTCATCGCATCGACCGTCCCGTAAGCGGATTGGTGGTGTTTGCTCGTACCTCCAAAGCCCTCGAACGCATGAATGAGATTTTTCGTAAAAGAGATGTTCAGAAAACATACTGGGCGGTAGTACGCAAACATCCCCCCAAAAAGCAAGATAAACTGGTGAGTTGGCTTGTAAAAGATGAGTCCCGAAATGTAGTGACTGCTTATGACTACCCCGCTCCCAATGCCCAAAAAGCCGAACTTACCTATCGGGTACTGGGAGAAATCAATCGCCATTTTTTGTTGGAAGTGACACCCCTTACTGGCCGCCCTCATCAAATCAGAGTGCAACTCTCTCAGATGGGCTGTCCTATCAGAGGAGATGTAAAGTATGGTTTTGGCAAGCCTAATTCTGACGGCAATATCAATCTCCACGCTAGGCGATTGTTTTTTGTACACCCTGTAAAAAAAGAATCTATTTTATGCCGCGCCGCTTTGCCTCCTGAACCTTTTTGGGAGGAGTTTTTGGAGCTTGACCCCGAAGAAATCGGCCCAGAGCATTTGGCTTTTCTGCATGAGTAAAAATCAACTCATATTAGCTATTTTATAAGCAAAAGCTGTCTAACAACCAGATTATTAGTCGATGTCTTGGATAGAGAAACTAAAAAATAGGTGGGGAGTCAAAAATGGATGGCAAGTACTGGTAATACTACTGGTATTTGCCTGTACAGGCTTCACAGTTATGTATACCAAGAGATGGGTTTCCCAATGGCTCCGTATCGAAAGCACATGGGCAATTTGGTTATTTAATATCCTTGTGATACTACCCCTTTACCAAGTTATCTTATTGGTATACGGGTGGCTCTTCGGGCAATTTGCTTTTTTTTGGGCTTTCGAGCAGAAAATGTTCAGGCGCCTGATAAACTTGTTCTCTCGCAACCACTCATAATTCTGACGGTTCTACATTTTTTTCAACTGTTGATACGTCGGTCCACATTTGGTGGGCCATTTGCTCTACTGTATTAACCACCCCCTGAAGGGCTCCAAATACAATACACAGTGGCAAGATTATGGGTAGGAAAATGAGCCACTGAAAAGCCAGATGCAGGTTAGGCTTCTTCATTCTTAATTCATATTAAATGTCCACAACTATTTAAAAGAAAGATATTTACACTCTTAATATAGCCTTCCTCAAACAATGTGCCAAAGTATTTTATGAGGTAAATTATTTTTATTAACAAACATAATCAGCATTTGTCAATATTCCCAATAAAGTCAAAATATTTACTTATTTAATCATATAACTAAGAATTATTTTTATATGTTCAGAAAAGAAGATTTAAAATTCATACTTGGCAAACGTTTTACCGCCTTTCTGTTGTTGTCTTATCAAACCACCTGACCAAATATGCAAGACGTCATACGCCTACTACCTGATGCTATCGCCAACCAAATCGCAGCTGGGGAAGTAGTACAACGCCCTGCTTCTGTTGTAAAGGAGCTGTTGGAAAACGCCATCGATGCTCAAGCTAAGAATATACAAGTAATTATCAAAGATGCGGGCCGTACGCTTATCCAAATCATTGACGACGGCTGTGGCATGTCTGAGACCGACGCTCGTATGAGTTTTGAACGTCATGCTACCTCCAAAATCCGCTACGCTGATGATTTATTTCGGATTCGTACCATGGGCTTCCGTGGCGAAGCATTGGCGTCTATCGCAGCCGTAGCCCAAATCGAAATGCGAACACGCCGCCCTGACGACGAAATCGGCGTACTACTCCGTATTGAAGGCTCTGAAGTAAAATCCCAAGAATCAGTGGCGTGTTTGCCGGGCACTAATATTTTGGTAAAAAATCTCTTTTTTAATGTCCCCGCAAGACGAAACTTCCTAAAAACTAATTCGGTCGAAATGCGTCACATTCTTGACGAATTTCAAAGGGTGGCATTGGCACATTCGGAAGTTAGTTTTTCTTTGTATCACAACGAAACCGAAGTGTACAACTTGTATGCGGGCAAAATGAGCCGACGCATCGTAGATATGTTTGGCAAAAACTACCGCGAACAACTCGTTTATTGCCAAGAAGAAACTCCTTATGTGACCGTAAAAGGATACATCGGAAAACCTGATTTTGCCCGTAAAACGCGCGGCGAACAGTTTTTCTTTGTCAATAATCGTTTTGTCAAACATAGCTACCTTCACCATGCCCTACTATCGGCTTATGAAGGAACGATTTCTGATGGCAATCATCCCTTCTATGTTTTGATGCTCGACATTGACCCGTCCCATATTGATATTAATATTCACCCCACCAAAACCGAAATAAAATTTGACGATGAGCGCTCGGTCTATGCCCTTTTGATGGCCGCTATCCGAAAGGCAATAAGTGTCAATCACCTTGCACCGTCGATTGATTTTGATCTCAATGTCAATTTTTTGAGCCCCATTTCACAGGCACGCGCTAACGCTCCTATTCAAACAAATACGTCAAGTTATTCGCCTTCACCTTCTGCGCCCACCAAACGAGAAAGTGATAACCTCTCCAATTGGGAAAAACTGTTTGAGGGATTTCAGAAGCCTATTCCAACAGCCTCTCAACCCGAATTAGACCTAGAAGAGACCACCACAGAAGAGATATCTCCCTCTACCCTTGGAAGCAGAGCCAATGAAGTCAATGCGGATGAAGATCCTTTAAAAAATCGCCGTTTAGCGGTGCAAATTCAAAATCGCTATGTAGTATCAGCCGTAAAGTCGGGGATGATGGTCATTGACCAACGCGCAGCTTACGAAAGAGTACTCTATGACAGGTACATCAAACAGCTCACTACCCAAAATACAGTCTCACAACAACTGCTTTTTCCAGCCACGGTACAGCTACCTTTAGCAGATATTCCGCTTTTGCTCGAAATACGCGACGAAATCGCCGCTCTTGGCTTCGATTTCGACGCATTGGGACCCGGTACACTGGTGGTGAGAAGTATTCCAACGGATCTTCCTAGCGAAGATCTTCAGCAAATTTTTGAAGATTTGACAGAACAATTGCGCTCCAATTATTCGGATTTGCAACTAAACCGTGCCGAAACTACCGCTCGAACATTAGCTAAACGTTTTGCTCATAGATATTTGGTGATGCTTTCGTCAGAAGAACTCGAAAAATTAATTAATCAATTATTTTTATCTTCCAATCCAAATAATACCCCTAGTGGCGAACCGATTTTTACAGTTTTGGCGTTAGACAAGATATCTAATTTAATAAAAGGAGGATAGTAATCGTTTTAGTCACTACCTCAACCTCAAACTTGACTTTAGTATGTTGAACATCACCCCCGTCGTAAGAAATTTATTAATTCTGAACGTTGTTATATTTATCCTGCAAAGCTTAAGCCCTCAAATAATCAATTGGTTTGCTTTATATCCTGTAACAGGCCCGGATTTTCAACCCTACCAATTTGTGACATATATGTTTTTGCACGGGGGATTTGGACACTTGTTTAGCAACATGCTTGGGTTGATTTTTTTTGCTCCTTTGCTCGAACAACATGTCTTAGGTTCTAAAAGATTCGTAACTTTTTATTTCGTGACAGGTATTGGTGCAGGTTTGTTGTACGCAGGTATTAACTATTATGAACTCATTCAACTTAAGCATGCAGTAGACCTGTATACCCAATACCCTTCGCCCGAAGCTTTTTTGGACTTTGTAACCCGCTTTGCACCAGAGTTTAAAAGGAATGCTTATAATTTTTTGAATGACTTTGAAGATAAACCTCAAAATATAGCGTATATCAATGAAAGCTTGGCTTTTGTAAAACAGATGTATACCCAACGCCTGAGTGTACCAATGCTTGGAGCTTCGGGGGCAGTGTTTGGTATTATTGCGGCTTTTGGGCTAATTTTCCCCAATATGGAAATGATGTTGCTTTTTTTTCCTGTTCCTATCAAAGCCAAATATTTTGTTTCGGTTTATGCATTATATGAGCTATATGCAGGGGTACACATCAGAGATTCGGGAGTAGCGCATTTTGCACACCTTGGAGGCATGATTTTTGCTTATATTTTATTGAAAATGTGGGGCATCCGACGCATGTACTGATTTGTGGATTTATAGATTATTTTCTAACTTTCGTTCAAAGATAGGTGTTGTTTGAATAAATATTGACTAAGAATCTCTAACGGCAAAATAGGTATGGGTAGCATTTTTGACGATGTAAGAGGAGAGTTTTCGAAGACCAACAATGCGGTCATTAAGCTCATATTGCTCAACGTTCTTGTGTTTGTGGTGGTGATGATACTTTACGTGGTTTTTATGTTTAGTCAGCATCAATCCTACTTCGGACTGATAATGGAGCAGCTAAGTCTACCTGCCAATTTCCAGACTTTTATTTATCGGCCTTGGACATTATTCACCAACTTTTTTATCCATCAAGGACCTTTTCATATTTTTTTCAATATGCTATCCTTGTATTGGTTTGGGCAAATAATTGAAGAATATCTGGGTAGCCGTCGCTTGGTGGGTATGTTTATTTTGGGAGGTCTTGGGGGAGGTATTCTTTTTTTAGCGCTCTACAATTCCCTCCCTTATTTTCAGCCCGTTTTGTCTAGTGCCACGCTTATAGGAGCATCAGGGGCCGTATTTGCGATTATTGTAGGAGCAGCC
This sequence comes from Runella zeae DSM 19591, assembly GCF_000423565.1. Lineage (GTDB taxonomy): Bacteria > Bacteroidota > Bacteroidia > Cytophagales > Spirosomataceae > Runella > Runella zeae. The sequence continues at coordinate 172,494 of NZ_KE384037.1, read as the reverse complement.
ACTCTTCTGCCTGATCATACTTTTTTTGTATTTTTAATCGGTGCCGTTAGACTAAAATATATCGCTGCTTTGTGTATAATCATCTCCATGGCGCAGCTTGTAGGCCCCAATGCCGGAGGGAACTTAGCTCATTTAGCCGGTGCTCTAGTGGGATTCGGATTTATAAAATCGCTCAAAAATGGCTGGGATTGGGGTACTCCTATTTATGCCGTTGGGGACTTTTTTCAAAAAATTTTTAGTCGTAAAACTAACTTACAAGTCCCTCAGCGTGCCCGCGCTACGACTACGTCTTCTAATCGTCGATTCACAACTTCAAGCGAGAATGCCTCAATTGTGATTCCTAACCAAGATGAAATTGACGCTATTTTAGATAAAATTTCGAAATCAGGCTATGAAAGCTTGACGCGCGAAGAAAAACAAAAGTTATACAAAGCCAGTCAACAGTAATTTATGCCTATCTTAAATTGTATGTAGACTGAGCGTCTTTTTTTGTACTTTTGCCAAACACTTTTGTTAGCAAGCTAGTTATAGTACTACGTTTTGTTTCAAGCCATTCAAAGATGCTCATCACTCCCGGTAAATTACTATCGCAAATCAGTACGCCTGAAGACCTGCGAAAGTTAGATTCAGTGTTATTGCCACAGGTCTCTCAAGAGCTTCGCCAATATATTATTGATTTGGTGTCGGTCTATGGTGGCCATTTTGGTTCAAGTCTAGGCGTAGTCGAGCTGACAGTAGCCTTGCATTATGTCTTCAATACCCCCGAGGATCAGCTCGTATGGGATGTAGGACACCAAGCTTATGGCCATAAAATACTTACTGGGCGCAGAGACGTTTTTCATACCAATCGCCTGTATGGTGGTATTTCGGGTTTTCCTAAAAGAAAAGAAAGTAACTATGATTCTTTTGGGGTAGGGCATTCGTCTACTTCCATTTCGGCAGCGCTTGGGATGGCCGTGGGAGCTCAATTGGAGGGGAAGAAACATCAACATTCTATTGCAGTAATTGGAGATGGCGCCATGACAGGCGGCATGGCTTTTGAAGCGATGAATCATGCAGGGTCACTCAAAAACTCCAATTTGCTCATCATCCTCAATGACAATTGCATGAGTATAGACCCCAACGTAGGGGCTCTCAAAGAATATCTTACTGATATTACGACGTCTCATACCTACAACCGCGTCAAAGACGAAGTCTGGAACTTGCTTGGTAAGATGAGCCAATTTGGCAAAAATGCCCGTGAGATTGTATCAAGAGTAGAAGACGGCCTCAAGGCAACCTTACTGCGCCAAAGCAACCTTTTTGAATCCCTCAATCTGCGCTATTTTGGACCAATCGATGGGCATGACGTAGATCATCTTGTACATGTGCTCAACGACCTAAAAGATATCCCCGGCCCTAAACTTCTCCACTGTGTTACGGTAAAAGGGAAAGGGTTTGCGCCTGCCGAAAAAGATCAAACTAAATGGCATTCGCCAGGAAAGTTTGATAAAATCACGGGCGAAATTTTCAAGAAAATACCTGATAAACCTCAACCACCTAAGTACCAAGATGTGTTTGGGCATACCTTGGTAGAGCTTGCCGAACAAAATCAAAAAATAGTAGGTGTAACCCCCGCAATGCCTTCTGGCTCTTCACTCAATATCATGATGAAAGCTATGCCACATCGGGCTTTTGATGTGGGCATCGCCGAGCAGCACGCAGTTACATTCTCAGCCGGTATGGCTACGCAAGGCTCAGTGGTGTATTGTAATATATACAGTACTTTTATGCAACGCGCTTATGACCAAGTCATTCATGATGCTTGTATTCAGGAGTTACCAGTAATTTTTTGTTTGGATAGAGCTGGGTTTGCGGGTGCAGACGGCCCTACTCACCACGGTGCTTACGACATCGCTTATATGCGCTGTATACCCAACATGGTAGTAGCTTCTCCCATGAATGAGCAAGAGCTGCGCAATTTGATGTATACGGCGCAACTTGACGAAGTACAAAACCAGAAAAAAGCTTTTACGATACGCTATCCAAGAGGAGAAGGTGTAATGCCACAATGGCGTACGCCTTTCGAAAAAATAGAAATCGGAAAAGGTCGCAAAGTAAGAGATGGCGAAGATATTGCGATTTTAACCATTGGGCACATCGGTAATTACGCTACTGAAAGCTGTAAAATGCTAGAACTAGAAGGTATCCAAGCGGCTCATTATGATTTAAGATTTGTCAAACCACTCGACGAAGCCCTCTTACATGAGGTGTTTAATAAATTTGATAAAGTGATCACCGTAGAAGACGGATGCTTGCAAGGAGGTATGGGAAGTGCCGTACTAGAGTTTATGGCCGACCACGGCTATCATGCCAAACTCAAACGCCTAGGCATCCCTGATCGAGTAGTAGAGCATGGAGAACAACTTGAACTTCATCGCGAATGTGGTTTTGACCCCCAAGGCATTGCAAGAGCCGCTCGCGAAATGATCGCTCTTGCAGTAGTGATTTGAGGTAAATCCTAGTGAGACAAATATTATAATTACCCAATCAAAAAGGCTTCTCATCTGGGAAGCCTTTTTGATTGGATAAACCGCCAAACAGCTATTTCACTTCCTACTTTTTCGAGTTACTCTTCGCTTATCTTTATTTTTTTTCTAATTTGTGGCAAAATCAAATTTTTCCATTTCTAAACCCGAATTTATCTTAATCATTCCTTCTCAAATACCAAATTATTCAAAAAACAAGATGAGAAGAGTGCCTTTACTCAGTATATTCTCTCAACCTGACCTTAATTTCTTCACAACTAACTCTTTATGAACAACCTTAAACATCGTCTTTTTATTGTCAACTGGGTGCTAGTTACATTGGCAGCGCTTGCTACAGTGCTTGATAAGTATGAAATCCTGCAGGTTAGTGATAGTATTCTTATTAGTCTTCGTTGGCTGGCATTAACAGGATTAGTCATTCACGCTTTTATCAAGCAAAATCTCACTACTTCTATCTTAGTAGCGATGCTAGTAGGTACCGAAATTGGCTACGATTTTCCAGAGCTAGCTCAAAACCTTAAATTTTTGCGAAAGATTTTCCTGCAAATGATTAAAACAATCATTGCACCTCTACTTTTTGCGACATTGGTAGCGGGTATCGCAGGGCACTCTGATTTGAAGCAAGTGGGGCGCATGGGTTGGAAGTCACTGCTTTATTTTGAGGTAGTTACCACGATTGCCCTTTTTATAGGATTATTTTTTGCCAATTGGTTCCAACCCGGAGCAGGCATCGCTCCTCCTAAAGACTTTCATGATGACCTACCCAAAGTACAACAGCAAAATTGGCAAGATATTATTTTACACGCTTTCCCCGAAAACATCGCTAAATCCATCTACGAAGGTCAAGTATTACAGATTGTCGTGTTTAGTATCATCTTTGGGGTAAGTTTGGCATTACTACCAGCTGCCAAAAAGACCAAAATGGTACATGGAGTGGAACTATTGGCCGAGGTAATGTTTAAATTCACAAAAATCGTGATGCTTTTTGCCCCTATCGGGGTGGGTGCTGCTATTGCCGAGACGGTAGGGCATATGGGTATTGATGTTCTCAAAAACCTAGCGATGCTACTAGCCACTTTGTACTGCGCATTGTTAGCATTTTTGTTGTTTGTACTCACTCCAGTAGCACTTGTCGCACGTATCCCCGTTTTCAAATTTGCCAAACAAATTTCCGAACCTGTTTCTATTGCATTTGCCACAACTAGTTCGGAGTCGGCATTGCCCAAAGCTATGGAACAAATGGAGAAATTTGGCGTACCTCGTCAAATTGTATCCTTTGTAATGCCTACAGGATATAGTTTTAACCTCGACGGCTCCACGCTTTATTTGGCTTTGGCAACGATTTTCGTAGCTCAGGCGTCTGGTACGGAGTTTCCGATAGGCCAGCAAATCACCATGGTCTTGTTGCTAATGCTCACCAGCAAAGGTGTAGCGGGTATTCCACGCGCCACGCTCGTGATTCTCTTAGGTGCGGTGGCCAACTTCGGTCTCCCCGAATGGCCGGTATTACTTATCATGGGGATTGACGAATTGATGGATATGGCGCGTACCTCGGTAAATGTAATCGGCAATTGCCTAGCCACCGCCGTGATTGGACGGTGGGAAGGTGAACTCGACGACGAAAAGATGCACGCTTCTGATCAAGTGGTAACTCCTTAAAAATTAGTTCAAAAGCTTTTTTGTTTGATAAAAAAAGTTTAGGTTCGGTAAAGTTTTACCGGACCTTTTTTATTACTAAACCTTATCTCTCAACACAATGGCACAACTCCTTCCTTTAGAAAAAGAAATCTCAGACATTTTTGCCAAATTTCCCGCTTTCCCTGACAACATCAAGGAAATTCTAGTCAAAATTTCCCCCTACCTATGTATTTTAGGCGTAATATTTGGAGGGCTGGCCCTGTTAGCAGCCTTTGGACTAGGCATAGGCGTATCCGCTATTGGCGCGGCGGCCTACGGCGGCATGGGGATTTACTGGATATCCATGTTGTTTTTGGCCGCGATGGTTGCCTTGGAAGCGATGGCCATATCGCCACTTATGAAACGACAAAAAAAAGGCTGGGATTATCTTTATTATATTTTTCTCCTTTCGCTCGTCAATGGAGTCATAAGTATTTTTGGTAGTTTTTCTGGCGGGATTTTTAGCCTAATTTTAACTTTTGTAATTGGAGGCTGGGTTTTATTTCAAACCCGCGAAAAATATTTATAGTTGAAGAATATACGTTTTGCAATTAAAAGGCTAGGATTTTGTCCTAGCCTTTTAAATTTTATCCTTTTTCCAACAATTCGTCAAGCCCTTTGTCTCTATCATTCAGAAAAAGTGGTTTGTGAAAATGATGTAATTTTTGAAGCAAATACAACAATTGTAGTTTCTCGACCTCATTGAGATTGCCAGCAATAATCAAACTCGCCTTTCGCATCTCGCCAAAAGTCCCAAACAATACCCCTCTCCCCTTATCAGTAATAAGCAACCGCTTGCTGCGGCGGTCATGAGTATCATCTATTTGCTCAATGAGCTCGTGATTCAACAGGCGTTTGATTACTTCCATGCCTGTGGTCTTTTCATGGATATTCATTTCAATGATTTCGGTTTTGGTACAGCCACCCCGCTGCCAAATACCCGCCAAGTAGCCGAAATCATCTATCGTAATCAGATTGGTTTGATCCAAAGCTTTTTTTATGTATCCTTTTGCATAACGATACAAAAACGCGATCAACTGAGACAATAAAGCCTCTACGGTTTCGCCATTTTCAAACTGCACTGCCTCAGCCGTTGACTTACTGAATACCTGCTGATTTAGGAAAGCCACAAAACTTTCCATATCATTTCTATGGTTGGGAGGGCGCTGCGCCTCATAAGCAGCCAAATGGACTATCAATTGTTGCAAAAGGTCATAATTCATATAATTAGATGAAAACATTCTAAAATTTAGAAAATATTATGTTTTCGTACAAACAATTTCTGAAATTGTATGTTATTGTACTGTATTCTATGTTCTAAACAAAGAAAAAAGAATAATGTTCAAAATAAACCTCTAGCCTATAGCAGCCATGAATCCTTTCCTGACATTAGATAATGTAGCTCGTCTGAAATCTATCCGAACCCAAATCATTGATATACTCGTCAACGATTTTAGCGTGCCCATAGAGATGATTCACCCTCAGGCCCATTTGGGCAGAGACTTAGGTTTTGATATAATGAGACAAGCTCTTTTCATCCAGCGTATTATCTCTCACTTTTCTATCCCTATTCCAGCACACAAACATAGTCAACTTTACACAATTCAAAAGGTTATGCAGTATTTATATGAACATCAAAGCCCACCAACCGCGCTAGCTCCGTCTCGTAGTTTATTAGGTAGTGTAGTGATTTTATTTACATTTTTCTTTCAAACGGCTTGGGCCCAAAACAATGGTACTATTTTGGGTATTGTGAAAGACAAACGTACCCAAGAAGCTCTGATAGGCGTAACCGTACAAGCCGAAAATACAACTTTAGGTACTACTACCGATGTAGACGGTAAATTTAAGCTTACGCTCCCTGTAGGAAGCTACAACCTAAAAGCTAGTTTTGTAGGCTATAAAGCAGATAGTAAGTTTAATGTGGTACTTACCTCAGGAAACGCCCAACAAATCAACTTTGAACTAGAAGAAGAAGCACTACAGCTGGAAGAAGCCAAAGTGGTATTTAATCGCTCTATCTCAGTAGCTTCCGTCGAAACGCCCAACTCCATTCAGAAACTTACTACCGAAGAAATCAAAAACAATCCTGGGGGTAACTTTGATATTTCGCGGGTGATTCAAGTGCTACCAGGAGTAGGGGGTACGGCTGGCTCAGTGGGAGGTTTTCGCAATGATCTCATCATCAGAGGAGGAGGCCCCAACGAAAACGTCTTTTATCTTGACGGTATCGAAATTCCCGTTATCAATCACTTTGCTACGCAAGGAAGTTCGGGCGGGCCTACGGGTATTCTCAATGTATCTTTTATCGAAGATGCTACGCTGAGTTCGAGTAGTTTCAATGCGCGTTATGACAATGCCTTGTCTTCGGTGCTTCAATTTCGCCAACGCGAAGGAAACCCTGAACGAGTTCAAGGCAATATACGCGTAAGCTCTACCGAAGTAGCGGGAACGTTTGAGGGGCCGCTTTCGCCTAAAACCACTTTTTTAGCTTCGGTGAGACGTTCGTATTTGCAGTTTTTATTTAAGGCCATTGATTTACCGATTCGTCCCAATTATTGGGATTTTCAGTACAAGGTTACTCACAAAATCAACAAAAAGACTACTCTTACCGCTATCGGAGTGGGGGCTATTGATGAGTTTACGTTTGCTGTGCCCAAAGAAAGCAGCCCCGAAAAAGAGTATATCTTACGCTCAAATCCTAACATCAACCAATGGAACTATACCACAGGATTTTCGCTCAAAAGATTACTGGAAAATGGTTTCTTGAATGTTTCGTTGAGCCGCAATATGTTTGACAATCGTCTCGATAGATTTGAAGACAATCGCCAAGGAGACGAAAGGTATCGAGTACTGAAAAGCAAATCTCAAGAAATTGAAAACAAACTTCGTATTGATGTCAACAAGTTTGTGGGAAAATGGGAATATAGCTACGGAGCAGTGTTGCAATATGTCAAATACAACAATGATTTTTTCAATGTGTTTCGTCGAGAAATCAAAGATGCACAAGGTCAAATCATCCAACCGGCCGTTAATATTAGTTTCAATACTGCCATTGATTTTTTCAAATATGGGGCTTTTGCGCAAGTCAATCGTAAATTGCTCAACGACCGGCTCAACCTGTCGGCTGGGCTACGAACCGACATGAACTCTTTTACCGATGAAGGCAACAATCCCCTCCAAACCCTTAGCCCACGTCTTTCAGCAAGCTACCAACTCGGCGATAAATGGCGAATCAATGCTTCGGTGGGACGATATTTCAAAACGCCTATTTACACCGTTTTAGGTTACCGTCAAGACGGCAATTTTGTAAACAAATCCAACAAATACATTCGTTCAGACCATTTGGTAGCGGGGCTTGAGTTTATTCCGACTCCCACGACACGTATTACGCTTGAAGGCTTTTCCAAAACTTACGACAACTACCCCGTATCCCTCCGTGATGGTATTTCGTTGGCAAATCAAGGGGGGAATTTTGGAGCTATCGGCAATGAAGCCGTTACGAGTACGGGCCAAGGACGTAGCCGAGGAGTGGAGTTTTTTGTGCAACAAAAGCTCACCAAAAACTTTTTTGGCGTACTGAGTTACACTTATTTCAAATCAGAGTTTACGGGCAAAGACGGTAAATACATTGCCTCTGCCTGGGACAATCGACATCTGCTATCAACTCAACTTGGCTATAAATTCAAGAAAGGGTGGGAAATAGGACTCAAATGGCTTTATCAAGGTGGCTCTCCTTATACACCTTTTGATTTGGTAGCTTCTCAGCGCAACTATCTCACGACGGGCGTCGGTACGGAAGATTATACTCGCCTCAATAGCCAACGCTTGAAGGCTTTTAGTCGGGTAGATTTTAGGGTTGATAAAAAATGGAATTACAAAAAACTCTCGATTGATTTATTTTTTGACTTCCAAAATGCTTTGTTAACCGCCAACCCCGCTTTTCCCCAATATACTTTTGAGCGCTTGGCCGACAACTCAGGCTTCAAAACCTCCGACGGACAGGCGCTGAAACTTGATGGTAGTAATGGAATTCCACTCATTTTGTCTAACGAAGACTCCAATTTTACACCCGCATTGGGCTTAGTGATTGAATTTTAAGGGCTTACGCATAGTTAATCGTTATACGCGGCTCATTGCTACGGTTAACTGTGCGTAATCATTCAAGTATTGATGCAAAATTAATTAAAGTTAAAATCGTCAATGAGTGCCATGAATGCCATTTTTTTCCTTATGTGAAACTTTGGAAGTTGAAAATGTATAAATCGGATAAATGTAAGTAGTTGGCAAGATTTTATCTTGATTTAGCAGCCGTAACTTCAAAAGGTAGGGGAGATATATTTTGTAAATCTAGCTCAGGAGAAGTAAGAAAATAGCCAGTAACGTAAATTTTTAAATTGTTTTTTTTGAATTCCTCAGGCAGGCCACAACTACCCCATGCCACTCCATTGGTATCAGAAATAAGCATATAGCCACTGTACAAGCCTCCAGAAGTAACGACCGTCACAGGGGCGTTGACAACATGTTGAGCGCGACTTAGATTGGTGCTACCATAGCAGCCCGCTACCGCAGGATTAGGGGTGTCTTGTTTACAACTTACCGATGCAACCAACAAAGTCAATAAGAGCAAATAGCGATACATGGTTTTTGGTGGTTATTTCTTAGATGCTACTTAAACTTTTTAAAACAGTAAATACAAGAGGATTTCAGCCAATATATTTCCTGCTCTGAGGACGCTGCTTTGTCGAAAAAAGTTGGAACCAAAATATCTTTTTATTCGTATCCGCTCATTCATTTTTATCTTTGAAACGGTAAGAAGTCGAGGAGATTAGTCTCCATTCTACTACTTCCAAAACCCATGATAACGACCTATCCAATAAGCGGCCAGAAAATAACTGCCGCTTTCTTCGGTTTTTCCGTCGTCACCTGCATCAAAATGTTTGGGATTGGTATTCCAGCGCGAAATATTGCTTTCGGGCGTAGGAATGGGCTTCGTAGATTGAAGCTTTCCTGAGCGACTTACGAGTTGGTCTTTGGGCAAATCCCAACGATGACTGTTTTCCATCGTCCAGTTTACCAAATCAATGGGGTACTGCTGGATTTCTTGAAGGGCTATTTGTAAATCACAGTCTTTGTTGAGCATCACACTACTCAATACGTTCCAGACGGGCATGTGGTCGTTACGGACGGCTTGCCAACTTCGGAGCAGGCTTTTTTGATAAAGCTCCCGATGAGGGTCGCCTTGGCTATAGCGGAGCAGATTGTAATAAGGGAAAAAATTGAGGATATCATCCGAATGACTTGTTTCAAAAGGCCCGAAGACTTTGGCTTGTACCGCGTTTTGGGCGTAGCCATGCTGCTTGGTCAGATACTGATAATGCTTTTCAAATTTTGAATCGCCCGTGAAATGATAAGCAGTTTTCAAAAAAGAGAGAATTTGGAGCGAATTAAGCCCTCTTTCATACATCCAATTGGGTGAGTGATTTAGCGAGTCGGGATGCCATATACCCCAGCGTGTAGGTTTGCCATCAAAGTCAATCAAGTGGTAATTGTTGTCAACAATATGGTCAACAATGCGCCTAATCAGCCGTCGAACCCGTTCTTTTTGGGCCGAATCCGCCACCATATCATAAAAAAGCGGTAGCGTAAACAAATGCCCCGTGATTTCGTCAGAGCTAGTATCATCAAGCCATTGCCATTTGCCATCAGGGGACGAATGCCATTTTTTAGGATGTGGCGACCGCGACTGCGTCACTACGTCGGTAGCAGTGGCGTAGGAGCGGGCAGGGTAGCCCGATATACCCGTTACGGTTTCGAGCCTTTCCAATGCTTCAAAAGTTTCAATGGCACGGGCTTTGGCCGCCGAATCGCCCGTAGCCGCATAGCGAAAACACTCGGCTAGTAAATAACACGAAGTCCAAAGACCGTCGTTGTCTTCATTGTCTGAATAACTACTTGATACATCTCCGGGGGTTTTTAATCGGGAGCGATTGATGAGCCCACGGCGATTGTGGCGCAGTGCGATGACTTTTTCGAAGAGGTCGGCTTTTTGCGCCAAAGTCATCGGTTGTTGTTTGATTTGAGAAATACCTTCGAGCGTAGCCATCCAAACCGTCAGTGAGTCGATTACCAAAATATCGTTTATTTGACTATGAGGCATCCATCGTTTTCCGTGATAATAATGCCAACTTGAATCTTTTTTGATAGCCCCTTTATGAGTACCCATCCAGATACCATCGTGGGTTGGGCGTACTACTCTGACGGGGCCATAAGGCAAGCCATCTGCACCGCGTAGTGCCCAGTGGTCGCCGTTGTCGGCGATACAGCTCACTGCCCACACACTACCAAAAATCATATCCTTGCCTTGGTTGTAGGGAGAAAGAGCATAGTAAGTCTCTTGATTGCCTATGGCCATTAAGGTCTCGTCGAGGTTTACCCATTTTGCTTCTTTTCTCCGCCAAAGCCCCTTCGTAGTAGCTATATACAAGCTCCCGGTGGCATCTTTGGCTATATCGTTTACCCGTGTTGACTTTATGAATGGTGAAAAATCCCAACGGCCTTCCCACATCCACAATCCCTCATTAGTACCTACCCATAATGTTTTTTTGTTTTCCCAAAACAAACACAAAATCGTATCATTGGCAGCCAAGGGAGGTGACCCAATGTTTTTTACATTTTTTTCGGATTGAATATTTTTGGCTGAGGCTAGCCATAGGTTGCCGTCCAAATCAAGCGTGGCTGTGCGCCATCCAGTACCTTGGCGCCGACCTGTCCACTTTCCGTCTCTATGCCTAAAAACACCTGTTGAAGTAACAGCTACCACATTTCCTTCAGAGTTGAATAGTTTAAGAACATTTTTACCAGCTTCGTCAGGGAGGATAATGTCGGTTTTGACTGTTTGTAAATAAGTCTCTTGCGCCAAACAGGCTGACATGGGGAAAATGAGCAAAATCAGTAAAAAGCTTCTAATAGAAAACATGTGGAGGAGTTTTTAAGGCCACTTGATAAGCTGAATCAATCATAATACGCTCTTTGGGGTGATTTGGGCTATAAATAGGTCAGGTAAATTGCTGACGGATGAGAGAGCAATATCGAAACATTACCAAACCGTTAAATAATAGAAAAAGGCTAGAAAATGTACCAAAATAAAGGTTGTTTGACTATATTGACATCTTACAAAATTACTTAGGTCATGCCACATCCATGGTTTTTAAAAACGATTGACGAAACTGCTTCTGAGACTTCTACCGAAATTCATGCGGGACTAAGTAATGAAGTAGCCCAACAGCGATTACTTGAAAATGGTCTCAATATTTTGCAGGCAGCCAAAAAGCAACCGATTTGGCTGATGTTTGTTCACCAACTCAACGATGCTTTGATTTTTGTGCTTTTTGGAGCGGTGGCGATCACTTTTTTTATGGGAGAGCACATAGACGGAGCCATTATTTTGATAGTCATTTTTATCAATGCTGTCTTAGGCGTATTTCAGGAAGTAAAAGCAGGCAATGCCATAGAAGCGCTTAAAAAGCTTGCTTCGCCCAAAGCTTTGGTAAAAAGAAACGGGCATCAGATGGAAGTATCGTCGGAAGAGATTGTGGTAGGAGATATAGTAGTATTGGATGCGGGTCGGTATGTGCCCGCAGATTTGAGATTGGTAGAAAGTGCTAATCTGAAAATAGATGAAGCAGCCCTGACGGGCGAATCTGTCCCCGTCGAGAAAGACGCCAAAGCTATGATTGAAGATGAGCAAGCACCCTTAGGCGACCGTCTCAATATGGCTTATATGTCTACCTTGGTGACTTACGGTAGAGGTATGGGGGTGGTGGTGGAGGTAGCCAACCAAACGGAAGTTGGTAAAATCGCCACTATCATCAGTCAAGAAGAAAAAGTGGTGACTCCTTTGGAGAAAAAACTAAACGAATTGGGCAAAACGCTAGGCATCATTGCAGCGGCGATTTGTGTCGTTATGTTTGGGATAGGTTATCTACAAGGCCGCGACCTTACCGATATGTTTTTGACGGCGGTTTCGTTGGCTGTGGCTTCTATTCCAGAAGGTTTGGCGGCGATTGTGGCGATTGTGTTGTCGTTGGGAGTTACCAAAATGGCCAAACAAAATGCCATTATAAAGAAATTGCCGGCTGTGGAGACCTTAGGCTCGGTCAACATCGTCTGCTCCGATAAAACGGGAACCTTGACCCAAAACAAAATGACGGTCACGCATTATTTTACGTTTACGGATGGGGTAGCCGACACCGAAAAAAAAGGAAATATTTCTGACGAAGCTTCTTTGTTGGTGAAGGCGATGGTGCTCAATTCGGATGCGACCCTCGAAGACGAAAAATCGACCGGCGACCCCACCGAAATAGCCTTGTTGATGCTAGCTGATGAGTTAGGCATGGATAGAAATCAAATCCACGCATCGCAACCGCGAATTGATGAATTGGCTTTTGATAGTAACCGCAAAATGATGTCTACCTTGCATCAAGAAAACGACAATTTTATGGTATATACCAAAGGTGCCGTTGACAACCTCATTCTCAAATGTAAATATGTGATAGAGCAAGGGGAGATTATTCCTTTCATAGATACGCATCAGGTAGTACTCATGGAGGCGATTGATCAAATGTCGGCACAAGCGCTGCGTACTTTGGCCGTGGCTTATAAGGCTGCTTCTTCGCCTTTGGCGCACCATGATTTTGAAGAAGAGCTTGTATTTATTGGCGTGGTAGGAATGATAGATCCCGCAAGAGATGAAGTAAAAGACTCAATTAAGTTGGCCAAAGAAGCGGGTATCAAGACTATCATGATTACGGGAGATCACAAAACCACGGCGGTGGCGATAGCCAAAGAACTCGGAATCGCCGAAGAAAGCGAACAAGCTATTACGGGAACCGAGCTCAATCAGATGTCAATCGAAGAATTAGAAAAGCAGGTGGGCAATTATCGAGTTTTTGCGCGGGTCTCGCCAGAGCATAAAGTAAATATTGTAAAGGCTTTTCAGGCGCAATCCAACATCGTATCAATGACGGGCGATGGCGTCAATGATGCCCCTTCTCTGAATGCGGCGGATATTGGGGTGGCAATGGGGATCACTGGAACCGACGTTGCCAAAAATGCTTCTGATATGATTTTGGCCGACGACAATTTTTCTACTATCATCTCGGCCATAGAAGAAGGACGAAATATCTATAACAACATCAAAAAGTCGGTGGTGTTTTTGCTTTCTAGTAATCTGGGGGAAGTGATTACGATGCTTGTGGCGATTGTGGCAGGAATGCCCGTGCCTTTATTAGCTACTCAGTTGTTATGGATTAACCTAGTGACTGATTCTTTGCCCGCAATCGCCTTGGGAATGGACCCTGGCAGTAAGGATGTGATGAAGCATCGACCACGCAAAGCCAACGAAAGTTTTTTTGCTCACGGCGCCATTACCAATGTCATCTTAGGCGGGTTATCGATTGGAGCAGTGACCATTATCTCGTATTGGCTGGGCTTTAGCGAGTATGGTTATTCTCCTTTTGATGCAGATGTACCCGCCCATATCTTAGGATATGCTCGCACGATTGCTTTTATTACAATTATTGCGTGTCAATTATTTTATGCCTTGGCTCTGCGACACCCCCAACAGAGTATTTTTAAAGTGGGTATTTTCAAAAATAAATACCTGATTGGAGCAATCGTACTTGGGTTTCTTTTGCAAATCGTACTATTGGAGATTCCTTTTTTAGCACAAGCTTTCAAATTGCAACCTTTGCATCTTAGATCTTGGCTCGAAATCATCGGATTAGGGCTATTTCCTTTGGTATTAAACGAAGTGTTTAAACTCTTTAAAAAAATAAGCAAATAAGTGCCTAATTGCTGGTTTCGACTTAAGTGATGATGCAAAAATAGACTTTCCAAACGGTCCGCCGCGCGGTTTCAGGCTTATACTTTTGATAATCAGAGGATTTATAAACTTGCCGCGGCGGCGGACCGCAAAGTCTCGACTAATTCTGCTCAATTACTTATCATTTAGGGGTAGAAATGGCGCTGTCTCTCCAGCTCAAAATACCTAAGCTTTGTTTTCAATATTTACCACTTTGTTGAAAAAAAAAGCTGTTATTCTAGAAAGTACGTACTATTTTTTGCGTAAACTATGAACTTTTTGAGAAAATGACCTCTTTTAAAAAGAGAGGGTTTTGTCAATAGACCCGTTGTACTTCCGACAAAAAATCGTTTCTGTTATCTTCTTTTGGGTGCTTGTACTTGCTTCAAATGTAAGCAAGGTGCGTTTTTTTTGTTTAGTTTTTAACACATTATAAACCCTCAGTAATATATGGAGTTGTACTATTCGTTTTCAGTACTTATTGTTCTTGCAGCCATATTTTCATATCTCAATGAGCGCTTTCTTAAGCTCCCTTCCACGATTGGCATCATGCTGATGGCCATGCTCGTGTCGATTGCGCTCGTCATTACGGGCAATGTCTTCCCCAATTTATTTGCGGGTTTTTCGGGCCTGATTGCCAACATTGATTTTACTGAAATATTGATGGGCGCGATGCTCAATTTCCTGCTTTTTGCGGGGGCTATTCATATTCGTCTCAAAGATTTGAAAGAGCAACGCGCCCCTATTATTGTTTTTTCGACCGTAAGTGTGATTATATCCACGGTCATTGTGGGTTTTCTGAGTTATTATATTCTTCACTTTTTTCATCTTGATGTCCCCCTCATTCAATGTCTGGTTTTTGGGGCATTGATTTCGCCCACCGACCCTATTGCGGTATTGGGGATTCTCAAAAAAGCGGGCGTACGCAAGTCATTGGAAACCAAGGTGGCTGGTGAGTCATTGTTCAACGACGGGGTGTCGGTGGTGGTGTTTGTGGTGTTGCTAGAATTGGCCAAAGGTGAAGACGTTGATTTGTCATTTGGGAGTGTGAGTTGGCTGCTTGCCAAAGAGGTACTAGGCGGATTTGGAATGGGGATACTGCTCGGGTTTATTGGGTCACGAGCCATGCAACGAATCGACAGTGCCAATGTATCGGCCTTGATTACTTTGGCGATTGTAATGGGGGGCTATTTGATTGCGCAGGCGATGCATATTTCGGGGCCTTTGACTATGGTAGCTGCTGGACTGGTGATTGGGAATTATGGAAAAGCAACGCGGATTTCGGTCACCACGCGCGATTATCTGGACAAGTTCTGGGAGCTGATTGACGAAATCCTGAACGCTATTCTTTTCTTAATCATTGGTCTTGAATTGTTGCTCATTCCCGACATTACCAAATACTGGCTCATCGGTTTGATTAGTATTGTAGTAGTATTGTTTGCAAGATTTATCTCGATATGGATACCTACGCTTCTTATTCCTTTCAAAACGAAATTTGATCGTCAAACCATTACTATTTTGGTATGGGGTGGTCTTCGAGGGGGAGTGTCGGTGGCGTTGGCACTGTCGATTGAAAAAGACCTAAACAAAGATTTGTTTTTGGCGATTACCTACTTTATCGTCATCTTTTCTATTTTGGTACAAGGGCTCACGGTGGGCAAACTCACACAGTCCAAAAAAACGTCTAAACTTTCCGAAGTCTAGGTAACAAATTACGTTTTTCTAACACTGCAAAATCCGTAGGGGATTTATCTACGTTAGGTATTCGAAAAGTGATTTGAAGGGAGTTTTTAGGGGATGTTACATTAAAAAAAACTCAAGCCACCGTGAGAGGGGCTAATGTTTGTGGCTCATCCCACATATTGCTACCAAACGAGGGCATTTTTCCCTAACTTTGTTTTTGTTTTCTATCAAAATCAAATTTTATCTAATGACAGGTTATTTAAGCGGATTAAACGAACCACAAGCCCAGGCCGTTACGCACGGAGAAGGGCCTTTGATGATTATTGCGGGGGCAGGTTCGGGCAAAACGCGTGTATTGACTTTTCGGATTGCACACCTTATCGAAAACGGCGTGGATCCTTTTCGGATTTTGGCCTTGACTTTTACCAACAAGGCTGCGGGCGAAATGCGCGAACGTATCGAAAAAGTGGTAGGGCAAGAGGCAAGAAATATTTGGATGGGAACTTTTCACGCCGTCTTTGCCAAAATGCTGCGTATCGAAGCGCCCTATTTGGGCTATACTTCTGATTTTTCTATTTATGATACCGACGATTCCAAATCACTCATTAAGAGTATTGTAAAAGAGTTGAATTTGGACGATAAAACTTATAAACCCAACGTCGTCTTTAATCGTATTTCGGGCGCAAAAAACAACCTCATTTCGGCAGATGAATACTTAGCAAATCCACTGTTTAGAGCCGATGATGAAGCGGCTAAACTGCCCGAAATTGGACGACTTTACAAGGCTTATAGCACACGCTGCTTTCAGGCCAATGCCATGGATTTTGATGATTTGTTGTTTAATACCAACGTTTTGTTTCGCGATTTTCCCGAAATCCTGAACAAATACCAACATAAATTTAAGTATGTATTGGTAGATGAGTTTCAGGATACCAACGTAGCCCAGTACTTGATTACCAAAAAGT
Source organism: Runella zeae DSM 19591 (assembly GCF_000423565.1). GTDB lineage: Bacteria > Bacteroidota > Bacteroidia > Cytophagales > Spirosomataceae > Runella > Runella zeae. The sequence continues at coordinate 155,776 of NZ_KE384037.1, read as the reverse complement.
TGGCGGCGGTACACCGCAACATCGCCGTGGTAGGCGACGACGCCCAGAGTATCTACGCTTTTCGCGGGGCCAACATTCAGAATATCCTCAATTTTGAGAAAGATTTTCCAGAGGTGCGAGTGGTGAAATTGGAACAAAATTACCGCTCTACTCAAACCATCGTCAATGCCGCCAATTCGGTGATTGCGCGCAACAAAGGACAGTTGAAAAAGAGTGTTTTTACGCAAAATGCCGAAGGCGTACTTATCGATGTCGTAAAAGCCAATTCCGACAATGAAGAAGGGCGATTGATAGCGACGGCGATTTTTGAAGAGAAAGTAAACAAAGGACTCAAAAATACCGATTTCGCGATTTTGTACCGTACCAATGCGCAATCTAGGGCGTTTGAAGAAGCGCTCCGCCGACTCAACATCAAGTACCGTATCATCGGTGGATTGTCTTTTTATCAACGCAAAGAAATCAAGGATTTGTTGGCGTATTTGCGCTTTATCGTCAATCAAAACGACGAAGAAGCTTTCAAACGAATCATCAATTTGCCCAAAAGGGGGATTGGCGATACAACCGTGGCTAAAATTGCAGTGACCGCCGCCGAAAACCGCGTGCCTGTATGGGAGGTAGTGGCCAATATTACAAAATATATTTCAGGACGAGCGACTGTGCCGATTGAAGGTTTTGCGTTTTTGATAAAGAGTTTCAAGTTGCTTATTGAAGAAGGTAAAGATGCTTATACGGTAGCGGCGCACGTCGCCAAAACATCGGGCATCTTGAAAGAACTCTACGAAGACAAAACGGTAGAAGGGCTGAGCCGCTATGAAAACGTGCAAGAGTTGCTCAATGCCATCAAAGAGTTTGTGGATAATCCTGATATTGAGGATAAAACCATGAGTTCGTTTCTGCAAACGGTGTCGCTTTTGACCAATGCCGACGAAAACGAAGACGACGGCGATACCGACCGCGTAACCCTCATGACCATTCACGGTGCGAAGGGACTAGAATTCAAAAATGTATATGTAGTAGGCTTGGAAGAAGGACTTTTTCCGAGTCAGATGATGCTCGAAAAACGGGAAGATTTGGAGGAAGAACGGCGCTTGTTTTACGTGGCAATTACCCGCGCTGAAAACAAACTTACTTTTTCATATGCCGAAAGTCGCTACAATTGGGGGCGCTTGAATATGTGTGAGCCAAGTCGATTTTTATACGAAGTAGATCAACGTTTCTTGACGACTTCGAAAGGGCGTCGCTCGGGTGGGTTTGACGACTATCGTAACAATGCCGAACCTGCCGCCATGAATTTTATTCGCAAACCCGCCGGTAATTCTAGCCCCCAACCCTCGAAGGCAGTATCAGGTGTTGCCAAACCCCTTGCTACTCAAAAAGATAATACTCCTTCGTCGGCAGGTACCACATCGTCGGAGCCTTTTGTGCCAAGTGATACTTCAACCCTTGAAGAGGGCAATCGCGTCGAGCATCCTAAGTTTGGCAAGGGAACCGTCAAAAAAATGGACATCAATGGCAATGACCGCAAAGCGGTGATTCATTTTGATGGCGTGGGCGAAAAAACACTTCTGTTGAGTTTTGCTAAGTTGCGGATTTTGAGATAACAACTAAAGGTGATTAGATAATAAAAAAAAGGGGCACGCCCCTTTTTTTTATTTTAACCCTTCTTTGACCAAATCGGCATAGCCGCCCCCTTCGAGGTTATAAATATGCTTGAAACCAGCTTCTTTCAACACTTTAGAGGCTTTAGCACTTCGGCTTCCTGCTTTGCAATACACAAAAACAGGCTTGTCTTTGTCAAGTTTTTCTACTTGCTGCTTAAAACTATCGTCCATCACATTTATGCCCTGCGCGGTGTTTATTTTGCCTTCGCTCCATTCTTTGGGAGTACGTACATCTAGCAGCTGGGCATTGGGGGTAGATTTTAATTTTTGCACAAATGTTTTTAAATCAAGGTTGTTTTGAGCAACAACCCTTTGATTGATTCCCAAAAACGCAAAAATAATCAATGAAGAAAGGAAGGTTTTCATAGGAAAGGAGAATAAGATTTTGGAATCTTTAGTGATTGATTAAGACAAAAATAGCTCTTTAAAAATAATATATATACCCATAAGGAGGATAAAATAACCAAAAATCGGTTTGAGTTTGTCTCCGCTTATTTTGTGGGATAAAGCACTGCCTATCATAATTCCGAGGATAGCAATGGTGGAAAATTGTAACAGAAAGCGCCAATCTATGAGATGATGCAGAGAATAGTCGCGCCAAAAGCCCATGAAGGAATTGGCCGCAATAATGACCAAAGAAGTCCCCACGGCTTTTTTCATAGGGGTTCGCGCCATTAAGACTAAGGCAGGAATAATCAAAAACCCACCGCCTGCTCCTAAAAAACCCGTAACTATTCCTACCAAAAGCCCTTTATAAATCAGTGCCCAAGGGTTGAATTGACCATTTTTATCGTTGAGTTCGCTATGCTCGTCGTGGTTGCGTATCATTGAATAGGCCGCAATAAGCATCAAAATAGCAAACAGCAGCAAGAGAAAAAGAGACTTGTGCAGAATAAAATAGGAGGTGTGGAAAACAACGTCGGGTAGAAGAGGAAGTAGCACACTTCTAGATACATACACACTTATCATGGAAGGTACGCCAAACATAAAAGTCATGGGCCAATTGATATTGCCAGACCCTGCCCGTACGGTGGCACCTACCAAACTAGTGATACCCACCATAAAAAGCGAGTAAGTGGTAGCAAGCAGTGTATCTATCGAAAACAAATACACCAAAATAGGTACAGTCAGAATAGCCCCACCGCTACCGACCAGCCCTAGCGATAGGCCCATAAACAATGCCCCTACAAAACCGACTATTTCCATATCGTAAACATGGACAAAGTTTAGCACTTTGCCAATGTTAGAGGAGTTTTTCTTCCAAAGCAAGTTTTACCAATTCGGCAGCATTGTGTACTTGGAGGCGTCGCATCATATTGGCGCGGTGGTTGTCTACAGTACGTACGCTGAGGTTGAGTTGGTCGGCGATTTGGCGGCTGCTCATGCCTTCAACGAGCAGTTTAAGTACTTCCTTTTCTTTTTTAGAAAGAAGCGTTTTGCGCGATTCGGAAGCCTTCTCTACCCGCTGAACTTGCGAAAGATAGCCATTGACAATGATGCTTGCGACCGAAGCACTGAAGTATTTGTCGCCATTTTTGACGGTATGAAGGGCCGTCAAGATTTCTTCACGCGTGGCGTCTTTGAGCAGGTAGCCGTAGGCACCAGCTTCTACCGATTTCAGGATATAAGCGTCGTCGTTGTGCATCGACAAAATCACGGGTCGGATTTGGTTGCTTTGTTTTACTACTCTTTTCACCAAATCGATTCCCGATATACCCGGCATCGAAATATCTACAAGCATGATTTGCGGAGCCAAAACCATGATTTTTTCGAGGGCTTCTTCACCCGTAGAAGCTTCGCCAATTACCTCTACTTCGCCCGTATTTTCTAAAATTGACCTAAGCCCATTTCTTACAATGGTATGATCATCAACGAGTAACACTTGGATTTTTTTCATTATTAGGTTAGATGATTATTGAGGGATTTGTACCAATATCTCGGTGCCTTCTCCTATAGTTGAGTTTATTTTTAAAGTTCCGTCCAGTAAATGAGCTCTCTCTTGTAAGTTGTGAAGGCCATGCTGAGGCACCTGTGTGGGATTCTTCTTTTTACTGACTTTAAATCCTCGGCCATTGTCTTTGACTTGGAGTACGATTTTTTGAGACTTGAGCGTCAGTGAAAGGGTGATTTGGCTGGCGTGGGCATGTTTGATGGCATTGTGGAGGGCTTCTTGCGCAATCCTGTAGATTCCAATTTCCACATTGGGGTCAAAGCGCTGGTCTTGGACATTTGACGAAAATGATAAAGAGGCGTGGGTGTTGCGAGCAGAAGCGTACGTCAATTGCTTGAGTGCCAAGGAGATGCCGAAGTCGTGGAGAACAGGCGGCATGAGATTGTTGGAAATATGGCGTACTTCTTGTATCGTTTGCCCTACCAAATCGCGCAGACTAAGAATGTTTTGACGCTCGTTTTCTTTCAAATCGGCGATATCCACCAAGCTTTCAGTCATCATTTTAAGTCCTGTAAGCATTTGTCCCACACCATCGTGCAATTCTTTCGAGAGTCGTTTGCGCTCGTTTTCTTGTCCTTGTACAAGCGCCGCTGCGTGTATTTTATGCTCTTTCAATTCTTGACGGTGGCGATTTTGGGTAGCCTCCAACAACTGAGCTTGGGTGACACGGAGCTGCTGGTAAGCTTCATTGAGCTCTTTATTGGTTTGGATGGTTTTTTCGCGGGCTTCTATCAGTTGCAAAATTGACTCTCGAAGTTTGGCAACAGCCGGCCTAAAAATAAATAGTCCTTCTAAAAACAAAACAAAGAGCGTCAGAACCATGAGTACCATCTCAATATTTCGCAGATTGGTTACTTTTTCTTTGGCTTCCTTGTCGTATTGAAATACGATGCGGTCCATTTTTCGCAAAAAAACCAGTTCATTGTCAAAGATGTTTTTGAGGACGGAATCAATATTGGGGAGAGGGGTACGTTTTTCTAAACTATTTAAAACCAAATGGGCGTTTGAACGAATGGCCTGAAAATGAGGCTCAATATCTTCAAACATTTTTTGAAGTGTGCTCCCGTTGTGGGTCTTTGCTTGGATGTCGGTCAAATCACCCGTTTTCAATTGATGATGATGCAGCTCCCAATCGGCCAATACTTTTTTGAATTCAAGCAGGTGAATCTCGGGATGAGCCAAATCGGGGCGTTGGGTGAGGAGCAAGGCCGTTTTGGCAATCAACTGACTCTGGAAGCGTTGGCGGCCTGCGTAGTTGACAAGCCAGGAGTCGTTGAGGCCTGCCTTGAGGGTGTTTTGAACCAAAATTTGCCCAAGTATCGTCAGGAAAGCAACCAACGACAACGCCATAATGTATAATCGGGTAAACCGCTTAGGGATACGGATGGGCATTTTAACTATGATGAATCAATCTCAAATAAAACATACGATTAAGGATGCTTGGTCGAAGCTCTTCTTCAGAGAAAAGCCCCGACCAAAGCGAGGTTTTTAGACCCCAATAAAAACAAAACCTTCTTCAATCTTGACGGGGTAGACATTGATGCAATAATCTTCTCCTTGAAGATTAAGCCCCGTTTCGAGCGAAAATGTTTTTTTGTGAAAAGGACAAGCCACTTTGGGATGCCCTTGCTGATCACCAATCATGCCTCGGCTCAGTATCATTTGATGTTTGTGAGGGCATTCGTTGTCGGTGGCATACCATTTGTCAAGTTGTTTGAAATGAAAAACCGCAATTTGCTTGTCATTATATTTGACACAAGCCCCCCCATTTTCGGGGAAAGCTGTTATGGGTGCGGCTTTAAACCAAGTTATATTTTTGTTTGTCATTGTCTTTTTTGTTTGGGAAGGTTACCAGTCAGCCGGTCTTTTTTGGGTTCTCATTTCTACAAATTGCAGGCTTGGGTCGGCTTCTTCCGAATTCACAAAGTGCGTAAAACGGCTTCTGATTTCGGGGGTTTCGACGGCTACGCGCCATTCGTCATGGTAAGTTTCAATCAGATAGGCCATTTCTTTTTCGAGTTCGTCGCAGATACCTAAGCTATCGTTGATAATGACGTCGCGTAGGTATTCAAGTCCTCCTTCGAGTTTGTTAAACCAAGTGGCAGTTCGCTGAAGCGGTTCGGCGGTTTTGATATAAAACATCAAAAATCGGTCAATGTATTTGATACAAGTGTCGTCGTCGAGGTCGCTGGCAAATAGCACCGCGTGCTGAGGCTTGATGCCGCCGTTGCCACACAAGTAGAGATTCCAGCCCTTTTCGGTAGCGATGATACCAAAATCTTTGCTTTGGGCTTCGGCGCATTCGCGAGTACAGCCCGACACCGCACTTTTGAGTTTGTGGGGAGCCCTAATTCCCTTGTAGCGATTTTCGATACGAATGGCATAGCCTACGGCATCTTGTACGCCAAAGCGACACCAAGTACTTCCTACGCAGCTTTTGACAGTACGCAGGGCTTTACCATAAGCGTGTCCACTTTCAAAGCCAACTTCGATGAGTTCTTCCCAAATCAAAGGCAATTGTTCTACGCGAGCGCCAAACAAATCGACTCGCTGCCCTCCGGTAATTTTACAGTACAAATCGTATTTTTTAGCTACTACCCCCAGCGCGATAAGTTGGTCGGGGGTGATTTCGCCGCCCGGTACGCGTGGCACTACTGAGTAGGTTCCGCCTCTTTGGATATTGGCTAAGTAGCGGTCGTTGGTATCTTGAATGACGGCTTGCTTCGCAATCACCTCATTGTAAATACTAGCTAGCATGGAGGCTACGGCAGGTTTACAAACTTCACACCCACAGCCTTTTCCGTGAGCTGTCAATACCTCCTCAAAAGTACGCGTCTCCGACATTTTGATGAGATGATAAAGCTCTTGGCGCGAATAGTCAAAATGCTCACAGATGACTTTCTTTATCGTTTTCCCTTGTTTTTTCAGGGTCTCGGTGAGCAAGTCGGAGAGCATAGGCACACATCCGCCGCATCCTGTACCTGCTTTGGTGCATTTTTTTATGGCCGCGACATCGGCTAAATTTTGGGACTCAATAGCTTCGCAGATAGTGCCTTTGGTAATGTTTTCACAAGAACATACACTCGCACTTTCGGGAAGTGCCGATACGCCTGCCCCTGCGGTAGCTTCTCCTTTGCGGGGTGCTAGGATGAGGTCTTCGGGCGAAGGTGGCAGTATCATCTGATTTTTGGTCATTTGGAGAAGCATGTTATAATTGTCGGCTTCTCCTACCAGTATGCCACCTAATAGATATTTTCCGTCGCTCGATACATTCAGGCGTTTGTATATTCCTTTGAGCTTGTCTTCTATGACAAGGGTATTATGGGGAATATGCTCACAAAAAGGCTCGCCAAAACTTGCCACATCTACGCCAATCAATTTGAGCTTGGTGGACATATCAAAAGGTTTGAACGTTTTGTCGATTCGACCACTGACGAGATTGGTCGCCACTATGTCGGCCATTTCATAGCCTGGTGCAACAAGACCATAAATCATATTTTGATAAAGCGCACATTCGCCAATGGCATGTATATGGGCATCGGAAGTAGTGAGGGCGTCATCTACGATGATTCCGCCGCGTGGCCCTACTGCCAGGCCTGCCTGCTTGGCTAACTCATCGCGTGGGCGAATCCCCGCCGAAATAATGACCATATCGGCTTCCAAATAACTTTGGTCGGTAAACGATAGCCCCCGGACTGCCACATCACCATCAAAAAAAGCGGTGTTTTTGTTGAGGTGAATTCCAATGCCGAGTTGCTCCATTTTGGATTTGAGCATATCAGCCCCCGCAGCGTCGAGTTGTCTTGGCATGAGCCGAGGTGCAAACTCTACGACCTGGGTTTCAAGGCCCAAATCAAGTGCCGCTTTGGCTGCTTCTAATCCCAACAGACCTCCGCCAATCACCGCAGCACGTTTGGCATTTTTAGCATAAGCGATGATTGCATCGAGGTCTTCGATGGTACGATACACAAATACCCCTTCTTTTTCAACTCCTGCCACTGCTGGTACAAAAGCCGAAGAACCCGTGGCTAGTATCAACTTGTCGTAGGGAATTTGCAGTCCCGTGTGCGTCACAACGACGCGCGCCTGAGGGTCGATTTGAGTGACGCATTCGCCCGTGAGAAGTCGAATGCCGTTGTCGAGATACCAACTTGCAGGAGCCATCGAAAGCTCCTCTGCTGATGTACCCGAAAAATACGCGGACAGATGAACCCGGTCGTATGCCGGACGAGGTTCTTCGCCAATCACCGTGATAGAAAACGAGCCGCCACCCGCTTTTGTCAGCAACTTTTCGCAGAATTTGTATCCTACCATGCCGTTGCCTACTACCACTACCTTTAGAGGTTGTGTCATGAAAAACGTATGTTTATAATCCCTAATAAAGACTCCTCCGTGAAGAGGTACTGTTGTTTATGTACTACAAAAAAATAAAAATGTGTATGTTTTATTATTAAGTAAATTACTTGATAATAGCAATTTAATTGGATATATGTCTTGTTTTTTAAACTAAAAAATAGATAAATGCCAAGTTGTGTTTAATTTTTACCTAAAAATATTACTTAATTTTGTGAATATAGATATTTTTGATTGAAAATTTTTGTAATAATCTTATTGGTAAAATAATATTTCAAAAAAGTATTTGTAAAGTGCAAAAAAGAAAGCTCTAAGAGCTTACAGGCTTTTGGTACTTCCTCCAAAAACTGAGCAGAGACATCGAGCATGGGAGTAGAGATTTCCGTCAATTTTTACCTATTTTTGTCGCTTTATTCTTCAATTTGATATAAGGCATGGCTCGTACCGGAAAGACTACCACAGAACCCCTCAAACCCAAAGAAACACCGCTCAATCGTCAATACAATCAAATCAAGTCCAAGTACCCCGGCGCTATGTTGCTGTTTAGGGTAGGGGATTTTTACGAAACTTTTGGTGAAGATGCCATACGAGCAAGTCGGATTTTAGGGATTGTGCTTACCAAACGCAACAATGGGGGAGCTCAGGAGGAGTTGGCGGGCTTTCCGCATCATTCGCTTGATACTTATTTGCCCAAACTTGTACGGGCAGGGGAGCGCGTGGCGATTTGTGACCAACTCGAAGACCCTGCCGTGGCGAAGGGTATTGTACGCCGTGGCGTGACTGAGCTTGTGACACCGGGCGTTTCGTTTAATGATAATGTGCTAGATACGCGCCGTAACAATTACTTAGCGGCGGTGCATTTTGGCAAACAAAATAACTTTGGTGTCGCTTTTTTGGATGTTTCTACTGGAGAGTTTTTGACTACCCAAGGCACCAAAGAGTATATCGAAAAACTACTACAGAGTTTTGCGCCTTCGGAGGTGCTTTATTGTAAAAAACATCGTCAAGAGTTTGGGGAGTTATTTGGCGATAAATTTCATACTTTTTCGCTCGAAGATTGGGCTTTTACGCATGAGTTTGGGTATGAGATTCTTATCAAGCATTTTCAAACTACTTCGCTCAAAGGTTTTGGTGTAGAGGCACTTACCGACGGGATTGTGTCGGCGGGGGTAATTTTGAGGTATTTGGCTGATACAGAGCACAAAGAAGTAAAGCACATTACGCGTCTGACTCGCCTCGACGAAGAAAAATACGTATGGCTCGACCGCTTCACGATTCGTAACCTTGAATTGGTATATCCGCAGCAAGAAGGTGGCGTGCCTTTGATTCAGATTCTAGACCAAACCGTCACTCCTATGGGGGCGCGCTTGCTGCGCAAATGGCTGGTATTGCCCTTGAAAGACAAAGCCCCGATTGAGGAGCGTTTGCAGACGGTTGAGTATTTTTTACAACATGACGAATTGTTGGAGGAAATTACTCAACACCTCAAACAAATAGGTGACCTTGAGCGGCTTATTTCTAAAGTGGCAGTGAGGCGCATCAATCCGCGAGAGTTGGTGCAACTCAAAAAATCACTGAGTCATATTGCACCCGTGAAAGAGCTACTCCAAAAAGCGTGGAATGAAGAGAAAAAAGCCAAAGAAGAAGGAGAAACGGTGACGGCTCCTACGCCCCTACGCAAGTATGCCGATCAGCTCAACGCTTGCGAGTTTTTGTTAGAAAAAATAGAAGCCGAACTACGCGAAGACCCACCGACCGTGACCAACCAAGGGGGGATGATTAAGTCAGGAATAGATGCCGAATTGGATAAATTACATCAGTTGGCTTTTTCGGGCAAAGATTATTTGATTCAGATTCAGAATCGGGAAATTGAGCGGACGGGCATTACTTCCCTCAAAATTGCTTACAACAAGGTATTTGGGTACTATTTGGAAGTAAACAATTCTCATAAAAACCGAGTGCCCGCCGACTGGATTCGGAAACAAACCCTCGTAAATGCCGAGCGGTATATCACGCCCGAATTGAAAGAATACGAAGACAAAATCCTGAGTGCCGAAGAAAAGATATTTGTGATTGAGCAGCGTCTTTTTAATGATTTGGTGATGATGGCCAACGACTACGTAGCAGCCGTGCAGCAAAACGCCCGTGTGGTGTCGGTATTGGATGCCTTGGCGTCGTTTGCGCGGGTGGCCCGCAAAAACAATTATTATAAGCCTCGCATTACCGACGAAAAATCATTGAATATCAAAGAAGGACGTCACCCGGTGATTGAGCAGCAGCTGCCTTTGGGGGAAAGCTATGTGCCAAACGACCTCTATCTCGATGACCAAAAGCAGCAAATCATCATCATCACTGGCCCTAATATGGCTGGAAAATCGGCTTTGCTGCGCCAAACAGCCCTGATTGTACTCATGGCACAAATGGGTAGTTTTGTGCCAGCCACCGAAGCCGAAGTGGGATTGGTAGATAAGATTTTTACCCGTGTGGGTGCTTCCGACAACCTGAGTCGTGGTGAAAGTACTTTTATGGTCGAAATGACCGAAACGGCGAGTATTCTCAACAACCTCAGCGAACGAAGCTTGGTATTGATGGACGAAATCGGGCGCGGAACAAGCACTTACGATGGGGTGAGTATTGCGTGGAGTATTGCGGAGTTTTTGCATAATCATCCTCGGCACCGGGCCAAAACGCTCTTTGCAACACACTATCACGAACTCAACCAACTGGCCGAAGATTTTCCGCGCGTCAAAAACTACAATGTAGCGGTAAAAGAAGTAGGGAATAAAGTGATATTTTTACGTAAATTGAAAGAAGGAGGTAGTGAACATAGCTTCGGAATCCACGTAGCCCAAATGGCCGGAATGCCTCAGGAAATTGTACTACGTGCCAACGACATTTTGCACAGTCTCGAAAAAAGCCACCAAAAACAAGAAACGACCAAGGCAGTAAAAGAAATGCCAAAAGTCAATTATCAAATGACGCTTTTTGAACCCCAAGACCCGCGCATAGAAGAACTCAAAACCAAGCTCAAAAGTCTAGATATCAATACACTATCACCCATAGAAGCACTTTTGAAACTAAATGAATTGCGCCGACTAGTAGAATAAATAAAGCATACAGCCCAATAGTTGCAGCCTTTTTAAAATCCGTACTATCCATGAAACATCTAAATTGCCTAATGGTCGTTTGCTTGGTGCTTTGTGTCCAAAGCTTGCAAGCTCAAATGCCTATGGAGCCTTATGAGAAAAAATTCTTCTCAACGCATGGGGTTTCGTTTAGACTAGCTAAGATTGATTTAAAAGCGGGAAGGAAAGTAACAAGCCTATCGCTGAGTGATTATGAGAAGGAGTGGGGCGAATCACTCGCTGCATTTACTGATCTTGAAACAGTCAGTATTTGGGTATCAAACTCACAAACTGATACGGTAAAATTGGCGAAAATCCTTGAACAATTAAGTCAATTGCCAAAGTTGCGTAATTTAACCATGAGTAATTATGAAAACCCAAACAGGAAGCTACCCTTACCTGCAAATCTACATAAACTAAAAGACCTAGAGGGGCTATCCATCACTGGTTTTGATGTTTCTAATTTGTCAGTTGTGTTGTCCAAAATGGATAAGCTCAGGGCCTTACAGTTGAAGTTGTCATCGGTTTCTACCTTTCCAGAAGCTATTCGTCGCTGCAAAAATCTCAAAGCTCTATCACTTTCTCTTCCCTATCTTGTGGTATTCCCAGATTGGATAGCCGAACTGAAATCTTTAGAATCCTTGATTTTGGAACTTTATAGCCTAGAAGGGCAAAGTCACAAGAGAGCTTTATCAGAGATACAAGATTTTTTGCCGGAGTTTACATCATTAAAATACCTTGAAATCAGGGGTTTTTATCTCAAAGGTTCTTATTTTAGCGGATTGCCTTCTTCGCTTATGCAACTGAGTTTGGCCAATTCAAATTTGAGTGAAGTCGGTTTGTTTTGGAAGCAGCTCAATCGGTGCCAACAGCTCGAAACCCTTTGGATAAACTACAGTACTATCGCTCCCGAAAGTGTTGAGGCTACTCTTTCATTGCCTGCCTTAAAACAGTTGAATTTGACAGAATTGTATGAAGATGATGTGCGCAAACACCGCTGGACTTCCCTGCCTGATTTTTCAACCTGCCCCCAACTACAAACCCTACGCCTCAACAAAGTATTGACTTCGGGTGCTTTGTCATATATCGAAAACCTATCAGCATTGCAGGAATTAAGCCTAGCCCAAAATGAACTTGAGGCATTGCCTGATTTGGCAAAAATGAGGTCATTGAAAAAACTCTTTGTTCAAGAAAATAAACTCACGACACTGCCCAAAAGTATTGGGAAATTGAAAGACCTGGAAGAAATCGACCTGTCACAAAATCAACTGACGGAGTTGCCTTCTGCACTTTTTGAACTTAGGTCGTTGAAACACATTTCACTTAGACAAAACCAACTCGAAAAGATACCATCTCAGCTAGAAAATCTCACTCAACTCAGGGAGTTGAATCTGATGAATAATAGGCTTGCTGCTTTACCCAAAAATATTGGAAATTGTGCCGCTTTGCATACGCTCTTTCTCAACTACAATGCAATCGCGTCACTGCCTAGCTCAATAGGGCAACTCCGTCGCCTCAAGACGCTTCAGGTATCCCACAATCCGCTTACTTCTTTGCCCGAAACCATCGGCGATTGTGACAGTTTGCAGTCGTTGGTGGTAAGTCATTCTTTGTTAGAAACGCTCCCTGTATCGATAGGTAAATTACACAGACTTGAGCTCTTAGATATAAACAATGCCCTGCATTTTGAAAATAGAAAAGCCGAAAATACCCCAACGTACCAAAGTCGATTGCGGTATTTACCCGCGACAGTGGTCAATTGTCGCTGGCTTCGTACGTTGGATTTGTCCCATAACAAATCGTTGGAAGAGGCAAAGTTGTGGCCTGTGATTCAGCAGCTTCGGATGTCGGAAGGATACCTCAACCTCTCAGGTTGTGATTTGGATTCTATTCCGATGGAGGGCTGGGAAGAGACCCAAATCCCCAACTTACAATTGCAACAAAATAATATATCGAAATTGCCCACGAGTTGGTTTAAAGCAAAAGGCATCAAATTCATCAATTTGCACAATAATAAACTTCCCGCTGCGCTCAATCGTGATTTTGCTTCTTTTGAAGATCGTTTGTTGATAGGTGAAGAAATGGGAGTAGATGTTCCTAAACCCTTTCCTAAGACCAAAGACATGGCACGGGCGTACATCATGCAAGCGACTCAGCAGCTCAATCGCGGAAACATCGGGACCTTTGTGGAGTACATGAATAGCGCGCAACAAGCCGATTCGACCGAGGGGCGGTGGAATACCGAACTATGGTCGAGGTATTATTTTCATACCCATCAATACCACCGCGCTATCGATAGCATGAACGTGGTAATTGGTCGCTATTTTGATTTTGCCAAAAACAATCCTGCCGTTCGGCAAGGGCTTCCTGTTGCGATGATGGTGGACTTTCGGGGGCAGGCCAAATGGAAACTCAGAGATACGTTGGGGGCAATCCAAGATTTTGAAATGCTGGTCAACGAATACCGGCTTTTTGCGCCTCATCTTTGGGGGCGTTTGGGTTTGTTGTATCGTTTGTATAGTTCTACCAAAGGTAAAAGCGGTGCGGCTTTCGATAAGGCTATTCATATGTACGAAAACGTAAGAAACCCACCGCCGATGGTGCAATTGAGCACGGCAGAAGTTTATTTGATGAACGAGCAGCCCGACAAAGCCTACGAATATCTATTTGGGTTGGATACTTCAAAGTTTAGAATCGCCGAAAAATGGGTGGCAGATTATTTGATATTAGCTTCTAAAATTGCCCAACAACAAGCCGGAGAAGACGAAGTAGAGGAGTTTGAGAAAAAACTAAAAGCACAAAAAGTCGAAATCAAAAACTGGAGTTATCAATTGTTTGAAGATGGACTTGGCACCTTGGCACTTTCGTCGGAGCGCAAATCGCTTTTACATCGCCTCACCGCCGCTATGAAGACCCAAAGTGTGGTGTGGGATTAGTGTTTTTTGTTAATTTTGAAAAAAAGCACACAACTATGCTTCAAAGTATTGAAATAGAAAATTTTCGCTGTTTTGAGAAGACGGCCATTAGTGGTTTTGAACAAATCAATCTCATAACTGGAAAAAACAACGCTGGCAAAACGGCGTTATTGGAGGCGATTTTCTATTTTTTAAGTAGTCAAAGATATGCTATTATCAAAAATGCTCGAAAGTCTTCTAATGAAGCTGATAATGTAAAAAGTATCTATTTCAATCAAAGAACTACGATTCCAATTTCATTGAGTGGATATTGGGATAACGAGCGGAGTTTATTCTCAATAAAAGATGTTAACGCAGCTTATTCACCTCCTGCTTTTACAAAGGATTTTGAATTGGCATTTATAGTGGATAAAGATTCACAAATTCCTGTCATGGAAGATATCGCTGCGTTTTTTGATGATGAGGTGATTGCAGGAAATAGTAGAATTATTCACGATTCATTAGCTGTAATTGATGATACATTAGAAGAGATTCGGACTTTTGGCAGCCGCCAAGGAGTATTGTATCTACGTAAGAAAGGAGAAGAAAACTATGTTTCTATCAATTTCTATGGCGATGCTACACAGAAAATAGTTAGGTATGTAGTGAATATTTTATCTTTAGCTAAATCTGGGAAAAAATTTAAACTTTTGCTCATTGACGAAATCGAAAATGGTATTCATTACATTGCCCAAGCTGAGGTGTGGAGGATGTTAATGAGATTGTGTAAACATTTTAATATTCAGCTGTTTGCCACTACCCACAGTTTGGAAATGATAAAGGCGTTTCAGCAAGTGTGTTCAGAAGAGGAATTGATAGGAATGGGAGGGTATTTTGAACTAGGAAGAAGCCCTAAAAACGGCCAAATTATCGGCGTAAAGCACGATTTAGAAACCTTAGAATACGAATTGGCTTCTGGCGATACCATCCGCGGTGAATAATGAGAAAAGTAATTTTAGTAGAAGGCAAACAAGATGCTGAATTTATAAAAGTACTTGCGCCTGACATAGAAACCAGAAAGATTGAAATTAAAGAGCTAAGTGGCGCTGGCAAAGACAATTCCAAGTCTTTGAGGATTGCTTTAGACGGAGTCAGAAACGATGCCCTTTTGGAGTCTATTGAAAAAATAGGAATTCTTCTCGATTTAGACCCTGCCGACTTTTCATTGGAAAGTAAACTCAATTTTTTAAATACGGCATTAGAAGAGGTTTTTGGTATAAGAATAAACAACATGAATGAATTTCAGCTGATACCGCAGCTTGAAGCCTCAATTGCCTGTTATTTTATTAACCCTAATCTTGATGTGTTGTTAAGACAGATTGCCGCCAAACCGTCTCCAAGGGCAAATTGCCTCTATGCTTGCCTTGAAAAACAAGAAAATGTAAAGCAAAAAGAAAGGGAAAAAGCATGGCCTCTGTATTATATGCGGTGGGATATTTGTGAGGCAAAAGAACGTGAAAATGGAGTTAAATGCGTCAATTTTACTTACACTTATAGCCGAGGTGCATGGAATTTGGAAGCACCTGTGTTGGCAGATTTAAAGTTATTTTTAGCACTTTTTTAGCGTTTTTTCTCTTCTTTCTTAAATCCATAAGGACAATGACGGCAGCCATTTTTGCAGCAGTAGCCGCGCTTGAGGTGATAAGCGGCCGTAAAAACCAAAAAACCGTTGGGGTCAGTATAATAATCTTCCTCCGCTAAGCCGTGGCGCTTAGCAGTTTGACTTTTACCAGAAGGAGAAGCCGGTTTGTCGCTCAAGGTATTTTTAATCAAAACGGGTTTATAAAACTTTAAACAAGACTTTCCAAGTTTATAGCTTTGCTGGTTATTGAAACTTGGAAAGTCTAATTTTGTATAAATACTTAATCACAGAATTTTTGTAAAACTTTGCAAATTTTAACCTAAAAGACTCAAAGTCGGGCAAAAATTTGCAAATATGAAATCATCAACGCGGAATAAACGTGTTGTGAAAGAAGATTGTTTTAAAAAATAAAAAATTAGGTCAGTTTGACCCCAAATAAATCTTTAGAACGCAGCCACACCCAAGTCACAATCACCATCGTGAGTCCACCCCCAATCAAAACCGAAGGAACAGTGCCAAGAAACTTGGCCGCAACGCCTGATTCAAAAGCACCGATTTCGTTGGACGAACTGATAAAGACACTATTGACCGCAATGACTCGCCCGCGCATGTGGTCGGGGGGGACTACTTGAAGGATAGTTTGACGAATGACAACGCTGATAGCATCAAAAGCCCCCGTCAAAAATAACATCAATACCGACAACCAAAAGTTAGTAGAAATCGCAAATACCAGCGTAGCTAGTCCAAAACCCGCGACCGCAATGAGCATATTGCGCCAAGCGTGGCGCGTAGGAGCAAAATAGGCCGTTGAAAAAACCGTAATCACCGCGCCTACCGAAGGTGCAGCGCGCATAATACCAAGCCCTTCAGCGCCTACTTTGAGAATATCTTCGGCAAATACGGGCAAAATCGCAATAACACCCCCAAACAATACCGCCGCTAAATCGAGTGAAGTAGCATAAAAAAGAATTTTTTTGTCATACACAAACTTGATACCTTCTTTGATACTTTGCCATACGTTGGTTTGAGGGTCGCTGATTTCGGGGATAGGTTTTTTGGAAATCAACGCTAGTAAGATTTGGCTAAAAGCAAATAGACCCACCACTACCCACAGCGTATTGACAAGTCCAATGTAAGCGTATAAAAACCCTGCAATACCTGGCCCTGCGATGGCACCTACTTGCCAAAAAGTACTGCTCCAGGTGGCGGCGTTGGTGTAGGCTTCACGCGGGGTCAAAAAAGCTTTGAGTGAAGAGGATGCAGGTGAATAAAACCCTTTGGCAAAACCAATTACGGCCAAAATAGCATATACAATCAGTAGTAAATGGGTAGTAGAAAAATGAGAACGATGAGACGGATGCATAAACCATATCAACGCCAACGAACAGCACAATATCACACTTTGGCTGATTTGCATGATTGTTCGTTTGTCTTTACGGTCGGCATAGTGTCCACCAAACAAGGCAATAGAAATATAAGGAAGAGCTTCGGCTAAACCAATAAAACCCAGCGAGAGTGGGTCGTGCGTCATTTTGTATAGCTCGTAGCCAATGACTACTTCCTGAATCATAATGGCCGCCGTAATAAAGCTATTGGCCGAAATCAACCGTACAAATTCAGGATACCGCAGGGCGGCGTAGGGGTCGTTGGGGTAAGTTTTCAAGATATTCTAAACTAAGGTTACTACCTAAAGTTTTTAACCTAATTCACCCAAATAAAGTTGCTTTTAGGGGCTTAAATTCACCGAAGAATTACGAATAATGAGCCTTGTAGGAAGGGTATGTATCACATTATGAGGATGTTCCATTTGTTCTAATAATAGCTTTGCCGCTTGCCGCCCCATCTCCCATACGGGCTGCTCAATGGTGGTCAGTGATGGCTCAATAATGGCCGAAACAGGGTCGTTGCTAAAGCCCACGATTCCTAATTCTTGGGGAATCTTTACCCCTCGGCTTTTGGCAACGAGCATGATTTCGATGGCGGTGGGGTCATTGATGGCAAAAATAGCATCAGGAGGCTGCGGCAAACTAAGTAGATAATTGGCATAAATGCGGGCCTTTTCTTCCGACAAATCGTAATGAATGATGAGGTCGGGGTCGAGAGGAAGACCGTGTTTTTGCAAAGCATCTCGATACCCATTTAATCTCAATCGGCTTACTAACAGAGAATTAGGCCCAGCCAAGTGAGCAATACGTCGGTAGCCTTGTTTGATCAAATGCTCTACTGCTTGAAAGGCACCCTCATAATCGTCCACAATTACCTGTGGGGTTTCTAATTCGGGGCAAACGCGGTTGAAAAACACCATAGGTACTTCTTTGCGTAGTACAGCTCTGAAATGGTCGAAATTGTTGGTTTGGGCCGTAACCGATACCAGTAGCCCATCCACGCGGCTACTCATAAGGGCTTTGACGTTGGCCATTTCGGTTTCGTAAGATTCGTCCGACTGACAAATCATCACGTTGTATCCCGCCTTTGAAAGCACTTCTTGCGCTCCCATAATCATCGTAGGAAAGAAATAATGCCGAAACTCTGGTACTAAAATCCCTACGATATTGGTCCGACTTTTCAGGAGCGCATTGGCTAAGGGATTGGGCTGATATTCCAACTGTTGGGCCAAATCCAAAATCATTTTGCGCGTACCTTCATGGATGTCGGAATGCCCCCGCAACGCCCTCGACACCGTCGATTTGGAGATGCCAAGCTGATGGGCAATATCCATGATGGTGACTTGGTGATGGCGTTTGTTTTCGGTAGTAGCCGAAGGAGTAGGTAACGTAAAATGATAGTCACAATCTTTACAAAAATACCGCTGTTTTCCGCGCGTAATCCCGGCTTTTTGCACAAAATCAATTTGCAAACATTTCGGACATTTTATCATCTATAATTTGTATTATTTTAAGTTTTGGTGGGTTGCCTGAAGGAATTGGTAAAAAAACAAAATATTCCTAACAAAGTGATAAATGGTTTTTAAATACTCCTATCGACATCAGTTTCGGGAAAGTTCCCGATAGTTTTTGTGAGTAAAATTCAATTTTTTCTGTTGATTATTTAAGAATGCCCTCTAACTTCCAGCAAAATCAGGTTTAAAGCACCTCAAAAGCACTTTATAGGTGTGCTTGTTTTAATCTTTAAAAATTGTATATTTTTTACTTTTTAAACCTTTAATCCTATGCTAGGAAAATTACGAATATGGTTGTTAGTCTGTGGCCTGCTGTCCAACGCTTATGCCCAAGACTTGACCATTAGAGGAAAAATCACCGACAGTTCGGGAGGAACGCTTCCGGGGGTCAATGTAACGGTAAAAGGTACGCAGAAAGGAGTGGTGTCGGACGGAGAAGGTAAGTACCAACTCAATGGCGTGCCTACTAATGCAACTTTGGTATTTTCGTTTATTGGTTATCTCAAACAAGAGCTAGAGGTCAACAATCGTAGTGTTATAGATGTGGTGCTAGAAGCTGACGTAAAAGCCCTCAATGAGGTGGTAGTCGTGGGATATGGTACGCAGCGGAAAATCGAAACTACGGGTTCGATTGCTTCTGTCAAATCGTCGGACTTGGTACAGACACCCGTCGCCAACGTAGCTCAGGGATTGCAAGCGCGTGTCTCAGGAATTCAGATTAATCAAAACTCAGGCTCCCCAGGCGGAAACGTCAGCGTCCGAATTCGCGGTACCAACTCTATCAATGGTACTTCGGAGCCGCTGTATGTGGTAGATGGTATTCAGATTTCTAACGGCGGTGGTATCAATGATGTTAGCCCGCTTTCGACCATCAACCCTAACGATATTGAGAGTGTGGAAGTATTGAAAGATGCCTCGGCCTCAGCGATTTATGGTGCACGTGCAGCCAATGGTGTGGTACTTATCACCACCAAACGCGGTAAAAGTGGAGGGACGCGCGTTACGCTTGATAGCTATTATGGAATGCAAAAAGTGGCAAAAACCCTTCCTACGCTCAATGCGGCCGAATTTGCACAGTTAGAAAATGAAGTTTTCAAAAATAGTTACTACAAAGACCCTGCTTCTTTGGGTGAAGGCGTAAACTGGCAAAATATTATTTTCCGCGAAGCACCCATTCAAAATCACCAATTGTCTATCAATGGGGGTAATGATAAAACCCAAGTGGCACTTTCTGCCAACTACTTTGACCAAGACGGGATTATTATTAGTTCTAATTTCAAACGCTATTCGTATCGGTTGAACCTCGACCACAAAATCAGTAATCGCGTTAAAGTCGGAACAAGTATCTTGGGAAGTTATTCGGTTAATTCAGGTGTGCAGACGGGTTCTACTAGTCAAGGGGATGCCGATGTAGTAACGGGTACTATTTTAGGTGCGGCTATCGGCGCACCACCAAACTTGAAACCTTACCGTCCTGATGGAAGTATTTTTCCTTTCGGAGAGCAAGAAGACGGACGTTACCGCGAAGTAACCAACCCACTAGGACTTGCCGCAGTACTAAACAAAACAGCCCTCAAAAGGACATTGATAAATCTGTATGGGGAAGCTACGATTTTGAAAGGCTTGACCTATCGGGCGTCTTTCAACGTAGATTTACAAAACAATATCACCGACCGCTATTCACCTCGCTCTATCATCAGTGCGCGTGATTTGAATGATAATTCAGGTTCGGGTTCGAAGGCTAATAGTAACTTTTTGGGGCTATTGCACGAAAGTATTTTGACGTACTCGCAGACGATTGCCGAAAATCACAGCTTGAAATTTACGGGCGTATTTGCCTCACAGGCTGAATTCGCCAACGCTAACTCTATCAGTGCTTCGGGCTTCCCTAACGACGCTACCCAAAACGAAGCGTTGCAGTTGGCCCTCAATCGCACTGTCAACAGTAGTCGTAGCAAGCAGCGCTTGGACTCGTACATGGGTCGGGTAAATTATGGCTACAAAGACAAGTATTTCTTGGACTTGACTGCCCGTGTGGATGGTTCGAGCCGCTTTGGTGCCAACAACAAGTATGGGTTTTTTCCAGCAGTTTCGGCGGCGTGGCGCTTGATTGAAGAGCCTTTTTTGAAAAACGTAACGTGGCTTTCTGACCTTAAACTACGGGCAAGCTACGGTATCACGGGGAATGCGGGCGGTATTTCGCCTTACCAATCGTTGAGTACGGTAGCTGCTACGGGGAGTGATTATGTTTTCAACAACGCCTACGTAACAGGCATCAATCCAACCGGAATTGCTAACCCTGATTTGCGTTGGGAAAAATCAACCCAAACCAACATTGGCTTGGATGTAAGTGTGCTCAACAATCGCTTTAGCTTGATTGTGGATCTGTACGACAAAATCACCAGAGACTTGTTGTATATCAAGACCTTACCTTTGTCGTCGGGTTATGCGAGCATTACGGGCAACTACGCATCTTTGGAAAATAAAGGAATTGAGTTTGCAGCCAATGCACGAATCTTAGATGGGCCAATTAAGTGGAATGTATCAGCCAACTTGACGCGTAATCGCAATAAAGTACTAGACCTTGACGGCGGAACTACCACCGAACGTTTTATTACGAGCTACACCATTTTGAAAGTGGGCGAGCCATTGGGTTTGATTAAATCTTACATTTTTGACGGAATCAACCAAACAGGAGAAACCATTTTGCCTGGCTACGATGGACGTTTGGGAGGACATAAAATCAAAGACTTAAACGGAGACGGCACCATTACCTCAGCGGACCAAACCATTACGGGAAATCCTAACCCTAATTTTATCTTTGGTTTTTCTACCAATCTGGCCTATAAAGGCTTTGACCTCAGTGCGTTCTTGTCGGGTTCGCAAGGTAATGATATTTACAACCTCAGCCGTTTGTCGTTTGAAAACCCACTTGGACAACGCAATTTGTTGAAAGGCGTCGTCAATCGCTGGTCACCTACTAATCCTAGCAATCAGTACGTGAGTGCTGCCCAAGGAGGACGTTTGCCTGTGAGCAACTACTACGTAGAAGATGGTTCGTATATCCGTTGCAAAAACGTGACGTTGGGATACACCCTACCTGCTCTCAAAGGCATCCAGAATATTCGGGTGTATGTTTCAGCCAACAACCTATTTACCATTACCAATTACAGCGGATTTGATCCTGAGGTAAATACATTTGCAGGTTCCAATACTGTTATTGGTGTAGACAACTTCGTGTATCCACAAGCGCGCTCGTTCTTGGGAGGTATTCAAGTAACGTTTTAAGCTTCAATCTTTCAAAAAGCATTCATTATGAAAAAATATAATAGACTCATCGGCTTATGTACTGCCCTTTTGGTGCTCAATACAGGCTGTAATCTAGACGAAACCATTTACTCCTCCATTTACACGGAGGCTTTTTATAAAACTGCCGCGGATGCCGAAAAAGGGCTTGTGGCCGTCTATGACCCCTTGGGAGATATGGGAGGGGGGCCTGCTTTGACCATTGTATCCGACTTTAGCGCTGACCAGTGTTATCCCCGGGCGGTAGTAGGACGCAATACCCTGACGCTTTTTGCTTATGACGCCAACTACACGACCCAGCGCACCGCAGGCCGTACCAACGAATCGCCGCAACAGATTTGGGCATCGTGCTACGACGGGATCGAAAAAGCCAACTGGATTATCGAAAAAGTACCTGCTGCCGTCATGGATGAAACACGCAAAAAACAAATCGTGGGCGAGGCGTATTTTATGCGAGCGTTTTACCACTGGAACTTGACCAAAAACTTTGGCGATGTTCCTGTGAAAGTAAAACCGAGTACTTCCGAAGCAGAAGCAACCGTTCCAAAAAGCCCCAAAGCTGACGTTTATAAGCAGATTTACAGTGATTTAGATCAAGCACTTGCCGCAGGATTGTTATCGTATCCAGCTGTCGAAAAAGGTCGTCCTTCCAAGGAAGTGGTCAATGCACTTTATGCTAAAGCTGCTTTGTACAACGAAGATTGGCAAAAAGCTTTGCAGAAAGCGCAAGAAGTTATCAGTTCGGGCAAGTACTCGCTCATGCCCGATGTGCGCGATGTGTATCGCAATGAGAAAGAAGACGCAGCGCGTGTGGAAAACATGTGGGCGTATGAAGTAGCCCCCATTTCTCCTGGCCGTGGCCACCAACTTACGGGCCTTTGTGGCCCTCCCGGTAATGCGGGAGCGGAGTACGCTCGCACATCGTTTGGGTCGATGTTTGCGTATCAATCTTTCTTTGATTCGTTCGACCCCGCCGACAAGCGTCGTCAGCTTTTGGATACTACTTACATCAATCGAAGCGGTGCGGTAGTGCCTCAACGCAGTATTACGCCCATTACGACCCAAGGTGTTTTGATTAAAAAATACCAGGACCCCAACACGATTGTAGGACAAATTCCTAATATTCCTATTCTACGTTTACCTGATATGTACCTCATTGCTGCCGAGGCTGAGGCACGTTTGAATGGAGCAACTGCCGCTGCGTATGGATTTGTGAATGTCATTCGTAAACGCGCAGGTTTACCCGATTTGAAAGCAGGTTTGAGCAAAGATGCATTTATCGATGCCGTGTTGCAGGAGCGTTCGTGGGAGTTTTTTGCCGAAGGTGATCGCTGGTATGATTTAACCCGCACTGACAAATTTATGAGTGTGATTCCTAAAGCCGTCAACAACGTCTATCCCTCGCGTACCCCAACGGCTAAAAACAAGTATTTCCCTATTCCACTAGACGAGATCAATGCCAATCCTAAATTGGAGCAAAACCCAGATTGGAAGTAAACCCACAATGTTGGCAAGGTTTTAGGGCTTCAACGTTGGCAAGGTTCTAAACCTTGCCAACGTTAACCACCAGAGGAAATACATGCCAAATCTAAGGTGGAAGTAACCTAGATTTGAAGTAAAACATAACGTTGGCGAAGTTATCGACCCTCAACGTTGGCAAGGTTCCAAACCTTGCCAACGTTTTAAAACTCAAAGCTATAGTGTCAAAATTTAAGCATATCCTATACTATTTTTTACCACTTGGGTTTTTCACAAAAGTTGGTAGGAATACTAGTATTTTATGTGTTTTCTTATCAGTAACCATTTCAGCGTTTTCCCAAATTCCCTTAAATACCAAAGCTTACACCCTTACAATCAATGACTCTACAGAATATACCCTAAAGTTAGCTTTGGATACTGCTGGGCAACCGCAGTATTTCTTTAGCAACATTTTTACGCCCGTTTGTCTTACGGGAGAATGTAAACCTGTTTATATCAACTTTTATTGGGATTTGCTGGGCAACTATACGCGTTTCGATTTGCCCCCAAGAACCGAGTTGACTCGCATGGATCACAAGCCCTTTAAGCCGGATGATTATGAGAAATTACAGACTATTTTGGCAAATACTCACTCCCTTTTAAAAGATGTTTCGATGGAGGATTTGGTGGGCAAAGGCACCGAAAATCTTGCCGATTCGGTAGATGCCAAAGCAGGTGCTACGCTCAAAACTGTGAAGAACGAGGTCATCGACGGCGCGGTTTATACTTGCTATACGCTCTGGCATATTGCCCACGGGAAGGTGGTGGCAGAGATGCAGCGAATCACGGAGACTTTTAAAAGTGAGGAATTGTTGCATCGATTTTTGACCGACCGCAATCATCATTATCAATACTGGGCTATGGAACGCATCATGACTGACGAAGGAAAAGTGACCACGGGTTTTGAGGCTGATATGCAGCAAGTGATTCGAGGGAAAAACATTTTTACGGCTCGTTACGCCTTACAAAAGCTTCACAATCAGTTTTTTGTGGATAAAACACGTCAACGATGGCTTTGGGAAACCTACCAAACGGCTTCTTATCCCTTGCAGATTGCGATTTTGAAAAAAATGACCAGTCTATCATCACTTACGGATGAAACAAAGGAGTTTTTAGCGCAACAGTTGAGCAATGCGAATCAAGAACAAGCGACGCTTTTATTAAAAATACTCACTACGCAATCCACGTTGTCGCAGCAAGCGCAGCGTATATTGGCAGGCCAACTAGCCAGCTCTAATTACGCAAACGACATCTATCCTTTGTTGGTGAAACATTCTCCTAAAAACAAGGAAGTGAAAAAACGAATGACCGAATTTTACGACCTAAACAATCCAACCAAAAAATAATATGAAACCATTTCTCCAAACCCTCTTTTTCCTGCTATTGTCTCTACACTTGATAGCGCAAGAACACATTTTTTTAGAAACAGAATCATTTACCGAAAAAGGCGGCTGGGTAATTGACCAACAATCTTTTGTGGTATTGGGCTCTTCTTATCTGATGGCGCACGGCATGGGCCGCCCCGTTAAAGATGCTTCCACAACGGTTCAGTTTCCCAAAAAAGGAAAATACCGCGTGTGGGTACGCACCAAAGATTGGGCTCCTTTCCCCAAAGGCCCTGGGAAGTTTCAGGTGGTGCTTAATGGAAAGCCTTTAACTCAAGTTTTTGGAGAAAGCGGTTCGGATGTATGGAAATGGTATGCGGGAGGTGAAATCGACATTCAGAACGAAGAAGTGAGTGTCGCTTTGCATGACCTAACAGGCTTTAACGGCCGTTGTGATGCCATTTTGTTTACGAATGCATCGGGTTTTACACCTCCCGAATCCTTGGAAGCCATGAATGCGTTTCGCAAAAAATTGCTCAAACTGACCGACAAACCTGCGGAGGCTGGCAAATTTGATTTGGTTGTCGTGGGAGGTGGAATTGCGGGAACGTGCGCTGCCATTTCGGCTTCTCGGATGGGACTAAAAGTAGCTTTGATTCAAGATCGTCCTGTGCTTGGTGGCAACAATAGTTCAGAAATTAGGGTGCATTTAATGGGAGATGTTGACAAAAACCATTATCCAAAACTAGGGCGCATTGTAAGAGAAATGGACAATGGCGACCCCGGAAATGGTAATCCTGATGCTAAGGAATACGGCGACGCCCGCAAAACGGCGATTGTCAAAGCCGAACGTAATATTTCATTGTTTTTGAATACCCACGTATATCAAGTCGAAAAAGAAGGCGATAAAATTGTGGCGGTGATTGGCCGCGACATCGCGACCAACAAAGAAACGCGTTTTACAGGAACATTTTTTTCTGATTGCACAGGCGACGGTACCATTGGGCATTTGGCGGGAGCCGAATACCGAATGGGGCGTGAGAGCAAAGCTGAAACGGGCGAATCATTGGCCTCCGAAAAGGCAGATGATTTTACATTAGGGACTTCTAATCTTTGGGCGTCGCTCCCGCGTGATAATGAGTCGTCGTTTCCTGAAACCCCTTGGGCAATTCAGTTTTCGGACGAATACCACATTGATGATGCCAAGGCCGATTGGCAGTGGGAAACAGGCTTTGGTAATTTTAACACCATTACGCAGGCCGAGCAAATCCGCGACCATAACCTGCGAGCGATTTATGGCAACTGGTCCTATCTGAAAAAAAACAAAGCCGCCAAATACGCAAAACATGAATTGGCTTGGGTAGCTTACATTGGTGGAAAACGGGAGTCGAGGCGATTGATTGGAGATCACATTCTCAATCAAATGGACATTCAGGAAGGCAAACAATACCCCGATGGGACAGTAACGGCTACATGGACGATTGATTTGCATTTCCCTGATGAGCGCAATAAAAAGTATTTTGAAGGACAAGAGTTTTTTGCCGGGACGAAGCACATCAAAGTAGCCCCCTACACCATTCCTTACCGCTGTTTGTATTCCAAAAACATCAGCAATTTATTTATGGCAGGGCGCAATATTAGTACTACTCACGTGGCTTTTGGAAGTACTCGTGTGATGCGCACTTGCGGAATGATGGGAGAAGTAGTAGGCTTTGCAGCTTACTTGACCAAAAAATTCAATACTACGCCACGCGGCGTTTATCAACAATACCTTCCCGAATTGATGGCTATTATTAAAGACGAAGTTCCTCCTGTAAAGCCTTAGGTTATAGAATTGTTGCACTCTGAGATAAAAGTGCTGCTTTTTAAGGAGTAGAGGAAAAGTTGATGAAAACGACGATACTGATTCTTGGTGGTTGGATAGTAGCCCTTGCTGCTGCCTTTGCAAACGAGCCGATGGTTCTTTTGCAAGGACAGGCGCAGGGCACAACCTACCACATCAAGTATGTTGATGGTCGTCAACGTTCTTTTCAGCGAGAAGTAGATTCATTGTTGGCGGAAATTGATCAATCCCTTTCTCTCTACCGCCCCGATTCGGAGATTTCGACTTTTAATCGTTCTATGTGCTTTCGATTTCGTTTACCCCATTTTTATGCCGTACTCAAAAAATCGGAAGAAATATTTCACCAAACCCAAGGTGCTTTTGACCCTACCGTGATGCCTTTGGTAGAAGCGTATGGGTTTGGGCCTAAAAAAATACCAAAAGGGCAATTTGTAAACAAAGATTCTTTATTGCAATGTGTTGGTTTTCAAAATATTAGATTTGATAAAGTTGAAATTGTAAAGCTAAAATCGGGTGTTCGTTTGGATCTCAATTCCATTGCACAAGGGTACAGTGTAGATCAAGTAGGAGCCTTGTTAGAAATCCAAGGCATTCAACATTACATGGTCGAAATTGGGGGTGAAATTCTTGCTAAAGGACAAAAAAACGACGGGCAGTCATGGGTTATTGGCATCGAAAATCCTTTGTCTCCGACCCAGTTGCAAACAAAAATGAATCTCACCAATCGCGCTATGACTACGGCAGGTAATTATCGGAATCGGTACGAGGCTAACGGGCAATTGTTTAGTCATATCATCAATCCTAAAACGGGTGAAATGGAGCAAAGTGCGATACTCAGTGTAACGGTTTTTGCCAAAGATGCCATGACCGCCGATGGCTACGATACGGCCTTTTTTGTAATGGGATTAGAAAATACCAAACGCTTTCTAAATACCCATCATGACCTTGATGTGTATATTATTTACCGAGACGAAACAGGCAAGTTGAGAACGTATGCAAGCAATGAATTAAAAAATTGATTATGAGAAAAAAGAGAACTCTATATTTATTGTACGTGGTGGGCGGCTTACTAGGTGTAATGTGCCAAACGCCGCTTTTTGCCCAGATTTTGGTTAACCAAGCGGGATACAATCGCGGCGAGGCCAAACGCTTTGTAGGTCTGGGAGCCAAAGACGGTGCGAAATTTAGCATTGTCAACACCACGACCAATCGGGCGGAATTTACGGGAGAACTCATAAATCAAGAAGGGTGGTTTACTTCCTTTGACCCCGTCTCGAAAGATGAATTTAGGGTGGAAGTAGAAGGCTTTACCCCCTCCGTTCCTTTTTGGATTGCTGACCACCTCATCGAAAAACTATCCTCAAAACTAGGCTACGAGTTCTTCATCGACGTGCGTGGCTCAGAAGACCCAATCAATGCCAATTTGCCCAAAGTATATGGCGGAGGCCCTTCGCGCGACGGGGGAGCGTATGGCCTAGAAACAATTTTTGAATGCCTCCAATACGCCTCCAATCCCTCGCTGTACGACCGTTGGAAAACCGAATTTGGGGACAAAAACACGCCCGATTTGATAGATTTGATTTTGTGGCACGCGGAGTTTGCCTATGCCCACGTGGCGTATCAAGGCCCCGTAGGCAACCGCCACGGCTCGTTAGGCTACGAAGGGCAGCGTCGAATGCAGTACGATTACTGGAACCTGCTCGACCAACTCTCGGTGGTCTGTGCCGCTTACCATGATTTTCTGAAACCCTATTTACCCCGCGAAAAATACCTCAAGTACCGACAAGTCTGCAATGAAAAATGGACGCAGTACGACCGCCACAAAGTAGTGCGCTACTGGACGTACAGTAACAAATGGGTGGACGCGGGTTTTCAGGAATTCAACGAAATGGGTAACGCCTACGGTCAGTCGGTCTTTAGTAATTTGTTCATGTATTTGTGCGAAAAAAACGAGCCCGACGGCAAGCCTCAGCAGTACCTGACCTGGGCCCAAGAAAGTGCAAAAGACATTATCCAACACTGGGATTTCAACAATCCCCGCCACATGTGGTGGATTCGGAACGCCGAGCATATTACGCCGCAAGCCTTGGCCTATTTTTTACTGGTAGCGCCCGAACACGCCCCACAAGGCTCGAAAGAGAAATTGCAGGCTTGGGCTACGCACATGCACCAAAAAACCAATAATTTTTGGAAGTACCGCGTCCACAGCGAAACTGAATGGGCGCATCCTAAAACCAAAGAACTGGGCGGTGCTCCTGCTTTGGGCGGGTCGATGTTTGCCGTCGCTTATCTGTTGAATGACCGCCGCTTGCGAGACATTGGTTGGGCACAAGTCGATTTTGTCTTTGGAGTCAATCCCGTAGGAGCGCACTTGAGCAACAAAAGCTCCGAGCGGTTGGCCATCAATGGGTATTGGGAAGGAGTAGAAAAGGGCTGGCCTTCGGCCCATCCCAATGGCTACGGAATGCTGGGCAAAGTACGCGGCACGCTCGACGGTTCACCGCTTGATAAAGATTTCCAGAAATCCGCCAGTACTACTCCAACCAGCAACGACCCCAAAGACTTGATTGGCAAAGACGCCTATGCCACCGAAGGCTGGTGTGTTTCGAACCGTGGCTGGCAAGCGACCCTTACATTTTCGACGCTGGGCAGCCACCGAATAAGAATTTTGGATGCTTCTGGCAAAGAAATTAAGCAAACGAAGGCGGGACAAACGGTGACCATTGAGCTAAAGGCCGCCCTGAACATGGACTGGGATAAAGCCGAAAAAGGAGCCGTAACGCTAAATATAAATGGTAAAAAAAGCACCTCACTAGAGGTAGCCGAAACGGGTGAAAACACGGGGGTTTTTAGAGCGACTTATCAAATCCCGTCCGATTGTCGTTCGTTGCAAGTCGCCTACGGCACGATGGGTTTTGCCCAAAAAGCAGAGGTGATAGTTAAGTAGTAAACCAATTCTGAGTGAAAAAAAATAAGACAATGACGAGCACAAAACGTACATTACTGGCAGTGATTTTCTCAATGGTTTTTGGGGAATTATGGGCGCAGAAGTCGCTGGTTTTAGAAAATGAAGCTGTGAAGATGCGTTGGGAAAACAGCGCAATGGGTTGGCAAATCAAAACATTATCCGTTAAAAAAGGGAGCTCTTGGGTAGCATTAAAAATTCCTTCGGGAGAGAATACGCTACTTTTTAGCGCTGAAAAACCCAAAATGACTCCCGATTCAGTTTTTAAATCTATCACTGGTGAAACATTTCCAGGAGAGGCGTATCATTATCAAACCAAACAGTGGGCCGAAAGTACCAATCCTGTATCCTTAAATACGGCAGGAAAAGCGTTTCATTTTTTCGCGAAAAATGGGAAACAAATCAAAACCAATCAACTCAGTTTTGAAACCGAAAATGAAGTAGCAAAAATCACCACCGAGTGGAATTTTGATCCCCAATTTCCTACCGATATATGGGTCAAACAGACACTAACCCCTAAAACTGCTGGCTATTTTTCGTTGGCTACTCCTACACTTGCTCCTGTGAGTGAGGCCGATATGGCGTGGGTGTCGGTGCCGGGTTATTTTCAGGGAAATTACATTCAGCCCAATTTTGCCTTGGCTTATGCGTATGGTCATGGCGCACCTGCTTTGCCGGTTGTGTATCGAGAGCGTTCGGCT
Organism: Runella zeae DSM 19591; assembly: GCF_000423565.1. GTDB lineage: Bacteria > Bacteroidota > Bacteroidia > Cytophagales > Spirosomataceae > Runella > Runella zeae. Next base: position 125,593 of record NZ_KE384037.1, on the reverse strand, counting down.
AGTACACTAAGTCCGTTGGTAACGACCAAAAGCGGAATTACGATTTCGCTCATGCCCGACCCAGACCTTTGTCGTGACCCTTGGGAAAAAGACAAAAATACCATGCACGCTTGGAACGTGGGGCTATCGCACAAAAACCGTAAGTCTCAAATTACGCCTACACTCTATTTTCCAGTATTGGGTGAGCCAAAATCTGAACTGAAAGCGGGCGAGACCGTGAGCTATTCTTTTCGTTATAGTTTGATAGCCGGCGATTGGTTCAAGGCCATTAATCATGCGGTTTATGATATTTTTCAACTAAAACAAAGTCTTGCACTTCGCCAAAGCAAGCAGTCGCTCACCGACCGTATCCAGAAAATGCACCATTATTTGACTGACCCCAAAACGTCGCTTTGGAATATTGAAGAATACAAGGGCTTGAAAATTGGAGCTCAGTCGTATTTGGGTGGCGTGATAGGTTCAAACAAAGATGCCATGAAAAACTCTGATTATGGCGCGATGTGGATGCTCGCCAATGCCACCCAAGACACTCTACTCACCAAAAAGGTACTGCCTTATGCCTTGAATTTCAAGATAGTACAGCAGATTACGGACGAAGGTTTTTTTAAAGGTGCCTTAGCGGGACAATATTATTTGGCAAAATCAAAACGATTTACGGAGGAGTGGGGAGAGGTAGTCGAGCCCATCGCCGTTACTTACTATACGATGTTGGATTTAGGAAATATTCTACTTTTTGAACCTAACAATACCTCCTTACGTAATTTGCTGAGTAGTGGTGCTGAGTGGTTGCTCAAAAATCAAAAGTCAGATGGTAGCTGGGCCGTGGCTTACGATCGGAAAAATGAGCAAGAAATCTTCCGTGACATCAAAGATGTTCGGCCTACTTTTTATGGGTTGTTGGTAGCGTATCGGATTCTCAAAGACTCTAAATATTTGGTGGCGGCGCAGAAAGGAGCCGATTGGTTTGTGAAAAACGCCGTCGAAACAGGTGGTTTTTTAGGGGTATGTGGCGATGCTCGCTATGCCCCCGATTTTGCCACGGCGCAGTCGGCTCAGGCGCTGTTGGATTTGTACGATTTTACTCAAAAAGAGAAATACAAAAATGCGGCTATTACTGCTGCAAAAGTATACACAACCTCTATATACACTCACCCCATCCCAAATCGTAACCCCAAAACCGTCAACGGTAGCCCTCGTGAGGATTGGGAGATTGCCCAAGCAGGTCTTAGTTTTGAACACGGTGGCATTTTTGGGTCTTCCAATTCCCAAGGGCCTATTCAGTTGGCGAGTCATGCGGGATTGTTTTTACGAATGTTTCAGCTTACGAAAGAACCCATTTTCGCCGACTTGGCACGGGCAGGAGTTTGGGGGCGTGATGCCTTTGTGGATGCTAAAACAAGCGTAGCATCCTACTATTGGCAAGCCATGAATCGTGGCGCAGGGCCTTATCCACACCACGCTTGGTGGCAGATTGGCTGGATTACGGATTATCTGATGTCGGAAGCAGAGGTTCGTTCCAATGGCCAAGTGAAATTCCCTCGTGGGTTTGTGACGCCTAAAGTAGGCCCTCACCAAAGTTATGGATTTGAAGCGGGTCTTATCAACGGTACCAAGGCCAAACTCATCGTTGACGAAAACCTCGTTAAAATCGACAATCCGACCATTGATTACCTCTTGGCAGAATCGGAGCAGAAAGATAAGCTATTTGTGATTTTGTTGAATAACCGTTCGCAAGCAACTGATTTTCAAGTCACTATCAACGGTAAGTCCTACAAAAAGCAATTGGCGGGAGCTGGATTTGACGTAATGACGGTAGCGAAGTGATTAGGGTTTTACTCCTTCTTTAAAGGAAGAGGTATCTTTTTAAGTATTTCGTTCGCCTTTTCTAGTTTAGGCGCCGTTGCCACTTTAAGAGCTTGATGGATTCTTTCCCACTCTTTCTCGTCGAGTACTGTCTTAGTTGTTTTCATAAAGGACTAATTTAAAATGGAATATCAGATTTTATTTTCTATTTATCAAAAAAGCATCAAAGTTTTTATTGGGATCAAATGGTAACCATGAGTCATTTAAAAGCCCCAAACCTCGAATTGCGCTAGAATTACACTTAATGAGTGATTGATTGCCATACGATACAAACGATTCCGAACTGCTGAACTTCCAAAGAAAAGTATTCTACAATGAGGATGTTTATCGGTAAAATGGATAAATAGTTGCTAAAACTTTTTGAGTATCTCCATTCGCTGAAATCACGGAGAAGTTCATTTTACCTGAGATCGGATGTATATCGCATAAAGACAGGTTGTAAGAGTTGTCGATCTCAGTGGCTTCAAATACGATTGCCTTTTGGATAAAACCTTTTACCCCAATACTTTCAAAAAGGTAAATAGCGTGGGTAATATCGGTTTGAAAGGAGTAAAAAGGTACGTTCATAAATTATCTTACAGTAAAAGACATTGTTCAAAACTCAATAACCAATCCATTTTCTACATTTAACTCCCTTTAGACGCTTGAACTCACTGATTGATACCGCCGTCATCTTTATTTTCTCCGCCTTTGTGCTGGGGATTGGGATGCTGTTTGCCCGCACGGGGCGCAACCTCAAATCGTTTTTTGCGGGGGGAGAAGCCGTGCCTTGGTTCATTGGTGGACTGTCGCTATTCATGTCCTTTTTCTCCGCGGGCACGTTTGTGGCGTGGGGCTCTATCGCTTACAAACATGGCTGGGTGGCCGTGACTATTCAATGGACGATGTGCATAGGGGCTATTGTCACGGGGCTGTTTTTATCTCCTCGCTGGCGGGCTACTGGCAACCTCACCGCGGCAGAGTTTATCCGTGAACGCCTCGGCGAACGCGTTCAGAAGACCTACATCGGTATTTTTACCTTGGTGTCGGTATTTATCAAAGGCTCAGTCTTGTACCCCGTGGCCAAGCTGGTAAGTGTTTCACTGGGATTTCCTTTGGTTGAATCTACCATTGTATTGGGAATATTTATGATTGCTTACACAGCCGTCGGCGGACTTTGGGCAGTCATGGTAACCGATATTTTACAGTTTGTGATTTTGACGGCGGCAGTGTTTATTTTACTCCCTTTGTCGCTCAATAAAGTCGGTGGTTTTGACACTTTTACCCAACAAGTCCCCGACGACTTTTTCAACCTTCTCCACGGCGAATACACCTTTGGTTTTGTGATGGCTTTTGTGTTCTATCATATTGCCTACATTGGCGGTAATTGGACATTTGTGCAGCGTTACACCAGCGTCGATAGCCCCAAGTCGGCCCGTAAAGTAGCGTTTCTTTTTGCCGCGCTGTATTTAGTTAGTCCCATGATTTGGATGCTTCCCCCCATGATTTATCGGGCACTGAACCCCAGTTTAGAAGGATTGGACACCGAAAATGCCTACTTACTGATTTGCAAGGCCGTGCTGCCCCCTGGCTTGCTCGGGTTGATGCTTACGGGAATGTATTTTTCAACTTCGGCCAGTGCCAATACCACATTAAACGTCGTCTCTGCGGTTTTTACCAATGATATTTACAAAGGTTTTATCAATCCAAAAGCCTCTGATCAACAGCTGATTAAAGTAGCAAGGCTGTCGTCGTGGGGATTTGGGCTGGGCATGATTGTGATTGCCTTGCTGGTACCTGCGGCGGGCGGAATTGTGGAAGTGGTACTGAGTATTTCGGCTATTTCGGGGGGGCCATTATTAGCTCCGCCGCTTTGGGCGCTGTTTTCAAAACGTATCAATGGCAAAACTACTTTCTGGATTACGATTGTTGGTTTGACGGTCAATCTGTTTTTTAAAGTGCTGTCACCGTGGCTATTAGACTTTAAACTAAGCCGTGCCGTCGAAACTATCGTGGGCATTGGCCTGCCGTTGATGTTGCTTTTGGCTTACGAATTATATGCTCGTTCAAAAGGGCTCGTAGCCGAAGAATACGAATCATATCTGATCTCCAAAGCGACACGTAAGGCAGAAAAACTCGCTGAAACGGAAGAAGAAGCGACCGAAATCAAACGCCAAAACCGCTTTGGGATGAGGGTGATTGCGGGAGCATTGGTGTTTGTAGCGATAGTACTGCTAGGCTTAAGCGCCTTTGCTACCTCCGGCGGTTGGGTTACGGCAGGAATTGCGGTTGTAGTTCTTTTAGGAGCCATTATTCCGTGGCAAGCGGCAAAAAAAATCCAGTTGAGTAAAGAAGAGGTACTGACGGGTCAGGGCTAAAGCCCTAATATTGGGTTACTTCGCCTCTGCCACGACCTAAAGGACGTGGTTAGAAAAATCGGGAGGTATTCCTCTGCCCTTCACGGCTTTGGCCTGGGGGGATACAAATGAACGAAAATGAATGGGCTTTAGCCCTGACAACCAACACATATCACACATGAAGCTAACAAGTTTATTTTTTTTATTGTCCTTCTCTGCTTTGGCTCAATTCTCAATCCGCCAAACCGACGCTATTCCTTTGCACGGCCAATGGGCTTTTGCGATGGATACGCGCGAAATGGGAGCAATGCGCGGATGGTTTAAGGAAGATTATAATGTAAGTGGTTGGGATAAGGTCACGGTGCCGCATTGTTTTTCAGTGGACCCTCGCTATCAATTTTATACGGGCACAGTGTGGTATCGACGTACTTTCCCGTGGCAAGTTGCATCAGGTAAACGTGTGATTTTACACTTTGATGCATCTTATTATCTAACTTCTATATGGCTCAACAACCAAAAAGTGGGAACCCACGAAGGTGGCTATACGCCGTTTCATTTTGATATAACGGATTATTTAAAAGCGGGAGAGAATGTGTTGGCGATATCGGTCAATAATGATACATGGCAAACAGGAACTATTCCAGGTTCTAAAGATTATGGCAATGCCAACGATGCCTTCCCTGGCTGGATTAATTATGGTGGGCTGATTCGTCCCTTGTATTTGACAGTAGAGCCAGAGGTTTACCTGGAAAATATAAAAGTAGAGTCCACACCTGATTTGGCGAAAGGCACTGCCACCGTGAAGGTTAAAGCACGCGTGCGTAATGCTTCCAAGCAAACCACGTCTCCTAAATTGACGACGGTGATTTGGTGGGAAAATCAGCCTTTAAAATTGACTTGGAAAAACACCACAGCTGCTGTATCGGCAGGCCAAACGGCGATTTTAGAAGCCGAGACTTCATTGAAATCTACCGAAACAAAACTATGGAATTTGGATGAACCTAATCTATACAAACTCCAAGCAACAGTCAATGGCGATACCCTTTCGACGAATTTTGGAATACGTAAAGTGGAGGTTCAGAATGCAAAACTCCTGCTCAATGGGCAGCCATTACGCTTAGCGGGTGGAAATCGGGTAGTAGATTATCCCGGTTTAGGGTCATTGGAACCCGACTGGTTGATTGAAAAAGATTTTCGCCTGATGAAAGAAGCGGGGATGGAATTTCATCGACTTACCCATTACACCCCTAGCGAAGCATTTTACGACTTAGCAGATCGTTACGGCATGCTTATCATCACCGAAGCGGGCAATTGGCAGCTTACGCCTCGTCAAATGGACAATGATACCATTCGGACTAAGTTTCAGCATCAGTTTAGAGAAATGGTCGAGCGCGACTGGAATCACCCAAGTGTAATAGCGTATAGTGTAGGTAACGAATATTTGTCAGAAACGCCTTCAGGACAGCGCTGGACCAAAGATATGATGGTATATGGTCGTACCCTTGATGCTACCCGCCTGTATACATTTGCGACGATGCGTCTCAATATTCTGCCTGCCAAGCCCGAAGACGAAGCCACCCAATACTGTGATTTTGTATCGACCAATACCTACGGAAACCATGCCAAAGCATTTGACCATATCCACGCTTTGTATCCCGACAAGCCTATTTTAGTAAGCGAATGGGGGCTGCGCGCCGATACGCCCACGGGCGAAGCAGGTCAAGTAAGTCATTTGGAAAATGTCATGGCCGAGATTCGCAAACGTCCGTACATCGTGGGTGCTTCGTGGTGGTCGTTCAACGATTATCAAAGTCGGCACGTAGGTACCAACCCTAACGGCTATCGTCCGTGGGGATTGGTAGGGCCTGAACGCAACAAACGCCCACTTTACGGCGCACATCGCCGCGAAATGTCGTCCGTAACTTTAGAGAAAGTAGGGTTTGAAGTAGGGTCTCAGGGGATTCATCAATTAAGAGTAAGAGTAAAAGTGAGAAGTGATTTTCCGGCTTATGCTATCAAGAAATATCGCCTAAAAAGCGGCGACAACACTTGGGCTATTCCTGATTTAGAGCCAGGCCAAAGCGTAGAAATCAACTTACCCGTTAGGGGATTTGAAAAAAACGCGGAGTTAGAGATTCTAAAACCCACTGGTTTTTCGGTCTTGACCCAGCAGTTTGATTTGAAATAGTGATAAATACTTGTCATAAAGCAGGACGATTAGAAAGAATCTTTTTGAAAAAATACAATGATTAAAGGAGAAGTGACAGAAAAAAGAGCCCCCAAAAATGTGTTTTATACTTCTGATTTGGTGGTCGTAGGTGGCGGATTGGCGGGCCTTTGCGGAGCAATTACGGCAGCAAGAGCAGGCATCAAAGTGGTATTAGTTACCGACCGTCCTGTATTGGGGGGCAACTCTTCGAGCGAAGTGCGGCTGTGGGTGCTAGGTGCCACCTCCCACATGGGCAACAACAACCGTTGGGCGCGTGAAGGGGGAGTGATTGACGAATTGTTGGTCGAAAATATGTACCGCAACCCCGACAGCAACCCGCTGATTTTTGATACGATTTTATTAGAAAAAGTGGTGAGTGAGCCGAACATCACCCTTTTGCTCAATACCTCGGTCTATGATTTGGAGAAATCTGAAGCCGATACCATCGCAAAAGTATATGCTTTTTGTTCGCAAAATTCCACCCAATACGAACTAGTGGCACCTTTGTTTTGTGATGCTTCGGGCGATGGTATCGTAGGTTTTTTGGCAGGGGCGGCTTTTAGGATGGGCGCTGAATCGAAAGAAGAATTTGGGGAGAAATTCGCTCCTGCCAAAGAGTATGGAGAGTTGTTGGGGCATAGTCTTTATTTTTATTCCAAAGATGTAGGCAAACCCATAAAGTTTGTAGCTCCAAGTTTTGCGCATGATGTCACCCAAAAAGTGCCTAAGTTTAGGTCATTCAATACCAACGAATTTGGCTGTAGGCTTTGGTGGATTGAGTATGGGGGGCGATTAGATACTGTTCACGATACAGAAGCCATTAAATGGGAATTGTGGAAAGTAGTGTATGGAGTGTGGAATTATATCAAAAATTCGGGAAATTTTCCCGAGGCCGAAACCCTGACTTTGGAATGGGTGGGGCATATTCCAGGCAAGCGCGAAAGTCGGCGGTTTGAGGGAGATTATATGTTGATTCAGCAGGATGTCGTAGAGCAACGCGCGCATTATGATGATGTAGCTTTTGGTGGATGGTCTATTGATCTGCATCCCGCTGATGGTGTCTTTTCAGAAATCGGGCAATCGAGCTGCAATCAATGGCACAGCAAAGGGATTTATGGCATTCCGTATCGGTGTTTTTATTCAAAAAATGTCAACAATCTTTTCATTGCAGGGCGTATCATTTCGGCGAGCCACGTAGCTTTTGGCTCATCGCGTGTGATGGCCACGAGCGCCCACGGAGGGCAAGCCGTAGGAATGGCCGCCAAGCTGTGCATCGAAAAAGGGCTTCTCCCAAGGCAGTTGTCCGAAAAAGAGCACATTGTTGCTTTACAAAAAGAACTCCTCAAAACGGGGCAGCATATTCCAAATTTGCGTTTGGAAGACGACCAAGATTTGGTTCAAAAAGCAGAGATTAGCGCAAGTAGTGAGCTTGTTTTAGAAGAGCTGATGCCGTCGGGGGAGCCGCAACCGATGGAGTTTTCGGTAGCTCAAATGTTTCCTCTCGCTGCGGAGGCTCTCCAAAATCCTTTTAAAGTAATTTTTCATCCTTATGCCGATGAGTCTACCGACCTACAAATAGAACTTCGGGTATCGAGTAAAACGGACAATCATACGCCCGATGTGGTACTTGAAATACAAACGATTTCCTTACAAAAAGGGCGTAATTGTATCCATTTGGTTTTTGATTTGTCAAAACACGCACTTGTTACAGGTGCTACTCCAAGCTATGCTTTTTTGACAATACACAAGAATGAAAAGGTAAAGCTCCAGTATTCAAACCAACGAATTACGGGGCTATTGTCTGTTTTTAATCTTGTTAACAAAGCAGTTTCTAATTATGGCAAACAAGCCCCTATCGACGATATTGGCGTTGATACCTTTGAGTTTTGGTGTCCGCAGCGCCGTCCGGCTGGTAAAAATCTAGCTCTCAAATTCGAGCCTTCACTAGCAGTATTTGGTGCTCAAGAAGTACGCAATGGTCTTCAGCGACCCACTCATCGCCCCAACGCTTGGGTGGCAGATTATGAGGATACGCAGCCCCAACTAACGCTACAATGGTCAGAACCGCAGTCCATCAAAAAAATAGTTTTGCACTTTGATACTGACTTTGACCATCCGATGGAAACCGTACTCATGTCACATCCCGAAAATGAGATGCCTTTTTGCGTAAAAACCGTAAAAATTCTCAACGACCAGCAGCAAATGATTGCCGAAATCAAGGATAATCACCAGAGTCAGCGCATTATCATTTTTGAGCATACCATCACGACGCAATCCCTTACGATTGTTTTGGCTCATCCTTCGGTACATGTGCCTGCCTCCTTGTTTGAAGTAAGGTGCTATGAAGCATAGTTTGTAAAATATTTGCATTATTTCAAATACATTTTTAAATTTTTGGAGTTTTAGCGGTAAGTGCTTGACTTAATGTTAATTAAATGTTACATTGGTCAAGCATTCAGCCGCTATAAAAACTTCATATGAAAAACACTTTACTCGCAGTATGCTTTTTGGTAGCAATTACATTCGTTTCATTTGCTCAAAAAGTTAAGATTAGTACTACAAAAGGCAACATCATCGTGGAGTTATATGCTGAAAAAGCACCTCTGACGGTGGCCAATTTTTTACGCTATGTAGATGAAAAACGCTACGACGGCGCAAAGTTTTATCGGGTGGTAAGGATGGATAATCAGGCCACTAGCCCAGTAAAAATAGAAGTGATTCAAGGGGGACTTCAAAATGATTCTACCAAAATGCTGCCCCCAATTCCCCAAGAAACTACTAACAAAACGGGCATTTTGCACGTAGATGGCGCGATTTCGATGGCGCGAGGTAAGCCAGAAAGTGGAGCTTCCGAGTTTTTTATTTGTATCAATGCCCAGCCCGAACTTGATTTTGGAGGAAAACGAAATCCAGACGGGCAAGGTTTTGCTGCTTTTGGCAAAGTCATCAAAGGAATGGAGGTAGTCAAAAAGATTCAGCAAGGAGTCACCGGCCAAGACGGCCCCACCAATGCCTATTCAAACCCCATGCAACTCCTCAAAGAGCCTGTCATTATTAAATCGGCACGGCGCGTAAAATAGTCTTTATTTATCCTAGTACCCCGACTTATCCCCCATTATTAGGATACTATTTTCTTTCACTAACAAACAAACATCAAATTTTTTATGAAAAGACTGTTACTTTTCTTAGTAGCACTTGGTATGTCCTTGCTAGGCTGGGGTCAATCAAGGACGATTTCGGGTAAGGTTACCTCTCCCGAAAATGAGGCCGTGCCGGGGGTAAATGTGTTGCTCAAAGGAAGCAATGTAGGGACAGCCACCAAAGTGGATGGAACGTATCAAATTACGGTACCTGATAAAGCTGGAACGTTGGTGTTTTCGTTTATTGGCTACAAAACTGCCGAAGTAGAAATTGGAAACAAGACAACCCTGAACATTCAGCTTGAAGCTGATTTGGTAAACCTCAATGAAGTGGTAGTGACGGCCAACGCCATCGTACGGGAAAAGAAAGAACTTGGTTATGCGGTATCGACGATTGGAGGTTCGGAACTCGTCAAAGCACGTGACCCAAACTTACTCAACTCCATGGCAGGGCGTATTGCGGGGGTTCGGATTTCGCAACAATCAGGCACCGTAGGTGGCTCAAGTCGGGTCATGATTCGGGGTGCCAACTCGATTTCAAGTTCTAGTGAGCCTTTGTTTGTGGTGGATGGGATGCCGATTTCAAACTCTTCATTCAACAATTCAGAAACTGACATCGTAACGGGTGGCGTTGACGTCGGAAACCGTGCTGGAGACCTTAACCCCGACGATATCGAAACCATGACCGTACTGAAAGGTGCTGCCGCATCAGCTTTGTATGGTTCGAGAGCGCGGAATGGTGTGATTGTGATTACCACAAAAAGAGGTAAAGAAGGGGCAAAAAAAATGAACGTGACCGTCAACTCTTCGTATCGTACCGATAATGTTTTGCGCGTCCCTGAGTTACAAACCGAGTACGCCCAAGGTAACTTAGGCGTCTATAATCCCCAACTAGGAAACGGCTGGGGACCTAAGATTTCGAGTATTACGGGGCCTGTTAGAGACTATAAAGGTGAAACTGTTCAAAGCCTGCAAGCTTATCCACAAAATTGGAAAAACTTCTTTGTAACAGGGCATACGATGATTAACAGCGTGTCGCTTGACGGTGCCACTGAGCAAGGCGACTACCGGATTGGTTATACAAATCTTCGCCAAACGGGTACAGTGCCAGGGTCGGAACTCAACCGAAATACCTTTGCTATCAATGCTGGTAAGAAAATTACGGATAAACTTACTTCAAGGGCTTGGGTAAACTACGTGCGTACCACCAGCGACGGGCGACCCCAACAAGGTTCAAATACCACCAACATCATCGCTACGATTTTGGCAGGGCTACCCGTAACGGTAGATATTAATGAGCTGAAAAACAATCTTTTTGCTCCCGCTACTCAGGCTGTTCCGGCAGGATGGACGGGCGACTTGGCACGGTCTATTGACCTCAATGGTGTACAAAATAATCCTTATTTTGTAACTACGTTCAATCGTTTCTCTAACTCAGTAGATAGAGTCTATGGTGGAACGAGCCTCAGCTACGACGTAGCTCCTTGGTTCAATGTAACGGGGCGTGTCGGTACCGATTTTTTTACCGAAAATCGCCGTTCTGTAACCCGCAAAGGTACACGGGGGCGCTTGAATGGTCAATTTGAAACCAATGACATTTTTGAACGCGAGCTACAGACTGATATCTTGGGAACAGTTTCTCGTAAAATAACCGATAGCTGGTCTTTCAAAGGAATCGTAGGGCATCAGTTCAATCAGCGTACCATTCGTCGGTCGCGGTTGTTGTCTGAAGGGCTTAATATTGACCAACTTTACACTTTTGCTAATGCACAATCTAATGTACCTTCCAATTTCTTTAGTCGACGTGAAATCTTTGGGGTATATGGTGACTTCAGTTTTGACTACAAAAATTATTTGTTCTTAAACGTAACAGGTCGAAACGATTGGTCTTCTACGCTACCTGTCAACAACAACTCTTATTTTTATCCATCGGCTAGTGTTTCGTTTGTGTTGACCGAGGCTTTCCCTAATTTGGGGATTGTCAAAAACGACATATTGAGTTATGCCAAGCTCCGCGCCAACTACGCCAATGTAGGTTCGGACGAAGACCCTTATCAGTTGTCATTTACGTATAATCCGCTAACACAAGCAAGCGACATTTATACTTTCAATATCTTGTATCCTATTGGAGGCGCTTCGGCATTTGGAGCGACCAACATCTTGCCTCCTACCAATCTCAAACCTCAGCAACAAACCTCTTATGAATTTGGGGCAGAATTGAAGTTTTTGGGAGGACGCATTGGGTTGGATATGACTTATTACAAAACCCTTAATTACGACCAGATTATTTCGATTGCGGTTCCGCAAACTACGGGTTACTCTGCGCGTCGGCTCAACGTGGGCGAAATCTCGAACCGAGGTCTCGAAGCCATGCTAACCGTAACCCCGCTCAAAACCCGTTCGGGATTGCGCTGGGATGCGGCCTTCAATTTCAATCGTAATATCAACCGTGTGGAGTCTTTAGCGCCTGGTCTTTCAGAATTTATCACTACCTCAGGGGATGGATTTGGGATATTTATCGTAGCGCGTCCGGGAGAGACTTTTAGTATTCAAGGCGTAGGATGGCTGAGAGATCCTCAAGGAAATATCATCATCAATCCTACTACAGGCTTGCGTACGCCAGGGCCACGTAAAGTGTTGGGGTCGATTTATCCCGATTGGACATTGGGTATCAACAACTCTTTTTCTTATAAAGGGATTGATTTTAACTTCTTGATAGATGTACGCAAAGGCGGCGTGATTAACTCCCAAACGGTGAGTATCGTAAGAGGAAGCGGATTGGCTGCCGAAACGGCGGTCAATAATCGCACGCCTTTTGTGGACCCCGGCGTAATTCGTAATGCCGACGGAAGTTTTAGTCCGAATACCACTCCCGTGGCGAGCGTACAACAGTATTGGAGTCAGTTAGACAATTCCGTAAGTCCCGAAAACAACGTGTTTGACGGCTCTTATACCAAGCTACGCGAAGTGAGAGTTGCCTACAATTTGCCCAAATCTTGGATTAGCAAGACTCCTTTTGGAAATATTTCATTGGGAGTGGAAGGTCGTAATTTGTGGATTATCAGTTCTAAAGTACCACATATTGACCCCGAAGCAAACGTCTTAGGAACAGGACTCATCGGAGAAGGCTTAGAAAGGGGCAGTATTCCGAGTAGCCGTACCATAGGAGGCAATTTAAGATTCACATTCTAACATTTCATTTTCATTTTTGTTTTAGAACTATCATAATCGATTATCCATATGAAAAAGCTGATTATAGTCGCTCTGTTGGCACTTTCAACAACGGCTTGTTTCAAAGATAGTGACATCAATGTCGATCCCAATCGCTCTACTTCTGTCGACCCGGCTTTGTTGTTTTCGGGAGCCGCCACGCAGTTTTCGCTTTTGCGCGTTGCCGAACTTACTTGGCCTGTTGCCCTTATGAATCAAATGTGGGCTTCGGGAGGGCGTTGGGGATTGTCGCAAGCGCAGTATGACCAAACCCGTATCCGTAGTGCTTGGGGGCGTACTTACACTGATGTGCTCAAAAATCTTAATGTGGCGGTAGATATTGCCCAAAGTAGCCAACCCGTTAATAAAAATGCAGTGGCTCAGTGCAAGATTTTGATGGCGTTTGCTTATGCCCAGACCTCTTTACTTTGGGGAGATATTCCTTTTACAGAAGCTGCCACGGGAAAAGTAGATTTCCCGAAATTTGACAAACAACAAGACGTATTGAACGGCTGTGTGGCTATGCTTGACGAAGCTCTTGGGCTGATTGATGTCAACAGCAAAGGTATCGTAGCTCCCAATGACTTGTATTACGGCGGAGATATGGCAAAATGGAGAAAATTTGCTAATTCATTGAAAATGAGAATTTTGTTTTCTATGGTAGATGCTGATGCCTCCAAAGGTGCGGCGATCGGGCAACTGATAGCAGGCGGAAACATGATTTCTTCCTCAGCCGATGCGATGTTGTATAAATATTTCAATCAGCCGGGTCGTCAAAATCCCCGCTTCTCTTTTACTGCTATTTTTAGGGGAGGTGTGCAGTCGGATTGGTATTGTTCAAAACCCGTCTATGATTTATTGGTTTCACTCAAAGATCCGCGTATTCCGTACTTTTTCCAGCCCGGCCCTGATGCGGCGGCCAACGAATTTATTGCACTCAATTCCGTAGAGACTTATACTACCAAATCGGCGTTGGTCAATATGAACCTTCTCAAAGCTGATTTGCCGGAAGTATCATTTTCGTATTCAGAGCAGCTTTTGTTTGAGGCTGAAGCCATCGCTCGTGGTTTCGCTCCGGGAGGGTTCGACGCCGCTACTACCAAAATGCGGGCGGGTGTGAAAGAATCATTGGTTTCTTTTGGGGTGCCCACTGCCCAAGCTGATGCTTATGCGGCGGGTTTACCAGTGCTTACTACTGCTAATTACAAAACGGTTTTGGCCCAGCAACAATACTTGGATTTGTTTATGCGCCCCATCGAAGGTTGGGTACAGCATCGCCGTTCGGGAGCCGTAGGACAGGAAATTCCCACTATGACTACTCCCACAGGCGCACCTGTAGCGGGATTGATACGCCGTTTGCTGTATCGTAGTGAGGAGGTAAACTCCAATCCCAACACCCCTTCCGGCTTGACACTCGATGCTCCACAATGGTTTGATAAATAGGAGAAAGTAAGAACAATAAAATACCTCGGCATTCAGGTTTAACTTCTGAATGACCGAGGTATTTTTTTGTTCAAAGCAAGGGAAATTTGTCGATGCCCCTTGCCTTTGTAACTTTGCCGCAAAGATTATGATACATGTCAAAACCCATCTTAGTTATTAAATTTGGAAGTGCGGCTATTACCAAACCCAACGGTGAACTCAACCCCTTGGTAATGGTCGAGATAGCGCGTCAAGTGGCGCAGCTTTACAATGATTACCATGTAGTGATAGTGTCGTCGGGGGCAGTGGCGGCAGGAAAACAGTATATCCGCAATTATGCGGGCGAAATAGCCCAACGAAAAGCAGCAGCTGCGATTGGTAATTTACTTTTGCTCAACAAATACGCCCAATTTTTTGCCCCCTACGAAATCCCCGTGGCACAAAGCCTTTGTGAACGTGGGCATTTTGCCAATCGTGACCAATTTTTGCAAATGAAAGAAACATTTCAAGAATTGTGGGAAAACGGCATTATCCCCATTGTCAACGAAAACGATGTAGTGAGCAGTCTTGAGCTTAAATTTTCGGACAATGACGAACTTGCGACACTCATTGCCGTAGGGTTTGGGGCCGATACGCTCATGCTTTGTACGTCGGTGGGAGGATTGATGGACGACCAAGGGCAGATTATCCCTCAAGTAGAGCAGGTCAAGGATGTGTTTAAATATGCGCGTACCGACAAATCGAGTGTGGGTTTAGGCGGAATGACTTCTAAGCTCACTTTCGCCAAGCTCGCCATGCGCATGGGAATCCGAACCATCATTTTTGGGATGAAAGAAAAGGACGGCATTTTGCGGGCTTTTGAAGAAAAAACGGGCACTGTCTTTGCCGCTCAAGAAAGCACCCTTTCATCGCGCAACCGATGGCTTGGTAGTGGTAGCTTGGTGGCAGGAAAGCTCAAAATCGACGCTGGCGCAGCCGTAGCACTGCAAAACCGAAAAAGTTTATTGGCCGTCGGAATCACGGAAGTAGAAGGGGAGTTTGAAGCAGGAGAAGCCGTAGAGATTGTGGATGAAAACCGCAATACCGTGGCCGTGGGCAAGGCCAAAGAATCGTCGGTGGTGATACTTCTCAATTTGAAAAAGCAAAATTTTGAAGTCGCCAATGCCAACGATATAGTGCTTTTGTAAAAAGTTAAAAAGGCCGCTTCAGAAGTTGAAGCGGCCTTTTTAGATAAGAAGGGAATCATTTTTAAGAATTAGCCAATTTCGATAACACGAGGTGTTTTCTTGGCTTCATCTTTTTTAGGAAGTTCAATTTTGAGGACTCCGTCGGCATAAGTAGCATTTACTTGCTCTGCATCTACGGTATTGGGCAAAGTGAATGACCTGCGGAAGCTCGCAAAGCTAAATTCCTTACGGGTGTATTTTTCGGTGGTTTCTTCGTTTTTTTGCTCTTGCTGTGCCGAAATAGTCAACACGTTGTTTTCTAAGTTGATTTTAAAATCTTCTTTTTTCAAGCCAGGAGCTGCTACTTCAAGACGAAAACCGTTGTTGTGTTCTACAATATTAACAGCCGGAACGCCGTAGTTGCTCAAGGTAGCAGGAGCAAAAAGATCATTGAAGTCTTTGCCAAATACGTTGCCGAAAAGAGTAGGAAAGTTTCCGTTGGTTTTTACTAAAGTTGCCATGGTTGTTGTTATTTTAATGTTTTGATTAAGTTCTTAATTTTTTCTCGCCATTGTCGGCGACGTATCTATTTCTTCAACTTCTGTACCATGAAATCAATAAAAAATAAAGAAAACTGGAGATAAGTGTTGTTATTTTGTTGATAATCAGTGATTTGTCGATTTTTTGAAGATTTTTATAAGAAAAAAATAAAACGACAAAATGTCTTATTTTGAAAATGTTTCAAAATTTTAAAATGACAAAATGTCTGCTATGCTGTTATTTTTGTCATTCACAACTCAATCATTAACCAACCGAATCTTGCCTTATGTTTAAAAATCCAAACCCTTATATAAATGCCGCTTGGCAAGGCAATAATAAATTAGGGATTTATGTGGCAGTTTTTTTGCTCGTCATCATAGCCAATGTTTTAGGGTCTATTCCGGGAGGGTGGGCTTTGATAGAATGGAAATCATCGCCCGACAGTCTGCCAGTGTATGCAGTGTTGGCAATGATGCTTTTGGGTTTTGTGACGTCGGTTATTGCCTTATGGCTTTCTGTGCAGCACATTCATAAGCGAAATCCTTTGACAATGATTCGCCCTACTGCAGCCGTGGATTGGGGAAGAGTGGCCAAATCAGGCGGGCTTTGGGTAGCCTGTACGGCAGCGGTGGAGATGGTGACTTATCTTAGTTTTCCCGAAAAATATACTTTGAGTCTCAATTGGGCCGAGTTTTTGCCTTGCGTAGTGGTCGGGATATTATTGATTCCGCTTCAAACTTCTTTTGAAGAATTGTTTTTTAGAGGCTATTTGATGCAGGGCATTGGCTCTTGGAATTTGTGGGCAGGCGTGGTGATTACGTCGGTATTGTTTGGTCTAGCGCATAGCTTCAACGACGAGATAGAAGCAGTAGGCTCGCTTGGCATTGCTATGATTTACTACATAGGAGTAGGGCTATTTTTTGCCTTACTAACGCTCAACGACGAATCGCTCGAATTGCCGTTAGGGATTCATGCCACCAACAACTTGTACGCATTTTTGATTGTAGGCTACCCTAGCAGCTCCGCACCTAGCTCCACGATTTGGATGCTTACAGAGTTCAACTTTTCACTCATGATGATACAGTGGGTAGTTGCTGTCGGGCTTTACCTTCTGCTGGCACCTCGCTTTTTAGGAATAAAACTCAATAGAAATTAGAGCTTACCAATTAATACCGTTTTCGCCAAGACCTAATTTGCGGGTAAACTGCGACGATAATTTTGATTTGCTAGAAATATACCTCACACTTGCGCCTACAAAAGGTGCGATGTTGGGGCGCTCGGTGCCGAGGTTTTCGCGGGCCGAGTTGAAGGTGCGAAGTTGTCTAAAAGTACCCAATCCGGCTTCTAATGATACATTGAAGACCGTAAACAAGTGAGCATTGGCAGCTACCGAAAACTTTACGTGTTGGTAATTGCTGCGGCGTAGGGATTTTTCTAAGCTCGTTACATGTTGAAATCCAGCACTATAGCCGTCAAATGACCCTATCATATCGATGTTAAACCATTCGTTGATGCGGTGATTTACATCTACTCTGAAAGGCAATAGACCCGATGCACGCCACTGTTTATTGATACGTTTGTTGAATCCAAAAATAGGAATTAACCTTACTTTCTGGTTAAAAATCAGAGCTGTCCCGTAGGCGATTTGGGTATGTAGGCCCAATATCCTCATGCGTGCACCTCCTGCCCAAAAGAAAGGTTGGGGCGTAAAAAATGTTTCGTTGGTTTCGGTAATTCCCAAGCCTCCGCCATAAATCCACAGGCGGTCGCGTAGGCTTGCTTGGAGCATCAAAACACCCACAGAAGCGGTTTTGTAGCCATTGGCGGGCGAGATGGTATTGTTGATAGTGGGATTGATTTGGGAAGCATTGGCAAGCATCAGAAAATGCCGCGCCCGCAAATCGAACTTTTTTCGTAAACTAAAAGACACATCCACTTCACTTCTGAGGGGAATGAGAGCGTTGAACGAAGTACGACTGAGGCCATAACTTTGATTGTTTCCCATGTTGGCACTGGGCATATAATCGGCACGTAGCGTAACATTGGGGTAAAAAAGGCGGCTTAATGCAAAATGCTGAGCCTTAACTTGAGATACAAAAACAATCAATAAAAGAGGAACGCACAGACGTGAAGTGGCCATAAAAAATGTATTTGGTGGAATTAACGCGCAAAAATGCGCGATATTGCACAAAAATTATTCAAACACCCAACAAGTCAATCGAATAATGAGCAAAATAAATGACCTTACCCACAAAGTAGTGTGGATAACAGGTGCTTCGTCGGGAATAGGGGAGGCCTTAGCGCATGAATTTGCGAAAGAAGGAGCCAAATTGGTATTATCTGCTCGTCGGAAAGAAGAACTAGAACGCGTGAAAAAAGATCTTCATTTGGCCGAAGATAGGGTCTTACTTCTGCCGATAGATATGCTCCAACCCGATACTTTTAAAGGATATACTCAACTTGTACTTCAGCATTTTGGAAAAATAGACATACTTGTACCCAATGCCGGAATCAGCCAAAGAGAGAAATTTCTGGACATTGCTCCTTCTGATTTTCAGAAATTGATGGATACTAATTTTACAAGTGTGGTATTGCTGACGCGGGAAGTATTGCCTCATATGCTTGCCCAAAAATCAGGAGGAATTCTCGTAACAAGTAGCGTAAGTGGTAAAATCGGCACCGCTTATCGCACTTATTATAGTGCTTCCAAACATGCTATTCAAGGCTTTTTCGATGCGCTGCGTGGCGAAGTGTGGCGGGAAGGTATCCAAGTAACGGTGGCTTGTCCGGGTTATATCAGAACCAACATTTCGATTAATGCCATTGGTAAAGATGGCAAGCCTTTTGGTAAAATGGATCAAAATCAGGCCAATGGAATTTCGGCAGAAGTATGTGCTCACAAAATGGTAAATGCCCTAAAATCAGGTAAAAACGAAATTGTAATAGCAGGATTTAAGGAGACTTTAGGTACATATCTAAAACGTTTTGCGCCGGCGTTGTTGTGGCAGCTTACCAAAAACTATACCATCAAAACTACCGACCAATAGGCTTTGCGCCTCAATCGTATTCTAATGGAACTCGCACCCGTTGTCCTTTTTTGTTATAATCGACTCTCGCTCCTGCAACAGACCGTCACTTGTCTTCAACAAAACCCCTTGGCGGCTGATAGTACGCTGATTGTGTTTGTAGATGGCCCTAAAAGTACTAATGACGACTTACCAAAAGTACAAGCAGTCAGGGATTTTGTAAAACAAATTACGGGTTTCAAACACCTTATTATTCATGAATCAACGACTAATTCGGGGCTAGCCAAATCAGTGATTTCGGGGGTGTCGCAGGTGTTTGAGAGTTATGATAAAGCCATCGTAATGGAAGATGATTTGCTGTGCAGTTCTGATTTTCTATTGTTTATGAATCAGGCACTTACACGCTATACCAACGACCCGCTCATTTGCTCCGTGACGGGCTATATTTACCCTTTTCCGATTCCAACTTCTTATACCAAAGATGTGTTGTTGATTCCGAGAGGAAGTTCTTGGGGGTGGGGTACTTGGAAAGACCGTTGGCAACAAACGGATTGGGAGGTGCAGGACTTTGCAAATTTTTTGGAGTCTCCTGACCAAAAACGAGAATTTACCAAAGCAGGGCCTGACTTACTACCGATGCTCATCAAGCAGCGCCGAGGCTTGATACATTCATGGGCCGTACGATGGACTTATCATCATTACAAAACAGGAACTTACTGCTTACACCCCACTAAATCCAAAATCACGCACATTGGCTACGATGGTAGTGGTACCAACGAGCATAGTTTAAGAGGAGGAGAAATCTATGAAACGGCAGTGGTTTTTCCTGATACTATCTTGCCCGACCAAGCAGTGATTCGAAATGTGTATCGTTATTTTAGTCCGAGTTTGTATCGACGTGTTATCAATTGGCACAGATATAATATTAATCCCTTTACATTGGTATAAAATGAGGTATTGTGCGTCGGAGCCGCCTCACCATTTTTTGCCCCAAATGATAGTTTGGGGCAAGCTACTACTAGTCTCGACATTCTGTCGGGACAAAAAAGGGATAAAGTCTCTGACTTTAAGTTTACAGGATAAATCAATCATCAGACACAGCTGTCGTAGAGCCTTTGATACTGTCGTGCTACTACTTCAAAAGCGTTGCGTTGGGTCACTATTTTTACATTCTCTTCACTGAGAGAGGCATAGTTGTTGTTTTCTAACACAAACCGAATCCCGCGCGCTAAATCTTCTGCTGAATGAAGTTGCGCCACATAGCCCGTACGAAGATGAAGAATCTGTTCTGGAATTCCACCCGTATCAAAACCTACCACGGGCGTGCCGCAAGCCATTGCTTCTATGACCGTATTGGGGTAATTGTCTTCTAGCGAAGGAACTACCATTACATCGGCGGCCTGATACACTTTCACAACTTCGTGGGCAGGCAAGCTTCCGAGCGATTTTACTTCTAGTCCCAAATCATTCAGGGCTTCAGGTGAGGTTTTGCCAAATACCACAACGCCCCATTCGTGCGCACGGTCAGCGAGGAGATGAGTGGCCGCTTTGAAATAAGCAAAGCCTTTGCGTGGGTCTTGGGTATTGACTCCCGCAAAAAGAATCCATTTTTTGTGAGGAGCTACTCCCAACTCACCTTTCGTATTTTTAGGTTTAAAGATTTGGGTGTCAATAGGATTTGGAATAGCATATGCTGGTAAATGCCGAGTGGAGGCGGCGTGCCGTGCCAAATCCGCCAACCATTCACTTGGCGACACAAGCGTAAGATTGGCTTTTTGGAATAACTGTGATTTTTTTTCAAAAACCCGGTACGACAAATCCGTAGCACTTGGATGCTTAAGATAAGGACAGTGACGACAATGCGTAAGATAATGCTGACACTCGCGACTATAATGGCAACCCCCCGTAAAAGTGGACATATCGTGCATGGTCCAAACGACGGGTTTATCTAAAGAAAATAGTTTTTCTAGGGAGCGAAGAGATAAAAATCCAAAGTTAATCCAATGCAAATGGATGATGTCGGCTGCTTGAATAAGAGGGTGAGTAGATATATCAGTCCCCGTCCACAGAGGAGAGAAATGAAAACGCAGACTTTTGTTTTTTTCTTTCAACGAAAAGTAAAGACGCTCAGCGACGAAGCGTCCAAAAGCGATTTTTTTAGACAAAAATCCATCAGCAACTGCGGCTACGTGGCTTTCGGGACGGTCAGAGTCTTGGACGAGTAGCGCCGAATCTACGCCCTCTAAGCGCAGGGCGTGATGCAAGCGTAAAGCGGCGATAGCGGCTCCTCCAAACCGATGATATGTGCTTACATGAACGACTTTCAAAGCGGTGATGATTAGAATAAAAAGCTAGACATGAGGCCGCCAAGCCGAAATATTCAGTTGCAAATCCATGACGTCATTGTTGCGGTAGCGATGATTCACAAAAGGCGAGCGGCGGTGCTGATTGGTATCAATATAATAACGAAATCCGGCTTGTTCGATTACCTCTATTACTTTTGTCAATGCCTGAGGCTGACCTAAATAAGCGTGAAATTCGACAAAAAGATGTTGTACACGGTCGAGTACATCGGCACAGTCGGGAATGACTTCGATTTCGGCTCCTTCGATGTCGATTTTTAAGAAATCTACTTTGGTTTCGGTGGCTAGCTGGTCGCGCAACCTCACGGAAGGGATGTGTTTTTTTGTGCCTTCGCCGTAAATAGAGGCGTCGTCGGCTTGACCTTCTCCAAACCATACGCCATGAGTATCTTTCCAAACGGCTTTTTGAATAATCTCTACATCAGTGATGCCGTTTGTTTTGAGATTTTGGGTTAAATAATTCGCAATCGAAGGTTCTGCTTCAAAGGCCTTGATACGAGCTTGCGGATAAAGTTCTTTAAAATACAAAACACTCATGCCTACATTGGCACCACAATCGTAAATAACGGGGGTTGAGGAGGAAGATTGAAATTTGTAAAATTCTTCCACGTAGATTTCTTCATATTGCCAAAGCCACGAAAAGGCATCTGGAACTTCAAATTCATAACGCCCAAAACGTACCTTAGTAGTCTGATAACGAGGACGGTGTCCGTATTTCCAAAACAAAAGCAACAAGGCCCGCCCCGCTCGGCTGCGTAGCGTATGAAAAGTGTGTTTGAACAAATATCTGAAAGCAAGCATGAAGCAAAATTACAGAATCATTCTATATCTTTGTTCAACTATTCGACAATCAGCAGTGTATTGATGGTAATTCCACTAAACATACCGACCCGTGAGCAGTTGACCGACGAAGAATTGGTGGTGTTTTGCCAAGCCAACCCAGAACTTCGGGTAGAGCGCGATGAGAATGGTCAAATATTTATTGATATGTCCCCAACTCATCTTCTTACGAGTTCAAACAATAGTGAACTCAATGCGGAATTTGTAATTTGGAATCGTCGTACCAAAGCTGGAAAGGTGATTGATTCTAACGGTGGTTTTTTTTTGGCCGACCGCTCAATGCGTGCTCCTGATGTAGCTTGGATTCGATCAGAAAAATGGCAACAACTCTCTTCCGCAGAAAAGAAATCGTTTCCTTATCTTGCACCCGATTTTGTATTAGAGCTTGAATCAGATACGAATCATCTGCAAGAGCTAAAATATAAAATGGAACACTGGATAAAAAATGGAGTGCGTTTGGCTTGGCTGATTGCGATGAGTGAGCAACAAACTTATGTTTATCGGGCCGACTGTACAGTTACGATCATTCCTTTCTCAGAAAAGCTAACAGGCGAAGATGTACTTGTCGATTTTGAAGTAGTATTAACCAATATATTAGAAATAGAGTAATAATGAAAAAACGCGTTTTTAGCACCCTTACCACTCTTGCTTTGAGTCTTTCGCTGGCTTTTGGTCAAGAATCTCCTTCGGAAGAAGACTTTTATAAAATTGTAACGCCACCTGTCCCCGAAGGCGTGTTACTGGAAGTTGGAGGAATGGTGACACTACCCGATGGTCGTTTGGCCGTAGCAACTCGTCGGGGTGATGTATGGATGCTCGACAATCCTAGTGGCCCAAAACCCTACTTTCGCAAATTTGCTTCTGGCTTACACGAAATTTTGGGCTTGGCTTATCAAAATGGTGCATTAATCTGTGCCCAACGTGGTGAGCTTACAAAGCTTATTGATAAAGACCATGATGGCAAAGCTGATACTTATGAGACTATCTATGCTTGGCCACTATCGGCGCACTATCACGAATATAGCTTCGGGCCTAAAATCGCTCCTGATGGTTCATTTTTTGTATCGGGAAATGTGGCCTTTGGAGACGAAGAATGGTGGGCAGGCGAAAGCCGTCGGCCTTTGCGTGGATGGATTTTTAAAATCTCTCCTGAAGGCCAAATGGAGCCTTGGGCTACGGGTGTACGCTCTCCCTGCGGACTTGGGATGATTGACGGGGAGTTGTTTTATGATGATAACCAAGGCGACTGGATTGGGTCTGGTGGTATTTGGCACGCCAAAAAAGGGGCTTTTATGGGCCACCCCGCTGGTTTGAAATGGGCTAATGCGCTGCCTGGCTCGCCTATCAAAATTACCCAAGAACAAGTATATGCGACGGTTGACCCCCGCAAAACTCGCGATAAAAACGGCAATGCTATCAAGCCCGAAAACGTTCAAAATGAGAAGTTTTTGACGTTGGCAGATATGAAAAAGAAATACCCCGAAACCCAACTACCTGCCGTATGGCTTCCTCACGGAATCTTGGGGGTTTCTAACGCTGAAATCATTGCCGACCAAACCAATGGCAACTTCGGGCCTTTCAACGGGCAGCTTTTTGTAGGAGACCAAGGGCAAAGCAAAGTAATGCGCGTTTTCTTAGAAAAAGTTAAAGGAGAATATCAAGGAGCGGCGTTTGATTTCCGTTCGGGATTCCAATCGGGTGTATTGCGGATGGCTTGGGCCAACGACGGTGGCTCATTGTACATCGGTGAAACCAACCGTGGCTGGGGCTCGGCAGGTGATGCCAATCAAGGCTTGCAAAGATTGGTATGGACTGGTAAAACACCCTTTGAGATGAAGGCGGTAAGAGCAATGCCCGACGGTTTTGAAGTGGAATTTACGTTGCCAGTTGATAAAAAATCAGCTCAAAACTTAGCTTCATACGCTATTCGTAGTTTTACTTACAAATACCATCCTGTGTACGGAAGTCCTACTGTCAATGAAGCCAAGTGCGCTGTGAAAGGGGTAAAAGTATCAGAAGATGGGTTGAAGGCACGCATCATCGTAGATAATCTCCGCGAAACATACTTGCACGAAATCAAATTAGATGGACTTCGTTCGGCAGGTTTGTATTGGTCATTGGTACACCCTACGGCTTACTACACCCTCAATCAAATCCCAGATGGCGAGAAACTGAAACTGACAGAAGTAAGCACTAAATCTACCGCTGTTCCTACCAAAACTACTGAGACTAAAACCATCGCTAAAGCAGCTACGGGTAAAGTACCTACTTTTGAAGAAGTAAAACCTTTGTTGGCTAAAAATACTTGTTTGGCCTGTCATGCGGTCGACAAACGCCAAGTAGGCCCGGCCTATACTGAAGTGGCTAAGCGCAAATATTCAAACGAAAAAATCGTAGAACTTATCTATAATCCTAAGCCTCAAAACTGGCCTGATTATGCTACCCCTATGGCTCCTATGCCACAGGTGCCGCGTGATGAAGCCCTCAAAATTGCGGCTTGGATCAACTCCCTCGCGCCTAAGTCGGCTCCTAAGCCTTAGGCAAGAACTTTCATCATTTTCCAAAGCGTAGTCTTGTTTGATACAGGGCTACGCTTTTATTTTTTGTTTAGTTTTGGAGGAAAGAAAGCATTCATGATGCGATAATGTATGGGTAGATGAACGGGGTAGAGATAGTGAAAGGATTCTTCGACAAGAACTTTTTGTTATCTTTGGTAAGAATAAAAGTCGTTTTGCCACGTCTATTTTGCTTAATTAGGAAAAGGAATAATTTGTTAAAATGTTGATATAGAGGTGGTTTTTGCTTAATTAGAAAAAGGAAATGGTAGAAATATTATGCCATTGTTGGCGCTTTTATCAATGAACTAACAATTATTAAAAGATTATGGTTGATGTCTTTGGTGGTGTTTTGCGACGCTGAAAGAAGGTCGGTGGTGAAAATACCAACAACGGCTAAAAAAGAGAAAAAAGCGCGGAAGAAATGAGAGGTAGTTTTGCTTAATTAGAAAAAGGGAATTTTTATTAATGTGCTGATATACAGTGATTTTTTGCCGTTTTGACGGTTCGGTTAATTAGAATAAGGAAATGGTACAAGATAACAGACAGTTAAGCCTTTTTGACTTTGAAAACCAGCCAATTTTTGTACTACAGAATGAGGTATTTCCCGAGGTTGAATCGTTTGAGGTAGAATTCAAGTCGGCATTAGGAGGTCTACCACAAGACCTTTGGAAAACCTATTCGGCTTTTGCTAATTCACAAGGTGGTATAATTGCTTTGGGTATTGTCGAAAAAAAGAATGTATTCACGATTGAAGGGTTAGGAAAGGAGCACATCGAAAAACTTCAGCGAGATTTTTGGAATCAAATCAATAATCGAAAAGCCGTTTCAAAAAATATTCTCGAAAATCAAGATGTTAAAGTATGCTTATTAGAAGGGAAAGAGGTTTTGGCTATCAATGTACCCGTAGCTACCCGAACGCAAAAGCCTGTTTTTTTGACAACAAACCCATTTGGCAATACTTATAAGCGTAATCACGAAGGCGATTATCATTGCACAGACGATGAAGTACGGCGAATGTTGGCAGATGCTGATTTAACTCTAAAGCCTGATGGGCGAATGCTTGCATATCATAATTTTGAAGATTTTGATGCGACTTCTATACGGCAATACAAGCAACTTTTATCAGCTTCAAAACCAGACCACCCATGGCTTACTCTGACTGACAAGGAGTTTTTGATACAGTTAGGGGCTTATACCATAGACCGTAAAACTCGAAAAGAAGGCCCTACGGTAGCTGGGATGTTGATGTTTGGAAAAACATTGAGTATCGTCGACGACGATTGTTGCCCAAAATTTTTCCCTGATTACCGAGAGTATTTTTCTGATAACCCTGCCGATAGATGGACAGATCGAGTATATCCCGATGGCACATGGGAGGCAAATTTATTTCAATTTTACCGCCAAGTTTGGCCAAAACTTTCTTCTAAACTACCGAAACCTTTTCAACTTTATGAAGGTCGGCGCGTAGACGAGACACTAGCCCATGAAGCTCTACGTGAGGCTTTTATCAATAGTTTAGTCCATACTGACTATACTGCCTCAGGTAATATAGTGATTGAGAGTCGATTAGAGACGTTTTTGTTTGTCAATCCTGGGACTTTATTAGTGTCTTTAGATCAGTATTATCAGGGAGGAGTCAGCGAATGTAGAAATAACAATCTCCAAAAGATGTTTATGATGATAGGTAGTGCAGAAAAAGCAGGCAGTGGAGTGGGTAAAATTTTGGCAGGGTGGAAAAATGCTCATTGGCGACGGCCCTTTTTGTACATTGAGTCAAAACCTGATAGACTGGAGTTGCATTTGCCTATGTTGAGTACGATTCCAGATGATACACTTATTGAATTGAGAATTCTATTTGGAGATGAGATAGATGTGTTGGGAGGAGATGAACTAACTGTGTTAGCCACCTGTCAAATTGAGGGTGATATTACAAATCAGCGTTTACAATACTTGGTGGATAAACATAAAACAGAAATTACAAAATTGTTACAAGATCTTTGTAAGAGGGGTTTACTGGTATCCGATAACAAAGGCCGCTGGACTACCTATCATTTGAATAAGCAGTACAGAGCTAATGATAGTTCAAGTGAGGATAGTTCAAGTGAGGATAGTTCTAATGAGGATAGTTCAAGTGAGGATAGTTCTAATGAGGATAGTTCTACTAAAAAACGACTTACAAATGAAGAATTAATCGCTTTTATTGAACAAGTGTGTGCACATGAATACATGTCATTAGAGGAAATTGCTAAAAGAGTTGGAAAATCAACTCGACACTTAATCAATAGAATTATTCCGAGAATGATTGAAATGGAGCGTTTGGTTAAATTATACCATGACAATCACCCCAATCAAAAATACAAAACCAGAGAGTCATAGAAAATGTCCGATATTGTCCACGTCAGTTATTCCCAAACGGACCAAAGTGCCAAAACCAATCCCCTCAGGATGCGCGAGATGCAAGAAAAAGCTTATGCCGCCTGAGATGTCTCCTACTTACTGTTGAAAGCTCCTCCTGCTTCGGGCAAATCGCGGGCGTTGATGTTTATTGCGCTGGATAAACTCTACCGCTAAGGGCTTAATAGTAGAAATATTATGCCATTGTTGGCGCTTTTATCAATGAACTAACAATTATTAAAAGATTATGATTATGGAGAAACAGGTTTAAAAGACTAACAGCGACAAAAATAAACTCGTAGTATTCTATAGATTTACAACTTTTCTTATGCAGATTTCTTTCATCGTGGCCGTGGCACAAAACGGCGTGATTGGTCGTGACAATCAATTGATATGGCATTTGCCCAATGACCTCAAACAATTTAAAAAACTCACAACAGGGCACCCGATTATGATGGGTCGCAAGACTTTTGAATCCATTGGCAAGCCTTTACCTAACCGAACTTCTATCGTAATTACCAGAAATACTGACTGGTATTTTGAGGGTGTCATTGTGGTGAGTTCGGTTGAAGAGGCTATCATTGCCGCTCAAAATACAGGCGCAGACGAGGCTTTTGTCATTGGTGGGGCGGAGATTTATCGTTTGTTTACGCCTTATGCTCATAAAATTTACTTGACCGAAGTAAGAGCCGATTTTGAAGGTGATGCTTATTTTGAGATTCCCCAAAAAAACGATTGGAAAGAGATAAATCGCGTTTCCTATTTACCAGATGAAAAACATGCCGTAGGGTTTGATTTTGTGGAATTAGTTCGTAAATAGCGTTATGCTATTGAAGCTGAGGTAGCTAATAAGTTTTAACTATAGCCCAGATTAAGAGAGTGTAATAAGGTTTGAATATAACAACGGACAGGGTGGAAAGGGATAATTGAATATAACGACGGACAGGTTGTCCGTACCACATTTTATGAAAAAAATTGTACGCTTGCTGGGGATTGCTTTGCTGCTATTGATAGTGGTTTTGCTCTTCAATACGTTTCGGATTTCTTCCAAACAAATGACAGATGTGGTTCCTATGAAATCGTTGAGTGTGAACGATTCGGTGATTACGCATTTGTCGCAAGCGATCCAATTTCGCACGGTCTCTTACGAAGATGTATCGCTGATGGATAGTACCCAATTTGAGAAGTTCATAGCATTTTTGGCTTATACCTATCCTCAAGTTCATCAGCATCTTAGCTTGGAGCGGGTCAATACCTATGGGCTTTTATATTACTGGAAGGGAAAAAATACAAATTTAAAGCCTGCGCTTTTGATGGGGCATTATGATGTAGTACCTGTGGTGCAAGGTACCGAAAAGATGTGGAAACATAGGCCTTTTGCGGGCGATGTGGCAGAGGGGTTTGTGTATGGTCGGGGTACTTTGGACGATAAAGTAACCGTGATTGGGATATTGGAAGCCGTAGAGTACATGCTTCGAGAAGGTGCCCAACCAGAGCGGAGTATTTATTTGGCGTTTGGGCACGACGAGGAGGTGTCGGGTAGGTATGGGGCGCAGCAAATTGCGGCATTGCTCGAGAAGCAAAAAGTAGAGCTTGAGTACGTTATGGACGAAGGCGGCACTATCAAAACAGACGGTGTATCAGGGATTACAAAACCAGTGGCTTTGATTGGAATTGCGGAAAAAGGATATACTACTTTAAAGTTGACATCCCTTGGCGATGGGGGACATTCATCCATGCCTCCTGCTCAAACGAGTATTGGTATGCTCGCCGAAGCGATTGATAAACTTCAAAAAAATCCTTTTCCGGCCAAATTGGGGGGAGCAGCGAGTTATTTGCAAGATTATTTAGCCCCCGAAATGCCCTTTGCTACAAAGCTAGCGATGGCTAATCGGTGGTTGTTGAGTTCCGTGATTGTGGATATTTTGGCTCAAACAAATGCAGGCAATGCGATGGTTCGGACAAGTATAGCGCCTACGGTTATCCAAGGTGGAGTCAAAGACAACGTATTGCCAGTGGAGGCCGTAGCTAAAATCAACTTCCGAATCTTACCGGGAGATTCTGTGAAGGGTGTGATGGAATATGTCAAGAAAACGATAGCCAATGATAAAATTTCGGTAGAGACAATCAGCCAATTTGATTCGGAGCCTTCGCCGATTTCAGATACTGCTACGGTAGGGTTTAGGGCTTTACATCGCACTATCAAAGGGTGTTTTCCTGATGCGATTGTAGCACCTTATTTGGTATTGGGTGCCACAGATGCACGTTATTACCGGAATGTGTGTACCAATTTGTACCGTTTTATGCCAGTTCGTATGAATGAAGAAGACCTCAAACGTCCACATGGTACCAATGAGCGAATCAGTGTTGAGGATTTTAAAAATGTTGTTATGTTTTATGTAGAATTAATAAAAGGTAGTTAACATTTGGTGGGTAGATGGTTTGGATTCATCCTTTTACCTTTGAAAAATCATTCAATCCCCAATTTCTATGAACAAATCTATTTGCTTTCTTCTAGTATTGAGCTTCTTTGTAGAATTTAGCTTTGCTCAAAAAAACACACCTATCGTAGTAGCTTCTTATAACCTACGTTACAATACGGCCAATGACGGTGTCAATGCTTGGCCCAACCGCAAAGAAAATGTTAAAGCGCTTATACGTTATCACGAGTTTGATATTTTCGGAACCCAAGAAGGGCTTAGAGGTCAGCTTGATGATATTGCCGAGCTGAAAGAGTTTGCTTTTTTTGGTGCTGGTCGTGACGACGGGCAGCAGGCAGGTGAGCATTCGGCTATTTTTTACAAAAAAGACCGTTTTAATGTGTTGGAATCTGGCAATTTTTGGTTGAGTGAAACCCCCGATAAGCCATCTAAAGGCTGGGATGCTACTTGTTGCAATCGTATTTGTTCGTGGATTAAATTCAAAGACGTTGTTACCAAAAAAACATTTTATTTCTTCAGCGTTCACTTTGATCACCAAGGCGTAGAGGCGCGTCGTCAATCAGGAAAATTGATGGTTCAGAAAATCAAGGAAATCGCTAAAAATGAGACTACAATTTTGGTAGGAGATTTTAATTCTACTCCCGACACCGAACAAATCAAGGAGATAGAGACTTTGCTTAGTGATTCTAAAAAAGTATCCCAACAAGCGCCTTATGGCCCAGAAGGTACGTTTAATGCCTTCAAATTTGATGCGCCTATGAAAAATCGCATCGATTATATTTTTACCAGTCCTAAAGTATCGGTACTGAAATACGGAGTTTTGACTGATGCCAAAGACCAACGCTATCCTTCAGATCATCAGCCTGTGGTAGCCAAAGTAGTGCTTCAGTAATATTTTCTCCAAAAAAGCCTAAAGCCTTTCTAAGTTTTTTTAAACTTGGAAAGGCTTTAGGCTTTTAATTTTTCTTGATGCCGCCACAAATCCTGAAAAATAGGGCTTTGTTGACGTAAATTTTCAAAAGTCCCTTCCTCTACAATGCGCCCATTTTGTAAAATATAGACATAATCAAACTTAGCAAGCAAGTGTAAGCGGTGCAATGAAGAAAGTACGGCTTTTCCTTTAAACTCCTCAAAGAGTTGGTCATAAATCAAGACTTCGGTTTTTGGGTCAACACTACTGGTAGGTTCGTCGAGCAATACAATCTCACTACTACGAGCCGCCAACACACCCCGTGCCAAAGCAAGGCGCTGTTTTTGTCCGCCAGAGAGATTAACTCCTTTTTCTTGGATATTGGATTGAAGGCCACTCGGCAGCTGACCGACCACCTCAGCAAACTGCGTGGTAGCGCATACTTCCATAATGTCGGATTCTTCAAAAGGAAGTCCTAACGTGATATTGTATTCAATGGTGTTTTCAAAGATTTCAGGTTCTTGTGGAAAAAGAGTCACGGTGTCTGTGAGCGATTCCAGACCATTGAAATTTTGGCCGTCAATACTCACCAAAACACCTTTTTCTGGCTCGTAAAGCCCCCTAAGCAAGGCAAGCAATGTGCTTTTTCCACTACCGCTTTCACCGATAAAAGCGATTTTGTGACCGCGCTTGATACGAATTCGAAGGTCATGAAGGCTATGTGCTCTATGTTGGGCGTCGTAGGTTTGTTGATGCGAAAAATTCAAATTCTGTATCTGTATCTCTTGCCAATTTGAAGGAAGAATGTCCGTGGTTTCGGGACGGTGCTGTTGAGTATATGCCTCCCCGATGCTACGAGCCGTTTGGACGTCGGTGTTGTAGCGAATGATTTCGGTGTATTGCCATGCTACATCTTGAAATACACTCGTAAACTGATTGACATATCCCAACAGCGTAACCAAACCGCCTACTAGAAATACCTCATTAGGAACGTAATGTTCGTATACATAACCTACCGCCACCACCACATAAATGACACCAATTAAGACGCTCGCCACAAACCATTTCCACTCGTTGATGACGACCGTACGTCGAAAAGGGGGAAATACCTCCGCTACTTTTCCCAACAAACTATGCTGCATTCTTTTTTCAAGGCGTAGGGTAATCACCGTGATAATATTGGAAAGGCTATCAAATAGCGTAGAAGATACGACGTGTTCTTTTTCGTTGGTTTCGTCGAGAGCTTTGATAAAAGGTTTATCAAACTTAAAAATAATCCAAACGGTAAAGCCGCCTATCAATACTCCTATTCCTCCATAAAAAGGAGAAAAATAAAGAATGGCTACAAAGGAGAATATAAACTTAGAAAAAGCGTGTAAAAACATGAAGCCATTTTGGAAGAAATCTTTCAGGGCTTCGTAGGCTTTACGAATACGATTGATGGTAGCACCACTGTGGTGGTCTTGATGCCACCGTACGGGTAAGTGAAGCGCCTGATGGTACATTTCGTCCAGAAAATTACGACTTAGATTGAATGCCAATTCTCGCTCCATGACGCGTGCGGGCCCGTGAAAAGCCCATTCAAGCAGCATCAAAAATAGATAGCTTCCTGCATACATCCACACATGCCTGATGACGCCAGTGCCTTCTTTTTGAATAGCTTCAATAAACCACCCATAAATGAGAGGATTGAGTGCAAAAACAATATTTGCTAATACAAATAGACTATATATCAGTAAATAGCGCCCTTTTTGCTGGCGTGCATACCGCCAAGCAGTGCGAAGCAACGAGAAGTAGGGATTTTGCATGGCTGATGAAATGTAAGACTATCTTTCCCAAAAACAATCTTCTTGGGAAAGATAGAAGAAAGCAGCTACTTATGCTAATCAGCAAAAGCAGTGGTT
The DNA here is from genome assembly GCF_000423565.1 of Runella zeae DSM 19591. GTDB lineage: Bacteria > Bacteroidota > Bacteroidia > Cytophagales > Spirosomataceae > Runella > Runella zeae. The sequence goes on along the minus strand of NZ_KE384037.1, from coordinate 93,271 downwards.
GATTGAAGGGTGGTCACTTTTTGTAAATCTTCCCAAAAACTTGGATAGGATTTGGCTACTACATGCGACTCCGCAATAGTCACAGGAAAACACATCCCGACGGGAGCGAAAGCCATAGCCATACGGTGGTCGTCGTAAGTGTCAATCTGAGGTACAGCATCTGTATTTTCAATATTATTGAGTCTCCGTACTTCATACACCTCATTGGTTTTTATTTCTACTAATTCTCCCCCGATTTTGGGCAATTCTGCTTGAAGGGCGCTGACGCGGTCGGTTTCTTTGATTTTGAGGCTTTCAATACCCGTCATCGTTACCGTAATTCCCTTGGCTACAGCGCAAGCGGCTACCGTTTGGGCTAAATCAGGACAATCGGTAAAATCCCATTCAAAAGCGTCAGAGGCGGGAATTTTAGAAAGTAAAACACCTCGGTTGGTAAATGTACTTTTGACCCCCATGTACTTCATGATAGCTGCAATCGCGCTGTCGCCTTGTAATGAGTTTTCTTTAAGGCCAAGCAATTCCACCTCAGCGTCAGGCGCAAGGGCCACCAAGCTATACCAATAACTTGCTCCCGACCAGTCAGACTCTACCTGATAAGTACACGGAATATAAGGCTTTGCGGTGACAGTAATAGTTTTAGCATCCCAATCAGCGATGGATTCTACTCCAAAAGCGCGCATCTGTTGGAGCGTCATTTCGATATAAGGACGAGAGCCTATATCGCCTGTGAGTTCCAATACAATTCCTTCTGGCAGAGTAGGCCCGATCATTAGCAATGCGGAGATGTATTGGCTACTTACATCGCCTCTGACTTTCACTCGGTTTTGACCCGTATAATTGAATCCTTTCAAGAGGGTAGGAGGATATCCTTCATTTTGTTGATAACTAATATCGGCCCCTAAAGTGCGCAAGGCATCTACCAAAATTCCAATAGGGCGCTCACACATACGAGGAGTCCCTGTCATGGTTTTGTGTTGGCCTGTTACCGCAAAATAGGCTGTTAGAAAACGCATGGTGGTACCCGCGTCTAAGACATCCGCAATGGCTTCTGGAGATTGGAGAAGGCGGAGCATGGTTTGGGTATCGCGAGCAGACGAAAGATTTTCTAAGTTTCCTTTAAATCCAGTAAGAGCGTTGATAATCAATGCTCTGTTGCTTTCGCTTTTGGAAGAAGCCAACTGAATTTCAGCACGGATGGATTGAGAAGGTGGGTAAACTGTAATGGATTTCATGAAAAAGTGACTTTGGACGAGAATCGCTAGGTAACACAAAATAACACAATTAAAATACAGAAGCCCTTGTGTCAACAGCTTACCGTTTAGCGTGGTATTCGTATGATAATTTTACAAAGTTAAAGGCATTTTTTTGCTTTTCAACATAAAAAAGTACAATTTGCAACTTGATTATGTCATCTACCATGAATGATATTTCGGTTATTATACTGACATACAACGAAGAAAAACACATTGAGAGGTGTATTCGGAGTTTGATGCCTTTTACCGACAAGGTTTTTATTGTGGATTCGGGCTCTACCGACCGTACCGTGAGCATTGCCGAGTCACTTGGCGCTAAAGTAGTGTATAATGCTTGGATTACGTATGCGGTACAGTTTAATTTTGGGATAGAAAATATCCCTTTTGATACTAAGTGGCTGATGCGTATGGATGCCGATGAATATGTCACTCCCGAACTTGCCAACGAAATCAAGACCAACATCGCTTCTTTAGATTCGTCTATCTCGGGAGTGTATGTGAAGCGGCGAGTAATGTTTATGAATCAGTGGATAAGACGTGGCGGATATTATCCCACATGGCTGTTGCGGGTTTGGAGAAAAGGGCAAGGGATTTGTGAAGAGCTTTGGATGGATGAGCACATTAAACTTTCGGAAGGGCAAACGGTGCAGTTTCAGAACGACATCGTCGATCACAATCTCAATAACCTTACCTGGTGGACCCAAAAGCACAATAATTATGCCATCAGAGAGGTCATTGATTTATTAGATATAAAATATAATTTTGGAGACGCCGAACGCGTTATACCTAAGTTGTTTGGTACCCAAGACCAACGTAAGCGCTTCTTGAAGCATAAATATGCTTCTTTACCCCTCTTTACTCGTCCGTTTGCGTATTTTTTGTATAGATATTTTGTGAAGTTAGGCTTTTTGGATGGAACAAAGGGCCTGATGTGGCACTTTTTACAAGGCCTATGGTATCGGTTTTTGGTAGATGCCAAGATATACGAAGTTTATTACAGAGTAGGACACGACAAACAAGCTATCATTGACTTCTTTAAAAATGAATACGGAAAAGACCTCACAGCGGCTCAAAACCGACCTGTCGAAGTACGATAACAGTTGGTACAAACAGCCCCCTTTCCTAAAAAATTTATTATGGTTTTTAGTAAATCCTGTTTTTATAAATTCATATTTTCCCGTTCCTGTTGGGGTTAAGTTGTTGATTTTGAGAATGTTTGGTGCAAAGATAGGAGAAAAGGTAATGATTAAGCCCAAAGTAAATATTAAATATCCTTGGTTACTTATTGTAGAAAATTACGTCTGGATAGGAGAAGAAGTGTGGATAGACAATTTGGTCGAAGTAGTACTGGGGAAGAATGTTTGTTTGTCACAAGGCGCGATGTTGCTTACCGGGAATCATGATTATAAAAATAGTAAATTCGATTTGAAGGTGGGAAAAATAGTATTGGAAGAAGGTGTGTGGATTGGGGCTAAAGCGATTGTGTGCCCAAATGTCACGTGTTATTCACATGCTGTTTTAGCGGTAAATTCGGTAGCAGTAAAAGACTTAGAAGCTTACGGAATTTATCAAGGAAACCCAGCTCAATATGTCAGAGAACGCAAAATCGAAAGTTGAGGAGTTGTGTACTAGTTTTATTTCCCATCAGTCATTAAACGTCGCCAAAAGGTTTGAAAATAAGTATCATTACAGTAGTATTCAACGGAGAAAAAACCATTAGAGACTGTATAGAATCGGTTGTGAATCAGTCATATAAAGATATTGAGTATATCATTATTGATGGTAAATCGACAGACTCTACTCCAGAAATCATAAGAAGTTACGGCACGAAAATTGCTGTATTTTTATCCGAAAAAGATGCTGGAATTTATGATGCAATGAACAAGGGCATCAAGCTAGCAACGGGAGATGTGATAGGAATTCTGAATGCAGACGATTTATACAAAGATACTTTTGTAATCGAAAAAATCGTAAATACGCTCAAAAAAACACAAGCTGAAAGCATCTACGCTGACCTATTATACGTAGATGGGATTGATAAAACAAAAGTCAAAAGATATTGGAAATCGGGGAGCTACAAAAGGCAAAATTTCTTGTATGGATGGATGCCTCCTCATCCAACGTTTTTTGTGAAACGCGCGTCTTATGAGAAGTACGGTTTGTATAGAACAGACCTTGGCAGCGCTGCTGATTATGAACTTATGCTGAGAATGCTCTATAAACATTCTATTAGCGTGGCCTACTTACCTGAAGTAACCACACTTATGAGAGTAGGAGGAGTGAGCAACAGTACTCTTAACAACCGCTTGGAAGCCAACAAAAGTGATCGCCTTGCGTGGCACCTAAATGACTTACAGCCCTATTGGTTTACAACTTGGCTCAAACCTATTCGAAAAGTTTTACAATTTGTTGACAAACCAAAGCGTACCGAATAATAAATTGAATCGTAATTTCGAATGCCTTTTTTGTTCGGCAATCTTATTTTTATAATTTTTGTCTTCAAGTTATGAAGACATTGAGGCAAATGGAATAATTATTATGAATGCAGATATACTGATAGACGTCTTACGAACACAGTACCAAAATATACTTGAGCACGAAGTATATCAGTGCTTCATCTCTTTTTTGGTGGCGTGTGCCGTGGCTGTTACATCGATTCCGGTGATTATCAACATTAGCGGATTGCTAGAGCTAAAGAAAAAGCCCAACTTTAGAAGTTCTCACCAACAAGAAACGCCAGAGTTTGGTGGAATCGCTATCTATGCTTCTTTATTAATTGCTCATTTCCTTTGGCCTCATACCAACGAACAAACGGATGCTTACCTTACGAGTTTGGCCGTTGTAGGCTTAACAATATTGTTTTTCTTAGGACTCAAAGATGATATATTGGTGCTTGACCCCAACAAAAAGTTGTTGTTGCAGGTATTGGCTGTATCTACTTTGATTCTTTTAGGCGGACTGAAAGTAGACAACTTTTTTGGGATATTTGGATGGTATCATATTCCAGATATTATAAGTATCCCTTTTACTATTTTTATTTTTATTGCCCTTATCAATGCCGTCAATCTCATTGATGGTGTCGATGGGCTAGCGGGGGGGATTGCTTTTATTGCAGGACTGAGTTTCGGAACTTGGTTTTTGATGAATCATCATTTCTCGATGGCCTGTATGGCTTTTTCGATGTCGGGAGCCTTACTAGGATTTTTGCGGTTTAATTTTTCCAAAACCAGCAAAATATTTATGGGTGATACAGGTTCCTTGATTGTAGGTTTTTTACTGGCTTTTTTTGCCGTAAAATTCATCAGACTCAACGTCACTTACATTCATGATACCAACGCCTTTTTTAACGCACCTGTATTGGCAGTTGTACTATTAATTGTCCCTATTTTTGATACACTTCGGGTATTCTTGGTACGTATTCTTAATAAGCGCTCGCCTTTCAAAGCAGACCGTAATCACATGCACCATGTACTGCTAGACAATGGGCTTACGCACTTTCAAACTTCCTTGACCTTTTGGAGTATGACTATCATCAACGTGGTAGGGTACTTTCTTACCTTCAAATACATTACCAACACACAAGCCTTTTTTGTGTTGGTAGGGCTTTTTTGCTTGTATTTAGTAGCTGGCTATTTTCTTAAAGTGCGGGCTATGAAAAACAAAAAAGACCTAGGATGGTCAGATATTTGGAAAGCCAGTAATCGTTATCCTGGAAAGTATTCTTGGGCACGTCGCTTCATTAGAGGCTTATAGTTTTACTTGACCGATACCCCTCCCGAAACAATCATTTTCATTACATCAGTACTTGATAAGTCAAGTACTTCTACCTGCTCGTTTGGTACAATAAACAACTCTCCCGAAAAAGCATAAGAATGTGGGCAGTAGACTGCCACATAATCATTAAGACCTAGGGCTGCAAGGTCACTTTGGGTAATAAAACCTAATTTTTTGAGATTAGAAGGTACATTGATTGTAACCAAAACAGGCTGGTTAAATTTCTTTTTGTCTCCTACAAAGGCCGTGATAAGATCTTTGATAGCGTAGTAGATGAGACTTACTAGTGGCATTCTTTTAAGTAATCCTTCCCCAAACGAAAAGAAAGACTGGGGCACAAACCTCGAAAAAATAAAACCCAATAATACAATACTGGAAAGAATGATAAGTAGCCCTAGACCTGGTAAATAAAGGGGCTGTTTTTCGTTGGTATCAATATAAATAGGCAGAATACTATCTAAATAGCGGATACCTTCTTTGATGATGATAAATGTAAAGTAGGTGGGTGCGACTAGCACCAAGCCCCTTGCAAAATAAGCTAAGAGGCGTTTAACTATGCTATTCTGAAGCATTTTGAAAGAAAGTAAAATTTTTTACAACAACGGACAATAGGTAGGTAATGCTTACGATTTATGGATAAATATTCAACGGCTATTCAGAAATGGAAGTTCCATTAATAAAAGCCAAAGAGGTATACAAAGAGCAAAAGATATTTTTCCCTGAAAAGGAAATGAAATGACTTGAATATTAGCTTCAGAGTTGGCATTTTTACATTCTCAATTACCCCGAAAAACTAGTTGTCTATAGTAAACGCACTTCTTTGGTTGGTATGTAAATAATAACCATTCATCGATATGCGCAAAAAGAATACTTTCCATTCTCCCTATCACATGGGGATGTTGGCTAAGTTGTTGGACTTAGCTATTGTGGTGGATCATCCGTATGTTGTTCCTACAGGAAGTCAGCAAGCGGCATGGTTTGCAAAACATTTTGGTGCCAATGGCAAAATCCCCTACGAAAATGTACCAAGAGTAGGGAGTTTGAAAAAGGCATATCGTAAGATGCGTTCTATACCCTCTGAGTGTAGATTCAATACTACTACGCTTGATACGTTTTGTCGTATGTTGGAGGTAAGTATTGATTTTTTTGAGTGCAAAGATTTTGAAAGCTTCAAAAAATGGGCAGTAATACCCGCCGAAACATCGGAGGCCAAACTCGTAGAAATGGCCCAAAATAAAGTAAAAGAAGACTATGAAAAACGTAAAGCACAAGAGAATTTGGATCAACCGGTGGCCGCCTCAAATCATTCTTTAGGAACGGTAATGCAAGAAATCCACGAACTTTTGCTTTCTGATAATACCAACGAAATAGTTCCTGTCTGGCAGTTTGAAGCTTTATACGAATTGGAAGCCCTCTTAGAGAGTCTCCCCGATCAGGTGATAGTTCATTCGTTTATCACTTCTTTCAATACTATTTTATTGGATAGCCTTAGTGGAGAAGCTCTAAAACGTACATTAGTGAAATGGATTCAAACCAATGACCTTTCTAAACAAAATGCTAGAATAAGTCAATTGCTAATTGAGCTTAACTCAAACTTGAAAAAAGCTAACATGCTGGGAAGCGGTAGGGCAAGCCACCTACTAGAGGAAGGTGTACGTGGCTAGAGTAAAAATACTCCCAAAATCAAAAGCCGAAAACATGCTTAGCAATGTTTTCGGCTTGGAAACCTGTACTCATCACCAAGAATCACGCTTTTTTGGCTTGAATCTTTTTGTAAGTATACACTGCGGCACTTACAGCTATGGCAACTGAGAGTAATTTGACGACTTTTTTCATGGCTCTTTTGGATTTTGAAGGGGTTAAACGGACTGAAAACTTTATTTATCTTTAATTATTTATACAGTAAAACACCTAAAAAGGTTTATAAAAAATACACAAAAATTACAGCAACAAAAGTGCCAACTTTTGTTGAGTTTTCAGTGCGTAGAAATACGTGTTTTTTGACCGTTAGATAACTTTTTTCAGACTTTTTTCCAATTCTTCGAGCTGCATATCCGTAAAATCTAAGTGCGTCACAAATCGTACCAAATGTTTGCCAAAAGTCACTGCTGCAATCCCTTTTTGGGCGAGTTTGGCTACGTAGTCAGTAGCAAGGATAGAATCGGGCAAACGAAATATGACGATGTTGGTATCAATCGGGTAGATTTCTTCTACCTCAGGAAGTGGTTGGAGCATGTGGCCAATAGCCTTCGCCCTCGTGTGGTCGTCGCGCAAGCGCTGGATATGATGATCTAAAGCATAGATACCTGCCGCCGCTAAATAGCCCGCTTGGCGCCATCCGCCGCCCATTGCTTTGCGAAAACGGCGGGCTTTTTTTATAAAATCAGTTTTCCCTATCAACAATGAACCTACGGGGCAGCCAAGACCTTTGGATAAGCAAATGCTTATGCTATCAAACGCCTGCCCGTAGTCAAAGGGAGATTCGTTGGTCTCAACCAAGGCATTAAACAGACGTGCGCCGTCTAGGTGCAAAGCGAGGGAATGTTGGGTACATACTTCTTTGATGGCTTCAATAGCACTCAAATCATAATAGCACCCACCGCCTTTGTTCATGGTATTTTCGAGCGAAACCAAACGAGAGACCGGCGCATGTACATCGTCGGGGTTGTTGATAGCATCTTTGATTTGAGCGGCGTTGATGCGACCTCTGTCTCCTGTAAGAAGCTTCACCGAACTGAGCGCATTGAGGGCTATTCCGCCGCCTTCATAAAGATAGATATGAGAGAGGGTATCACAAATCACTTCACTACCAGGCTGGGTATGAACCCGAATCGCGAGTTGATTGGTCATGGTGCCAGAAGGGCAAAATAGAGCTGCTTCCATCCCAAAAAGGCGGGCAGCTTTTTCTTGTAAAGCATTAACGGTGGGGTCGTCGCCAAAAACATCGTCACCCACCGCCGCCGAAAACATCGCTTCTAGCATTGACGGAGTAGGTTTGGTGACGGTGTCGGAGCGGAGATCAATAGGCATTTGAGTTGATGAGTAAGTGAAAATATAGAAAGTCGCAAAAATACGAAAGATTTTGAGGTCAATCGGGAATCAAAAACTCAAATCCTTTCAAATTTCGGACAATGGTAAAAACAATAACCACTATCCCGACAAAAGTGACTATGTAGCGATGCCAGAGGAGGCGCCGTAGGTGGGGTATATCAAAAATCTCACTTACAAATACAATTGTTAGGATAGGAATTACTAAAAAAATCAGAAGATTGAAACGAAATGCTTGCCTCCAATGACCATGCAGTAAGGCATGTAATGCCCGCTGCCCACCGCATCCCCAGCAGTATAAGCCGGTGGTTTTGTGAACAAGACAAGGGGGACCAAAATGAGAAATAGCAGGATTGTAATAAAAATAAAAAACGGTAATGGACAGGGCCGTTACCGTTAGCGTGATTTTTTTTAGCATTAGTTGCTTCTTAAAACATATCCTTTAATGACCAAATCATGCAGACTTTGTTCTTGCGGATTGAAAAAAGGCCATAACCACAGTAAAAAACATACATTGACGCTAATGTACTTGATGAGCGAACGGCCAAGGGCTTGCCCAAAGGTAAGGCGGTCGCCCGTCTCATTTACCACTTTTACTTTCATAATAATTTTACCCAACGTAGCTTGTTTGCTAGAACTGAGCATTACTGCCTCATAGAGCAAGGGCGCTACCAGTGAAAACAATACAAAGCCCAAGATACTAATCCCTGCAAAACTGGCAATAGCGGCCGATGCTTCGGAGTCATTGAGGTTGTCGGCACTCATTCCCAATAGAGCAGCAAATCCTCCAAAAGGAATAATAATAACACTAAAGGCAATGGTAAGAATGATACCGTCGATAATTTGAGCGACTAGGCGATTGCCTACACCAGCTAGTTGTGAATTTTCCATAAAAAAATGGTTTGAGGTTTTGGGATTCAGAAGTAAACACTCTGCAAATCAAAGACTTTATACTTAAAAAGCAAGAATATGTTGTTTTTCTTTGCTAAGTTTATCATTTTACCGCCCTAAACCTCTATTAATTCTATTACTTCTATGTTTTTCTTTAATAAAACTCTCAAAGATTATGACATTTTACAAGGCATCCGCGAGGGCGATTCGAGAAGGCAGTTGTACGAAAACAAACTTTATGAGAAGTATCACTACTTAGTCAGAGAAGCACAATTTAAACACAAAATATCATATGATGATGCCGAGAGTGCTTATTCGGATGCAATACTGACCGTCATAGACCATGTCGTGAATGGGCGATTTGAGGGACGTTCGGAAGTGAAAACCTATCTGTATCAAATATTTACGAACAAATGTGTTGACACAATTCGAAAAAATACGACTAACAAGGCAGGCGTTCATCATACGGAGGGCTTGGAGGATGCTTTGCTATGGATTCCTGACGAATCTCGGACGATTGTTCAGAAACTCATTTCGGAAAATGAAGTAGCGTTATTGCAGCAGCACTTGCGTAGCATTGGAGAAAAATGCCGTGGAATAATATTGGCGTGGGGAGAAGGGTTTTCGGATGGAGAAATTGCTCAACAAATGGGATACAATACCGCCGCCGTCGCTAAAACTAGCCGATTGAGGTGCTTGGAAAGGCTCAAGGAAAAGTACAACCTAAGATAATAGACCTGCATCCGTATCATAGAGCATCTCACGATTTCAATCGTATTGGAAAGCATTGAGAATAAATCAGAAAGAAATGACAAACCTAGAACTTATTGATAATTATTATAACAATCAACTTTCGGATGAGGCAAAGATAGTTTTTGAAAAAAGCCTCCAACAAGATCCACATTTTGCATCTGAAGTGGCCTTTTATGTTCAGGCAAAACAGGCCGCTCAAAAAGAAGCCCGACAGCGAAGATTGGCCGAACTAACCGCCTTAGGCCAACAGCAAACTCTACGCCGTACGCGACGGGTATATTATGGATGGACCGCCGCCGCTTCGATTGTATTGGTACTGGGTATAAGTTGGTATCTATGGTTAGGAGTCGAACCGACCCCTAGTCTTTCGATAGCCACGGATGAATGGGCCACCGAGTATGTTAGCCAAAATCTGGGCACGCTGCCCATTGCTATGGGAGATATAAAACAAGATAGTCTTAAGTTGGGAATTAGTGCCTATAATGATAGTGAATTGGCAACAGCCAAGGCAATTTGGGAAAGCCTTTACCAAAAAGATAAAAACAATCCTGAGCTTGAAAAATTACTAGGCATTGTTTGCCTCCGAAGTGGAGATTACGACCAAGCGATTAGTTACTTTCATCGGCTTGGAAACCGTACCGATTTAGTCTCAAATTGGGGTAAATTTTATGAGGCGATTGCGTTGTTGAAAAGAAAACAACCGCTAGATAATATTCGTGCTCAGAATTTGCTCAAAGAAATAAAAGAGAATAAATTGGAAGGGTGGAAAGAGATGAAATGAGCCCACTAAACTTCTAAACTCAAAGCTCATTATGAGAAAAATCTTAATTGTTTTTTTAGGGTTACTAAGTGTATCCCTGTACAATTGTACCCCAACCACCACACAAGAAACAGAGTGTATAAAAGAGCCAGGTTTTAAGGAAACTATTGTTTGGTTGAGTGAAGATTCCGTAACTCGTGAAGAAGAGATAAGAAAACTTCGTACAGGCAAAGATTCTTTATTTCCAATTGCAACCTGTCCTTGTATGAAGAACCTACAACTGTGGGGGGCAGGTTCAGATATTTTTGGTAGCCCAGGCAATGCCGACGATCCGCCGCCAGTAATAGGGGCAGGAAATGATATTTTGCCTGCTTTTGATGCTTCGCCCAACGTTCGAATCTATACTCCCCAATGGCCAAAACGCCTAGAAGCTCTTCCTGAAGTGACAAAAGTTGAAAAACTTTCTTCTCCTTCCTATCCGAAAGAGAAAATCTTGGAATTGCCAATCGTGGGAGTGCTGGATGGGGGCTTACTACCTCAAGTCAATGCGTCTCGTTGGACGAATCTTGATGAAATCACAGATGTCCTAGATAATGATAATAATGGCTTGAAAAATGACCTAAGGGGTTGGGATTTTTCAACAGTCCATGCAGATTCCAAGGGGAGCCCAAATTATGAAACTGACCCAAAATTGCATGGGTCAGCAGTTACGGCTTTTATTGCCAAAGAACTTGAAGGGGCACAAGTGCCGTACCAAATCATGCCGCTGAAAGTATTGGATAAAGATTTGAACGGGAAGCTCTTCGATGCCGCCTGTGCCATGGAATACGCGCGTCAGCAAATGGTGAAAGCAAGAACTGCAAAATCTTGTCGTACAGATGTTGTCAACTTAAGTTGGGGATATTATGGAGCACCTTCTATCATTCTCAAAAAAATGATAAAACGCTTAGAAGATTATAAAATTGTGGTAGTAGCCGCTGCCGGCAACGACGAGGCTAAGTCGGATGAATGTGATTCGGGAAGTAACGATGATCGTAATCTGGATGCTCGTATTTGGAAATTTTACCCGGCTAGTTTTACGGCAGAGCGCAATCTTTCTAACGTTTTTTCGGTCACTACCGTAAGTCACCCCAAAAATGACCGACCTAGAGCCAATGAAAAAATTATGTACTGGCCTGCGCCAACCGACATCTCAGCTTGTGGTGGACAAAACTACGGGAAAAAGTACGTAGACATTGGAGTATTAGGAGATAGTTTATGTCATTTTTTTGTGCCTTATCCTACCAATGCGCCAAGGTATAGATGTTGGTTAGAAGGTTCGTCGTTTGCAACACCTATCATGACAGCAAGAGTAGTGCAAGGTACTTTTACAAATAACTATTATGATAAAGACTATTTGTATAATTGGTTATTTAATACTACTTTAGTAAGCCCACCCAACGTTTTACCAACCAAATTAAAGAGCAAACGCATCACTTATCGAATTTATCGATGACGAGTATACTGAGAATTTTCGGATTATCCTTTTTTATTCTAACGAGCGGCTGGGGCCAATGCCCTAGTCGCTCGTTTTTTTTGCAACAAGTAGAGGCTACTCAAAGTCAGGAAGACATTCAAAAACTTTTACAAATTCAAAAGCAGTGGAAAGCGTGTGGATATTCCGAAGACTCTACCTATGCGCGTGTGTTGCATTTGCTTGGAAGGTATTATTGGCATTTAGGACAGCAGTCGAGTGAGGCTAAAGATGCGATTGCAAAAGCGGAGTATTATACAAAAACGTCAATCAAAATCAACGAACGCCATCATAGTCAAACCAAAGAGGCTAATCTGGTGGGGAGCTACTTGAATCTTGGGCTACTGTACATGAAGCATCTTGGCAGATACAAAGAAGCGATAAGTAGCTTTAAGTCCTCGGTAGAAATTGGAAAAAAATACCCCACTAAATATGCTCAAGCAGCTGAAGCCAGTGTTCAGCTGTCTGCTTGTTATCGTCAAAGTGGCGATTATCTCCAAGCAGGTCAGTGGGCTTCTGAAGCTTTAGCGTTAGCAAAAAAGGCTAATAATACTTATTGGCAGATTTGGGCTCTCAACGAAAAATACCAATCCCTGTATGCTTTAGGAAAATATGAAGAAGGCCAACAAGCTCTTCAAAGCCAAATTAGGGTGATTGAGGTGTCGGAGCATAACGAAAATTTAGGTTCTGTTTATTCCAAAATGGCGAGCTTGTACCGCGTAAGGGGTAAATATGAGCAGATGAATCACTATTTTGAAAAAGCGTATCAATTGTATGTAGCCCAACAAGACTCTAACAAAATAGCCGTAGTAAGTAATGATTGGGGGTATAGTTTAGCCGATTATATGAAGCAATATAACGAAGCCGAGAAAAGGATTTTATTAGGTCTAAAGTTTGCAAAAAACAAAGAACTAACCGCCAGACTTTACGACAATTTAGGATACACCTATTTGCTCCAAAAGAAATATGGCAAATGTTTAGAGGCCTATCAACAAGCGCTGCAAATGCTAGGTGTTGAAAAATTGTCTTCCTCAGAACCTCTTTTTTTGAAAGATATTCCTCAAAAAACGTATTTATTAGATATTGTTAGGATTCAAGCCGAAGCTTGGCTTGAATATGCAAAAACTACCAACAACAATCCTTCTAAACTTGCCCAAGCCATCAAAACTTATGCTCTGGCCGACAATGTCATTGATTATATGCGTTGGGAGCACTCTGGAGCACAATCAAAGTTGTTTTGGCGTCGTAAAACGCGTGCAATTTACGAACGAGCCATTGAAGCCTGTTTTTTAGCCAAAGATACTGAACAAGCCTTTCGGTTTTTTGAAAAATCGAAAGCGGTACTTTTAGCAGATAAGTTGAATGAATTAGGAGCAAATCAGCAGCTTAGTGTGGAGCAAAGAGAAAAAGAAGCGAGACTGCGGCAACAAATTGCCGACTTCCAGACCAAAGTAGCGAGTTTGGAAAAAGAAACTGAAGCTTATACTAAAGCACAAACCCAGCTTGACCAATACCAAGCTGAATGGGAAGAGTTTATAAAATCATTGGAAAAAACAAACCCAGCTTACTATCGCTACAAGTATGATAATAGTACTCTTTCTCTAAAAGACCTTAAAGAAGACATATTGAAAGGAGGGCAGTCGTTTGTGTCTTATTTTGTGGGCGATAGCGCGGTTTATGCATTGACTGTTTTTGAGGAAAAAACAAATCTTCTAAAACTTAGTATAAAACCTCAGGAGTACTATTTGAAAGCCCATTCGTTTTTGAGCCTTTGTGCCGACAAAACAGCTCTCAACGTACAATATAAACACTTTCGAGCTTTGTCTTTTGAATTATACAATGCGCTTTGGAAACCCCTTTCGATAGCTACTCGTCGGGTGATTGTATCGTCCGATGGTGAATTTTTGCCATTTGAGACATTGTCGGAGTCCAGTTCATCAGATGATTTTTTGGTGAATTATCATGCCTTAAGTTATACTTATTCGGCGCGTTTTTTGGCAAAAACGGGGGAGATAAAAATAGAAAATACTTCTTCTATCCTTGATAAATTTCATTCTTATTGGCAAGGAGTACTGACCACACAGAGCTTTTTGGGGGTCGCTCCGGTATCGTTTTCCAACAAACAGGCTACCTTGAAAGGCTCTGAAGAATCGCTACAAGCCATTGGAGCTGATTTTTGGAGAAGTAGACTATTTTCGGTCAAAGATGCTACGAAAGCCAATTTCCTAACCTACGCTCCTAAATCACGCATCATTCAGCTTTTTACCCATGCTGATGCCGACAGTGCCGAAGCTATCGAACCCAAAATTTATTTTGTTGATTCTACTTTGGTTCTCTCCGAACTTAGCCGCTTAGAGCGATTTAATACCGACTTGTTGGTGCTTTCTGCTTGTAAGACGGGCGTTGGTCATAATCAACGCGGCGAGGGCGTTTATAGCCTTGCCCGGGGATTTGCGGCATTGGGTATTTTGAGTACTGTTACTACCTTGTGGCAAGTCGAAGATAACCCTACTTATGCCCTGACCGAGTCTTTTTATAAGTTTCTTCAAGAAGGCTTGCCCAAAGATGAGGCGCTCCAAAAAGCAAAACTCGAATGGCTAGCACAAGGCAGTGCCGCTGATAAGCTCCCCTCGCAGTGGGCGGGAGTGCTGCTCGTAGGCAGTGCCGCTGCTTTACCATCGCAGCAGCTTTGGTATTGGTTGGGGGGATTGCTCGTAGCGATAGTAATTGGTATTTTGTGGAGAAGGCGCAATGCTTTCTAAAGCCTTTTTGATTTCTTTCTTTTTGCGGCGCGAAGGTTTAAGTCTGACACCATCGCTCATATATAAAAAACCCGTTGGCCCTTTTTTGATAAGATGACGAGTGTTGATAACATAAGAACGGTGGATACGGATAAAATGTACCGACAAAAAAGGCTCTAAAGCTTTGAGGGTTTTGGATACAATGATTTCGTTGCCGTCAGTTAATGTTACTTTTGTATAATTTCGGGCACCTTCTAAGCGAATGATATCATCTAGCGGAACATCGAGTCGTTGTTTTGGAAAAGGGAGCAGGAGTGTTTGCATGATAGTAGGATAGTAAATGTTTCTATCCTACTTAGTCGTAAAATCATGGTTGTTGGAAAACATCAAAATGATTCAAAATGCAATAAAAAATCCTAAGGCTAAAAATTGGCTTGGCCAAATATCAACTTTAGCATTTAAAACCACCCAAAACGCTCCATAAGCCTATCTTTTTGTCCTCTCGACACTGGTATGCTGAGATCGTTGTCCATGATGATGTAGCTTCCTTCGCCTTTTACAAATTTTTTGATGTGATTAAGATTGATAAGGTACTGGCGATGTACCCTCAAAAAATCACGTTCTTCGAGCAGCTCTTGTACATCCCTGAGGGTTTTGGTGACTAAATATTGCTGCCCGTCTTTGAGATGAAAACGAGTGTAGTTGTCGTCGGCTTCGCAATACAGTATGTCTTGAATGGAAGCAAATGTTACGCCATTTTGATAAGGCAAGGCGATGCGCTCAGGCAATGTTTTGGCGCTAGGTGCCATTTGTTGTTTGAGATGCTGAATTTGGAGAGGGTCGGTCTGACGTTGCTTCTCAATTTTGTTGATGGCCTCTATCAACTCTTGGGTATCAATGGGTTTGAGTAGATAGTCAAGGGCACTGTATTTGAATGCCTTGAGGGCGAAACGATCGTAGGCAGTTACAAAAACTAACGAAAAAGGAATGTCCACCACTTCTTCTAGTACCTGAAATCCGTTCATTTGGGGCATTTCGATATCCAAAAACAAAATCTCAGGACGGTGAGTTTTGATAGCTTCTATCCCCAATAAACTACTGGTACAAGTCGCTACAATCTCGATATGTGGGCAATGTTGTGATAATCTAAGTGCTAGTAGATTTACAGCGTTTGGTTCATCATCAATAATAACGGCTCGTAACATAACAAAGACGGTTTAGAGATACTAGATAGGGATTTGGACAACGATTTTGGTACCAAGGGCGTTGCCATGTGTATCCATCAAATCTTCGATTTGGATGTTGGTATTGGTATGATAAATTTGATTGATAAGCTCTATACGTTCGGCGGTGACTTTCAGCCCAAAAGACTTATGCTTGGTCGCCGATTTACTTCTAAACTCAGCGGCTTTGGCGCGTCCTACTCCATCATCTGTCACGGTGACGGTAAGTAAGTGGTCGCTTGGGTGCTGTACATCAATTATGACGGTGCCGCCTTCTTCTTTGTGCATCAGGCCATGCCAAATAGCGTTTTCGACAAAAGGCTGAATCAATAAAGGAGGGATTTGGATGGTGTCAGTATCGACAGAAGGGGCAACGTTGATTTTATAACTAAATTTTTGTTGGAATCTCATTGCTTCCATTTCAATGTATAGCTGTAGCGTTTCAAGCTCATTAGAAAGGGTTACTTTTTCGGAGCGGGAGTTTTCTAAAACTAGCCTGATGAGCTTGGCAAATTTGCTCAGATAAGAGGAGGCGGTATCGGAGTTGTTGTGGGCGGCGTAGTATTGTATGGAGTTAAGACAATTAAAAATAAAATGCGGATTCATTTGAGCGCGCAGAGCGGCGATTTCGGTCTGAGCGATACGCTGCTGATATTCGGCTTCTTGTTTTTCTTTTTTTTGGGTCAACAGGCTATTTCTGTATAATAAAATAATGACAAAAGCCACCAAAAAAAAGGCAATAATCAAAAACAGACGGCTGATGTCTTGCGCTTCGGAGGCTTGTTTTTGGAGTAGCCTATCTTTTTCGTACTGGGCTTTGTAAAGCTCGATACGACTTTCGAAGTTTTCATAAAACATAGAGTCTTTTTGGTCCAAAGAAAGTAAAGAGTACTCTAGTGCTTTTTGATAATCGCCCAATGCTCGGTAGGTATGAGTAGATAGGTAGTAAGACCAAAAAATCTGTTGGCTCGAATGGTATTTTTGGGAATATTTTAATGCTTCTTGGGCATAGTAAATGGCTTCTTTGAATTGATCACGTCGTAGATAAAGCCCTGCCAGCTCATTTAAAATCGCCCCTTGGGCAAATACATTTTCTAATTTATCAGCAATGACTTTTACTTTCTGAAAATGAATAATGGCGGAGTCCAAATCATTCTGCATTACTTTTTGATAGCCCAAACTCCAGTTGACAAGACCTATCCCGAAGTCAGACTTGGTACGTTGATAATCTTTTAAAGCAGATTGATAATAATACGTTGCCTGCGCAAAATCCTGCTGACCTCGGTATATATCTCCAAAGTTTACTTTACAACGTACCACCATGCTATCGTTCTTGAGTTTTTTAAAAATCAAAATAGCTTTGTTGTAATATACTTTGGCCGAGTCCCACTGCTTAAACTCTGCATGACAATCGCCCATAAATCGCAACGCATGAGCTTCGTACAAAGGCAACCCGAGGGAGGTTGATAGCGTAAGCCCCTGCTTTGAAATATCCATTACATTGGCGTATCGACCGTCAAATACCAGATAATTGCTTTGCTCATGTAAAGCTCTTATTTGGCCTTCTACCCATTTTATTTGTTGAGAAAGCTCCAGGGCTTTGCGGGCATATATTGAAACTGTATCTACATTTTTGAATTGATAATAATGGGCAATTTGGCAATACACCCCTACCAGACTCGTATCTCGCTGATAAGAAGCTGCTTGTTTTTGAAGACTCTTTACTTTTTGCCAAAGTTTTTGTGCCGAAGCTTTGGCGTCGTGATGGTTTAAGAACAAGCCAAAAACAAGAATGATATGTAAGTAAAGCTTTTTCAAAGTAGGTAAGGTTATGGGCACATAAGTTAGTTTTAAAATATGATAAATTAAGAATTTGTATTCATGAACCCTCCTTCATCGGTGTTGTGTCTTATAAAGGAATATTTACAATTACTTTGGTGCCTTTGGCCTCACCTTGTGCATTAATAATATCTTCTATTTTGATATGGGTATGGGTATGGTAAATTTGATTGATGAGTTCGATGCGCTGGGCGGTTACTTTCATCCCAAAAGACTTCTGTTTGGTGGCCGATTTGCTTTTAAATTCGGCAGCTTTGGCACGGCCTACGCCATCATCACAAATAATGACCTGAAGGTGGTTGTCGTAAGGTTGGGTGACGGTGATTGATACATTGCCGCCTTCTTCTTTGTGCATCAGACCATGCCAAATAGCATTTTCGACAAAAGGCTGTAGCAACAGCGGCGGAATCTGAATGACGTCGGTGTCGATTGAGGGGGCGATTTGAATTTGATAGCGTACTTTTTGCTGAAATCTCATGGCTTCCATTTCGATATACAAACGTAGCGTTTCGAGTTCGTTGGTAAGGGTTACTTTTTCGGAACGAGAATTTTCTAAGACAAGCCTGATAAGTCGCGAAAACTTAGTAAGATAATCGGAGGCGGTATCAGCCTCATTGCGAGCGGCATAGTACTGAATGGAATTGAGGCAGTTAAAGATAAAGTGAGGATTCATTTGCGCTCTCAATGCCGAAATTTCGGTTTGGGCAATGCGCTGTTGGTATTCGGCTTCTCGTTGTTTAAATTTATATTTTTGTTTGGATTGATACACCATTACTATCATACCTGCTCCTACAAGAAGTAAGGTAATCACCGTGAGCCCAAACCACAAATTGCGGTTTTGTTCTTGAAATGAGAGTTTTTCTTCTAATTGCTGAATCGTCAATTTTTCGAGTCGGTCTTCGTAGCGGCGTTTTTCGGTGAGTCGTTCTAGGTTTTTGGCTTGGTCTTGGCTGATGACGCGTTCTTTTTCGAGTTTTTCTTTCAGAAGTACTTCTTTGAGGCGTTGGTTCTCGATTTCATTTTTGTATTGAGAAAGCGATAGTCGCTGGATTTGATTGTTTTTGGCGAGTATTTGTTTTTCGTTATCAGATTTTACTTGCTGAATGTCATACTTTTTGATAAGCTCATCTATTTCTTTGCTTTTTTTGACAATTTCGAGCGAATCTTTGATTAAAATGTAGTTTTGATAATGAAACAGGGCTTTTTCATAATTCCCCAATCCTAGGTAAGAATCATACAAAATCTTGGAAGCTTCTTTGTAAACATTAGAATATTTCTTAAACTTCCGAGCTACGACATTGACTAAGATCGTTTCTCCTTTGATAGCGGCTTTGTCATATTCCTTTTTTTTAAGGTGCATTCGGGCAGTGGTAAAATTGATACTTTCATCGAGCGGAATCTTAAGCCTATCAAAAAGTGCTTTGGCTTGATTGATAGAGTTTTCGGCTTCAGTATATCGCTCTAGCTCAATGTAAGATTGGGCAATAGAAGCATACAAATAAGCCAGCCCAATTCCTTGGTTAAATTTTTTGACTTCTTCGAGCGCATTGAGATAAGCCTCCAACGAAACCGCAAAATGTTTTTTCCTTTCGTTGGTTTCGGCCAGGGCGATGTACAAATTATAAAGGTCGGGAGCGCGCTGCTTTTCATTGACAAACGTTTTTTTTATGTCATTTATGAGGGTTTCGATGTAAGAGGTCGCGTTGGGGTTGTCGGTTTTTGCATAAATCACCCCAATGAGACGACGCACAAAAAAGCGCTGCTTAGAAGTAATGTTTGGAATAAAAAGGACGTTGTTTAGGATCTCAACGGATTCTTGATAATTGGAACGAAATCTCTCCAAAAATTCCGCTTTTTTTATAATTCCTTCAGCCTTATAAAAATTGTTTTTGAGACGTGAGGCTTCTTCGATAGTTTGATTGGCCCAGTAGAGCGAGCTGTCTCTTTGGGTGATAGCAGTATAAGTGTATAAATAGGCCAAATACACATACGTTTTTAATTTCAAAGTATCACGCGTGATGGCCCTAGGGATTTTTGGGAGCTGAGTCAAGTAATAGAGATGCTCCTTTTTGATAGAATCGACATAACTCAGATTGAACCGTTTATCTACATTGAGCAAACGAGGGCTGCTTACTCCTTGCGCCATAATATTCGTAAAGCCTGCCGCAAACAGTAGAGACCAGAAGATATTTTGGGCAATATTTTTCAAGTGTTTGTAAGTAAAAAACAGTTGGGCAAGTTAAACCAGAAAAAAAGCATCTACCATTAAGGTCGGGTAGATTGTCTAAAATAGCACACGAATGGTGTCGATTTTGAGTAAATGGAAATTAGAGCGGAATTTCGATGATGATTTTTGTCCCTTGTGCTTTGTCAAAAGCATCTTTCAAATCCACAATTTGAATTTTGGAGTGAGTCTTATAAAATTGGTTGATAAGGTCGATACGCTCAGCAGTTACTTTCATGCCAAATGATTTTTGCTTAGTCGCCGACTTGCTCTTAAATTGTGCAGCTTGCGCTCTTCCTACGCCGTCATCTATCACCATCACTCGAAGAAGGTTGTCGTGGGGCTGTTGTACATTTATAGATACCATGCCTCCTTCGGGTTTGTGCATTAGCCCATGCCAAATGGCATTTTCTACAAACGGCTGAATCAAAAGAGGGGGAATTTGAATATTTTCGGTATCTACCGAAGCATCTACCTCAAATTGATACCTTACTTTTTGTTGAAACCTCATGGCTTCCATTTCAATATAAAGCTTGAGGGTTTCGAGCTCATTCAATAAAGTAACTTTTTCGGAACGAGAATTTTCTAACACAAGTCTGATGAGTCTCGAAAACTTGCTCAGGTATTCGGAAGCCGTATCGGCATCGTTGCGAGCCGCAAAATACTGAATGGAATTAAGGCAATTGAAAATAAAGTGAGGGTTCATCTGGGCCCTCAATGCCGCGATTTCTGTTTGGGCGATGTGCTGTTGGTATTGCGCCTCTCGTTGTTGACGCAGCGCTTCTTGGGCTTCAAGGCGGCTCTTGAGGGTTTGTTGGGCTAGCCTATATCGATAAAGAGTATAAACAATGGCCGCTGCTGCTACCGCTAAAAGGGATATAAACCACCAAGTTTTCCAAAAAGGGGGCTCAATGATGATACTAATAGTGCGAATGTCTCCCCAAGTCCCCTCAAAATTGGCTCCTTTGATTTGGAGGGTGTATTTTCCTGGCGGTACATTGGTGAAGGTAGCCAAAGGGATGTTGCCACACATCACCCATTCTTTGTTGAAGCCTATGAGTCGATAAGCGTACTGATTTTTATGGTTTTGGGTGTAGGAGAAAGCAGAGAAGCCAATCGTAAAGAAGTTTTGGTTATAATCTAGGGTAATTTGAGATGTTAAATTAAGATTTTTTGCCAGAGGTAGTTGTTGGTCAAATACCTTTAGAAAACTGAACACGACTTTAGGGGTTTGTTTTGTACGACGAATATCGGAGGGGTAAAATCTAAACTTGTCAAAAAAAAGTTCACCTTTATCTCCCTTTACAAACGTTCCAAACTGAAAAATCCGTAAATCATATTCGGCACCTAAATACTTAATTTGACCCGTTTCGGGAATATAGTGTATGAGTGCATTGGCACTTTTTAACCATACGGAGCCATCATCGGTAAGGTGAATATTGATAACAACATCTTTGGGATCGAGAGCGACACGTTTCCACTGATCCGTCGAAAAATCATACTTCCAAAGTCCGTGATCAGTAGCCGCAATCCAAACTACTCCTCTTTTGGGGTCTTCTACTATTTTATTAATAGAAATATTGGTAACAGGCGAACTTTTGTAAATAGCATCTTTGAGAATTAATTTATCGGTTTTAGGGTCATACCACCGTATCAGGTTGTCGTCCCAGCTCCCCATCCATACTATCCCTCTGTGGTCGACCATAGCGCACCTGAGGCGTTGATTATTTATTTCCTTTTCTATACTTTTTATATTGGTAAAAGTACGAGAGGTAGCATTGTATTTGATGAGCAACCCTTCGGTGCTGGGAGTAGCGTAGGTGACGGGTATCCATATATTTCCTGCTTTATCGGGTGTAATACTCATGACTTGATAAAGTTCATGGGTATGCAATAGGGTGTTTTGGATAGGCACTTTGATATTGAGCATTCGTTGCTGTCTTAAATCCCACTGCCATATACTGCCTCCCTCTATTTTACCCACAAACCAAATGACCTGATTGATACTATCTGCATATGCCTGATTGATGATTTGTTCTGGTTTTTTCGGAATAGGTTGTTTCAAAAGGGAGGTTATTTGCTCGCTTTTTTCGTTGTAGCGGGCGAGTACAAATCCTTGTGGGGTTTCGTATGTAAAATACAAATACCCTTGGTGTTGACACAGTATTCGTACTTTATCATATTGTATTTTGAGGGGAATTCTTTTGAAGAGCTGATTTTCGAGATTGAGATAAGCGACCGAAGCATCGCCGTTGGCGATTGCTTTGCCTATCCACACGGTATGATGAAGGCCTATAAATGAAGAATTTGGGTGAGTTGGTGGAGAATATTTGTCTCCTGGAATGTGGGGATAAAGATGGAGCGTTTCAGAAACAGTATCAAATATATGCACCCCTTGCTTAGTGATAAGAAGTAGTTTGTGGTCAGTGAAAGGGTTAAGTTGATAAATCTGGTTGGCATCTAAATTGGGGAAATGATACTGCTTCCAAGTGCCGCTTGGGAGGTGGAAGCGGAGGAGTCCATAATGCCCCCATGCGCCTACCCACACGTTTTGGGCGCTCGAATCGGTCAATACACTATTGATGTCAAGCTCTTGAAAAGCTTGCGTTTTGCTTTTGGAATCTGGGTCATGGGCATTTCCTAATGGATAGCGGGTGAGTACATTGCTGCTAGGGTGATAATATCCAAGACAAGAGTGAGGACGGTGCTTGTCGGATGCGGTATATACCACCCCCCAAATCCTGCCTTTGGCATCTGTATGTAAAGGTTTCAAGAGTACCAATGAGGTATCAGAATCATATTGTTGGGTGTAGCCATTGAGAATAGCAGGAAGCTTAATATGTCTAAATTTCTTGTTTTGAGGATTAAATTCAAATACAGGAGCACGGACGTTGTTGGTGGTAGCAGGAAACAAAAAATAGATTTTACCGTCGGCCGCCGACGTACTTCCCCACACCTGATAATTTTGGACGAGAGGCGTGTGGAAAAACTCAAATTTTTCATTGATAGGAGAATACAGCGCCACGCCCTTATCGGTAAGCGACCATACCTGACCTTTGGGTGTGATATTGATACCATAATAAGACAGAGAATCATAAACTTTAGAATAATGCCCGTCGTAGCGTATCAAGGTCTGATTGTCGGCTACAAACCACAGATACCCTTCCCGGTCTTGCATTCTCATTTCTTTGGAAAAAGCTTGCTTTAAAATATCATTTTCGACGGTAAAAGGGTCAAATCTCAAATAAGGCTCTCCCACAATCACTTTAGAAGGAGCTAGGAATATAGTCTCAACACGTTGGGCTTTAGCATAGATGAAAGTCCAAATAAAAATAAAAGCAGTGTAAACGAATCGTTGAGCCAACATGTAATATTTTTTCAAATTCTAATTTAGATAGTAAAAAGAGGATGTCAAAAAATAGGAACCCCAAATGCTGAATCTCTAGGGCGAATGGTCGGATTTGTGAGGGAGAGACATAGACCTCCTCAGGATAAGGGCTTCTTTTATAAAAAATAAAAATGGTCGTTCGCCTACTAAACAAGTTCATTCACCCAAAAAAACGCACAACTCACCCGAGTTGGATGGAACTCGTTTTCTATTGCTTCTACCTTAGTATCAAGTTTAGACTAAACTTGTATCTTTTATGGAAACCTATTTACCCTCTTTGAAACCACAAAAACTGGTAGAAAAAACCGTGACAGAAGAAATCGTCCATATTGAAGGAGACGGTAACTATAGTCGGGTGGTGATGCTCAATGGACGTTTTGCGGTAGTGACCCAAAATATCCAGCTACTACATCAAAATCTTCCGCCTCAGTTTATACGGATTCATAAATCCTACGTCATCAATGTGCAGTATTTGGCAAAGATACTAGCTCGCCAAAAAATGCTCCTGCTTACCAACGGTATGAGGTTGCCGATTGCAAGGCGACGATACACAGAAGTGAAAAATATATTCAAGAATTATCAAAAATCGGCCTAGCTGGCGCTTGAAAGGATGCTAACTACTTATGAAATACTCTTTTGACCTTTCCCCAAAAAGCTTTCAGACTATTCCACGCAACAGCTAGGGATAAACGTTTACGAGTATTTTATAAGTAGATGAATTGATTGACCGAAACCCTGATTCGCTTCTTCTAGCTAGAAGTGGCAAGGGATTGGTTTGTTTATATAAAAATCTATATCTATAGATATAAAGTAATAATTTTTCTAAATATCCGCTCACCAAAATTGGGGATTTCGTAGCGACTATTTATGCCCGACCTTTGAAATGTTTTAAAACTCAATATCTCACCGCGACGGCGGTAAACAATACGTACTCATAATGAAAAAACTACGCTTCCTTTCGCTAGCACTTATAAGTGTTTCTATGGTATTTTTGTTGACTGCTTGCCCAGGGTCACAGGGAGAACCAGGGCCCGCTGGTCCACAAGGGCCTAAGGGCGATACTGGTACTCAAGGTCCTGCGGGGCAGAATGGCAATGCCAATGTGGTACAATTCACCTATGGCTCACGGGTATTTAATCCACTCGCTAATAATGAAGTTACTTACACACTAACAGGTATAACAGCGGATATGATTGGGAAGTCAGTCCTTCTTTTGTATTTGCAAAATTCGTTAGGGTATTGGTATCCTATACCAGGTGTTTTTGATGGTTCTTATGAGTACCGGACTATTATTCGGCCTAGTGCGAATTCAGTAGTAGCAATAAGAAGAACGGACAACACTACCGTAAGTCAGACATTCAATGCAACAAGAATTATTATCATTCCCGCCTCCGACTTGCGTAATGGCCGTAAAGCTGCCGTTGATTATTCCAAATACGAAGAGGTAAAAGCTTACTACAATTTGCCTGATTAAAGGTATAGTCCTCAGTTTTTAGGTGTAAAACATTATCCAAACTTACACGCTACATCAAAGCGCGTCATGGGAATGCCATGCTCTTAACTGTCCAAGAAAAGATAATTCAAGATAGTCCATCAAAACATCGAATGGCCATGAAATCTCAAATTCGTCCCTTTTATAGCACTGCTTTAGCGGCTATTTTCCTCACTACATTTCTCACAAGTTGCGGTCTATTTCAGAGCGCAGTGGAAGCCGCTTGGCCTTTGTTGGGTACTTACAAAATGAACAATATCCAACTGGAATTGAGATATACAGCCAATGGTGCCTATAATCAGAAGGGTACTACTACTCGTTTTCCTAATGATTTACTGGATTTTAGTACAGGTACCGTTACGATGGGCAATGCCACCTACAACTATCGCAACGAAAAAGTAAACGGCATAAAGAAAGTCGTATTTATCGACCAAAGCACCAAGGAAGACGTAGTGAGTTTCACATATACCCTCAACAACAACGCCCTTACGCTTACGTCCGACAACATCATCGTGGGTGCTACAGCTCGTGACAGAGCACAAGAGGCATTAGGTTGGGCGGCTATTTTTGGCTTTGGAACTACTACTTTTCCCCGCATTACGTCAGCTACGGATGCGTCTTATGGGGCGTTTATTATCAATGCAACCAAATAACACAAATCTTTCTCGTGGTCTAGATATACTTGCTCGACAAACCGAAAATTTTTCTTTAAGCCCCAAACAAGGTGAAGCTACGCTGAGCCTAACGCGCTCTATAACGCTTTCGAAAAACGGGTGGTGTTGACTTATCAAAACGATGATTGGAATAGTAGCTACCGTTTGCCCGAAGAGCTTGCTGGTAAGTTGAAGGAAAGAGCCGCTAAGAAGTTTCCATACAAGAAATGAGACAAGTATTGGGACAAATACACGGCATTATTTTCTTGTTTTTTTGAAATACAATCCAAGCCCCTAAAACATTTAGTCGCTGTATCAAAACAGCGGATGTAAAATTGATACGTATAGCCAAAAACGGTACTGTAAAAACTTCGCTTTGAAATGATTTGGAACACCAAAAAACGGCGGATTAGAAAGCGAAAGAATAAACGATAAAGTCGAATATGAAACTCTACATAACTCTTCAGTCGGAGGCTTTTCTTTGGCAAGATCTTGAGCGTTTGGCCCAAGAAAAAGAAGTACTAGCGGTGTTTCGCTCTCCCGAACCTCGGTTTGCAGTAGAAACCAAATACCCTAGATTTCGGATTCAAAAAGCCCGTGCTACTCGTTGGAGTACTGTTTTTTGGTCACAAATAACAGGCTCTACTCAGCAGTTTGAGACACATACACAGGTACAGATTCGGGTAGGCTTTACCTCCGAAGCACAACTGAGGAATGCGATTGCGGGTGTGTTTTTATTGGTATGGCCACCTTTCTGGTTCATGCTAATAAAC
Source organism: Runella zeae DSM 19591 (assembly GCF_000423565.1). Taxonomy (GTDB): domain Bacteria; phylum Bacteroidota; class Bacteroidia; order Cytophagales; family Spirosomataceae; genus Runella; species Runella zeae. Next base: position 66,946 of record NZ_KE384037.1, on the reverse strand, counting down.
CCCTCAAATTGGGTATGGGCACTGCCGTTGACGATTGTTTTTGGCAATGTCGTAGCTATCATTATTTATTGGCCTATCTGGACATTTAAGGATTTTTTGGTCAAACGCTGGAAGCTAAAACCTCAAAAGCATTGATTCATAGGTGTTTTGACTCATTTGAGATTCGCTACTTATTTACAAATTTTCCAATATTATGAAAAAACAACTCATTCTATCTCTAAGCCTTTTTTCTTTGTTGACAGTAGGGATTTTAAACTGTAAGAAAAAAGAAGACCCTGCACCTTCTAAACCAACAAATCCCGTTACTACCACAGCTCCTACACTCGACAATGCGGCCAATGCCACCGGCAGCAGCGATATCACCGCTACGAGTGCCAAAGTGAGCAGTACCCTCTCGGCCAACGGTGGGGCGGCTATCAGTCAGCACGGGCATGTATGGTCGGAAACCAACGCGGCTCCAACCACCGCCGATGCCAAAACCGAACTCGGTGCTGCAAGCGGGCCGTTTCCGTTGAAGTTTACCTCGGAGCTTAAAAGCCTCAAAGCCAATACGACCTATAACGTAAGGGCTTATGCGACTAACGATAAGGGCACGACTTATGGTACGGCGGTGCAGGTGAAGACGGCGCAGACAGGAACGCCGGTGGTGAGCGCAGCCGAATGGAAAACAGCCCGTTCTTTGGGCGAAGGTTTTGACTTTACCCAGACCAGAGACCTGCTTGCCGATGCCAACGGAAACTTTTACATATCAGGTTCTTACAACAAAGCAGGGAAAATAGGGAAGTTTTCGACAGGCTCCGGCTATGGCGGCTTCGTCGCCAAACTTGACGCTACAGGTGAACCCCTTTGGGTTATCGAACTTACCAGTACTTCGAGCAATGAAGTGTATGATCTTGATATGGATGCAGCAGGAAATTTGTATGCAGCCTTAAGTGCGGGTACACGTAATACGACATTTGGCTCTTTTACATTGTCTAACTCTGGTGCCTATATGGCAAAAATCACCCCCGATGGTAAGGTAGAGTGGGTACGTAGCTTTGGTTTAAGAGCGGGCAGTAGTACCCTCTCTTTAGGAGCTACTCATGTTGATGCTCAAGGTAATTGTTATGTCATAGAAAGACTCTTGGGGAATCAAAAAGCTACGATTGGTACATCCACCGTTACTGGGTCTGATCCGGCTTGGGTACTCAACAATGGTACCGAAGGTTGGGATCATGTGATAGCACGTTTCGACCCATCCGGTAAACTGCTTTGGAGTCGGTTATTTTCGGGGATAGGGCAGCAGGATGTCTATTTCGATGTGGATCCTAATGGGGATGTTTATGTCGGTTTACGATCATTCGATGGCGTACCATCGGTCGGGGGTACAGCACTCTCATCATCCGGTGAGTTTCTCTTAAAACTCTCTTCCGGCGGTTCGTTAGAATGGAGCAAAAACATCACTACTACTAAAACCCCCCACATAACTGACATATCCTGTTATTCAACAGGTGAGTTTGTGGTACACTCAGCTGCTTTGTCCGGTATTTCAATTGGCGGAGCTACTACTACCTCTACTAACCCCGTTATATGGGCAGTTTTTCGTCAGGATGGCTCTACTAAATGGGCAACTACTATGCCGGGTAGCTACCTTAACGGTGCAACATTCGATAATTCGGGAAATCTCTATACGGTTCATGACGGCCCTAGAAACAACCCTTTTACAATCGGTGATATAACCCTGCCTGCCCAAACCCCAGAAACGCAATATTATATGGTTGTAGCGAAATACAACCCTATGCAAAACAAATGGCTGTGGGCCATCCGAAACAAAAGTGTTACAGGAATCGGTGGACCGGGTTCGCCCTTTTTAGCTATCTCATCTACAGGCATACCATTACTCAGTTTATCACTACCAACGGGCGAGATACAATTCAGTAATACAATTAAAGCTACAATGTCGAGCCGATTTGGGGTTATTATTTCGACAATTGAGCAGAAGTAATTCAGGCAGTATGAATTTCGCTTCACCTTTTAAACAATATCCCCCCCTTTAAACATTTATTACTATGGCAAATCTGATTATTTATAATCGCGCAATTCAGTTGCTCACTTTTCACCCTGATTGGGTTGATGGATGTCCTGGTTGTCCGAGTCCAATCGAACCTTTGTTAATGCGAGCACAAGGTTTTTTACTCCGCGACATCGCCGGTGTATTAAAACAGCCTAAACTGGCAGAGCAACTACGCCAATTGGGACGCTCAATGGTTGTGAAATCATCTGGCCGTGGTGAAAAAAGCTTCGATAAAATTCTTGCTACTACTCTCCGGAACATAGCAGGTGAACTTAGTAAAGATGCCTTTGAGCAAGGGCGTAAAGCATGGATAATTTAATCCGGACAAATAAAATTACAGTTGGAGACTATAAAAAATCCTCTTTCAATACAAAATCAGAAAACGCATGAAAACAATCTTCACTTCTGTTTTAGCCATGTTTCTATTGGCTATCAATACCTTATGGCTCAATGGGTGCAAAAAGAAAGATGATCCGGCTCCCGGTTTGTCACAAAAAATCCAAAATATTGTTTCGCAAGCAGCTCTAAGCGATATGAAGGAAAAAGGAATGATTATTAATGAGGGAAATACTCCCCCCATCGTAGAAGGGGCTTTTCAGGTAAATCCAACGGTGTTGTTAGCTCCTTACGGACCAAATGACTCCTACAAAAAAGGCAAAGTAGTAAGAGACTTTCGGATTCGACTCACTAACCAGAAAAACGGGGATGTATTTTATGAGGAAAAAGAAGATAATATGACAGGTAGCCAATCCGGTACGGCGTCCTTCCTATCAGGAAATGGGAACAAATTTACCTTATTTTCAGAAACAACAGGGGTATCAAGCGGTATTAGCATTAAACAGCTTGTGGTGATTTCTGGTGAAATTTCGGGTACGGGTATTAAAAATTTTCAGTATGTCTTTACAATTACTCAAAAAAATGGAGACGAGACTAACACAAAACTTATCCCTATCAATCAGGCAAGAGTGTTTGAAGACGGGAATGGTTTGGCTGAAAAAGTAGCTAATTATCGTTTGTCGGCAGAAATTGTACAAAAAAATAGTGCCAACCAAAGAGGAGATATGATCAGTCAAGGCAATTAGGATAGTTTTCAATCAGAGCTAATAACCTGTCTCTACTGCATCGCAGCCGCGTCCGATACGATGACATTTTAGCAATTTGACTGGGTTGTTTGGCTCAGATCGATTCAATACGACTCAACTGGCAAACAACTCCATAACTGCGGCAATAATGTGCGCCGATTTTTAGAGCTGCTCCTAAGTGTCGCTAATAACCATCTCCCTCTTCAGAAATACTTGCAGAGGGGGGGCTACGTCATTTCTTGCCAAAATCATAAAATGGTGGAACTGTGATGTCGCTCCCAGAAAGCAGGGTTTAGGAATAGTTACTCAAAGATAGTCCCTTCTTTAGCAGAAAGAAGGGACTTAAAGAAACTTACTTTGTTGTTGATGAAGTATAATAAAAGTAATAAAGTACGTACTAGAATTACTATTGTGTTTCAAAGCTAATACAAAAATATGTGTTATAACAAATAATTTTCAAAATTATTTGTTATGTTAAATTTATTGTTTGTTTTTTTATATAAAAATTTATTTTTTGGTTTGTTTTTGAGCTTTTTGAAAGTAAAGTTTATTTATTTATCCAAATGGTATGTTTTTGTATATCTTGTTGTTTTGGTTTTAATAGCTCTTTTTTTAAACTAAAAAACTGAGTTTTGACAAATTTTTGAGAATATGTATAGTGTTTTTGATGTTGAATAAGTAGGGTTACAAAATAGTATTTTTTCTATAAAAAAAAGATGTCATAAGTTTGGCGTTTTACAAAAAAGCTGCTTTTTAAAAGCAGCTTTTTTGATACTAAGAGTGATTTGCCAATGCTTTACAGAGCTCCATCTTTGATGTCTTCTACTACACTAGGGTCGAGTAGGGTGGTAGTATCGCCTAAGTTGGAAGTATCTCCTTCGGCTATTTTACGCAGGATTCGGCGCATGATTTTACCTGAGCGAGTCTTGGGCAATCCCCTCACAAACTGAATTTTGTCAGGCTTGGCAATCGGCCCAATAATACGTGTTACAGTTGCCAAAATATCGCGTCTTGACAAGTCCTCGTCGTCGAGTAGATTTTCGCTAATCACAAAAGCATAAATCCCTTGTCCTTTAATATCATGTGGATAACCTACTACCGCACTTTCAATCACATCAGAGTGCATATTGATGGCGTTTTCGACCTCAGCTGTCCCGATACGGTGTCCCGATACGTTCAGGACATCATCTACCCGTCCTGTGATGCGATAGTAGCCATCTTCGTCGCGGAGACACCCGTCGCCCGTAAAATACTTTCCAGGATAAGTAGAGAAGTAAGTTTGGCGGCAACGCTCGTGGTCGCCCCAAGTGGTACGAATGATAGACGGCCACGGGAATTTAATGCATAAGTTGCCGCTCACGCCATTTCCTTCAATTTCATTGCCGGCCTCATCTACCAATACAGGTTGTACACCCGGAAGTGGTAATGTGGCATAAGTAGGTTTGGTTTTGGTAACACCTGCAATAGGCGAAATCAAAATACCACCATTCTCGGTTTGCCACCAAGTATCAACGATGGGGCAGCGGCCTTTACCGATGTTTTCGTTATACCAATTCCACGCTTCTTCATTGATAGGCTCACCCACCGAACCCAAAACTTTCAATGAACTTAAGTCTTTTTCTTCAACATATTTGAGGCCAAAGCCCATCAATGATCTAATGGCCGTGGGGGCGGTATAAAGAATATCCACTTTGTGTTTATCCACAATATCCCAAAAACGTCCTGCGTCAGGATAGGTAGGCACCCCCTCAAACATCACCGTGGTAGCACCGCTCAACAATGGGCCATAAACAATATAACTATGCCCTGTAATCCAGCCCACATCGGCAGTACAAAAGTGGATTTGACCGGGTTCGTATTGGAATACATTTTGGAATGTATAAGCCGTATAAACCATGTAGCCACCCGTGGTATGAACTACCCCTTTGGGCTTACCAGTGGAACCTGAAGTGTAAAGAATAAAGAGAGGATCTTCTGAGTCCATCACTTGAGCAGGGCAGTCGGAAGTGACTTGCTTCATTTCACTCTCCCACCATACGTCGCGCCCTTTAATCATAGAGATAGGGGTACGAGTGTGGGTGAGTACAATTACTTTTTGGACTGAAGGACAAGCGATGAGGGCATCATCGACAGTATCTTTCATCGGGATGTTTTTATTGCCCCGCGCTGCTCCGTCTGACGTAACGATGACCTTACAATTGGAGTCATTGATACGGTCGGTAAGAGATTGGGCCGAAAATCCACCAAAAACCACTGAATGTATGGCACCAATGCGGGCACAAGCCAAAATCGCTATGGCGGCTTCGGGCACCATCGGAAGGTAAATACACACACGGTCTCCTTTCTGAACTCCATTGCGTTTGAGTACATTCGCAAATCGACACACTTGGTCATGGAGCATTTTATAAGTAAGCGTTACGCTTGGATCAGAGGGGTCGTTGGGCTCCCAAATAATAGCAGGATGATTTCCTAATTCTCTGAGATGTCTATCGAGCGCATTTTCGGTAATATTGGTTTTGCCACCTACAAACCACTTCACATTAGGCTCTTCAAAATTCCAGTCTAATACCCGCTTCCAAGGTTTATGCCATTTGAATTCTTGTGCTACTTCTGCCCAAAAGCCTTCAGGGTCTTCCACACTATGTTGATAGGCAGCTTGATAGTCTTCAAAAGTACGTATACGCATGATTTATTGATGTTTTGGATTGATTAAGGTTAATGTAAGGAACGAGTGGTGATGAAATGTGGGTCTAAAAATAGCAAAACATTTTCCCGATTGAGTGAAAAAAATATCACAAAATTGCTAAACAAGTATAGAAAATTATGAAACCTATTGAGATTTTTATTCTCTAAAGCCTTTTCCTATCTTCCGTTTTTGGAGGGCTTCGGTGATTTCGCTCAAAATCGCAGGGTCATCGATGGTAGAGGGAATTGTATATGGTTCGCCATCAGCAATTTGACGCATTACTTTCCTCAAGATTTTGCCCGAACGCGTTTTGGGAAGACGTTTTACGATGAGTGCATTTCTAAAAAATGCTACCGCACCGATTTGCTCTCGTACAATGGTCACTAGCTCTGTTTCAAGAGTTTTTTCTTCAATTGCCACTTTGTCTTTGAGTACCACAAACCCCACGGGACGTTGACCCCGCAACTCGTCGGCAATTCCTACCACAGCACATTCGGCTACGGCTGGGTGTGATGCTACAAATTCCTCCATTTCGCCTGTCGAGAGGCGATGCCCTGCCACATTGATGACATCATCGACGCGCCCCATGATATATACATACCCGTCTTCATCTTTATACCCACCATCGCCCGAAAGGTAGTAGCCCGGAAATTTAGATAAATAAGACTGCTGAAAGCGGTGGTCGTCGTTCCACAACGTAGGTAGGCAGCCTGGCGGAAGCGGAAGCTTAATACAGACATATCCTTCGTGTTTGGGAGGAAGGGGATGCCCCTCTTCGTCCAAAATCTGCACATCAAATCCACAAACGGGCTTGGTAGCAGAGCCTGCTTTTACTGCTGACATTTCAACTCCTGTCATATTTGCAATCATAGGCCAGCCTGACTCGGTTTGCCACCAATGGTCGATGATAGGAACCTTGGTGATTTGTTGGAGCCATTCTAAAGTAGGTGGGTCGCAGCGCTCTCCTGCCACAAATATTTGTTTTAGAGAACTAAGGTCATATTTTTGGAGATGCTCGGCGGTAGGGTCTTCTTTTTTGATTGCTCTAAAAGCCGTAGGCGCAGTAAAAAAAACGTTGACTTTATGCGCGGCTATGATGCGCCAAAACGTGCCAGCGTCGGGAGTGCGAACAGGTTTGCCTTCAAACAAAATGGTAGTACAGCCCTGAATAAGAGGCCCATATATGATATACGAGTGGCCTACTGCCCAGCCTAAGTCTGATGCCGCCCAGTATATATCGCCCGGGGCTATGTCATACACATATTCCATCGAAAATTTCATAGCTACTGCATGACCGCCATTGTCTCTTACGATTCCTTTGGGCTTGCCTGTAGTACCGGAGGTGTATAAAACATACAGAGGGTCGAGGGCATTCAATACGGCACATTCGGCAGGAGAGGCTTGTTGTAGTGCTTGCTCAAAATCTATGTCTCGGTCGGTTTCCATGCTTGCGGTAGTCATGGGACGTTGTAGAATAAGACAATGCGTTGGTTTGAAGTTAGCTTGGCGGATAGCTTCATCAAGGAGTGGTTTGTAGGGTACAACTCGGTCAAATTCAATACCACACGAAGCCGATACCACGACTTTAGGGCGGGTATCGTCGATTCGGATTGCTAATTCATGAGGCGCAAAACCGCCAAACACCACCGAATGAACTGCCCCCAATCTGGCACAAGCCAGCATCGTAAAAGCAGCTTCTGGTACCATAGGCATATATATAATCACGCAGTCGCCCTTGGTTACTCCCAAATTGCGCAATGCTCCCGCCAGTTTTGCTACTTGAGTTTGAAGCTCACGATAAGTATATTTTTGAATTTGCTGAGTGACGGGCGAATCGTAAATAAGGGCTACTTGGTCAGCGCGGCCATTTTGTACATGATAGTCTATTGCTAAGTAGCAAGTATTGAGTTTGCCTCCCTCAAACCACCGATAAAAGCCTCGGGCATTGGTGGTGAGGATTTGAGTGGGGGACTCATACCAAGCAATTTTAGCCGCTTGTTGGCTCCAAAAAGCCACAGGACTAGCTAGACTGGCCTCATAGAAGTCAGCATACGATTGTATTGACGATTTCATGATTTATGAAATATAAAGTGCTTATTACAAGGTGCTTGTCGCAAGCGAATTTACCTTGGCTACCATGTCACGGGTCGAAAACGGCTTGGGTATATACAAGTCTGCCCCCAACTCATATCCTTTTTGCAAATCGATTTCTCGACTTTTTGAACTCATAAAAACAACTTTGATGTGCTGGTACGCTGGACTAGTTTTGATAAAAGTGCATACCTCATAACCGTTGACTTTGGGCATCATGATGTCTAACAAAACCACATCGGGAACTTCGCTACGAATGATGTCAAAAGCCTCTTCACCATCGCGAGCAATAAATACGCGATACCCTTCTTTTTTCATCAAAAACTCTAACGACATCAAAATATTGGGTTCATCGTCTACTATTAATATTTTTATATGCTGGCGTGTCATGCTAATCACATTTTCGGTAAAAACCTACAATCGCTTCAGTGTCAATAATGGTGTAAAGTAGAAAATTAATTTTTTGAAAATAAAATTAAGTTGCAAAAGTGGTATAGATGCTGATTCCTTTGGATTAATATTTTATAAAATGTTTATTCAGAGTGCTTTTGGGTGGTTTTTAGGATACCCTAGTGGGAATTTGAAGCGTAAAAACCGCTCCTTTGCCTAAGCTGCTCTGTACTTGAATGTCGCCTTCGCATAGTTCGATGATTTTTTTTGAAATCGCTAGCCCAAGCCCACTTCCTTTGACTTTGCGAGTTCGTTTGGACTCTGCTTGATAGAATTTATCGAAGATGAGGGCTTGCTGTTCAGGACTGATGCCGGTGCCATTGTCTTTGACGCTTATTAGTAAAATACCATTTTCTACTTTTGCCCCTACTTCAATTAAACCGTTTTGGGCAGGGCAAAACTTAATAGCATTTGATAGAAGATTAATCAAAACTTGCATCAATCGGTCGTAATCGCTGTAGATATTGCCCAACGAACCGTCATAAGATGTTTTGATAATGATTTCTTTTTCTTTGGCTAACTGCTCAATTGAGTTGATAGATTCGGAGATAAGGCTCTGAATCGAAAAAACTTCTTTAGAAAGCTGATAGCGACCTGTTTCGTACCTTTCCAAATCCAACACCTGATTGACGAGTCGGGTGAGTCTATCAGATTCTTTGATGATAGTATTCAGAAAATGTTGCTGTTGCGCAAGCTCCATGTCAGGATTATCGTGGATTATTTCGGACAAAGCCCGAATCGACGTCAGCGGAGTGCGGATTTCGTGGGTTACGGTAGCTAAAAAATCATCCTTTTGCTGCTCTGATACCCTAAGTTTGTCATTGGCCTCTTTGAGTTGATGCGTCAAAGCTTCTAGTTCGCGAGATTTTCGGGTAAGCTCCTCATTAACAGTCTTCAGTTCTTGGGATGTTTTGAGAATATCAATTACTTCATCGACCGTAATGCGTTCTTCTTTAGCAACCGAAGCTACCACAATACGCGCAGAAGCCGCGCCAATCGCTCCGCTGAGCATTTTTTCGGCGTAGTTGACCAGCATGGGGTCGGCGTATTTGGTTTGGAGACTTAGTTTGTTGCGGCGAGCGTAGAGCGTAAGCGCCCTTTCGGCGCGTGGTTTCCCAAAAAATTTGCTCATGAGTGTCACAATGTCGGTAATGAGGGCTTTTCCGCGCCAAGCGACCGAGCGTTCATAGGATGTATCATATTTGAAAATATCAACAAATAAAGCCGCTTGGTTGTGCTCAAGGGCACTTTGACCGAAATGAAGCGAACCACATACGTAAAAAATCAAATTGAAAAACAAGGACCAAAATACCCCATGAGAAAGATTGTCCATGCCTTCAAGTCCAAAGAGCGCTTCGGGGCGTAGCCAACTGACGTGGGCAGGGCCATACGTTAAAAAATCAGTTGAAATAAAACCGTTTGAAACCATAGAAGGAATAATAAGGGTATAAAGCCATACGGTGCTTCCAGCCAAAATGCCGCCCATCGCACCTACCAGATTGGCTTTTTTCCAGAAAATCCCGCCTAAGGCGGCAGGGGCAAATTGCGCCACTGCTGCAAAAGAAACCATGCCTACCGATACCAACGAGTATTTGTCACTGACGTTTTTATAGTATAAATAAGCCAAGAGAATAATCCCCCCAATAAATAGTCGGCGGGCATTGAGTACAAAACTTCCGCCTGAACTTCCAAGCCGCTTTTGCCAGCTTGGACGGCCTACCAAAACAGGCATTAGGAGATTGTTGGTAAACATTACCGTAAGGGCGGTACACTCTACAATAATCATACTGGTAGCCGCCGAAAAACCTCCCAAATACGTCAAAAACGCCAATCCTTGTTGCTTGAAATGCAAGGGCAAAGCAAGTAGATAAGTATCAGAGGGGATTGTGTCGTTTTCGAAAATAAGCTTTCCGCTGAGGGCAATTGGCAAAACGAATATATTGATAATGAGCAAATAAAGCGGAAAAAGCCACTGCGCTTTGCGGAGATGATTTTCGTTGATGTTTTCTACTACCGTAAGTTGGAATTGACGTGGTAAAAACAAAATGGCAATCGCCGCCAATAAGCAGTGCCAAAACCAGCTACCGGTTTGTTGTTGAGGTAAAACAAAGAGCTTTTGTAGGTCAGGTACTTTAGCAGCGCGTGAGAATATATCCGTAAAGCCATTAAAAAGCCCAAAGGTTACAAATAAACCTACCGCAATGAAGGTGAATAATTTAATCAAAGACTCAAACGCAATCGCCGCTACAAGACCCTCATGGCGCTCGTTGGCTTCGAGTTTGCGTGTACCAAATAAAATGGTGAAAACAATGAGTGCTAACGCAATATAAAACGATTGGTCTGACCAAAACGATTGCGTAGCCAAAGGCTGATGCTCCGATAAAATCGAAAAACTCATCGTAATAGCTTTGAGCTGAATCGAAATATAAGGCACAATCCCCAACAAACACACCAAGGTGACAATACCGCCTAAGGTTCGATTTTTACCATAACGAGCCGAGATAAAATCGGCAATGCTCGTAATCCGCTGAACTTTACAAATCCGAATGATTTTTCGGAAAATGACCCACCAAAGGGGAATCAAAAAAGTAGGCCCGATGTACACACTCAAAAAATCAGGCCCACTTTCGGCGGCTCGACCCACACTACCATAAAAAGTCCAAGCAGTACAATAAACAGCCAATGATAAAGCATACACATAGGGATTGTTGACGAGGCTTCGATGTGCCACTGCACGACGTTCGGCCCAGTTGGCGATACCAAACAATACCAATAGATAAATCAAAGACAATGTAATAATCCACAAACTACTCATCGTCAGTATCTTGTTTGGGTTGGCGCACGAGCCAAGCAATGATTAAAATAATCCCCAACCAACCTCCAAAAAGAAAAACATAAAATACTGGAATCCCGCTTATAAAAGCATCATAATTGGCTATCGACAAAAGAGGCGTATTGAATATCGCCATGGTCAATATACATAAACAGGCCAACAATAATTCGCGGTTACGATTCATGAAAAAGGAGTGTATTTGGATTTAAGACCGTAAAGAGAGGGTTAAAAAATGGTTGTCGAAGATATATTTCACCTCAACAACCATCCATACTACTAAACCCTAAACCTAATTTTGATTATCGTATTCACCTTTGAGGGCATATATTCCAAAAGTGGCTAAGCTTCCCACAATGAGGGGGCATAAGATGAAGGTATAAATCCCGGCAGGAATCAAATCTTCCGATTTGCCAGTACTAAACTTTGGAATAGCCTGATTGATTAAAAGATAGTATCCGGCGGCAGCTCCCACGATGAGCCAAAGTACACCGGCAAGTCTTTTTATTGTGTTCATTGTATTTTCGTTTTGAAAAGAATAGATGAAAGGATTTGAAAAAAGCTTTTGTGAGTCAGCTTTTTGGTTATCAAAAGTGGTATTAGTCGTTTACATTACGGTCTTTGCCATTGATATACAATAGCCCAATGACGAAGCAAATACCCGCTATCACAATAGGGTACCAAAGACCCTCCAAATAAGGGGCGGCGTATGGAGCAGCCTGACCAGCGGCAGTGGCGGTTTCGTTGGCTTTGCCAGCTGAGGCTACAAGCGCCGTTGCGATGGTAGGTAGTAATCCTCCAAAAACTCCATTTCCGACGTGATAAGGCAACGACATAGAAGTGTAACGAATGCGCGTAGGAAACATTTCTACTAAGAATGCCGCGATAGGGCCATATACCATGGTGACAAAAATCACTTGAATGAATACCAACCATATCAAGGTCCATTTGTCGCTGTCGTTGATTGTAACGGTTTTTTTGATTTCAGGTTTAGGGGCGTCGGCTGCCGCAACGGCTAAGATTTTCTCAATCTTTTTTTCTTCATATTTAGTGCCGTCTGTAAATTCTTTCTTGGTGGTAGTCGTAATCAACGAATCTTTCGTAGCCACGCCATCCTTTACCTCCAATTTGCGAGATACTTCAATACTCGTCTTGTCGGTGATTTCCGTTTTATTTTTAAAATTGGTGGTTTGGTACATTTTTTCGTAAATCGTACGATACGATAAAATAGCAATGAGCATCCCCGCTAGCATAATACCCTTACGACCAATCTTGTCGGAAAGCCATCCAAAAAATACGAAGAAGGGCGTTCCCAATACCAATGCATAGGTCATAAGTTCGTTGGATTGCTGAAGGTCAATTGCCATTACTTTTTGTAAAAAACTCAACGCATAAAATTGCCCCGTGTACCACACTACCCCTTGTCCCATAGTAGCTCCTAACAAAGCAAGAAGCACAAATTTGAAGTTGTATCGATTGCCAAAAGATTCTTTCAAAGGATTAGTTGAAGTCTTTCCTTCTGCTTTGGCTTTGGCAAAAAGCGGAGACTCGTGCATATTTTTACGAATCAACACCGATACATACACCATCAGGATAGACACCAAAAAAGGTACCCGCCAGCCCCAATCAGCAAAAGCTTCTTTCGACATGCTGTTTTGGGTCACCTGAATCACAATCAGTGATACAAACAAGCCTGCTGTAGCCGTAATCTGAATCCACGAAGTCCAGAAGCCTCGTTTGTCGGCGGGGGAGTGCTCGGCTACGTAGGTAGCAGCTCCTCCATATTCTCCTCCTAGCGCGAGCCCTTGTAAGAGCCTCAATAGAAGCACTAAAGTAGGGGCCAAAAAACCGATGGTTTCGTAGCTAGGAATCAACCCAATCATGAAAGTAGCCCCTCCCATCAGCAGTAGCGTGACCATGAAGGTGTATTTGCGGCCAATCAAATCACCAAGGCGCCCAAAGAAAATAGCGCCAAAAGGCCGCACCACAAACCCAGCGGCAAAGGTAGCTAAGGTAGAAAGAAAGGCGGCGGTGGGATTGCCATCCGGAAAGAATTTGGTAGCGATGATGGTAGCCAAGCTTCCGAAGATGTAGAAGTCGTACCATTCGATCATCGTTCCTACCGATGAGGCGCCGATGATTGCGGCTAGGCTTTGCTTTTTCTGCCCTTTTTCGGCAGCGCTTGCAGTTTCAGACATTACTTTAAAAAGTTAAGGTGTTATAAAAAATAGTAAGGGTTTTTGAGTATGATTTTACTTAGCTTAAATGCCACTCTAGGTATTGAATAGCTTCCTAAAGGTACGTTTGAAATTGAATAATAAACTCTCCTTTACTGCCATCTATCTTATCTTTAGCAAGATAAATAGGGCGGGTAGAATATTGGAGAGTGATTTTGGAATGATGTCCCTCAAGATAAAAATTAGTCCCTACATCGTAGTAGTTGCCACTTTTGCTGAGAGCTTCGAGTTTTTTCCATGTATAAGCGCCAAAAGGCTGTATTCTTACTTTAGGCTTTTCGCTGCTTTTTGGTAATAATACCCCTGCTTGTGTATAAAACATAGTGCCCGTACCGAGTAGAGGGCGGGCATTGCCCGCTCCGGCAAGTGCCTTTTGCCCTTCAAATTTTGGGTCTAAAGTGCCTGTGTTCATAATACCCGCATTTCTGATATAGTTGGGGCCAAAGTTGTATTTATAAATGCCGCTGTAAAGAGTTAAGGCCGTATTTTTCTCTTTTTTACCAATAGGCATATCCAAAAAAGCATCGACCGACATCAAACTTATATTATGTTTTTGGACGACTCCATTTTTTAGACTTTGGGTGCCTTGGGGTTGGTGATAAAACCCCGCACCAATGTTAAACACACGCTTGGTTCCTACATAGGAGCCGACTTTGAATGGCAATACGTTGGACTCTTGATCAAAAAATTGATACTCACAATAGCCAGAGGTAGAGGCTTTGCTGACACCATTGTTATCTACCGCTACTCCTTCTACGGGGGTAAGATTGGTAGCAAAAGGTTTGTTGAGGCTCAAACGGTACTCAAATTTGTTGGCTTTTCCTTTCAAAAACACCCCAAACATCCGGGCAAATTGGTCTGAGTTTTCGATAGTTGCCCACGTAAAAACGGGCGAATCTACAGCCATAAAATTGAGGGTACTATGCATGGTCATGCGGCTTAAACCTAAGTAATAGTGCAAACCAGCGCCAAACGACATCGAAAAAGGGTTAGCTTTTTTGGTCTCAGCATTAAGAGCAGGAATGATAACATATTCACCCCAAAAATCATGAAAAAACAATTCTGGTTTTTTGCCTTGTCCGTAGCCTCCTGTACCCGAGGTTCCGGGGGCACCGCCGTTCAAAAAAGTTTGATTATTGATACCAAAATGAGCTAAAACCATAAATCGAGGGCTCATTTGGGCTTGGACGAGCATCCGAAGCCGACGGGCCCCAATGTCGAAGGTATTGTTTTGACTTACGCCATTGACAAGCGTACCGGGGTTGTTCTGAACAGAACGCATCCAAATTTGACTCCAAGTGATGAAGCGCACATATTTGGTGCCTTCCGAGTTTACATTTAGTTTCATTCCTGCGCCATACTCTGACGACCCTTGAGCCTGTAGATATCCGCTGGAAGCGCAGGCTAGAATAATAGCTATTGCAAAAATTATTTTTTTCATCTTAGGTTAAGAAAGGTTTGAGAGAAGTCTTGGTAAACCCACTGAAACACTGGCGCCTTGAATTTCAATGACGATTCAAAGCACAATAAAATCCAATTAATAAAGAAAATATTGATATAGCTTTGGTCAAAAAGTATAGGTATGACTCTGGAAGAGTCAGAAGGGGGATTTGAGTATTATTTGATGGCTAAAAATTTCAATAAAATGTGGTTTGGGAAGATATTAGCCAAATAATATAGGATACTTAGCTGTCAAAAGAGTAGAATCTGAAAGAGTAATAGCAAAAAATAGTATCTATATTAATTTAACAAAAGTATATCATATTAGCAAAAAACGAAGAGAAACTATAAAAATTAAGCCACAACGGGAGGTCGTGGCTTAACAAAAAAGAAAAAAATGAAGCGACTAATCTTTGAAACGTTCCCATTTAATCATCATGAATTTGTCGCCTAGCTCGGTCACAATCATGCCTGTCCCTTCCAGATTTTTGCGGTCAGCATAAAACTCTGCTAATTCTTTATGATTCATGACTTTGTAAGTTGCATGATGTGTGATACGATCCGGAATTTTGATTTGGTATTTTTTCACCCAGTTCATTACCGATACATGACTTACACCCAAAAGACGCTCAATTTCGCGAAAGCTTACTCCTTCGATATAAAGCTGCAAAGCTTTAATGACATAATAAGAACTAATGCCTTTGCCGAGCTTCTCTACGGTAAAGTTATAATCGCACTTTTTGCAGCGAAATCGTTGGCGATTTTTGATAATTCCGTTTCTGACAGTTTCTAAACTATCGCATTTTGGACATTTTAAGGTAGCAGCCATAGGGAGGGGATAGGTAAATGCTGATAAAGTAAATACTATATTAATTTACCAAATCTAAAGGGAGGAGGGTTATAAAAAAATGTTAATAATCAGTTTTGACATTGATACGCTAAATTAAAATAGATATTTTCGGGATACCAAAATTTTAACTAATTTGGAAACCCATAAGGCAAATTTTAGATACTCCATGATTACTTATCAGCTTGAAAATGACTTGTCAGTCCAAGATTTTAAATCCGTATTGGTACGCTCTACTTTAGGAGAACGCCGTCCTATAGAAGATACAGAACGCCTTGCGATGATGCTACAAAATGCTAATTTGATTGTGACCGCTCGTGAAAATGGCGTCATCATCGGAGTCTCACGCGCTATTACGGATTATGCTTTTTGTACTTATTTGTCAGATTTGGCCGTGGATATAGCTTATCAGAAACAAGGAATTGGCAAAGAGTTGATTCGTCAAACAAAATTGGCAGCCCCACGGGCTAAACTTATTTTGCTTTCTGCGCCCAAAGCAGTGGAATATTATCCCAAAATAGGGATGAAAAACCATCCTCATTGCTATTATATTGATACAGTGAATGAACTTAACTAAAATAACAAAGAGGCAAATGCTCCTCAAAAAGGGAGTATTGGTGCTTATATTGGCCAGTCTAGGGCACATTGTAAAGGGTCAACATACGTTTGTCCAAAATTGTGTAGGCACTTGGAAAGGACAAATGTACATCTATCGCTCTGGAAGTATAAAAGACAGCGTGGAGGTGCGACTCACCGTCGCGCCTATGTCATCTTCTGGAGAATGGACTTGGAAAACCGAGTATCTATCCTCCAAAATGCCTATGGTGAAAGATTACAAATTGAAGACAAAAGACGCCTCCAAAGGCATCTACATAATAGACGAAGGCGACGGTATAGAGCTAATCAATTATTTGTTTGATAATAAACTATACTGCCTTTTTGAAACACAAGGAATCTCCCTTACTGCTACTTACGAGTTACGAGGAGAAGAATTGATTTTTGAAGTAACCTCAGGTAAAAAACAAGCCACAAAAGCCGAAGTGACGAATTTTTCGGTTGACAATCTTCAAAAAGTGGTATTGAAGAGAGCCAATAGTCATTCAAAATAAAAGCGGACCTCGAAGGCCCGCTTTTACTATGATTAGGGGAGTTTTATAACCCACTAAAATCGAAAGTTTCGAGGTATTTAGTTGTAAAATTCCCCGATTGGAAACCTGGGTCATCCATGAGACGAATATGAAACGGAATGGTGGTTTTGATACCTTCAATCACAAACTCTTGTAAAGCACGTTTCATACGGGTCATTACTTCGGCGCGTGATTGACCGCTCACTATTACCTTGGCAATCATAGAATCATAGTTGGGCGGAATGGTATAGCCCGCATACACGTGGCTATCAATTCTGACCCCATGTCCACCCGGAAAATGTAATTGCGTGATTTTTCCAGGACTAGGACGGAAGCCATTGGCGGGGTCTTCGGCATTGATACGGCACTCCATTGCATAGAGCTGAGGCGTATAATTTTGTCCCGAAATAGGCTGCCCTGCGGCTACTTTGATTTGCTCTTTGATAAGGTCAAAATTAGTAACTTCTTCCGTAATAGGGTGCTCTACTTGGATACGCGTGTTCATTTCCATGAAATAAAACTCGCCGTATTTGTCAACCAAAAACTCGATCGTCCCTGCTCCTTCGTAACCAATGGCTGATGCACCTTTGATAGCGGCTTGGCCCATACGCTCACGAAGCTCAGGCGAAACAATAGGAGAGGGGGTTTCTTCTACCAATTTTTGGTGACGGCGTTGGATAGAGCAGTCACGTTCGGATAAATGGCAAACTCGCCCGAATTGGTCACCTACCACTTGAATTTCGATGTGACGTGGTTCTTCCACAAATTTCTCAAGATAAAGGCCGTCGTTGCCAAATGCCGCCCCTGATTCCATTTTGGCATCATCCCACGCTTTTTGAAATTCACTTTCATTTTTGATGATGCGCATTCCACGTCCACCACCCCCTGCGGTAGCTTTGACGATAACAGGATAGCCGATTTCTTTGGCGAGTGCTTTTCCTTCTTCTACTGATTCAAGTAGTCCTTCTGAGCCAGGAATGACAGGTACTCCTGCTGCTTTCATGGTTGCTTTGGCAGTAGCCTTATCGCCCATGTAGTTGATTTGCTCAGCAGTAGCTCCGATGAATTTAATCCCATATTCCGAACAAATTCGTGAGAATTCGGCGTTTTCGGACAAAAAACCATAGCCAGGGTGAATGGCATCGGCATTGGTAATTTCGGCAGCAGAGATGATATTGGGGATACTAAGATAAGACTGACGACTGGTAGGAGGTCCTATGCAAACTGCTTCATCGGCAAAGCGTACATGAAGGCTGTCGCGGTCGGCGGTCGAATATACGGCTACGGTATTGATGCCCATTTCGCGGCATGTACGAATAACCCGCAGCGCAATTTCGCCTCGATTGGCAATAAGTATCTTTTTAAACATAGTTTTTGAGAATTTGAAAATTTGAGAATTTTTTCATTTGGGAATAACAGCTTAGCTTATTTCCAAAATTGACTCATTTTCAAATTGTTAAGCAGGTTCTACCAAGAAAAGTGGCTGGTCGTATTCAACGGGAGTGGCATTTTCAACAAGCACTTTTACGATGCGTCCTGAGATTTCGGACTCAATCTCATTGAAGAGTTTCATTGCTTCCACAATACATACTACCTTGCCTGAAGAGATTTCGTCACCAATTTCTACAAACGAAGCCTTATCTGGGCCTGCTGATCGGTAGAATGTTCCAATCATGGGAGATTTAATGGTGAGGTACTTAGACTCATCAGCTTTAGGAGCAGGAGCCGCAGCTGGTGCTGAAGCAGCCGCAGGACTAGCTACGGGGGCTGCTACTACTGGGGCAGGTGTGGCTACCGGGACTGGAGCAGGAGCTACGTACGTAGTGGTAGTATTATTGCGTTTTACGCTTACTTTCAATTCGCCAGTTTCGATATTGACCTCATCTAAACCAGAGTTTGCGATAAAGTCGAGGAGCTTTTGGATGTCTTTGATTTCCATTTTTTTAGGGGTTAGTGTTCAGCGGTTAGTTCTTTTATAAATACATAACTAGCAACTACTTACTAACTATATTATAAAAATTATTTAACGCGCTCTACATAATCGTAGGTGCGGGTATCGATACGAAGTTTGTCGCCTTGCTCAATAAACATGGGTACCATGATTCGAGCACCCGTCTCTACCTCTACGGCTTTGCGGGGGTTGTTGGCGGTATCTCCTTTGATACCGGGTTCAGCATAGGTTACTTCTAATTCTACAAAAGGAGGGAGTTCGCAAGTAAGAGGCGTGTCATTTTCGGTGTTGAGCAGAATTTCCACTAGTTGGCCTTCTTTCATCAAATCGGCATTACCAACGAGTTTTTCTGAAATAGAAACTTGGTCAAAAGTCTCATTGTCCATAAAGTTGAAACCTGCTTCATCTTTGTACAAAAACTGAAACTCACGACGCTCTACCCGTACAGGATAAATAGTCGCACCTGAGTTGAAAGTATTGTCTAGTACTTTACCACTCGTAAGACTTTTGATTTTTGTACGTACGAAAGCGGCGCCTTTGCCTGGTTTTACGTGTTGAAATTCAATAACTTGGAATAAATCGTTGTTGAAGTTGATAACTAATCCGTTACGGATGTCTGCAGTTGTTGCCATATGATATGGTATATTAGCGATTAGAAAAAATCCGCGCTAGCGGTGATTGTTGTGGCAAGCCACTTTTAAAATCGTTATATTGAGGTTAATCGTTGTGTTGAGAAAATAGCTACTATGGTGTTTCCACTAGGTGGTTGAGTTGAGTATAATCTAATATCCCCATTTTACATATACTGCTCCCCACGTAAAGCCCCCACCAAAAGCGGCTAATATGAGATTGTCTCCTTTTTTGAGTTGAGATTCATAATCCCACAAGCATAGAGGGATAGTGGCCGCAGTAGTGTTGCCGTATTTTTGGATGTTGAGCATTACTTTGTCCATGCCTACTTTCATGCGATTAGCAGTAGCCGAAATGATACGTTTGTTGGCTTGGTGCGGCACTAACCAAGCCACATCTTCGCCGGTAAGATGATTTCTTTCCATGATTTCGGCGGCTACGTCAGCCATATTTGTAACAGCAAACTTAAATACCGAAGGGCCGTCTTGATAAGCATAGTGCCAGCGCTTGTCGATTGTATCGTGCGTAGGTGGATAGCGACTGCCTCCTGCCTTTTGATGCAAAAAAGGCTGCCCCGCTCCGTCAGATTTGATGATACTATCCAGTACGCCAAAGCCTTCGGTGGTGGGTTCGAGCAATACAGCTCCTGCACCATCCCCAAACAACACACAAGTGGTACGGTCGGTATAATCTACAATCGCCGACATTTTGTCGGCGCCTACCACAATCACTTTTTTGTATTTTCCTGTTTCAATAAATTGAGAACCTACAGTAAGCGCATACACAAATCCCGAACAAGCCGCTTGGATGTCAAAGCTTCCAATAGCTCTAATACCTGCCATATCACAAACCAAATTGGCGGTGCTCGGAAATATATAGTCGGGAGTAGTAGTAGCACAAATGAGCAAGTCAATTTCTTCGGGCAAAGTGTGGGTTTTTGCCAACAAACCTTTGACGGCTTCTACTGCCATATGGGAGGTTCCGAGCCCTTCTCCTTTGAGAATGCGACGTTCTTTAATGCCAGTACGGCTAACAATCCATTCGTCATTGGTGTCAACCATTTTTTCCAATTCTGCATTGGTCAAAATATAGTCGGGAACGTATCCCTGTATCCCCGTGATAGCCGCTCGAATTTGACTCATTTTTACCTCGTAAAAGTTATTAGGTTTGAATATAGCCGTTGGAAGTGGAACCAACGGGCGGTGCTGCAAAGTACCGCATTAACTATTAAAGGCTGTTTTAACTAAGGGCTTTGGCAATTTGCACATAGGCTTGAGTTTCGACCTGTTTGCGTGCCCAAGTAATCATATTTTTTATAGCCGTAGCCGACGAGATTCCGTGGGCAATCATGACATTGCCATTGACGCCAATGATAGAACTTCCTCCTACGGCTTCATAGTTCATTTTATCGATATACTCGTCTTGTATTCCTCTTTCTTTGGCAACGGTATAAAACGATTCGGCTAGTTTGAAGAGAGCATTGCCTGTAAAACCGTCGGTGACGATTACATCAGCTTTGTCATCAAAAAAATCGCTTCCTTCCATGTTGCCTATAAAATTAATACGAGTATTATCTTTGAGAAGTTGATGAGCTGCTTGGGCCACCACTGAGCCTTTTTGCTCTTCTTCGCCAATATTCATCAATGCTACTCTAGGGCGTTCGATATTGAAAGTATATTGAGCAAAGATAGAACCAATCACGCCAAATTGTTCAAGTACTTCTGGTTTGCAGTCTGCATTGGCACCAATATCAAGCATTACGGCGTGGCCACCTTTCTTCTGAGGTACAAATCCTACGATAGCGGGGCGTATGATACCTTCAATAGCTTTGATACTAAACAGCGCACCGACGTGCATCGCACCTGTATTGCCTGCGCCACAAAAAATGTCTATTTGTTTCTCTTTGAGTAATTTGAACCCAATTGAAATACTCGAATGAGGCTTTTGAGATAAAGCTTTGGTGGGGTGCTCACCCATTTCTACTACTTCATCGGCATGGACGATTTGGATTTGAGTGCCTTGATAACCGTATTTTTTGAGCAAATCATGAATGATATCCTGTTTACCTATAAGCACAATATGGGCGTTGGGCGGTAGTCCCGCAGTTGCCATCACAACGCCTTCTACGATAGCCTCGGGGGCAAAATCTCCCCCCATTGCGTCTATTCCTATTTTCATTATTGTTTAGAGATATTGAGTATCAAGAGGTCTCAAGGGTTTTGAACTAGGCTGTAAAAATAGCAGATATGTAATACTAAAAAAGCATTTTATTACAACTTTCTACATGAGTTGTAACAAAATGCTTTCACATACAGGGCGTTATGGATTAGGCCTGCTTATAGCCTTCGATAATTACTTTACCCTTGTAAACTAGATTCCCTTCAAAAACGTGTGCGCGGTGCATCAAGTGTACTTCACCCGTTGAAGGGTCAGTAGAAAGCGCTTTGCCTTGAATTGCATCGTGTGTACGGCGTTTATCGCGGCGGGTGCTTGAGTGTCTGCGTTTGGGATGTGCCATTGCCTTATGTTGCTAATAATTGTTTATGTTCGTGATTTATAAAAATGAATTTTAGGTAGTTAGATATAGAATGTATACCAGATTACCTAAAATCTTAGGGTTATTGTTTTCCTTTTAGTTTTTGTAAAGCTTCCCAGCGTGGATCTACTTCTTCAGATTCGGTATCGTCTGAGTCAGTATCTTGATCTTGCGACTGATATACCAATATTCCCTCCTCATCTTCTTCGTATTCATCTTCGGTTTCGTCACTCCGAAAACGAGGATGAAGCTTCTTCATTGGTAAAGCTAGGGCGATATAATCAAAAATATAACGAGCTACATTGATACGAACAGTTTCATGGCGAATGAGTTCGATCTCGTCACCCAACTCTTCATCATGGTCACTATATTTTAAGATTAATCTCTCTTTGAGGTCGATAGACTCATCAAAATCTTCCAAACTACGGTCGCAGACCAAACCTACTTCACCTTGAATATCAAAATTCAAGATGAGCATTGTCGCTGATTTGTCGAGGGTTAAGTGGGTTTTGAAATGACCACTTGAGATTAAATCTTGCTCTAACTCCTCAAAAAATTCGCTCCCTGATTCAAAATCATAGACATATTGCTTGTCTTTTAAGCCGTAAATGTCTATGTCGTACTGTGTTAACGCTTTCACTTCTCTATCAAAATGGGCTGCAAAGTTAGTAGTATTTATTAAAATACGCAAGTTAAATTAGTTTCTTGTTGTCAATACACAGGCATTTGTGTTCTTAAGTGGGGTACGATAATCGCCTAATTACCGATAAAATTAAAATTTAGGGGTTTTATCAAGAAAAAGTTCCGTTTGTCCTCTTGTGTGTCACCCTGACTATGACTCATTGCATCTTGCTTATGAAAATCAATCTTAACTAAACAAAATCGCTTTACAGCCATGAAAAGATTATTCA
The DNA here is from genome assembly GCF_000423565.1 of Runella zeae DSM 19591. Taxonomy (GTDB): domain Bacteria; phylum Bacteroidota; class Bacteroidia; order Cytophagales; family Spirosomataceae; genus Runella; species Runella zeae. The sequence continues at coordinate 44,075 of NZ_KE384037.1, read as the reverse complement.
CTGTACTCGCCCTTGCTATTGCTTTCAACGTAGCCGCTCAAGATAGCGACACTCAAGCTACTTCTAAAGAAAACTCCAAAGTGTACTACACTCACGGAGGTAATGGCGCTGTTTTGTCGTTTGCGAAGGTTTCGCGCAATGGAGACGAAATCGGAACGATCCCTCGTTTTACTTTATTTTTCAACATGGGTACCAATGCCAATATCGATTTAGGCAACAACTTTGGGCTTTTTGGAGGGCTTAATCTTACCAATATTGGGATGATTACGGAAGAAGAGATTGTAGGGACTGTCAAAACCGACAAATTTAAACTCAAACAACGGGTGTATTCGGTTGGGATTCCGGTAGGTATCAAAATCGGTAACCTTCGCGAGTTTTATGTATATGGGGGCGCAGAAGCAGGGTTTGCAATCAATTTCAAACAAAAAACATTTATCAACGGTGAAAAAGTCGATAAATTTAATGAGTGGTTTAGCAATCGTACCAATCAATTTATGCCAGCCGTATTTGCCGGATTTCAGGCCAAAAATGGTTTTGGACTTAAGTTCCAGTATTATCTCAACGATTTCCTGAACCCTTCATTTTCGGAAGGAGGAAGCAGACCCTATGCAGGTACCGAATCCCAAATATTCTTTGTGACCATAGGTTATAATTTTAGAAAAAAATAAAAAAGTACAGATACAAACGTGAGTTATCCCAAAGATAAGAGAGCGTTAATAAGACGTGCCAGGTAGGAGTAGAAGCTTAAAATTTGTAGTCAAAAAGGTTTAGGTTTGACTTCTCCGAAGTCTTTATTGTGAAGGTGAAAACTTCATGCTACAAAGATTAAGCTTCTCCGAAGCTATTTTTTTAAAACACTTTTCTGTCATTCTGCCTCGGCGAGGCGCAAGGATTGTAGTTACTGTAATCATCTTAAAAAAACCTTCTGTTTAGTTGTTTATCCCTACTCAAACACAAATCAGAAGGTTTTTTTGAAAGTCATCTAATATTCAAGATAACTCATATTTTGTAAGCGCTTATTTTGACTCTTTTACCAAAAAACAAGACCCAGCCGCTAAGAGCATACAAATACCTGCCAATACAAGGGCATTGCGGGGGTCGTCGCCTAGTAATGTTTTATAAAAAAGAGGTACTGTGAGCATTCCGATAAACTGAGGTACACAAATAAAACCATTGAAAATACCCATATAAACGCCCATGCGCTCTTTGGGCACGGCAGCCGCTAGCATTAGGTAAGGCATCGACATAATAGAACCCCACATCAGGCCGATGATAGTCATGCCTATCAAATAGATCATTTTATCGTTTGAAAGCAAAGTCATGAAGAATCCTAAGGCCCCAATGCACATAAATAAAGCGTGAGTGGCGCGGTTGCTGCCCACGGCTTTGGCGATGCGCGGAATAAGAAACGAAACCACCGCACAAGACACACTAAACATGGCAAAGCAAAGTCCTCCCCACTTGGTGCCTTCTTCAAATCCTTTGGGGTTGGAAATCGCGTCAGGGGCAGAAAATGCATACTTCGCTACCGCTAATGATAAATATTGCCACATCAAAGGCAGACCATACCACGTAAAAAACTTGACCCACCACAACTGTCTCATTACGGTAGGCATGGAAGAAAGAGGGGCCAAAATCTCTTTGAAAACAGGCAGCATCAAAATCAGATAGCTTCCGGCAAGTACGCCTACGCCCCACTTAAGTCCGTTGGCCAAGCCGCCCGAAAAATAAGCAAACCCAAACGCTAAAATAGCCCCTCCAACGGCTAATGCTAAGTGCCAAAACGAGATTGATTTTTTTTCTTCCTCCGTAAAAACATGGGCTTTTTTGTAATCCTCATTTTCGGGGGGATACTCCTTGGTAGTGCGCATGGTCCAAAAAACGGCTAGCAATATAGAAGCCCCTCCAATGTAAAAAGGATAGCGTACCGAATTGGGAATCCCATTGGCGAGTTGCTCATCACTTAAGACCATAGATACTCCCAAAAGAGGTAAAATATAAGGCATCAGGTTGGCGAGTGTTTGGCCAAAACCTACAAAAAAAGATTGGACTGCAAATCCGAGTGGGCGTTGCTTTTCGTTGAGCATGTCGCCCACAAAAGCCCTAAAAGGTTCCATTGCTGAATTGAGACCCGCGTCCAAAATCCACATCAAGCCAGCCGCCATCCATACTGCCGACGAATTGGGCATCATAATCATAGCAATACTTCCTAAAAGTGCACCTGCTAAAATAAAAGGCCGTCGCCGTCCCCAAGTAGGCGACCAACTACGGTCAGAAATAGCTCCGATGATAGGTTGTAACAACAACCCCGTAAGAGGACCTGCAAGCCACAAACCGGGTATAGAAGCTTCGTCGGCACCTAAGTACCGGAAAATTGGACTCATATTTGCTTGTTGTAATCCAAAGCCGTATTGGATTCCCAAAAAGCCAAAACTCATGTTCCAAATTTGCCAAAATGATAGATTTGGTTTGTCTGTTTTTATCATAGGTTAAGATAATTTTGAATTTGAAGGCTTCCAATAAAAACCTTCAAAAGTCGTTTCGCAATTATAGGCATTTCGCCACTAATTGCAAACCCTGACTTATATTTAAGTTATAAAAATTTGGATGAAAATAATAAGAAGGGAAGGCTTTGAACAACCGATAATAGCTTTTAGTTAGTAAATTGGACAAAAATTATTCTGACGCCTTAAAATATATCTATTCTAAACCTTTTAAAGATTATTGCAGCCCGAGTATGGAGTCATTGTTTTTAAGTTTATTAAGCGCTTTGTTGTTTTCAACAAACGAAACCAAACTTACCCTCGAAATCACCAACATTCGCCATACCAAAGGTACATTGCGAGTGGGTGTTTTTAAAGAAGGCAGTACTTTTGGAAGTACCTACACTAAGCCAGATTTTGGCCAAATGGTACCCGTAGGTGGAAAAAAAGAAGAGCGAACTGTAATGTCGCTACCGCCCGGACGCTATGCCTTGGCGCTTTATCATGATACCAACGACAACTGGAAGCTAGATAAAAACTTTGTAGGCTATCCCAAAGAACCCTTTGGCTTTAGCAACAATTACCGTCCTATTTTTACGGGACCTAAATTTGAGGACTGCGCCTTTGAAGTCAAAGACAATGGCTCCTCAGTCCTCAAAATCAAGTTGTTGAATTAGTCGCTAGTTGAAGAATACTTCATCTACAAAAACCCATCCTGGTTGACCTTTGCCTGAATGCCATTCAGGCAACTTCCCTATGGGGCGAGCTATTATTTTTATAGCGCCATATTTTCCTTCTTTTAGTTGACTTTCAATCGCTTGTATCCGAGCTGCTTCTACTTTTTGAGGAGCCGTAGGTTGGATTTTTTGGACAAGACTCAGGTTGTTTTTGTCAGACCCTGCCCAAATTTCGACTGAGGTAGGAGGGAAAATGGAGCTACCGATGTTGATGCCAAGGCTCAAAGTTACTATTTTGATAGGGGTAGGTTGAGCAAAGGTAAAAAGAGCTTCAAAGGGGCTTTCGCGATAGCCTAGCCACGCAGGGTTTTTGAAATCATTAGGGTCGCCTTTTTTACGATTGATAAGTGTGTGCGAGCCTTCACCTTTGTAGGTAGGATTAGGTTCTTTGAGCAATTCTACCGATGAAGGGCGATAAGTGCCTTTGAAAAATGGAATTTCAATAACATCGCTTGCATACCAATTGTCTTTCATTGCCCGTGCTTTCACTACCGTATAGGGGTTTGTAAGCTTAAAAGGAGTTTTGAAAATCGGCGAAGAGAGAGTATCAGGAATAGAACCGTCGATGGTATAGCGGATTGTTACGCCATGGAGGGGATGTTTGAAGGTCACTAGGTCTGTTTCGGAGAGTACAAAATTTTCATTTACTAAAATAGGCGCATTGAGCTTTAAGATTTCCGAAGGTTTAGGAACGTGCCCTAATTCAAATCTAAGCTTAGGATTTTGTTTCCTTAAACTTGCGAGGTCTGTTTCTGACACTTCGGTATTCCAGATAAATACTTCCTCTAATTGAAGTAGTTTGGATAAAGATTGGAGTGCTTTGGTGCTTACTTTCGTGCCTGACAATGAGAGCGATTTGAGTTTTGATAACCCATCTAGTTTGGAAAGTGTAGCCCCTGTAATGTCAGTATTGTTTAAGTTGAGTCTTTCGAGGTTTTCTAATTTGCTGATCGTACTTAAGTCATCATCTTTGATGGGCATGTTTGACAAATTCAGGGCCACGAGTTGTGTTTTTATTTCGCTCAATTCGCCCAGCTGCTCAGGTTTATAGGCTTGTCTTACAAAAAAATCAGCTTGGAGAGCGGGGGAGTTACTGGCTATGGGAAAAATAACCCTAAAGGGATTGTTGAGTTTTTGAATCGTACTCTCAGAAGCAGCCTCAAAAGTGTATGGTTGAGGAGAGGGGGCATCGGAAGCCTTCTTTACAAAAGCCTCTACCAATCCTCTGAGAGGGTCGTTGGCGGCGAGAGCTTTGAGTGTTTTTTTGACATCGGCCCCGTTTTGAATCCATGCCGTAAGTATACCTACCTCCTGAGGAGTAAGTTGAGGTTTGCCTTTGGGAGGCATGTGCTTTTTATCATCAAGCGGGAGGTTTGCCCGCTGAATGATATGACTATTGAGTGCATCGTTAGCTACCCAAATCGGCCCATTTTTTCCGCCTTTGAGTAGTCCCGCAATGGTAGTCATTAGCAGTTCGCCTTTGGTTTTTTGTTCGTTATGACATTGATAACATTTGGCCTTTAAAATAGGCTGGATAGCTGCTTCAAAAATAGGCGTATTTTCATCGAAAGTAAGGGGCGCGTTTTCTTCATTTTTGGAAGGGAAAAGATAATCTTCTCCGTGGGTGAGACTTGCTCCAAAATGGCCCGTAACCATCAAAACAATCAAACTACTGCCTAAAAAAATATTGAAAAGAGCTTTAAGGTAAGCGTACTGTTGGTGAAGTAGCACTAGACCATACATCAGAAAGCTTAAAGCTATACCTGTGTATTTGTGCCAATTGAGCAATTCGGCCGTATAACCTTCTTCGCGTGACAAGAAAAAGCCCATCAACGCTGCCAACGCTGCGGTAAATGCTGAAAAAGATAAAATAAAACCAAAAATTTTGGCAAACTGTACTCCCTCAAATTCTTTCCTGAATACCCAAAGTAAACCCACCAAAATCAAAAGCCCGATTGGTAAATGTAACAGGGCGGGGTGCATTCGTCCGATGGGTTGAAGCCAACTGGGAATGGTTACTTTTTCTTGAAATATCAACAAAAACACCAGTAAGGTGTGGATAACTAGTAATAAATAAGAAACAAGGGTTTGGAAACGTGGCATTTTTAAGGGTCAATGTTAAGGTTTTTGTTGTAGTCAGACAGCCAAAAACGACTACAAGGGTTAGGCAATTAAGCCTGGGATTACTTTTCCCGCTACGTCGGTAAGGCGATAGCGACGACCTAGGTGTTTGTAAGTAAGTTTTTCGTGATTGAGACCCATCAAGTGCAAAACCGTGGCATGAAAGTCGTTGATATGTACGGGGTCGCGCACGATATTGTAGCCAAAGTCGTCGGTTTCGCCGTAAACAAATCCTGGTTTTACCCCACCTCCTGCCATAAAAGTACAGTAAGCACGAGGGTGATGGTCGCGGCCATAGTTGTCTTGGGTAGCAGTGCCTTGGCTATAATTGGTACGTCCAAATTCACCCCCCCAAATGACAAGCGTTTCGTCGAGGAGGCCTCTCTGTTTGAGGTCTTTGATAAGGGCTGCCGAGGCACGGTCGGTGTCTTTGGCTTGTAGCGGCATTTCGCCCACCATATTGCCATGTTGGTCCCAACCTTGATGATAAAGCTGGACAAATCGTACTCCTGCTTCCGACAGTTTGCGAGCTAAGAGGCAATTGGCCGCAAAAGTGCCTGGTACGAGGCATTCGGGACCATACATCTTGATGATATGGTCAGGTTCTTTGGAGAAATCGGTCAGTTCTGGCACAGCCGTTTGCATCCGGTAGGCCATTTCGTATTGTTGCACTTTGGCGTTGATTTCGGGGTCGCCAAAATCGTCGAAAGCCATGCTATTGAGTTCTGATAGATTGTCAAGCATTTTGCGACGAGCGGCGCGGTCAGTTCCAGCGGGGTCGTTGAGATAAAGGATTGGCTCTTCTCCACTGCTAAAAACCACGCCTTGATGAATAGAATCTAAGAAGCCGTTTGTCCATAATTTGGAATAAACTCCTTGACCGTTGCCTTTCCCACGTGACAAAAGCACCGAAAATGCGGGGAGGTTTTTGTTTTCACTTCCCAGCCCGTAGCTTGCCCAAGCGCCCATACTAGGGCGATTGCCTTGCTGCGCACCGGTCTGCATGAAAGTAAGGGCAGGGTCGTGGTTGATGGCTTCGGTATTCATGGTTTTAATCATGCAAATATCATCTACGATGCCAGCGATATTGGGGAACAATTCGCTCATCCACATTCCTGATTGACCATATTGAGCAAACTGAAATTTAGAGCCCACCAAGGGGAATTTGGCTTGATTAGCGGTCATGCCTGTTAGGCGTTGACCCATCCGAATAGAAGCAGGAAGCTCTTCGCCCGCCATTTTATTGAGCAGGGGCTTGTATTCAAAACTTTCGTATTGAGAGGGAGCACCGTTTTGAAATAGATAAATGACTCGTTTGGCTTTGGGTGCAAAATGCGGAATACCCAAGGGCAAGGTGTCTGAGTCGTCGCTGCTGCCTTTAAACAAATCTGGTACGAGCAGAGAGCCAAGGGCAACGCTGCCGATGCCCGCCGTCATTTTACCCAAAAAATGCCGACGAGTGATGTTGAAACGGTTTTCTAAAAACTCTTTCATATCTTTTTGTGGAATTGAAGTCATAGATGAAGCAATCAATTAGCGCATGATGGTTTCTTCGAGGTTGTACACCATCAAAATAGTTTGCATTAAAGCTGCTACAGAAGCTCGGTCAGAAACACGACTTTGAGGTTTTTCGCCAATACTCAGCACTTTTGTCACCTTTTTGGGGTCTTTAGCAAAAGCCATTTTTTCTTCCTCAAAATATTTCTGAATTACCGAAAGTTCTTTGGATTGGGGCTGTCGGCACACGATTTGCCGGAATGCCTTAGTGATTTTATCTTCGGTAGAAGTTTTTTCGAGCGAGAGCTTCTCTGCCAATACCCGCGCAGATTCTTGCACAACGGGGTCGTTGAGCATGACAAGCGCTTGAAGGGGAGTATTGGTACGTGAGCGTTTTACTTCACATTGGTCACGGTTGCTAGCATCAAAAATCAACATGGTAGGTGGTGGCACAGTACGTTTGATAAATACATACATACCCCGTCGGTAGAGGCTATCGCCGTGGTCTTGGATGTAAGTCTTGAGAATTCCACGTCCTGAGGTTGCCGATTCCCACAGCCCTTTGGGCTGATATGGTTTTACACTCGGGCCACCGATTTCGGGATTGAGCAGGCCGCTACTTGATAGTACCAAGTCGCGCACAAGCTCGGCCGACAGACGCATACGAGGCGAGTGAGCAAGAAACACATTCTCAGGGTCTTTGGCAAGATGGTCTTTGGTAATACGTGATGATTGCCGATAGGTGGCCGACATTACGATTTGTTTTACGAGACGTTTGATATCCCAGCCGTGGGTACGAAAATCTACCGCTAACCAGTCTAGCAATTGGGGATGAGATGGTAGTTCTCCTTGCATTCCAAAATCGCCGACGGTTTTGACGATACCGCGCCCAAAAAATTCTTGCCACACCCGATTTACAAACACCCGTGCTGTGAGAGGATTTTTGGGGTCGAGCATCCATTGAGCCAATCCCAAACGATTTTGAGGGTATTTTTTTGGGTTAAAAGGGAGAATAAAATTAGGCATATTGGCGGCTACTACATCGGTAGGCTGATCGTAGTTGCCTCGGTTGAGGATGTGAGTAGGACGCAGCGTATCAAGGTCTTGCATTACCATTACTAGCACTGCGGCAGTATCAGTTTTGTTCACAAACTTCAAGATGTCTTTTACATCTTGGGTTGTGATTTTCATGTTGGGAGGGTCGGCAAAATTGGCGTCGATGGTACCAAAAAGCCCTTTTTCTGGTACTTGATTAAAAAATGCAAAAGCACTATAATAATCCTTCTGTAAGATAGGATCATATTTGTGATCGTGGCATTTGGCACACTCGTAAGTAAGCGCCAAAAATGTTTTTCCAAACGTATTGGTGCGGTCGGTGACGTACTCGATGCGGTATTCTTCATCAATAACCCCGCCTTCTTGGGTGATTTTATGATTTCGATTAAAGCCCGTTGCTAGCATAATTTCTTTGGCAGTAGGGTCATCATAGCGTTTACCTTGCTGACGAAGTAGCAAATCGCCCGCCAACTGCCAAGTGAGGAATTTGTCATAGCCATAGTTTTGATTGAAAGCATGAATCACCCAATCGCGCCACGGCCACATGGTACGCAGGCCATCGTCTTGGTAGCCGTGTGAGTCGGCGTAGCGAGCGGCATCTAGCCAAGGAATCGCCATTTTTTCTCCATAATGCTTACTTTTTAGAAGCTCGTCAACCGCTTTTTCGTAGGCATTGTCGGATTTGTCTTTCAAGAAACGCTCTTGCAACTCTAGGCTTGGAGGCAAACCTGTGATATCAAGAGCCGCTCTTTTGAGCAGACGCTCTTTGTCGGCTTCTTCGTTGGGTTCGAGGCCATTTTCTTCCATTTTTGCCAACGTAAAATAATCAATCTCGTTTTTGGGCCATGAGTCTGCACTTACTTTCGGAAGTTTGGGACTAGTAGGGGCAATAAATGCCCAGTGAGGTTTGTATTTGGCTCCTTGTTTTATCCATTTTTCAATGAGCGCGATTTCGTGCTCAGTGAGCTTGAGATTAGATTCCAGAGGAGGCATGATTTCGGCCGTATCTTTCGTAACGATTCTCAACCAAACTGCCGATTGGTCAGGTTTGCCGGGTACGATAGCATGAAGTTTGGGGTTGTCTTTCAAGGCTGCGTAAGCGGCAGCTTCGGTATCAAGGCGAAGATCAGCTTCGCGTTTGTTGGCATCGGGGCCGTGGCATTTAAAACAGCGATCCGAAAGAATAGGCCGAATGTGGTAATTATAATCCACCTCATCGGGAATGGCTGCCGCAGAGGCGTTTCCTCGATTGAGAAAGCAAGCAGTGGTGATGTAAGAAACAGCCACTACAATAGCTACTAAAAGCTTGTTTTTGAGCAAGAAAGAAATCGCTCTAGCAAAAGGTCTCACGTCAGTTAAGGACAACAGTTTATAATAAGTGCAAATATATTTTAAAAAAAATTAAAAACTAATTTTTGCACAATTAGTGTGATTTTTTTGGATAATATTTGGATAAAGAGAATCTTGTTATAAGCTACTAAAATAATTTGGAATGATAGTTAACCTAGACAAAAGTGGGTTGACTTAGAGGCAGAGTATCGTTGTGCACAAGATAAATTTCAAGCTTGGCGAGTTGATTTTCTAATCACTAGTTTGGCATCTAAGGTATGAGTTTCGGGTATAAAATGGGTTCCTTCATTAAGTTGTCGAATCAGCAACTCGGCTGCATGACGGCCTATCTCATGGAGAGGCTGCACAACGGAAGTCATCGGAGGTGTGATGAAAGCACTATGAGGTGCATTTGAAAAACCAACCAAAGAAATATGCTCCGGAATATTCATCCCATTTTCTTGAATACAGATTAAGGCTTCAATAGCGGTTGGATCATTGACGGCAAATAGTGCATCAGGGCGATTGGTTTGGTTGAGTAGCGCTTGAGTGTATAGTCGGGTTTTGCCTTCTTCAAAATTGCAAGGCATTATCAAAGATTCTTCAATGGGGAGTTGATAAGTTTTCAATGCATCCAAATAGCCATTGAGTCGGTTGCGACCGATGGTAAGATTTTGGGGGCCTGCAAGGTGAGCTATCCGCCGACAGCCCGTCTGAATCAAATGTTCAACGGCCATAAATGCCCCTTGATAATCATTAACCATCACTTTAGAGCCGGGTAGTTCGTCCACAATTCTATTAAAGAAAACGATTGGAAGTCCTTTGCGTTGGGCGGATATAATGTGCCCATAGTCGTTGGTTTCTCGAGTGATGGCCAAGATGAGGCCTTCTACTCTGCTCGACATCATAGCCTGTAGATTATGCTTTTCAATCTCCAATGATTCCGCAGATTGCATAATCATAACCTTATAGTCTTCTGCATTGGCTACTTCTTGAATGCCAAGTATGACATTAGGGAAATAAGCATGCACAAACTCCGGCACCATCACTCCAATAATATTGGTTTTGTTTTTTCGTAGACTTGTCGCAATTGTATTGGGCTGATAATCTAGTTCTTGTGCTAACTCTAGCACAGCTTTCTTCGTCTCTGGGTTTATATCGGGGGCATTGCGTAATGCTCTTGAAACAGTCGAGATAGAGACGTTGAGTTTAATAGCGATGTCCCAAATGGTTGGTTGTTTGTTTCTCATATACAAGCTTAAACAAAGGTATTAACATCTCCATTTTTGCACTTTTTGTAGGCATTAGGGTTGAGACGATAGTTTTTGCTTCTTCTCCTTTTGGCCTTGGTAGTTCATGCTTTCGATTTAGCTCTTTAAGAATTTTTCTCCAAATTAATTCTTCAATAGAATTTTCGGCAACGTTTCCGATAACGTTTTTTCACAAAAAAAACTCTGAAATAGTCAATTTTTCTTGACTACTGTGATTGTTTTCCTATAACTTCAACAACAAGCTTTGTAGTTAATCCCCTTTTTAGAGTGGATTATGTAGGTGATAAATACAATGGAGAGAAAGTGAAATTTAATGAATTTTTATAATTATTCCAATTTGAAATGTATATGAATAAACTTCTAAACCCTGCAGTGTATCTGCTTGTACTAATTGGCATGTTCGTTACCCAAGCACCCTTGTGGGCGTGGGGAGGAGGGTACCGACCTTCTAATGCGATTTCAGTCAAGGGAGTAGTATCTTCCGAAAATGGTGAAACTCTTCCGGGAGTGAGCGTAACAATCAAAGGAACCACCATCGGTACCACTACCAATGCTAGTGGAGAATACAGTCTGAGTGTTCCTAATAGCGATGCTATTTTGGTGTTTAGTTCGGTAGGATACGATAAGCAAGAGATAGTTGTAGGGGGCCAAACTATCATCAATATGGTGCTAAAAAGTGATGTGAAAGCACTCACTGAGGTCGTAGTAGTAGGCTATGGTACTCAGCAGCGAAAAGACCTTACGGGAGCCGTAGCTTCTATAAAGGGGAAAGAGCTTGAAAATATACCTGTAAGAGGGCCACTTGAAGCATTACAAGGCCGCGTAGCAGGAGTACAGATTGTGCAAAATAGTGGTTCACCAGGAGCTACACCTAATGTAAGGATTAGAGGGGTTACTTCTTTAAATGCTGGCAATGACCCCCTTTATATTGTAGATGGAGTACCGGTTACGGGGGATATCAATGTAGTCAATCCTAATGATATTCAATCGATAGAGGTACTCAAAGATGCTTCAGCTACGGCTATTTATGGGGCGAGAGGTGCAAACGGAATCATTATCGTAACTACAAAGCGCGGTAAGTCAGGCAAAACCAGTTTTAATGTGAGTGCCTATACTGGCATAATGGATGTGCGTCGACAAATTCCGATGTTGGATGCATACCAAGAGCGAGATTATATCTTGAATGCCAACGCCAACGCAGGTACAGCGGAGGTACGCTTAGGACTAGATACACTTTTTAGAGACGGCAAAGCCGTATATAATACCAATTGGCAAGATGAAATGTATCGGCAAGGTGCTATCTCCAATTATGAGCTATCATTGAGAGGAGGAAATGACAAAACAACTTACGCGGCAAGTTTGGGGTATTTTAATCAAAAAGGAGTCGTAATAAGCTCAGGATTTGATACTTACAGGGGGCGGTTTAGTATTGACCATCAGGCATCCAATCGCTTTAAAACAGGAGCCAATATTTTATTGTCAACAGCAAAAAGAGACAGAGTACCCGAAGGAGATGACCTCAATGCGGTGATTACCAATGCTATGAGGATGCTGCCATTTTCGCCCGTTTATGGCGCTGATGGTAATTATACTTTTGTTGATCAAATCCAGCGGCCCAATCCCGTTGGGCTAGCCACCCTCACTTCATGGTTTACAATCAACAATCGCTTAGTAGGAAATATATACGGAGATTATGATATTGGAAAAGGCTTGAGTTTTCGCTCTACTTTAAATATCGATTATTCAGGAACGCGCGACGAACGCTTCACGCCTAGTAGTATTCAAGGAGGTGCAGCACGCCCCGCCACTGCTTCGTACGGGGATGTATTTACTTGGATTAGCGAAAATACCCTTAATTATGCCCAATCCTTCGGTAAGCATAGTGTATCGGCCTTGCTTGGTTATAGTGTTCAGGCTTCCAAAATCTTTAATCTTTCGGCGGCGGGAAATCAAGGTGCTACCGACAATATCACTACCCTAAATGCCGCCGCCACTCCTACGGCAGCCTCAAGCAGTAAGTCTTCGTGGGGATTGGTCTCATTTTATACGCGCTTCAATTATAGTTTCAATGATAGATACCTCATTACTGCTACCCTCCGTCGGGATGGTTCCTCTCGGTTTGGTGCCGACAAGCGTTATGGTTTGTTTCCGTCGGTGTCGGTGGGTTGGAGATTGTCAGAAGAGTCTTTTATGCGAAATTTGACGTTTATCAATGATTTGAAAGTGCGAGCAAGCATTGGGGTAGTTGGAAACCAGTCGATTAGTGATTTTGGTGCGCAAGGTTTGTATAGCACAGGAAGCAATTATGTAGGTAAAGCGGGTATTGCTCTTTCGGCGATTCCTAATCCTAATCTGAGTTGGGAGTCAACTACTCAATCTGATATCGGGGTCGATTTTTCATTGTTTAGCAATCGCCTCCATTTTACGGCAGATGCCTATTTAAAAAAGACCAAAGATTTACTTTTACTGGTAAATCTACCGACTACTTCAGGGTTTAGTTCTGCGTTACAAAATGTTGGCGATACCCAAAATAAGGGTTTAGAGTTTAGTATTTCTGCTCAGAATATTACGGGGGCGGTGAAAGGATTGAAATGGAATTCAAGTTTCAATATTTCATTCAATCAAAACAAAATCATAAAACTCTCCAACAACAATGCCGATATCATCCAGACAAGTTCGGATGCTACTTTCTTCAGTACAAGTCCAGTGGGAATAGGGCGATTGGGCCAGCCTATTGGTGTTTTTTATGGATATGTATACACAGGTAGAGTATATGCTACGACCGATGAAGCCAAGGCTGCTAATATGAGAGATGGTAGTCCTACCGGGGCTTTATATGTGGCTGGTGATATGATTTACAAAGATTTGAATGGAGATGGGGTTATCAATGACGCCGATAGGACGATTATCGGGAATGCGAATCCTAAATTTATCGCCGGGCTAACCAACAATGTTACGTTCAAAAACTTCGATTTATCAATCTTCCTACAAGCTTCGTATGGCAATGATATCTACAACCAAACCCGACAATCCTCCAACCGCAGTTTTGTTTATAATGCCGCTACTACCGAAGTACTTCGAAGCTGGCGCAAAGAAGGCGATGTCACCGATGTGCCAAGAGGTACACCTAGTACTATCGGCAGAAATGGCCTAGTATCCACGCGCTGGATAGAAGATGGTTCCTATTTACGCGTGAAAACCGCTACTTTGGGTTATACAGTGCCTGCGGTGCTTCTAAAAAAACTTGGAGTCGATAATGCACGCATCTATGTATCTGGACAAAACCTCTTCACTTTTACGAAGTATTCGGGTATGGACCCTGAAGCAAATTTTCGGACAGGGCTGCCCTTGTTGCAAGGTATCGACTTGGGTACTTATCCACAAGTACGTACCATTACTTGTGGTATAAATTTAGGGTTTTAAAAAGTCTTACTGGTTTGTAAATCAACAAAGCGCATGAAAAAATTCATACATACTATTTTTATCGGAACTGCATTCGGGACATTTAGCAGTTGTACAGATTCGATTCTTGACCAAAAGCCCTTGAGTGCTTTGACCCAAAGTTCTTTTTTTCAAACAGCAGCCGATGCTGAAGCAGCTGTGTTGGCCTGTTATGACGCTTTACAGGGCGACGAAGTACGCCGGATTGCGTGGGGAGATGCCCGTGCCGACAATCTCAAAATCCCCTTAGAGGCTATCGGCGCTACTGACCCCGATATGCTGGAGTTTCAGAAAGACAATATCAGCAGTAGTAGTGGGAATGGCAACTGGGCTAAATTCTATAACGGAATCAATAAAGTAAACAATGTTTTAGCACAAGTGCCTACGATACAAAGCCCTACTATCACGAGCGTAAAAAATCGGATCATGGGAGAAGGGTATTTTTTGAGAGCGTTTCATTATTTTAATCTTGTACGTATATGGGGAGCAGTTCCGTTGATAGTAGAGCCTACGCTCTCATTGGACAAAGATTTGCAGCCTTCTCGCACTCCTGCCGATAAAGTACTAGAGCAAGTCGTAACGGACCTCAAGCAGGCTGAAACCTTACTGCCTGTCGCTTATGCCTCCAATATCGAAACCCGAGGAAGAGCCACGCGGGGAGCCGCTCAAGCATTGTTGTGTAAAGTGTATTTATGGAGAAGTTCTTATCTCCAAACCAACGAGTGGCAGTTAGCTAGCGATTATGCAGATAAAGTACTCGCCAATACCACCTATGCTTTGGTATCGGGAGCCAATTATGGGTCGATTTTCACCGCTAAAAATACCACTGAATCTATTTTTGAGCTACAATACAATTATAACAACCAAGAAACCAATGCACTGGCTTCTTACTTTTTACCTCGTAGTAGCAAAGTCCAAACAGGCGGAAATCAAACGCTGATTCCCACGCCAAAACTAATAGAGGCTTTTGAGGCCGGGGACCTTCGAAAAGCGGCTAGTATTTTTTACAGTAATCCCACAACAGACCAATTTCCTAATCTCCCCACAGTAGGTAAATATACTGGCACTATAGTAGGAAGTGCACGGTTTAGCGATAGCAATTTCATCTTTTTGCGCTTGGCCGATGTTATTTTGATGCAGGCCGAAGCTTTGGCCCAAGTTGGAAAAACAGCCGAAGCGGCAGCACTCATCAACCGTATTCGCAATAGAGCTGGGTTGAGCAATACTACCGCAACTTCAAAAAACGACTTGCTTTCTGCGATAGAGCAGGAGCGTTTTATCGAGCTTTGTTTTGAGGGACATCGCTGGTATGACTTACTTCGCACTGGTCGCGTAAAAGCAGTTTTGGGAGTAGATAAGAAAGCCTTTATGCCAGTATTTTATACTGAAATCATGCTTAATCCTAACTTACTACCTCAGAATCCCGGGTATTAAAGAGGGGTTATATTATTTTCAATTTCACTAAAAAAAACGTTGTTGTATGTTTTTAAACTTCCGAAAAACGCACCTTATTTTGGGATTGTGGATACTATTACAACAGGGAGTGTATGGTCAAGACGGCCGAAACCTGACTACGGGTAGCATCATTCCTGACGAAACCTACAGTGACCAGCCTTATATTGTGAAAACCAACGATGGGGCTTGGCTGTGCGTACTGACTACTGGCTCGGGACACGAAGGAGCATCGGGGCAGCACATCATCACCCAACGAAGTTTTGATCAAGGCAAAACTTGGGTGGACAAGCGAGAAGTGGAGCCTGCCGATGGCCCTGAAGCTTCGTATGCGGTTTTGCTTAAAGCTCCTTCTGGACGGGTGTTTGTATTTTATAATCACAACACAGATAATATTCGAGCTGTCAAAGCAGATAATCCTCCTTATAAGGACGGCTTGGTAAAACGGGTGGATAGTCAAGGGTATTTTGTGTTTAAATACTCAGACGACAACGGTAAAACATGGTCGCCTCAGCGAATTAGAATTCCGATTCGTAATTTCGAAATTGACCGAAAAAATCCGTATGGTGGTACAATCCAATATTTTTGGAATGTGGGGAGGGCCTTTACTTATCAAGGGGCGGCCTTTGTACCAGTGCATAAAGTAGGTGGCTTTGGCGTTGGTTTTTTTACATCAAGCGAGGGCGCACTTCTGCGAAGTCCAGATTTACTGAGTGTTAGCGATCCTACCAAAGCTACTTGGAATACCCTTCCCGATGGAGATATTGGCCTCAGAACGCCCGATAAGGTGGGCGGCCCAATAGCCGAAGAGCAAAATTTTGTGGTACTAAGCGACGGCTCGTTTTATTGCGTTTACCGTACTATCGATGGGCATCCTGTATATACTTATAGCCGTGATGGTGGTCATACATGGGAGTCGCCGCAGTATCTTCGCTACGACAACGCAAGGTTGGTAAAACATCCAAGGGCGGCCAATTTTGCTTGGAAATGCGAAAATGGCAAATATCTCTATTGGTTTCACAACCACGGAGGGCGTTTTATTAGAGAGCATCCCGACCGCCGCAACATGGCTTACGAAGACCGTAATCCTGCTTGGCTAATGGGTGGTATAGAAGCCGATTCTCCCAAAGGAAAAATCATTAGATGGACTCAGCCCGAAATCTTGCTGTACGACGATGACCCACTCATTCGAATGAGTTACCCTGATTTGATAGAAGAAAAAGGGGATTACTATATTACTGAAACCCAAAAAGACATTGCCCGTATTCACAAAATCGACCACAAACTGCTTGCCGGTTTATGGGAGCAATTTGATAATCGTACCCGAACCAAAGAAGGGTTAGTATTAGACTGGGTATATCAAAAAGAAGGATTGCCACATACGCTTGCTGCTCCAACGTTACCCGTTTTTTATAAACGGGATACCCAAAAATTGGAGCAACCTGGGATGAATGTTCCGAATGGATTTACGGTTGACTTGGTATTTACCTTAAACAAAGCAACCCCAAATCAGATACTTGTAGACGCCCGCGATAGTCAAGGGAAAGGTTGGTATGTACAAATCACCCCTCAAAAAACGGTGGAATTGGTCATGAATGATGGTCGCACGCAATCATCTTGGGCTTGTGATGAAGGATTGCTGACCGAAAATCAACCCCATTATCTAAGTATAATAGTAGATGGTGGTCCCAAAGTCGTGGCTTTTGTGGTAGATGGCCTCTTGAACGATGGAGGCGAGACACGACAGTTTGGTTGGGGGCGGTTTAGCCCTTATTTAAAATCGGCAGCAGGGGCGTCTCACCTCACGGTTGGAAAAAAATTGACAGGTACAATCTCTCAACTATCGATTTACAATCGTGCGCTTACTATCTCGGAAGCCATTGGAAATTATAGGGCTTATAAAAGATAAAAACCATTTTTTTAGGAAAATACACATTTAAAACCAACTCAAAAATTCATGAACTTGAAACGCTCCATGATAAATGCTAGTGTTCATACGGCCAAAACCGTTGTGGCACACTTTGGGGTTCATCTACCTTCTTTTGCTTACTGGACAGAAGAACAGTGGCTCGACGCTGGCTCCGAATACGACGAAATTCGGGATTGTATGCTTGGCTGGGATGTGACTGATTTTGGTAGTAAAGATTTTTATAATATTGGTCGGACTTTATTTACGGTTCGAAATGGGCGTTTAAATCGGCAAGGGTATCCCAAGCAATATGCCGAAAAATGGCTTATTGACCCTGAAAATCAGCGTGCTCCAGCTCACTTTCATTTATCAAAAAGAGAGGATATTATTTGTAGAGGGGGGGGGAATATACTCGTTCAACTCACCAAGGCCGATATAGAAGGCAATCCATCCACCGAAACCTTTCTGACGCAGGTAGATGGTTGTACTCGCCGTTTAGGCCCAGGCGACATTGTACGCTTGCGTCCAGGAGAAAGCCTAACGATTCATCCTCGGACGATTCATCAATTTTGGGGCGAAGAAGGCACCGGATGGAGGGTAGATGGAGTAGGATATACGCTTAGTTCAGAGATTTCGAGCGTGTGCGACGACTGGAACGACAATGTCTTTTTGGTTGATTACGGAGTACGGTTTCCGGAGATTGAAGAAGATGAACCCAGAAATTGTTTTTTATGTCATGAATACCCCGCTGCGGTGGTTGAAAGTTGATTTTTAAGCGTGGAAAAATCTTTTAAAGAAAAAAAATATGCCTCATCGTTTGTCTATTGTTTTGCTCATTTTGGCTGGATGCGCCTTGGTTGGTGTAGGAGTTTTTTGGATGCTCGATTATTTCGAGGCGATTGGTCCATTTGTGTTGATAGGTCTCATTGGTTTGGCACTTGCTTTTAGAGGATTTGAACGCCTAAAAGGATTTTCCTACACCCTTTGGATTCTGACAGCGGTGAGTCTTGCCATGTTTTATCCACAGTATTTTTTTACGGTAGGAGATTTCCAGCTTAAACGCCTAATCGTGCCTTTTGTACAACTGACCATGTTTGGGATGGGGGCACATATGAGTTTTGAGGATTTTAGAGGAGTCGTAAAAATGCCAAAAGGTGTACTCATAGGCATAGCTTGTCATTTTATAGTGATGCCTCTGGTAGGTTATACCTTGTCGCATTTGTTTGGTTTCTCGCCAGAGATTGCGGGAGGGGTTATTTTGATAGGCTGTGTATCGAGTGCCATGGCCTCCAATGTAATGTCTTACTTGTCGAAGGCCAATCTAGCTTTGGCCGTAACGATTGGTGCCTGTTCTACCATTCTTTCGCCTTTTGTGACTCCTTTCTTGATGAAATGGCTGGCCGGACAGTTTGTAGAAGTGGACATTGCCCATATGATGATTGACATTACCAACATGATTATCATCCCCATAGTGGCAGGTTTTATTTTTAATCTTTTTTATTTCGGCAACGAAACCCCACGCGCCCGCACATTGCAGCTAGTAGGATTTGCTGTGCTTATCATAGTGTTCAACTTATTGATGATGTTTGTGATGGAATCGGATATTAGGGGGCTAGCGGTATCGCTATTGAAATCCTTCGGATGGTTTTATCTCTTGCCCATGATAAGTGCTATTGTTTTCAAAAGACAGAAAGTGAGCCGATTGAAGCTAGAAAATATGCTATCGTTTATGGCGATGTTGGGAATCGTTATCAATACTGTTATCATTACGGCCTCGGGGCGCGACAATCTTTTGCAAGTGGGGGGATGGCTGATTATTTCCTGTTTACTCCACAATTTAATCGGATTGAGCGTGGGATATTTTACAGCTTTACTATTTGGTTTGCCCGAACGAGATCGTCGTACCATTGCATTTGAGGTAGGAATGCAAAATGGGGGAGTAGCTACGGGCTTGGCATTACAAATGGGCAAAGTAGCCACGGTAGGTCTTGCATCGGCTATTTTTGGGCCTTTACAAAATGTCACTGGCTCGGCTTTAGCCAATTGGTTTAAAAAGCAACCTACAGATAGCGTCACCTCTGAGGTAGAAGAACCAATTTTGAGTAAAACTTGATTTTTTTGAAAGGGGAGGGATTTCTATTCTTCTCCTTTTAAAAATTAAGTTTTTTGAGGTTATTGACAACCTTCATACTCATAAATAGTAGTGTAAGTTTCTTTTCGGCCATCAGCGTTCTCCTGAGAGGAAGCACGTATTGGTAATCCTTTCGAATTGTAAGTATAAGTGGCGTAAAATTCAAAACTTACTACATCGGGATTGGTATATTTGATTACTTGACTTTTAATATTATTGAAGGAGGAGGTAAAATAGGCAGGATGAAGCTTATAGCCCTTGGGTATTTTTGTGATGTCAGGATTGGGTTTGTCATCATATTGATAGCTCCAAGTTGAACTACGTGCGCCTGCTTGTCCGTCATCGCTATCGAATCGATACGTAAGGGAAAGTAGGTTATTATTGGAATCGTAAGTGTAAATATCAGTGTACAAGTCATTCAAGTCTGCGTTTACGAATTTTTTGATAATTCGTCCTGCATTATCCACTTCACAAGATTTATATGGAGTAGAGCTCCCTTTTGGAGTGGTAGTACATCCTGTAAGTAGGCCGTTGGTATATTCAAAAACTTCTTTTTCTCTAAGGTCGCGTGGCGAAAATACCATAATTTCTCTTTTGATCAATCCTTGCGCATCGTACTCATGAGTAAGAGTTTGATTTGGAAAAGTAGATTTAATTAAAAAACCAGCTGAATTGTATTCGTAAGTATTGCTACCGGCTTTGATGAGATTGCCTTGTATATCGTATAAATACTCAGAGCGGAATGTATTTCCGGAGCCTGAAATAGTTTGAATTACCTTGAGGCGACATACTTGCGTTTTGAAACTCTCTTTGTTGGTTTTAGGCGTACTAAGAGGTGCTAATGGAGCGGGTGGTTCGTTCCACGGACAAGATGTTAGCATGATTATAAGGCTGAAATACAATATACATCGGAATAGGTTCATGATTTC
The DNA here is from genome assembly GCF_000423565.1 of Runella zeae DSM 19591. Taxonomy (GTDB): domain Bacteria; phylum Bacteroidota; class Bacteroidia; order Cytophagales; family Spirosomataceae; genus Runella; species Runella zeae. Next base: position 23,719 of record NZ_KE384037.1, on the reverse strand, counting down.
TGATTAAAAAAGGTGGAAACATTACTCTCGCGCATGGTGGAAAGCTACTGCCCCTGAATGAAAACTAGAAACTTTTTCATAAAAAGGTCTTTACAAACAAGTTTTAATCAGCTAACTGGAATACCGTACGGACTTCTTGATAATTTTTAAAATTGACAGTGCTGACGCGCCCGTTAGTGACGGTATTGGCGGGAATAACCAAAATTCGAATCCCCTCAAAAGATTCATTGCCAGGGATATAGTTTACCACTCTTCTCAAGAAAATACCGCCCGTATTGCTAGTACTACCAGAAAAAGTATAGAAACTGTATTCGTTGCCCGTGATAGTTTCGCCTGGAATAGAAAACCAATAACTGTAATCCTTACCATCTGTACCCTTTGTAGTTTGTTTGACATAGGCATAAAACAGGCTCTTTTCGGCAATTTCGAAAGTAATAGTGCTGGGAAAAGCTAGAAATAAATCAGTAGTACCTGTATGAGTTTTGGCCGTAAAATTGATTTGTTGAACATTGGCATTGCCGTTTTGTCCCGCAGGGCCTTGTGGGCCTGTTGTTCCTTGAGCACCTGTGGGACCTGTAGGGCCAATGGGTCCAGCTGGGCCTTTACAACTAATAAAAAAGAGAAAGGAAACTAAAAATGAAGGTATAATTATTTTCATTGGAGAAAATGTAAGTAATAAAGAAATAGACTAATACGGTAGCAAAACTCTGAAACCTGCGAAGATTTTAATAAGGGATTTTTCCCCTTTTTGGGACGGGATTTTTCCCGTTTTTCTTTTTGTGTCTAACTTCCTGCATGTTTTGTAGTCACTCCCAAAAACCCCTACCTTTGCGTCATGAAAATTTACTGGCGCATTTTACAGTATGCACGCCCTCTAAGCCGATATGTAGGGCCTTACTTTTTTACTTCATTATTGGGTAGCTTGTTTGGTGTACTCAATTTTACCTTGATTCAACCCCTCTTGGATGTGCTTTTTGGCAAAGCCCAGATTCCTGCCAAGCTTGTATTTCCAGCGTTTAGATTCGATGCTGAGTATCTGGTAGATTTATTTCAATATTATTTTGGAAATGCCATCCAGAATTACGGAAAGTTGGGGGCATTGCAGTTTGTGTGTGGCGCTATTTTGCTTTGTGTTTTTTTAGCTAATGTATTTCGGTACATATCGATTCGCATCATCGAAAATTTTAAAGCCCATACGGTGGCCCAACTTCGACAGGCTGTTTTTGACAATGCCATTCGATTGAGCCTTTCTTTTTTCTCCAACGAGCGCAAAGGCGACTTGATAGCCCGCGTCACTACCGATGTACAAGAAATAGAAAACTCTCTCGGGCGAGCCTTCAGTGCGTTGTTTAAGGAGCTTTTTACCCTGATTTTTTATTTTGTTACGTTGTTTGCCATGTCGGTAAAGCTGACTTTTTTTACATTGGTGGTCATTCCATTGTCAGGGGTTATTATTGGGAGTTTGGCCAAAAAACTCAAAGAGTCTGCTTCGGAAGTGCAGCAGCGACTCAGCAATATCATCGGAGTGCTGGACGAAACTTTTGGGGGGATTAGGGTGGTGAAAGGATTTAATGCCGAAAAAGTAATCAGAAAACGTTTTGAAAATGAAAACCAAAGTTATCGTCATGCCCTGCTGAAAATGGTCTTTCGCCAAGAGCTCGCCCCTCCTATGTCAGAGTTTATGGGGGTGTCGGTCGTAGCGGGGATTTTATTGTACGGTGGCTCGATGGTATTGTCCAACAATTTTGAGCTTTCACCTTCAACCTTTGTTACCTACATTATTATTTTCTCTCAAGTGTTGCGTCCAGCTAAAGAGATTTCCAACGCCATCAGCGGGATTCAGCGCGGCGTGGCTTCGGGCGAGCGTATCATGAAACTGATAGATACCCCTATCGAAGTAAATGATAAACCAGGAGCTTCCGAAATTCGTGGTTTTGAAAATATGATTGAGGTCAAAAATGTGTCTTTTGAGTACGAAAAGGGGATTCCCGTATTGCAGGATATTTCTTTCAAAATCAAAAAAGGTAAAACTATCGCATTAGTAGGTTCATCAGGAGGAGGCAAATCCACGATTGCGGATTTGATTCCGCGTTTTTATGACCCTACAAAAGGAAAAATTGAAATCGATGGCGTAGACTTGCGAGAAGTAACCACCAAATCGCTCCGCGACCTTATGGGCATAGTGACCCAAGAATCAATTTTATTTAACGATAGCATTTACAACAATATCGCTTTTGGAACTGAGGCTACTGAAGAGCAGGTAATAGCAGCCGCCAAAATCGCGAATGCGCACCAATTTATCATTGAGCAAACCGAAGGCTATCAGACCGTTATCGGAGACCGAGGCACGAAGCTTTCGGGTGGGCAGCGTCAGCGATTGAGTATTGCACGCGCTATTCTCAAAAACCCCCCTATATTGATTTTAGATGAGGCCACCTCGGCCCTTGATACTGAATCTGAAAAATTGGTACAAGAAGCCTTGACCAATCTAATGAAAAACCGTACTACGCTGGTAATTGCGCACCGTTTGAGCACTATTCAACATGCTGACGAGATTTTGGTATTGAGCGGCGGAAAAATCATCGAACGTGGCACGCACGACGATTTGTTGATGGAAGAAAAAGGCTTTTATCGCAAACTCAGTCTGATGCAAAACTAGTAGAGGGGTTCTAACCAGACTTTCCAAGTTTTGTTTTTAAGGCTCATTTCAAACTTGGAAAGTCTTTTTGGAATGACATGAGTTAGACTTTCCAAGTTTTTACACGATAAAACGGAGGACTTCCCCATTTTCTGAAAACAAAATATTGCTTAGATAACCAATCTTTGCGTGGCCTTGGTCGTCAAAAACAACTCCCTCAAAAATAGCTTCAATTTCGTAGGCTTGTACACGCCGATGTATAGGATTGAGGGTGCCGCCGTATTCGCCTGCTTTGGCAAGGGGACTCCACTGTAGATGCGCATCGACGAGGGTGCCGCGTGGCGACATAATGCCAGGATTGCCAAGCCCGCGAAAATCTGTAAGCACGGGGTGGTCTAGGCCAAGAGCGTGACCAAACTCGTGCGCGGCAGTAGTAGATTGTCCTAGGTTGTCGGAGGTAATCCAATGACCCACGTTGTCGCCTAATCCAAATCCCATGAACGAACGTGTCACGTGGTTTTGAGGTTCGATACGTACGAAATTGTATCTAAAATCCGTGTTTTGATACGCCAATCCAAACGCTTGTTCTAAACTAACTATTTCAAAATCAATTTGAAAGTTGATAGAGTAGGGAATGTTATAGAGTAGGACAATGCCTTTTGGCTCGTGGTACATCGTCCGAATTTCTTCGGTGATTTTGAAGGCTATTGTTTCTTTTGCCTCACTTCCATAAAAGAAGAGTTTGGCAAAAAGTGTGACGGTTTTGGTTTGTTCGTTAAGAATTGCGAGGGCTGCCATAAGTTATCATAATCGGATTAAGCTACTAAGACTAAACCAATTCATATCCAATGAAAACGCAATTCATGAACGAAAATGAGTCGCAAAGAGATATATAATTATGTTATGAGATTTACATCGGCAATTCGATGATGAGAATGATAGCATTGTTTGACAGTGCTTCAAACTCAACTTCCGATACTTGTGAAAGAGCCAAACCATCACGAGGATGCAATAAACGGTTTTGTACTTCAAATGCCCCTTCAATCACAAATACAAATACTCCGTGAGTCTCGTCCAGTAAGGGATACGTGTCTTCGGCGCGGCCATCATAACGTCCCAACCAACCGTGAGCTTGGGTGGAAAAAAGAGGTGAGAGTTGGTTTTTTTTCTTAAAGTCAAAGGTGAAATTATTCAATTGAGGAGAGGAAGACTCACCTTCGTTTTTAATCCAAATCTGCAAAAAATTGATAAGGTCGTCAGAATAGGGATTGGTAAGCTTATAAGTGAGAGAAGGTGAGGATTTCAGAATCTGTACTTGACCTGCTTCTAAGATACCTGCCTCTCCTAAACTATTTTCATATTCTATTGCTCCTACCAAAGGCAACAAAATTACGTCCATATTGTCATCGACGTTCATAGAGAGGCTTTTTTGGCTAGCGAGTGTGTCGTCATTAAAAACCTGTAAAGTGCCAAAAGGTTGACGATGCTCTACGTGGTATTCACCAAAATTGAAGATATGAAAACTTCGGAACCAATCTACTTCAGAATGGCCGCGCTGCTCAGCCAAAAAAATGGTAGCTTCAGGTTGGGAAATCATAGGGTAAGTGTTTTTTGAAAAAAGAAATGCTCAGATTAGGTTGTAAATCAATGATGTCTGTAGCAACATCTATGCCATTTTTAATTGCTTCTGTTTGATTTCCATAGGCAACCAAAAGATGGTTGCCTACGGAATCAATCCAAGTAAGAGGCTCACTATAAAAATAAATAGCGATTTTGTGCTCGCTTTTATTTTGGATGTGAGAATGGATGATTTCAAATTTAAAACGCTTAAATGAAAGACACAACTTGCCATGTGCATTCACTATCTCTGGCATGATATCTTTTAGTTGTTGGAGATATCCCATAGCTGCTGTACTCACCATACCATGAATTTGGTGGGCTTGGGGAATGTTTTCCTCTAGAGCCTTTAGAGTAGTGTATTGTCCCTGAGGGTCAAAGTATTGGGCTCTCATAAAAAACTCAAGATAAGTATCGTCAAACACGAACTTGTCCCATGCTTTTTGTGAAGAAGCATCAATCACTTTTTGATAACATAAACTGATAATACCTTTCATGGCTTAGGCACTTACTACAATGGTGTGAGTGAGAGCATATCCGTTGGCGACGCTACCTGTTACGGTGGCTAATTCGTTGGTATAGCCGTCACTAAATATATTGTCTCTTTCGTTGGTGGTGTCGGCTTTTCCTTTGGTATAAAAATTGGTAGCGGTCATAAACACCGTGTCGCATACCGTGGCAGGAAAAGCAATCTGAGTCACCAACAATGATTTGCCACTAGCGTTATAAATATGAACATGGATGTGGACGGCTCTTCCCGAATACCATCCCGGAAAAATCGTTGTGAAAGAGACTGCCCCACTAGCATCAGTAGTTTGGCGACCTCTCAAGAAGTGTACTGAAGTATAATTGGTACTTTGCATGCCTGTACCACCGTATTCAGAATAGTTGCCGTCTTTGTCGCAGTGCCAAATATCCACGATAGCTCCTTCTAAAGCTGCGCAACTGCTGTTTTTATTTTTGATAGTAATAGCCACAGTCATCGGAACCCCCGTTCGGTCTGAACGAATGTCTTTCATGACAAGCGAGCTAGGAGTTTTGGTAGGAAAGGGGCCTTCGGTTTCGGAGGGAGTCACGTCACAGGTGCCACCCGTAGTGCCATTGGTGGAGCCTTGGTTGGTAGTAGTGCCTCCAGTCGTAATGGGGTCAACGCTGTCTTTGCTGCAAGCTCCTACCAACGGGGCTACGGTCGCGATTCCTAAGACTGACAAGCTTCTTTTCAAAAAATCCTTACGTTCCATGTTCTTTGTGTTTATTTGGAGATGTGATTGTTTTTCACTTACCAATACGTTAGATCATATGATGACGTTGTGTCATGGCCGCCAATTGAGGTAAATGAGGTTTTTGTTGCGGTGAATTTTACTTTATGGCGGGTGCTTTGACCACTAAATCGCGCACCGATTTTTGATCTAATGGGCGGTTGGAGGCTTCAGTTTCGGCCGATATTCTAGCTTGAGTGGTAGTGGCAAAGCTGCCTGTTTGAATATAATTCAAAGCACTAGCGAGGCAACTTTCGAGCGGGTCACCCCAGTTTTTATCAAGTCCATCCGCTACATCGGCATCCACTGCGATGCCATCATAATAATCTCCTACATTCTTGGCATTGACTGTTTTGAAGGCTATGGGAGCTATGACATAATCCATCACTTCAAAACCGTACATTCCAACGGGTTTGCCGTGAGTGGTTTTGCCGAGGGTTTTTACGTCGAGGTAGGGTTTGAGATTGTTGATGAGCAACTCCGAAGCAGAGGCCGATGCCGCCGAAGTAATAAAAAATATCCTAGAAAGATTCAGGGAGCCAGTTTTGGAGAATCGGATGGTTTCGTTCCAAGCCGAAAGCTTCGTATTGTGAAGATAACTAAACATCACCGACGACCGACTAACCGAACTAGGGGCAAGGGCATTAGCGAGCATAACTTGGGTATCTACATCTCCACCGCCATTATAACGCAAATCCACAATCATTTCATTGACACCCGCCGCTTCAAAAGTGCTTAATACAGTTTTGAGTTCGTTTTGAGAAGGTGTTCCTGTAAAACTATTAAACACAAAATACCCTACCTTTTTGCCGGCTACTTCATATACTTTATTGTATAGTACCGTATTGAGCGTATAAGTGACGGTCGTAAGAGGGGCTGTTACGGTGCTACCGTCAGGTTTTTGGAAACCAAATGTAGTAGAAGTCGCTTCATAAAAAGCACTGATGAGAGCATCGTCCGAAAGCGATTTGACAGATTGCCCGTTGATAGTAGTAAGTTTCCAGCCGCGTTCGACACCTGCTTTTCCAGCGGGTGATTGGGCGTAGACATATCTCACGCGTAGGTCGTTGTTGGCGTCATATTTAATCCAAAACCCAAAGTCGCTCGTTTCGCCATCAGAAAAATAACTGTTGAACGAGCTCGCTTTTTCTACAAAAGACCATTGGTCGAGCGGTTGATAAGCCCGGAGTGCATCCATTTCACTTTCGGGGGTAGCATAAGAGCGCGGATTGAAGTTGGAAGGAAGTTTATCATACCACAGATACACATCCTGCATATAGGCCAACAGCGAATCGCGAATATCGGCTGTAGTGGTGGTAGTAGTGGTACTTGGGTTTGTATTTTGTGGGTCGAGGTCGTTTTGTTTGCAACTCACTACCATCAAAGCGAAGGCTATCACACTCCCCACGGTGAATTTTGCAATGTTACTCATTGTCTGTTTTTAGTTTAAGGTGAAAGAAAAAACAGGGAGAGTTTGAGCAAATTCAAATAGAGAATGAGGGTAAAAGTGATTGACAAAACGTATAAAGATTGTCTTTTGACAATACACAGTACGCAAGGCTACAGCTGGGCGTTGCTAATGGTAATTATTTTTAGAAAAGTTAATCTTAAAAAAAAAGGTACCTAAAAATGGAGCCTTATTGTTTATTTAGGGTTGAAAACGTTTGAAAAAATCGGCTTCGTAGCTCGCACTTATGGGGATTTCTTCGCCCCGGAGCGTGATGATTTTGTTACGAACAGATTCAATCCATTTGAAAGGGACGATAAAAGACCGATGTACCCGCATAAAATCAGCAGCAGGGAGTTTTTCTACCATTGTTTTCATGGTCATACGGGCTACGATAGGCTTGCCAGTCTCAAGGTGGATTTTGAGATAATCATCCAAGCCCTCAATGAATAAAATCTCACCAAAAGCAATCTTATACACCCGATAATCTGCCTTGATAAACAAATACTGAGGCGCTTCGGGGGCAGCGGAGGCATTTTTAAGAAATTGATGATACTCTTTGGCTTTATGTGCCGCCTGTAAGAAACGTTCGAAAGTAAAAGGTTTCAATAAATAATCGACAGCATTGAGGTTGAATCCTTCCACGGCATACTCTGCATAAGCCGTAGTGAAAACCACCATTGCTTCTTTGGGCAGGATTTTATAAAAATCAATGCCCGACATAGACGGCATATTAATGTCCAAAAAAATCAAATCAACCTCCTGATTAGTAAGGTAAGCGAGGGCTTCGTCGGTACGCAAAAATGTTTTTTCAAGGGTAATAAAATCCACTTGACCACAAAAATGTTTGATGACCCGTAAAGCGGGAGGTTCGTCGTCGACAGCAACAGCTTTGAGCATATTGTAGCACAGGCTACCAGCCTGTCAATAAATTATAAATAAATATGTAGCACAGGCTACCAGCCTGTAAATGAATTTTTTGAATACCAGTAAATACGCTTCAACCCATCAGTGAATCGTTATAAAAAAAACATATCAACTCAACTCCAAAGTTAACTCTACCGTAAAATCCTCATCGGTTTCATTAACAAACAATAAGTTTTTGTTGGGATACAACAAGCCTAGTCTCGTTCTGGCGTTTTCAAGGCCAATTCCGCTAGAGGTTTCTTCGTCATGAAATCTCCTTACTTTTTTGTTGAAAGTATGTAAATGCAAAATACTTTTTTCAATCGAAAGATGAATCTTCACAATTGATTTTTCTTGGGGATTGATACCATATTTGAAAGTATTTTCGATAAAAGAAATCAAAATAAGCGGTGCAATTTGGAGCCCATTGGGGTATCCTTCGATTTTGAAATCAATAGCGGCGGTTTCGTCGAGGCGTAGTTGTTGAAGGGCTACATAATTATCGATGTATTCAAGTTCTTTAGCCAAAGGCACTTTTTCGGTATCTGCTTCACGCATCACATACCGCATCAAAGCGGCAAGTTTTACGACTACATCGGCGGTACGGGGCGACTGCTCAATGGCCAACGAATAAATCGTATTGAGCGTATTGAACAAAAAATGAGGATTGATTTGGGCTTTCAAAAACGAAAGCTTAGTGTTTAGATTTTCGCGTTCGGTTTGGCGGAGTCGCTCGTTGATTTGAAGAGAAAGAGACACAAAAATGCCCACTAAAAACAAAAACAAGGCATGACTCAATTCAAATCCCAAAGGAGGTTTTTGCTGATATGATTTAGGAGGAGGTGGCGGAGGGAAGTGAGGTGAGGGTGGCGGTGGCACTTCCAAGTGAGTAGTAGTTTCTAAAATATCTTGTCTATCTATCGACAACAACATGCCGACGATAATCCCAAACGAAACGCATATACTTAGGGCATAATAAATATATTTTTGGGTGAAATAAAGCTTAGGGATAAGTACATAATAGTTGAGATAAAAAAAGCCCAACATCAGGATATATGCAAAAAGATTAGTGCGTTCATGGGGGTTATGGGCCACTTGTGCTATTTGACCCAGACCATTGGGGGCAAATATATAGGGTAAAACCAAAAACGATACTCCCAATAATAGATGGATACCTATACGCCAAAAGGGGCTTTTCATGAGGAAATATTTTAGAAAGGAAAATTACAAAACAAAACCGCTTCCTAAAAATGATTGCGGTATTTGCCTAGAAAGTGTCGGTAGATAAGTAACAATAGACTATTTTGGGGTTTTAAAACTATCTCTTACGTTATTATTTAATACCCACTTAAACTATCTTTGAGTTTTATGGCCAATGAAGTAATCCTGCAAATCAGTAGTAAACTTAAAGATTATCGTAAATCCAAAGGAATCACTATTCAGCAGCTTGCCGACCGCGCTCAAGTGAGCAAAGGACTTATCTCCCAAATCGAAAACAATCGTACTATTCCGTCGCTTTTGGTACTTATCAACCTGATTCGTTCGTTGGGGGTGGACTTAAATGATTTCTTTGCCGATGTAGAGCAAGCTTCCGAAAGTAAGGTGATTGTGAAAAGAAGTGAAGAGTATCATCCCTTCGAAAAAGAACAATCAAAAGGCTTTTTATACCGCCGAGTGATGACGCGCAACATCCAAAATCTCCCTACCGATATTGTGATACTCGAATTGGCTCCTAAAGCGACCAGGTCTTTTATGGTAAAGACCAATGCCTTTGAGTATAAGTACGTTATCAGTGGACAAGTAGAGTACATCGTAGGCGATCAAAGATACGCTCTGAAAGCGGGGGATTCGATTTTCTTTGATGCCAACCTCCCCCACAAGCCCCTCAACACGGGCGACACAACGGCCTTGATGCTAGTGATGTATTTCTTTAAGGAATAATCGCCTTATCTTTGCGGGGTTGATTATCCTCAAAAAAATTACATGAAAAAACTACGCGCCATTTTTTTATTGCTTGTCTCTTTTTCGGTCTTGGGTCAAAGTCCCTCCGAAGATATGGTTATCAAACATATCAAATACCTCTCTGTCGATAAAATGAAAGGGAGAGGTACTGGAAGCAAAGAAAACGCCAAGGCGGCCAAATACATCACCAAAAATTTTAAGAAACTAGGTCTCAAACCACTCGGCACCAACGGTTTTTTGCAGCCTTTTACGGCCAAAGTCAGAAGAGTAGTAGTGCCTGATAGCATTCGTCAAGCCAACAATGTACTGGGTTTTTTGGATAATGGTGCGCCTTATACGATTGTGATTGGGGCACACTATGACCACTTGGGAGAAGGAAAACAAGGGAGCTTACGCGACCCCAAAGCCGTGGGGCAGATTCACAATGGTGCCGACGACAACGCCTCTGGAGTGGCGGGGCTGTTGGAATTGGCACGTTATTTTTCTAAAAACGAAGCCAAAGAACCTTACAATTTTCTTTTTATCGCTTTTGGAGCTGAAGAATTAGGGTTGGTGGGTTCGAGGTATTTTGTAAACAATCCGACGCTTTCTTTGGATAAAATCAATTTCATGGTCAACATGGACATGATTGGCCGTTATAATGCTGACCGTGGGGTAGGAATTGGTGGCTATGGCACAAGCGACGCCTGGCCTGAGGTGTTTAAAGGGGTGACGGGAAGCATCAAATTTTTTACTGACCGTTCGGGTAGCGGTGGGGCGGATCACGCGTCGTTTTATACCAAAAAGCTCCCTGTTTTGTTTTTTCATACAGGGGGGCACGACGACTATCATATGCCTACTGATGACTGGGAAAAAATAGACGTAAAATCAGAAGTAGGTATCCTAGAAGTAGAAATAAAACTCATCGAAAATGCGATGAAACTTCCCAAGTTGAATTTTACAGAAGTGAAGTGATTGAGGCTTCATTCAATCACTTCAATGTCATGATTTCGGAGGTCTTGGATTAGCTTTTGAAGATTTTTTTCTGAACTATCAATGTAAATAAGCCTGATTTGTTGCCTAGAAACAACAAATCGGGCTGTTATTGTTATGTCCCACCGATTCTTTTTTAATTCTACTCTTTTTATTTCGCGAAGCGAAAATTCAGAACGGTTTGTGATTCTAAAGAAATAATGAATCAAAAGACCTGTCCAGAATATTGCTAAAAATATTCCAAAAAAAAGGTTTAAAGCGTCTTTTTCTTCATAACTTTTCAAGGCAGTTGAAACCCCATACACAACACTTGATATACCTATTAGCTTTTCTAATTTATGACTTTTATGAGCGTTGTCTTCAATAATTAATGATTCGTTATTTAGGGATATAACTCCGTTTTTTAGTATATAATAAGATTTTTTCATGACTCCTCTCCTGAATTCGAGAGCTAATATATCTTATATTTTGAAAATACTGTATGTTGTTTAGTGGTTATTTTGAAGGGTTGTTTACGAAGCGGGGTTAAAATCGGAGGTTTAATTGCTTTATAGAAAAGTAAGTATTTAACAACCTCTTTTTTTTATTATATGAATTCTTCTGTACGTATCATGGTAGCGGGGGCTTTGGTAGCTACGGCGGCTACGTTGACTGCCTATAAAAGTGGTCCTGGGGCTACCCACAATAAACCTAAAAATGTAGATATAAAAGTGCCGGCGGGCTTTTCGGTGAGCCTGTTGGCCGAAGACCTCGAAACGCCGCGCCACTTGGCAGTTTCGAAGGGTGGAGATATTTATGTCAAAATCAATAAACTCAAAGACGGCAAGGCCATTTATCGCCTAAGAGATACCAATGGTGACGGGGTGATTGACGAAAAAATTGGCTTTGGAGACTATAAAGGCTCAGGGATTTTTATCCGTGACGGCTATTTGTATGCTTCATCTAATACGGGAGTATATCGCTATAAACTCAATGATAAAGAAGAGGTAATTGACTATAACAATCCCGAATTGATTGTCAAAGGGCTAGTAGCGAAAGGGCGCGATGAAGCTAAAAATTTGGCGGTCGATAAAAATGGCTACGTGTATGTAAACATAGGCTCGCCTGATGAAATATGTAAAGAACCGGGCACCAACAAAGGTAAAATCCCTTGTCCGTTGTTGGATTCGGTAGGGGGAATTTGGCGTTTTAAAACCAATCAACTCAACCAACAATACAGTGATGGGGTAAAGTATGCTACTGGACTCAAAAATGTAGTCGGCCTAGATTGGAATACGAGCACTAATTCGCTTTTTGTGATGATGCACGGTCGCGGTAAATTTCATGATACTTTTCCGCAATATTACTCGCCCCAAGACAGCGAAAAGCTTCCTGCCGAAACCATGTATGAAGTGCACCAAGGTGATGATGCCGGCTGGCCGTATGTGTATTATGACCCTTTTCAGAAAAAGAAAATCCTTTGTCCTGAATATGGAGGAGATGGTAAAAAAACAGGGGGCGAAAAGGCGATTGACCCCGTGGCGGATTTTCCGGCGCACTTAGGTCCCAATGCGTTGCTTTTTTACACGGGAAAAATGTTTCCTGCCAAATACAAAAATGGCGCTTTTATTGCCTTTCATGGTCAATCGCCCGTGCTCAAAAAAGGGTATATGGTAGCTTTTGTGCCTTTCAAAAATGGCAAACCTTCGGGCAAATGGGAGATTTTTGCGGACAATTTTGCCGGAACTGACCTCGCCAAACCTACAGGCCCGGTTCAGCACCGTCCTTGCGGCCTTGCCCAAGGCCCCGACGGCTCTCTGTTTGTGACCGACGACTTGAACGGTGCGCTCTTCCGCATCACTTACAAAGCACCTAAGAAATAGCAAAGTCATCTCGAATGTAGATGATTCATAAAAAACCTTCTGATTTGTGTTTGAATAGGTACTACCTTTCAAATCTGAGCAGAAGGTTTTTTTTATACCTATGAATGCATTGTTAGCTAAGTTTTTTAAATTTTACCCGCCGATTGGCGCAGATTGAAAGTCGCAGACAAACGCAGATAGGAGACTGTCTCAAGCCCTTTTTTAGCGAAAATCTGCGTCTGTATTATTCAGCGCACTTCTGCGGGTAAAAAACAAAACTTTTTTTACTTAACAATGTAATGAATGTTCTGCTAAATCAACTTTTGACTTCTCCGAAGTCGTTTGTTTTTTGTGGGGACTTGTTGGCTACAAACTTTGAGCCTCTTCGAGGCCAAAAAAGTGGTAGCATTCGTAAAAGGGGTAATGTTACGTTACACTGGAAACAGCGATAAATAATGCTCCGAATCTTCCAAGATACCCGCACTTTGGGTATAAAACGAAGCATCAGTTTCATAGACTCCTTTTTGGGTTTGTGTCCATGAGCCGTTGGCTTTGGGATGGTAGCTCATTAGTTTGTTCCAATTTTTATAATACTGATGTCCGTTGGTTTCTTGAAGCCCGATAGTCATGCCCGGAAAAGACGGTAAACGCGCCGCCACCGACTTGTTCCAATCTACCAAAATAGGATTGACAGTGAGGTCGGCACAGAAGCAGGGGATGTTTTTTTCGTAAGCAAGTTGGGCGATTTTCATGGTCATGCTAAGGGTTTTGGCAATGGCCTTGACCGCTATGGCCGCGTAGCCTTGCTCAATACGCCGCGCGGCATCTTCCACGGTGTGAGCGCTTTCATCGGCGGCGATTCTGACGCCCAAGTCTCCTACAAACACCTCATTGCTTTCTTCAAAAGGCTCCTCTACCACGGCGATTTGGTCAAAAGCACCGATTTTTTTGGCATGATCCAAAAACCTCAGTAGCGTGTCTTTGTGCTCATAGCGGCCATTGGCATCAAAATAATAAGGGATTTTGCCCGTCTTCGTATAAGGGGTTTCGTAATGACCAATGGCTTTGTGAACAGCCGTAAGAAAAGCAATGTCTTTCTCCAACATTTCTTTTTGTGTACCTGCTGCGCCAGTTTTGAGTTTCATAATAAAATACCCTTGGTCGGCGGCGGTTTTGATTTGCTCGGCGGTAGTGCCAACGCTAAAAGACGGGATACTCGCTACTTTGGAGTGCCGATTTGATAAACCTCCACGATAAGCGGTGGGAATGAGTTCATCAAAAGTTTTGAGGTTGTTTTCGTGCGCATAGAGCATCCAAGCGGCGTTGTCAACACATACCAAGGCATTGAGCGCAAAGGTTTTGCGGAGGTCGCTAATGCCCGTGATTTTTTTGCCATAGGCCAATACTTGTGGCAAAAGCTCTTCCATGAGCGTCACAGGATTGGTAAATGATTGGCCTTTGACGAGTTGAAGGGCGTGCTCGCTCATGGCATACATGAGGGCATTGCCAGCGCTTTCAGAATGCCACGCAAACACGCGCGCATCTGACCACAATACGCCTTGGGTTCCTAAACCTACTTTTCGGACTCCACTGCTCGACTCCAACATGGCCGCTACTTGCCAACTATCCGTAATAGCGCTTCCCTTGAATCGGTAAGGTGTCAAGGGCTCGCGTTCAAAATTGGCACTTACATTTTTGATATGAATGCGTTTTTCAGAAAGACCTGCGAAGGAAGGCTCATTGAGGCCGATAGCCATCATCGATGCGCTGTATTTCATAAATTCGCGACGATTGAGGGAAGGATTGTCAAGCATTTGGATAGAAAAGGTTTGGGAAATCAATCGGGAATGCGGTTGAGCGTATACCATGCTTCCGACGACCACAAGACGTTACCGGTTTGGCTTTTCAAATCGTCAGGAAGGCGGAAATAAATCACGTGTTCTTTTTTTAAATGAGGGATTTCAAGATAAAGTCGTTTGCGGTCTTTCGAAATAGTCCATTGGGCAATCGATAGGGTAGTCAAACCCCTCTTGGGGCCGCCGTAGTTTTTGGTAGGTTGATACCACCATTGCTGAATCAAAAAATCGTTGGGACGAAGCTGTTGAGATTCCGCGAGAGGTTGGGTAAATTCTATTTCAAAACCGCGATTTTTAGCCCTTATGGCCAGCATTTCGAAGGTAGATTTGCCATTGTATTTGATTTTTTGAAGCCCTCGTACCTTATCGTGCCAGCTCCAACCACCGCCTACCATACCCACTTCGCCTACGTACAACGCTCCGTCAGGCCCCCATCTAAGGCGATTGACGCCCGCTTCAAAACCTTGCGAAAACCGAAACACAGCTCCTTGGTATTCCCCTTTTATTTTTTCTAAAAAGTCGCGTTTGATACCGCCATGAGTGACATCGCCATGCAGCAATTGCCCTTGGTAGGGGCCTTCCTTGACCAAAACAGGCTCAGAAGGCGAATTTCCAATCTCATGTTCGGGTAGCCAAATAGCGGGTAAAGCCATTTTAGGCGGAGCTTCGTGGTGGAGCCATCCCCACTCCATGCCGTGATATTCGTCTTTTTTGATATGAATGAGCTTATTGGCTGGTAGCCACTGCCCTTGATTATCGGTCACAAATAGCTCATTATCTACTCCCAGCCCGATGCCATTGGGGGTACGCAGTCCATAATTTACCGACTCAAAACTACCATCTTTGCTTATTTTGATAGTTCGGCCCCGGTCGGGAAGTTGCTTTTCGTCGGGTTTGAGGCGCATTGCCATGGAGAGAGTAGCGTAGAAAAATCCGTCTTTTTGAACCAGTCCAAAAGCAAATTCATGAAAATCAGCCGTGACTCCCCAACCATGACAAATAGCGCGGTATTCGTCGATGATGTCGTCGTTGTTGTGGTCGATAAGCTGGGTTAACTCTTGTTTTTGAAGTACATATATTTTGCCATCAACCACTTCTATCCCAAGAGGTTCGGCCAAGCCAGAGGCGATGCGTTTGACGGTGATTTGGTTGGTATCTCCGGTAGTGACATTGTCCAATACATACACTCCCCCTACGGTGTCCCAAGTGGTGACCAACAAGCGCCCATCGGGCAAAAAAGCGATGGCTCCCACGCGAGGGTTGAAGCGTGGGGTGTGGAGTGTTTGCAAATCATAACTTGGGTGTACCCCTTCTAGCGGCATCCCAAAGCCCGGCTTGGTAGGGCGAGTAGGAGAGGGGTCTTTGGAGGTGGTAGTTTTAGGGGCAGGAGCGGCTTTGGGCTTGAGCGTAAAGATATAATTGACCATTGCCGTAAGGTCGCCTTCCGTAAGCAACGCATGAGAATTCATGACGCCATTTCCCCACACACCTGTGCCACCGTCTCTGATTTTTTCGACGAGCTTCTCGGTGGTTTTTTTGTCGTTTTGGTAGCGTTGGGCCACTTTTTGGAAAGATGGCCCTACCTCATCTTCGGCGATTTTATGACAAACAAAACAATCGCTTTTTTCCATCAATGCTCTGCCTACGTGTGCAAAAGTTTGGGTAGGTGTAGGAGGAGCTTGGTCGGGTAGCGGGTCAAAAGTATGAACAAAAGAAGTCTCGGCGTTGGGTGCTAAAACAATCTTGGTCTGAGGAGATTGCAATGTGATTTGTACCCCCTGTGGTACACGAGTTGTTTTGAAAACGCGCTCCAAAGTCGGTTTTCCCTCTTTGTTTTTTACAAATTCGGGTCTTTCTTCTACCCAAATGGTATCGCGAGAAGGAAGAACAAAGGCGTATTGTAGATAAATCTGCTGATTTCTGAAAACATAACCCTTATAAAGGGGCTTAGGTGTGTGCGTTTGTTGAGAAATCTGGATATTCCACCGAAAAGGCTGAAGGCTGTCAAGCAGATAAGGCGCCCCCCACGAAGTAGGTTGAACATCTTTTTTGTTGGTATAGGCGGCTCCGTCCATCGCGACTCCCCCCTTCCACACTTTGTAGATTTTGCATTGGGTCAAATCATAGGCAAGGTAGCATTCTTGGTGGAGAGCGATGGTGAGCATCCGTGGTTTTTTATCCAAAACCGACCGAAAAGCCCAAATATCTAAGGGGCGTTGAGGGGGAGCATGAAAAGGCGAATAACTCGCCGCTATAAATAGCCCGCTACTCCACAGCAACACCAAAATCAAGCACTTTTCCTTCATTTTTTTTATAGGCTAAACCTAAAAAGTCTAAAACTTAGGAAGGCAAAATGAAGGCGGATATACTTGATTTGGTGGAAATTTGCTGTTTTAAGGCATTAAGATTTACGGGTTTTTTTGATCGGCTTTCCGTATTTTTTCATCATTTCTTTGGCGTGATTGCGGCGCACGTTTACTTTTTGATTTTTTTCTGATTTTTCGTGGAAAGCTCCGCCAAAAGTGTCGCTCTTAACGATTTTTACCTCAATAGTTTTCATAAAACCTTTGGGCTTTTCGTCGTCGGTAAGCTCTTCGGATATTTCAAGAAGTTTGGGCAAAGGCCGCACTGGAATCGGAAGTTTCATGAGGCTTTCGATAGCTTCTTGTTGTTCCTTTTCTTTTTCGGTAACAAAACTTATCGCAATCCCTTTTTTATCGGCTCTTCCTGTCCGTCCGATGCGGTGGATATAGGTTTCGGGAAGTTCGGGCAAATCAAAATTAATGACGTGCGATACTTCCGACACATCCAAGCCTCTTGCAATAACATCCGTAGCAATCAGCACTCGGCAGTCGCCACTCTGAAAGCGATTTACTGCCTCAAAACGTTGCGTTTGGGCTTTGTTGGAGTGTATCACGCCTATTTTTTCTCCTAAATCTTTCTCCACTTGCTCGTACAATTGGTCGGCCAATTGCTTCGTTGCCACAAACACCAGCACTTTGTGCATTTCGGGGTCGTGTTCGAGCAGCAGCTCTAGCAAGTTGACTTTGGTATAAAAATTAGGGACTTCATAGGCCATTTGGTAGATATTGTCGAGCGGTGTGCCCGTAGGCGCGGCCTCTACTTTGGTGGGGTTGTTGAAGTACTGGGTCATCAATTGTTCTACTTCTTCGGTGATAGTGGCCGAAAAAAGTAAATTTTGACGTTTTTCGGGCAGGGCGTCCAAAATCAATTTTAGCTGGGCACGAAAGCCCAAATTGAGCATTTCGTCGGCTTCGTCGATGATCAATTTTTTGACGGTATTGGGTTTGATAACCCCACTCGAAAGCAAATCTACCAAACGGCCAGGCGTGGCAACGAGTACATCCACCCCATTGGAGACTTCCAAAGCTTGGGGTTTTAGGTTGACACCGCCGTATACACCTACTACTCTCAGATTGAGATAAGTAGATAGTTTTTTGACCGACTCTACCACTTGAGTCACCAACTCGCGGGTAGGAACCAGAATAATATATCGGGGATTTTTTTCTTTCGAAAACTGATATTGGCGCAAGCAGGGCAATAAGTAAGCAAAGGTTTTGCCCGTACCTGTTTGAGCGATTCCATACACATCTTGCCCCGACATCACCACCGAAAACACTTTTTGTTGGATCGTAGTAGGGGTAGTAAGTCCTAAGTCAGAGAGGGCGTTGAGGAGTGGTTTGTTGAGATTTAATTCTTCAAAAGTCATACCTATGCGGTTAAAATAAACACTAAGGTACTAGGAATCATCCAACTTTTGTCATCTTTGTTTGAGAAAGCCAATTACAAAGAGCCAAACTTTTTGGGGTAATATGGTTAGAGGGAGCGGCCCTATGTTATTCAAAGCATTAAAACAAAGTACGGCCGTAGCGGATGTGGGTGAGATTAATTACATTTGCGTAGAGGTTGGTGGCTATTTTAGCCGCATTATTTTGAGAAATTAAGCTAAATCAACTTACATAAAACATAAATAATATTTTGAACGCTTATAAACATTCGGAAATATCAGTTAGGCGAAGAAGTGGAATTATTGAAGATTACTATTCAATACATGATTTTATTGATTGCACTAAAGAATTATGTAGTGATAATAGACATCGAATTCTGCATACGATGTGGGGAGTAAAGAGAGTAATAATACCTATTTTTGGCCACACCATAAAAAATTCAGATAATAAACTAGTGAACGTTAAAGATTTGTGTGAACAAGATCATATTTTGCCTGATTATAGGGATAGATTTATTCCAACATTGAATGATTTTGTAATGGCTATTGAAGAAGAAAAAGATGATTTACAAAGATTTAATGATTTTTTTGCCTCTTATAAAGATGATAAGGAGCTTTCAGATTTACTACTTTCACCTTTGGCAAATACGGGTAGTATTAAGTCGCTTTTGATAACTCATAATAGTTGGTTCATCAATGAAATCGTGCCCAAAATACTCAAAAGAGAACCGGAAATTAAAAACTTTAATATTAAGCCTAATCAATTGTTCGATAGGATGAGATTTGAACCTTGGATGAACAATGGATTTGATTACCCAAATAGTGCTAAACAAAATCAAAATTTATTAATATGAGCAAATACGCAGTACACAAACTTTGGTTTTTTTATACCGATGAATGGTATGTAACTTCTAATGAATTAGCGCATTGTATCGGAATATATGATACTTATGAAGAAGCATTAAATGCTAAAGCTAATGCTGACAGAAAATCATTGCTAACTATGAATAGCTATGATTTGTCAAGTGATTTAATGGGCTTCAGTGAAAATGCTTACGGCAATGATTTTACTAATAGTTTGATTGAATATTACAAAAGTCAAAATTGGCATGATAGTATAAAAGAAGTTTTTTATGACGGAAAATTTAATCATTATGAAGTTCTTCCGCCTAAGAATGCTACAGATGATCAGTTAGATGAAATTTTGAGAATAGCTAAAGCATATTTTCATCGTATAATTGAATATAAAGATATAAAAGAATCAATTTATGTAAAATTGAATTATGATTTCTGGGGAAAAAAAGTCTTTGATAAGTTAAAAACCGACGGAGTAATTGAAAGCAGAAGCACACCTGAAAAAGGATTCTATCTAGTCAATAAACCACCAAAAGGTCGTAAGTCAGCAAAGTTTACCGACTTTCAAACGGCAAGAGATTTAGCAATACAATATACAAATTCGTCAATTATTGAATTCGAAGATAATAATTTTCTTGGAAGGACGTATTTTGAAGATACAACAGTTAGTTTGCCGATGTTGATTGCATATATAAATAATTGTAATTCGATTACATTACAAGAAGAAGAGGTTTCTGATAAAAATGTAAAAATAATAAACAGTAAACTGAAAAAACTAAAAAGTAATATTCACAAAGCAGTTGGAGATAAATATTACACCTTAAAATTGCCAAATAATGA
Organism: Runella zeae DSM 19591; assembly: GCF_000423565.1. Classification (GTDB taxonomy): domain Bacteria; phylum Bacteroidota; class Bacteroidia; order Cytophagales; family Spirosomataceae; genus Runella; species Runella zeae. The sequence goes on along the minus strand of NZ_KE384037.1, from coordinate 3,778 downwards.
AAATTTGGATAAAGATGAATTAAATGGTGTTTTTGAGTTATTAAAACAAAAGCCCTTTAAAATTTATAGAGTAACAACAGAAATAAATGGTGAAGAAGTTAAAGGGTACGTTTCTGATAGTTCACCTTTATAAAATAGTTGTATAATAAAACTCTCATTTCAGTCAATATTGATGTAGTGGAGTTTGAAGTTTTTGTGAACTATAACAAAAGAAAATAAAAATAACGGCTAGCATCATTTTGACAAAAGTGGCGGTTTTGTACTTCAAAGATATTTTTATTTCCAATCAAATATTGGTTCTCTAAAGCAAGATTCTTGGCAAAATCGCCACTTTTGTCATTTTCATAATTTTGTCAAATGCACGCACAACTACTAAAACTCATAGCGGAAAGCATCACCCTCACCGATGCTGATCAAGTATTGTGTGAGCAGTATTTTGAACCTGTGCTTTTTCCCAAAAACCGCGTGATAGAAGAAGAAGGCAAAATTCCAAAACACTTGTATTTTGTGGTGTCGGGCTTTGTGCGGCTGTTTCACTACAATGACAAAGGCGAGGAAGTTACGACTCATATCAATTGTCCGCCTGGATTTATTACCTCCTATTTCAATTTTATCCATCAGACCAAGGCCCCCGAAAACCTAGAATGTATTACGGAATGTGCTTTGCTAAGAATTACAAAAGCTAATTTGGAGCTATTGACGCAGCAAAGCCCTGCATTTAAAGATTTTAGTATTTCGGTTTTTCAACAATCACTTGCGTACAACGAAAACCGCTCAAGGGAGTTGGCTACTCTTACAGCAGAACAACGTTATCAAAAACTGATGGACAACTATCCCGCTATTTTGCACAACGTTCCGCTCCAATACATCGCCTCTTTTTTGGGGATGAACCCCAAAAGCCTGAGCCGAATACGAAAAGAAATGATTAAGTAACATTTGTGAAGTAGATTTAAGCTTGGTCGATAGAATTTTGTGCCATCATTAAAACTTTAAAAATATGGCACAGCAAAATTTAGCATTGGTCACAGGAGCAAACGGACATTTGGGCAACAACTTAGTAAGGTTGCTGATTGAAAAAGGCGTACCTGTTCGGGCGTCGGTTCGTAACCTCAAAAACAGAGAACCTTTTACGGGATTGGATTGCGAAGTTGTACAAGCCGACATCACAAATAAGCCATCTTTGAAAAAAGCATTGCAAGGCGTCGAGACATTTTATGCTGTGGGGGCTGCTTTTAAACTTTGGGCAAAAGACCCAAAAAAAGAAATCTACGACGTAAATCTCTCAGGAACAAAAAATATGATAGAGGCCGCCGCCGAAGCAGGGGTAAAGCGTATTGTATACGTGAGTTCGGTGGCGGCTTTGGATTATTCCAGACTCCCTACCAAAGAACAAAATGGCTATAATCCCGACCGCAGAGATATGTATTACAATTCAAAAAATGACGGAGAAAAACTGGCGTTTGAGTTGGCAAAAAAACACGACATTGAGCTAGTGGCGGTATTGCCGTCAGGAATGATTGGCGGCGAAGCATTTGCCCCGCTCAATGTGTCTTACAACATTATACATTTGATTTTGAAGAAGCAAATTCCGGTCGAAACCAACATTACCCTCAATTGGATTGATGTAAAAGATGTGGCAGAGGGGTGTTATTTGGCCGCTATAAAAGGTAGAAATGGCGAACGTTATATTTTGGCCAACGAAAAATGTACTTCTCTCAAAGAAACCACAAAAATCGCGCAGGAACTTTTTCCCGAATTAAAAATAAAACTACCCACTGCTGTACCCAAACCCATTTTGTTTGGGGTGGCGTGGTTGATGGAAATTGGAAGCAAAATAAGCGGTAAAGCACCTTTGTTGACCACCAAAGACATCGCTATGTTTTCGGGACTTCAGCAAGACTTTGATATTTCAAAAGCACGAAAAGAGCTGGGTTTCAATCCCAAAAACCCAACGCAAGCAGTAAAAGAAGCCATGTACTATTTGCGTGACAATGAAACACGTTTTAATTGACCCAAGAAGGGATAAGCCATCTTTGAACTCCACTCCCGACACATCTTGAACCCCGAAAAATAATCTCAGAAGGTCTTATCCCTCTCATAGGAGGTATAAATGAAATTAGGTATATTTACGGGGATTTAGTGGTAACCCGTTGGCGACATCCAACCAGAATAGATAGTTGACTATCATAAATAAAAAAAGTGAGAAATGATTGTAAAAGATAAAATGTATGACAACAGAATAGATTCTTTAAATCTATTAATAGAAACAACCCTTGAAGAATATTTTAGCCTTTCTAAAGATATTTTAGATAAAAATGAATTTCAAAGAAGAAGGGTTAAATCATCTTCTTCTGTTTATAGTTTACTCAAAAATGACCTTCGCGCGGGTTGTGTTATACCACCTATTGTTCTTGCTCTTTCAATTGCAGCTAAACCCAAACAAGATGAAACAGATGAGGACCTTGTAAGTACAATCAACCAACATAAGGAAAAACTAATTATCCTTGATGGTTTGCAACGAACATACACAATCCGGGATTTAGTCAATGAATTAAATGAAAGGAGCGACCCAGAAAAAGATAATATCTTAAAAAGGAAATTACGAGTAGAGGTTTATATCGGAATAAACAAGTTGGGTATTCTGTATCGTATGCTAACGCTTAATACTGGACAAACGCCAATGTCAAGCAGACATCAAATTGAAATAATATATTCGGACTATATTCAAAATGGTATTGAGGGAATTACCTTACTTACAGAAGTGGACGGGGATACACCCAATAAAACTGGTGAGTATAAGTTTAGGGATATAATAGAAGGTTTTACCTCCTATTTGGATAGAGATTATCTAACAATTGACAGGACTGATATACTAGACAACATTAAAAGCTTAGAAAAGCTTGCAACAGAAAATCAAGATAATGATTTATTCTCAGAGTTTTTAATAGTATATGACAAGTTTGTGCGGAAAATGATTGCTATTTCAGAAGGTTGGGAATTTGATGAAGAAAATCTTGAACAAAAACTTATAGGACAACCCTTTGCGAAAAATGCTTTGAAAATTTTCAATAAGTCGCAAGTTATGACGGGATTCGGCTCTGCATTGGGGAAACTTGTAGATTTTGGTGCAATAAAAAATCCCTCTGATATAAAAGATAAAATTGAAGCCTTAACAATTGTAAATGCCAATACAACTTTAACAAATTTGATTCTACGGCTTGATAGTATTAGAGTTGTTGCAAAAAAAATAGGTAATGACCAAAGATTGTTTTTTCATTTTTTCTTTAGAGAACTTTTTGACAAAAAATCAGATGGATATTTGAGTATTGACAATTCAATTATAGAAGCTTTTCAGCAATACGAACGGAAAACAAAGTAACAATGCCTCTTAAAGTCATAGATACAAATAGTGATTCTAAAATAGTAGAGTTGTTTTCTTGTTGATTACTAACAAGTTATCTTTTTCTTAAAGTCGATTTTGAAGTTCCAAAGGCCTGCGCATAATTCAATACTTTCATCAAATTTTTCCTTAGATTTTCCTCTATACTTGTTAATTAAAATATGATAACGTTTTATTCCTGCAATTGCATTTTCTACAAAAACTCGCTTTTTACTAATAGACTTGTTGTAGTTTTTTTGCTCTAATGTTAAGCTTGGATAAGGATTTTTTTTGCTTTTTTTGGGCTTTTTAAATGGAATCTTTAAAGACAAAAATTTGTATTCTTTCTGAATACCAAGATAACCTAAATCAACATATACATTTTTAGTGAAAAACAAA
>NZ_AUIF01000003.1 GCF_000423565.1 Runella zeae DSM 19591 | reverse complement strand
TATAAATTCTGATTCTGTCATTGATTTGTTCGGTTTTTGCTAAAAAATAATTCAAAGATACAAAATACACTCAAACGACAATTTGGTTTGCGCCCAATCAACGCTCGCTTGGCAGGTAGCAGAATACTATTCTAAAAAAGGACACTCTATTTATCAAATTCATACTTGTCAAGGCGAAAACCAAGTTGGTTCATTACTAATTCATATTGAAACCCTTACTCAAGTTTTGGGTGAAATACCAATCATTGTTATAGATGGACTTAGCAGCAAATTCAAAGATTGGGCTGAATTAGCAAGCCGACTTTTCACGATTCCTGCAAAGATAATCATCACGGCTCGAGAAGAAGATTGGTTTCGATTCGGTTCGGAAACTCACCGCTTAAAACAAGATATTGTCGAAATAGCTCTATCCTATCAAGAAGCAAAGGAAATATTTACTAAGTTTCAAAAAGAGAAACCGAATCTATTAGCCCCTCATGTAACAACTTTTGAACCTGCTTGGGAACAAATAGAAGGCCATAACTTGCTTATTGAATATATTTATTATCTTACTCAGGGTCAGATGCTTGAAACTCGCCTCAAAGAGCAGTTAAAAACTATGCGGGATGATATCGATAATAAAGCAAAAAAAGAAATCCTTCGGCTTGTAGCGTTAGCTGATTGTTGTAACATTAGACTAGAAACCAACAAATTATTGACTTGTATTGAACAAATTACCGGTATCCAAGGAGATAAATACGAGTTACTTGATGAGATAGAGAAAGAATATGCTATTAAATTTTCAGAACAGGTAATCGAAGGATTACATCCTATACGCTCTGAACATCTTTTAAAACTTCTTTTTCGAGACCCGTCTGATACTATTCTCCAGTTTTTAAATTTGGTAGATGAAAATGAAGTAGGGAGCTTTTTTGCTTTTTTCCCTAATTTATTGCCTAGCTCATATCATCGCGAAGAATTATATAAAAAAATAGCTGCCCAACTTTCATCACAATCATATACTGCTATTTCAAATGCCCTAAGTGGGTTGTATGTTAATGCTGTTCTGCGTTATTGGCTTGATAATAAAACCACTTTTGATGATGCCTTTCAGCATGGAGGTTTTATACTATTCATGATGATGGTAGTACCTTATCCACCAAAAGACTCATTTAACGAAATCAGTGATTTTATACCCAAAGTCAAAAATATAGAAAGTAAGACAGGGCAATTATCTCAGTTTTTCATCGAAAATACCGATTTTAGCCTACTATGTCATCAAATATTTTCACAGTTACCAAGTATTGATATAAATTTAATCGGGCTAAATAGTCTAATAAGGTGGTTAGAAATGATTCACTTACCTGTTCAAAACTTCCGAAGTTATCTTCAAATTGATATTCATAAATGCCTTGAATCTAACTCCTTAGAACAAATCGCACCTCTATTATCAGACTTAGGAAAATTGAAGATTATTGATTTTGAAGACTTTGCTATTCAAAACCAAAATTGGCTGATAAGCCTTTACAAACAACAAACAGACACTCCAACTGTAGAAATTAGCAACGATGATTCGATTCATATTGAATATTTGATAGACCCTAATGAAATTGATACTAATAGCCAGAGTGTAAAAAGGCTTGATTTATTAATGAGACTTTTACCTCATTTTGAAAAATATACCAGTAGAGCAATTGTCTTTCCTTTTCCAAACGAACGCATAGCTTACTACAGCACTATAGATTCTGAAAAAACATTCACGCATAAAACATTTTATGATGATTACAAAGTTAGAACAAATCAGTTATTTATGAGTCAAATAGAAGCAAAATATGCTGCTCAATCAGCTTATGAATGGCAAAAATATTGGAAAGAATTAAGAGAGTCAGGACTTGATTTTGTCAAAATAGCTTGCCGAACGTTAGAAGATGTACTCGAAAACAAAAAAAGTAGATTTGAGACCGATGCTTCACAATTAGACCAAAAAAAAGACGTCTATTTACAGAGAGATAAACAAAATTTACAAGCTCCATTTATCCAAGATAATTATAATTTAATCCGTACTAAAGATAAACGTTACGATGAAAAACCATTACAGGATTGGAATCGAGACTTAGGAACTTTCATCAGTCAATTCAGAAATTTATTTTCATCGAAATCTGACTCACATACTAAATATCTTGTGCTAAATTATTTCCGAGATGCTTATCAAAGACTACAAGTAATGCAAGATTGTTTTGGTAAAAATTGTGCTATTTCTCGCAATTATTTTACTGATGAAATTTTGAATTTGTGTCTTGAAGAAAATGTTTGGTATAATCGCTTTAAAAATGCACTTGAATATTTTTACGAAAACTGGGTTGTTAAAAATGAGAGAACCCCAGTCCTGATTGCAAAAAATGCTTGTAAAATGTGGAAACAAGAAAAGCAGAAAAAAATGCTATCAGATTTTATTGAGAAACTTGAAGGAATCCAGTTAGAAAGCCCCTTCCTTTTATATTTTCCGAACAAATTGATAGAGGATGGAAATTTTATAACCATTGCCTTTGGTGCAATGAGTTTAGAAAAGCAAAATATCTCGGAAGAGGATTTTTGGGCTTTAATCTGTTACCTTTCCTTATTTTTTCACGATTTTGAATTAGACTACATAATTGTTATACCCGTTATAGAAGGAATAGCTCAACAAAATGGAATGAGAGTACAGAAGTCTCTTTTAGCTGATCTCAAAAAAGCAATTGATGAAGATAGAACTGTGCAGGAAATAATACAAAAGCATCAAGAAGAGCCTTTATATAGTAACTTACCTATCCCATTCATAATCAACTCAGAAATTGCCAGCACTATTGATGATTTAAAATTTGAGGAATACGTTTTAGATAAGAAACAGAAGGATATTTACAGCCTAATTTTAAACCTTTGGCGAGTCAGTGAATATCGTAAACGTATTAATTCTAAGAGTGAAATAGAATCTTCATGGTTAAAAACTATCGAGAATGATTTAAGCCAAACGTATGATAACTTTAATTTATCTTTTCTGTCTGACGAAATAAGAAGTCTTATACAATCAGTCATCGACAACGGAAAAATACTTGATAAACAGCTACTTGTGGATATTCTAATCAAAAATATACAAGCTAGCATCTAAAACATACTTCATTGGTTTAGCACCTCCCCATCGCTCTCTTCCCCTCCTAGCCATGCGCCAAAGCATTTTACCTATAAAATCGAACAAAAAATGCCCAAATTTACCTATTAAATCAAACAAAAAAGCCATAAATTTACCTATAAAATCAAACAAAACCCTGATAAACAATTAGTTACAGAAACCAACTAAAAATAGCTATCGCCTCCTCAATCTCCCTACTTCCTAGCCGCTTGGTTGGAGGATTATTTGAAATGGTTTTTGGAGAAAGAATGTATTTGAATCCAGTAAAAAAGAAGCATTTTATCAAACCTTAGCTAAGATTAAACAACCCACTTGGCTCACAACCATGAAAATTGTAAATCTGACTTTCAATTTTCATGGTTAGATATGTTAGAACGCCAATTAACGCTTCGGCTCATCGAAGATTTTAGGAAAGCCAACTCCCTTTATCCTTCTAACCCTTTCACAATCTTTTGATGGTTAGCTTGAGGAGGAGATTTTAGGAATCATTACCTCGCCACTCATCACACTTCTACAAGGCACCGTCACGAAATTACAAGACACGGCCTTAAAATCACTACTTTCCTTGGGATTAGTCGTCTTAACTTTGTATTGTTAATTTTGACAATATCCTCTAACCTTTAACTACTGCATTAGCAGCTTATTCATGGATTTTATAGAAAACGCCGAACCTTTCGTCAAGGGGCTTTGGTACATTACCTTGCCTGCTACGCTGATTTTCTTGATTCAAACCATCATGACATTTGTGGGTAGCGATGCTTCCGATGGCTTGGATGCCGACTTTGACGGCGACTTGTCGCATACGAGCGGGCCTCTTCAGCTTTTTACCTTCCGCAATCTCATCCATTTTCTGTTGGGATTTGGGTGGACGGGACTGGGCTTTTATGAACTTATTCCCAATAAGCCTCTTTTGGTGCTGGTCTCTTGCGGAGTGGGCGTAGGCTTAGTGATGCTGTTCTTTTTTATCATCAAGCAAATCCGACGTCTCAACCAAGACAATACGATGCGGCTTGATAATGCCATTGGCAAGACAGCACAGGTATACCTTACCATCCCTGCCCAACAAAAAAGTCATGGGAAGGTACACATCAGCCTCCAAAATACCCTACGCGAATTGGATGCTGTTACGTCCCAAGATTTCCCGATTCCTACGGGGGCTTCGGTAAAAATCGTCGGAACTACTGCCGCTGGCGCACTACTGGTCGAAAAAATCTAAAATTATCTATAAACCCTAAAACTAAGTATTCCTTATGAGTCCTTTGATTACGATTGCCGTGATTGCGGTGGTGATTTTTGCTACTATCGCCGCGCTTTTGGCCCGCTATAAGCGTTGCCCTTCCGACAAAATATTGGTCATTTATGGCCGTACTGGTACCGACAAAGACGGTTCGACTTCTTCGGCGCGTTGTATCCACGGGGGTGGGGCTTTTGTATGGCCTGTGATTCAAGATTATGCTTTTCTGGATTTAAAACCCATTTCTATCGAAGCCAACTTGACCAATGCCCTCAGCCGCCAAAACATCCGTATCGACGTACCGTGTCGGTTTACGGTGGCGATTTCGACCGAAGCCGACAGCATGAACAATGCCGCCGAGCGTTTGTTAGGTCTTTCGATGCAAGATATTCAAGAACTAGCCAAAGATATTTTGTTTGGTCAGCTACGCTTGGTGATTGCGACCATGACTATCGAAGAAATCAACTCTGACCGAGATAAGTTTTTGACCAATATCACCCAAAACGTAGAAGCCGAATTGAAAAAAATAGGCTTAAAACTAATCAACGTCAACGTAACTGACCTGCGCGACGAATCGGGCTACATCGAAGCTTTGGGAAAAGAGGCGGCGGCCAAAGCCATCAACGAAGCCAAAATCAGCGTAGCAGAGCAAGAAAAAATTGGGGAAATCGGAAAAGCCTCCGCCGACCGTGACCGCGATACGCGCATTGCCGAAACCCAACGTGAACGCGATATTCAAATCGCCCAAACCAAAAAAGACAAAGAAATCGTAATCGCGGCTACCTTGAGAGACGAGGCTATCGGAAAAGCAGAAGCCGAAAAAGATACACGTATCAAAATTTCGGAAGCCAACTCATTGGCCGTTCAGGGTGAAAACGAAGCCAAAATCACCATTGCCAACTCTGACGCACTTCGCCGCGAACGAGAAGCCGAAGCCAACAAACGCGCCAATGCCGCCGAAAAAGTACAGCAAGCGAAAGCACTTGAAGAGTCATATTTGGCCGAGCAAAAAGCCGAAGCAGCCCGCGCCGAAAGAGAGCGCTCGTCGCAATTGGCCAATACCATCGTACCTGCCGAAGTAGCCAAACAGCGCGCCATCATCGAAGCACAAGCCGAAGCCGAGCGCATCCGCGAAAGAGCCAAAGGGGAAGCCGATGCGATCTATGCCAAAATGGAAGCCGAAGCGAAAGGTTTGTACGAAATCCTGACCAAACAAGCCGAAGGTTATAAAGACGTAGTACAAGCGGCAGGTGGCGACCCTTCTAAAGCCTTCCAGTTGTTGTTGATTGAGAAACTTCCTGAGCTTGTGAAGATTCAGGTAGAAGCGGTAAAAAATATCAAAATTGACAAAGTGACGGTTTGGGACAATGCCGGTGGTGGCGCAGATGGCTCTACCACGGCCAATTTTATCTCAGGAATGATGAAGTCGGTTCCTCCTCTCAACGACCTTTTCAACATGGCGGGCCTTAACTTACCAGAATACCTCAAAGGCAATGACCCCAATCAGACCCTTTCGCTGCCCCCTGAAAAAAAATCATAACTGATAAAGAGTCTAACGCGCCAGAAACCGTGGCGCGTTAGTTTTTCTTTTTTTTCTTCACCAAATACATCTTCCCTTTACCCTCGTTCGTGATCACAAAATCAGTAGCCGTCACAAAAGCCAGGGCCTCTGCTTGACCTTTAGCGATTTTGATACATAAGAGTGGTTTTTGAAAATTCAGTCCTTGGCTTATGTCAAATAGCAGCACCTTTCCGTAGGTAAGCAAAGCCAATGTGTTGCCGTCGGGGCTTATGTCAGCGGCAGTTACCATAGCTTTGCTATAAACACTATCGATAGGTGCCACTTCATAGCTTCCTTCTTTGTCGGGAAGGGTATATAGTTTTACAAAACGATTGCTTTCGCTACGATTTTTAGAAAACAAGTAAAGCATACCTTGATGCCAAGTCAAGGCTTCACAATCAAAATTACGCTCGTTGGGCGCCGGTGGATAGGCTTTTTGGTCAGCATACTTCAGGCGAATCGTTTGACTGGACTGAGGTGCTTGCTGATTCACTTTATAAATCTGTAAATCACGACGTTTGTTTTGATTGTTGCCTACGTCGGCGATGTAAAAATTCCCTTGGTTGTCTTTGGCCAAATCTTCCCAGTCGGTGTTTTTGAGGTGGGGCAATTTTAAGGTCGAAATCACTTCTCCTTTTTGAGTAACTTCGTATAGCTCAGGTGGATTGCCGCTATCATTATGAGTCCAGAACGTGTCCGATGTTTTTCCCAAAACCAAGCCCGAAGTTTCTCGAATATGCTCAGGGAGCTGGCCAAGTTGAGATACTTTATACAAACTTTTTCCTCTTTTAAATCCCTCATTAGCTCTCTCATTATGACAATCGCACAAGGCGATTCGGAGCGTAAAAGCCCACCACAAAAGTTGTTGCATCATTTATTTTGAGTGTTGTATTTTTTACCGTCAGTTTTATTTCTAAATTTTCGTCCTATTTATGATTCTTCCTTAAATCAATGCAAAAGTCATACTCTTTTTCTGTACGATTAGCCGCTTGGCTACTTTCTGCGATTCTTATCGTTTATATTCTGTACATGCTGCGCGAGACATTGGTTCCCTTGACTTTCTCGGTCTTGTTTGCGGTATTGCTGTATCCTATTTGTGCATTTTTAGAAAGTTGGCGCGTCCCACGTATTTTAGCCATCACCATTGCTCAAGTACTGTTTTTCGTCGCTTTGGTAGGACTTATTTATCTAGCATCCGTTCAAGTGATCAGTTTTGGTGAAGAGCTTCCTCGGTTAGAGAAAAAAGCAAATTACTGGATAGACCAAGGGCAGGATTTTTTGTCAGACAATTTTGGCATGAGCCGCCGCAAACAGCTCACCGAAGGCCGTAAGTATCTTACTGAAGCCCTCAAAAATAGTGCTTCTATCCTGACAGGAGCCGTAGCTACTACTACGGGCACTTTGGCCTCAGCGGCTTTGGTACCTTTGTTTGTATTTTTCTTTTTGCTTTATCGAGACTTCTTTCGGCAGTTTTTTTACAAAGTTTTCGATAGCCGCCACAAAAGGCGTGTCGACCAAGCTATCAAACGTATCTATGCCGTTGTACAAGGATATTTGGTAGGATTAGTATCGGTGATTTTGATTGTAGGTGTACTCAACTCGGCTGGGTTGTTGCTACTGGGAGTTCCTCATGCCATATTTTTTGGTTTTTTTGCCTCCTGTCTACTCCTCATTCCCTACATAGGATTGTTGATTGGTTCCTTGCTTCCGGCTTTGATGGCACTCGTAGCGCTTGACTCTCCGATGTATTCACTGGGCGTTTTGGCTGTTTTTGGGGTCATTCAGGTTTTGGAAGGCAATTTTATTACTCCTTATATCGTAGGGTCCAAGGTAAGTGTCAACCCCCTTGCGTCTATGATTGTTTTGATTTTGGGCGGTCAACTGTGGGGCTTATCTGGTTTGATTTTAGCCTTACCTGTCACTGCGATTGTAAAAGTAATTTTTGATTCTATCGAGCCACTCAAACCCTTTGGGTATTTGCTTGGAGAAGCAGAAGATAGCAAACCTATCAAAATTAAAATTCCAACTCTGACAGAAGAATAAAAACTATTGAGTGGCTACGCTATAAGAAAATGGCAAACTATCCGAAAACTTCCCGAAGATAACGGGGGTTTGATAGTCTTTTTCCATTTTTGGTGTCACTTTTGCCCCCGTTATGTTCATCACATTTGCTCTTACAAAACCATATAATTCTTTGATGGTTACCACTCCGTTTTTGTCACTATCGGCCTCACCTCGCGCCCCTTTGTCCAAATAATAAGTAAAATACCCATGACCAATCTGTTGGTTTTCGCGCGAGCTTTGATTGGCTTTAGAGGCCATAAAAGCTACTATGTTTTTGTCGGTAGGCGAGGTATTGGCAGGAGTGCCCTGCGTATCGCTGTGGACTTTCATACTCCCTGTATTACAAGCATCTGCAATAAAAAACCGATCTTTGGCACGGCATTCCCGAAACGTCCCTGCAATAGCATTGTATTCAAGAAGACTCGAAGCATCTGAATCCATATCGTGTGGACATAAAACTTGATAAGTACCATGACCTGTAAAATAAAAAATAACACGGTCGTTGGGGGTAGATTTGCTAAACAAGCTTCGCATCTGAGCTATTATATTGGCCTTAGTAGCTTGTTTATCTAGCAGTTTGGCGATATTTTCGGGGGGAACGCTTCCTCCTTGTGGGCTCCTCAAAAAATCATAGAATAGATTGGCGTCGTCGTCGCAATATTCCAAATCATAACTATTGGGATCGGAGGGTAATACTACCGAGGGTCTTGACGTAAGATACTGATAGTCAGACACGCCTACAATTACTGCGTAGGTTTGTCCAATCTCTTTCTGAGTGCTATCGCTGGCGATAGCCGATTTGAGTCCTTTGTATCCTAAGTAAATTCCGCTGGCTACTATTACAAAAATGAAGATGCTTTTCAAGGTGTTCATGGATTTTGGATTTAACGTTTTCTCAATAAAGAATTAATGGCATTCCAGCCATCCAAAGCCGCAAACGGTTGTTTTTGAGCAGAGTTTTTGGGTTTATTATAAGAACTATAAGAAGGAGAAGAAGTAGGTCGGACTCGGGCTAAGGCAGTTCGGGCGTCTGGGATGCCTTGTTTGGCTGCTAGTTCATAATAATAAGCCGCTTGACTAGGGCTTGCCGTAACGCCATATCCATGTTCATAGATATAGCCTAAGTTATAGTGACCCCATTTTTCATTTTTGCTAGAAGCCGTTTCAAAGTACTTTTTAGCAAGTTTAAAATCTTTGTGATTACCTTCAAGGTATATCAAACCGAGGTAATTATTGGCAATAACGACCCCATTGTTGGCAGCTAACTCAAAATACTTCTTAGCTTTTTCAGAATCTGGCATTTTGTTGCCAAGTCCTTTAAAAAAAATATACCCAATTCTAAAATTAGCATCTGGATAGGAGTCATCTACCTTTTCATAAAAATCAATCGCTTTATCGATATTGGCGATAGCCCCGCCTCTTCCTTCTTCATAGTATAGCCCTAAGGCATAGTTGGTGGTATCGTCCATAAGCCATGTATTGGCGTACTTGTCCATCCGCAAAAACATTTCTTTATATACTCTGGCTGTGTCTTCGTATCGGATGGTTGAATAAAAAGTTGCTTTTACCCATTTCATGTCTTCTTTGCCAGTGGTGTACCAATTCCAATAATAGAACCCAATCAGAATCAAGCCTATAACCGCTGTTACAGCCCCGTATCGTTTGAAGTTATTTTTTTTAAAAGGGAGGGCAGGAGCCAACAGTTCCGCCCGGCACTTCTCTAGCTTTCTCTTGGCTTCGGTATGTTGGGCATCTATTTTTAAGACTTCTTCGTAGTATTTGACGGCTTCTTTCAAAGCTTGCTCTTTCAAAAAACCAACCATACTCAAGGAAGCCTCAAAATGAGAATTCCCTTTTTCCAACATTTCTTTTACACTCAAATCATGGTCTACACGCTTTGTTTGCTCGTCCTCTACTTTTTCTATTTTTGTCTCTTCATCCAGCAGCCTGAGCAGTTCGTCTGCCTTTTGAGGTCGTTTTGCGTTGTCAGCGGTCAAACATTTTTTGATAAGCGTACGATAAGGTTCGGGTACAGTGTTGATTTTAGCGGGAATCTGCCCACTTACAATCAATTTACTAATTTCGATATTCCAGCTTTCTTGACTTATGGTACGAGAAGCATCAAAGGGCAATTCGCCGACTAGCAAATGATAGGCACATACACCCACTGCCCACAAATCTACGTTGGGACGAATGTCGCGGGCTTGTATTTGCTCGGGTGCCGCATAGGCAATCGAAAGCCCAATGGCAGAGTTTTCGATGGAATGAGTATCGGTACCAGAAAGTTTACTCAATCCAAAGTCGGTTAGTTTAGGAATCCATCCTTTAGCTTGGCGCTCCATCAGAATGTTTTGGGGTTTTAGATCCCGATGGATAATATGGTGCCGATGAAGATGCGCTACTCCTTCCAAAATCCCCTTGATAATCTGGTGTTTTTGGGGAAGCGTCAAGTTATATTTTTTCAAAACATCATTGAGATTGCCATCTTCATAATATTTCAAGATAGCAAAATCATAACGAATAGGCATGAACTGAAATCGATAACAATTGCCATAACGAACAATGTTTTCGTGCGAATCAAGCTCGTCTACAAGTTGTTTTTCGTGTTGTAAGTTAAATTTTTCGTGTTTTACCTCAGCTACTTTAATAGCCACATGACGCTTCTGAACCGTATCATACGCTTTATAAACCGAGGCAAATCCACCTGTTCCCAATAAGGCACGTTTGTCTTGGGTGTCAAATTCGTAGCGTTTTAAAAATGTATCGTAAGTCATCATGATTTTGTAGGTTTTATTTGACTCTTTATCGTTTCAACCTCTCTTAGGTCACTCTATTTGTTTGATTTTTTTCTTCATTTTAGGCGGCGGAGGGTTTTCAATCGCTGCTGGGGAAGATGTAACCTTAACCTTGTGTGGAGAATTGTTTTTGGGCCATAGTAGCCAAGTCACAGCCCCCAAAAGCACCAAAGCTGTTATTCCCAAGGCCATTATCCATTGTTTGACAAGAGGCTGAGGAGAAGGACGTGGTGGAGGTACTGAAGACAAAAGCTGCACCGCCAAATGCTCAACCGAACGGATAGGGATAAGATAGGCCGTAAAATTGTCGCGACTATGAAGCTGGCATTTTGCTCTAATATGGGCTATTTTTTGGGAGTCGGATTGAGAGCTACCAACAATATCCAAGAGTTCTGCTTCTGAGAAGGATTCCAAAACTCCGTCTGTACACAACAAAAAATAATCTCCCGCATCAATGTCTTCGATTTGATGTAAGTCTGGCAACACACTGCTTTGGCTTCCTTGTAAGGCACGTGTGATAATATTGCGTTTGGGGTGACTCTGGGCTTCCACGGAAGTGATGATACCCGATTTGACAAGTTCGTTGACATAGCTATGATCTTGAGTTTGCCATAATATCACCCCGTTTCGGATGTGATACACTCGGCTATCTCCGATATGAGCTATGGTAGCTCCAAGATCCGTCAAAAACAACAGTGCCAGAGTAGTAGCCATACCTTGGGTGGAGGGTTCTACTTGTTGGTGAGTTTGAAGCTGGGTTTCTGCATGAGCTATTGCCTCGTATATAATTTGGGGTAATGGCGTTAGTGCCTTCTTATTTAAGATATATTTACTTACCGCCTGAGCAACAATAGCACTCGCGATTTCTCCTTGGTCGGTGCCGCCAACTCCATCACATACCAAAAAGAGGGTGTCCGAATTAGAAACTTTATCCAACAAAGGGTAAAGATTATCTTCATTATTGGCGCGTTGGCCTTGTTCATGCAACCCAAGTGGAGGACTTAATAAAATCTTCATATCCAAAAAATTAGAATAAAACGGTTTGTAGATAATCAGAATGAGCTACTTCCTCCGTTGCTTTACGGGCATTTTGAGCGGTACTTAGGGTTTTGAGGACTACTTTGGTTTTGCCCAATTGAAGAGTAGCACCGTCAATAATCTCAAGAGTTGTACTTTTTTGGAGAGGGTGAGTATTTATAAAAGTAGGATTGGTACAGCTGGGATGTTCAGAAAGCCAATACTTATAGCTTCCCTCTTTGGTTTTTATAACTTCTATGGTCAAATGTTGACGGCTCATATAACGGTCTTGGGTCTGAATCATGACCTCGCATGGCTTAGAAACCGACGCTCGACCAATGGTCTGAACCCCTAATGTTAAAGGCAATGTCTGGACTTCGGTATATTCATCATGTACGATGATCCACCCTACTTCGGCAGGAAGGTGAATCAAGGTCTGCTCCTCAAAATCGGGAGCAGAACCTGACGGGAGAACGATTGGAATTAATTCATGACAACGAACGCACTGAATGGAAAGGTTGTCGGATGATAACGCCTTTTCATTAAAACGCAGTCTCGCATTACACGAAGAGCAAGTGACTATCATGGGTATAGATGCTTCGGAGTTGCTAGGCCAAATCTTCAGGATTCATAAAATCCTCAATACCGTCATAGTCGTTGTCATATTCATCTTCCGCTATTTCTTCGGTATTGTAGGCGTACTCTTCTGGGGCAGAAGAAGGGTCATTACTAGAATCAGGGCTTGACATATCGGTAGGAAGCTCATCGGTGGGAGCTTGAGATATATTCATCACTACAAACTGTCCTTCTGCATCAGGAACAATACCGTTGGGATTAAGGGGTGAATATTCGGCAATCCACAACGCTTGATGAAGCTGTTTTACATCAGAAGATAAAGCAGCATATTCGTCGGCATGATAAGTATGATATAGATTTCCTCGCCATTCAAACAAGGCCCCTGCCCCAAAATCTTGACGCGCTAATTGAAAGGCTTCCCCAAAGCTCAAGTGGTCGGGTGCATTGGCCACCGTAATATGGTCTGGAATGAGCGTGACAGGGGTACTTACAGGAGGAGAAGAAGAGGGCGTGGTGGTACTGTCTGAAGGCGTAGATACCGACTCTTCTACTACAGCGGAGGTATCGGTAGAGGTAAGAGGTTTGTCGTTTGGAGTTTCTTCCACAGTAGAAGATTCTTCGGCATAGGCATCAATAGCGACGGCCCCCAAGCCAGTGGCGATGGCTCCGCCTATGACGGTGGCGGTAGGTTTTGACGAGGCCGTATTGATGGCTACGCTTTCTAGGATGTGTGTTTGCTCTGACATGGTTGTAAGGTTTTTAAATTGTTTGGATAAATCACTTTCTGACACTTCTACCTCTTTATCGTATGCTGCTACCGAAGGTCACCCAATTTTTTTTATTTTTTTTCAAAACCATTTAGCCTTACACCGAGGACAGTTTTTAAGACGTTCGCAGTCATCCCACGACAACCAATCATAATCCCTCAATGGCTGTTGACATTTGGGGCAAACCCATTTACGAAATATATTCTTCAACTTTTCGCGATAGAGATTGACCTCAAATTGATTTTCAAAGGCTACCACAATTAGCCTCCCCACATAAGGTAAAGCTTGTACCAAATCAGCATTTTTCTGTTTTTGAGTAATCGTCTTTTTGATTTGTTCAATTTCTTCCCACACTGGCTTGAGTGCCTCAAACTCAGTCCTAAAATCATCAGTATCTTTATGAAATCGAAAGAGTTTTGTGACCTCCAAGGGCACTTTTCCGATGATGATTGAGGACTTGAGATTTATCATCGCTTTTCGGACGCGCAAATCATCTATAAAAGTCCCATTGGTCGAATGATTATCTTCTAAGAGCCATTGTCCAGAGGGTTGTAATGTAGCCACAGCATGATACCCACTCACGCTAGGGTCATCAATTACAATATCATTGTCGGGCTTACGGCCAATCCGAAGCGTTTGAGTTTTCATAAACTATTGGAACGAAAGGCAAATATTCTGCCCTGATATACTATCAGCGAAGGTATTGATTATCAGAAAGTAGGGCAATAGTTATCACTAACTATATTACTATCACAAAGGTAAGATACTGTCTGTTTTTTGGATAAAATAAGGGCGTTTGTCTATCCACAGTTTATAGCGACGAGTGTCGTTGTCATATTCCAAACTAATTTGGGGACGTGGTTTAGGAAGAGGGTTCCAGTACAATTCTAAGGTATTCGTAAATCGATAATGAAAGCGGTGCGTGAGGTCGTTGATGATAACAGTATTTATTTTTGTTTCTTGTTTTTTGATGCGTTTATCATTGTTGGTTTCCCATACCAGCATCGTAATCGCAAACACCTCCGTTTGGTTACCAGTTCTTATTTCGGTTTTGTCGGAAGGTAAGTTGTTTTCCTTTACAATCAGCCAAGTACTCACAATCGCCAATACAATAGAAGCGGCTACTGCCCAATAAGTCCAATCTATTTTTTTGGTTTGCTTCAATTCCTCTCTTTGAGACTGGTTTATTGATTGATGAAAGTCTTCCATAAGGCGTCGTAATTCAGCCTTTTCACCTTGCTTATTCAAGTAAGCTCTTATCGCTTTTTGGGCTTCTACTTCGCGGCGCAATTCTTGCTGTTCATTGATAAGTTTTTCAAAAATCACCTTTTCAGCAGGCATCATTTCCTCATCTAAATACCGATCAATCTGCTCTGTTTTATTTTCATCATTTATCATGGCATTTTAGCGATTAAATGTTCTCAAGATTTCTTTAGCCAACTCGCGAGCTTTGTCCATGCATTTGTTTTTCTGGCTTTTGGCCGAATTATCATCTTTAAATCCCAACCGCCACGCAATCTGATTCATTGGTAATTTTTCATAATAAAAAGCACGTAATAATTCTTGACACTTCTGGCCAATTTGACTCATTACTACTTCCAAGGCTTGTTCGTAAGGTTCTTCTTCTAATATCACTACCGCTTCTTCTTCCAACTCCCATGTCAGGTCAGTTACCTTGTTTTGTTGGCGTAATTTATCTATCCACTTATGATGACAGACTGCATACAAATAAGTAGAAAGTTTGCTCGTCAGGACATCCAGTTTACCAGCCCGTACTTGGGTGATTACTTCTATCATTCCTTCCTGGTAGATATCTTTGGCATCTTCGCTAGTACCATTGTTTTTCAATACCAAATGGGCTATTTTTCCAAAATTTTCACGGTAAAACACCCCCAAAGCTTTTTCATCTCCTGCTTTTAGGGCTTGGATTAGGTGTTTGTCTGAAAATTTTGATTCAGTATTCATTTTTGAATCGAAAAAATAATAAAATGTCACTTCCAATTTAAATATTTTTTTGGGTTCAGAATAAAACACCTTTTAGTTTTATTCTAAATTGCACGTTTTAAAGCCTACTTTTTCGTAATAAAATACCAAAATCATTTCCTAACTTTTTGATGAAATACTTACGTGCTTTATTGAGTTTGGCGGTAGTAACTGGATTACTTTTTGTGCTAAATCGCCCGCTAGGTCCTGCGCCTGCTTTAGGTCCGTTTTTTAATCCCTTTTCGGGTTTTTGGCAAAATGCTGAAAATCACAACAAAAGTGCACCTTCTCAACTCACCCTCGCTGGGTTGAAAAATGAGGTTATTGTCAAATACGATGACAATGGAGTGCCACATATTTTTGCCCAAAATGACGAAGATTTATATTTTGCCCAAGGGTATGTATTGGCACAAGACCGACTCTGGCAAATGGATTTTTATAGTCGAGTGGCGGCTGGTCGATTGAGCGAAGTGATGGGGCCTTTGGCCTTGGATTTTGACAAATACAATCGACGATTACAGCTCCCCGAAGGTGCCGAAAAAATCGCAGAAGCCCTCATGCATGACCCTACCTCCAAGATGATTGCAGAATCGTACGCAGCTGGGGTTAATGCCTACATCGACCAACTTACGTACAAAGACTACGCTATCGAATACAAAATACTAGGCTATAAGCCCGAGGCTTGGTCTCCCCTAAAAACAGCTCTTGTAGAGATGGTAATGCGTAAGGATATGAACGCGCGCTCTGACGACTATATGATGTCAAATGCACTTTCGAAATACGGCAAAGCCACTATCGATGATGTGTTTCCGGACTATCCCGTAGAAGAGTCGCCTATAGTTCCGGTAGGAACGAAATGGGATTTTGTACCAGTAGCGGTTCCCAAAGTCCCCGAGATGCTCCAAGCTTCGGTAAATGCACGCCTTTCTATCGAGGCCGAAAACCCCGGCATAGGCTCCAACAATTGGGCCGTTCATGGTTCACGAACCGCTACGGGGCTGCCTCTCCTCTCCAACGACCCTCATTTAGGGCTTTCGCTTCCTTCTATTTGGTATCAGATGCAGCTGGTTTCTCCTAGTGTCAATGTATATGGGGTATGTGTACCGGGATGGCCGGGTATTGGGATTGGTTTCAACAAAGATATTGCCTGGGGGATGACCAACGTAGGTTCGGATGTCTTTGATTTTTACCAAATTAAATTCAAAGATGCGACCCGCAAAGAATATCAATATGATGGTGGATGGCGCCCCGTGACTGCCAAAATCAATGAATTCAAAGTAAAAGGTTCGGCTACTATTCTCCAAGATACAGTACATTATACGCATCATGGGCCTATCATGTATGATGAAGGCCAAAAGCCCTTTTTTAATGATACGCCTGTAGGTCACGCGCTTACGTGGGTAGGCCCCGTGGCTCAGGGCAATTCCTTAAAAGCTCTTTATCTCATCAATCGTGGCAAAAATTACGAAGATTATCGAGCAATTTTGCCATTTTTGGCTTCGCCTGCTTTTAACGTGGTTTTTGCAAGTAACCAAAACGACATAGCGATTACTTCGGCAGGGCATTTGCCATTGAAATGGAAAGAGCAAGGAAAATTTATTTTGGATGGGTCTAATCCCCTGCACGAT
Source organism: Runella zeae DSM 19591 (assembly GCF_000423565.1). Taxonomy (GTDB): domain Bacteria; phylum Bacteroidota; class Bacteroidia; order Cytophagales; family Spirosomataceae; genus Runella; species Runella zeae. Next base: position 480,193 of record NZ_AUIF01000003.1, on the reverse strand, counting down.
TGGCGGGCGTGGATTCCTGTAGAACAAACACCTTATGTGCGTAACCCACAACGAGGCTTTGTCAGTTCGGCCAATCAGTTTCCTGCCGATCTTACGTATCCTTACTATTTAGGGTGGAAATTTGCGCCTGCCGAGCGGGGGATTCGTATCAACGAAATGCTGGCTTCTATGCAAAAAGCTACCGTCGATAGTCTCCGTTTGATGCAAAACGATAACTTCAACGTTGAGGCACGGCGTATTTTGCCAGATTTGTTGAAGATATTGGCTACCGACCCTTCCCTGAAATCCAATCAAGGCTATGAAATACTGGCAAAATGGAACCTCAAAAATGACCCTGACCAAATGGGCGCTACGATTTTTGAACGTTGGGTGCGTGAATTGAGACTTGCTATCTGGGAAGATGATTTCCCTTCGCAAGACCCCAAAAAACCAATGCTGCTTCCCACGCGCGACCGTACTTGGGCAATGCTTCAAAAACAACCTACCGCCAAATGGTTTGATGATAATCGTACGCCCAATAAAGTGGAAACTGCTAACGAAATAGTAATTACGTCTTTTAAGGCAACGCTCGATTCGTTGGCTGCAAAACACGGCCCTATCAATCCAGCTACTTGGAATTGGGGCATAGCCAAAAATACTACCATCAAGCACTTAGTGCCTTTGTTTTCGGCATTTTCTCGAAAAGGCGTGTACAATGGTGGTGGTGGCAATATCGTCAATGCGACCAAAGAAGGACATGGGCCTTCGTGGAGAATGGTGGTTGAGCTTGATAAATCTTGGCCGAAAGCATACGGACTTTACCCAGGCGGACAATCGGGCAATCCGGGCAGTGCTCTCTATGATAACATGATTGACAAATGGGCCAAGGGAGAGCTTAATGAGCTGGTGTTTTTGAAATCAAAGGATGAAAAACACCCCAAAATCGTTGCTGAAACTTTGTTGAAGAAATAAAGTACATTTTTCTTAATCCAACCTTGAACAATCCCATGTTATATATTCTCATTATCTTACTAAGCGCCATTGCCCAGTTTTTGGGGCCATGGTGGTTGATGGCGCTCGTTTGTTTTGCGCTTTGCTTTTGGAAATCTTCCAAAGCAGCTAGTGCATTTGGAGTGGCATTTCTCGCCATCACTACCTTATGGATAGGTTTTGCTACTTTTCAAAACATCGCTAATGAAGGCATCATTAGCCAAAAAATCGCTGATATTTTCAAACTTCCTAATGCCTTTTTGCTGATTACAGTCACAGGTCTGATTGGAGGAATTGTCGGAGGGTTTTCGGGCTTAGCAGGTTATTATTGCCGAAAAGCTTTGGCCTAGTAGCGAGCCATTACCAATAATGCCTATACCGAATAAAGTCAGAGACTTTATGCCGATTGCGTCCCGACATCTTGTCGGGACGAGCTGTGTAATTGCACCAAACTATCATTTGGGGCAAAAATGGCACTGCGTCTCTGACGCAAAACATATAAGCTAAACAATTACGCCTTTTTTTTATCCAATAGCTTCCAGCCAGCCTAAGGTGTAATTAAAGACTTCTAGTTGCTGAGGTTCATTATGTATTTCATGATACATCCCTTCCCATTTTTTGTAGGTCACTTTACCTTTTAGTCGTTTTGCAAATGCCTCACTAGCAGGCTGAGAAGTAATCAAGTCGTCTTCGCCGTGCATAATCAGTAGTGGTACAGGCACTTCACCTTCATAAGTATTCAAGAAAGAAGCAGCTTCCAATAATCCCAAGCTCGCCGCCGCCGAAATGTTTCCATGTACGAGAGGGTCTTGTTTGTAAGCTTCTACTACTTTGGCGTCTTTGGAGATGTGTTCTTGCTGAAGGCCGCTGCTTTGGGTAAAGGTGGGTACAATCGAACGCATCAACTTACCCATAGTGACCAAAATCGGCTTGGGTTCAAAAGCCAATTGTATCCACGGCCCCGTTACAATCACTCCTTTGACGGAAGGCTTGCGACGAAGGAGATAATTGAGAACCAAATTGCCCCCCATCGAATGCCCATAAAGATAAATTTCTGTGTTTTTGTTTTGGGCATGAACATACTCCAAAAACACCTCAATGTCGTCCAGATATGCCTCATACTTAGGCGTATGTCCACGTTTACCTTCACTTTTGCCATGTCCACGATTATCAAGTGCATAGATCGAATAGCCGCTTTTATTAAAAAAATCAGCAAAGTGAGTATAGCGACCACTGTGTTCGCCAAATCCGTGAATCAACGCAATGAGGGCTTTTGGATTCTCTACGTTCCATGCCCTTGTAAAAAGCGAAAGTTTGTCTTTTGCCGTAAGGGTTTGATTAATTTCGGTCATAGGAGTTGTACATTGTCAATCACCAAAGTACCTAAAAATCAACAAAAAACACTCGTTTGATTATTTTATATTTGTCTCAACCACCTCAACCATCGTGGCGTTGACAAGGCTTCCAAATTCGGCCTGAATCGACTGCGTTTTATCAGCATTGTACCAACGTTGAATTTGCTCCGCTACTTCGGCAGAAGAAACCCCTTGGGCTTTTAAGTCAATCATCAGCGCTTGTACTTCTTGAGGGCGGGGGCCCCACGTAAACAATTCTTCCAAAGTATCGGCTTTCAAACAAATCAACTTCGGAATAGAACGACCTCCATTGGTCAGGTACGCATCCATGACATCCAGATTTTTGTCTCTTAACAAAAATTTCAATTCGATATTAGGCTGATATTCGGCCATTTTTGCCAAAACCGGAATACTTTGGGCGGCATCTCCACACCATGACTCTGTTAGTACGAGCCATATCCATTTTTCTTGAATTTTATCAAGCGTTGTTTTTAGAGTATCTGTCAACTGTGCCGTTTTTTCCAAACGTTTGCTACGTTGCAGATTCATTTTGGTATAGTTGAGATATGCTTCTGTATTGAGCTTAGGAGAGTCGGCGGTAGTGCGGCCTTCAGAGAAGAGAGTTTCGGACAATGCCTTGTAGGTCTCGTAAGTGTACGCTTCTTTGATATGCTTTGGGGTAATCGTATGTGGGGTAGTCATGGTAAAAATAAAAGAATTGTGTCATCTAAAATACCAACAACAATTACCAACAAGCCGTTCGTTTAGTTTATGAAAGAAAAGGGTAAGAAAACCTCCTCTTCTGTCTTTATAATAAGTTGAACCATATTAAAGAATTCTTTAGACAAATGAGAATGAAATCAAAATGGATGCTAACGGGAGCAGCAGCGATTGTGCTACTGAGTTCATTTTCGTTTTTAGGTATCTTTGAGCATAAAGTTGACTTCAATACCGAGGTAAAGCCTATTCTCAACAAACATTGTATGGCTTGTCATGGGGGAGTCAAAAAGGCAGGAGGCGTTAGTTTTTTGTTTGAGAAAGATATGTATCAACCTGCCAAATCAGGCAAACCTCCCGTAGTAGCAGGTGATGCCGACGAAAGCGAAATGATGCGGCGAATCTTACTTCCTGAAGGGCACGAAGAAAAAATGCCTAAAGAAGCACCTGCACTTAGTGAAGAAGAAGTACAAACCCTTACCCAATGGATAGACCAAGGTGCTACTTGGGGGAATCATTGGGCTTACAATAAGGTCGAGCGGCCGGAGGTTCCTACAATTGGCAGTTTTTGGGCGAGGCTAGGATTGGTAAAGGATAAAGAAACCACCTGGGCAAAAAACGAAATTGACCATTTTGTTTTGGAAAAACTTCGTGAACAAAAACTCACCCCTGCTCCAGAAGCCGACCGCGCCACGCTGATTCGACGCTTGAGTTTAGACCTTACGGGCTTGCCTCCTACCGATGAACAAGTCAAACAATTTCTGGCAGATTCTTCCCCCAAAGCCTACGAAAATCTGGTTGATTCGCTTTTGGCCTCTCCTGCTTATGGCGAACGTTGGGCGGGTACTTGGCTCGACCTCGCCCGGTATGCTGATACCAAAGGCTACGAACGCGACCCTGGCCGCAATATCTGGCGATACCGAGATTGGCTCATCAAGGCGTTTAATGAAGATAAACCCTATGATAAATTTGTGGTAGAACAATTAGCCGGTGATTTACTTCCCAACGCTACCGACGACAATTTAATCGCGACGGGTTTTCACCGCAATACCATGACCAACGACGAAGGTGGAACCCAAGACGAAGAGTTTAGGGTAGCGGCAGTCATCGACCGGGTCAATACAACTTGGGATGTGTTTCAGGGTACGACTTTTAGCTGTATTCAATGTCATAGCCATCCTTATGACCCTTTTACCCACGAAGAATACTATAAATATTTAGCTTTTTTCAACAATACCCGCGATGAAGATGTCACAAGCGAGACGCCTACTTTGCGTTTTTACAAAACCGAAGATTCGCTGCGTATTGTCAAAGTAGAAAATTGGATTAAAAATCACTCTGCCCCTTCGTCCAAGGCAATGAGCTTGGATGACTTCCGGCTTTTTGTCAGAATCGTAGAACCCAAAGTGAACTCGCATGATTTTGACCAACATGTCAATGCTTCTCTACTAGATGCCAAATACTTTGGAATGCAAGACAATGGTTCGGCACGCTGGCCTAATGTCACCTTGACCGATAAGAACCGTCTCTTGATAGCCATTGGAACCAATGCCGAAAACGCCGTTGTGGAGCTACATCAAGATAGCCTTCGTGGTAGGGTTTTGGCAAAATTGGACGTACCCAAAACAGGCGGTGCGGGTCGCGACACAGTGGTGATTTTGCCGGTGAGTCCCGATGCTGGCAAGCATCACCTTTACTGGACTCTCAAAAGCCCTAAAACTCCCAAAGATTGGGTTCAAATCAAGTGGGCTACTTTTCAGCAAGCTTTACCGGGAAGTAATCAACCTGATTTTGTAGAAATCGAAAAACTTTACGCCCAAATCTTAACAGGCAACGTAGAGGGAACTCCTATCATGTACGACGGTCACGGTGATTTGAGCCGAACTACTCATGTATTTGTAAGAGGTAATTGGACTGTAAAAGGTGCAAAAGTAGCGCCTAGCGTCCCTCATATTTTCAAAGCCAAAACTGCTTTCAAAAATCGTCTTGATTTGGCGCATTGGATGACTTCCCGAGAGCATCCGCTCACGGCACGGGTGGCCGTCAATCGCCTATGGGAGCAATTGTTCGGCATAGGGATTGTAGAGACGGTTGAAGATTTTGGCTCTCAGGGCATTGCCCCGACACACCAAGCATTGCTTGATTGGCTATCGGTGGAGCTAATGGAAAATCATCAATGGAGCCTTAAAAAATTGGTCAAACAAATAGTTCTTTCGGCTACTTACCGACAAAGTTCCGCTGCCACTCCCGAAAAATTAGCCAAAGACCCTTATAACAAATGGCTATCGCGAGGGGCACGAGTGAGACTTTCTGCCGAGCAAGTTCGCGACCAAATGTTGGCGGTCAGTGGTTTGCTTTCTTCCAAGATGTACGGCCCCAGTGTCATGCCCCTCCAACCCGATAATATCTGGCTATCGCCTTATGATGGAGCCAAGTGGCAACTTAGCGGTGGCGAAGACCGCTATCGCCGCGCACTTTATATTTATTGGAAACGCACCGCACCTTATCCTTCGATGGTCACCTTCGATGCGCCAAGTCGGGAGTTTTGTCAGGTGAGACGTATCCGTACCAACACTCCCTTGCAAGCTTTGGTAACCCTCAACGACCCCGCTTATTTAGAGGCGGCACATTGTCTTTCTGAAAATATTGCCTCCCAATTCAAAACCCCACAACAACAAATCAGCGAAGCTTATCGACGATTGACTTATCGTTCAATCTCTCCCAAAAAGCTACAAGTGTTGTTGAAACTGTATCAAAATTCACTGATTCAATATCGCAAAGACCCTGCCGCTACCCAAAAACTACTAGCGCATGACGGCAACGCCACCCCCCAACTTGCTGCGCTCACCACTACTGCCAATGCCATACTCAATTTGGATGAGGTAGTCACGAAGGAATAACAACCCTTGGCAACCAAGGGTGAGCAAACTAACGCTGCCAAGGGTTAAAACGTTGGCAGCGTTAGTTTTTTAGTTCAGAAATTTTAGTATAATTGGGTCATAAATGATTCCAAACCAGATGAAAATACAATTCTTCGGAGCGGCTCGCCGCGTGACCGGCACCAAGCACCTCATTACGACCGAAAAAGGCACTAAGATATTGCTAGATTGTGGGATGTTTCAGGGTATCAATACCCAAGACCTCAATCAAAATTTAGGTTTTACGGCCAAAGACATTGATTTTGTGATTCTTTCTCATGCCCACATCGACCATTCAGGATTACTGCCACGATTGGTTCGAAAGGGCTTTAGAGGGCCTATTTATTGCACACCTCCCACTGCCGATTTGTGTGGCATTATGCTTTTGGATAGTGCTTTTATCCAACAAAAAGACCTAGAACGCATCAACGAACGTCGTCGCCGAAGAGGCGATGAAGAATTAGAATTACTTTACAATGAAGATGATGTCCGCCAAACCTTAGATTTGATGGTACCAGTAGAGTATCATCAAGATTTCTGGCTCAATCGCGATGAAGTCAAAGTGCGATTTACTGATACGGGTCATATCTTAGGGAGTGCAGCGATTCATCTCACTATCAAAGACCAAGGTATCGAAAAGCAGGTTACTTTTAGCGGGGACGTGGGTCGTCCCGACGACAAAATCCTGCGAAGCCCAGAGTCTTTTCCGCAAGCGCAAATCATCATTTGTGAATCTACCTATGGCGACCGCAAGCATGAGCCCGAGCCTGATATGAAAGCACATTTGTTACGTATTGTGCGCGATACCTGCGTTACGCGGGGCGGCAAGCTTATCATCCCGGCCTTTGCCATCGACCGTACCCAAGAGCTTATTTATGCCCTCGACCAGCTTGCCAATGAAGGTTCGTTGCCGCGTCTGAAGGTGTTTATTGATAGTCCGTTGGCGATTAAAGCTACTTCTATCATGCGTAAACATGACGAATATTTCAATCCTGACATTTTAGAATACATCGAAAAAGACGGGGATGCTTTCAACTTTCCCAATTTGTATTATATATCGGATGTCAATCAGTCCAAAGCTATCAACGACCTTAAAGAGCCGTGTATCATTATCTCAGCGTCGGGTATGGCCGAGGCGGGTCGTATCAAACATCACATCAAAAACAATATTCTCGATACCAACAATACAATCTTGATGGTGGGCTACTGCTCTCCCGATAGTCTAGGAGGCGCTCTCAAACGCGGCGATGCAGAGGTCAAAATCTTTGGAGAAACCTATCCCGTAAGGGCACGCGTAGAAGTAATGGACTCCTTTTCAGGTCATGCCGACTATACCGAACTCATTCAGTTTTTGAAATGTCAAGACCCTGCACAAGTCAAGACGTTGTTTTTGGTACATGGAGAATACGAAAACCAAATTGCCTTCAAAGAAAAACTCCACGCGGAGGGATTCCGTAATATTGAAATCCCGGTTCAAAATGAGGGGTATTTTGTCTAGAGAGTAAAACGCATTATTGTAAAACTCACCAAATACGGTTTTCTTTGTAGCTCAAACAGAGCCTTGGCGAAGTGGTGGAATTGGTAGACACGCACGTTTCAGGGGCGTGTGCCTTCGGGCATGCGAGTTCGAGTCTCGCCTTCGTCACAGTAATCTCGAAGATCGGAAAGTCTAGCACTTTGATGTCCGGTATAAGAAGAAACTCAAAATTTATAGTCAAAAAGGTTTAGGTTTGACTTCTCCGAAGTCCTTGGTCTGAATACGAAAACCTCGTACTACAAAGATTAAGCTTCTCCGAAGCTATTCTTCTGCCTCGGAGAGGCATAAGGTTTGTAGCTAGCAGGACCCCAACAAAAACAAACGACTTCGGAGAAGTCAAATATAAAATTGCTTGAAGAAACAATTAAAGAACAGTTTAAAAAGGATAGCTACCACAAATGAGAAGTTTTTTAGGAATCATCTCAATTCTCAATGACTCATGTTTGCTTTGTTATTTATCATCTCTTCAGCACTTTCCTCCAAAAAAAAGTAAGGACTTTGCTCAGAAAATTCAGATAGGGCATATGGTCAGGAAAAGTAAAGAGGCGTGGCTCTTCTAGCAAGTTGGGCATGGCATAAAATCGCAGGTAATTTTTAAAGTATTTCAACTTACTAAAACCTTGGTCTTGGTGAGCTAAAAGCAGACGAGTATGTCGCCATTTGGGCGCAAATTGACTTGCAAACTCCTCACTTTTTTCCCAACATTCAATTACATCTTTTTCGTCGACCATTTTGAAGTTGTGTGCCTGTATCAACGGTGTTGGAATTGGGTATTCAAAAAAACGCCGAAGCAGCCCCGTTCCCCACAGCAAAATATGTTTCATTTTGGCTTTTTCGGCAGATATTAGCAAGTGTTCCCAATGAATATGCTGTTGTTTGGTTTTAAAAAACATCAACAAATCACACAGGCTTTTGAGATGTAGCCACGCTTCTCGGCCTCCATGATGTACGAGCATCATCAAAAATATATTTTTGTCAGAAGGTATATCGACGGACACCTGATGGATATAAGCAGATTGGATACCTTCAAAAAGAATCTCATCAGGGAGGCTGTACCAGTAAAAACTCTCTGACAAACGCCAATGAAAATCAATATACAACGTACCATGAACACTTTGTTTTTTTAAAGTGACCTCATGCCATCCATACGTGGCGAGTACAGTATCAATCAACTCTTTGTTCGACAATCCCTCTTTAAGTTTTCCCCGAAACTCAAACTCATAGCCATCTTCCAACAAAACCTCTAAACCTGCTTTTGCATCTTCTCTAGGCAAGTACAAATCAATGTCGCCCACCTCTCGCAAGCCATTGTTTTGGTAGATTTTATGACTCAGGAGGCTTCCTTTGTAGGGTAAAACACGTACTTGTTTTTTTTTCAGTAAATTTAAAAGCCGTGCCGTTTCTTGATCCATGAGCAGATTGTGCATGGAATGTCGCAAGGCGCGATGCTGATATTGCTCCAGATAAGAAACTGGAATGTTGTGAGGGGAGCATTTTTTGAAGGCAGCATAAAGAATAGGCCTAACCTTATGGTAAGCAGCCATTTGAGTGAGTCTCTTCCAATGGACGGACGGATGACTTACCAACTCCTCCAAAACATCAGGTGTGGCATCTAATAAGCTTATTTTACAGGCTTCAATCAATATTTGAAGTTCGGTAGATAAACGCATCGGCTAATGGGTCAAGTCATGAATCCACTTTTGAAGGGCTTTAAAGGTTTTGGGGCGGGCTACTTTTTCTATCGCTACTTTGCTAGCAATAGAGAGAGAATTTTGGAAATGTTTTTTTAGCCAATCGCCTCTTAATAAATAACTTGGTAAAGGAAAATGCTGCGTAAACTCCAGTGGGCTTTCGGTGAGTTTGACCGCCCCTGTTTTGCTTGAATAGGGTCTTTGAAGAATAATCACTTTTTTTAACAGAACAGGCTCCGTAGGAAAAAGGGAGATAGGCTGCTGATACAAAAATTTGTTATGTCCTTCAAAAGCTGGTTGGAGCGATTTTTTGTCAAACCCTAGATTATCGACGCTATTTTCCCAAATCTTAACTTGTGGAAAGCCCGGCAATACACAAGGTTGAGCGGTATCGTTAAACCAAATAGCCGTCAAATCGTCACTCAAAATAGGGTGATTATGTTGGGCAAATGCCGCCAAGGTAGTGGATTTGCCAGCGCCCGGACGCCCCAAAAACACCATTGCTTGGTCCTTTACTTTCACGGCACTTCCATGTAATAAAAAAAGCCCTTTTTGGAGAAGCAGTAACCCGAGGGCTTCACTCAACACAAAAAGTCGAAATACATCATCGTCTTCTCCGAGCCTTTTGTAGCCTAAATGATTGGGAGATAGCACCTGAAAAGTCGCGATGTTTTCCCAGTGCAATACAGGCAATAAATGGTCGTAACCTACTTGTGCTTGTACTCCCTTGCGATACACATTGGCATAGGTTAATTGAGACACTGACAATGACGCCGATGATATATAAAAATCAGGAATCCCATGAACTTCCGGGAGATGCAAGTCAAAATCTGACTCAATGATGTAGCTATAAGCATGAAAAAGCATTAACAATCATTTTATCTATGAGCCTATGGAAAGCTAAATACCTGGCATGAGTTCCATAAAAACCACCACTATTCCCAAATCCAAATAGGAACATATGCAGTTAGAGGAGTATCTCCTATAATAATTTGCTGTTGTTTTTCTACCCAAGCATGGGCACAAAAATCCTCTTGAACTACATTGACTCCAATCTTTAATGTATAGAGACTATCTCCTCGCAGCATATACTTGGTAGCCAATGCTTGCGGAAGACACGATACCGAAAAAGGCAAAGCACCGCTTACTGCTTTTATGCTCCATACTACTTTTGTTACGTATTCATCTGGATAATTGCGAGGTACTGCTACCTGAAAAAAATAATGAAAACACGCTCTAAATCTTTTAAAAGGTAGACACACCAATCCCAATTTGACAAAACATACACAGATTAGTGCCTTGCTCATCAGGTATTTATCGATGAGAGGCAATCTTATGAATTTCACTGTCTTCTTCCTCCACATTTTCATGTAAGGTATCTTGTTAAGATTTGAAGCTGGATAGGCTGTTTTCTAGTTACTTTGGTGATTTTAAAGACTACAATTTTAACTCCAAAGTTTGGACTATCATAAAACATCAAACTACCGTTGAGTTTTAGGGTATAAGCGGCGAATCTATTACTTTAAAAAATAGGTTGCCAGCCAAACCACTTCTATCTTGTTTTCACTAAAATAATCTCCCTATGAAAAGAGCCTGCCTGCTCCTGATTGGCCTTTTATATCTGATGAGCACTACAACACACGGTCAAAGCAACGACCTTTACTTATTTGTGGGTACTTATACTACCAAAACTAGCCAAGGAATTTATGTCTATAAATTCAATACTAACACGGGCGATTTTACCCCAATCAGCGTGGCCACTGGCATCAAAAACCCGTCGTTTTTGGCACTTTCGCCTGATAAGCGCTATTTGTATTCGGTAGCCGAAATGAGCGGAGGCGCCGTCAGTTCTTTTTCGTTCGACCAAAAATCAGGCTATTTGACTATGCTCAATACCCAATCGGCTGGAGGAGATGGGCCTTGTCATGTAGCAGTCGATAAAACGGGCAAATGGGTCATTGTGGGGAATTATCGCGGGGGAAGTTTGAGTATTTTGCCCGTGCAAGTCGATGGGTCGTTGGGCAAAGCCACCCAAACGATTCAGCACGAAGGAAGTAGTGTCAACAAAGAGCGTCAAGAAAAAGCACATGTTCATTCTATCAACATTGCCCCTAACAATGAAGATGTTTTTGTGCCAGATTTGGGAACCGACAAAATCATGACCTATCAGCTCAACACTCAAACAGGGCAGCTTACGCCCGGCACGCCCGCTTTTACGGCGGCTACTCCAGGAGCAGGGCCTCGGCATTTTACGTTTCATCCCAATGGTAAGTTTGCTTATGTCATTCAAGAACTAGACGGTACCGTTACTGGTTTTAATTATAAAAAAGGGCAATTAGCTCCTTTTCAGACGATTTCGACCGTGCCCGACGATTATAAAGGACGTAAGTGGTGCGCCGATATTCATATCTCGCCCGACGGCAAATTTTTGTATGGCTCCAATCGCGCCCACGAGAGTTTGGTGATTTATAGCATCAATCAGAAAAATGGACAACTGACTTATGTAGGTCATCAGGATGTTTTAGGAAAAACTCCTCGTAATTTTATGATTGACCCCACTGGTAAATGGGTACTCGTAGCCAATCAAGATACCGACAATATTGTGATTTTTGGTCGCGACAAAAAAACGGGTAAACTTACCCCCACTGGCAAAGAAATCAAGGTGTCGATGCCCGTATGTTTGATAACTTTATAAATAATGAATCGTCGTCATTTTATTCAAAAAAACGCTTTTTGGAGCTTTGGTACGTTGAGCCTATCGCTACCGCCTGCCCAGCCCAAAGCTGATACTCCCCGACTATATTGGGCCAAATTACTCCATAAAATCGCTTGGCCCGTTCTGAAAAACTTAGGGAATGAGACTTTAGTCAAAAATTGGAAAGTAGAGTACAGCCCCAATTGGGACAATCGAAACCCTCAAGTGGCTTATTTGGAAGCTTATGGGCGTACTATGGTAGGAGTAGCACCTTGGCTGGCGCTCCCCGATGAGGATACCGAAGAAGGCAAACTCCGCAAACAGCTCCGCGAAGCTGCCCTAAAAAGCATCAAAAACAGCGTCAATCCTGCCTCTCCCGACTATATGCTTTGGCGCAAAGAAGGCCAAACGTTGGTAGATGCGGCCTTTTTGGCACAAGCGTTTTTGAAAGCCCCTCACGCCCTCTGGGTCCCTCTCGATGATACAACCAAAAAACGAGTGATTGAGGAGTTTACGTTGCTTCGAAGGGTAGTACCACCCAACAACAATTGGGTGCTCTTTGCGGCTATTGTAGAAGCATTTTTACTCTCGATTGGCGAAAACGCCGACCGCTACCGTATCGAATTTGGAGTACGTAAAATAGAGGAGTGGTACGTGGGTGATGGTTGGTTTAAAGACGGGGAGGTATTTCATACCGATTATTATAACTCCTTTGTGATTCAGCCTATGCTCGTAGATGTGTTGAAAACATGGCTAGATGTCAACAAACGACAATCCCCCAATGGCTCTCATCGAGCATTACAAGAGCGCTATGAGCGGGCCGTGAAACGAATGCAACGTCATGCTGATTTTCTCGAACGACTCATTTCTCCTGAAGGCACATTTCCAGCCTTTGGACGAAGCGTGACTTATCGGTTGGCGGCTTTTCAATCCCTTACTCATGCGGCACTTATTCATCAGCTACCCGAGGGTGTAAGTCCTGCACAAGTACGTTGTGCTCTCACAGCAGTAATGAAAAGGATGTTTTCCCAAGAAGGGATTTTTGACAAAGAAGGCTGGCTCACGCTTGGATTTGCCGGACATCAGCCTACTATTGCAGATTATTATTCCAATGCTGGAAGTATGTATTTGACCACTCTTGGTTTTTTGCCACTTGGGCTGCCCGCCAATGACCCTTTCTGGACGGATGCGGATGCCGAATGGACGCAACAAAAAGCGTGGTCGGGCAAACCTTTCAAAAAAGACGGTGCCGTCAATTATTAAATTTTATGCCATTTCTTCCTCTATTATTTTTAATCATGTCACATACCCTTCCTGAGATTGTTTTGCCCCAAAACCAGTGGATTACTCTTCCCAATAAACACTTTAGTTTTGCTACCAATGGCCGCGAAGCTTCCCAAAATACAGTTATAAAACTCAAAGCGGATGACGAATATTTGCAGGTAGAGTTTGAATGTCAACAGAATCCGTATTGGAAACAAAACACTTATCAACAACACAACACTGAAATGTGGAATCAAGAGGTGTTTGAAGTGTTTATTGCCGAAGGTTCAGAAACCCCCGTTCGCTATCTTGAATTAGAAATCAATCCAAACAACGCCCTCTTTGTGGGTTGGATTGACAATCCTACCAAAGAAGCCCCTCAAAATCTGACTTTTGTTCCCTACGAAAAAGCGGGTATCAAACACGAAGTAAAAGCTTCTGGCGAAACATGGTCAGGTAAGATGCAAATCCCCTGGGCTTTGATTGGGGGCAAAAAAGAGGTGTATCGTCTCAATTTTTTCCGCATTGTTTCTCTTCAATCCCAGTCTGATTCCGATTGGAAATGCACCCCTTCCAACTGCGACTTTACGTGCTGGAGTGCTACGATGAGCGGCGCTACCCCTCGCTTTCACCGCCCCGATGCTTTTGGAGTATTGAGATTAAAATAAGTTTTTGGCAACGTTGCCGACAACGATTGCATAAAAAAATCCAATAAATGAGTTGTTTTGTTATACTTTAAGGACTAATCTCGTACAGATTTGTCGTATCTATAACCCAAACTCATGAAATCACTCCTACGGATTTTGTTTTTGGTGGCAATCACGGCTTTCCGTCCTGCCACCAATCAACTCACCATTTTTCTTTGTGGCGATTCTACCCTTGCCGATAAACTTCCTGCCAATTTTCCCGAAAAAGGCTGGGGGATGGTTTTCCCAAGCTATTTCAACGAAGCCGTTCAGGTTCAAAATCATGCAGTCAATGGGCGTAGTACCAAAAGCTTTATTACGGAAGGCCGTTGGCAAAAAGTAATCTCACAAGTTAAGAAAGGAGACTGGGTTTTGATTCAGTTTGGCCACAATGACCAAAAAGTAGCCGATACGACTCGCTCTGCTCCTGCCCAAACGCTTTATCGCCAAAACCTCATCAAATTTGTCAACGAAACGCGTGCCAAAGGTGGCAATCCCCTTTTGATTACGCCCGTGATGCGTCGTAAGTTTGATGAAAATGGGGTTTTTGTGGATCAACATGGCGACTATCCTCAAGTGGTAAAAGAAGTAGCTCAAGAATTGAAAGTACCGATGATTGACCTACACGCCAAAAGCCAAAAAGCCATCGAAAAGCATGGAGTAGAGGGGTCAAAGCTTCTATTTTTACATTATCCCAAAACCGTTTTTGCAAGGTCACCCGAAGGCATTGAAGACAACACTCATTTCTCAGGCTATGGGGCGGCGGTAATGGCAAGTTTGGTTTTGGAAGGCATTATGGAGCTACCGATTGATTTGAAGAGCTTTGTTAAAAAATCCATTTTTACTAACAAATACGAGTACGAACTTCCCAAATATGCCACCCCGTATTTTCGTAAAGATACCTTCAATATCGCTCGCTATGGGGCCAAAGCCGACGGCATCACCGTCAATACCAAAGCTATCCAACAAACCATAGACGTGTGTCATGCCGCTGGAGGTGGCACCGTAATGATTCCAACGGGTCTGTGGCTTACGGGGCCGATTGTACTCAAAAACAATGTCAATCTGCATATTGCCAAAAACGCACTTTTGCAATTTAGCCGCAACCACGACGACTACCCTATCGTAATCACTACTTGGGAAGGGCAAGAATCTTACCGCTGTCAAGCACCGATTTGGGGAGTAGATTTGACCAATATTGCGATAACGGGTGAAGGTGTACTAGATGGTGGTGGAGAAGTGTGGCGCGCTATCAAACGCGACAAACAAACCAATGCTCAATGGGCCGCGCTCGTCAAATCGGGGGGAGTAGTCAGCGAAAAAGGAGATATGTGGTATCCGTCTGAGCAATCTAAAAAAGGGAATAACACACCCAATGCAGGACGTATTTTGAATGGAGTACATCCAAGTCAGGAAGAACTTGCCTCTTATAAAGATTTTCTCCGTCCCAATATGGTCAGTCTGACTCGTTGCAAAAACGTACTCATTGAGGGTGTTACGTTTCAAAACTCCCCCGCTTGGACCCTGCACCCGCTGCTGTGCGAACAATTGAGCGTTCGCCACGTAAACGTCAAAAATCATTGGTATGCCCAAAACAGCGACGCCATTGACCTCGAATCATGCCGTAATGGAATCTTGGAAGGTTGTACTTTTGATACAGGCGACGACGGCATCACTATCAAGTCGGGGCGTGACGAACAAGGCCGCAAACGAGGCATCCCTACCGAAAATTTCATCATTCGTGACTGTAAAGTCTATCATGCGCACGGCGGCTTTGTGATTGGTTCAGAAATGTCGGGAGGAGTTCGTAATTTGTTTGTCTCCAATTGTACTTTCATGGGCTCAGACGTGGGGCTTCGGTTCAAAACCGCTCGTGGTCGTGGGGGAGTCGTGGAAAATATCTACGTAACCGATGTGAACATGACCGAAATCCCCGGCGAGGCGGTACTTTTCGATATGTATTATGCCGCAAAAGACCCCGTGCCCCTTGAAGGAGAATCCAACGAACTTCCTACCATAAAAGCCGAGCCACTCGGTGAAGGCACGCCACAATTCAAGGATTTTTACATCAAAAATATCGTATGTAAAGGTGCCGAAACGGCGATTTTGGTACGTGGTTTGCCCGAGATGAGTATCAAAAATATCAATATCGAAAATGCAATGATTGAAGCCAACAAAGGGCTCGTATGTGTAGAAGGAGAAAATATTAACCTCAAAAACGTAACGCTACTTACCAAAGATAAAACCGTAATGCAAGTCCAAAACAGCAAAAATGTCACCCTCGATGGTATCAAATATGGTACTGAAAAAGATGTTTTGCTAAAAGTAATGGGCAATCGTTCCGAAAATGTGCGCTTGCTTCATACAGATGCTACCCAAATCAAAAAAGAAGTAGAGCTGGGAGTAGGAGTAAAAAGCAAAACTGTAAGTAAGAAGTAACGCTTAGTGGTGTGTATTGGTAAAACATTCAATACACACTACATTTTTGTTTTCGGACAATACGGATTTAGTCTTTCCTACTTTATTCACTATCTTTTCTAAACGTATCCCAATTTCAAATCAGTAAATTGACAGCGTATATAGATAAATTTATATAAACCATGGCGTTTTTTCTAAGACTTTATGTAATTTAAAATCTCCTCTCCGTTTAATAAATTTTTCAGTTAAATATGCAATATTTAAGGCATACTTAGTAGTAATAGGCTCGCCTGTTAATGCATTGGTTGAAGCCCAATTAAGTTTAGTCAAAGCTAACAAGTGTTTGGCATAAAGTTTTAGGCTGATACTGCCTTCAGTACGAATACTTGCTTCAATCATCTTTGGAGTTCCCAAAGATTTTTTGAAAACATTATATCCCGTTGTTGATAATAGTAGTTTATTAGGCGATAAGCTGATATAGCTTCCTCTGCTCAAGCTTCCGCCAACATTGCTATTATCATAGCCTCTTAATAAATGGGTGTCATTTATCCAAACGAAAGAAAAATGGGCATCAGGTAGTAATTCTTTTGCAGCAGATAAGATAACCTGTTCATCTTCACGTGAAAAACGCGAAGCTGTATGAATATGTATCTTGGCATTTTCAGGCAAATGTCCAAGTTCCTTTAAAGTCTCGGGTACCAGTTTAGCAAAGTACTCCTTTTTCCTTTCAAAGGAAAAGACAGATTCGCCTTTATAGAAACGCCATCGCCCATACTCATCAAAAACGCTTACAAAGCCCATCATTTTTTCACGGTTATTGCCATTTCTTGAAGTAGTATATGCAATGCCCATAAAAAAGTCTGCTTCAGGTAATTTTTCAGACAAAACCCACGGGACTAAACCGCACTTTGCTACAATGTTAAGTGAAAGATTTAAGTCTTTCCAATCGGGGTTTTTTAAGGTAGGAGTATTTACCATTTGGCAAGGTATCCCTCTTTCAAATAAGAATTCCTTGATTCCATAATATGGAGACGTATAGTCATCTAAAGAATAGTTATTTTCTGGCATTGACACTAAAAAGATCCTTGCTAGTGAGCTATCTCCTTCCCAATTTGGATGTTGATGAATAATACGCTTACACTCTGCTTCTATTTCATCATGCCTAGATACGGTATAGATTGTTTCGTAAGTAAATTTTACTCCGAATGTGCGTTCAGAACCTTCGTATTTGTATTTACCTTTCTGTAAGCGATCTATCAATTCAGCCATTTGCTGCCGTTCAGCATTTATACATACAGGAATAATTGTAATATTTCGAGCAGCATTAATATAAGAGCCGAATTTGTTCAAACCCTCTAAAATATTAACACTTCGATGTTTATTAGCAAATGATACTTGTGGTTCTTGTAGATCATGAAAAACACTAAGTTCTGCAATTTTCTCACCCTCAACAAGTATAGTGGGCGCATTTAATAAAAAAGTGGGCTGACGGTCGACAGAGAACTGAAAACCATTGAATTTTAAAGGCATTACTGCTGACAATGAATGTATAGCCTGTAAAGTGAGCCTTGCTCTCTCGATAGACGCATTAGGCAAAGTTAATAAGCTCGCCTCTTTAAGCTTAGTATGTAAGTCAAATGCTACACTATTGTCTTTTAAATTTTGTTCAATCTGGGTAGTTGATAATTGGGGGATAATTTTAGCATTATCAGCTGTTATTTCAGCATCAAAGTCTATTAAATTGACTTTAGATTGTTCTGGTTCTACAGATAGAATAAAGCAATTCTCCCACTTACCTTGATACTTTACAATTCCTTTGTGTCCAACGACAAATTGTTGCAAAGAGTTACTCAACTTACTAATAGGTTGTATATTTTTTAGTTCAGCTTTATAATCAATTGCCAAATAAAAACGTTCACCAAATATTTTTATTTGCAACACAAAAGCTCTAAATATAGAGCATATTCTTTCTGCTGCTGGATTACTCAAAGGAAAAGTTTCTCCACGTTGATGTATTGTTAACCGTCCTTTACTATATCTATCAATATACCAACTTTGTGCCTGTAAATTATCTTTAAGCACACCTAAAATCTCTTTTAATAGTATCCCTTTATCGTAATTATCTGTATTACCTTGAAAATGAATGGCAAATAAATTCAGATACTCGCTTGTACTATGTGAGGGAGTATTGTGATTGAAAAATCGCTTGCTTCGTTCTTCAATATTATTTTGAAATGTAAGTATGGTTTCACCATTTGTTTGATAAGTAGGCATAGGCAAACCAAGCTTTTGCATCTCATTTTGTATACGTTTAGTCCCCTCACTTAAACGTCTTACAAATGGTTTACCATCTTCATCTGGCATTTTACGAAACCATTCTGCTATTTTTTGGTTACGAGCATAGGATTTAATTGTTACTGTCCCTAACTCAAAAGTATGAGGCAAGGTTAATTGATTTTGTAAAATACCCCCAGCATTACGTACTTGAAACGCATCTAAATAGGAAATACATTCGATAGGCGTTTGGAGTGCATAATCTCTATGAACTACTGCATTTACAATTGCTTCACCTATAGCAAAAATAGGATACTCATCTTCATGTTCAAAACTAAAACCATCATTAGAACGATAGGTATATCTTCTAAACCAATTAGAATCTTTTACCCAATCTCTGATTTTACGAATCATTGTAGGCAAAGCACCCTTGAATTCATTTTCTCCAACGGTTTCACCCGGATTAGGTTTATCTTTTATTTTGGTTTCGTACTTTAAAAAGCGAATATAGGCACTTGGAAACAGCCTCTGTGGATTACTGCAAAAAAATAAAAAACCTGCCTTTGTAAACCACCAATCTCCTTGATGTTTTATTATTGCACCTGCATTCTCTAAAACATCCACTATACTATATGCATTGGCGGTTTCACTATCTTCTAGCCAAGCCCCTTTAAATTCATCAAACAAAGCCATATCCACTAACCGTTCTTCATATAAAGTACAAGGCTGCATTTCCCATAAACCTGGGTTCTTTCTATTCCGAAAATATTCCCAATCTTCTTGTTTAAATGGTTCATTCTGCAGACCATTGCGTTTCCAAGCTTGGTTTGGGAATGAAGTAGTGTAACAAATATTTCTGGATTCATAAGGCACAAACATCAAATAAATGCGATGATCTTCAATAACAAGTGGTTTCGATTGATAACTTTGATTCTTTAGTGTTTGATTAGGCAAAGCTAACAAACCATTTAATTGCTCTTCTGTCAGATGTTCTGTTCCAGTTACTGCTTGATCTTTGTCCCTTATACCCAATATAATAATGCCCCCATCAGTATTTGAATTTGCAAATGCTGATATACACTCTATTATACCCTTTTTGACTTTATCTTGATTATAAGGTTTAGGAATTTCTTTCCAGTCATAATGCTGCCCATGCAACCGCTCCAAATCAGGACTTACGAGAAAATCTATGTATTGTTCAGGATTATTAAATACATCAATAGGACTGGGCATATCTAAACGATTTGAAAGTGTAAGGTGTGGACGTATGAGTAAAAATAACTTTGAGTTCAACAATTTTTTTCACTTTTGTGTCTTACCCCAACACTTGATATTGTATATAAGCTACTCTATTTAATAAGTAAAATTAGCAAAAGCAAACTTAACCAACAAAATGTTATATATCCCCTCTCTCCCCTCATTTGGCTAATATTTCTTCAAAAACCGCAGCCGTTTCCTTACTTGCTTTAGCCATTCACGAGCCATCAGTTCGTGGGCAAAAACAGTAGGATGAATCCCGTCCCAAATCCAATATTCGGCGGGAGTTTGATGCATTGCTTTGTCTAATACAGCAGGATAATCCACCACTACTGCATCAAACTCCCCCGCTAACTTTCGCACTACTTCTTGGCGTGCTTGGGTAAGGTCACGCCATTGTTCCCAATTTTGGGCGCGCTTCCCTACTGCATATACAAACGGAATGCCCAATACAAACAAAATCTCGGAATTAGCTCGGCGGCAATCCTCAAGCAAAGTACGATAAATACCCTCAAATTTCTCTAAGGATGTAGCTTCGGGGGCATTATTGATAATCGCATTGACATCATTGATACCAATCAACACACTCAACACATCGGGCTTCAGAGCGAGGGTGTCACTTTCCCAACGTTTCTGCAAATCTGTGATTTTGTTACCACTAATACCCCGATTGTAAAACGTAAAACCTTTGTCTGGAAAATCAGCCCCTATCCTACTCGCCACCGAATACGCATAGCCGTGTCCCATGATGTGATTAGGGTCAAGGTTGCGACCGCGATTTCCGTCGGTGATAGAATCCCCCTGAAACAAAAACACCAAGGGCTTTTGGGGTACTAAGGCTTGAGATTCGTTGACTAAACCAAAACCCGTAGCCATTCCTACCGATTGGATAAATTTACGTCGCTGCATATATTTTTAGAGACAAAAAAAACTACATTTCTCCGTCATCGTCACCATCTTTTTTCTTACCTGATAGTTTTGTCTGACGAAGTCGATAGCTGAGAGTCAAATTGATTTGGCGCAAACGTCCTTGAAAATTCCCTTCCGTGTAGAAATTAGCGCCTGTAGTGGTAGAACGAAACTTCCTCGAATTGAATACATCGGTCACATTGAGCGTAATGGTACCGTTGTTTTTAAAAATATCACGACTAATCGCCAAATCTAAAGTTGCAATCTCTCGTCGCGTTCCTTGGGTCGTTTGCTGCGGGGCTTCATAGTTGCCCCTTACTTGCACATCCGTTGATTTCAAAATAGTGATTCGAGATGTCAAACGTGCAAACCACGTATAGGTATCACTTTTATAGCGGGCGTCGAGATTGCTCCCATCTGTGATAGCCCGATAAAAGTTAAAATTGCCATCGATTTTCCACCAATCAAATGGGTTATAAGAACTTGTCAACTCTAACCCGTAGGCATTTTCGGTCGCGAGGTTTTCGGGGCGAGTGATGGAATTGCCCTGCGCATCTACGCGTCGGATACGCTCCACTTCGCCCGTAGTGTAGCGATAATACAGCGACGATGTAAACGAGCCTTTTTCTACGTATTTGATATGCCCAATCTCAAAGGCATCCGTAAATTCGGGATTGAGGTCGGGATTGCCACTGTAAAAATTTCGGCTATCACTAAAAGTCATAAAAGGGCTAAGGTCGTTGTAACGAGGCCGACGCGTACGGCGGCTATAACTCACTTGCAAGGCATTTTGCTTAGGCAGCTCATAAGTAAAGTGAGCACTCGGAAAAAGATTAAAATAATTTCGGGGATTGACTTCGTTGGTTTGTTTGAGGGTGGTTTTCACGTCTGTCAATTCTCCTCTCAGCCCAAGCTGGTAAGAAAACTTATTGACTTTATTGCCCAAAATACCATAAAGTGCGTGGATGTTTTCTTCATACACAAAGTTGTTGGTCAACCCTGGCAAAGGCACATATACGCCTTGCTCGTTTTGTTCTCGTACCCAATAGTCGTTGGTCATAGTCCGCAAACTGCTCCGCAGTCCTACTTCAAACTTCCCGTCTTTTCGGAAAGGATGTACATAATCTATCTGAAAGAGCCACTGTTTTTCGGTTTCGTCGTTGACCGACCGCTGCAAGATATTCCTCGAAATACGCGTAATTTCGTCAGGCAAAAAGGTATTTTGGGTAAAGATTTGGTCGGAATTTTCCCAGTTGTTCAAAAACCGAACATCAGCGGTAAGTTCGTGGCCTTCTCGTGCAAATGTTTTTTTATAATTGAGCGAATACTCCGAGTTAGGTTCTGTCTCCGTTTCGTCTTGGGTACGTTTGGTTATACTTTGTTGATTGTTCAGATTGGATACATAGTCCCGATAATTGATAGTAGTATAGCGTTTGCCTTTACTTGTGCGCCAAGTGTACGATGCCGTTAGAATATTTTTAGGGTTGAAGAAATAATCAAATCCAGCCCGGGCACTGTTGTTCATTCCTTGGATTTTATTATCAGAATTTTGTCGAGTCAAAAAAGTAGAATCATTCCGATACACTTCTTGGTACTGAGAGCCACGCCCCGGTGTATCGCGGTAGGAAAGTGTATAATTAACGAAGAAATTGAGGTTTTTCCGACGATAATTCACATTAGCAGCTAATCCATAATTGGTAGGATGCCCCAAAATCACATCAAAAGACCCATTCAATCCTTGCTGACGGTCTTTTTTGAGAATAATATTAATAATGCCTCCCATGCCTTCGGCCTCGTATCTTGCTGAGGGATTGGTAATAACCTCAATGCGCTCAATCATACTTCCCTGCAATTGCTGCAAGCCAGCCCCGCCTTTAAAACTCACCAAACCCGACGGCCTTCCATCAATCAAAATCCGAACGCTGCCACTTCCTCGCAAACTTACATTGCCTTCCACATCTACTGCTACAGAGGGCACATTGGTCAGGATGTCGATAGCTGTTCCGCCCGAATTGGCCAAATCTTTCCCTACGTTGAAGACCTTTTTGTCGAGGGTAAGTTCCATAGAGCTTTTTTCGGCTCTGATTTCTACTTCATCAAGCACATTGGCCGAGGGAGTCATTTTTATCACACCCAAGTCGAGAGGAGAATTGTCTTTGGTAAGTTGGATGCGGGCTATTTTAAAAGATTTATACCCCATAAATTCCAATATCCCCGAATAGCCCCCCGCCGCCGCATCTACGCTAAACATACCTGCTTCGTCGGTAATAGCGCCCGTTACAAAAACACTATCTGTTTTGGTAAACAAGCGAATACTTGCATAGCTCAAAGGGACATTGGTCTGGGCATCAATTGCCTTGCCAGTAATTTTTAATTTACCCGTATTTTGGGCGAATCCTTTTCCAAAAAAACTTACTCCTATAATGATAACACTGAGGAAAATTTTTGAAGAAAATGGTTTGAAAAAGGTGTAGATAGAAATATTCATTGGATGTAGCAAATAAGATAACACAACCCGTCTATTAGAAAACCTTATTTTAAAAAGGCACGGGAGCTTCCTATTTACTAAAAAAATAAGCGCTATCCTTCTTCACCACTAATCAAACTCTTTTGTTTTTTGGCGCCAGCCGCTTGGTTGAGACGATACATGACGGTCAAGTTGATTTGGCGAGCGCGCATCCCCATCGTGGCATCGGTATAGAAGTTAAGCCCTTCCGTCACTGTCCTCATATAACGTGAGTTGAATAAATCTATCACGTTGAAAGTGAGGGTTCCTTTGCCTTTCAAAATTTCTTTACTAAATGCTAAATCCACAAAGGTACGCGACTTGCGGCGGCCCTGCGGGAGCTGCTGAGGTGCTTCGTAATTGGCGCGAATTTGTAAGTCTGTACCTTGGGCAAGATTAAAACGCGACGTTTGACGGGCAAACCAGCTATAAGTATCGGCTTTGAAAGTATTATCAAGATTTTGACCATCGGTAATGGCCCTGAAGAAATTAAAGTTAAAATCAAGTTTCCACCACTTAACAGGCGTGTAAGTACTCGTAAATTCTGCTCCAAAGGCATCTTCGGTAGCCAAGTTTTCGGGACGAGTATTGGAAAAACCTTGCGCGTCTACCCGCCTGATACGTAGCACTTTGCCGTTGGTATGACGATAATACAATGACGACGTAAACGAGCCCTTTTCAAAGTACTTGATGTGTCCTAAATCAAAAGAATTCGTAAATTCTGGGTTAAGGTCGGGATTGCCAGAGAAGAAATTTCGCTGATCCGAAAAAGTCACATAAGGACTCAAATCATTGTAAGTAGGTCGTCGTACCCGACGACTGTAGCTCAATTGAAAAGCGTTTTCTTGGTTGATATTGTACGTAAAATGCGCACTCGGAAAAAGATTGGTATATTGGCGCGGATTGGATTGGTTTGTCTCTTGGAGGATGGTTTTGACGTCGGTCATTTCGGCTCTCAAACCAGCTTGATAGCTAAACTTCTTGGTTTTGTTGCCGATGATACCATACACTCCGTGGATGTTTTCTTTGTAAATAAAATAATTGTCTAAGCCAGGTAAAGGCTCAAACACTCCTTGTTCGTTGCGTTGGGTCACGATATAGTCATTGACCATATCCCTAAAACTACTTCTTAGACCTGTTTCAAACTTACCTTCCTTCCCAATCGGCTGCACATAATCCAGCTGTGCAATCAACTGATTTTCGTATTCATCGTTCAACGATTTTTGAAGTAAATCCCCTTTTTTATTAGGGCTTCCATTGGCAAAAACACTACTTTGCGTAAAGGTCTGATCAGAGCGCTCCCAATAAGTCAAGTAGCGTACATCAGCAATGAGTTCCTGTCCCTTTTTGTTGTAAGTCTTTTTGTAAGTGATGGCATATTCCGAATAAGGCTCGGCTTCTGTCTCGCGCTGTTGACGGTCGGTAATTGTGTTTAAGTTTGAGAGTGTATTGATATAATCTTTGTATTGATTGTTGGTAATACGAAGTACATCTGTGCGGCGAAACTGATAAGAAGCAGTCAGGATATTTTTGTCGTTGAAAAAATAATCTAGCCCCCCACGGATAGTATTGGCTACGGTTCTTACTTCCCCATTGTTGGTTTGTTGCAAAATCGCCGTAGTATCTTTTCCATATACTTCCTGATAAAGCCTCCCTGCACTGATAGGAATCCGATACGCAATACCATAATTGAGGAAAAAATTGAGCTTGTTTTTGCGATAATTCACATTGGCCGCTACCCCAAAGTTGGGTCGAAAGCCCGTTACCACTTCAAACGAGCCATTAAAACCCTGCTTTCTTTCTTTTTTTAGGACAATATTGATAATCCCCGACATTCCTTCTGCCTCATAGCGAGCCGAGGGGTTAGTAATGATTTCGACGCGTTCGATTTGATTTCCCTGCAATTGCTGCAAACCTGCTCCGCCTTTGAAACTCACCAAACCCGATGGCTTTCCATCAATCAAAATCCGAACGCCATCGCTGCCTCTTAGCTTTACGTTGCCTTCAGTATCGACCGACACCGACGGTACATTGCTCAAAATATCGATGGCAGTTCCTCCAGCATTTGCCAAATCTTTCCCCACATTAAAGATTCTTTTGTCGAGAGATAGCTCCATTGAGCTTTTTTCGGCTTGCACTACTACCTCATCCAAAGTACGCGACGATGTCTCGATTTTGAGCACGCCCAAATCTTGGACAGATTGCTCTTTGGAGACCTCAAACATCGAACTTTTCAAAGATTTATAACCAATAAACTCCACCACTGTATAATATTTCCCATAAGGCACTTCTACCAAAAATTGGCCTTTATCGTCAGAAATAGCCCCCGACACCAGCGAACTATCGGCGGTTTTGTGTACCCGAATCGTAGCATAGCCAAGCGGTGCGCTTGTTTGGGTATCTATTATTTTACCTTTAATGGTGGCTTTTTTGGTATTTTGAGCTTCTAGTTGAAGACTACCGACCAAAAGAAGAGTCAAAAATCCGAGCGATTGGAGAATTGAAAAGAGCGGTGTAATGGTTTTCATAATTTCTATAAAGAAATAGATAAGCGAGATGTACTCACGCAATTAAGGAAAAATGAGTACCTGCTACTTCCGGCGCATCACCAAGCTATCGGCAGGATATTGAGCTTTCAGCGAGTCCATGTTGGCTTGAGCCCAATTGATAAGGCTTTGCTTTTGTTGGTCGGTAAGATTAGCCCCCGCATGAAGACCCAAATAAGTATAAGAAGCCAAAGGCATTTCTCCTTCTTTGACCATTTCGATGGTTTCTTCAAACTTATGGTTTTGATAAGCCACTGAACGTGAAGTAAAGTTGGAAAAATTGAGATGACGCTTACCGTCAGTTACGTGATGGTCCAAAAACCACGCTACGGGCTGTATGTTAGCATACCAAGGGTACTCCGTTTTGTTGCTGTGGCAGTCGTTGCAGGCCACCGCTAAAATCTGCTTGACATCTTCTGGAACGGCATACTTGGTCGAAACATCATAAGTACGGTCGTCGGAAAGGTTTCTTTCTGGACGAACAAATTGTATGGCTACCAATACAATGCCTAAGCCTATTAAGATTTTTTTCAACATGATTTTGGAAGGAATCTAGGTGCAAAAAAGTTTTTTTCTTCAACAAAGATACTTTTCTTAAATACCCCAAAAAATGATTTTGATTCATAATCGGCGCAGGTGGCTTTTTCACCGACAGCCTCCTAAAAAAGACTGATGGTCAACGATTTTATATTAAAACAAAAACACCTGACCTAGCCTTTTTGATAGACTTTGTCAGGTGCTTTGTGGCGCAAACAAAAAAACTATTTTCGTTTGCGTTCGGTGCTGCGTTTGCTAGCTGTTTTTCGTTGAAAAGTGCGTTCTTTTTTACCCGATGAGGCCGAACGCACAGGCGTAGCATCAGCCAAAATCAAGTCCATACTTCGGCGCGAGATATTGGTTTCTTTGACTTTCACTTTCACAGCATCCCCAAACGTATAGAATCGCTTCGAGCGTTGCCCCACAAGTCGATAATTTTCTTTGTCTAACTCATAATAGTCGTCGGTGAGGTCGTTCATCCGAATGAGTCCTTCGGAGGCTGTTTCGGTGATTTCTACAAAAATCCCAAATTCCGTTACCCCCGTAATGATACCATCCCAGATGCGGTTTGGCTCCATAGAAGCCATAAACTCTACTTGTTTGTATTTGATACTAGCTCGCTCGGCGTTGGCCGCAAGCTGCTCCCGTGCCGACGAATGCTTACAAGCGGGTTCATATTCTGCCCGTTCGGGCGAGGGCTTTTGATCTAAATAATGCTGCAAAAGGCGATGTGCCATCATATCGGGGTACCGCCGAATGGGCGACGTAAAATGCGAATATCGACGAAACGCCAATCCAAAATGCCCCACATCTTCGGTACTATATCGCGCCTTGGCCATGGTCCGAATCGCCAATTGCTCCAAAGCGTTTTGTTCGGGTTTGCCTTCCAAATCAGCCATGAGTTGATTGAGCGATTGGGCGGCAAGTTTTTCGTTTTCTACCTTTAGTTTATACCCTAATCTTCCCGCAAAAGCGGCAAACACCCGAAGTTTTTCCATATCAGGTTCTTCATGGATACGATAAATCATGGTGTTGGGCGCGGCTTTGTCTTTCGATTGACGATAGATAAACTCTGGCACCCGCTTATTGGCCAACAACATAAACTCTTCGATGAGCTTGTGAGCATCTTTCCGCACTTTGGTATAAATCCCCAAAGGTTTGCCGTTTTCATCTAATTTGAATTTAACCTCGGTGGTTTCAAAATTGATAGCACCTTTGGCAAAACGAGCATCGCGAAGCTTATGAGCCAAGGCATTGAGCATGGTCAAAGCAGGCATATATCCCAACGCTTCTTCGCTCGGCTCTGTAAGCGGCGGGGCCGTATCGGCTGCTTCACCTTCGGGGCGAGCCGCCCATTCGAGTACTTCTTGTGCTTCTTCGTACGTAAATCGCTTATCGGAGTGAATCACTGTACGGCCAAACCACTCATTTACGATTTTTGCCTCGGCATTCATTTCTAACACCACCGAAAACGTAAGTTTATCTTCGTGAGGGCGGAGTGAGCATAAATTGTTAGAAAGCTTTTCAGGCAGCATCGGAATCGTTCTATCTACCAAATACACCGACGTAGCCCGTGCATAAGCCTCACGTTCTAAGGCAGTATCGGGGCGCACATAGTGCGTCACATCGGCAATGTGAACGCCAATTTCATAGTTGCCATTTTCGAGAAGCTGCACCGAAAGTGCATCATCAAAATCTTTGGCATCAGCGGGGTCTATGGTAAAAGTAAGAACTTCGCGCATATCTCTCCGACGAGCAATCTCGTCGGCGGTGATGACTTCCGAAATCGCTTCCGACTCCGCATTGACTTCTTCTGGGAAATGATATGGCAGCCCAAACTCCGCCAAAATGGCGTGCATTTCGGTTTCGTGGGTACCTGCTTTTCCGAGTACTTCTAGTACCTCGCCTTCCATTCGGCGCGAGCGCGTGGGATATTGCGTAATTCGGAGCAATACCTTATCGCCATCTTGGGCATTTTTAAGTTTTGCCTCTGGGATGTACACATCTTCATAGATACGGCGATTGTCGACGGTTACGATGCCGTATTTGGGCCAAAGCTCCACTTCTCCCACAAACTCCGTACGACCACGCTCGATGATTTCTTCTACCCGTCCTTCCCTGCGGCGGCCACTCCGATAATCGCTAAATAGCGTAATCCGTACCGTATCGCCATCGATAGCACCCCGTAAGTCGTCGGTATCTACCCATACATCCGTATTTTCGGACAAGGGTGTTTTCTCGGACGGGGGAGTATCTAAGACGACAAAAGCGTAATTTTTGTTGACATGCTCTACTTTTCCAATCAATACATTGGCGCTTACATTGGTAGCATAAAGTCCCTCTTCGGTACGTTTTACACGGCCTTCTTCAATAAGCTCCTCTAACAATCCATTGAAAATCAGGCGCAATTTATGGTCATCAGCATCAAAATGAGTGTGAAGTTGATGAAGTTCGAAGGGTTGTTCGTTATTGATTTCAAAAAAAGTAGCAATTTCTGATTTGAATTCATCCAAAAAAGAAACAATCTGTTTTTGGGAGCGGGTCTTTTTCGTTTTTTTAGGCCCGCGCGTATTTTGTTTTTTCTTCATAAATGCTGGCGACCCCAAGCCGCCACTACGGTTAATCACTAATGTATTTACTAAAGAGCACTTCTAAAGTGTTTCTTAGTAATATACGAATTTATTTCTTAAATAAACCAATTTTTTCAAAAAATCATTGCAACTAAGGGTTTTCGGAGTTTCTACATTCGCGCTTAAGATAGTCTAAATGCAAAAATTATAGTAAGCTTTTTCCGAACAATATCCTGATTTATGTCGTATATATGCAATAGATTCTATTCATTCACTTTTAGTCACCTCACATTATGCAATCCTACTATAACCCCGAAGACCTCAAAAAATTTGGAAGCATTGGCTCGTTTGGCGCTAAAGATTTGGCCAATGACTTTTTTAAATACTACGGAGACGTGTTTGCAGAAGGTGCCCTTACCTCGCGCGAAAAATCGCTGATTGCGCTTGCAGTAGCTCATGTGCTCAAATGCCCCTATTGTATTGATGCTTACACTACCGACACCCTCGAAAAAGGCTGCTCCGAAGATGAAATGATGGAAGCCGTGCACGTAGGAGCCGTTATGGCCGCAGGTATCACTCTGGTACACAGTACTCAAATGATTAATAAAGCCAAAGAGCTTACCATGTAAAGGCGTCTGGTTTTTCGACTTTTTTCGCTCATCAACATCCGTCATGAATCCTGTCAAATCGCTCAAAGCCCAAAAACATCAACTTGGAGATACGGCATTTCAGCTTCGCGTCTTAAACGACGACAAAAAATTGGGGCAACATTTGCCTCTTTTCCACGAAAAATTAAAACCTATTGGACTTTTTCCGCTTACTCCTACTCAGCTTGATATTTTTCAAATCAATGTGGGTAAAATGTGCAATCAAGTATGCAAGCATTGTCATGTAGATGCTGGGCCTGACCGTAAAGAAATCATGACCCAAGAAACACTTCAACTATGCTTGGATATTTTACAAAAACATGCCTTCAAAACCGTTGATTTGACAGGCGGAGCTCCCGAAATGAACCCTCATTTTCGGTGGTTTATTGAGCAAATCAGAGCCACCAATTCCGATATTAACATCATTGTAAGATGTAATTTGACCATTATTTTGGCCAATAAAAAATACCACGACTTACCTGATTTTTTCAAAAAACACCGTATTGAAGTAGTTTCCTCCTTACCCTTTTACACAGCTTCCCGCACCGACTCTCAGCGCGGCGATGGCGTATTTGAGGATTCAATCAAGGCCCTTCAAATGCTCAATGACGTAGGCTATGGTCAAGAAGGCGCGGGCTTAGTGCTCAATTTAGTATATAACCCAGCAGGGGCGTTTTTGCCAAGCGGACAAGCAGGGCTTGAAAAAGAGTTTAAACGGGTTTTGAAAGCCAAATACGGTATCGATTTCAATCATCTTTTTTGTATCACCAATATCCCCATTAGTCGCTTTTTGGATTATCTGTTGGTAAGCGAAAATTATAGCTCTTACATGGAGAAGTTGGTCAATTCTTTCAATCCTGTAGCCGCTGCCAACGTTATGTGTCGCAATACGCTCTCGGTGGGGTGGGATGGTTATTTGTATGATTGTGATTTCAATCAAATGCTTGATTTGAAAGTAAATGGCTCCGTCAAACATCTACGAGATTTTGACCTCCAAACCCTGACTAATCGTTTTATTGTACTCAATCAACACTGCTATGGCTGCACTGCTGGCGCCGGTAGTTCATGCGGTGGCGAACTAGCCTAACGAAAGAAAAATTGCCTTTTTCTTTCGTTAGGATTGATGTTGTTTTTTCTTAATTTTGTACAAAAGTATGCAAGCATAATACTGTTTGTACAAATGGAAACTTACGGCAAAATTCTCCTGATTGCAATGCCCATTTTTTTGGGCTTGGTACTCCTCGAAAAATGGTACGGATGGGCAGTAAAAAAACACCCCTTTCGTACGATGGACACGCTCTCAAGCATGAGCTCAGGCTATACCAATATCATCAAAGATGTGTTAGGGATAAGCATTTCAATCCTAACCTACGGCTGGATGGTCGAGCATTTGGCTATTTACAAAATTGAGTCGAGCGTGTGGGCGTATGTAGTAGCTTTTATCGCCCTCGATTTTTCTGGCTATTGGGTACATCGCTTGAGCCACGAAATCAATTTCTTTTGGAACAAACACGCCATTCACCACAGCAGCGAAGAGTTTGATTTGGCTTGTGCCTTACGCCAAAGCATTTCATCTTTTGTGAATTTGTTCACGATTTTTCTATTACCAGCGGCTTTGCTTGGAGTTGACCCTCAAGTGATAGCAGTAGTAGCACCTCTTCATTTGTTTGCCCAATTTTGGTATCATACCGTTTATATTGGCAAAATGGGCATCTTGGAGCATATCATCGTTACGCCTTCGCACCACCGCGTGCATCATGCCCTTAATCCCGAATATCTTGACAAAAATCACTCTCAAATCTTTATCATTTGGGACAAGCTCTTTGGTACTTTTCAAGAAGAACTGCCAGATGTGCCCCCTGTGTATGGTATCACTCGTCCAGCCCATACTTGGAATCCCATCAAAATCAACTTTCAGCACTTGTGGCTGCTTATTCAAGATGCTTACCGTACCCAAAGCTGGCGCGATAAACTCAGGATTTGGTGGATGCCCACGGGTTGGCGCCCTGCTGATGTGATGGAGAAATATCCCGTCGCTAAAATCGAAGACCCTTATCACTTTCAAAAATATGCCCCTCCTGCTTCCAAAAAACTGCTGGTGTGGACTTGGTTTCAGTTCTTATTCACTTTTGCCCTTATCAATTATTTTTTCCTCCATATCGCCCAAATCGGCTCCCCATTGATTTTTGTGTATGGGGGTTTTATTTTCTTGAGTGTATTTGCCTATACGGAGCTTATGGATCGTAACCCTTATGCCTGGATTTGGGAGGGCGTAAAAAATGCCATTGGGCTTTGGCTGATTTACCAAACAGAATGGTTTGGTATGAGTACAAGCCTACCTTGGGCTACTTTCGTCTTAGCAGGGTACTTTTTGACTTCTACGCTTATTGTATGGATGT
The DNA here is from genome assembly GCF_000423565.1 of Runella zeae DSM 19591. Lineage (GTDB taxonomy): Bacteria > Bacteroidota > Bacteroidia > Cytophagales > Spirosomataceae > Runella > Runella zeae. The sequence goes on along the minus strand of NZ_AUIF01000003.1, from coordinate 448,299 downwards.
TTAGCAAGCTACAAATAGAGAAAGAAACAGACACTCACTATCAAGAAGAGTCTGTTCTTTCTCACTGATTTTTTCTACTCATCCCAAAGGTTTTGGAGGGTATAATCACTGCCCTCCAAGCACCAAAAATTGCCTTTGATATAGCGATAACGAAGGTCTAGTTGTTTGATTTTAGCCATTTCCTCTTCGGTCAAATCTATATCAGCCGCTGCCAGATTCTCCTGAAGACGCTGAGCATTAACGGATTTAGGAATGACAGACGTCTGCCGATTCACGGCCCAAGCTAGCATTAGTTGTGCCGTAGTACAGCCTTTGGCAAGGGCTAATTGTTGCAAGGTTTGATTTTCAAACAGCTTCGGTTCTCCTTCTACAATGCGATTAGCGGGCCTATCAGCCGAGCCCAACGGGCAGTAGCCTGTCATATGAATTCTTTTGGTTTTACAAAACTCTACCAAAGGCCATTGCTGCAAAAAGGGATGCAATTCGAGTTGGTTTACCTCAGGATACAGTCCAGTAGCACCGGCAATTTCTTCTATTTTTTTGATGCTAAAATTAGAAACTCCGATGTGCTTGGCAAGCCCTTTTTCTTTCAAATCTATCATTCCTTGCCATGTCTCCGACAAAGGAACCTCCGCCAAACTCACCATGTCGGCACCCACTTGCGGAAAAGATACTTCATGTTTGAGAGCCACAGGCCAATGGATTAAATATAAGTCTAAATAATCGAGCTGTAAGTCGTGGAGCGTAGTCTGAATAGCGGGCAAAATGTACTTTTGCTCGTGGCTATTGTTCCAAAGTTTGGAAGTAATCCATAAATCTTCTCTTTTCACCACCCCTTCTCGGATAGAATCATGCAATGCCTCCCCGATTTCTTTTTCGTTGCCATAAAGCATGGCACAATCAAAGTGCCGATAGCCTAGTTCTATGGCCGTTTTTACAGCTTTATACACTTCTCCTTTGGACGACTTCCACGTACCTAAGCCCAACAAAGGCATCTGATCACCGTTTTGGTATTCAAAATATTTCATATGAATTAGTGGATTAATTTCTCAAACCTTTTGCCATTATAAAAAGTTAAAAAAGACAAAAATATATTTCTAATGTCGTTTCGAGAAAAAAACATTTTAATCATCGGTGCAAGTTCAGGAATTGGATACGCTCTCGCCCAAATGCTTCAAGCAGAAGGGGCGCATTTATTTACGGCTTCGCGACGTCCTGTAGAAGGGATTTCAAGTCAGCATTTTACATGGGATGTATCACAGCCGCTTCCAGAAGGGCTATTTGATATGCTTCCACAAACCCTTCATGGGTTGGTGTATTGCCCTGGCACGATTCAGCTAAAGCCTTTTCAACGGTTTTCGAATGACGATTTTAAGAACGATTTTCAAATCAATGTATTGGGTGCAATCAATGCCATTCAGGCCACTCTCGGACGACTAAGAAAAGCAAACGGTGCCTCAATCGTACTTTTTAGTACCGTAGCCGTACAGACCGGAATGGGATTTCATGCTTCTATTGCTGCTTCTAAAGGAGCGATAGAGGGACTTACACGCTCTCTTGCGGCGGAGTTGGCTCCTACCAAAATTCGTTGCAATGCCCTTGCACCTTCACTCACCGATACCCCCCTAGCGGCGGCGTTGCTATCTAATGAAGAAAAAAGAGAAGCTTCGGCCAAACGTCACCCGTTGGGAAGAGTAGGAACACCCCAAGAACTAGCAAGTGCTGCCAAATGGCTTTTGTCAGAAGAAGGAAGTTGGATTACAGGGCAGATCATTGGAATAGACGGCGGCATCGGAAAGTTGAAATAACTTCCAATACCGCCGTCTGTTTTAGGAAAAGTACTCCTCTGCTAGCGTAAGTCTATTACTTCTACGCCCTTATACTGCGAGGCATCAAAGGCAAAGAACTTATCTTCTACGCTGACATTAGGAGTAAATTTATCTACTTTAAACACTACGCGCTGTCCATTGCGCTGAGTAATTTTCCAGCTTTTTACTGACTTGTCCTTTTTGTCAACTTTGATTTGGACTTTTGCCACCTTGCTTTCTTTCTTTTCGGGAGAAATTTCCACTACTTCATACACTCGTCCGCTCTCAGTTACTTCTTCGATAAAAACATATTTATACCCTTTTTTATAAATGGTATATACTTTGGTGGGGTCAATGTCTCCTACTTCTTTAGGATCGTAGTTGTTGACGGTGGCTTCGTTGCTTTCTTTGATATAAGTGGTCATTGTTTTACCATCATTGAAAATCTCCTGACCAGCCATTTTTAAGCGAAACTTAGTGCCTTTTACTGTAGCGTCACCTTTCAAGGTTTCTTTGGGGCCTGTTCCTTCGCTAGTATAAGTAAAAGCAACCCTAAAAGTTGTCATTGACTTATACTTGTTACTCATAGCGTCCAAGATGGCCGCTGCTCGTTTATCAGTTTGAGCATAAAGGAGGTGACTTATACCCACTGCTATTACTACCAAAAATTTTCTCATTGTCGTTGGTTTAATTACTAGTTAATAGACAGTTTTTAGAAACAAAAGTTTAAAAACTGTACCCTTATAAACGAAAAACAGACTACAAAGTTAAGACAAGTATGGAGTTCAATGCCTATAAATCGACGAAACTTCATTAACACTCTACCACTTCCAATACTACAAGGTTGATTTATCTACTTTAAATTTTTCAATAATGCTTCCAACGATACCATATCAGATACAAGTACTTCGCGAGCTTTGCTGCCTTCAAATGCCCCTACTACCCCAGCTGCTTCTAGCTGATCCATGATACGGCCGGCTCGATTGTAGCCAAGTTTGAGTTTTCGTTGGATAAGCGATGTACTTCCTTGCTGACTAATCACTATCACCCGCGCGGCTTCATCAAACATGGGGTCGCGGTCGGCCAAATCTACGCTTTCACGCTCATTGTCATCTTCATCTCCACTAAACTCAGGTAAGTGATAAGCAGAAGGATAGCCACGTTGATTGCCAATAAAATCACAGACTTCGTCGATTTCGTCGGTATCGGCAAAAGCACATTGGAGACGAATCATATCAGACCCCATCGAAAGCAGCATATCTCCCATACCTACCAGCTGCTCTGCGCCTCCGGTATCTAAGATAGTACGCGAATCGATTTTGGATGTAACCCTAAATGACAATCGTGCTGGAAAGTTTGCTTTAATCAAACCCGTAATGACATTGACCGAAGGGCGCTGCGTAGCCACCACTAAGTGAATCCCAATCGCCCGCGCCAACTGCGCTAAACGCGCAATAGGCTGCTCTACTTCTTTCCCGGCGGTCATCATCAAATCGGCCAACTCATCTATGACCAATACAATATAAGGCAAGAACCGGTGGCCGCGCTCGGGATTCAATTGTCGCTGAATAAACTTCGCGTTGTATTCTTTGATATTTCTCACGCCTCCGTCTTTGAGCAAATCGTAGCGATTGTCCATCTCAATACAAAGTGAATTGAGGGTGTAAACCACTTTTTTGGTATCAGTAATAATCGCCTCTTCACTGTTGGGAAGTTTGGCTAAGAAGTGTCGTTCAATTTTGTTGAACAAAGTCAACTCTACTTTTTTGGGGTCTACCAACACAAATTTGAGCAAAGCGGGGTGTTTTTTATAAATCAACGACGCCAACAACACATTCAACCCTACGGATTTTCCTTGTCCTGTAGCTCCTGCCATAAGCAAGTGAGGCATCTTGGCTAAATCAGTAATAAACAATTCATTAGAAATTGTTTTTCCTAAAGCAATCGGCAGCTCAAAGGTACTCTCTTGGAATTTTTTACTTGCCAAAACCGACCGAATCGAAACCATCTCGCGGTTTTTGTTGGGTAGCTCTATACCGATGGTTCCCTTACCCGGCATAGGCGCAATAATCCGAATACCCAAAGCGGCCAAATTAAGCGCAATATCATCTTCCAATCCCTTGATTTTGGAAATACGTACTCCTACATCCGGCACAATTTCATACAACGTAACCGTAGGCCCAATCGTAGCTTTGATACTCGCAATCCCGATTCCGAAATGCCCCAAAGTTTCGACAATTCTATCTTTGTTGGATTCTAGTTCTTCGGCGGTTACTTTAGAATTACTTTCGCCCCGATTGTGCAACAAATCGATAGTAGGATATTGATAATTCCCCAACTCAAGGGTAGGGTCATAAGGCCCATGAAGCGCCAATAACTCGTTGGCGGCTTGCTCGGCATCCATAAACGGAACCACCGGAATTTTGGTAGTTGTTCCCGAAATAGGGGGAATATTTATTTCTTCTTCGGCAGAGGTTTTTATTTCTTCGGCATTTTCTACAATCAGCGTTAGATTGGGTGCTTGAGGCTTCGGAGCAGGCTTTACACTAGTATTGCTATTCAGTTCCACCGTTTTGACGTTATTTTCTTCCGCCTCAAGTGCTTTTTCTTTTACCGAATTATCTACGGATGTTTTTACTTTAGAAGAAGGCTCTTCTGGAGTTTCTTGTTTGTCTTCCTCCAGTACCACCTCTATATCTGGTGGGGTCACTTTCCTTTTAATAGGATTATTGAAATACTGACCCAATTCTTCTAAAGAATCAACCCCATGAACATACACCAAAATCACCGCCAACAGACCAATCACCACAAAAATCCCTCCCCAACCAATGTAATGGTCAAACATAAGGTTGATTTCATAGCCAATTCCTCCGCACAAATAGCTGAGCGAACGAGCCAAATCAGCTTGTACTACAAAAAAACCAAAAAACATCCCCAGCCAGGCGATGTAAACTAGTGTGATTTGCGTAGTACGTTTGAGCGGCAACAACTCATGGTTAAGCGCAATCTTCCACCCAATGAGAAAAAGTAAAAAAGGAAATCCAAGAGCCGCAATGCCAAACCATCGAAAAATAAAATAATGGGAAAGCACTAATCCAAAAAACCCCATGATGTTTTGGGTTTCGCGAGCCGGAACTCTGAATTTAGTGGTAAAAGCCGAATCTACTACGCTTTGGTCAGCAGCCCCCGTAAACAAATACCATATAAAAGCGCCCATCATATAGAGAGACAACATCACTAATCCCCATCCCCACATTTTGCGATTACGCGGATCAGAAGAGAATCCACCAAGAGGATTTTTTTCCGGTCTGGAATCGGAGGTATTGCTAGTCGCATTGGTATTTTTACGCTCGCGCTTAGCAGAGGGCGTTGACGGAATAACATTTCTAGCCATCAGTTAATCGTTATCGGTTGTTAATAGGCTGAGGAAAAGGCACTTTACCCATGAGAATTTCATGGATAAAACACATAAGATTACTTTCTTCTTTTTCACAAAAGAGAAAGATACTTAAATATAGGATGTGCGAATGCACTTTTATGGGGTAAAAATGAAGCGCTATACTAAAGTTTTGCAAATCCGTTTTGCCAATGCTGGGCCTTCATATATAAAACCAGTATATATTTGAACCAAACTAGCACCGGCTTCAAGCTTTTCGCGGGCTTCTTGGGGGGAAGAAATGCCACCCACTCCAATCACCGGAAAAGCTCGCCCAGACTTTTCGCAAATATAACGAATAACTTCCGTTGAACGATGCGTAAGTGGCGCACCACTTAACCCACCCGCTCCAATTTTTTTTACATAATCGCCGTCAGTCTGTAAGCCGTCGCGGCTAATTGTGGTATTTGTAGCGATTACACCTGCGATTTGGGTAGTAGTCACAATCTCAATAATATCATCTAGTTGACTATTGGTGAGGTCGGGGGCAATCTTCAACAAAATAGGCTTGGGAGTAGACGCACTCGTTTTGGCGGCCCATGCTTCGGCTCGCAGTTTGAGCGCCGCCAAAATTTTCATTAGGGGTTCTTTTTCCTGCAAATCGCGTAAACCGGGCGTATTGGGTGAGCTTACATTGACCACAAAATAATCTACCTCTTCATACAAAGCATCCAAACTTTTGAGGTAATCGTCAAGGGCATTTTCGTTGGGAGTCAGTTTGTTTTTTCCAATATTTCCTCCAATCAAAATATTGGTTTTACGTTTCCGTAGGCGTTCGGCTGCGGAGGCAGCACCTTTATTATTAAAGCCCATGCGGTTGATAATCGCTCGGTCGGGTTTAAGGCGAAACAAGCGAGGCTTTTCGTTGCCGTCTTGAGGCAGAGGAGTGACCGTTCCGATTTCAACAAACCCAAAACCTAAAGCAGCCAATTCATCCACCAACTCGGCATTTTTATCAAAACCCGCCGCTAAGCCTACAGGATTTTTAAACTTTAAACCAAATACTTCCCGTTCTAAAGAGGGATGTTCATAGTTGAAAAGTTGTTGAGTTAAAAACGAAACGCCAGGAATCCTGAACAAAAACTTGAGGGTTCCGCATATGAAATGATGCACCTGCTCGGCATCAAAGCGAAACAAAATCGGAAGAATGAGCCACTTGTACATGGCCACAAAAATAGCAATAAAATACCCGCTTAAAAAATTTGTTGACGATATGGGATATTGAATCTTACCCCAAAAGTGGCAGAAGTAGTATTCATATTTAAAGACTCATAAGTACTTTCCTGACGACGCATGAAGAAACGCCCATCAATAAAAAGGTTGTGTCTGAGCATATACGACATCCGTAAATCGGCAAAGGTAGTTTCGACGGGCGTGCCTTGTCCGATAAAATTACCAGTATCTCGTGGACGGTCGTCTTCATAACTTCTCCAGATATTAGCCCCCCAATTGCGCCCGTCGACATCAAATCCTTTTTTAGATTTCACCAATGTCCCGTAGACCGTTAGGCGCCGAGTAGGCTGATAACGCGCTATACCTACCACTTCCCAAAAGTTGGCAGCTAAAGGGTGAGCCAAAGGAAGATCGAAATGCACATAGTTGTTAAAACCCGACTTGTGCGAATAAGTATAAGGGCGGGCTAGGTTGAGTTCGGTTTGTAAATCTAAGTTTTTGATACCAAAAGCATCCACGTATTTGAGTCCCGCCTGAAACCCAAATTTTTTACCCCACGACCCTTTTTTGCCAAAGTATTCGGAAGTTTTGAACTCATCCAACATAAATTGGCTATAAAACCCAAAGCGTTTGAGAAAATTCCAACGGACATCAAAGCCTAGCATGGCATTGTCGGCACTGCCAAGGTAAGTTTCGAGGTAGCGATAAAAAATAATGGGATTGAGATAGTTTAGATCAAATCCTCCTTGTTCACGGCCAAATATCTCGGCCTCAAAAATCCCAAGACTAAAGTTTTTGCCTAGGTTCATGCTTAGATGGTGGATAGCCGCGTACTTTTTATTGATAGGCTCATCGGGTCTACGACCGGGCTGATTATAGAGCATATTGGCCCACAAATTGGTATATTGAAAACGACCCAATTGAGTAGTCATTTTCAAAAACAAGTACGGCGAACTCCAATCCGACAATAGCATAGAACGATAACCACTTCCAATAAAATTTCGATCATGTCCAAATTGTAGATTGATTTGTTTGATAGGATTGAATGTAATGTACCCACGCGCCGAAATAAAATCGACCCCATAAGTACGAATACTCTTGACGAGGCTTTCGCCCGGCACTACATAGAGTGGATAATTGAGATATATCTCCCGTACATTGAGGGTATAGTCTCGCACGTACTTCCCAAACATCCCCTGTGTATCAGTCACATAAGTATAAAATCCCAATTTCTTACCAATCAATCCTCTTAATTCGACGCCACGGGCTGTGAGCCATAAATAATCTTTGGAGCTATTTTCACTGCCTAAGATAAGGTGTGTTATTGGACTAAGATGAAGGTCAAAGTTTTTGTTTTGTACATAATAAAAATCAGAAGGTTTTTGATAAAAACGTTTCAGAAATCGCTTCTGACTCATCGGAGTCCGGTCGGCTGACCATTCCCAACTATCTTGACGGAGGTATTCCATGTTGAAAAAGTCGGTATCATTGAGAGGCATCGTGCGGTCGGCCATGATACTATCCAACAAACCAATGATAGCTTTACGCTCAAAGGGCTTTACGCCGATGTGAAAATCTTCGGTAAGCTTTCCGCGACGAATTTCCAAACGATCTATTAAATGATAGTAATCATCATTCAGAGGGGCATATTGCGACTGTCCTACGGCATTTTGCAGCACCATAAAACAATATATAAGGGTAGCGTAAAGTCTAAATTGCATAGTATGTATGTATCACTTGAGCAAATTAAGCTAATTTTGTCAATCAGAATGGTGTATGGTAATACCGTTTGGTCTGGCAAAATTGTCAACACTCTAATAAAATAGATTATTCTCTTGAGTAAGTCTTCCAACACAGTTTATTTTCCTAACCTCAATGGCGTGCGCTTTATTGCGGCCTTCTCGGTTTTGATTCATCACATTGAGCAAGTAAAAGAGGTGTTCAAAATTCCACATTTTTATGATAACCACCTCATAAAAAGTATGGGAAAATTGGGGGTGGATTTATTTTTCGTTTTAAGTGGGTTTTTGATTACCTATCTTTTACTCCACGAAAAGGGGCGGTTTGGGAAAATCAACACCCGCGATTTTTATATCAGGCGTATCCTCCGAATATGGCCACTGTACTTCCTAATCGTATTGCTGGCGTTTTTTGTATTTCCTCATATTCCGTTTTTTGTACCTCCCAACAATGAGATTTCGTTTATGTCCGAAAACTTCTATCGGCGATTATCTCTTTTCTTGTTGGTGCTACCCAATATTGGCTTTATTCTCTACAACTCGCCTTATCTAGCTGCTCAAACTTGGTCTATCGGCGTCGAAGAGCAGTTTTATTACCTTTGGCCTTGGATTATCAAAAACTTCAGCTGGAAGCGACTCATCATCACAGTCACCGTCTTTTGCCTCGGCACTTTTTTTGTTTTTTATGTCTATTATCAGTGGGTAGGTAACACCTACTATGCAAACAACGTGCCTGAAATTGTGCGTTTCTTTTTTAGTCAGTTCCGTATCATTACGCTTATGACAGGAGGCGCTTGTGCGATGCTGGTTTATTACGATAAAAAGAAAGTATTAAACATCCTCTTCCGCAAAGATGTGCAGATGGTAGTCTATGCGGTGCTAGTGATTTGTTTGGGAACAGGCTTTCATATCAACCACATCAACCTAGAGTTTTATGGCTTATTTTTTGGATTTTTTATCCTGAATATCTCCAGCAACCCACGCTCTATTGTCAATCTCGAATACCCTTGGATTTCGTATTTGGGTAAAATTTCGTACGGGGTTTATATTTATCAAACGGCCTTTATTGTATTCAGCGTGCATTTGATTCAGTGGGTATTTGGCAAAGATTTGTCCACTTGGAGTTTCAATCTGCTGCTTTATCCGTTGGCTACGGGTCTTACTATCTTGGTAGCGGGGCTTTCTTATCGGTATTTTGAAAAACCATTTCTGGATTTCAAAAATCGTTTTAGTCGCCACTCAACGGGTCGATGATAGACGTGCCAACTCAGCCATAGTGTAGGTTTTAAGCCCCAACTTATGGCTTTCGGCCAATAGGTATTCTAATTTTTTAACATCAAACCCATAAGGCTCATCCGAAGCGTCAAACAATGGGCGATGCCCCATCATCATAAGTACGGTATTGGTATTTTTGGCCCGAATCATCCCGTCACGTAGCTGTGCGTCGGTGATATGAGTCAATTGGTCAATCAAGAGCGCATGTACGGTGGGGTCGGGTTGGTCAAAATGATAGTAAATTTCGTCCATCGCAAACACACTCCTTTTGAGCGTGAAGTAAGGAAGTACGCGCTCTGTCATGGATACATCCCGTAGAAGTATGAAATAATCGCGCAGCAAACGCTGATCGGTAAACCAAGTTTGCTGCCCGCCTACGTGCGCAAAAGTCACGGGTCGAAATCCCGCTTTTTGCATCGAAACGACCTCTGCCTCTACTTCATTTTTAAAAAAAGCATCCAACGACCCACTGCCTCGCCAATAATCCAACACTCGGATATGCGCCGCTCCGTGCGCTCCTATCTCGTGCCCGTCGCTTTCCAGCTCATGAAGCCACTGAATCTCTTGGGGCGACAAGCTATCAAACTGAGTCACATAAAAAGTAACATGGGCATTGTATTTTTTGAACAAAGGCCGCAGCTGTATCCATTCTTTTAGGTAGCGGTCGTCTAACGAAAATGCAATTCCAGCAGGATGCTTCTCCACTTTTTTTTGGCAACCTATGGTTCCCAAAAACCCAATGAACAGTAAAAGAATAATGTTTTTGTTTTTCAAAGAATGAGTTCGTATTATCGTTGCTACAAATGTAATGTCCTAAACGCAAACTACCCACTTTCTTATGTTTGTCCTTACTCAACAAGCTTCTATTGCGAATCATTTTTTGGCCGAACTCCGCGACGTCAACATCCAACAAGACAGAATGCGGTTTAGGCGTAATTTAGAAAGAGTGGGAGAACTATTGGCGTACGAAATCTCCAAATCTTTGCCCTATCGGCCAGCGAGTGTCACCACGCCCCTCGGCAAATCAGACACGCGCCTCTTGCGTCAGTCTCCCGTATTGGCTACTATTTTGAGAGCGAGTTTGCCTTTTCACCAAGGTTTTTTACATTTTTTTGACCATGCGGATAGTGCTTTTATCGGTGCTTATCGAGGGCACCACATTGGGGATGATGATTTTGAGGTTGAAATGGATTACATCACCGCCCCCGACCTTCACGAACGAACCTTGATTTTGATGGATCCTATGCTCGCCACAGGCCGCTCAATTGAGAAAGTTTATCATGCGTTATTGCGCTTTGGCATTCCAGCCCAAACCCACATCGCTGCCGTTATTGCAAGTCCTGAAGGCGTGGGCTATCTCCAAAAACGTATGCCCGAATGTCGCTTGTGGGTAGGTGCCATAGACGAAAAGCTCGACCCGCACTACTATATTGTCCCTGGACTAGGCGACGCTGGCGACTTGTCGTTTGGAGCCAAGTTGTAGAAACGCTCAACCCACCTTCTGATGAAAGCACTGTTACCACTGCTATGCTGTACGATAGGGCTTTGGCCTAGGGTACATGCCCAACAGCAGTGGTACTTCGACAACCACACCCAACGCGACGGCCTTGCTTCCGACATTACCCTTCATGCCCTCAAAGACAAGCGTGGTTTTGTGTGGTTTGCTACGCGCCAAGGCCTGAGTCGCTATGATGGGCTTCATTTTAAAAACTACCAATACAACCCTAGCGATACCAACGGTATCCGAGGACGTAGGATTTACAATATTGTAGCCGACCCACGCGGACGTATTTGGATTAGTATGGAAACAGGTGTGTGCTATTATGACGAAGCCCACGACAATTTTCACTACGTATATTTCAAAGAAACCAATGGCCGCTGGGTATTCATGCCTATCTTGGCCGAAGGCAATAATGTATGGATTGCCGCCAATGGCCTGGGTTTGGTCAGATACGACCAACGCACAAAAAATATATATCCCACGCAGCTTACCGAACGGAAAACCAATTTTTTTATCACGCTCCATAAAAGTCGGGCGGGAGAAATATGGGCAGGTACGATTCACAGTGGCTTGTTTCGGTATTTTCCCAAAAACAATCATTATGAAGAATACGCCCACCAAGACCCTACCGTAGAATACTCCGAAAAAAACCACATCAACTCTATCACCGAAGACAAATACGGCAACCTGTGGCTTGGCAGCGAAGGAGGTGGTCTACAATATTTAGATTTAAAAAGCCGCACCTTTCAGCTCTTTTACCCAGACCAGAAAAATCTTAAAAAGCCCTTTGCTGTCATTAAACACATTACTTTTTTACCTTCTTTGAGCGGCGACTCTGTGCTATGGTGTGGCACGTTTGGGCGGGGAATGTACACCTTCAATCTTCGTAGCCGAACTTTTTCCCAAGCCCTCCGCAATCCTCCTCTCGAAAAAGGTTTAGTAAGTCCTTTTGTCAATTATTTCTTTTTAGACAATCAAGGCATTCTCTGGATAATGACCCAACTAGGCATTAGCAAGGTGCTGTTTGGTACGCATCAAATCCACTCGCTCAAACTGCCTTTTTTGCAAGAATTGGGAAACCCTTATTCCGACAACAGTATTTTTGAAATCAAACCTGATGTGCGCGATTCTTCTGTTTTGTGGATGGCTTCGTGGGGCGGTGGGGTGCTCAAATATGATTTTCGAAATCAAAAATTACTAGCCTCTTATCTCAATCAAAGCCCCGATGTTCACCATTGGAATGTTCGTTCGGTATGTTTTGACAAAAAAAATCGATTATGGGCCGGTACCGAAAATGGGCTATTTTATTATGACATCTCTTCTGATACTTTTCGGGAGTTTAAGCTACCGCCTTTTCCGCAACGTGCCGAAAAAGTAATTTATGATATCGTAGCCGACTCCCAAAACAACCTGTGGGTAGCGTCTAGCAGTGGCTTGCTGCGCATTGATGCCACTACGCAGCAAGTCAAGCAATTTAGTATGAAAGAAGGCTTGCTCGACTTTGTAGTAAATCGGCTTTTGCTCGACCCTTCGCAAAAACTTTGGGTAGCCACTCGCAAAGGCCTGCATCATTTTGACACTCAAACCCACAAAATCGACTACTATCGGCATCCCTCCACTGCCAACAACGACCTCAATGTAGGATTAGGGATGGCACTCGACCACCAAGGACAGCTATGGATTGCAGCGCGAGGCGGCCTGTCGGTACTGGATGTAAAACGTAAAAAGTTTAGAAATTTTGGCGAAAAACAAGGGTTTAATGCCTCCCAATGCAATGATTTGTATATCGACGACGCCCAAAACGTATGGATAAGCACCCAAGGGGAATTATTTGTGTATGAATCTCAAAATCATAGTTTTCGCTCCTTTTCGGTCAATGATGGGCTTTTTGGGAGTTTTATGTACGACCGCATCAGTGTAGTCAAACCCAACCTTTTTGTCAATTTTATCGGGGCGGTCAGTTATTTCAACCCCACAAGTCTTCTTACCTCCACAGAAGATACTCCTTTGGTATTTACAAGTTTTAAGGTGATTGACCAAGAAGTACCTTTTGACCGCGACCAAACCGCCACGCACCCTTTCCACATCCAATACCAACAGAATGTTTTGACTTTCGAGTTTTCGACGCTTGATTTTCTCAATCCCGAAAAAGCCCGTTATAGCTACAAACTTGAAGGATTTGACCCAGATTGGTCGGCGCTTTCCACCAAGCACGCCGTCACTTACACCAACCTCGACGGCGGAGAATACACTTTTTGGGTTCGAACTCCCAGCAAAGCAGGGCACTGGAATCGTCCGATTGCCTTCAAGATTTTGATAGAACCTCCTTTCTGGAAAACATGGTGGTTTAGGGCGCTTGCAGTTGCGGTATTGTTAGGGATTCTGTACATAGTGTATCGCTCCAAACTCCAACAAGAACGCCAAGAAGCCGCTTTTCGACAGCAACGTACCGAAGCCGAAACCAAAGCATTGCGCGCACAGATGAATCCTCATTTTGTGTTCAATTGCATGAATACCATTGAGTATTATATCCTTAGTAATCAATCACATAAAGCTTCTATTTTTTTACAAAACTTTTCATTGTTGGTTCGAAATGTGTTAGAAAATTCTCAATTTGATTTGATTTTCCTTTCGCACGAGTTAGAAACCCTCCAGCTCTACTTAGAGCTCGAAAAAGAACGCGCCGAAGAAAAATTTACGTATCAAATCCAACTCAGTCAAACCATTCCACTCACTACTCAGATTCCACCTTTATTGCTACAGCCTTTTGTTGAAAACGCTATTTTACACGGTCTCAGGCACAAATCTGACGGACAAGGACTGCTTACTATCAAGCTCTGGACTGCTACTGACAGACTATGGGTAAGTATTGAAGACAATGGCATAGGTCGAGGAGCTGCCACCAAAATCAATCGTCAACAAAATCGTAAAAAACAATCATTGGGTATGAAAGTCACTGCCGACCGTATCGCAGCGCTACCCTTACCTACGGGGCAGCTACCCGCTACTTTTCATATCGAAGACCTACAACCGCAAGGAACGCGGGTATTGATAAATTTACCTCTGTATTTAGTCAACGGTAACGAAAATCCGCTTGCTCTACACTAATTTGCAGTACCAAACATTCCTCTTTTTCCGATGTTGAAAGTCATTTTGATTGACGACGAGCGCATGAGTCTTGAAGTACTAGCGATCAAGCTACGAAGTCTAGCACCTCATACCGATATTGTGGCTACTTACCAATCGCCCGAAGAAGCCATCATAGGGATTCGTCAGCTCAAACCTGACGTGGTTTTTTTGGACATCGAAATGCCCCAAATCGACGGTTTTACGCTTCTCAGGCACCTTGAGCCTTATTCTTTTGAAGTGATTTTTACCACGGCTTATCACCAATACGCCATCGAAGCCTTGCGCCTGAGTGCCTTGGATTTTTTGTTAAAACCTATCCGCGAAATTGAACTTAGCGCCGCCCTTCAACGTCTCGAAAAGAAGCGACAAAATCAACAAAATACTCCTTCGGTGTTGCAGTTCAACAAAATTGCCATTCCCTCCCTCAAAGGCATTACTTTTGTGCCTATTGAGGAGATTGTGTGGCTCGAATCAGACAGCAACTACACGGTATTTCATTTGGCGCATCCCAACGGCACTCAAATCCGAAAAATAGTAGCTTCGCGTACACTCAAAGAATTTGAAAACATCCTGACTCCAGCGCAGTTTTTGCGGGTACATCGCTCAGCGCTTATCAATCTACTCCGCATCAAAGAATACACCCGTGGCGAAGGGGGTACTGTATTGATGGACGACGGCTCAGAGGTCGAAATTGCCCGCAGCGAAAAGAAAGGTTTTTTGGAAAGACTGGGGCTTTAATTTTTGATTGAACTACAAATATGATTTTACCCGAACACTCTTCTTTAGATATTGCCAAACTTTCGTCCATCTTTCGAGATACAACCAATGCTTATAAATTCTATTGGTTTTTATCTATTTTGGACAGTCTTAAAAATAACAATCAAAACATTATTTCTCAACAAGATATGGCTATCAGGATGCTGGCCAATGTATGGTATCCTCTTGATTACTACAAACTATCCTTTGGGAAGCAAGATAGCTTTAAAAAGATAGCACAATTTGTTTCATCAAAAATTAGGATTAATAATAAACCTAATTCCCCAGCATTGTTTGAACAGATAAAAGCTCAATTACCAGAAAGTGAGTTGAATCAGCTTTATCTTCAAATTGCCCCACTGACTAGGTATGTACCTTATCGATTTATAAGGCCATTTTTCAGCATCGAAACCCGAAGTTTGTCCGACTTTTTGGTAGAAAATCAGATAGTAATGTTATCAAACCAGTATTTTTCTAGTGAGCCGCATCGAGTGATATACCGCTTTTTAGGAAAAGAAGCCATTGAATTAAATGACATTTGGATTGATTATTTCCAAAAGCATCAGACCATTTTACGCGGATTCATTTATTGGCACTTAGTCAATTTCCTACAAAAGAATAACCCTAATGTGATTGGTTTATCAGAAAAATTACAGAAGCCCACTAGCCGTCAGAGAGATTTAACATCTGCTCATAAATTTTGGAGAGAATTTCTTATAAAACACCCCGACACAACCTGTATTTATTCGGGAAATCTTCTCAATCCTGATGATTTGAGTTTAGACCATTTTCTGCCGTGGTCATATGTAGTTCATAATCAACTGTGGAATCTTATTCCTACTTCTCGCAGCCTAAATTCAGCCAAAAATGACTGGCTTCCCTCGCTAGAAACGTACTTTGAGCGTTTTGTAAAGCTACAATATCAAATTGTAACACATTATGCCAATCAGAAGAAATGGGCATTATTAGAGGATTACATTTATATTTCTAACGAAAGTTTAGAAAATATGTCACTTGAATCGTTTCAGAACGTCTTAAGTAAACAGATTTTTCCCCAATGGCAAACTGCCCAACATTTGGGTTTTGCGCATCCGTTTGTTTATAAAAATGGCCCCTAATCCTTTTTCTTATCTAACTGCTAAAGAGCGCATTACGCCTTCTCTTCCCGCGCGATTTTTATTTGAAAGAAACCTTATTCAAGGTAAAACCTTGGATTTTGGCTGTGGTTTTGGCAAGGATGTAGATTTCTTATATCAAAAATCTATCAATATCACGGGTTTTGATCCCTACTATTTTCCACAGTATCCTACTGATACTTACGATACTATTTTATGTTTTTATGTATTAAATGTGCTTTTTCCCGAAGAGCAAAATCAGGTGTTGATGCAGATTTCAAGTTTACTTAAACCAACGGGTAAAGCTTATTTTGCAGTTCGACGGGATATTCAAAAAGACGGCTTTCGAATGCATCACTTACACGGAAAACCGACTTATCAGTGTTTTGTAAAACTTCCTTACAAATCTATTTTTCTGAATGAAAATACCGAGTTTTATGAGTATCAGCATTACAATCAAATTGAGCATCCCCCTGTAAAGTGTCCTTTTTGTAATCCTAATAAAAATTTGAAAATGTGGGCAGAAACGCCTCTAAGTTATGCTGCACTTGATGGCTATCCAATAAACAAAGGCCATTCTATCATTGTACCAAAACGCCACGTAGCTAATTATTTTGATTTAACCCTAGAAGAGCAGCAAGATGTATTTCAACTAGCCAATTTTGTTCAACCAATCCTTAAAAATACTTACCTTACCGAAGACTTTACCCTAGGAATGAATATTGGAATGCAAGCAGGCCAAAGAATACAACATAGTACATTACACTTAATTCCGAGATATGCAGGTGATTGCAAGAATCCAAAGGGCGGTATTCGAAATATCTTGAAATAAAGAAAAATAGCTTATTGCATAAGTACAACCATGAAAGATGAATTTAAAACCAGCAAATTTCTGAGCCTTATTCTCCGGCATCGCCCTGAGTTAGTAGACCTTGAAATGGATAAAAATGGCTGGGTGTCAGTAGACGAATTACTCGCCAAAACTGCTACCAAAGGGCATCCCCTTACTTTTGAAGAATTAAAACACCTTGTGCTAACCAACAATAAACAGCGTTTTGCATTTGACGAAGATTTGCAGAAAATTCGCGCGAATCAAGGGCATTCCATCGAAGTAGAATTGGGATATGACAAACAATCCCCTCCTTCTTTTTTATATCATGGTACTGCCGAGAAAAACCTTAGTTCTATTCTCAAACAAGGTATTCAGAAGAGAAATCGCCATCATGTACATTTAAGTGCAGATAAAGCAACCGCCCATAAAGTAGGCATGAGACATGGCAAACCTATTATTCTCAAAATCAACACAAAATTGATGGCGGAGGCGGGTATCGCTTTTTATATTTCGTCTAACGGCGTATGGCTAACCGATTTTGTGGCACCTGCTTTTATCGAAATAGAAGACAGTCAACAATAATACCCATATGATTTAAATATTCCCGCTATCTTTGTGACCAAATTAACGCTTTAATAGTGAATAGTCATGTAATGGGTTGCTCTTTTATTATCTTCTAAAAACGCATTTACTATAGTGCGCAGCAATCCTTTTGTGTTTATTTAAAGTGTTTAATCATGGCTATTTCAACCAAATACGGTCGAACGTATCACTACCCTTTTTCACCAGGTACCACAAGCGACGACCGTATTAATCATCAATATTGGGAATCTTTTTCTCAAATACCCCAATTAATTCATACCGAAAAACTGGACGGAGAAAACAACTGTTTGAGCCGCTATGGGGTTTTTGCTCGTTCACATGCTGCCCCCACTACTTCGCCTTGGACAAGTACCCTACGTCAACGTTGGCAATTGCTGAGGGATGACCTTGGTCATTTAGAAATATTTGGAGAGAATCTATTTGCTATCCATTCCATTGAATATCAGCAATTAGAATCCCATTTTTATGTCTTTGCAGTGCGCGAGCATGACCAGTGGTTATCTTGGGAAGAAACAGAGTTTTATGCTCAATTCTTCGATTTTCCTACAGTACCTGTATTAGAGAAAATCTCGATGCCCACTTCTCAAGCTGTATTTGAACAAAGCGTATTGCATTGGGCATTACAACCGAGCCAATTGGTATCAGTCGATATTCAAACTAACCAACTTTGTACAATGGAGGGAGTTGTGACACGTAACGCGGCACAATATTCAACGGATACTTTTACTCAGAATGTTAACAAATACGTTCGAAAGGGACATGTCAAAACAGACGAACATTGGACTAGAAACTGGAAACGCGCATCTCTGATGTGGGAAAGGAGGAAGTATGTGGAAAATCAGTCAAAATAAAGAATGGAGT
This sequence comes from Runella zeae DSM 19591, assembly GCF_000423565.1. Lineage (GTDB taxonomy): Bacteria > Bacteroidota > Bacteroidia > Cytophagales > Spirosomataceae > Runella > Runella zeae. The sequence goes on along the minus strand of NZ_AUIF01000003.1, from coordinate 430,071 downwards.
TTTTTGGAAAGTCAGTTTGATTGGGTACGTGACATGGCTGTTACGCCGCAAGATCCTTACCACCATGCAGAAGGCAACGTCGCAATTCATACCCAAATGGTTTTAGCAGAACTAATCAAAAATAAAGACTATCAAAAATTGGATCCTCAATCTCAGGAAACCTTATGGGCAGCAACCCTAATGCACGACCTCGAAAAACGTTCGACCACTATCATAGAAGCCGATGGACGTATTACTTCTAGAGGACATGCTAAAAAAGGAGAATTGAGTGCCCGGCTATGGCTATATCAAAATACAGATGTGCCTTTTGATATTCGTGAACAAATATCCAAACTTGTGCGCTATCATGGGCTTCCGCTTTGGTTTTTTGAAAAAGAGAACGCCCAAAAAGCTATCTTACAAGCAAGTCTAGAAGTCTCAATGTCTCAGTTAGGAATGATAGCAGAAGCCGACAGCCGTGGTAGAATATGTACAGACCAAGCCGAATTACTATATCATAATGGACTATTCCGTACCTATTGTGAAGAGCTTGACTGCTGGAATCAACCATTTCAGTTTCCCTCATCTTTGGGGCGTTTCCTATACTTTCGCAAAGAAGAACAATCACCTGACTATGAACCTTTTGATAATACAACATGTGAGGTAATATTATTATCAGGATTACCTGGTTCAGGTAAAGATACTTACATTCAAAAGTTCTTAAAAGGGCTTGCGGTAGTTAGCCTAGACGATATTCGTCGCCGTCTTAACATCTCTCCTACTGATTCGAAAGGTAATGGTAGAGTGATTCAGGAAGCTAAAGAGGAAGTAAAAACGTATCTGCGAAAGAAGCAACCTTTTGTATTTAATGCCACAAACATTAGTCGCTCAATTCGAGAGTTATGGATTGACTTGTTTGTAACTTATGGTGCCAAAACCCGAATTGTATATTTAGAGGTTCCTTATAGACAATGGCTTTTACAGAATAAAAACCGTGCGTATCCTGTGCCAGAAGCTGTGTTATTTCGGCTTTTAAACAAATGGGAAGTACCAGCACCTTGGGAGGCACACAACGTAGATTATATAGTATCCTAAAACCTAGAAAGCATAAAGAACCTGACAGAGTGTTGTACTGTTATTTACTTTATGCTTTCTTATTGGCTTTTTTTTAATTGCAATAGAACCTCAAAAGTTTAAACTAAATTTGTTTTTGACATTTATTCCCAGCTGTATTCCATGAATTCCCCCAAAACTGATACTCCTACCCTCGTACGCGAAGGCGAGCAACTTAATGTAGCTAATCTAAATGCTTATTTCGCTACCCAACTACCTGATTTTGGAGATATTACGGAGGTAAGTCAATTTCCGGGGGGATATTCTAACTTGACGTATTTTCTCAAAACGACCCACCAAAAAGAATATGTGTTGCGGCGGCCTCCATTCGGAGCCAAACATATCAAAGGAGGGCATGACATGGGCAGAGAATTTAGGGTGTTGTCGATGCTGCACAAAGCAGGTTATCCCAAAATTCCCCAGCCTGTCATCTACTGTGATGATGAAAGTGTACTTGATTGCCCTTTTTATGTGATGCAGCGCGTCAAAGGAGTGATTTTGCGGGCGCACACTGCCCCAAAAATGGGTATTGAGCCTCCTACTATGCAAAAAATAGCAGAAGCTTTGGTGGATAATCTTGCTCTTTTGCACAGTATCGATATTCACACTACGGGGCTCATTGAGTTGGGTAAACCCCAAGGATACATCCAACGGCAAGTAGACGGCTGGTACAAAAGATATAAAAATGCCCAAACCGACGAAGTGCCTTTATTTGAACAAGTTCATGAATGGTTAGTAAAAAACCTGCCAATCGAAAATCCGCCAAGCCTCATCCACAACGACTACAAATACGACAACCTAGTTCTTAATTCGAGCGACCTTACCGACATCATAGCGGTATTGGATTGGGAAATGACCACCGTCGGCGACCCCCTTATGGATGTGGGTACTTCGCTTTCGTATTGGTCAGAGCCGGGAGATGGCGCATTTGAAAAAAGCTTCAACCTTACGTGGCTTCCGGGCAATCTTACCCGTCAAGAGTTTGCGGACCGCTATGCCGAAAAAAGCGGTCGTGATGTAGCCAACATTTTATATTACTACGTTTTTGGTTTGTTTAAAAACACCGTGGTCATCCAGCAAATATACGCGCGTTGGAAGCAAGGCTTTAGCAAAGACGAGCGATTTGGGGGACTTATCTTGGGGGTACATTCTTTGAGCAGCACAGCCGCCAAAGCTTTAGAAAGAGGCAAAATTTAAGGTTAAAAAATTAAGAGAAGGCACGCCTGATAAAACCTGCTAAAAAACCGCCTACCAACACTGGAAAAAACTGAAGCAATGCCGTAAACTTAGTGGCATCGGCGTCGAAGGGAGTCAGCCAATGTGCTGCTTCAATCACAAAATACCATACAATAATCAAACCTACCTGCAAGAGCGCCAAAATCCAGCCTTTGCGCGGCTGTAGCCAACCTATCAAAAGACCCACTATCAATCCTACCAAAAAAGGCAAATGAATAGTAGGGCCATAAAAACAAGCAACTGCCACTACTACACTCAAAACTACAGTAAGCAGTAAGTCGCGCACAAATTTTTGATTCCAGAGAGAGTCCATGCGATTGGGAGAGTGATGTATGCCTGCAAAGATACACGCCAAACCCTATACCGCTGGTATCTTATTTATTTTACGTCGTCCAAAATAGAACTGCTCAACCGAAGAAGTTCTATTTCTGTCACTTTGACGTTGAATGCCGCTTCAATCAGACGCGACTCGGTAGCTACGGCATTGCGCTGAGCTTCCCTAAATTCGAGCGGGGTGGAGTTTCCAAACTTAAATCTTTCAAAAGCCAAATCAACGTTTTGACGGGCAATGGTCAGATTTTTTTCTTCAAATTCAAAGAGTTGGATGCTATTTCGATACGTATTATAAGTCCGCTCCAAGATAGACAAAAGCTGCAACTGCGCATCGGCCTGTTGATATTCGGCTATGTAAGTATTGACTTTGGCATTTTGCTCACGGCGGCGCTGATTGAGCCCGTCATAAATCGGAATCACCAACCGCGCTCCATAATTGAGCGAGCCGTTTTTACTGCTTTTCACCCCAAAGCCCACTTCATTGTTGAGGGTATTGTAGGTATAGCCCCCCAACAAATCCACTTGTGGCATCCGCGTAGCGCGGGTTTCACGCTCTACGATAGAGGCGATTTTACGGTTTTGGTCAGCTGCAATAAGATTAGGATTCTTGATTTTTAGGTTTTCCTGCAACTGTGCTATTTGTAAATCCTTCCTGAAAATAATGGTATCTGGCACGTTGAAATCTATCTCAAAATCGCGTAGCATCAGGGCATTGAGATTGATTTTGCTGTTTTTTAATACTTGCTCTTGCGCTACCAAAGCCGCTTGGTCGCCATTATAATCCACTTGAGCGGCCAAATACTCCGATTTGGAAGTAGTACCTACTTCATAGTTGGCCTTAGCCAATTCTCGTCTTGTGTTTGAAATATCAAGCGCATCTTTGAGCGATTCGAGGCGTTGTTTTTGACGAATCACATCATAGTAAGCCGCCGCTATTTGGGCCACGGTGTTTTCGATGTTGATTTTGACGTTGGTTTTTCCCAAATTTTCAATCTCACGAAGTCGCTCGGCAGTAGCAAACATCCCTAGACCGTCAAATACCGTCCATACTAGATTGATACCCGAGGTAGAGTTACGGTTGTGTACTCCCGTTTGTACGAGTGGGTCGCGCGTAGTATTTCCAATCGGAAAAAAAGTCTGATTGACACTGTTGGTAGTAAAGTTGGCCTGCGTCGAGCCTGTTACGACGGGTAGCATCCCTGCATTTCCACGCGTATTGTCATTGTGAGCAATCGCCTCACGGCTACGGGCTATTTTGATGGAATAGTTTTTTTCGAGCGCTGCCGAAATCGCATTTTCGAGGGTAAGTAAATCTTGAGAAAAAGAGATAAAAGGCTGTAAAACAACAACAAACAACAGAATAAATGGGCGCATGGTCAGTAGAAAATCTGAATCAATTACAACTCTAGTTTTCAAAAATAGCGTATTAAAATGTAGATTTAGCGAGTATTTAATTCCGACACGATGAAAAACTACTTTTACGCGCTATTCGCCGCCTTTTTAGCGTCATGTTCAGGCCAAAATAAGGCAGATTTTATAGTTTTTAATGCCACGATTTATACCGTCGATTCCACGTTTTCGAAGGCTACCGCACTAGCCGTCAAAGACGGAAAATTTGCCATCGTGGGCGATTCAGCTACGGTTTTTAGCCAATATACCGCCGATTCGGTCATCAATGCCGAAGGCAAAGCCCTTTATCCGGGATTGTACGATGCCCACGCGCATTTTTATGGACTAGGCCAAATGCTCGACCAAGCCGATTTGGTAGAGACCCAATCGGCCGAAGAAGTAGTCGAACGCCTCAAAAAATACCAAGCCGCTCATCCCGACCGCGTTTGGATCATCGGGCGAGGCTGGGACCAAAACGACTGGACAACAAAAAAATTCCCTACTAAAGAAATTCTCGACAAAGCTTTCCCCAACAACCCTGTGTATCTGACCCGCATCGACGGCCACGCGGCTTGGGTCAATTCTAAAGCTTTGCAATTGGGCAAAATCACCGCCGCTACCAAAGTAGAAGGTGGGGCAATCCCCCTCCAAAACGGCCAACCTACGGGAATTTTGGTGGACAATGCCATGCGTCTTGCCCGCACCGCCAATCCTCAACCCACTCCCGAAGAAATCAAAAACATCTTGCTAAAAGCCCAAGAAGTCTGTTTTTCGTATGGTCTTACCAACGTGGGCGATGCGGGTCTATCGCCCGAACTCATCGACATCATCGACGATTTGCAGAAAAAAGGCCAACTCAAGATTCGACTTTATCCGATGGTGAGTATCAGCCAAGAAAATGTGGATAAGATGTTGAAAAAAGGCGTATATGTCACCGACCGCCTCAATGTCCGTTCTTTCAAAATCTACGCCGATGGAGCGCTTGGCTCACGGGGAGCGTGTTTGCTCCAACCTTACGCCGACGCCCCCGAAACGACGGGGTTTTTGTTGATGAGTCCTTCCGAACTAGAAAATTACATCAAGCAAATTGCCAATAGTGATTTTCAGGCCAATACCCACTGCATAGGTGACTCCGCCAACCGCCTGATGCTCAATCTATATGCCAAATACCTCAAAGGCAAAAACGACCGCCGTTGGCGCATCGAACACGCTCAAATCGTAGATGTGGCCGATGTTCCTACTTTTGGCAACTTCAATATACTGCCCTCGGTGCAACCTACTCATGCCACTTCCGATATGTATTGGGCAGGAGAAAGATTGGGCAAAGCACGCGAAAAAAATGGGTATGCTTTTCGGGCTCTTTTTGAGCAAAATGGAAAAATTACTTTTGGAACCGATTTTCCGGTAGAGGCTGTGTCGCCTTTTTATACATTTCATTCGGCGGTGTATCGGCAAGATGCCAAGGGATTCCCAAACGGCGGCTACCAAATGGAAGGTGCTCTCAGCCGCGAACAAACCCTGCGTGGGATGACGATTTGGGCCGCTTATGGCAACTTTGAAGAAAACAAGCTTGGCAGCATCGAAGTGGGCAAAGCCGCCGATTTTATCATCTTAGAAAAAGACCTTATGACGGCCCCCGCCGCGCAACTACGCGACATCAAGGTTTGGAAAACATTTGTAGCGGGCGAAAAAGTATTTGAGCAGAAATAGGTCTAAAGGTCGCTACTCAAATAGGGGCGATATATAAAAATGACTTTTAGGAAAAGTTATTTTTATATATCGCTTTTTTTTATTTATACAAATCTATACTTTTGTACTTTACAATGAAATATCAATACTATATTTAGCCCCTATTCCATTTCTATAATTCACTTTTATTCATCTAGCTAATCGACAACTTAATTTAGCAATAGGTAGTTTTTTATTTAAACCCATTTGCTACAGGTTTCAACTATGCCTTATCTATTATTAGATTAGGCAGGCTTATGACTATATCAATATACTACAAATTTTATTCAAACATACCCTGAAGCTTAAAAAACAAATAAATTTATTTACAATAAAAAAACAGCGCTATGAAATACAAAGGCTCCCAAATCTCGTCTCTTTTAGTATCAATTGAAAACTTTTTTATATTAAAGCTTACTGGGCAAGTACAATTTCGCCCAAATGATGTACTAACAATTTCTAAAAAAACTGCATTAACAATTTTTATTTTTTTATTTACTATCAGCCTTAGAGCTCAAGAGAGCAAGGATAGTACAAAGTGGGAAATAGGAACCGACTTGCTTTGGCTTATCGACAAAAATAGTTTGCCAAAGTATTCAATGTTTGCTAAACGTACCTTAAAAAAGAATGGAGCGTTAAGATTAAGGGTAGGAACGGATATCAAGACCGATCCTAGGAATATTGGGTTAGGAATCGAAAAAGCCAGTTATATCATTCGGATTGGATACGAAAAACAGAAGAAATTAAGTGACAAAGCAAGTGTTTTTTGGGGTATAGACGCACATTTTCGTAAAGAGAATGTAGAAGCTTATGTGATTCCTCTCCCTCAAGGTAAGCCTTTTTATTATCCAGATTATAGTTGGCAACTAGGAGGAGCTGCTATCCTCGGATTCAGGTATTTTATAAATAAAAATTTTTCGTTTTCCACAGAAGCAAGCCTTAATTCCTATTATCGAGAATTTAGTTCTAACAACTACAGCGGAGGGTTTTTGATTGTAATCAACGACAATTACACAAGATCTCCAGATTTTGCTTTTATTTCTAAAACCTATATTAAAAGTCTTGTAGTAGAGATAGCCCCTTTGCAGGTTTTAAATTTTTCTTATCATTTCTAAAATACTATATCAACAAAAAACCATTCTGATTTTATTGATATAGCTGTACGCTTTTTATTACACAAAACACCATTTTATATTTTTAATTTAAAACATTGTTACAACAAAAATCATAAAACCAATAATGCCAATCTCTTATATTTTAAATTACACAATTACAATAAATTACTTTCCCTGAAAAATCAATTAAAAATCTTTTCTTTAAAGAAAGAAAAAGAAATATTGGGCTATGAAATTTACAATAAAAAGTAAGACAACAAATATAAATAGCCCAAACTTGGTTAAAATTTAAAGAGTTTAATACAATTTATATGTATTTTTGCATAAAATTGTATCTACCGTGACCTTTCGTAAACGCGTTTATAGCACGCTTGAATTTTCGTCTATTGGGCGACGTGGCCTAAGTTTGTATATCAATGTGGGGTTAGTCACAGTGATAGTACTAAACTCTCTCGCTATCATCCTACATACCGTACCCGAACTTGCCCAACACCCCCTTTATAACTCTCTTTTTCAGGACTTTGAGATTTTTTCCGTTTTTATTTTTACTATCGAGTACTTTCTTCGGATTTGGTCTTGTCCCGAAAACCCCCGCTATAAAGGCGGTTGGCGTGGGAGGCTACGTTATCTTTTTTCATTTTGGGGTATCATTGATTTTTTAGCCATTTTTCCTTTCTACTTTACGCTGTTTTCTTCCGAGTTTGGCATCATTCGTATTTTACGCGTTTTTAGATTGTTTCGGCTTTTTCGGGTTACGCGATATGCCCACGCCCTCAAGCTCATTCGGGATGTGATTGTGGAACACAAAGAAGAACTCCTCCTTTGTTTTTCGTTTATCATTTTTACGCTGCTTATTTCATCAAGCGTGATGTATTACCTGGAGCACAGCGTTCAGCCCGAACGATTCAAGAGCATTCCGGCTACGCTTTGGTGGGGCGTGATTACGATGACTACTACCGGCTACGGCGACATGTATCCGGTGACGGCGGCGGGCAAATTTTTTGGAGGCATAGTATTAATAGCCGGAATTGCCTTATTTGCATTGCCAACGGGTATCATCGCCTCGGGTTTTATTGAGCAAATCCGCCGCCCCAAGCGAAATAAGGGCATTCGCTGCCCACATTGTAATGAGTGGATAGATGCCCAAACGCTAAAACACATTCACAAATCTGAAAAAGAAGATTGATGCGTATCGGATTCGACGCCAAGAGAGCTTTCAACAACCGTACAGGATTGGGCAATTACAGCCGTTTTGTACTCCATGCCCTCCAAACCTTTGCCCCACAGCACGAGTACTTGGCTTACACGCCCAAAATCAAAGCAGGCTTTTTTGATGATTTTCCAACAAAAGACCTTCGACTGCCTCCTTCCCAAAACAAACTCTACGGCACTTGGTGGCGAAGCTACGGACTCCCCAAAACCCTTTCCAGAGACCATATTCAGCTTTTTCATGGCCTCAGCAACGAGCTTCCGTCGGGGTTGGGTAAGGTGGGCATTCGGTCGGTAGTCACAATTCACGACCTGATTTTTTTGCGTTATCCCAATTTATATCCCGCTATCGACCGTTTTTTTTATCGCCAAAAATTCAAAAAAGCGTGCGAGCAGTCAGATTACATTGTGGCCGTCAGTGAGCAAACCAAGCGCGATATTGTGGATTTTTATGGCATCTCACCCCAAAAAATCCGCGTTATCTATCAAGACTGCCACCAAGCTTTTCAGCGTATTGTTTCGCCCCAAGAAGTGCTACTGAAACACAATATTTCAACTCCTTACGTGCTTTGTGTAGGCACACTCGAAGCCCGTAAAAATCAATTACGACTCACCAAGGCATTTGCCCAAGCCAACCTTCAAGAAGCCCAACTCATTTTGGTGGGGGGAAAAACCAAATTTCAAGCCGAAATCGAATCTTTTATCGCCAAAAATCATTTAGAAAATAAGGTAAAGATTCTCAATAATGTACCTTTTTCGGACTTGCCGGCCTTGTACCAAGCGGCGCGGGTTTTTGCGTATCCTTCTTTTTTTGAGGGTTTTGGTATTCCGATTGTAGAAGCATTGCACAGCGGAATTCCGACGGTGGGCGCCACCGGCTCATGCCTTGAAGAAGCGGGTGGTCAAGGTGCACTTTATGCTAATCCATTGGATGAAAATGATTTATCCGAAAAATTAGCGCAACTTTGGACCAACGAAGCCCTTCGTCAGACGCTCATCGTAAAGGGGAAAGCGCACATTCAGCAGTTTGGGGCGCAACGCATCGCCTCTCAACTGACCGCACTTTACGAAAGCTTAATCTGAGGAAGGTATTTTTTAAAAATTCAAAAATCGATTACTGTTTTGTCTTTTCCACAATCATTCATAAAAACCCTTTCGGCACAGCTCGGCAGCGAATACGACGCTTTTGAAGCAGCTCTTCAGCAAGCGGCCCCTGTGAGCATTCGCCACAATTCCGCCAAAGTAGCCGCTTCCCCTTTCGAAGACCCTATTCGGTGGTGCAAGGAAGGCCAATATCTACAAAATCGCCCTGTTTTTACGCTCGACCCGCTTTTTCATGCAGGGGCTTACTATGTACAAGAAGCCTCTTCTATGCTGATTGGGCACGCCTTGGCGCAGGTGGCTGACCTCACGCAGCCTTTACGGGTATTGGATTTGTGCGCGGCTCCCGGCGGCAAAACCACGCTTTTGGCTTCGCTTTTGCACCCTGACAGCCTACTTTTAGCCAATGAGGTGATCAAAAGTAGGGTATCGATTTTGAAAGAAAATATTCAAAAATGGGGATTGCCACAAGTTCATGTCAGCAACCACGACCCACAGAGTTTAGACGGATTAGACGATTTTTTCGACATTATCGTCATTGATGCTCCTTGCTCAGGCGAAGGGCTTTTTCGCAAAGACCCCGCCGCTATCAATGAGTGGTCGCCCGACAGTGTACAAATGTGCGCGGGGCGTCAGAAAAGAATCTTGAGCGCGGCCCTTCCTTTGCTCAAATCGGGCGGAATTTTGGTGTACTGTACTTGTACTTACAACGACACCGAAAATCAGGAAAATGCGCAGTTTGTGATAGAAACAGGTGAATTTGAAGAACTGAAAATCACACTTCCTACGGAGTGGGGCGTGTGGGCCAAAACCTACGGTTATCAATGTTACCCACATCGGGTCAAGGGCGAAGGTTTTTTCTTTAGTGTGTTTCAGAAAAAAGAACCGGTATTTGACCCCGAAACCAAATATTTCGCAAAAAAAGGCCGCGATTATCGCTTTCGGTCTTTTAAAGCACTGCTTCCCCGCGAAACCACTGAGGTAAAACGGTGGCTTGCCCGCCCCGATGATTTTCATTTTTTCATCAAACCCAACGACGAAATCATTGCCGTACTCGATAGTCAGCTAGAAGATCTCAAAATCATTGACAATATACTGTTTGCCAAAGGTTTAGGACTAGAAATGGGCGTATTTAAAGGCAAAGATTTTATTCCTTCTCACGCTTTAGCATTGAGCGTGGAGCTAGCAGAAGAACTACCACGGATAGAGCTGTCAGAAAGCGAAGCATTGCAGTTTTTGAAAAAAGAAAACTTTTCTTTAGAAGCTCCCAAAGGATGGCTACTTGCCACTTATCAGGGGCTGGGATTAGGCTGGATGAAAAGTCTGGGAAATCGCTTCAACAACTACTTACCCAAAGATTGGCGCATCAGAATGGAAATTCCTGAATAGCCCCCACAAAAGTAAATTCCCTACTTGAAAACGTTTGACAATGCCTTTACCCAAGCTACTTTATCTCTGTATCAACGACGCCTCAGACACCCGTATCAACAAGGAAATCAAGACGTTAGCCACTTCTTTTGATATTGTTTATTTGGGGATTGGCCGCGATGATTCCAAGGCTTTCGCCAAACCCCACTGTCGCTCTTTTCATTTGGTAAAAGGTCATCACAAATCACCAAGTACTCTTTTTCGGTATTTTTTTACTTTTATCAAACTTTACTTTTCAAATCGGCTGGCAAGCATTCATGTCATCAATGAGCAATTGCTCATGATTTTCTTTCCTTTTTTGTGGTGGAGTCGCTCCAAAGTCGTAGCCGACATCTTCGATTCTATTTTTTTAAGAACCAACAAAGCATGGATACGCTCGCTTCAATCGGTTATTTATGGTCTTCCGAAGGCTATCATCGTCACCGACGACAACCGTAAAACCCTAGTTCCCAAAGCATTTCATAGTAAAACATGGGTAGTCGAGAATTTTCCCTATGCTTTTGGAGACGTACCGCCCAGAGCAGTTTCCGACACAGAGCTTTTGATACTTTACAGCGGTTCGTTGGGCGTAACACGCGGAACGAATTTATTAAATGACTTAATTCAGTATTCTCCTGCTATCAAAATTTGGATGGTGGGATGGGTGTATGACGAGCCTACCCGCCAACTTAGCCAACACCCTCAAGTCACTTTTTGGGGTGTCAAGACGCAGCAAGAAACCATGCGACTAGCCTCGGCCTGCGATTATATATTATCGCTATATGAGCCTATCAACGACAACAACCTCAATGCCAGTCCCAATAAAATCTATGATGCCATTCAGGCCCGCACGCCCGTAATCATCAATGCCGAGATAAAGATCGCGGATTTTGTCGCCCAAAATCACCTCGGATACGTCATGGAGAGTTATTATGCCAAAGATGTTGCTGAGGTGGCTCACGATTTGTTACGGCTCAAAAATCAATTTGTATTCACCCCTTCTTTCCTGCAAACCTATACTTGGGAAGCGATTGAGCACAAGCTCCTCCAAGCTCACCACTAAGCCACTTTTTGATTTCCACATTTCACTCACCCACTTCCGCCATTTACACAATGGTGCCTGGAAGTAGTGAGTCTTTGTTTTAGCTTCGTTCATCTTTCAACCAAGCCATCATCCTCATGAAAAGGTCTGCTGCTCGCTACTACCTCTGGCAAGGCTTCTTGTATGTACTGCTAGCAGCATTGGTATTGTTTTTAATTTTTACCTAAAAAATAGCCGTAAAAACGTCTTTATTTTATGAAAAAAACACTTTTTATGGTCTTCTTCTTCGGCATTTTTGGCATAGAAGGATGCAAGAAAGAAGCAGATATTTCCACCGACGACTGTAGTAACGACCCCACAGCCTGTGGATGTCCGCAAGCACCCGCTAGTTGCGGAAGTACAGGCAATACCGCCTTGGGAAAAGGACAACCCGGCGTAGTAGGTTTGGCCGGAATTGAGGCGTGGGACAAACTCGCAAGCAGCGAGAAAAACCGTATCAAAAACTGGAACACGCTTTTTTTGCATCAATCTGTAGGGCAGGATTTAGAAGAAGGCGCGAAAAGTAATGGATTCCCTTTTGATTATTATGGCCCTGGCGACAAAACAGACAAAGGGCTACGTGGTGGGATTTTTGTGGATGTGGGCGGTATTGCCAATGGTAATCCATACGAAAAAATCAGGGTTTTCCGTGAAAATGCGACTCGCAATAAAGACCTGCTTCAAATCGCGGTTTTTAAGTTTGGATATGCTGATGTGATGGACGATAATTTTGAAAAAGTAAAAACCGAGTACAAAGCTTTTGTGGATGCTCTTCGCGCACAATCACCCAATCTTCGTTTTGTACACGTGACGCCGCCTTTGGTATATTCCACAACTTCTTTCGAAGGCAACGCCGCCAAAATGAAAGTAGGCCAATGGATGAAAGACACTTTCAAGGGCACCGATGTCATTTTTGATTTGCAAGAAATAGAAAGCAATAATGGCGCTTGCCAGCAAAACAACGTGTGGCGTATCTGTACCGAAAACCGCAACACCGCTTCTGACCCTTCGGATGTCAATGGAATAGATAGCTCGGATGGGCAGGGACACATCGGCAAAAAAGCCGGTCAACGTATCAGTAAAGCGTTGCTCATGAGTATCTACAATGCAGGCAAATAACTCAAAATCATGACAATGCTCCATAACTCAACAATTTGCTAGATATTGAGAAAAAAATAGGTGAGCACATGAAAAAGAAGTATGGTTGTTTTACGATTTTAATCGCGTTGGTTGCTTTTTCGTTGGTAGCCACGGTCATTGGATATTATGGGAGTTATTGGATGGATTTGTACCAACGCCCGTGGGCTTATAGCCGCGATGCTGACGCCCCTCTTCTGGTTGGCAAATGGCATGGCAACTTTACCGATCCCGATGGTATAAAAAAAGAAATCAATCTTGAGATTTTTGTGCCAATGACCTCTGAAGAGCGTTGGGACCGAGCTGGCCGAAAACGCCGCCGCCGTGGGAGTAGTAGCGCCAAAAGAGCTTTTGACGGCATGGCTATCGTCAGCAGTAAACTTGGCACTGAAACCTACGAACTATGGGGAAACGTAAAACGCGAAGACTTCCATGATTTTGACTTAGACTTTTCGGCAGATGAAAACAAGCCCCTCAAAGTACCCAATTTTTATGTCAACCTCGCCCAAAAATCCCATTGGAACAATGACCAAATGACACTCCCTGTCAATTTTAGCTATCGCCTTCCCAATGGCACTAGTCATTGGAATAGCGCCGACCCTCGTTTTAGTAAAATAGTAACCGTGACTTTGCTCCGACAAAAAGAATAAACCTAAATCATTCATAATCAAAATGATATACTTAAATCGCTTTTTGACTATACTGCTTTTTTGTGGTTTAGTCCATACCGCTACGGCCCAACTTCCCAGCAGCATGACAGGCACGTGGAAACGTACAGGCATGACTTCGACTGACTTATCAGGAAAAACCAGCGATGACTTCCAAGAGCATATCAAAGTCATGCCGTGTACCAAAAATATCACTTATACTTTCAAAGCCGATGGAAGTTTTATTACTATCGTTCCGAATGAATGTGGCGCGATGAAAAAGACCATCGAAGCCACCAATGGAGCCGGAAAATGTACGGCTTTTGGCAACAAAGTGAAAGTAACCATGAAAGGCATTCCTGACGCCACTTATGACGTAAAAGTAGCGGGCAACACCATGACTTGGGTCTTTGACTATGCTTCCAACCCCAAAGAGCACAATATAGCAGGGAGTAAGCTCAAATCATTAACTATCATTTATACCAAAATCTAGTTTTTGACTCTTTTCTCAACCTCATTATGGTATGAAAAACGCCCTCATTTCCGCGCTATTTTTTTTGGCTATCCTGACAAGCTGCAAGAAGGAAGAAGTAGCTACCGACGAATGCGACAGCAACCCTACCGCCTGTGGCTGTCCCCAAGAGCCGCCGAGCTGTCAGGGCAACAATGGCAACACGGGGGCATTGAGTGGGAAAATATACGTATCACCCAGCGGCAACGACTCCAACGACGGCTCAGAAAGCAAGCCTTTCAAAAGTTTACAGGCGGCTATTGACCAAATCGATCCTGCTAAAAGCGCCGAAATCATTTTGCGGAGCGGCACTTATGAAAGCAAGGAAATAAAATTTAGAACTTCAAACATCTATTTGCATTCTTATCCAGGTGAATGGGCTGTCATCAAGGCAGTTACCAACATAGAGGATATTAGTAGCTGTTTATGGTTTAGGGAACCGGGAACTTCAAATATCACCCTCGAAAATCTCGAAATCATCGGGGGCTATTATTATGGTATCAAACTAGAAAGCAACTGGGACGACGACCGTAGTGTACCTTATGATAAAAGAAAAGGAATTTCGAATGTCAAAATTTTGAATTGTAAAATCCATGATACAGGCCGCGATTGTATCAAGATTACGCCGGGTTGTAAAGATATTCAAGTACTTAACTGCGAAATCTACCGCTCAGGAATAGGCCCGGCCAATAAAGACGCCCAAAACGCCGAAGGTATCGACAATGTCAACGCCGACCGGATGATTGTCCGTAATTGCTATTTTCATGATATTGCGACCAACGCCCTTTATGCCAAAGGAGGCGCCAAAGACTGTATTTTTGAACAAAACCTCTTGATGAATTGCGGCGAAGGAGGCTTAGTGGCAGGCTATTTAGACACCGACAATGAATGGTTTAATCTCGCTATCAACCCTACGTATTATGAAAGTATCAACATCATTATTCGTAACAATATCGTCGTCAATACCAAACGAGAGGGGATTGGATTGTATGCCGCCTTGGGAGCGCAAGTCTATAACAATACCCTTATCAATGTAGCGAGCGATGCAGGAAGTGCTGCGTTGATGGTAGCACGGGGCGAAATCTATGGCACTCCCACGGGCGACAAATACCCTAAATGCAAAGATTTGAAAGTAATCAACAACATCATCGTCCAGGCGGCTTCGGCCAAAGGCTACATGGCACGCCTCAGAAGTCAGGTAGAGGGTTCTAATGATTTTAGCAGCAATTATTATTATCGTTCTTCGGGAACGCTTCAATTTCGAATCGATAAAAATGAGGATGATTATGATACATTTGAAGGTTTTAATAATTGGAAAACCCAATCAAAACTAGACGGTAATAGCCTCAACGCAGACCCCAAAATTGATGCTCAATATCACTTATCATCCACAAGTCCTTGTATTGGTGCGGGTAAGGTTTTGGGTAGTCTGGTAGAAAAAGATTATGACGGGGGCGCAAGAGGAAGTAAAACGGATATTGGGGCCGACCAAGCCAACAACGGCACTGCCTTGACGATTCCCCCACCTACCCTTTCCAACGGTACAAAAGGTACAGGAGGTAATTAGACACAAAAAAGAGACGCTGATCAGCGTCTCTTTTTTGTGTAGTCAATAGACTTTCTAAGTTTTCATGAGTCAAAACTTAGAAAGTCTATTTTTTTTATTTATTCAACAATTCATCAAATGTAAGCGATACATAGTACATCGCACCTATCGTTGGGTTGCCCCAGCCAGTAGTATATTGTTTACCCAAAATATTGGAGCCACCTACTTTAAGAATGGACTTTAGGCTCGATAGTTTTTTACTTACTTGTGCATCCAAAGTACCAAAAGCCGGAATAGTAATTTGGCTATTATTTTGGGGTAAACGCGCAAAAGCTGGTTGGAGAATATCAAGCCAATTAAACTCTGACTGATGACGCCATACCACGTTAAAACCCCATCCCGAATTGCTAATGTTACGATTTCCGAAGGTCACATTGTAACGATACTTAGGAGTATTGAAACCCACCTGAAAACCATCATCTAGAACATTGGCATTTTTCTCGCTACTAAACATTTTCACACCACCCGCATTGAGGGTATTGTTTGAAAGATTGAAACCAACGGTAAAGTTGCGAGGCATCAAATAATCAGCGCCAATACCAAAGCCTTGGGTTTTGATATCACCTGTGTAATTAGAAGACATCGAAACTACTTGCGGAATCGCGGCATTCCGCAGAAGCACACCACCGATGTAGTTTTTGAGGGTAGTATTGTAGTAATAAACATCTACCAACAATTTTTTGGCAATCATCCCTTTATAGCCTAGCTCAAAGCTTAGGGCGCGTTCAGGTTTAAATTCGGGGAAACTCCACGGTTGTCCAGTTGCGATATTGATTGACCCACCACCTTCTCTCAATTTGTAATTATCCCACAAAGCAGGCAAACCTCCAATCAAGAGCGACACAGGAGTATTGAGGTTGATATATTGGTTTTGGTTGGTCGGGATCCTAAAGCCAGTTTGGTAAGAAGCGCGGAAGTTATGTACTTTATTGGCAGTATAAACAGCCGATAAACGCGGGCTCCACTGTCCTGCAAAATTTTGATTTTTATCATAGCGAAGCGAGCCTGTCAGTTTCAATACATCGTTGATATTTTTACTCACTTGCGCATATCCCCCAAATTCGTTGATGCTATATTCACTTCCGTCCGATTTTTTCAAGAACAAGGTTCCGTTTGAATTGAGGGCGTATTTACGATAATTTCCCCCTACGATGATTTCCAACACTTTAGGGTCAATGAGTTTACTAAAATTGTACATAGCTTCTAAGCTATACAACTTAGTACGATCCACAAACAAGGCGCCATTAGGGATAGGATTAGCTTTGATTTGGTCTGCTATCTGATTGAAACGCGGGTCACCTGGCAATACCCGTCCATTATCTGCTACGCCACGAGCAGCATTATGCAATGCCTGAGAGTTGGTGTTGACAGCACTTAAAGCAGACGCATAAGCGGCTTGAGGAGTCTGACCTGCTCTTAAAGCCGCTTGAAATGCAGGCACGAATGCTTGGAAAGCGCCCCCTGCATAGGTAAGCGCATACTGAGGATACCATCCTTGCGCCAATCCTGCCAAACCAGCCGAGGCGGGTGGCGAACTAGGCTTCCATGCCTCATTGATATAAGTCCCCAAAAGCCCTGCCGCGTAGGTATCTCCCGAATTTTCGGCCGTCAAATAACCTCTGACAAAGAAATTAGAGCCTTTCAGCTCTGCTTTGTAGAGCCCCATACTAAAATTTTTGAGTTGGTAGCGGTCAGATGAAGTATAAACGGTAGAACCAGTCCCCCAGTTGGCTTGCAAAATCGCCTCTATACGGTCATTGATACGATAGTGGATTGCGCCATTAAACTTCAGACTTTTGGTGGTGTAATCTACCAAATCAAACTCATTGTAACCCGTACGCGACACGGCCACATTAGGAAGCAAAATATCATTGATTAGTTGACTCGCAGGGATTCCTGTAGCTCCCGCAAATTGATTCACGCCTCCTACCAATTGCGCCAGAGAAGGATTAATGGCATTGAGAGTAGCCACAGGCACCCCCAGCAATTGAGTGAAAGTAGGTCTCAAACTAGCTAGTCCTGCGCCGCTAGAGTTTTCATCTCCGTACACGTTGACACCGTCATAGCCAGGATTGGCACGAGTACCTGTGGCGGGAGTTGTGCCTCTAAAACTCTGATCACGGTAGTCGTTTACTTGCCAATCTTGGGCGGTAAGGTAGGTTACATTGAGTTTGAATGCAAACTTGTTATTAAAAGCTTTGGCATACCTGAACGCTACATCATAAAAAGGGGTCGTTTTGGTAGAGCGGTTATCAGCACTCATCATACCTAGTTTGGCATAAGCACTCGCCCCTTGGTACAAAAATGGACTTTTACTATTCATCAATAATAATCCATTGATAGCATTGGGGCCATACAAGGCCGACGCAGCTCCTGGCAACAATTCTACGCTTTCTAAATCTAGTTCCGAAATACCCACTACATTTCCAACCGCAAAATTAAGCCCTGGCGCTTGATTGTCGATACCGTCAATCATCTGTACAACTCGCACGTTTCCATTGCCCGAAAATCCGCGCGTATTTACCGAACTAAAATTCAGCGATTGGGTACTTACTTCCACGCCTTTTAGATTGCGGATGGCATCATAGAAGTTAGCCGCTGGTGTTTCGCGAATACTTCGAATATCCATTTTTTCGACCGATACGGGAGATTTCAGCACACTCTCTTCTACCCTAGAAGCCGATACCACTACTTCTTGGCCCATCAGCGCCTGCTCCTTCAAGGCTATTTTGAGGTCAGAGCGGCCATTGTCAATCTGAATTTCTTGGGTTTCAAACCCTACTGAAGTGATCACGAGCGTAAAAGGAACGGGAGTAGTTGTCGTAAGTGAAAAATTTCCTTTAGAATCCGAAATAGTTCCTACTACTTTTCCTTTCACTTGTACGCTTACGCCCACCAAACCTTCACGTGTTAAAGCATCTGTAATATTGCCTGAGATAGTGGTCTGAGCCAGTATTGAAACTGCGCTCATCAACCACACCGCTACATACATAACGGTGTTACGTAATATTTTAATCATAGGTGCAAAAATTGATTTTGGTTTTACTTGTTGATAAATTTATTGCGTAATATTCGCTTATTTAAAAATAATTTACAATTTTTTATTCTAATCATTATATAAAAAATCTTTATATAGGCTTTTTTTATTTGAATAATCCAAATGTTTTTTTAGCCAATAGATGCTTAAAGACCACAAAAAGTAGTTTAGAGACAAGCATTATCTTCACCTCTTGATTTATCGTTTTAAAAAGGTTTGCGTGTTGTTTTCTTAAAATATACCTAAAAGAGCAATTTAAGAACCATCCCTGTTAAACGTCTCCTATTATTTTTTAATGACTTCCTCCTCTCAAAGGTATCTATCTATCCACCTTTTTGGCTAACCCTAACGGAAAGCGTAGATTTACAATTTAAAATTTCTGCGCTAAAACGCTTAAATAATGAATAACTTCCGATATTAGTTTTATTTTTAGTCAACAAAGGCCATCTAGTTCATACGCTTTAAACCATAAAATACTAATTTTAAGCATTTTGAAGCGCAACAAACCAACAGGCATTGCCTTTGCAATAAGACTTTTTATCACCTATATCCCACTTATGTACCAAATCAATCTATCGACAAATGAATCATACTTATGTAATTATCATGGCAGGCGGGGTAGGTACTCGCTTTTGGCCCTTTAGCCGTAACAATAATCCCAAACAATTCCACGATGTATTAGGCACTGGCAAATCTCTTCTCCAACAGACAGCAAGCCGATTTGACGGCGTTTGCCCTCCCGAAAATATATATATCGTCACTAGTACCGAATATTATGGCCTAGTCAAAGAGCAATTGCCTTTTTTAGCTGATGATCAAATTTTATTAGAGCCTAATAGACGTAATACAGCCCCTTGTATCGCATACGCTTCCTACAAAATCGCTAGCAAAGATCCTAAAGCAACCGTGATCGTAGCTCCTGCTGACCATATTATTTTGAAGGAAGATGTATTTAGAGAGAAAATTGGAGTAGCCGTAGAAGCTGCCCAAAACAATGATATCTTGATAACTCTAGGTATCCAACCTACTCGTCCCGATACAGGCTACGGTTATATTCAATACCTAGCGGCAGATGGGCTCGTCAAAAAAGTAAAAACCTTTACTGAAAAGCCGCTCTTAGATATTGCTATAAAATTTTTGGAAAGTGGGGATTTCGTATGGAATGCGGGTATTTTTGTATGGAATGTAAAAGCCATTCGAAAAGCATTTGCTAGCTATTTGCCAGAAGTAGCGGAGGTGTTTGAAGCCGGAGAGAAAGATTATTATACCGAGCAGGAGAAAAGTTTTATTGACAAAGCCTATATGCTTTGCAAAAATATTTCTATCGACTTTGGTATCATGGAAAAAGCCGATAACGTATATGTAGTGTTAAGTGATTTGGGCTGGTCTGACTTGGGTACGTGGAAGTCGCTGTATGATGTATCGGAAAAAGATGAACGACAAAACGTAGTTAATGGCAAGCAATTGCTCTATGATACCTCCAAATGTATCATTAAGACGTCTGGGGATAAACTCGTAGTAGTGCAAGGATTAGAAGGCTATATTGTGGCTGAGCACGGCGGGGTACTGATGATTTGTAAAATCGATGAAGAACAACGCGTCAGGGATTTTGTGGCAGATGCCAAGCAATTTGGAAATGAATTTATCTAAACAAAAAGAGGCTGTCTCAAAAGTAACAGGGCACAAAATATTCTTTGGTTTTAACCTCATCCCAACCCTTCCGCTCAGGCGGCCCTGTCCTGCCAGGAGAAGGGCTTTAAAAGTCCCCCTCTACTGAAAGGCCGCGACGGCGTACCGTGAGGGGGAGTTAGGGGACGGTCGGCCGCTGCCGTGAGGTTGAATAGACACCGAAGATAATTTGGTACTACTAGACTTTTGAGACAGCCTCTTTTTGTTTTATTTATTCTCTAAAATCGCAGTAGCTTCAATTTCAATCAGATACTCTGGTGCAATAAGCCTAGATACCTCTACCATCGTAGTACATGGGCGTATTTCTCCAAAAAATTCTCCGTGAGCCTTGCCGTAGGCTTCCCATTGGGCTATATCGGTCACAAATAAGCGAGTCCGAACCACGTGTGTTAAGTTGGCACCAGCCTGAGCCAAGACTTTTTCTATTTTTTGAATAATAAATTTAGTCTGCTCATAAGCATCCCCTACTCCTACAGGCCCGTTGTCGTCGACCGCAACAGTCCCCGTAACTTCGATGATATTGCCTACTCTTACGGCTCTCGAATACCCTACTATAGCTTCCCACGGAGCTCCTGACGAAATATTTATCCTTTGTGACATGTATAAATAAATGGTTGTTATTGATTAATTTTTAGCCCCTCCCTGCTGTCCAGCCTTTGGAGGTTGGCTTTTTTGAGCATCACGCATCGGATTTGAAGCTCCTTGGGAAAAACCTTGGGACTTAAACAACTGAAAACGCGTAGGCTGCGCTGGCTGACGTGGGAAATGATTGCTCTCTTCATCAATATCAGCGATTTCGCGATAAGGATCCAACGTCCATTGTACCACTTTCTTCTTCGTCGTCACCACCTTCGATACCTGCTGGTCGTTCAAACGCCATATCTCCGCTGGAAAACGAGCCACCGAATCCGTTCCGTCTTCAAACTGCATCTTCACGATCACGGGCATGGGCAAGCCACCTTTGTTTTTCACTTTCAACGTATAAAAATTCAAACCTGATTCCACCAATTTTCGCTCATCGGGTGAGAGACTTGCCAGATAGGCTTCGTATTTCTTCTTGTCGGCATCGGTTACTTTGTAAGGGTCGTAGGTATTATAGAAATCTTTCATGTCAGGATTTTTTTCCACGACCGACTCTTTGATGTAATCTTTGTCGCGCTGACGAGCTACGGTGTTGCGTTTTTCGTCGGCTTGTTTTTTGGCTTCGGCTTTGTTGAGCTCAGGGTTTTGAGTATCGACCGCAAACCATTCTACTTCTACTAGGTCTTGGTCCACGGGCTCTACTCCATAGAACCAACCTTTCCAAAACCAATCCAAATCCACTCCAGAGGCATCTTCCATCGTACGGAAAAAATCGGCGGGAGTAGGATGTTTAAACTTCCAACGATTGGCATATTCCTTAAAAGCATAGTCGAACAGTTCACGACCCATGATAGTTTCACGCAAGATATTTAGACCTGTTGCGGGTTTGGTGTAGGCGTTGGGGCCAAAACCCATGATATTATCAGAACTTGACATAATAGGTACTTGCTTATCAGGAGTGGTACGCATATACTCAACGATATTTTGGGGCTCGGCTACGTCTCCCCCCATATCTCTATCCCATTCTTTGGTAGTAAGGTGTTCGAGAAATGAATTCAGGCCTTCGTCCATCCATGACCATTGGCGCTCGTCCGAATTAACAATCATCGGAAACCAGTTGTGCCCTACTTCGTGGATTACTACTTGTATCAAGAAATTTTTTGTTCCTTTTGAATAAGTACCGTCCGCTTCGGGGCGAGCACCGTTGAACGAAATCATAGGGTACTCCATACCTCCCACGGGCCCGTGTACCGACTGCGCTACGGGATATGGATAATCAAAGGTAAATCTAGAGTATGTTTTTACTGTATGTGCTACCAACATCGTCGAATATTGTCCCCAAAGTGGATTGGCTTCTTTGGGATAAAACGACATTGCCATGATTTTTTTCCCATTAAGTTCCACGTTCATTGCATCCCAAATGAATTTACGAGAAGTAGCAAACGCAAAATCACGTACGTTATCTGCTTTGAATATCCACGTCTTTTTACCGTTGGGTTTGTTGGACTCGTTTTGGGTTGCTTCATCTTGGCTTACAATCAAGACTGGCTTATCAAAAGTTTTACGAGCCTGCTCAAGCCGTTTGAATTGGGTAGCCGAAAGTACTTGATTGGCATTCTGTAGTTCTCCTGATGCGCCTACGATATGGTCGTTGGGAACAGTAATAGCCACTTTATAATTTCCAAAAGCTAAAGTAAATTCTCCTTGTCCTAAAAACTGCTTGTTTTGCCAGCCATTTACATCATCATACACACATGCCCTTGGAAACCACTGCGCAATCTCATAGATAAAATTACCGTCTTTGGCAAAAAACTCAGCGCCCGAACGCCCCGAAGCATATCTAAAATCGGTAATGTTGTAATTCCAATCAATCTGAAAGCTAAACGATTGCCCCGACCGAAGGGGCGTGGGAAGTTCGATACGCATCATGGTTTCGTTGATGGTATAGCGTAGAGGCTGCGAAGTTTTGAGGTCTTTGACAAGAGTAATCTTATGGCCATAATCTTTATCAATCATGGTACGCATCACCGAGCTGAGAGGCATTCCTTTTTCATTGACGGCACTTGAGCGCGTTTGGGAGGCCATCGAATTGTTGGCAAACAAATTTTGATCCAATTGCATCCAAACATACCTCAACTCGTCAGGCGAGTTGTTGAAATAGGTCACATTTTCAGAACCTACCAAATGTTGTTTTTCGTCATTGATTTCGACTTTGATGTCGTAGTCAACACGATTTTGCCAGTAATCTTTCCCTGGCGCACCTGAGGCAGTGCGATAAGTATTGGGAGTAGGAAGCTGAGCACCCATTTGTTCAAAACGGGAATTAGCATGATAATTAGCGGTGGGAGGCTGTGCCATAAGCGGCGCCACCACTCCTACCAAACAGCACAAGAAAGAAAAAAATAACTTAGTCATTTGGGTTTGTTGATTGAATTAAGTCGGTTAGCAATTTCTTTTTCTGATATAGAATCCTGTTCACTTTTATCGTATATGCTTAACAAATAAACGGTTTCATCTACGATTTTAACATAAGTAATCACTCTTGCCCCTCCACTTTTCCCTTTGCCTTTTGAACGGATAGGCATACGAATTTTGTAGCAGTCTTTACCAATAGAAGTACCCATAAGTGGGTTGTCTTCTAAAGATTCTACCAATGACAAATAATCATATTTTAAAGACTTATATTTTTTGGAAAGGCGTTTAAGTTCCCTCTCAAACTCTTGAACGGCTATGATTTTAAAGCTCATCAAAAAGTTCTCTAGCTGTTTTTAACTTAATCTTTCCTTGTGAATGAAGCTCTGCTTGCAACAAAGACCGTTCGAGGCTATCCAAAAACTCTTCTTTGGTAGGAGGGCGCTCTGTTTCGTCTTCTTCGATTTTTACTTTGGCTTTTACGGCTTTCGCCATTTCCAAAAACAAATTCCGGTGACGTTCTTTGGTTTCTATGATGATTCGCATGGTCTGAGTATTTTGATAACCAAAATTAATAAAATATTCTGTCACCTTGGTAAGGTCTTGTAGAGGACAAAACCTATTCCTGCAAAAATCACATTGGGCAACCATACCGCCGCTACGGCTGGAATTTTCCCAGATTCAGCGATTCCTTTTGCCAACATAAAAAACAAGAGATACACAAAAGCTAAAATAAAGCCCAGCGCAATTTGCCAACCTGACCCTCTTCGACTCTTACGAGCCGACACCACTACGCCAATCACCGTCAGAATAATAAAAGCAAAAGGATGCGTAAAGCGGGTGTATTTTTCGAGCAAATAGGTCTGTACCCCATCCGCGCCGCGTAGATTTAACAAATCAATGTAGTCGTTGAGTTGACTAAGGGTAAGCTCCTCAAATCGGTTTTTATCATTCTCAAAATCTTTAGGACTTAGATTGATCGTGGTATCAATTTTGGTACCTTGGGTCAGGGTCTCATTCTGACCTTCAAACTTGCGCACCTTATAATCATAGACTTCCCATTTTTTCTTTTTGGGCTCCCATGTGATACGGTCAGAAGTCAGTTTTTCTTTGAGTTGATTTCCTTCAATACGCTCAAGCGTAAACTTATATCCTGTCTGAGAAGAGTTGTTGTAGCTTTCGAGATACGCGTAGGTTTGAGGAGCAACTTTGATATGAAAATTGCGACGATTGAAATAAAATTGTTCTTCAATGTACTTATACTCAAATGCTAACCTGATTTTGTTGGCACGCGGAATCACCCAGCCTACCATATAAAAAGTAAAGATTGCCAGAATGGTAGAACCGATAACATAGGGAAAAAGTATTCTCAAAAATCCTATTCCACTACTAAACATCGCTATGATTTCGGTGCGAGCGGCGATACGAGCCGTAAAGAAAACCGTAGAGATAAATACCAACAACGGACTAAGGTAATTGGCATAATAAGGAATAAAATTGAGATAATAATTAAAAATGATTTCGTTGGCAGAGGGGTTGGTCTTACGAAAATTATCTACTTTTTCCGTAAAGTCAATCACGCATATAATCAGTAGCGTAATGAGTACCGTGAAAACGTAAGTAACTAAAAAATTTTTGAGAATGTATCTGTCTAAGATTTTCATGATTTGTAGTCAGAATAAACTTGATAGCTTTCTAAAAAAGCGTTTAACAGAACATCTCGCTCTGTATTTTTTACATCTATAATGACCGCTCCCGTTATAATAACATCATCTAAAGAAAATGAAAAATCATATTTTTCTAAATCTTTATGACTATATTTCAAAAACCACCTATCAAAGACCCTTTTGCGAGGCAATTGTTTACGATCAACGCTCTCACACACATAAAGCAGCACATTTTGAAAAAAATCAAATAGGAACTGTAATATAGTGTCGGTTACCTTTGGGTCAATAGGAAGTTCTTTATCAGCTCCGAAACTAAACTCTACAATATTCCCCTGAGGAATACTTATATTGTTGAAATGGAAAGAGGCATCAAAAAGGGCAATACTATAATGAATGCCATAATCTGATAAAAAAGAATAGGTACCGTCGGGGTTTTCAACGATTGGGTAAGGAGACTCGAACAATTTTACGGCCTTTTTGGGTGATGACAGAAGTATTGCCTTTACTCAATTCTTGATGAATTTCATTTTTGTCTTTTATCATATTCCTTACGACCTCTTCCAACTTGCTCCCAGCAGGAATGGTGATTGTAATTTCCATAGCTTATGTGCATTATTAATGCTACAAAACTAACAAAATATAATAGAATTTCCTTTAAGACCGCCTCTTTTAGGGATTTTTAACGTTTAAATTTTGCCAATCCCTCGTCCAAAAAGCGCGTAAACTCTTCGGCACTTGTGTAGCCTACGGGTTTGGTGAGTAGCTCTCCTTCGGGGGTTACTAAGCAGTAAAACGGCTGAGCATTGTTATTAAACTTGGTGATTTGCAAATCAGCGTTTTTCTCCCCTATCGTTGTTTTCTCTTTTTGGTCATAAGCCGAAACAAACTTCTTAGTATCAGGCAATTCCGTCTTATCATCTACGTACAACGAAGCTATCACAAAATCGTTTTTCAACCTTGTCAAAACCTCTGGTTGAGGCCATACATTGGCTTCCATTTTACGGCAATTGGCGCAGTTGAATCCCGTAAAATCAATAAAAACGGGTTTGCCGGCGGCTTTGGCTTGTGCAAGTGCCTGCTCGTATTCAAAATACCCTTCTAAGCCATGCGGCAAATGCGGCTTATTGCGATCGGCTATGGCCGAGGGGTTATTTGTGCCGCTACTTCCTACGGCATTGGTCAAATAAAAATCTTGGGTTTGCTCAGGTGGCAACCAGCCCGAAAGTGCTCTCAAAGGCGCCCCAAACATGCCCGGAATCATATAGACCACAAAAGCAAAGGTAGCTGACGAAATCAACAACCTCGGAATAGTAATGCCTTTGACGGGAGTGTCTTTGTCCATCCGTAGTTTGCCCAACACATAAAAGCCTATCAGCGTAAACAACACAATCCAAAGGGCTAAGAAAATTTCACGGTCGAGCACATTCCAACGGTATGCAAGGTCGATATTGGATAAAAATTTGAGGGCTAATGCAAACTCCAACAACCCAAAAACTACTTTAAACTCATTGAGCCAACCGCCCGATTTAGGAAGACTTTTCAGAAACTTTGGAAACATGGCCAAGCCTGTAAATACCACCGCAAAAGGAAGTGAAAAGAAAATCATTCCCAACACAGGACGCATTACTTCATTGCCTTTAGATGCCAAAATGAGAAGTGTACCCGCTATAGGCGCAGTGCACGAAAACGATACTACCACCAAGGTAAGAGCCATGAAGAAAATACCAATCAATCCGCCTTTATCGGCTTGTTTGTCAACACTATTGACGAAAGAATTGGGTAATACAATTTCAAATAGGCCTAAAAAAGATAGACCAAAAAGGACAAATACCACAAAAAATATAGCATTGGGCAGCCAATGGGTACTGATAAAATTAGCAGCTTGGGCGCCTCCTACTCGTGATACCAAAAAGCCTAAGAGTGTAAAAATCGCCACAATCGAAAGACCATACAGCAATGCCTTGCTTGTACCATGTTCTTGCTTCGTGAAATAGCTCACCGTCATGGGCATGATAGGGTAAATACAAGGCATAAAAATCGACGCCAATCCTCCCAAAAAACACGCCAAAAGAAAACTCCAAAGCGACTCTTCGGGGTCTTCGACGGGAGCACCTGCTAGATTGCTAGGCTCAGGAGCAGGAGAAAGGGGAGCCGCCGCCACCTCAGCATTTGCCGTAGGCTCTTCTTTAGGAGTTGCGACTTCTTGAGGTTGGTTTACGACGGGTGTGGGAGGTGTCTTGGTTTCTGCCACCACACCGTCTGTTTTTTCGGGAACTGTAGCAGCTACTACTTTAAAAGGCGGAATTTTAAAATCAGCATTTGTGAGTACACATTGACCGTCTTTCACGGTACAAGTTTGCCCTTCGATAGTCCCCTCCAAAACTGGGTTTTCTTTTAATATCTTTATTTTCTGAACAAAGGAAGCCTTGTCTTCTGCGATACTTACATTTCCTTCCCAGATTTCATCGTATTTTTCATGAAACCCTACTGGTTTTATTTTTCCTACTACTTCAAACGTAGGGTTTTTCTTAAACTTAATCTCGGTTTTGGTAGGGCCTTCTGCCGGAAACTCACTAGAATAAAGATACCACCCATTGTCGATAGTAGCCGTAAACTTTACCTCTACCACTTCTCCTACTTTTACTTCTTTTTTAGGGCCTTCAAACGACCACTGAGCGTGGTTTTGGACTTGGGCAAAAAGGGGAGAAAATGCTACTAAAAGCACATAAAGTACAGCAGCCTGTCTCATAAACTTACTTACTATTGTTTTTTTCATATCATAGTTAGGAATTGACTCCACTGAAGGTTATTTCTTTTTCTTTTCCAACGACTTGGCATCTACTTTTCTTACTACTTCATTCTTTAAAAACTTAATACGCCAAACCCCCAAATGTGTGGCATCATCCTTAAAGCATTCCTTACAAATCATGTGGTCTTGGGGGATAGGAGAAGTATATATCAATACCGAATCTCCTAGTTTTTGAATGTTTGTGATTTGGGAAATTTTATTTTCGGCATTATAGACATAAGCATCCATTACTTCTTGTTCTTTGCTAGAGAGATTAGGGTTTTTGACGTCCTTTTGTCCCAACAACATAATCTGCACTCCATATAAGGCTTCCAACGAATCTATTTTTTTGACACCTTCGAGCTTACACAATTGGGTTAGCTCCCCCTTTGGAGACTGCCGCTGTGCTGCATCCCAAGAGGCTTGAGCTTGCTTTACTATGCGCGCACCCCAATCGTCTACTATTGCTACTATTTGCTGAGGAGTAACCCGCTTTATCTGCATACTTTTTATTTTGTCTACTGCTTCTTTCGAGCCTTCAAGTCGCTGCTCCGAATGGCATCCGACAAAAAACAGGCCAAAACTTAATACGTACCCAATAAATAGTCTATGATTCACCGCAATTTTTTGGTTCAAAGTTAGTGCATTATCCTTAGCACCATAAAAACGCCGCACGCCAATGTTTGGTTCAAGCCAAAATTTGGTAAATTGCCCTTTATGCTTAAGTAATGTGTTTTTTGGAGTTTTGTTTTTCTAATAGCCATGACTTTCACCACCCTTCTCATCGACGACGAACCTCTCGCCCGCATACGCTTGCGCCGTCTCCTCTCCCAATTTGGCGATACTTTTGAAGTGATAGGAGAAGCAAGCAATGGAGCCGAAGGACTTACTATGATTGAAAGTCTACGTCCAGCTCTTATCTTTCTCGACATCGAAATGCCTCTCTTAAACGGCTTCGAGATGCTAGCGCAGCTTTCGTTTATGCCAATGGTAATATTTGCCACTGCTTATGACCAGTATGCCATTCGGGCTTTTGAAGAAAACTCTATCGACTATCTACTAAAACCCATTGAAAATGAAAGACTTACCAAAACTATTGAGAAACTTAAAAGTAGATGGGCCGCCGCTCCAACCGAAACTACAGTAGCCGCAGGTTTTGATGCTAATTTGTTAAAACTAATTGAACAGCTCAAACCCAAAAAAGAACTCCATGCTATTTCGGTCAAATTTGCTGACAAAATCTTGCTCATTCCTTTTGAAGAAATTAGCTACTTCGAGGCGGAAGATAAATACGTATTTTTAGCAACCAAGGAAGGCCAAAAATACCTCACAAGCTACACTATTTCTATTCTGGAAGAGAAATTACCATCTTACTTTGTCAGAATTAGCCGTGCAGCAATTCTTAATAGCCGTCACCTTAAAGAAGTTCAAAAACATTTTGACGGAAAGTTTATCTTGGTTCTCAACGATAAAAAATCTACAAAACTTATCTCAGGACAATCGTTCTCCGATAATATACGCAGTTTATTAGAACTTTAGTATTGAAATAATTCATCTGTTTGTATCTAAAAAAAATACTATTATTTTCTTGATTTTTGAGGCAAAAGGGCGCTTTTCAGGTTTTCCTTTTTAGGGTATTGGCGAATATAAAAAATAGAAAAGGGAGGATTTTGATAACGTTCCCGATAACGATTGCGTAAATATTTACCTTTTACTCTTTACAAAATTTAATAGTTTCTATGTATATTCCAATATCTTATTCTTTTATGTCATCTTTGATGGTATAGAAGAGTTTCTAGGAAAAGTCAAATTAGGAATTCTTCATGGCAACTATTTTCGCATCGGTTCAACAAAGTCGTAAATCCGCGCATGTCTTCCACGATACCTATCGGCGCAAAGACGGGCCTACGATCTATCAATTGCAATTGAACCCTTTTGACAAAACTCCTAAATACAAACAAATCGTAGAGTCGATTAGAAGGGACATCAATCGGGGGGTTTTGAAGGAAGGTGATCAGCTGCCTTCGATTAGTGAAATGAGTATCGAATATTTGTTGGCTAGAGATACGGTCGAGAAAGCATATCGCGAACTGAGAGCACAAGGGGACATTATTTCAATCCAAGGAAAAGGATATTATATAAAAGCTACCAACGACAAAAAAATCAAAATCCTCCTCATATTCAACAAGTTAAGCTCTTATAAGAAAATTATTTATTATGCTTTTCTGAAGGCTTTAGGCGAACAAGCTAGTGTTGATTTGCAGATTCATCATTACAGTGCTAGTCGCTTTCGCGAAATCATCGACAAAAATCTAGGGAAATACAATTACTATGTCGTCATGCCTCACTTCACTGAAGACACCGACCATATTACCCCCCTAAAAATTTTGGAAACGATTCCTCCAGAGGAGTTGATATTGTTGGACAGAGATATACCCGAATTAGCTCATAAACCTCTGAGTGTCTATCAAAATTTTTGTAAAGACATTTTTGAGGCTCTCGAATCAGCTCAAGATTTATTGAATAAGTACGATCATTTAGCCCTTGTTTTTCCACAAGACGGTACATATCCGCCCGAAATCGTACAAGGTTTCCGTAACTTTTGTATTAATTATCAAAAAGAATTTTCTATTCTACCTTCTATTTCAGATGAAATACCCATCCCTCGTACCGCTTATATTGTAGTAGAAGAAAGCGATTTGGCGGAGCTTGTCAAAAAAGTACGTCAAACTCCCTATCAACTGGGAGAAGAAGTAGGCATCATTTCATTTAATGAAACTACCCTCAAAGAACTACTCGGCATCACGGTTATCACTACCGATTTTGAACACATGGGGCGCGAAGCTGCCCACTTACTACTTGCCCAACAGCGCATCAAAGTCAAAAATCCCTTTTTTATGATTCGTCGTGGTTCCTTGTAGCAGTATTGAAGATTATATAACTGAGAAGAACAGATAATGCTTAAAGTCTCTATCAATATTGGCAGAGACTTTTTTTGGTAGTCCGAAGCAGATAAACAAAAATAGAGGTGCGTATATACACCTCTATTTTTGTTTTTTAGTTCGTTGATGTAAATAACGCAACGCTTAAACTACTTACAATAACGTAATGAAGCTTTTGAAAACAGCCGCCAAACGCACTGCGTCAAAGATTCGCTGCTCCGAAGCACCATGCGATTTTACGGAGGCTTCGTGAGAAGTGACGCACATTTCACAACCATTAACCGCTGAAATCACTAAACTCAACAGTTCAAAAAATTCTTTTCCCAAGACGGGATTCATCATGATAGACATCCGAATCCCTGCTTGCATATTGTTGTAGGATTCTTTGTTCATAAAATGCCGAAAACGATAAAATACGTTGTTGGCATTCATGAGCGACACACAAGCCGCTACCTCATTGAGCTCTTTTTCTGAAACTCCACGCTGCTGGGCCAATGCCTCCAAAGAGGCAATGAGCGCGGTTGATTTCTCGTTGATAGCAACTCCCAAAGCCAACAATACAGCATCTTTTTCGCCCAAAGAAGGCGCTTTCAACGCATTGGCAACGTTGATTTTGAGGTCTTTGATATAACGATGATCAGCTTCATTGAGGCGATCCAAGAAGAGACTTTCAAACTCAGCAGGCAGATTTACTTCGGCCAGTAAGCTTTTTTTGGTTTCACTAATTGTTCCAAACATAGCTGTAGAAAGTTAGTAAAAAGGAGACTTCCCTTTTGATTGAAAATTTATGCTTGGAGGGTAGCCTCGCCCTGTTTCCAGTTGCAAGGACATAGTTCATCTGTTTGGAGGGCATCCAATACACGCAATACTTCATCTACATTACGTCCTACCGAAAGGTCGTTGGCCGACACCCAACGAATAATACCCTGAGGGTCAACAATATAAGTAACACGGTAGGCGATTTTTTCGTTGGCTTCTAGGATACCTAGCTCTTCTGCCAATGACTTGGAAGTATCGGCCAACATCGGGAATTTAAGCCCTGTTAAGTCCTCGTGGTTTTTGCGCCACGCTAAGTGTACAAACTCAGAATCGGTAGAAGCTCCGATAAGGATAGTATCGCGGTCAGAGAAATCTTCTACTTTTTGATTGAACGCTGCGATTTCGGTAGGACATACAAATGTGAAATCTTTAGGCCACCAAAACATCACCATCCATTTGTCGGCGTTTTTGTGATCTTCTGAAGTTATATCATAAAATTCATTGCCTTTTTCCAAAGACACAACTGAAGTCTTTTTGAATGAGGGAAACTGAGCTCCCAATCCCAACATACGGCTAGCCATGATTGCTTCTATTTAATGGTGAAAATTATTTTTGTACAATTTCAATATTTATTTTAACCAAAATTACGCATTTTCGTATTTGAAAAGTATAATTTTGATAACGATGCAAAACTGTACTAAATCACCTCTTATATCAAATCAATATTTTCTATTGATTGATAGATTTTATCAATATCTATTTTTAAAAAATTGATATTGAGAGCATTAATTTTTGAAGCTACCTATAAAAAAATCCCAAATATTGACCAAAGTCACTACTCGGGATTTGAATTATAAAACGAGAAAGATACTACAGCTTGGCTACTTCAGTACCTGCCAACAAAAAACATCCTAAACCAAAATCCTCATAATCGGGCTGTTTGTCATAACTTAGCGGTTGTCCATCTTTAGGCTCTTTTCCAGTACCCTGCACCCATCCCAAAAAACCACTCGGGTGTACGCAGTCTTTCAGCATAGCATTTGTAGCCTTAGCCACAATTGGCAAATAGATTTTCTTTTCTAAAAGCCCCGTACGAATTCCCCACGCCATGCCATATACAAACAAAGCAGTGCCAGTCAGCTCTTTTCCTCCAAAATCATCCTCATCCGTCAGACTTACATTCCAAAATCCATCAGAACGCTGAAGGGGTACAAGTGCATGCATCATTTCAAGGTACGTTTTTTGATATTCGTCGCGGTGGGGAGCATTTTTAGGCATAATATCCAACACCCTCACTAGTGCCGCTACTACCCATCCGTTTCCACGAGACCAGTAGCAATTGTTGCCCTTAGGGGTTTTGTAAGGGGGGTCAAAATCTTTGTCACGCCACCATAGCCCTTCAGCGGGATTGTACAGACCTTTATCACCGTGGTGAGTTTTAGTAAACATGTACATCTGGTACATCTTTTCATAATAGCGGTTGTCATTATAGAGTACTCCCAGTTTTGCAAACACTGGCATTGCCATCTGTAAGGCATCTACCCACCACCAATCATCTTCTTTAGGGCTGTTGACCATATTGTCCATGCTGGCTTTTATATCACGGATTCGTTCTTCTTTTTTGTCCATGAGATAGAGGTCAATGTAAGTTTGACCACAGCATTGGTCATCGCCATTACGAGTAGTAATCCCATTCCGCAAGCCCCACTTGTGGGCTTCTCCCCAGGATAGAGCGTATTCCAAATATTCTTTTTGGGGATGGAGTTGATAGAGCGCCATTAATCCTTCATAATACACTCCACGAGTCCAGATATTGCTTGGACGTGTACGGTCTTTTCCAACAATAGGCTTCCCTACCTCAGGCCATTTGTTCATAAAATAGGCATTGGCCGTAGTCATGGCCTTGAGTAGCTCTTTCCGTTTAGGGAGTTTTTGAGCTAATACGATGGGTGTGGTTATGATAAGTAGCAGTATCGCTTTGTAAAAATCTCTCATGTTTTTGGAAGTATTAAAAACATACACATTTTACTTCTTTTGTAACAGCTGAACGGAGCTATCATTGATTTCAAACTGCTTGTTATTCAACAGATTAATAACTTCGGCTCCTGCCAAAATCACGGGTCCATAACCATGCGCCGCGAAGGGGCTAATAGGACGATGATAATAAAAAGCAGGGTCAAAACCCATACCAGTACCCACGCAGGTTCCCTCTACTTGCCCTTTTTCATTGACCTTGGTAGCCACTGCATTCCAAGCTACAAGTACCGCAGGAGCATACGCAAGGCCATCTATCCAGCCTTTATTGATCGCGTGAGCCAGAGCATAAGTATAAATAGCGGTAGCGGAAGTTTCCAAATAAGAATCTTCTCTATCCAACAATTGATGCCAAAAACCTGAGCCTGACTGATAAGAAGTCAATCCCTTCGCATGGGCTTTCAATAAAGCTAAAATCGCAGGACGTGCTGGATGATTTTCGGGTAATACATCCAATACTTCTACTTTGGTCAAGATAGCCCAGCCGTTAGCCCTTGCCCAGTGAAACTGAGGATGCTCACTCATGCCTTCTATCCATCCGTGCATGTATATGCCCTTCTCTTTGTTAAACATCCTTTTAGAAAATTGTAGAATTTGTTTGGCCGCTTCGTCATAGTATTTTTTATTGCCAGTAAGTTTGCCCATTTGAGCGAGAGCAGGTACTCCCATAAACAAATCGTCGAGCCAAAGCGAATTGGGTTGGGGGCGATTTCGGGCCAGCGTCCCGTCCTTTAAGCGATGTTCTTTGTTTAAGATATAATCAATGTGAATATCAATCAGGGGTCTAAGGTTCGACTGATTTCCTGCACGAGTGGCTTTAATCATGGCGGTACACATTGCGCCACAATCATCCAAAGCATGAGGTGACAACAATCCTCGAAGGGGGCCTTTGGTACCCCAATCGGCGTGTTCCTCGGTTGTTTTTTTAAAATAAGGAGCTGCATTGGCAATAAATGCCAAGCGCTTATCAGTGTATTCTTTGTATCGATTGTCGCCAGTCACCTGACTTGCGAGTAGCATACCAGCATATGTAACGCCCCATTCGTAGCTTACGAGGCGATAGTCTCCTTTTTGTAAAGCAGTGTTTTCATCAATTTTGGATAAATCCGCAACGATTTCACCCGTTTTGGCATTGACAAATGCGGTGGGAGTAACCGTATTTAAATAACCATGAATCCGATCTATTACACTTTTTACCTCTTTTGGGTCCACAATTCCATACGGAACAGGAAAATCAGGCTTTAATAAGTGCAAGGGTGTATTGGAATCATTGGCATTCACCACATTGCGCTGAGCCAAAAGAGGAGTTGCTAGTATCATCATCACTCCCATTAAGAGGAGTTTTTGGTTGGGCATAAGGATTTTCATAGGTTTTTTGGAAATCATTGTTTTGGATAGCTACAAAATACATAGCTTTTAACTCATAAACATTCCCGTACTCACCTGTAATTTTGAGCCGAGTTTCCCAAAACCAAAATCCCCCAACTTTTTGAGTTGAGGGATTTTTAGCAAGGTTATATATTGTAGTTTTTATGCTCTGTCTAAGCTTCCACCATACATGCTCCTACGGTCACGTTGGAGGTTTCGTCTATCAAGATAGCCGCACCATTGGCCCGATTGTTTTGATATGAATCGTAGGCCAACGGTTTTGCCGTACGAATCACCACTTTGGCCACGTCGTTTAGCTTGAGGCTTTCAACATCTTCCAATTGCTCATAATTGTTGATATCGATGCGGTATTCTATTCCTTTAATAGAACAACGAACGCGCGTAGTACCATGCTGCAGGGTGTATTTATTACCTACTTTTAGTTCTTTACGGTCGTCCATCCAACAAATCGTAGCTTCCACATCTTGGCTTAACACGGGCTGATTGCCATTGCCACTAATCAAATCCCCACGGCTAATGTCCACGTCTGTTTCGAGCAAAAGAGTCACCGATTGGGGAGCCGACGCCTCTTCTACTTCTGCGCCATATATTTCAATTTTGGCAATTTTGGAGGTTTGCTCCGAAGGAAGTACGGTGATAGGATCTCCTTTTCGGAAAACACCGCTTTGAATGCGCCCTGCATATCCCCGATAATCGTGCAACTCTTCGGTTTGAGGACGAAGCACATACTGTACCGAAAAACGCGCATCAGTTAGATTAAGGTCGTTCAATACATCCACATTTTCGAGATAATGAAGCATTGTTTCGCCCGTGTACCAAGGCATTGCTTCAGATTTATCAACGATGTTATCTCCCGCCAAAGCACTTACGGGAATGATTTTCAGGTCTTTGATATTGAGTTTACTAGCGAGTTTTTGGTATTCTTGGGCAATCTGCAAAAACACATCTTCCGAATATCCCACCAAATCCATCTTATTGACTGCTACCACAATATGCGGAATCCCTAACAATGAAGCAATAAGAGAGTGGCGGCGAGTTTGCTCTACTACTCCTTGGCGCGCATCAATCAGGATGATTGCCAAGTCGGCATTAGAAGCACCCGTCACCATATTGCGGGTGTACTGAATATGTCCCGGCGCATCAATACTAATAAACTTACGATTGGGCGTTTGGAAATATTTGTAAGCCACATCAATCGTAATTCCTTGCTCTCGCTCCGAACGAAGCCCGTCGGTCAGTAATGCCAAGTCGATTTCGCCATCGCCTCTGGTTTTACTAGCACGTTCTACGGCCTCCATTTGGTCGGCCAAAATACTTTTTGTATCGTAAAGCAAGCGGCCGATAAGGGTACTTTTTCCGTCATCAACACTACCTGCGGTTATAAATCTTAGAATGTCCATAGCCCCTAAATCCCCAACGAGGATTTTTTTATTATTTTAAATGTTTGTTTTTAACTCCCCTACTAGGCAGCTGCCACTACGGGGTAAGAAAGGAAGTTTAAAAATATCCACCCTTTTTACGGTCTTCCATCGCCGCCTCGGTTTGTTGGTCATCGATACGGGTTTCACCACGCTCACTGATACGCGTTGCTTTGATTTCGTTGACTACTTTTTCGATAGTATCGGCCTCTGATTCTACCGCTGCCGTACAAGTCATATCCCCTACCGTGCGAAAACGTACGGTCTTAGTCACTATAACATCTGCCTCATCTTTGTAAATAAAATCGGCATTAGCTAGTAAATTGCCATCGCGCAAAATCATTTCGCGCTGATGTGAAAAGTAAATTGTAGGTAACGGAATTTTTTCACGTTCGATATACGACCACACGTCCAATTCTGTCCAGTTCGAAATCGGAAACGCCCGTACGTTTTCTCCTTTGCTGATTTTGCCATTAAACAAATTCCACAATTCAGGTCGCTGACGTTTGGGGTCCCATTGCCCAAACTCATCACGGAAAGAAAAAATACGTTCTTTGGCACGTGCTTTTTCTTCGTCGCGGCGAGCACCTCCAATACACGCATCAAACTCAAACTCTTCGATAGTATCTAGCAAAGTGTATGTTTGGAGCCAATTGCGCGTAGCATTTTTTCCGGTTTGTTCTTTCAAGCCTTTGGCTTTGATTGTATCTTCTACCTGACGTACAATCAGCTTGGCCCCTACTTCGTTGGCTAGCCAATCGCGATACTGAATAGCTTCGGGGAAGTTGTGCCCTGTATCAATATGTACTAAAGGGAAAGGGATTTTGCCCGGAGCAAATGCCTTTTGGGCTAAACGAACAAGCGTGATTGAATCTTTTCCGCCCGAAAACAACAAGGCAGGACGCTCAAACTGTCCAGCTACCTCACGCATGATATAGATAGCTTCTGATTCGAGTTGGTCTAGATAATTTTTTCGCTGACTACTAGACTCTAAATTTTGGGTATTTGACATGATATATCGTGTCTGATTTTCTAATTTACTTTTACAAAGAGTAACCCCTATATGCTATCTCGCATGTAGGCCGCATTCTTTTTTGCTTTCGTCTTCCCACCACCAGCGTCCCGCTCTGAAATCTTCTCCTTCACGAATAGCACGTGTACAAGGAGCACACCCAATACTTACAAACCCTTTGTCGTGCAAGGGATTATAAGGGACATTGTGAGATTTTACATAATTTTTCACTTCTTCAAAAGTCCAATTCAACAAGAGATTGAACTTAAACAAATCATGCCCGCCATCCCATTCAATAGCTTGCATATCTGTACGGTTGGGTGATTGCTCCGCTCTGATACCAGTCACCCACACTTTAACTCCTTGCAAAGCACGATTGAGAGGTTCTACTTTGCGGATAAAACAACATTCTTTGCGATTTTCGATAGACTCATAAAAACTCAAAGGACCTTTTTCGGTCAACAATTTCTCGACGGCATCGTTTTTCGGAAAAAGCACTTCAATTTTTGAATCATAGCGATTATTGGTTTTCTGCAACGTCAGGTATGTTTCGGGAAACATACGCCCTGTATCCAGTGTAAAGATGCGGATATCGAGGGCATTCCCCAAAATCATATCTGTTATTACTTGGTCTTCGTAGCCCAAACTAGTCGAAAAAGCTACTTGTCCGGGAAACATCTCTGCCAACAAACGCAATGATTCCACTTCCGTTTTGCCTTGTAGTTGTTCTAGCAACGACGAAGCTGTATGAGAAAATACCTCTGTATGCATTTTAATTCTATCGAATTTGTATTGTATATTAATTTCTAAACAACAATATTTGAATGTTCTCTTAAAGAGAGAGCTTCTTCAACTATAAAACTACCCAGCAACCAATGAGGAGATTTGTACTGCCTTAACATTCTTTTGCTACTTATTGGTTCGTTAGTGTTTTGTTTTATACAATTTCCTCAACCTATCATTTTTTCCTAGGCTCGTATTGCCTTTATGGATAGTGAAAGTGAGGAAATTGTAGGCTTATATATCTTCTACACTTTAGCCGTAATCGCCTCAGCGCTTACTACGGCTGCTTGCGTAAAATCTTCTATCAAATCTTCGACCGCTTCCAAACCTACCGAAATACGAATGAGGCCTTCTGTAATACCTAAAGAAGCTTTTTCGTCGGGTTTAAGTTTGGAATGAGTCGTGGTAAAAGGATTGGTAATAATCGTGCGCGTATCTCCTAAGTTGGATGATAAAGTGGGGATTTTGAGGGCTTTCATAAAAGCACTCACTCGCTCAAAACCACCTTCAAGTTCAATCGTCACAATCGCCCCACCTGCATTCATTTGTGCTTTGGCAAGCTCATACTGAGCATGACTTGGCAAATAAGGGTAATTCACCTTTTTGACTTCGGGTAGTGCTTCGAGTGCTTCTGCCAAGCGTAGTGCATTTTGGCTATGACGCTCCATACGAAGCTCAAGCGTTTCGAGGCTTTTGCTCAAAGTCCAAGCATTGAAAGGCGACATTGACGGGCCTGTATGACGGCAGAAAAAGCGAATCGGAGCGATATATTCTGCTTTTCCGACCACAACACCTCCCAAGACACGCCCTTGTCCATCCATAAATTTAGTAGCTGAGTGGACAATCAAGTCCGCGCCAAAATCGGCAGGGGTTTGGATAATCGGCGTTGCAAAGCAGTTGTCAACGTTAAAAATCAAGTTATGTTTTTTGCAAATCCGTCCAATCATCTCCAAATCGACCAACTCTAATCCTGGATTAGAAGGAGTCTCAAGATAAACCATTCGGCTGTTGGGCTGTACGGCTGCTTCCCAAGCGGCCTCCGAAGCATCAGCATCTAAATAAGTATAGGTAATGCCCCATTTAGCCAAAATCTGCGTAATAATCTGATGCGCCGAACCAAACAATGCCCGACATGCAATAATATGATCGCCCGACTTGAGAATCCCTGCCATACTCGCAAAAACAGCCGCCATACCGGTAGCAGTAGCAAGCCCGTCTTCAGCACCTTCGAGCATACATACTTTATCTACAAACTCCTGAACGCTAGGATTTGAAAAACGACTGTAAATATTGCCTTCTTCTGTTTCATCAAAAAGTGCCTTGCCTTGCTCGGCAGATTCGAATGAAAAGCTAGATGTAAGAAACAAAGGCGTCGAATGCTCGCGGTATTGTGTCTTTTTGGTTTGGGTGCGTATTGCTTTAGTCTGACGTTTCATAATTGAGATAAGTCATGAGATAGTCGTAAAATCAAGGACGAGAAGGGAATACCTGCTTTGGAATTTTACGGCTAGCAGTGGGTTTTATATACAGGGTTACAACAGAACCGTTAAAATATTTCGCAAACTTACGATAATTACTACTAATCCGACCATAATCATCATAGCTTTTATGGGCAAGCGGCGTGATAAATGAGCCGCAATAGGCGCTGCAATCGTACCACCTAAAATCAAACCAACAATAATCTGCCAATGAGAGAGACCAATCAACATCACAAACGTAACAGAGCTAGCCAATGACACAAAAAACTCAGCCAAGTTGACCGACCCAATGGTATATTTGGGATGCCGCCCGCTTGCAATCAAGCTCGAAGATACAATGGGGCCCCATCCACCACCGCCGATAGCGTCCATAGTACCCCCAAACAACGCCAATAATCCTACTTTTTTAATAGGTTTTTTCTTAATACGTTTTTGCAAGGCTTTTTGAATAATCAAAATCCCCAAAATCAAGGTATAAACGGCGACAATAGGTTTGATAAAATGGGCATATTGCTCTAAAGAGGTAAGTACATAAGCCCCCAAAGCAGCCCCTATCACACCAGGAATAAGCAATATTTTAAACAATTTGCTATTTACATTCCCAAACTTCAAGTGCATATACCCCGACACCCCACTCGTAAAGATTTCGGACGAGTGTACACTTGCACTCACTGCCGAAGGCGGAATTCCTAGCGTAAGCAAAAATGTAGTGGCTGTCACACCATAGGCCATTCCTAGGGCCCCGTCAATCATCTGAGCTACAAAGCCTGCTAGAAGAAAATAAAAAACTTCGTCGGTGATTTGGAGGGTTTGTCCGATAAGGGTGATACGCTCAATCGTAAAATAACTAAACACCCAATGCCCCACTATCATCAATGCCAAAGCTGCAAAGATATTCATGGCGATTTCGGAGCGAGTACGTTGGCGCAATATGGGAGTTAGGAACTTATCTAACACCCACTCAAAGCTTCCTTTTGGCTGAGCATCCACCTTAGAAGGACTCGAAGCAGTATAAAATACATCCGACTCTTGGGGTAAGTCTTTCAATAAAACTTTGAGCCCTTGCTCACGGGCCAAGGCTGCCAAACGGCGGTCTTCAGTAGCATTGCCAGTGGCAATCAACACTACCTGTAAGCTTTCCCATGCGGCTTGCTCCACGGTATCGTTTTCTATGTTTTTATTTATACCCAAAACTAGATATAGTATATTGATTTTATAGAAATATAAACCTAAATTAAATGCCACGCGTCTGACGTGGCATTACAAAAGTAGAGGCAATATTTAAAAAGTCCAAAAATTACCCTAAAAATCTTGTTAAATTCTTATAAAGATACGATTTCGATACATCCAATGTAGAATCAGCCACTCGACGATGAGTATCGCTGTTCCTCTCACCAACGATTCATAGCTAAGTCCTAAGATTTGGTCGTAGGTTTTGGAAACATGAATTTGGAATGAGTGATGGATAAATTCTACGATTGTGTGGGAGATAATGTAAGCCGCAATAGAATTCATGCCGATTACCATCAGCCAAAAGAAAGCTTTTTTATAGCCTTTGATATCTACTATCCAGTAGAAAAATGCCAGCAAAATAAAACACCAACCTCCGCTAAAAATAGTCCACGTAGGAGTCCAAATACGCTTTACATTCGGGCATATTCCTGTCCAATTGAGCAGTAGCCCAGTCCCTAAAAGTCCAATTCCTATCAATCCAAAACGCTTAACTTTTTGGAGAGGGGCATCTTCATCTTTGAGCCACTGCCCTGCCAATAGCCCCAAAATCATGGTACCAAGCGTAGGGATAAAACTAAGCGTCGAATATCCCCCGCCATTTCGGATGAAAGGCTTTTCGCGGGGAAAGAGATTCATAAACCATTGGTCAAAAGCCCAAGCAGCATTGGTATTTTTGTTCCAATGAGCTGCAAAGCCCGATAAATTATGCTCCCAATCGGCCGCTACACCTACGGCGGCATAATCAAAATTAGCATCAGGAAGTGGATACAAAGCAAACACCAACCAATACCCTACTAAAATAGTGCACAATGCAACCACTTGGGTTTTAAAAGTACGAAAACCAAGCCAAAACAAGATAGGATAGCCCAAACCAATCTGTGTTAGGGTGTCTTCAAAAGTGAAATTGGTTTGCTCGCGATGCGTAGAACGTAAAAAAATTCCCAAAAAAATCAAAATTAATGACCGCTTAAGGGTATGCCCAAACATATTCTTGAACGATTGCCCTTTGGCAAGCCTGCTCGCCACCGAATAAGGTAAGGCTACCCCTACCAAAAATGAAAAAGAGGGTTGAATCAAATCATGTAACGAACATCCTACCCACTCAACGTGGTCTTGATGATAGGCTAAAAATGCCCAAAAACTACTTTCGGGCAATGCTTTGGAAACATGACCAAATTCGAGAACTTCGGCCATCATCAAAAACATAACAAAACCACGGTAAACATCTACCGACGAAACACGAGTGGGTATAGTAGGAGCCATAAAATGAAAAAGGGTTTAGTATCACTAAAAGTACGTTAAGGAGCATTTATAATACCCCAACGAACTATGTAATCAAGTATCCTGTTTTTGATAGTACTTGCTCATCTCGCTTTTATACCCATTTTCCTTTGAAAAATATGCTCTTTGCTTTCGCTGCACTTCTATTTTTTGGGACTATTTTTTATTTTTTTGTGTACGATAACTTTGAATGGAAAGTTACCCAATATCGTACAAACCCTGGCTTACGCATTGTAAGAGATGACTGGAAAGGAAATCCGGTTAATCCAGAAGGTCGGTTTCTAAACGAAAATTTACAACCTTTACCAGGTTTCCAAAAACTGTGGAAATGGCAAACCGAGACCAATCCTCAAAAAGCGGAAAAGAAAGCCGATACTTTTAGACTAAGAGTAATCAATAACAATGATTTTTTGCACTCCCACGAAGATGGCATCATGTGGCTAGGTCATGCTAGTTTTTTTATTCGAATCAATGGTATCAATATCATCACGGATCCGGTATTTGAAAGTCCTTCTCCTCTTATGAAGCGCTATTCTGCGCTTCCTGTGGATGTAACGGAGTTAAAAAACCTTGATTATATTCTTGTTTCGCACGACCACCGCGATCACTGTGACGAAAAAAGCCTCAAAATACTGGCTTCTCAAAATCCCAACGCTACCTATCTTACGGGCTTGGGATTAGATAAAGTATTGTTTGCTTTTACAAAAAGTACCAAAATCCAAACCGCTGGCTGGTACCAAGCTTATCAGACAGATACTTCTAAAATAGAGATTATTTATCTGCCTGCTCAGCATTGGGCAAGGCGCTATTTCAACGATACCAACAAAAGCCTGTGGGGAGCTTACTTAATACGCGCCAATGGAAAAAGTGTATATTTTGGGGCAGACTCAGGATATAGCACTCACTATCAAGATTTTGGAAAATATTTTAAAGAAGTAGATGTGGCCTTATTGGGAGTAGGAGCTTACAAGCCAGAGTGGTTTATGGCATCAAGTCATGCTGGGCCTACGGAGGCATTGAAAGCTGCCCAAGATATGAATGCTCGGCGTTTTGTACCCATGCACTATGGTACTTTCGATTTGTCGGACGAACCTTTAGGAGATGCTTATCGTGTTTTGGAAAATCTAAAAAAAGATCCCCAATACCACGATTTGATTGTGTTGGCAGATATCGGAGAAGTCATCACAATATAAAACAAAAGGGG
This sequence comes from Runella zeae DSM 19591, assembly GCF_000423565.1. GTDB lineage: Bacteria > Bacteroidota > Bacteroidia > Cytophagales > Spirosomataceae > Runella > Runella zeae. The sequence goes on along the minus strand of NZ_AUIF01000003.1, from coordinate 386,771 downwards.
CTGTCTCAAAAGTAACAGGGCACAAAATATTCTTTGGTTTTAACCTCATCCCAACTCCTGCTAGGAGAAGGGCTTTAAAAATCCCCCTCTCCTTTCTGGAGAGGGGGATTTAGGGGGAGAGGTTGAATATATGCCGAAGATAATTTGGTACTACTAGACTTTTGAGACAGCCTCATTTGGAAGAAAGTCTATCTAAAATCGCTTAACTCACCGTAGTTTTAAAAGCCTTTTTGGCCGCCAAATCGTGAGCTGTGTCATAGTATGAGCGCAGGTTACTCCAATCAAATACATCCGACATATTTTCTACTTTATTGCGTTGTTGGATACGCTCGCGAAGGTTCATCCTCACAAACTTGAAGAGAATATTGGCCAATTGGTCAGCTGCTTGGTCAAAGTTTTGGGTTTTACGATTAATGACATAAATCCCACGATTTTCGTAATCACGCATGATTTGCATGATAAAATCTCCAAAACCCGATAAATCGCTCGTGACCGTAGGAATCCCCCTTACCACGCATTCAAGCGGAGTATATCCCCAAGGTTCATAATAACTTGGAAATATTCCCAAATGACATCCTCTTACAAATTGCCCATAATCCAACCCAAAAAGAGGATTGGTAGAAGCAATAAAATCGGGGTGATACACGATTTTGACGCGGTCTTGTTCATGATTTTTCAATCCCGATTGCTCACAATATTCTGTAATTGAATCAGGTGATTTCAGATCGTGCGTAACATAAGGAGGTAACCGTTTGGTTTTCCAAGTTTGAATGGTTCGACGAAGCCTCAGACGCCAATACTCGTCCACAAACTGATTCAAATCAGGCAAATGATGATCTGTAGAAGAAGCCGAGGCCAAAAAGAGCTTGTCGCCCAATTGCTTCTCAATCGCTTCACAAGTATCTTGGATTTCGCCCAATACCGCTCGCGACTGAAGCACATCAGGATTGATAGAATGGTACGGCTGACGCGTCACAATAAACATCACCACCGTCATGTCCATTTTAGCCTGTACCATTTTCCAATTGAGACGCGCCAATGCTTCCAATGTAATATCGTAGCCTTTGTTGACATACTCATAACGCCCCGAAGTAAAGAAGTAGAGGGTTTTGTCCAAATTGAAAGAATAACTTTGGAAAAAATGCCCCATGATAAACTTATGGATATTCTCCTTATACTTCATGTGCAGGTTTTGGAACTCATGTACTGCAGCAAAACGCTGGATATTGAGTCCATTGGGCAAAACTAAATCGGGATATTTACCCAAAAACACCTCACATTCGCGAGCAGTGACATCGCTGACAGTTGTACTCACGTGCGCACTCAAGTAAGCCAAACGCTCAATAGTAGCCTGAGCTTCGATATTATAATAACGCGCCTCGTGCTTCCAGTCAAAAAAAGGAAGTTTATGGTAAAAATCGCGTTCATTGGAGGCAATATACCTTCCCAACATCGTGGCATGAGTCGTAAATACAGTGGCAATTTTGACATCGTCGCGGCGCAAATCTGGCAATCCAGAGCTTGCCATCCATTCGTGAAAATGAGCCGTGATGTCAAACTTACGTGCATAATCTTCCGCAAATTTCGTCAAGAAAATTCGCACCATTTCGCCAAAAGCAATGGTCTGATTAACTAAGTCTTCGATATTGACGGTAGATATTTGGTGGTGTTCCCAAAGCTCATATTTGATGCGGTTGAGCTGCCCCATCATACTTCGAATATCAAACAACACAACGCGTGGCTTGCCAGTGATGAGCCAGTAGCCATATTCTACGGCAAAACCCTCCTGCCGCATTTTTTCCACGATTTGATAAATCCCCGACCCGTCGTCGGATGTGATAGGTTCGTATTCCGTAAGAGCCCGCTGTGGGAAATAAGGTCCCAAACAGACATAGTCGTCCTCCCATTGATCCACCATAGCCGGAACCTTGCTGCGAATCACGGTATAAATTCCACCCACTTGGTTGCAGACCTCCCAAGCAACTTCAAACAAAAGGGACTTTTTTGCTTTTTTTTCCACGGTAAAGCGAGGTTTTTTATGTACAATTTTTAATTTAAAATGTACAATTTTTTAGGTTTTAAAATGCAATAATAATGCTTATTTCATTTTTGCCAACTAAAATTAAGATTTATGATAGCGAATTTTCAAAAGCATGCAATAGAGCCTTTTCTATCAAATAATGCTATCCTTGAAATACACCCCATGTCTTATTTCTAATGACATAAAATAGGGTATTCTTAGAAAATCACGCTTCTTTAGAACGTGCCTGTTTCTACCCCAACAATACTATGAAAAATTATGATATTATCCCTCAATAATGGGATTGAATTTTGAACATTTAGTACTTGCTAGGATTTGAAGAGATAACCGACGCCTTTTAAAGTAACGATTTCGAGGGTAGTATCCTCTCTAAAATAATCGCGCAGGCGGGTAATATATACATCCAAATTACGAGAATTGAAAAATGAATCATCACCCCATACCCGCTTCAAGATATCGCGGCGATTAACGGTAGAATTGCGGTTTTCGGCCAAAATAGAGAGCAGTTCGGTTTCTCGGTGAGAAAGTTTACGAATCGCTTCAGCCCGATGTAGCTCGTATTTATGGGGAAAAAAAGTGTATGTTCCCAGCACCACCCCTTCTCTTGTAGATGTTGTCTTTTTTTGAAGCGTAAGATTGAGGATATTTTGTATTCTTACAATGAGTTCTTCCATACTAAATGGCTTTCGGATATAATCATTGCCACCATTCTGAAAACCCTTTAGCACATCTTCGGTTTGGGTTTTGGCGGTCAAAAATATAATTGGTACCGTGGGGTTTACTTGCCTAATATCCTGCGCTAATGTGTAGCCATCACGATGCGGAAGCATAATATCTAATACACAAATCGTCGGCTCAAACGCCCTAAACTGCGCCATAACTTCTCTGCCATCAGCTACCATACATACCTCAAAGCCCCGGCTTTCGAGACTTTCTTTTACTATTTTCCCCAAAAAAGGTTCATCTTCAACGTACAGAATTTTAGTCATTGTTTTTTTAAACCGATTTGCGAGGAAGTATGATAACAAATACACTGCCTTTTCCTTCTTCACTTTTTAAGTTAATACTTCCGCCGTGTTCTTTTACTACCGAAGCTACATAGCTCAATCCTAAACCATATCCTTTGACATTGTGGGTGTTGCCGGTAGGAACTCTGAAAAATTTCTCAAAGATTTTTGATTGATATTCGGCTGGAATACCTATCCCTTCATCACTCACCGAAAAGCTAATTTGGGATTCGTTCTCTGTGAGATACAACTTCAATTGGGGTTTATTTTCACTGTACTTAATGGCATTGTCGAGCAAGTTGTAGACCACATTGGTAAGATGAATTTTATCCCCCCAAAATGCAAAGTTTTCTCCAGAGGTTTGATAATCTACGGTAGCTCCACATTTTTCAAACTGTAATTTCATGGAATCCATTATCTGTCCTACTAGCTCCTTCATCTCCAACTCTCCGCGGGTGAGGGTCAACCCTTGCTGCTCAAAAGTAGCCATTTTCAAGACTTTATCCACCAGCAAAGTGAGTCTATTGAGTTCATTTTTAGAAATTTCTAAATACTCTTTTGTGAGTTGCGGGTTTTGGGCCGCGCCGAAGTTTTGCAAAGCCTCAATCGCCACACTGACCGTAGCGATGGGGGTCTTGAGTTCGTGAGTTACGTTGCTGATAAAATCGTTTTTAAGAGCCGTAAGTCGGCGCTGTTGTCGTAAATTGCGATAAATCGCCCCAAAAGCAAGGGCGGTAATCGCCAACAAGAAAACTGAAAAAAGTGCTTGTGGGACAATTTTTTTCAACAAAAAAACTTCATAATCTTTGAACACCGCCCGATAAGTACTCCCAAATGGCATAGTGCTTACTACTGCAGAAGTCAGGAGTTCGTTGGGCAAAAAGGTAGTATCTCCCGCCCACGCTTTCCCTTGGCGAACTACCCGAAAAGAGGCATCAATTTTAGATTTTTGGATTAGCCCTTTGTACTGGACTTGTATTTCGGGGATTTTGAGCGAATCTGCGTCAAATCGAATCACAAAATTATTTTCAATATGGTAACTTTTGGTTTTGGGCGTCTCTTCTTCACGCCTAGGTGATGAAGCTAAACTGTCGTTTATGAGTGACAATTGGAATTTATTTGATTTCGCAAACCGAACATTACCCCGAATACTGTCTTTGGCATCTCGCAAATAAAGCATTACTCTAGCGACTTTACCCACGAGTTTTTGGGCACTATCATGCTCGATAGCTCTCTGGACTATCACCACCTGTGGGGATGGGGCAGCAGCGGAGTCTTTCAACTGAAGCTTGGTAAAATCAATAGGATTGCCGCGATGGATTCTAATCGACTGAATATCTTTGGGATTTATGTTTGCAATACTCGTTTTGTGAAAATCAATAAAACTATCCCGTAGCTGTCGTTGAAGCAGCTGTCCAAGATGCCCCATTACTATACTGTCACTAGATGAAGGCTTTAAATCTACTTTTTTATTCTTTTTCTCTGTAGGCTTTACCGTAGAGCTAAAATTGACCGATACTTTAGTAGATATACCCACTGCTCCTGAGTCTCTATTTAATTTCGAAGGCTTTTTAGTAGACAACTTTATTTTTTTCTGAATCAAAGAGTCTTCTAAGGCTTGAATGGTATTCTTAAATAAAATATCTGCTTCCTTTTGAAGGATTGTTTTTTGTTCCGTGTATTCTTTATAAAGCCAAAATGCTTGAAAAGCCGCTAGTAAAATCATACTAGCGACCATCAAGGTAAGAGATATAGTAGTGGGTTTGTATAACTTCATTTTAGTTTCGGATGATTCTAATCCCTCCTTGTCCGCCCATTTCTTTCATAAACTCATCCCTTTTTTTAGTAAACTCCGCCTCCGTTATTTTTTTGCCTCCGGTGGGGGTTTTCAAGTCGGCATTACCTAATTTTTTAAAATCGATTTTGGTCATGTTATAAATCATGTCGCCGTCATTAACATCCACTTCCAAAATCAAGCCTGGTAAGCCTCCAAAACCTGCGGGGCCACTTGGTACCGGAATCGCCTCCGTAAACCACGCCACTATTGGCTGATTAGTAACTTTGTTGGTCATGGTAGCTTTGAGACAATCATAACCCTGAATTTTTTTGGTATCTCCAGTGAGTTTCCAAGGCATCCGACGCAGCGTGTCTTCTATCAAAAACTTCTGCCCTGCTAGTTCTCGTAACTCTATAGAACGCTGTGTATCGTAATTACGATAAGTCTCATTTTGAGGGACTCTTATTACCATTCTTACAGTAGCTCCATTTCCGTCTGAGGATTCTTGTTCTTCGTTGGGCTGCTGGTCGGCGGCTTTAAACAATGATTCCGATGCCCGTATATTAAGTTGCATTTTGTTGGTACGAAATTCGGGAATCATGGCTTTCATGGACTCATCTTGCATACGTTTGTGCATATTGATTTTTTGGTCATACCACACCACCCCTTCATTTTGTTGGCTGTAGCCGTATATTACCGGACTCATTCCGACTAGCAAAGTTAAGATTTTCTTTTTCATTGATTTATTGATAGTTATTGGTTTTGTTGTCATGTTTTATCCTCTTTGAATCACTCTCATTCCGCCAGAAGGCATTCCTCCCAGAAAACTGTTGAGGCTGTAGGTAAAGCTTACTAAGAAGTAGCGGCCAAGTGACCGAATACGCTCATCTTGAACAAAATTGACCTGCGCCATACGACTGATTCCGACATTGCGATTGAGCATATCGACGACCGAAAACTTGAGTTCGCCACGTTTGTTTTTCAAGAAAAACTTAGATACCGAAGCATTCCAAATAGGTACTTTTTGATTAAAAGAAGAACCCGCAAAATTGTAAATGCTGTAATCCATAACCGAACTGACATTCCAGGTTTTGGTCAATTTAAGATTGGCTTCTATGTCATAGCTTTGATTGACAAACGACTGATTGAGCGCAGGGTTGAGCGAGTAGGAGGTTTGATTGAAAGTCATCGAGCCACTGGCAGATATATCAAAGGCTTCTTTGTAGCGGTATTCGAGACGTAAAGTATTGCGGCTTTCGAGTCGTCGGGTTTGATTGTCGGTATCGTTGACTGGCGTAATCCCCCGATTCAACAATAGATTTGTACTAAAATTGACTCGTGTACCGATGGCTTTGATCCGAAACCCTTTTGAAATATTGGTAATGAGATTATAATCGTCTTTGACATTGATAGGCCGATAGGTACGTACTAGATTGGCATCTACTTGCTGGGCAGTAGCGATTTTGTTGGTAGTGTAGGTAAGGTTGACAAAAGCAAAAAAGTTACTAAAATTGAGTTGATTAAAACGGAAAAAGTTGAGATTGAGGCGATGATTGTATTCGGGGCGTAAACTAGGATTTCCGGTATAAATATTAAGCGGGTCGCTATTGTCTACGATAGGCGATAGCTGCTGAATACTTGGCTCACGTACATCCGTATCATAAGTCAGGTTAATATTTTGGTTGGTCGCAAAATTGTACTGAAATCTCAGGTTGGGCAGTAGGTTGGTGAAAGTACGGCTGATATGCGTATTTTGCAAAATCAAGTCTCCTTCCAATGCCGACCGCTGCAAGCTTACTCCCGTCGAAAAATTGTATTTGGCCTGATTGAGGCGAAAGTTCATGCCACCTCGCTGGTAGATAAAATCATTACGAAACTGATTGCTGAGTTGGGCATTCATGCGGGGTGCGCGCCCTTCGCCATTTACATCATATACGAGGCGATTGACGTCGTTTTGGGTAAAATTAACCGCATAGTTTATCTCCAAATAGCGACGCTTTCCCAAAGGTTCGGTATAAGAAGCCGTCAGCCCGTAGGTTTGGCGGTCGTTGGTTTGGGTGTTAGTCTGTCGTAAAGTATCTACTTTATTTTTCTCACCGCTTGAATTATAAAAACTGTTCAATGCATTCAAAGTGCCGTTTCGGTCGCTTTGTTCGAGACCTAATAAAAAATTGGTAGATAGCGTACGCCCTTTTTTCGCAAACTTGTGCCGCCACAATAGTTCTGAGTTTATGCGCCAATTGTTGCCTTGTGCAGTCGATTGCCGCGTACCTTCATTTTCGAGCCTATCGTTGGCATTGGTAGCTCGACTACTACTTCCTGTATAAGAAGCGTTTTTGGAATAACTAAGCTGATTAGTCCACTTCAATGAATTGAGCGAATCTATCTTATGATCTAGGGTAAAATTGGCTCGATGCGTAGCGTTATGGGTATTTTGGGCGGTATTTTGTTTTGTTTTAAAATTTCCTGATGGCAAAAAAGTCTCTCGATTGGTCTCACGCTCAATGCGTTGATCTAGCTGATTATAAAAATAATTACTTTGTAATTCGGTCTTTTTATTAAACTGATTGTTGTAATTAAGCCCTGCGCCACCAGAAGTCACGAAGCCGTTGTTTCGTCCTCCAAAATTGAGCGGAATAGCCGCATCTTCTTCCGAATTAAACTGAAGCCTCATAACGCCCCCCGTCATCATTCTTTGAGCTCCGCCCGTAAAATTCATGTAATCGTTGATCGAAAACCCTTGCTGATTGATGTTATTGGCCATTCCCAACACCGACATTTGGCGGGTTTTGCTAAATCGGTTGAAATTGGCTTTGAGCGAATAGCGACTATCAGGCCCTGCCCCGGCGGTGGCATTACCAAAAATGCCCTTCTTTTTCTCTTCTTTCAGAGAAAGATTGATTGTTTTTTCGCGTTGGCCGTCGTCAATACCCATAAATTGCGCTTGATCTGACTTACGGTCAAATACCTGAACTTTATCTACGGCATCGGCGGGGAGATTTTTGGTAGCCATTTTAGGGTCTCGACCAAAAAACTCTTTGCCATCCACGGTCACCCGCTGCACTTGCTGACCTTGGGCGCGTACTGTTCCGTCGCGATCTACTTCTACGCCAGGCAATCTTTTCAATAAGTCTTCGACGGCGGCATTGGGCTGCACCTTAAAAGAACTTGCATTGTATTCAATCGTATCTTGTTTAATCGTCACGGGGTCGCGTTCTCCTTTTATCACTACTTCTTTAAGGTCTTTGGGTATGGGCAGCATCGAGAGCTTTCCCAAGTCCAACAAAGCTCCCGAAGGAGGTGCGATAGACTGAAGAATAGGCTGCAATCCCATGTAAGTCACTTTCAAAAAATAAGAAGCTTGAAGTACATTTTTAAACTCAAATGTGCCGGCAGATTGTGACCTCGAAAACGACACAAGCGAGGTATCTTTCCCGTCAAGCAGCATCACAGTAGCCCCTTCTAAGGGACGCTGCGTTGTGTCTACTAATACTCCTTTGATAGAGAATTTTTGAGCATATGCTCCCGCCGAAACAAACAACAGAATAAATAACATCCAAGGGACAAATGTGAAGGTGAGTTTTTTTCCCACTCTCCAGTTCAAGGCTTTTACTTGTTGTTTGCTCGGCATTAGAAGCTGCAAAATCATGGCTGTATGAAGTTTTGTATGATGTCACAAAACTAATTCAGGGCTTTGGAGAAGTAGGTTAAAGGTCATTGAAACAATGTTAATTAAGGTTAATGCCAAAAGTCCCTATCTTTGTGGCTACTCATCTTAGCTTCTAAAAACCATGCATTGTTATTTCAACGGCTCTATCATGCCTGTAGAACAGGCTTCTGTCAAAATAAACGACCTTGCCTTGCTTCGCGGTTATGGCTTGTTTGATTATTTCCGAACCTACAATGGTGTTCCTTTCCAATGGGATTGGTATTGGGCACGCTTCCAGCGCTCCGCAGAAGTGCTTCGGTTGCCACTTCCACTGAATCAGAATCAAACAGCCGATATTTTGAAGGAGTTGTACACACTCGCGGGTCAACCTGACATTGCGTATCGATTTGTACTGACAGGAGGCTACTCTCCCGATAGCGTGAGCGTGATTGAGCCTAATTTGCTTATTATTGCCGAAAATCTGCCTAAAGACAACCCCGAAGGACGTGTAAGAGGTATCAAAGTGCTTCCGTTTGAATTTGTGAGAGATTTGCCTGAGCTCAAAAGCACCAATTATCTGCACATGATACGCCTTGCCTCAGAGATGAAATCGCAAGGTGCGGCAGATTTGCTGTACCACAAAAATGGAGAAGTTAGCGAGCTTACGCGAAGCAATTTTTTTATTTTTAAAGGAGATACCCTCATTACACCCGACCAAAATATCTTGCATGGTATCACAAGACGAGTGGTGCTGGAATTGGCCGCAAAAACATTTAAAGTAGAAGTCCGTCCTCTCTTGGTCGAAGAGCTCGCCGAAGCCGATGAAGCTTTTACTACGAGTACCACTAAATGGGTAATGCCCGTAGTACAGATTGGAAGGCAAATCGTAGGCGATGGCAAACCCGGTTCAAGAACTTTAGCCTTGCTCGCGGAGTTTGAAAAATTAGTCACTGAATACGAAGCCGTCAAAGCTTAAATCTTACAACCATTTTTTCATTTGATTTTTAATCCCACAACCTATGTCAATCTCTAGCCCTTCCGAACTTATCGGTATGCAAAGAATCAGCGAAGCGGTAGGAATTACGCTCAAAAAAATGCGTGAATATGCCCAGCCCGGTATGACAGCTCAAGAGCTAGATGAATACGGCGGTAGTATTTTGCAAGAATTGGGGGCCAAATCTGCCCCAAGACTTACGTATGGGTTTCCGGGATGGACTTGTATCTGTCTCAACAATGAAGTAGCGCATGGTATCCCTTCCCCCAAAAAGATATTGAAAGAAGGTGACCTCGTCAATATTGACGTATCAGCCGAATTAGACGGATTTTGGGCCGACAATGGAGGCTCTTTTGTGTTAGGAAAAGATATTCATCAGCATCTCCCTCTCGTAGATGCGTCAAAGCAAATCTTACGCAAGGCCATCAACAATATCAAAGGTGGAGTCAAAATCGCGGACATTGGAAAACTCATCGAAACAGAAGCAAAAAAATCAGGACTTCGAGTCATCAAAAATTTGGTGGGACATGGCGTAGGACGCAGCTTACACGAAGCCCCGCGCGAAATTCCCTGCTACCATGACCGCCTCAACCTTGACCGTTTTAAGAAAAACTCTACGGTGGCTATTGAGACTTTTATTTCTACCAAAGCATCTTTTGCTCATCAATCCAACGATGGCTGGACCTTTGTCACTACGGATGGCAGTTTTGTGGCTCAGCACGAGCATACCATCATGGTCACCGATAGCAAACCCATTATTTTGACAGCAAGCAACGAGATTTGGAATTAAATATGAAACCTGCACATTATTGGGTACAAAAGTATCAGATGCAACCTCATCCCGAAGGAGGATATTTTGTAGAAATGTATCGGTCGGCGGAGAGCATTTCGCAGGCTGCGCTTCCTGCTCGTTTTGGGGGAAATCGTAGTTTTAGTACAGGCATTTATTTTTTATTAGAAAATCATCATTTTTCGGCTTTTCACCGCATTCAAGCCGATGAAATGTGGCATTTTTATGCAGGGCAACCTCTTTCTGTATATGTAATCCACCCTGATGGAGTTTTAGAAACAATCAAATTAGGTGCTAACCCGGAGCAAGGGGAGGTATTTCAGGCAGTAGTACCTGCCGGAACTTGGTTTGGTTCAAAACCCAGCCTCGATAGCGAATATTCTTTAGTGGGATGCACAGTAGCGCCAGGTTTTGACTTTGAGGATTTTGAAATGGCTACTCGACAGGAGTTATTAACAACTTATCCACAACACGCCGAAATCATCAGACTATTAACGCATGAGACGAACTAAACCTGAGTAAAGAGCGCAACAACTAACACATAAGACGCGCCAAATAGAAACAGAAGCTCAAAATTAATAGTCAATTTATGTTTGACTTCTCCGAAGTCTTGGGTGTGAAGGTTCAAAGCCTCATGCTACAAAGCTTAAGCTTCTCCGAAGCTATTCTCCCCACAATAAAATTATTACAGTTTGCCTCGAAGAGAATAGGTTTGTAGCTCACAAGTTGCCAAACAATAAATGAGTTCAGAAGATGTCAAACATAAACTTGATTAAAGAGACTCCAATACCTACCAGAATAAACATAAAAAAACCTTCTGTTTAGATTTGAGAGTTGATACGTACTCAAATACAAACAGAAGGTTTTTAGGAACCATCCCAACTCGGGATAACTCACGACTGAAGATTAATCATCTATTTTTTTCAGTACCTGAATAAGCGTCTCGACTTGTTCTAAAGACACCGCAGGGAAGTTGGCAATGCGGATTTGGGTATCTTTATAAGGCCCATAACCACTTCCTACTATCATGTTTGATTTTTTGATTTCGGCAATTACCTCTCCTGAAGGCAGTTTGGTATTGGCTACGATAACGGTGCGCGAGCGGTGTCTTTCTTCTACTACCGAAGGCGTAAAGTTTTGACTTGTTTCTACAAATTTATTGAGCAATTTGTACTTTTCTTCCGTCTGCTTGCGTACTGTATCCGCTCCTATTGTATTCAAATCTTCGGCTACTTTTCCAAGCAAATAGATGCCTATTACATTGGGAGTAGCAGGGGTTTCAAAGTTTTTGAAATTTTTCCACAACATAGGTAGCGTATTGTGCCCCCCAATGGTCAAATCTTCGTGCTTTTGGAGTTTTTCGGCCTTGGCGAGGCAGCGCTCGTTTACAATCCAAACCCCCAAACCAGCGGGAAGACCAAAGGCTTTTTGTACGGAGAAAAAGGCCGTATCTACTACACTAAAGTCCAAATCAGGATAAGGCGCCGACGAGACCATATCGACCGCGATGATTTTTTTGGAGTTGCTACGCTTTAATTTGTGAATGTCAGGCTCCCGCATCTGTACGCCTGAGCTGGTTTCATTGTGGGTTACACAAATCACCTCGGCGTATTCGGGTACTTCTACTTCGGCATAGTCAAATCCTTCTCCAAAAAGCTTTTCTTGTTTATGAGCGTACTTTTTTAAGGAAACAGCATATTCAAAAAACTTCTTCGAAAAAGACCCATTTACCAAGTGAAAGCTCTCGTACTCTACGCAATTTAAGACCACTCGCTCCCAGATTTCGGACGCTGAACCTGTAAACAAAATAGCGTGCGATTCGGGGATATTCATCAAAGTACGCAACTGCTCTACCGCAAACTTGTAAATGTCTCTAGACTTCTGACTGCGGTGCGAAATAGACCCGAGTTGCTGTGCCACGGCATCCTGCAAATGTTTCTCAAAAGTAGGATACATCTCAGCCGGTCCGGCCGTAAAATAGACTTGTTTCATCTGATTTGTTGCCCCTAACCTACAAGGCCATTTGGTTTGAGGGGGCAAAATTAAGCTAAAAAGCTAGTTTTTAGCTAGTAAGCTTTTGTTAAATCTTGGACACCGATAACTAAAAACCTTGAAAATCAAAGGCTTATCGTATCATTATTGAGGCACGATTTTATTGAAAAATCCTTTTCTTAACTACTTTTTGTGCTTATTTTGACAACTACAGCCTTTTTAGTGAGGTTTTCAAAAAACTTGCACAAATGCGTCAAATCGCATTTATCGCATTGTGGGCTACGCGCCAAGCACACATATCTGCCATGCAAAATAAGCCAATGATGCGCCAATGGAATCACTGAATCAGGAATATACTTTACCAATTCTTTTTCGACGGCCAAGGGGGTTGTGGCGGTTTTAGAGACCAAACCCAATCGGTGAGATACCCGAAACACGTGCGTATCTACCGCCATAGCAGGTTGATTGTAGATGACCGATGCAATCACATTGGCTGTTTTGCGACCTACTCCTGGCATTTGTTGAAGTTCTTCTATGGTACTAGGCACTTCCCCTCCAAACTGCGCTAGGAGCATTCTTGCCATACCCACCAAGTGTTTGGCTTTGTTGTTGGGGTATGAAATAGAACGTATGTATTGAAAAACTTCCTCTGCATTGCTATCGGCCAGGGCCTGCGGGTCGGGATAGCGCTCAAACAGAGCAGGAGTCACCATATTGACGCGCTTATCGGTACACTGTGCCGACAAAATTACCGCCACCAACAATTCATAAGGATTGGTATAATGAAGTTCGGTTTCAGCTTCGGGAAATTTTTGGGAGAAATGTTCAATCAGGAGACGATAACGTTCTTTTTTCTGCATGGAAGTCAATACTTTTTAGGTATCAAAGATACTTTCTTTCAAGCAAAAGCAAGTGGCGGAGCAAAACGAATTTATTTACTTCGCCTTCTTTAGGTCGCCACCTATCGCAAAACCTCTCGTTTATATTTTTATCCAATAAACTGTTTTGGATAAAAGCCCTTTGTAAGCTACTATTTTCAGTTTATTGCCTTCCACATATACTTCGCAGCGAGCCGTTATATCTTTCTGTGGATTGTAGACAGTACCTCTCCAAGCTCCTTCCAAAAATTTCACATCCTTCAAGACTATTCTTTTTTGGGGGTCCACTCCTATAAAGCCCGTAGCTGTTTTGGTCACTACAATAGTCACCCCTTCTTCTTCGGTTTTATAGGTTCCGGCTAGATTATCGTGCGGAGGATATATCATCATCCCGCTTTTTAAACATAGCCAGAGTCCTAAGATTACCATTACTTTCATGTTTTGATTTGTTTAGATTTTAGGATAACTATGCCATTCATAAAAAAGTCCATCAGGGTCGCGTTTTGCTCTGATTTCTTGTACTTTTTTCAAGTGGTTTTCTGATAAAAAAAGCGCTGTACGTTTGTGAAGTCCTTCATCAGCAAGCTGAATTCCGGTAGATAAGTGTGCCATACGGCGCATCATATTGGCCGCCCAATCGCCATAAAGAGGCGAATCTTCGGCATTGATCCAATTGGCATAAAGTGCCAAATACACCTTATCTTCATTGGAATAAGCCATGTCAGTAGCCAAGCTACCAGGGTGCCAATTGAGCCACAAAAAATGAGATGGCGCAGGAGGTAGCGAATCAGCGATTTGTCTGATAAATGGCAGTAGGTCTTCGATAGAGGCATGAGTCCACATATTGTCTACGCCCCAATGTCTATCCTCAGGATAATGAGTCATAGCCGTCTTGTACAACGCATCTATGCCCGGATCAAAGGCGGGGGTAGCGATAATAGCCTTGTGTTTGATAGGGCTATTTTTCATGAAAGCCATCGCTTCTTCAAACTCATCTTTGGTATCGGCAAAAATAGGCGCCAACGCTTCAATGCCTGGGCCTAAGATATGGAGCATATTGCGACTCATAATCATCTGAAACTCTACTGCTTTTGGAATGCTAGGGCCTACATCATAGGCCCAACGATACACATCTTCTAGGTGTTTGAGGTGAAAATCGTGGGCAATAATGGCTCGATAACGAGGTAAGGGATACAATTTGAGATGGAAACAAATCACCACCCCAAAAAAACCGGGTCCCGCCCCGCGTGCTGCCCAAAACAAATCAGAGTGCTGAGTAGCATTGGCGTGTACCAATTCACCTTCGGCCGTAATGACATCAATGCCAATCACACTTTGACACGCAATCCCCAATTTTCGTCCATTCCAACCGTAGCCTCCCTGCAATAAATATCCTCCTATGCAAACTCCCTTGCAATGACCCGCCGGAAAAAACAAGTTGTGTTTGTACAACTCTAGCATCAACACACTCCCTCCTACTCCTGGCCCTGCTTTGGCCGTCATAGCATCAGGGTTGATTTCATAGTGATTGAAGTTTTTCATCAAAATTAAAATGCTATTGTCGCGCAAGTGGTTGGCGCTAAAACTATGTCCTCCCGAACATACCGTGATTTTTTTACCAATAGCTTTGGCATATTTAAGGGTCGCGATAATATCTTCGATGGTCTTAGGTTCCACTACCGCATCAGGACGCCGTTTGGGGGCTGTTTTGTTAAACAATGTTCCTAATACTAGCCTATCAAAGGTCGGGTCTGTTGACCGAGTAAACGTTCCTGATAGCTGTAAACTAGGACTTTCAACACCAAATTCCTTATAAAGTTGGGGAAGGAAAGCCGCGAGATGATTCATTTCTTCCGAACAATGTCTCAATAAATCAGGCGCAAAATTTTTGGGTAAACTACGTAACTTGCGAATAAACTCAGTTGCCAAATCCGCCAAAAAACCTTGCCGACGAATGCTCACATAGGCTCCTCCTACCCAAAAACGTGACCGCATCTCACAGCCTCCTTCTACCGCGCGCACTTGATGTACCAGATATCCATAATCAACCGGCAAAGAAGCATGACCCAGCCTAGCACAGATATAAACCGCCTTCTCAGGATGATTGATGGCATCAAATGAAAAGCCAAAATCAATCGGAGATTTGAATTGAATAGCCGCCTCAAGCAGCTCTTCGCCGATGTATTCTTTAATAATCGAATTGCGTCCTATATACGCTATATTGGGTTGATTGTCTTCCCAATGCGCACTCACATGGGCTTGGGGGTGCCATAGTTTGTATCGATTATCTTGCGAACCATGCCACCCAAACCACCAATCCCACATAGCAGGGCTTACACCCGGCATAGAGGTATGCACCGCTACGTGAATACTACCGTCGGGATATTGGGTATAGGCATTCTCAAATTCGGTATAACCTTCCTCTTCAAGATAGCAAGCCTCCGAAAATGTAGGTAAACTATGAGGTGCAACAGGAGAAATAGAGAGCGCATTTTGTACGGATGCAGCGAGAGTTTGAATCTCTTCATGGAAGTATTTGGCATGTACTTCGGTATAGTCAGGCGCCTGATAGCCAATATATTCTTTTCCCATTTCTTAAATTTTTTAGGTATTATTTCCAAAATCTTGCCACAAAACTACAGCCGGACTTGTAAAACTACCCTTGAATTAATTCAAGAAATACATCCTTTACTTGCGGTGCTTGAGCTTGCTGAGCCACTCGGGAGAGATACCCATAAACTCGGCAATAAATCGCGACGGAACCCGCTGAATAACGACCGGAAGTTGACTAATGAGATATTGGTAAAGTTGCTCAGAAGTATAAGCTATCAGTTTGAGTTTTAGGTCATTTTCCTCTTGCAATGCCTTAGTAACCATAGAATGATAAAACCTAAAAAGAGCCATATCTTCAGACATCAATAGTTGTAAGTCTTTTTTGGATAACACCAACACTTTAGCCCCACTGATGGCCCTTAGTTCGCAGCGCGTAGGCAATTCGGAAAAAAAACTATCGACACAACTCATAAAAGGATGTAAGTTGTCTAAGTAAAAGTTTATTGTTTTTTCTACTTCGTTTGCTTCATCTACATATCGGCATACAAACCCACCCTCTAATACAAAAAAAATCTTGTCGCATATTTCGCCCGGTATTACTAACAACTGCTGGTTTTTTACTTCTTGAAATTTGATAATTTCTAACAACTTCCTCACAGAATCTGACGAAACATTGGCCTTGAGAAGTTCTTGTAACAGGAGCTGAGGCAACATGATGGTATATTTAAATGGCCCTAAAACTACTAATTCTTACTTCTGACGTTTTTTCCCTATAAAAGTATCACAAACCCACCTAATCATTATAATCCCGCAATCTGGGGGATTTAAGGGTTGTACAAGTTTTGCCTATCTTTGTGTTTTCTCCTTCATCTATTCATCAATATACATGACAAAAACCACTATCTCTTTCTCGAAACACGT
The DNA here is from genome assembly GCF_000423565.1 of Runella zeae DSM 19591. GTDB lineage: Bacteria > Bacteroidota > Bacteroidia > Cytophagales > Spirosomataceae > Runella > Runella zeae. The sequence continues at coordinate 370,169 of NZ_AUIF01000003.1, read as the reverse complement.
ATATGCGGTCGGTCTTTTTGTTTGTTTGGTAGCAGGCCACTTAGCCGCCCAACAAAAAACGCTCTCTCTCACCGACATCTTTGGCCCGCAAGGCTCCATCTTCACACCACGTACCGTGTCGGGGGTCAATTGGATGAAAGCTGGCGGATTTTATACCACTCAGCAAAGTGGTAAAATCATCAAATACAGCATTGCGACGGGCGAAGCCGTCGAAACGCTGTTTGACCAAAGCACCGCCCGCGTAGAAGGCAGCAATCAAACCATCCAATTTGAAGCATACGAACTTAGCGGCGACGAGCGCAAACTCCTTCTTGCCACCAATATAGAGCGAATCTACCGCCGCTCTTTCAAAGCAGATTTTTATATTTATGATTTAGCTTCCAAAAAACTCACGCAGCTTTCCAAAAACGGAAAACAAATGCTGGCAACGCTTTCGCCTGATGGCAGCAAAGTGGTTTTTGTGCGCGACAATAATCTTTTCGTGACCGACCTCGCCACTATGACCGAACAATCCATCACTACCGATGGCAAACGCAACGAAATCATCAACGGCGCGTGCGATTGGGTATATGAAGAGGAGTTTAGCTTTGTCAAAGCTTTTGAATGGTCTCCCGACGGCAAAAAAATTGCTTTTTATCGCTTCGACGAAAGCCGTGTGCCTGAATACAACATGCAAATCTGGGGTGATTTGTACCCCAAAGATTATCGTTATAAATACCCTAAAGCGGGCGAGCCTAACTCTATCGTGCAGATTTGGATTCATGACTTAGCCACCGCTCAAAAAACCAAAATAGACGTAGGTACCGAAACTGACCAATACATCCCACGTATCAAGTGGACGCAAAACCCCAATTTGCTTTCCATCAAACGCATGAATCGTCTCCAAAATCGTCTGGATATTTTGCACGCCGACGCTACCAATGGCCAAACCCAAACCGTATGGAGTGAAGAAAGCAAGACTTATGTGGATTTGGAGTTTACCGACGACCTCACTTACTTAGCCGACGGCAAATCTTTCATACAATCGTCTGAAAAAAGCGGCTATAAGCATTTATACCAATACGACATGACGGGCAAATTGCTCAAGCAACTTACCTCGGGCGATTGGGAAGTAACCGATTTGCTGGGGATTGATGAAAAAAAACAAGTGTTGTATTTTACTTCTTCAATGGAGTCGCCCATGGAGCGGCATTTGTATAGCTTGAATTTGGCGATACCGGTTGCCAAAAAATCAAAAAAAGCATCCCCAATCACCCCGCCACAGCCTGTCAAACTTAGTACTCAAACTGGCTCTAATACCATCAATATGAGCCCTGACTTTAGTTACTATTTGCTCTATCATCAATCTTCACAACAGCCTCTGACGGTCAGCTTACACGAAGCTCCTACTCACAAAATAGTCAGAACCTTAGAAACCAACCAAGCCTTGCGCGAGCGCCTTGCGGCTTACAATCTGCCTCAACAAGAATTTTTTAAATTTACCACCTCGCTAGGTACAAGTCTTAACGGCTGGATGATCAAACCCACTGATTTTGACGGCAGCAAAAAATACCCTGTCTTGATGTTTGTGTATGGAGGGCCTGGCTCTCAGACCGTAAACAATACTTGGACCAATGCGCTCACGGCTTGGTTTAAACTTCTAGCTACCAAAGGCTACATCATCGTGTCGGTAGATGGACGCGGCACGGGTGCGCGTGGCAATGCCTTCCGAACCGCTACTTACGCCCAACTTGGCAAACTCGAAACCGAAGACCAAATCGAAGGAGCAAAATACTTAGCCACTCTCTCTTATGTGGATGCCTCCCGAATCGGTATTCATGGACATAGCTACGGGGGCTATATGACCTCTCTCTGTATGACTATCGGGGCCAATTACTTCAAAGCAGGAATTGCGGGAGCACCCGTGACTACTTGGCGATACTATGACACCATTTATACCGAACGCTACCTCAAACGCCCCCAAGACAATGCAGCAGGCTATGATGACAACTCGCCTATTCAGCATGTCAACAAACTCAAAGGCAAGTTTTTACTTATCCACGGTACAGGCGACGATAATGTACACTTCCAAAATTCGGTGGATTTTGTCAATGCGCTCATCAAAGCAGGCAAACAATTTGATTCGTTTTACTATCCCAATCGCAACCACGGTATCAGTGGCGGCAATACGCTCATGCACCGCTACCAAATGATGACCGACTGGGTTCTCAAAAACTTATAAAAAGTGAAACCCTTCCTACGATTTAAAACTGTAGGAAGGGTAACTTTATTTCTCTTTAAATAGTCCCTTCATAGGATAAATCCAAATATTCAATCTTTTCTAATTTACCTAATACTTGATTAAGTAAGCTTTTACGAATCTCTAGTTCAAGACTACATTCATTGTCAAAGTGCTGATTTTTGGGAATCAGTTCAAAACTCTTGATTACTTTCATCACCTCGTTCATTTGCTCATAAGGATACACCAAACGATATACATCTTTGACATGCTTTGTTACGATTTCCGCTTCTTTGAGAACCTCCTCTGTGGCGGTTTTATAGGCATTGATAAGCCCCGGTACTCCCAATAGCGTACCACCAAAATACCTGACCACCACTACCAAAACGTTGGTAATATCGTGGGCATAGAGTGTATTGAGAATAGGCTTGCCTGCCGTGCCCGAAGGCTCACCGTCGTCATTGGCTCGAAAGTGGCTTCTATCAAGTCCAAGCCGATAAGCATAACAGTGATGAACGGCTTTGGGGTGAAGTTCACGCAAGGCTATCAAATAAGGTTTGGTATCTTCTTCCTGACGAATAGGATACGCAAATGCTAAAAATTTGCTCCCTCTGTCACGAAAAAAACCTTCTACTGGAGTGACTATAGTTTTATAGGTATCGTCAAACAACATGCCCTAGAAAATAGTTAAATAATATGCCTTACAATTTATTGTTTTTAAAATATCCCAACATTGTCAATTCTTTAAATTTATCAATCTAAATATCCTATTTCGATTGTCAAGATGGTTTATTGACAAAAAAACTAAGTATTTCGTTTTTTAAATCCGGACAAAATTATCAATTTGACCACAAACTTAATTACAACCACTTATCCATTAGTAATTGTAAAGTTTTAGCCAAAGAACTTATTTTACCTTTCAATCCTATTTTTCATCTTAAATTATTTGACCCATGAAACAACCTAAATTACTGCTTTTTGCGGTAGTACTCGTTTGGGTAAATGCAGCCTTTGCTCAAACAGACTTAAAAAAGCCTATCCCTTTTGATTCTAAGGTGAGGTACGGAAAATTGCCTAACGGCATGACTTATTATATTCGTAAAAACGAAGAACCCAAGAAAAGGGCCGAGTTGTATTTAGTCAATAAAGTAGGAGCGATTCAAGAAGAAGACAAAGAGAATGGACTGGCTCACTTCACAGAGCACATGGCCTTCAATGGCACCAAAAACTTCCCTAAAAACGAGTTGGTAAGCTTCCTGCAAAGAGCCGGGATCAAATTTGGGGATGATCTCAATGCATTTACAGGACAAGACCAAACGGTGTATCAGCTTCCAGTCCCTACTGACTCAGCCGATATTTTTAACAAGGCTTTTGTGGTATTAGAAGACTGGGCTCATAATCTAAGCATGGATGGCGAAGAAATCGACAAAGAAAGAGGTGTCATCTTAGAAGAGCTTCGCGGTGGCAAAGGCGCCCAACAACGCATGAGAGACAAGTGGCTTCCTATCCTAGTGGGAGATTCTAAATATGGAAAACGCAACATCATCGGGACGGAAGATATCCTAAAGAACTTTAGCCACGAGACAATTCGCAATTTCTACAAAACATGGTATCGCCCTGATTTGCAAGCTATTGTTGCGGTAGGGGACTTTGATATTGACCAAGTAGAAAAAACCATTAAGCAGCGTTTTGGGTCTATCCCCAAAGCAGTGAAGCCCAAACCTTTTGGCAAGTTCCCGATTGCAGATTTCAAAGGTTCGCGTGTGGCTATCGTCACCGACCCAGAGTTTCCTTATATGATGGCTCAAATCATCACCAAACTCCCTAAAGCAGAGGAAAAAACCTTGAATGATTCACGCGAATCGCTCAAACGCAACTTGTTTAATCAAATGCTTCAAGCTCGCTTGCAAGAGCTTACCCAGCAAGCAGACCCTCCGTTTTTGTTTGGAAATGCGAGTTATAGTGGCTTCTTAGGCGATTATGATTCTTTCTTCAATATCGCAGTAGCCAAAGACGGCAATCTCGAACGCGCCGTAAAAGCAGTATTAGATGAAGGCGTACGTGCCAAAAACTTTGGGTTTACAGAGACCGAACTTGAGCGGGCAAAGGCTCAATTGATGACAAGTGTCGAAAAACGTTTTAAAGAAAAAGATAAAACGCGCTCGGCCAATTATGTCAACGAATACATGTCTCATTTCTTGGAAGAAAATCCAACGCCCGGTATTGAATTCCAGTATGAGTTTGTAAAAGAACAACTAGGAGGTATCAAACTAAACGAAGTCAATACCCTAGCCAACAAATACTTAACCAACGACAACCGCACGGTGATTGTGATGTCGTCAGAAAAAGACAAAGCCAAATTACCTAACGAAGCCACTGTGTTGGAATGGATTAACACCGCAGGAAAAGGCGTAACTGCCTATGTAGATAAGGTAGTAAACAAACCTTTGGTCGAAAATCTACCCGCTGCTGGCCGCACAGTCTCTACCAAAGAAATCCCCGAAGTCGGTGTTACAGAGCTTACCCTTAGCAACGGGGTAAAAGTAGTATTGAAACCTACTGACTTCAAAAACGACGAAATTCTCATCGGCGCACGTAGCCAAGGTGGAACTTCGCTTTATGACGAAAAAGATTTTATGAGTGCGGGGCTTTCTGACGCGGTAGTAGAAGAAAGTGGCGTAGGCGAATTTAGTCAAAATGCGCTAAAAAAATACCTCTCAGGCAAAGTAGTCAACGTGAGTCCTTTCGTGGGTGAAATTGAAGAGGGTTTTTCAGGAAATACAAGTCCCAAAGATGTGGAAACTGCGCTTCAGCTTATTTATGCGTATTTTACCAAACCTCGCAAAGACGATGATGTTATCAAAGGATTTTTGAATACTCAACGCTCGGCGATTCAAAACATGAAGGCCTCGCCTTCTCCCGAAATGGTATTCCAAGATAGCCTCAATACGGTACTAGGCAACTACAACTTCCGCCGCTTGCCTATCAGCGTAGAACGCTGGGATATGGTCAACGCCGACCGCGCTTATGCGATTTATAAAGAGCGTTTTGCCAACCCTGCTGATTTTACTTTCTTCTTTACAGGTTCGTTTAAAGTAGAGCAACTCAAGCCTTTGCTTGAAAAATACTTGGGTGCATTGCCTACCCAAAACCAGAAAGAGTCGTTCCGTGATTTGGGAATCCGCGCTCCTAAAGGCAAAATTGACAAGAAAGTTTACAAAGGTATTGAGCAAAAAAGCCAAGCGACTTTTGTATTTAGCGGCGACTATGACTACAACGACGACAACAACTGGCAGCTTGATGCACTTGAGGAAATTTTGAACATCAAGCTAATTGAGGTAATCCGCGAAAAAGAAAGTGGGGTCTATGGTATTGGCGCTCGTGCTAGTTACAGCAAAATCCCTGCACCTCGCTACAGTTTGCGTATTGGCTACGGAACCGGCCCTGACCGCGTCGAAGAGCTTGGCGTCAAAACATTGGCAGTGATTGACGAAATCAAGAAAAACGGAGCTACCCAAGCCGACATCGATAAGTTCAAAGCCGAAACTCGCCGTGCTACTGAAGTCCAAATGAAAGAAAATGGGTTTTGGCAAAACCAACTCATTGATGCCTACACCAAAGGCGAAGACCCCAAACATCTTTTGGATTGGGAAAAACAATTGGATAAAATCACGGTAGCAAGTACCAAAGCAGCGGCCAACAAATATCTCAGTACTGACAACTTTATCAAAGTGGTGTTGCTTCCTGAGAAAAAGTAGATTGAGTTTCTTTTAAAAACAAAAAAAGTCAGGAAAACCACCTGACTTTTTTTGTTTTATCTTCTCCGCTTCTTTTTTGGTGCGGGTTTTCGTCTAACAGGTTTCTTTTTGATGTATTTACGAGCCTCTGCTTTCTGGATAGCGGCCTCTTGTTCATCATGCGTAGTTGTACCGTCTTTTACAATGTCAGCAGGAGCGCCTAATTGCGAGACAGCCTTAGACTGAGCCGTAATTTCGGGCAAAGAACTTTGGGTAATAGATGCAATGGAAACACTAGGCTCAAAGGGACGTAACCTAAACTCATAGCTATATTCTTTGTCGGTCAAAAGGTATTCTGGATGAGTGCGCGGCGTCCAGCTATCATCACCTCCTAGCCCCATCAATTGGTAATCTAGATTTAAGGTTGTAGTTAGACCTTTCGACAATTGTTGAGTCGTTTTGGCTTTTAGCAAATCTTCTTCTGTATAATCCCGCACACTAAAGTTGAGGGTAGGAGCACCCATTACCATCATTCCAAAACCTAATGAGTCGGTCAATGCAGCCCAACGAACATCTGCTTTATTGCCATTTTCTTGCGCCATGATATATGGAAAATACTGCTCAGCCACTGTACCGCTGTATTCTCCAATTTTGGCCGCAGACTTCCGATCCCAATAGCTCTCAAAAGGTCCACGTCCATACCAAGTCAAGTTTCTAAAAGAAGCAGGTATCTGCAACTGCATCCCTACTTTGGGTAGCGGAGGCACGTTAGTGCCATTTACAGTGATTGAATTATTAACATTTACATCTCCCGAACCAAAAACCGTATAAACAGTTCTAACTACAAAATTGGTACCACCTTTGCCGACCCATGTGCTTTGGGTATGTACCCGTGCCACAGACGGACTAATCTGCTCTACTCTAATATCCCCGCCTAGCCGTCGGAGGCTATCAAGGCCAGCCGTACGCCAGCGTTCTGCAAAAGATTCTTTACCACCTCCTTCATCATTATCGGTAGGTACTCGCCAAAAATTTGGTTGTAAAGGAGTGACTATCAATTCTCTGTTTTTATAAATCCAAGAGCTAATTCCCACTACTTTACGGTCAAAAATCATTTTAAAATGGGGATTGGTGAGCTGAATCCCTCCACCTCGCACCAACCCAACTTTTACGGTAGCATTAGAGGGCCAGGTCACGGTAGTTTTTGGCGAAATCGGAGCTTTTACAAACAACTGCTCAGAAGCTACTTCATACCCTGCCGACGCCCAAGCGGTGTTGGCTTTGAGTTGTAGACTTAAAGTAAGGAAATATTCGGCACCATTACCCGTACTTGGTATTACAAAGGGTATTGATAGCTTTTGACTATTTCCTGCCGATGCATTCAAATCATTGATTTGTCCTTTTTGAATAGACTTGCCATTTTCTAAAAGCTCCCATACTAACTTAAAAGGACTCAGGCTCAAAAAATCGTATTTGTTTTGTAGCGTCACAATTGTATTGGAAGGGGCAATCGTATCATTAGGTGTAAACTTTACATACTGATACACATGCTTCACTTCATTGATTTCGGGCTGAGGTACTCTGTCTGGATTGACAAGTCCATCTCCAGCATTGGCGCCGTCGATATGGTTGATATGACTTATATAAGAGCGGCCATTTTTATCTTTTAAAAACAACCCTTGATCCACCCAATCCCAAATGAAACCACCTTGCATATGGGGATTTCTTTCGATGGCCTCCCAATAATCCCTCAAATTTCCGACACTATTTCCCATTGAATGCGCATACTCACAAATAATATAGGGCCGATTAGGGTCTTTTTTTACCATTGCTTCCATTACTTGCACTGATGGGTACATCGTCCCGTTGATGTCAAAATTTGTAACGGGCTGCTCTGGATCTTCAAAAGATTTGGGGTAGTTGGCTCGCCCTTCATAATGGATAGGTCGAGTAGGGTCAATGAGCCGGATGATTTGGGCCATATCTTGGAAGTTTCGTCCCATACCCGATTCATTACCCAACGACCAAATGATGATAGACGGATGATTTTTGTCGCGCTCTACCATCACTTTTCCACGAGCTACAAAAGCATCTTTCCAATCAGCATTGTTGGCCAATATGATTCCTTTGTTTTGCCACAAATCATGGCTTTCAATATTGGCTTCATCAATGACATACAGACCGTATTCATCACAGAGGTCATACCAGAGTGGGTCGTTAGGGTAATGTGAACTCCTTACCGCATTGATATTGTGCTGTTTCATCAATACAATATCCTTTATCATTGACTCTCGGCTTATCGTACGGCCTGTATTGGGTTCAAATTCATGACGATTTACCCCTTTCAACAATACAGGTTTTCCATTTACCAACAATTTTCCTTCTTTGATATTGACTTCTCTAAAACCTACTCTATTGCTCAGAACTTCTACGATTCGACCTTCTCCGTCTACTACTTGCATCGTAAGTTTATACAGATTTGGCGTTTCGGCAGTCCAGCGGGCGGGGGTCGGAATAGTGGCCGTCAGATTCAAGTAGGATTCATCTTTGGGATCCATCATCGGGATGTTTTTAATCCATTCTGTCTGGACAATTCTCCCGTCGGGATCGTACAACTTAAATTTGACTTGATATTTGTCTTGGACTTGAGAGGAGAAATTTTTAACAAAAGCAGATACCTTAAGAGTCGCGTTCTGGTAATTTTCGTCTAGGTCTGTTACTACATAATAATCCCTGATATGAATCGTAGGAACAGTATATAAATATACATCCCGAAAAATCCCCGAAAGTCGCCAAAAGTCTTGATCTTCGAGATAACTCCCGTCCGACCAGTTGATTACTTGAACCGCGATTTGATTGTCTCCGGGCCGTAGGTTTTTTGTGATATTAAATTCAGCCGGAGTCATCCCGTCCTCATGATACCCCACCTGAAGGCCATTGACCCATACATAAAACGCCGACTGCACTCCCGCAAAATGTAAAAAAACATCGCGCCCTTGCCAGTTGGAAGGCAAGCTAAAGGAGGTTCGATACAGACCTACCGCATTGGTATCTGCCACAATACGCGGTGGATTTGCCGGAAAAGGATGCTTGATATTAGTAAAAATGGGGCGGTCGTAAGGTCGACCTTCTTTGGCTCCCACCACCTGCCAATTAGAAGGAACGGGCAAATCATCCCAAGTGGAAGTATTTACATTTAATTGAAAAAAATCGCCAGGCACTTTAGACGGGTGAGATACCCATTTGAATTTCCAGGTTCCGTTCAATAATTTGAAATAAGGAGAACTTGTTTTGTCAAATTTTAACGCGGATACTTCATCGGCGTAGGGAATGAAAGTAGTATGAGGCCGCTCGGTGTTTCGACTAATAACGGCGGGGTTTTCCCAATCGGGTAAATCTTGTGCAAATCCAACATAGGTTAGGAAGAGGGATAAAAAAACGCTTAACTTGCGCATAATTCATAGCGGGTTAAATTCAAGAAACGCAACACAATCTTACAAAATAAAAGCACTTTTGGCATAACCAATAGAAAGAAAACGAAAAAAGCAAATAGATTATTGGATAGGTATTTATATACCATTTACAATACAAAGCATACTAAACACAACAAAAACCACCTATAATAACCTGTAATAGAAGGCATTACTGGCACTTATTTAACCCCTAAATCTTGTTCTATTTTTTCATTAAAACTTCGCCCTTATCATGCTTTTAGCCGTCGACGTTGGCAACACGGATACCGTTTTTGGAATTTGGCAAAACAATAAATGGACTCATATCTTCAGAACACGCTCGCTTACTGAAGAACCCTCTTTTCATTATGAAACCAATCTACGGCTGCATTTTTTGGAAGCCAATCTAGCGCTTGATAAAGTTACTACGACGGTTTTGAGTAGTGTGGTTCCTCCCCTTACCGCTACTATTAAAAATATGCTTACGCACTTATTTGGAAAAGCGCCCATAGTAGTAGGCCCAGAAGTATATCCTGACTTGAAAGTAGAAATTGAACATCCTCACGAAATTGGGAGCGACCTCGTTGCCAACGCAGTGGCGGCTTTTACAAAATACAACCGCAATGCTGTAGTGGTGGATTTTGGCACGGCTCTTACATTCACTACGGTATCAGGACAGGGAAAAATCTTGGGAGTAGCTATCGCTCCAGGCCTTAAAACCGCCGTAAAAGCTTTGTTTTCAAATACCGCCCAACTGCCCGAAGTGCCCTTGAAACTACCCGAATCTGCCATTGGCAAAAATACGACTCATGCCATTCAAGCTGGGATTTTGCTTGGTTATGAAAGCTTAGTGAGGGGGATGATTACACGTATACGCCGCGAACTTGACGGTGACTGTATCGCCTTGGCTACGGGTGGGTTGTCATCTATTATCGACACTTTACACGGAGAGTTTGTGGAAATAAACCGAAATCTGACCTTGGATGGCTTACGTATTATAGGTCAAAAAATTCAAAGTGAAGCAAAAAAATAAGAATGCGTTAGCCAACGCATTCTTACCAACAACACTAACATCTATAGTTTAATTTTATAAGAAAGACCTATCAAAAAGCGGTTTTCTTGCTTTCCTATCAACCGATAATCGGTAAAACCAGAAAGCTCGAGCTTATGATGTTTGTTAATCTTCATCTCCACTCCTGCTTTATTTCGCATTTGGTCAAAACTACCACCAATTTCATAAAATAAGTCAGTCGAGATATAAGGGGTAAAGCGTGTTTTGTTAGGATACGACAATTCAAACTTGTTTCTCACATAGCTGCTATTGTTTTCGGCAGCTTGGTCATCGTCTTGAAACTGATTTTGATAACGCAATCGATAGTCAAATTTCAACTTCCAGAGCTTATGGTCATACGCCAAATCGGCATAAAATCGATTGTATGAACGATACTCATATCCTGAGCCGTCGGCATTTTTTTTGCGCCGCCCGATATATCGATAATACCCCGACACCTCCCAATGTTTTCCCAATTTGTATCCTACTCCAAGCTCTCCTAGGTAAGCCCTCAAAATCGAGATATTGTCGGTCAGGCGAGTCTGGGCATTGAGACTTACCGAAAGCGATTTATTGATTTTTTTTTCCACCCCTATTCCCGACCATAGCCCAATATCAGTGGCTTGGGCATGGGTTAGTTGGGGAGCTACCCATAGCATCACTACCAAAGTTGATATTTGCCAGCCATTAGCAATAAAACAAGCGTTGGAATTAGGCATTTTCCAAAACAGGCTTTTCCAGTTTCTTTTCATCGGAAGCGGTAGTTTGGTAGTAAAAAATGGTAATGAGTGCCGAATCTTTCAAAAAATCCATGTGTTGAATTTCTAAACGATGAATGTCAAGCCCTGTCCTAGCCTGAAGGTCACGGAGCAATTCTGCTTTTTTGTCGGGCAACACCAACTCAATTTTATCATAATAGATATTTTTAGTTAGTTCACGCTTCATCAGTAAGTTGCCTTCTAAGAGCCAAATAGCCAGTATAATTATTCCATTTACCAAGCCCAATTCATCCCAGCTTCCTTTGATAATAGCCGATATAAGCCCAATCGAAATTAGAATAAACAGGTAAGTCATGTCTTTGGCCGAAATTCCTTCGGTACGGTAGCGCAGCATCGAAAACACCGCAAACAACCCAAAAGCTGCTCCCATCGACATTTGTACTTTATTGAGTAGATAGGTCACCAAAAAAATGACCAAATTGAACCCAAAAAATGTAAGGAAGAGGTCGGTTCGGCGATATATACGATAATAAATCAGTCTGACCAAAATCGTTACCGTGAGCAAATCAACCGCAAGTCTTACAAAAAACTTTTCGGGGAGCTTGTTAAACCATTCAAAGGTATCGGCTACTGCCAATTCTTGTAGGAAAATCATCGTTTATTAGTTTAGAGGAAACACAGGTGTTCAGACTGCCCAAGTGTTGATTTTGAGCAAATGCTTCAATTTATTTTTAAATCTATTTTTCTTCACAGTGCTATCTAGGCTAATCACTCCCAAACAATATTTGCTTAGTGAACCTTGGCGCAGGCGATAGTGCTTCATTAAGTCCATAAACATCGAATGTTTGAGCGAATCTTGCTTTACTTCAGCTACTACGAGATGTTCATAGGTTTTGCGCGAGTGGTCGTTGCGAAACGACAAGTTGAGGTCTAGGGTAAGGCGTTCGGCGGTAGTGCGGCTTACCAACGTAAGCCTCGTATAATCGACCCACAAAACTGCTTTCAAAAGTTCAGGTTCAAAGGGCGTCTGACGGCGCAAAAAAGCTTCCGTATCTTTCTCTAACTCAGGAGTAGCAGTTTTGATAGGAATACGCGTTTTGATAGTACGACCTTTATTGTTCTTGAATTTTACTTCTGTAAAACTTGAATTGGTCTGTACATAATTCCGCTGTCGAATCTTATAACGATTAAATCTCCCCGTTTGATGATCATGATAAAGCTGCATATCTTCTGTATCAAAATAGAGCGTTTGATAATCGCACATACGCTGACCTTCAATTTCTAAGAGACGATAATGAGGCCTTAGATCATCAAGAATACTAGACAACATCGACAAAGGAACCAAAAATTTAGCATCGGTTCGATTCATAAGTTTTACGCCGTCCATTTCTGCTAATGAAATAGGTTCGTACAAACTTGTCTTCTGGACTACAGTGGGCGGAATGATAAGTGCTCCCATTTATTTCAAAAAATTATTAACATCCTGATTACGAGTCACCACATGTTGCTTCAACACCGCCAATGCAGAAGTAAATGCCGCAGTATTGGTAAGATGGGTATAAGGTGCTACTTCTTTTTCAGTACCATTTACGTAAGGAGTAATGAGAGTGGTGTATTTCTCAAAAAGCTCGTTCATTTTGGCAGGAGTGAAAACATTATCTGCAAATGCCCTGACGTACTGTTTGTATTTAGCATAGTACACGGCATCTGCCGCTACATTTCGAATTAGTGGCCAGCCTGCCCCCACTTCAGTCATGGATAGAGATACAGCAGCTCTTCCACCGATACCCCCAGCCATATTACCTCCGCTAGTCGAAGTAGAAGTCATAGACATGTTATGATCCCAAGGTATCCAAGTGAGCTTGTTTGTGGGTGAATTATAGAGATAATAGTTGTGCGCCATCGCACCATACGAATCCCAGTTGACGATGGTATTGTTAATAGCCAGATACTTGAGATAATTATCTACGTTAAAAGTCTTCTCCAAATTGGCACGCCATTGAGCAGGGTTGGTGGTTCTATCAGTGTTGTTTAGGGCGGCGACAAAAGCCTGAACGTCACTATAGTCGGGGGTTGTTTCATTATTTTTCTTCTCAAACTGAGATTGCACAAAAGTCTGAAATGTTGATTCGGGCTTATAGATATTCCCTTTATCTTCACCAAACTGTTTTTCGACCATTGTATCATCAATTACTTCCACTGTAGTATATACGCCGCAGTATTTAAGCCCTTCTCCAAAATCAATATAGATTTTATAGAAAGCTGTTTGTGCAGCTGCCACTCCTCCCATTCTGAAAATATCAGCTACTACTTTTTCGCGGATAAGCGAATTGTCGGAATAAGCAGGCGACATCGACAACTCCTGAAAACCATAAAAACGCTGATTGTCTATCTCAGGATATTGGTCTTCGTATTCATCCATTTTGAGACGGAAAGGCAACTTATAAATCCCTGCTCTCCAAGTAGATGAAAGACTGGAGTTACCTTTGAGCCGAAAGCCAACTTTATTCCAAGTTTTTCCATTAAACTTCATGGTAGCGGCCACATAAATAGGGTCGCCCGAAATAAGATCAAGAGCGCCATTCCCATTGCCTCCTGGTACACCCCCGCTAGGAGGTGCCCCTCCTGGATTTCCTCCAGGGTTTCCTCCCGTATTCATACCCCCACCTGCTCCAAAAGCCGTTCCGCTTTTGGTCTGCATGTCTGCTTTGATAGCCGTCCAATCAGCCGCTGTTAGCGTGATTTCGAGGGTATTGACTTGGTTTTGTAGAAATACCACTTCATAGTTGGGTTCCACATCATTACTGTGTGATTCTGTAGTCCAATCTGGATTAGAACTACTAGGCGTGACGTCCGAAGTTTTATCTTTGCACGCCATAGTAAGGTACAACAACGCGGTGATTATCCACGCATATCGAATCGATTTCATAATTAAACTGAGGTGTCAGGTAAGTTATTAATTTATACGCAAAATCCTTAGAGGCCGTTGCAAGTTACTTTTGTACTTTTTCGAGAAATACGCTCATTGCTTTCTGCCTTTCCACTACGTGCTCATTCAATTGGGCGGTACTATTCTCAAAATCTTCGGTATTTTTCAGGTGTGAATAAGGTCGCTTTTCTTTTAATTCTCCCGTTATATAGGGAGCAATAAGAGCATGATTTTTGGCAAATAGTTTTTCCATATTCTCTGGTGAAAAAACTCCCTTCCTAAATGCATCCACGTACGAAATATATTGATCAAAATAGACAGGGTCATCGGCCAAATATCGAATCAAGGGCCATTGTTTTCCTACCTCTTTTATATTAAGCGATACATTGCCCATCATGGGAGGAGCACTGGGAGGAAACCCAAAACCCTCAGGTGGACTTCCTCCCAATGGGCCTGTTCTAGCCATTGGGCTGCCCTTACCGCCTCTGATCAACATAGCCTCGTTATGATCAAACCAACCCTTTCGTAGGCGAATGATAGAGGTAATAATTGTGAGGCATAGCCCCATACGAATCCCAATTGACGATACTGTTGTTCACAGCCAAATATTTCAGAAAATGAACCACGTCAAACGTTTTCTCAAGCTTAGTCCTCCACTCAGGGGCATTGCTTATACGAAGTGAATCGTCGTTCAGAATATTAACAAACCCCTCAACATCACTGTAATTTGCCTCTTTCTTGTGATTTTTTTTCTCAAATTGGCCCCTATTAAATCGTGATAGAGTAGATTCAGGTTTATAAATATTGCCTGAGGATTCGCCAAACTGACTTTGAATCATGGTGTCGTCTATTACTTCTACCAAAGTATAGATGCCACAGTATTTGAGTCCTTCTCCAAAATTGATATAGATTTTGTAGAAAGCAGTTTGAGCGGCAGGCACCCCGGCTTGCCGAAAAATATCCGACGTAATTTTTTCGCGAATTAGGGAATTATCGCCCACTGCCGGCGAAAACGACAGCTCTTTGAAACCATAAAAATCTGGGTTTTGATTTTGGGGAATCCGCTTTTTAAATTCATCAAAATCTACCCTAAAAGGAAGTTTATATATCCCTTCCCCCCAAGTACGCATAAGCGTTGAATTTCCTTTGAGTCTAAAACCTACACTGCGCCACACCTTTCCCCTAAATTTCAAGGATGCTTCTACGTATTGAGGCTCTGCATTTCCAAAAAACATCGGTGGCCTCCCTCCTTCTCTAGGAGGTCTTGGGCTCTGCTCTTTGTCAAAAGGCAGTCGAGATGGGTTGCTCATTTTACCAAACTCCTGCTTGAATTTGGCTTTCATGTCTACATTGATTGTATCCCAAGCGCTTTTTGACAAGGTTATTTCAAGGGTATTAACGCGGTCTTGCGGAAACACCACCTGATAGTTTGGTTTTGATGGCGAGGTTGTTTTTACCTGCGAGGTAAGGTGGCCATAGGTAGCTACTCCACCTAACATCCCTATTCCGGCTATTATAAAAATCTTAGTGATTGCCATTTTTATGCTCTGTTTGTGAAGGATTACGGTCACTAAACGCAACCTGTGGCAATCTCTTGGCTAAGTGTAGAGAGGGAGGCTAAATGTGTAGAACAATGTTAAGAAATTGTTAAGAAAATTAACCTAATATTGCCTCACTCTAAAAATTCATAAACAATGAAGTACCTCCAGCGATACAATGTTTTGCTGCATATATTGGGGTGGAGTGTGTTTATATGTACTCCCTTCTTAGTCTTTCCATTTTCTGAATTTTCGAAAGAACCTCACTTCAAAAGGATGATATTCATCAAATTATTTGAGAATGGACTCTTTATTTTATTTTTTTATCTCAATCTCCAACGATACACCCCGGCCTTGCTCACTACCAAAAAGGCATTGCCTTTTGTAATAGCTTTTTTGGTAGGTTTCTTTATTTGTCTTTTGGTCCCAGATTTCTTACTACGTTCTTTTGTCTTTAATGGACAAGGTTTTATACCAAAACCGCCCGCTAACTTTCGTGGTGTGCCTCCCCCTCCGCCACCTTCTTTTTTTATTCCTATTCCTCGTATTATCGCTACTTTCTTGTCTTTTTCTTTTGTGTCATTAGTAAGTTCGATGCTTGCTCTAGTGAGGGATCGCCTCCACGAACAAGAAGAAAAACAACAGATTCAGTTAGAAAAAGTAGCGGCCGAGTTGGCGGTTTTAAAACTTCAAATCAGTCCGCATTTTTTGTTCAATACCCTCAACAATCTACGTTGGCTTACCCGCCAAAAGTCTGACAAAGCGGAAGAGATCGTGGTAAAATTATCTCAACTTTTGCGATACATGATTTATGAAGCAAATGCCGAAAAAGTCCCCTTAATAAAAGAAATCAATCACCTAGAACATTACATCGACCTTCAAAAAATAAGGCTCACGTCCAAGGATGAGGTTTTGTTGATATATGAAGGAGAAATCGACTCGTTAGTCATTGAGCCGTTGTTGTTTATTCCTTTTGTAGAAAATGCCTTCAAATATGGCCTACACAGCAGTCATAGGAGTCAAATTATTTTCAAGATAATCGTCCAAAATAAGAAACTCAATTTTAGGGCCGAAAATCCTATTTTTGACAACAACCTACCACCCGAAGGACAGTCTGGCATTGGGATTCAAAATGTACGCCAACGCTTAGCGTTACATTATCCAAGCACCCATGATTTACAAATCAAACAAGAAAACGGTATTTTTAAAGTCAGCCTCCATTTAGTTTTACAACCATGACACGACTTAAGTGTATTGCGATAGATGATGAGCCTTTTGCGCTTGAAATGCTTGCCGACGATATTGGCCAAGTAGATTTTTTGGAGTTAGTAGCTACTTTTTCCAATCCACTCTCGTCGGTAGAGCTACTTTCTGAAGGAATGATTGATTTGATTTTTTTGGATATACAAATGCCCACTCTGACGGGCATTCAGTTTTTAAAGAACCTTCAAAAACCTCCAATGGTGATTTTTATTACCGCCTATCAACAATACGCCCTAGAAGGATATGAGCTCAACATCATTGATTATTTACTCAAACCTGTGCCCTTTCAACGATTTTTAAAAGCCTGCGAAAAAGCCCAAGAATTGTTTTTACTACGTCAAAAAGATATAGTAACACCCTCAGAAGCAGCGCAGAATTTCTTTTTTGTTTTTTCGGAATACAAGCAAATCAAATTGTTTTTTGATACGATTCTTTACATAGAAGGAATGAAGGACTACGTCAAAATATACACTACCCAACAGACTAGGCCTATTTTGACACGACTTAATTTGAAAGCCATAGAAGCCAAACTCCCCGTCAGTCAGTTTTGTAGAGTACATCAATCGTTTATTGTAGCACTCGACAAGATTACGGCATTTCAGAAATCTAAAATTCAGATTTCACAAACGCAAATCCCCGTCGGTAGTCGGTTTTTGAGTCAATTTGAGGAGCAATACCGCAAGCCTAACTAACGTGCCAAAAGTAGAGTGCCTGTTTTGACAAATCCTTTGCCTAAAGAGTCTTTGATCTCGATACGGTAAATATAAGTTCCCTCCGAAGCTGGCTGACCATTGATTTTTCCATCCCATCCGTCAAAAGCGTTATCGGTTTCAAAAAGAGGCTGTCCCCAACGATTGTATATAATTAGCTTTGAGGTATCCAAAAACTGTCCTTTGGGAGCAAATTTATCGTTGATATTGTCATCGTTTGGCGAAAAAGCATCGGGTACAAAAACCGTAGCTTCACGCTGAAATACAAAAAAATTGGAATAACTAGCCCCCGCTCCTCCTTGAGGATAAGCAATGATACGATACCTAAACAATTGTTGATTGGGGTTATAAACCTCTGGATTATAACTCAGATTACCTCCTACAGGTACCTGATCTACCAAAATGCCTTGTTCGTCCAAAATCTCCAATTCGTATTGATTCACCTGAACCTCAAAGGGAGACTGAGAGGTCCAGTCCACCGTTGAGGTGGTTTTGGAAGTGAGATAAACACTACAGAGAGGTGGCGTAGGTTCTGAGCGATTTCCGCAAGCATTTTCATATTGAATTTTATAACAATAAGATTGTTTGGCAGGGTCTGCTTCGTTGTCGATATACAAAAATGAGTTACTTTGGGTAGCTATTTCTTTAAAATTATTACTACCATCATCCGAACGTAGATAAACTAACTTATAAGAATTTGTAATGCCCGAAGTAGGAGATGTACTGATTACGTGTATTTTTTGGGTACTTTCATCTACACTAACAGAGGGCGTTCTTACTCCAGAGGGAATGATGTTAGAAATCGCTTTGACGCATTTGAGCGATGATACCGACTCCACTCCTCCCGATAGCTGAACCACCAATTGATAGCAATATTGCTCTCCACACACTACATTGGCGTCGATTTGGGTAGTAGTAGCAATACTCGGAACCACCTGAGCTATGGATGAGTTTCGGACAATCCTGTAGCCCAGAAAATTTGGATCCGTAGGATATTGCTTCCATTTCAGTTCATTTTGTCGGTTTTGGGCGGTTACTTCTAGGTTGGTAGCACATACTACATTAGAGAGTTGCGTAGAAGTATTTTCGCAGCCATCTTTTGCAGAGAGTCTAAAGCAATAATCGTTGTTGAGGGCGTTGATGTTACTTACTATCACTGTAGTAGTATCATTGGTAGTCATAAGTTGGCCTGAGCTACGATAAGTTCCGTTGTTTTCGCTTACCTCTACTTCGGCAGCAGCACCTTGGGTACCTCTCACCAAGATTGCTACAGTGCCATTGTCGCGCACTGTTACTTTACGAATAGCCACTGATGAAAGAGGTGTAGTATTGAGTGCTATACCTGCGGAGGGTTTGACACAGCCTCCTACCACCTCACCTCCTACCAGTCCCGACACCAAAACATTGGCAGTACTGATGGCCGAGGAATAAGCATGAAGAGATTTCATATTGCTGCTTTTTGATACCAAGCTTGTGGTACCATCTCCCCAATCAATTCTGAACTCATCATACCGCTGCGCTGTGCTATCGTCAGGAATAGTGACTTGCACTTGGCGCCCACTACAAGCTCTTACCGTAAAATTAGGGGGGTAATACACCTCCACTGTTCGGCAAGCAATGGAGCCGGTACCATTACTAGCAAATTGTAAAATCTGATAAGTACCTTGCTTAAAATATTTGAATTTTTTTACATTCGTTAGTCCCCCGTTAGGTAACGTAGGATCCCCTCCTCTATAATCAAAAACATAGGTATCATTTGCCACTGTTCCTTCAACCGTCACCTCAAAACCGTTGTTTTGGAAAGCACAGCCTTTGACTGTTCCATTCGTGCCATTGACCTTGAAGCCTCCCTGAGCTGCATTGGAGTTTGTACACCAGTTGATTTGCTGAGCATAAACACCTGTAAAACAGACACATGAAAACAAAAATAAAAGATATCTCCTCATAGCTTTTCGATTTCTACTTTCCTTCCCGCCAAAGAACGTATCTTTGCTGAAAGTTGTTTCACTAACACACTGAGTACGGTTTTGCTTTAACAAGTATGTAAGCATAAAACGTGATTTTCAACATTCTATTTCTTATCTGATACATGGATAGCAATAATAATACCAATTCCATTCCACTCGACTCAATTGAAGATGCGATTCGTGAAATTAGGGAAGGAAAAATCATCATTGTAGTTGATGATGAAGACCGAGAAAATGAGGGAGACTTCATATGTGCTGCCGAAAAGATTACCCCAGAGATGGTCAATTTTATGGTCAAAGAAGGACGCGGTTTGATGTGTGCTCCTCTTACAGTAGAACGCTGCGACGAACTGGGTCTTAAAATGATGGTCGGTAACAATACCTCTAGTCACGAAACTCCTTTTACTGTTTCGGTAGATTTGTTAGGTTATGGCTGTACTACGGGAATTTCGGCTTCTGACCGCGCCAAAACTATCCAAGCCTTGGTAAACCCTGACACGCGCCCCGAAGAACTTGGGCGCCCCGGACATATTTTTCCGCTTCGTTCGATGCCGGGTGGGGTATTGCGGCGTACGGGCCATACCGAAGCCGCCATCGATTTTGCTAGATTGGCGGGATTGGCGCCCGCAGGTGTGCTAATCGAAATTCTTAACGAAGACGGTAGTATGGCTCGCCTGCCTGAGCTGAGGGTATTGGCCGACAAGTTTGATATGAAGCTAGTATCCATCAAAGACCTGATTGAGTATCGCCTTCGTACCGAAACGCTCATCAAGCGCGAAATCGCCGTAGATATGCCTACTGAATGGGGGCATTTTGAGATGGTTGCGTTTAGACAAACCAATACCGACGATTTGCACTTAGCTCTCATTAAAGGCACTTGGGAAAAAGACGAACCTATTTTAGTAAGAGTGCACTCTTCTTGTGTTACTGGCGATATTTTTGGATCGTGCCGGTGCGACTGTGGACCACAGCTTCATGCTTCTATGCAAATGGTCGAAAAAGCTGGCAAAGGAGTGGTGGTTTATATGAATCAAGAAGGCCGTGGGATTGGTCTTATCAACAAATTGAAGGCTTATAAACTTCAAGAAAATGGCCTTGATACTGTGGAAGCCAATATTGCTCTGGGCTTCAAAATGGACGAGCGCGATTATGGTGTAGGAGCCCAAATTTTGCGCGATTTGGGAATCAGCAAAATCAATCTGATTTCAAACAATCCTAAGAAAAGAGTAGGCTTGATGGGATATGGTCTCGAAATCGTGGACGTAACTCCCATCGAGATGCTTGCTAACCCTCATAATGAAGGATATTTGCTTACTAAAAGAGACAAAATGGGCCATCGCCTGACCCAATTTGAGAGTGTAAAAGAATAAAGTTTTTTAACTCTTCATATACCAATAAAAAATGGAAATCGGTGAATGCCGATTTCCATTTTTTATTGAACCACCTCCTCCTAAAACAATACCGCTCTAATTACCAAAGGGCTAGAAGTAGGATAAATATTTTCGGAAGGATACGAAGGATTGACGAGACTATTGTAGCTCAGATTGTAAAGCAACATAATGTTGAATGCTTTAATAAATCGCCCACCTATGGGTGTAGAATAGGAAGCTCCCACCAGAGCAGAATTAATCCATTTACGACGGGCAATCCCATTGGAGAGATAATCGCGGTATTGGACATTTAGGGTTTCGTACTCTGCGTTTAGATTGATGCTTTCAAATACATTAAACATCCCAAACACTCTCCCTCCGTAGTTATCGTAGCTTTCTTTGTAGGCAGCAGTACTCCCAAAAGAACGATAACGAATACTCGTGTATTGATAAGTGACACCAGCACCCAAGGCCAAGCGGTCTGTTACTTGATATCCCGCCACGGGCGATACGCCTATACTCGTCACTGTTCCAAACGAAAGCGGGCCGATACTTCCCCCTAAGCGCAATTTGTCCAAAGCTGAAGGAGCACGCTCGGGTTTTTTCTTGGGAGGTTCATTCATAACCTTGATAGGTCCTTCTTCCTGCCTTACCGGAGGTGCATCGGGATTAGCTGTATTTTGGGCCAAGGCCGAAAATGCAAAAAGCCAGCCAAGAACCCCTAGCATCAATGTGGTATTTCTCATGGTGTTGTTATAAATAAAGAATAAAAGATACTTAGTATAATACGTGCGAAATAAGGCTTTTGTTTCAAACGAAATTCAAAGATAAGCTATTGCGTAGTTAGCTCTCTGAAAACTTCTTCGAGCGGTTTACCTTCATTTTGTAAATCTTCCAAAATACGATTGGCCACTACTCTACCTCGATTGATAATGACAACACGATTGCAAATAGCCTCTACCTCTTGCATAATATGCGACGAAAACAATACGGTTTTTTGTTGACCAACGGTCTTGATAAGATTTCTAATCTCAATGATTTGATTGGGGTCTAGGCCTGTAGTAGCTTCATCCAAGATAAGTACGGGTGGATTGTGAATCAATGCCTGCGCCAAACCTACACGCTGCCGATAGCCTTTGGATAACTGCCCAATTTTTTTGTGTTGCTCTATCTCTAACCCACACATTTCTATCATTTCATTGACTCGAAGGGTAAGTTCTCTACCTTTGAGGTCATACAAGGCTCCCACAAAACGCAAAAACTCTTTGATGTACATATCAGTGTAGAGAGGATTGTGCTCTGGCAAATACCCTATACTACGCCGTACCTGCATGGAGTGCTGAGCTACCTCAAAACCATTGACTTCTACTTTACCGCTAGTAGCCGATAAATAGCAAGTGGTGATTTTCATGGTAGTAGATTTACCCGCACCATTAGGGCCCAAAAAACCTACAATTTCTCCGGGATTTACATCAAAACTTATATCATCGACAGCCTTTTGACTGCCATAAATTTTCGTAAGGTTTTGGATACGGATAGACATGTTTTTTATAGAATTGGGGCGAAAATACAAAATTCTCACGTAGGGTCTTGTATCTTTGCTAGTAGGATTGAGGTAGATTATACGTTATCTGAAATTTTTTATCTTTTAATTCGCTTCAGATAACATTTAACGGACAATATTTTATGAGATTGTTTTATCGTTTTACATTCATATTTTTAAATTTACTACTAGCTCAAAATAAGTTATTTGCGCAGTTTCCTTTTATTGTGACCAGCAATGTACCCACGACTATTTGTTCGGGTACTAACTTGTCAGTGGCATTTTTGGTTTCGAACGTCACCGGAAATCGCCAATATACCGTTCAGCTTTCCAACTCTAGCGGGTCTTTTACTTTTTCTACTCCTACCGTACTTGCCACTGGTACAAGTAGCCCTATTGTAGTTACTATTCCTGCCAACACCCCCGTGGGAGATTATCGTATTAGGGTCATTACAGATGTGGCGGGTGTTACTTATGTCCCCTCCGAATCTTTTACCCTACTCCATCCCGCTACAGCCACTCTCAAAGGCGACACTACTATCATCAGAGGAGGAAGTGCCACCCTCACTGTGCAGTTTACAGGCAGTAGTCCTTGGACTTACACATTTACCAATACAAACACAGGCACTACTTCCACCAACCCTCTCCTAGGAGCTGTACAGCCCACTGTTTCGACGACCTATGCCTTACAATCTGTTAGTAATGCCTGCGGCCCAGGCACCGTGGCAGGCAGTGCCCGTATCAAGGTACTTCCTATCATCAATGCCAGTTTTACTCCTACAAGCCTCTGTGCGGGAGCTTCTTCGTCAGTAGCATTTACTCAAATAGGTACTTTTGATACCACTCAAGTGACGTATACTGCCCAATTGTCAAATGCTACGGGGAGTTTTGGCAGTCCTATTGCCATAGGTACAGCTACTGCTAGCCCTATTAGTGTGGTGCTGCCAGCCAATCTCGCCGCTGGAGCGGGCTATCGTATCAGAGTAGTAGCCAATGCCGCAGCCTCTTCCAATACCACTGATGCTTTTGCGATAAAGCCCTTACCCACTGCTATCATTACTGGCACCAATACCATCGGTATTGGCGACTCTACCAACCTTTCCGTTGCGTTTACGGGTGAAGCACCTTGGACTTACCAAATCAGTGGCCGTACCGCTGCCACTACCAATACCTCCCCCACCACCGTACGAGTAGCCCCCACTACTACTACTAACTACACGCTCACTTCAATAAGCAATGCCTGTGGCATAGGTACCGTTTCGGGCAATGCTCTTATTACGGTCATTCCTCGTATTAGCGTGGCAGAATTAGCTTTAGGAAGTGTGTGTGCCGGCGTAGGAGTTAGTTTGCCTTTTACCGTTAGTGGCATTTTCTCGACGACCGTGACATATACAGCTCAGCTATCTGATGCCGTAGGGAGTTTTACAAATCCTTTGTCATTAGGAACCGCCTCAAGTAGCCCTATCAATATTACTTTACCGACTACCTTACCCGCTGGCAGTTTGTACCGTATTCGGGTGATTGCCAGTGCTCCTGCTAGCAGCGTAAGCAGCGAGCCTTTTGTACTTAAAGTACGTTCTAGTGCTTCTATTAGTGGCAATACAACTATCAATTTTGGAGAAAACACCTCTTTGGTACTTACCTTCTCAGGAGAAGGCCCTTGGACCTATACTTTATCCGACGGAACTACTGGCTCAACTTCTACTTCTCCTTTGACCATAAACCTGACACCTTCTCAAACCACGGCTTATACCATCACGTCGGTCAAAAACGCCTGTGGAGAAGGAACTGCTACTGGTAGTGCTACTGTGACGGTGATTCCCCGCATCATGACCGAAGACTTGAGCACTGGCATCTGCGCTGGTAAAGAAACAGACATAAAATTTACGATTGGCGGCTCACTCCCAGCCAATACGGTGTTTCAAGCGCAATTATCCGATAAAAATGGGTCTTTTGCCAACCCAACCATTATTGGTACGGCCAGCCAAAGCCCCATTAAAGTATCTATCCCTACAACGCTCGAACAAAACGGGAAATATCAAATACGTACCATAGCAGTAAATAATGCGGCGATTGTGAGTGTTCCCTCTGCTCCTTTTTCGTTGGCTCTTGCGCCTACTGCCGTGCTTAGCGGTGGCGGTAATTTCCCAATCAAACCGGGCGAAGAGTTTTTATTGATTATACAGCTAGGAGGTGATGGTCCTTGGACGTACGTATTGTCTGACAATACCACGGCTACTACTAGCACGTCTCCTGCTATCGTCACAGTAAAGCCCGATTTCCCCACAACTTATACCTTAAAATCAGTCTCTAATGGTTGTGGTACGGGTACGGTTTCGGGCAGCGCCACAGCCAATGTCATCATTACGAGCATCAATCCAGCTCAGCAAGATATTTTTACGGTGTTCCCAAATCCTTCTACCAATCAGCTTTATCTCAAAACCTCTCATCCCAAAGCTCAAGAATGGGAACTGCTGGATTTACAAGGTAGACTAATTCAAAAACGGCAATGGGATATGAGACCTGATTTTGAAGATACGATTGATATACGTAATCTTCCCTTAGGTACTTATCTGATTCGCGTCAAAATTGAAAACCAATGGCTTCATAAAAAAATCATAAAAAAGTAAAGGCGGGAATTCCCGCCTTTACTTTTTAGCCTTGATGTTCTTTCCTCAACAAATCGTTGACAGTTTTGACGGGGTTGAAAGTAATAAGCGGCACTTCCACAAATACCGTATTCCAATCAGACATCGAACCATTCCAGAGTCCCGGAAGCTCTTGCGCTTTTAGATCTTTACCATCTTTTGATTTTTGGGTAATAAATCCTGTATTAATATCTCTAAAAGACATCAGTGAAAACTTTTTGCCTTTGTACCCCCTCAACGAACACACCAAATCGACGGGATTGAAGTGGGTAGCAGTATCAAACAAAGCTTTTTGTGCCGAATCACTCATATCAATCTGCGCTGATTCTACCACTTGAAGAGAAGTAGTACCATCAGGATTAAGGGCCCAGAAAGGGCCACCACCTGGCTCACCCACGTTTTTAACCATACCACAAAGCCGTACAGGACGGTCTAGTTTTTCGGCAAAATAGGCAAGTTTTTGGGCACCACTCCAAGTTTCAAAACCTGATGGCGGTAAAGTGAAAAGTATCTTTTCATAAAATGAAGCTAGTTCTTCTATGAGTGTATCATCTTTACCACCGTTTTCGATATTTTCTTGAAAATCAAATATTTGCTGGCGATATTTCAAAAGCAACGCCCCCAATACTTTTTTGTAAACAAAAGTGGTTTCTTTGAGCTGGTCAGGCACTACGTTATCAATGTTTTTGATAAAAACCACATCTCCGTCTTGGTCATCCAAATTGGCCAACAAAGCCCCGTGACCGGCCGGTCTGAACAGTAGACTGCCGTCCGAGTTTCGGAAAGGCGTATTGTCCATATTGACAGAAATGGTATCAGTTGAGGGCTTTTGTTCAGAAAAGCTGATATCATACGTTACCCCAAACTCATCTTCATAATGGGGTTTTACGACATCAATCAAGGCCTCGAAACGGCTACGATGCTCAGGCGAAACCGTAAAATGAATACGAACTACCCCAGCCGCATTGGCATAATTGGTTCCTTCAATCAAGTGCTCTTCCACGGGAGTACGAGCGCCCGTTTCATAACGATGAAATTTTAATAGGCCTTTTGGCAGATTTCCATAATCTAGGCCCTTGCTTGAAAGAAGATAATCGGCGATTTTCTGAAAGTTACCCGCAGCAATTTCGGTCTCAATGTCAATATCATCTTTTGCCATTGCGGTTTTGAGATCTTCAAAAAAAGCAAAATCGCGCAAACGCTCACCAAATTCTACGATAGACTTATCACTCTTGCCTTCATCTTTATAAGCAAAAAGTGATTTAAACATCCGAGTAGCGGCGCCCGAAGCAGGTACAAATTTTAATAAAGAAATATCAGCCGATTGGGTGTCAAACTCCTCCACCAATGTGGCTAATTCGTTTTCCTCAACCCGTACCACTCCGTCTCCCACTGTCGCCGCTTTGAGTACTTTTAGATAAGGAAAACCTGTTTGAAAATGAGCAATTTGTTGCTGAATCGTTTCAAGTGAAATCCCTTGGTTAGCAATTTGAATAAGGTCTTTTTCCGTAAACATGATATAAGAGAAGTGGTTGAATTAAGATTATGTTTGAATGATAAATTTTCAGAATAAAAAATATATTTGTTTTGTCATATTTAATTTAAAATAACTCATAAAACTGGCTTGAAAGTAAAAAATATTTCTGAAGTTGATGACCATTTGATAAAAAAACAACATTAAAATGATTTTACGTCGTACCTTTGTATAAAAATAAATACCCGCGTATGTCTCACTCTCATCCCTCCGAACATCCCAAAAAGCTCGTAATAGTCCCTTGTGCTATTTTCGAGAAGGAGGGGCGTATCTTTGCTGCTCAACGCAGTGATGGTATGTCGCTGGCCTTCAAATGGGAGTTTCCGGGTGGCAAAGTAGAAGAAGGTGAAAGCGAAGAAGAAACCCTTCACCGAGAGATAATGGAAGAGATGAGTGTTGAGATTGAAATAGGTGTTCGTTTAGCACCTACCTACAAAGAAGACACGCATCGCATCATTTGTCTAGTGCCTTATATATGTCGCATTATGAGTGCCCCTATTGTACTTACAGAACATCTTCAATACAAATGGGTAAAGATTGAAGAAATATATAAGTTGGATTGGGCAGAAGCGGACTTAGGCGTAATCCAGACATTTTTCCAATACCGTGATTCAAAACTTCTCTGCCGCAATCCTAAGCTAAGAGCTAGAGTTTAATGATTTTGCGCTCAATCGTCGCTCCTGCAAACACCATTTTGAGTAGATACACCCCTGCCGGTAAACTATGAATATCTACTTCAGTCTGATTTCGTTGACTTCTTCGTAAGCTTCCTTGTTTTACTACCTTAGCTTCCACATTCCATAGTTCCCACTCTAAAGTTTTGTTTTGAGTAGCTTCTACTTCTATAAAAATTCTATTTTGAGCAGGATTGGGATACACCTTTAGCTGAGTCTCTTGAGGCATAGTGCTTGTTACGGCTACATTCACCCTTGCACTGCCACTCACTGTTCCTATCCCACAAATATTTGTTACCGATTTTAGGGTATAAGTAGTAGCCAAGTCAGGTGAGACAGGCACGGACACAAAACGCTCCGTAGTAGTGGCAGAGGTACTATCAGATAGTTTGTAGGTCCAAGGTGCTTGTCCTTGAAATGAGAGCTTCAACATGGCCTTTTCGCCTAATTGTACGATTGTATCACCGCTTATGATGGCTTTTGCGCGTTGTTTGATTGCAAAGACACCCGTCGGTGCTGCATTGTATACACTGACTTGGTCGGGGACTGTCCTCAATTGGTAATTCCCTCCAAATTCGACTTCTTTAGGAACAACAATTTTGATAGGACTCTCAATACCACTGCCTATGTTTTTAGGAGTGTTAAAATTGCCATTGGCATCAGACAGCTGCGCCACAAAACGAGTATTGTTGGGCAAAACACCTGCTACTTGAAAATTTAAAAATGCCGTAGTTTCGTCACATAGCACCTGATTGACCGACAGCGTGCTTGTGATTTTTGGAACCACTACCACTTGGGCTTTACCTTGGTATTCGCCATTTCCGCAAGCATTTGTGAGAGTTTCCAGCTCATACAGGGTCGTGATTTGCGGGTTTACAGAAATAAGGAGGGGATTGGTAGTAGTGGTAGCCGTAGCTCCTCCTGATAATTTATAAGTCCACGGTGGTGTACCCATAAACAACAATTTTAACTCAGCACTTTTCCCTGCCTCTATAGTGGTATCTCCGCTAAGGGTAGCTGTAGCTTTTTGTTTGATTGCAAAAGCATCCGAAGCAGTATACTCAAACCCAGCCACATTGGCAATTACTCTAATTTTATAGGCTGCACTTTGCGGTATTCCTTTTGGGATTGCGACTCTTAATTCGGCATTTTGTTCTCCACTATTTTCTAAAAAAGTAGGTTTCCCAAAACCTCCCTTCTCATCCGACAATTGTACTCGATATTGCCACTGACGCTGGTCGGTATTTTCTACTAGATATGAAACATTAAGATTTTGACCTTCACAAACGGCCTGAGGAGTACGGGTCTTTATGGAAGGTTTGATGGAGATGTTAACCACAAACTTTTGTTCCAAACAGCCCAATTCATCTTTTACTGTAATGATAGTATCTTGTAAAAGTCTAAAATCAAAAGTCGATGTGGTACTTCCATCTGACCACCGGTGAGGTCCTTTCCAATCGGGTCTTAAAACTACCTTCTCTCCATGTTGAGCTTTTAAATGAACGGTTTTAGGGACATTTTTAAAAATCGTAAATTGGTCTCTCACAATGCGGTCATTACAAAGCCAATTAAAATCCAGTCGATTATCTTCTACCTCTATCACTACCGAGCCGCCATTGATTGAATTTTTGAACGGCATAGCGGGATGGGCAATTCCGTTGAAACCATTGTTTTGTCCTGACGAACCTGCCACTACATAAATTACGCCTTCATCTCCGCCATTTTTGACATACGCACAAGTGTTTTCTCCTCCATCATAGCGCCCCGACGAAAGGCTCGTCAAATGCAAATCGTCTCGAAATGTAGTAGAAAGTCCCGCATGCCCACGCATAGGGCGCGAGCGTTCGTACAAGTGACTGTGCCCGCTCAAAACCAAATCCACTTTAAACCGTTCCAAAATAGGGTTTAGATTTTGACGAATAAGCTTCAGTTCTTCTTCCGAATCCGAATCATGCGAATTACGAGTATAAGGCGGATGATGAAACATCACAATCGTCCAAGGTTGTTTGTTGGCAATAAGATCTTTTTTGAGCCATTCGACTTGAGGACTCAAAGTATCGTACAGTCGATAACGATCTTCTTCAATTCCATAAGAATCCAACGCCACAAAGTGCACATTGCCATAGTCAAAAGAATAATACATTTCGGAACCAGAAGCTACGCCTCCTGCCTCGCCATTTTGGGGCAAAGAAAACACTTGAAAATACGCCACGTCTCGACGATTCTGAGCTCCAGAATAGTATTCGTGATTGCCCGGAATGGTCCACAGCACATTGTTTTTTAGAAAATGATTTTGATAAACATTGAAAAAGTTGAGTTGATACTCTTCATCAGTTCCAATACCATAGGCATTATCACCTAGCAACAACACAACGTCTGTTTGGGTATTATCTTTTTTGATACTATTGATATAAGCATCCCTTACAGAGCGTTGATTGGGCGAGCCATCACCCATATCGCCCATTGCCCATATCTTTATTTTTTGCTTGCTGCCTGGCAAAGGTGCGGTTTTGAAATAGTAGTCGGAGCCTTCCTTTATTTCTCCGTTGTTGTCAATCCCATAATAATAAACGGTGTTAGGTTGCAAGCCTGTAATGGTGATTTCGTGTTCAGTCACAACAGCATCATTTTTTACCATTTGTGTTTTGGCATTCAACGCTTTTCCATACAACACTTTAGTATAAGTGGCCGCGTCGGTACGCCATTTGACCACTACGCTCGTAGGTGTGCCTATTTGGAGATAAGGCCCCCTTGTTAGTTTTTGGGCAAAAAGGAAATAGGTATTTGCACAAACAAGGCAAAGAAATAATAACCGCTTATGAAGAAACAACATACGAAAGATTGAGAGGGCAAAATGTCTCAACAAAAATGCGCATTTTTTTACTATTTTGCTTTTCTATTTTTAAACCCTTTTCACTCATGAAAACCTTCAAAACTTTGGCACAGGCGACTACGCTTGTTCTACTGGCATTTAGTGCTTGTAAAGCTCCTTCCGAAACTACCAAAGTACTTACCCAAGCCGACTATCCGGCCCCTCCTAAAGCCCCCAAAAAGCCTCAGACTTTCACTAATCACGGCTATACGCGTACCGACGATTACTTTTGGCTCAAAGACAAAAACAACCCTGAAACTATAACCTATCTCAAAGCCGAAAACGCCTATGCCGACACCGTAATGGCAAGCACCAAGGACTTACAAAACAAGCTTTTTGAAGAGATGAAAGGTCGTATCAAAGAAGATGACCAATCGGTTCCTTTCTTTGACAATGGCTACTACTACTATACACGACAAGAAAAAGGAAAACAATACGGTATCAATTGCCGTAAAAAAGGTAGCCTCGACGCCCCCGAAGAAATCACTTTTGACCTCAACAAAATGGCCGAAGGCAAACCTGCCCTAATTTGGGGTGGCTATGACGTAAGCGACGACAATACCATCGCCGCCTATGTCAGCAATACCACAGGCTCATACGCCGAATATGAGCTCAAGTTTCGCAATCTACAAACAGGGCAAGACCTTCCCGATAAAATTGCTAAAATGGCAGGAAGCATGACTTGGGCGGCCGACAACAAAACGGTGTTTTATAGCGTGCCCAACGCTGCCCTACGCTCTTATCGAATCTACAAACACGTACTAGGAAGCACCGCCAAAGACGAACTGATTTATGAAGAAAAGGATGAACTTTTCAGTACCTACGTAGGGCGGAGCAAGACCAAAAAAATGATTGGCATTGCTTCTTCGAGTTTTACAAGCGCTGATATGCGCTGGATTCCAGCCGATCAGCCAAATGCCAAATTCAAATTGTTTTTGCCCCGACAAAAAGACATTCAATACAGCGTAGATGACTATACCGATCGTTTTTTTGTAACATGGAAAGACCCCCAAAACAAAAATCAAAAAGTATGGGAAGCTCCCAAAGAAGGTTACGAAGACCGCTCTAAGTGGAAAGAAGTCATTCCTCACAACCCCAAAGCCAAAATTGAAGGCATTGATGTTTTTGAAAAGTACATGGTCATTACCAAAAGAATCAATGGCTTACTCGAAATGGATGTACGAGAGATAGCTACAGGCAATACAAAAACCATCAATTTTCCCGAACCTGTATATACCGCTTATCCCTCTGGTACACCCGAATTTAGCGCTACCAAATTCCGCTACTCATATACTTCTCTCAATCGTCCTTCTACGATTTATGATTATGATATGATTAGCAATCAGAGCACAAAACTCAAAGAACGCGAAATACCGAGTGGTTTCAACGCTGAGGATTATGAAGTAAAACGCCTCTGGGCTACGGCCAAAGACGGCGTAAAAGTACCAATGGCGATTGTTTATAAAAAAGGTATCAACCTCGACGGCTCTAACCCCTGCCTTTTGTATTCTTATGGTTCTTATGGGTATTCGTCCGATGCGGGTTTCAATTCCAATGTATTTAGTCTTGTAAACCGTGGTTTTGTATATGCCATTGCCCAAATACGCGGTGGCTCCGACTTAGGCGAAGAATGGTACGAAGACGGCAAACTCAAAAAGAAAATGAATACTTTCACCGACTTTATCGCTTGTGCGGAGCATCTTATCAAAGAAAAATATACTTCTTCCGAAAAACTAGCTATCAACGGCGGCAGTGCTGGCGGCCTATTGATGGGAGCTGTCACCAACTTACGTCCTGATTTGTTCAAAGTAGTAGTGGCCGAAGTACCTTTTGTGGATGTAATCAATACAATGCTTGATAGTAGCCTTCCTCTCACTACCCAAGAATACGAACAATGGGGCAATCCCAACATCAAAGAAGACTACGATTATATCATGACTTACTCTCCTTACGACAACCTCAAAAAGGGTAATTATCCTAATATTTTAGCGACGGGTGGTCTCAACGATTCACAAGTGGGCTATCACGAACCCGCCAAATGGGTGGCCAAAATCCGTGACCTCAAAACAGACAATAACTTGGTATTGCTCAAAATCAACATGGAATCGGGTCACGGTGGGGCTACGGGCCGTTTTGATTATCTTAAAGAAGAAGCTTTTAATTATGCGTTTATTCTTACAAGATTAGGCATAATTAAATAAAATATTGAGGCCGTGCTGCTATAACAACAGCACGGCTTTTTATTAGAAACACCAATCAAGCTAAAATATTATTAAACTTTTGTTCTACCGCATATCGGCACAAGTCACGAAAATGCCTGTAAATGTCGGGTTCTTCGATATCTTTCATGAGTTCCATCAATACCTCTACATCAAACTCATAATCAGGCGCTAATAAATAATCGTTGAGCTGCGGGCCTACTGTACGATAATAGAGTTTTTCGGCAGCATTCATATCGGTAGGAACCATGTCAGTAAATTCAAAATTATGCCATCCCACCTCTTTCAGTAATGCCGGAATGGTATAAGTATTTGGCACGTACTTACTGCTCACAATATTTAGTTCTCGTATATCGGTATTCAAAGCTCTTACGATTGCTTTTGCCGCATAGTCTACGGCTACGATATTGAGCCCTGAGCCATGATTGATTGTAATACGTAGCGGAAGATTGTTATAAGGGGTTTCTTTGATACGATAAAAAAATGCCCCAAACAAATAAAACACCAAGAAACGGCCTATTACATGATGAGGGTAATCTATCAACCTTCCACAAATAATACTAGGACGCAATACCTGACATTGAAGCCCATAACCTGCACACACCTTAAACAATTCTTCTTCTACTTGGGCTTTAAATTTTTCGTAATGATTGCGATATTCTACTTTGCCATAGCCTTGTGGGTCGTTATATTCCAGAGGACGATATGCAAAAGCGGTACTGATATACGTAAGTTTAAAAATATAAGGTTTCAATGCTTCTAGTAATTGAAGCGTACCGTTATAGTTGGTTTTCTTGATTTCTTCATAAGCGGAGGGGCTATTCCCTAAATTTACGGATGCCGCACAATGAATCAGATGATATTTGTCGTCTTGTGGCAAAAGGCTCATTTCGACCTCCGAAATATCATTGAGATCAAGGTCGATCAATTTAACATTTTGATGACGGATTCTTTCCACATTTACTTGCGTAAGATAATCAGGCAGAAGCTTTTGAGTAAACAACTCATCAAAACGCTCAATGTACGTTTTACCGGGTTTTGAACGTAGCAAAAGCACAATGTTGCCTTCGTATTGATTTTCATGGAGTTTGAGCATTAGTTCATAAAATATATGTGAACCCAAAACACCCGTTACACCCGTAAGAATAAAATTAAGATTGTTTTTCATAAAATAGGCTTTTAAGGTTAATAATGATTTTTGTGAGCAGGGTTAGTAGGGAAGTTATTATTGAGCTGTTGAATCCTGGCATTGTACCAATAGAATACTAAAGCCGACATAACAAAAGCCATAAGGATAACCAACACAACCTGCAAACGGAAGTTGTTTTTGAGAGACCGAAGAATGCGTTTAGTGTACATGCAGCAAAAATTGAAGGCTGCGAGAAAGAATACAAAAAACAAGCGTTCCAAAAACGTTACCTTTAATAAACACTTGTTTATCAACAAGATAACAAAACATTAAATCATGGCGATTACTTCATCTATGCTACCATCTTCGGGGAGGTGAAGTTTGTTGCGAAGTCGATAACGGTACTTGCGGATAGCAGAAGGCCCTACGCCAAGTACATGGGCCATATCTTTGGGCGATAGGTTGAGTTTGCTCAATACTACAAACCTGATTTCGGCAGGTGTCAAGTCTGGCATTTTTTGTTTTAATCTGGTCAAGAAACCTCGATGTACTTGCTCAAACATATTACGAAATTCGTCCCATTGTTCATCTGTCAGAATGGTAGATTGCTGTAATTGAAATATAATATCGTTGCGGTTATCTTCCGTTTTCTTCTCTCGATATTGTTCCAATTCTGTCGAAAACTGTTCAATCAACTCCGTTTTTTGTTGAAGTGCCTTCGTAAAATCGTTGAGTTTGGCTTCGGCATTTTTTTTATCGTCTTCCAGTTTTTTACGCTTCAACCGCTGATTGTTAATAAACAAGATAGCAATAATACTGCTCAAAAAAATAATAATGAGCAATGCATTTCGGATGAGGGTTTGTTTTTTTCGTTCAAAATTAAGCGCCTGCTTTTCTTGCTGATATTTACTTAGTACCACTTTGTGCTGAGCCGTAGAAAGCTGAAGAGCATTGTACTGACGATTGAGGCTATCTTTAATAACCAACGATGAGTCGCGATATTGATAAGCTAGGGCATAATTGCCCTTATGAGCATAGACTTTGGCCAAAATATCGAAAATATCTTTAGCCACCGGCATCCGTTCTTGGATCCATTTTTCTCCAAATTTCTCTTTCCAAATCTTGTAAGGTTCTAGTGCTTTTTGCTGTGCAAGGAGGTAATTTTGTTCTAATAAAGCTATTTGAGCCAATGCAATACAGGCTTCACTAATCCCAAATTTTTGGTTTGTTTTTACGGCATAAGTATAGCAAAACTCCATTTCTTTCTTAGCCATCGCGTAGTTTTGGGACATAAAATAAGTATGCCCAATGTTAAGCCTTGAGATTAGAATCCAACTAGGGTCGTTTTTTCGTAGGGCAAATTGGTTGAGCTTCCGAAAATAAATCATCGCCGAATCCAACTTCCCTAATTCACGATACGACAACCCTATGGTATTGACCAAACCCGTATTTCTTTCGTAGAGATTATCAGATTCGGCTACTGCTTTGGTCAGATAGTGAATAGTATTCTCAAAATCCCTAAACTGATAATAGGCAATGCCAATGTCATATAAGTAGTCTATTTTGTGGGGAAAGTCTCTAATAGTAAAGTTTTCATATTTATAAAACGCCTCTATGTATAGTTCGAAAGTAAATGCGTAGTTTTTGCCCAAATCACGTAAATAATTGGCATACGCTTGCATGGCTATTACCTCCAAATAGTGTTTGTCTTTGGAAGAGAAGTTATCTGTCAAATAGTTATAGTCGTGTAGGTTGGCTGCATAACTTCTTCCTTCTTGTTGTAATCTATACCTAAAGCACTCTAAATGAAGTCGTTCGATTAAGGCTTGGTCATCCTTGTTTCTTGCCTGAGTTAGATATGGATTAATCAATTGATTGAAAGCTACCGTATCTTTTAGTCTTTGATCTGATTGGGTTTTAAAAATAGAATCAATGAATTTTTCGCGGGAGGCAAAATCAGAAAAAAAAATGTCGTTGGCTTGTCCGAGCGCGGGACTAGCCAAATGACACAATAATAACAGCAAAAGAGAGTATTTCATGCACCGTAAAAATAACCCTAAAAGCAGACATTCTAAAATAGACGCTTGACGGATAAGTGTTTGCCCTAAAACTATCTAAGAATTCTTGTTATTTATGGGCAAACCCACAAAAAATCCCTGATTTCTATGCAAGGAAATCAGGGATTGAGTATTAACAAATAACGCACAAACTAGCTCGCTACTTCAAGTTTTATTTTTAGTAAAAACTCATCCATTTCGATTTCAGTGGCGGAGCCATTCAGGTCAGCCGTCAACGATGATTTCGACCCGTACCAAACTCACAAAACCTTCATCAATTTAAAAGAGTCGCTCCCTTGGGTCTGTTGAATACCCGTTATCTTATTTTCACTATCCTTTAAAAAAGAGAATTCGCCTCTCGGAACTTCCAAAATAAAAAAATCAGTATCGCTATTAAAATACAATTTCATCTTCCTACCGTCTTGAATCACATATACATCTTTTCCCTCTTTTTTTATCGATACCCTAACATCTCCCAATTTATAGTCTCCTAAATATGTATTTAGGAGCGCATCAGCCACCTCAACTACCTTTTTTCGTTGGGGGTTATAAAATCCTTTCCAGTCATATACCTTAGCCACACTATTAATAATCTCAGGAATTATGGAGGTAGTGGCGGTGTTGGCCATCACAACCACGCCGTTTCCACCTTCTATACTACCATAATATTGGGCTACAAAACCTTCATCTACACCTCCATGCTGAAAATAAGTTTGCTCACCTCTTTGATCAACAAATACACCTAAAGCCGACGATTTATCAATAAAGGGTGTTAGGCGTAATTTGGTCATAGATTCTGAAAGGACCTTACTAGATTTTCCTTCCAATGCCAATTGCGTCTCAATAATATAGCTAGCTAAGTCGCTTGGATTAGTCCATAAGCCTGCCGCCGCTTGTTCAGGATAAAGATGATAATTCCCCTTAATTGCTTTCCCTTTGTTGTTATGAGCCGTGGCAAGTGGTTTGCCTGAGGCGGGTGGCTGAGTGTAGGAGCTACTGAGCATACCCATAGGCTTCAATACGTTTTCCCACATATATACATCGTATGGCTGCCCCGTAATATCTTCTACCATTACTTGCGATATGGTAGTTCCTCCGCCTGAATATTGAAATTTTAATCCCGGCTCAAAAGCCGACCTAACAGCAGAAGTATTTGCTGGTTTTGCTCCGTCCAAAATTTGGGCGTAGGTGGGTAAAGGCTTTCCTACTTCATACCCTGGAAATCCATGAATCGTCAGCCCTGCTGTATGGCTTAGCAAATTGGCAGTCGAAATCTTCTTGCCCTTAGAGAGTTCGTTGTAAGGAAATTTCCATGATTTTAGGTAATCATTAATATCAGCCGACAAGTCTAGCTTGCCTTCTTGTACCAATTTCAAAACGCCAACGCCGTTGAGCGATTTGCTGATTGAGCCGGCTTGAAATAGCGTCGCTGTAGTGACGGGTTGCTTCGTGTTAATATCAGCCCATCCAAAACCTCTTGCCCACTCAATTTTATAGTTTTTGACGACCGCAATGCTCACCCCATTTACTTTATGGAATGCCATGCGATCTTGAAGGGTAGCATCAATTTTAGCCCCTTCAATCTGTACCCACAATCCTAGATTATTTTCTACTTCTTTGATTTTCTTTTCAATATCAGGAGCATATTGGATGTCTTGAGCAAGCACAAATCCATGCCCTGAATAAAATAATAAAAATAACAGTGCGCGACAGGTAGAGAAAGTAGTTTTCATAGGAATAAAAGGTTATAAACAGTAGAAATAGGTAGAACAAAATCGATACAATTTAAATTTACTACAAAATGGGATACAAAAAAATCCCTGATTTCTATGCACAGAAATCAGGGATTGAGTATTAACAAATAACGCACAAACTAGCTTGCTACTTCAAGTTTTATTTTTAGTAAAAACTCATCCATTTCGATTTCAGTAGCGGAGCCATTCAGGTCAGCCGTCAAATCCAACGAAACTGCCTGCACTTCCTGACAGATATAATCGCGATTGGTAACGATAGCTGCCGCGAGTTCTTCGTTGTTGTTTTGGAGAGTTACCTTGATTTTATCCGTAACTTCCAAACCACTGTCTTTGCGCAAGTTTTGGATACGGTTTACTACATCACGTGCGATACCTTCGCGGCGAAGCTCATCGGTGATAGTCACATCCAAAGCTACCGTGAGGCTGCCCTGACTAGCCACTAACCATCCTGGCACGTCTTCGGCAATGATTTCGACATCATCGCGCATGAGTGTAAATCCAGCCACTACCAATAACCCTTCTTTTTCAATCTCTGCAATACCTTCTGCGCCAAGTCCACTGATAATACCCGCTACTTCTTTCATTTTGGGGCCATACTTAGGACCTAGTGCTTTGAAGTTAGGTTTGATTTTTTTCTTCAAAATACCGCTATCATCACTCACAAATTCTACGCTTTTGACGTTGACTTCGGTCATAATGATAGGTGTTACGTGCTCAATTTGCTGACGTATTTTCTCGTTCAGTACCGGAATCAACACTTTCGTCAACGGCTGACGTACTTTGATTCGGTGAGCTTTGCGCAATGAGTGTACCAACGAACAAATATCCTGTGCCAGCTGCATCGACTCTTCCAAATCAGCATCTACCCACGAAGGCTCATAAGTGTGCCAGTCCGTAAAATGCACTGATGTATGCTTGAAAGGAGTATTTTTGGCAATCGACTCTTCGCGCACGTGCTCGGTGAGGTTGCGATAAAGCCAATCTCCAAAGAAAGGCGCAATCGGCGACATCAACTGCGCTACCGCTGCCAAACAATGCTGGAGCGTTTGGTACGCAGCACGTTTGTCGTCGGTCATTTCGCCTTGCCAAAAACGACGCCGACAAAGACGCACGTACCAGTTGGAAAGGTGATCACACACAAAATCCTGAATCGCTCTTCCTGCTTTGGTAGGATTGTAGTTGTCGAAATGCTCGCCTACTTCTTTGACCAACGAAAACACCTTAGAGATAATCCAACGGTCTAGTTCGGTCAATTTTTCTTTAGGAAGACGATCAAACTGCTCAATGCGATAGCCGTCGAGGTTGGCGTAGAGCGCATAAAAATTATAGGTGTTAAACAACGTTCCGAAAAACTTACGCTGCACTTCCGCTATACCATCAATGTTGAATTTGAGGTTGTCCCACGGTTCGGCATTCGTAATCATATACCAACGTGTAGCATCGGGACCATAAGTATCAATGGTCGAGAAAGGGTCAACGGCATTGCCGAGACGTTTCGACATTTTGTTACCATTTTTATCCAACACCAAGCCCGTTGAAACCACATTTTTGAACGACACCGAATCAAACAACAAGCCCGCAATAGCGTGTAAAGTAAAAAACCAACCGCGCGTTTGGTCAACGCCTTCTGAAATAAAATCGGCAGGGAAAGATGTTTTTGCATCATCATCAGCCGTACCACCCATACTTTTGGGGTACTTGTCGAGGTTTTCGAAGGGGAAGTGAAACTGCGCATAAGGCATCGCACCCGAATCAAACCATACATCGATAAGGTCTGGCTCACGGTACATTACTTTTCCGCTAGCCGAAACCAAAAAGATTTCGTCAACATACGGACGGTGCAAATCAAAAGCTTCGGTACCTTGTGATTGTAAGAAAGCTTCATTTTTGGCACGTTGTTCGTCACTCAAAGCTCCACTCTCGACCGCTTTTTTGAGTTCAGAGGTTAGCTGTTCTACAGAGCCAATACAAATCTCCTCGCCACTTTCGGTACGCCAAATCGGCAGGGGCGTTCCCCAATAACGGCTACGGCTCAAGTTCCAATCTACCAGATTTTCGAGCCAATTGCCAAAGCGCCCTGTTCCGGTACTTTCGGGATTCCAGTTGATGGTTTTGTTTAACTCTACCAAACGGTCTTTGAGTTTGGTAGTAGCAATAAACCAACTATCCAATGGATAATACAACACAGGCTTGTCAGTACGCCAGCAATGCGGATAAGGGTGCTCATATTTTTCTACTTTGAAGGCTTTGTTTTCTTCCTTCAACTTGATAGCGATGAGTACATCGGTAGGCTTGAAATCAGACTCACTGCGTACTTGATCCGAATAGTATTCTTCTTTGACAAAACGCCCCGCAAACTCACCCATTTCTTTCACAAAACGCCCTTGTTTGTCAACGATAGGCACTTCTTTGCTGTTTTCGTCGCGCACCATGATAGGCGGTACGCCGTTGGCTTTGGCTACTCTAAAGTCATCAGCTCCAAAGGTAGGTGAAGTATGAACTACCCCCGTACCATCTTCGGTCGTAACAAAATCACCCAAAATCACTCTAAAAGCCTTATCTTGATCTTGAAGTGGCTGGATGTAAGGCAGGAGTTGTTCGTATTGAATATCTTCCAAATGCTCCCCTTTAAACTCCAAAAGCACCTTCCACGGAATCACCTTATCGCCCTCTTTATAGGTCGATAAATCAACGTCTTTGCCTTTTTCTGAGAAATATTTCCCTACCAAATCTTTCGCCAAAATCACATTGATAGGCAAATGAGTATAAGGATTGAAAGTTTTGATAAGTACATAATCAATTGCTGCGCCTACCGTCAAAGCCGAGTTGGCGGGCAAGGTCCAAGGGGTGGTCGTCCAAGCTAAGATGTAGATTTCATCACTATCGGCGGTGTCAAAAAGATAGCCCGATTTTCCCGTCAATTTGACCTTAAACTGAGCCACAATCGTGGTATCTTTTACCTCTTTGTAAGTACCGGGCATATTGAGCTCATGCGAACTAAGCCCCGTACCTGCCGCAGGCGAATAAGGCTGAATGGTATAACCTTTATACAAAAGGTTTTTGTCGTATAGCTGCTTCAGAAGCCACCAAAGACTTTCGATGTAGTCGTTTTTGTACGTAACGTAAGGATCTTCCATATCCACCCAATAGCCCATTTTTTCGGTCATAGTGAGCCATTGATCCGTAAAACGCATTACGGCTTCTCTACATTTTTTGTTATAGTCTTCGATACTAATCTTTATACCAATATCATCTTTTTTGATGCCTAGTTCTTTTTCTACTTGTAGCTCAATAGGCAAGCCGTGCGTATCCCAGCCTCCTTTGCGCTTCACTTGATAACCACGCAGGGTTTTGTAACGACAAAATATATCTTTAATCGTACGAGCCATCACGTGGTGAATCCCTGGCGTGCCATTGGCCGAGGGAGGTCCTTCATAAAAAGTAAACGACGGTGCCCCTTCGCGTACTTCGACAGATTTTTCGAAAATTTGGTTGTCTTTCCAAAACTGAAGGATGTCTTTGCCTACCTGAGCATAGTCCAATCCTTTGTACTCTTTGTAGTTCATCGGGCCTTTTTTTTAATTAAAATTGCCGTTAGTCCATAATCGCTATTAGTTTTGAAAACACCAATAACCGATTACTGACAACGGCCTCAAATTAGGAGTGCAAAGTTATGAATTTTTCGGGGAAGTAGTGGTGTTACTGCTCTATGCCATTTTTTGTGCTACAATATTAAATACTACCTTAAAAAGAAACCCTCTCCGCTGCACACTAAGGCGTGTTTCACGAAAAGGGTTGATATTCTATTTGGTGCTAGCCCTATTTTAATCAGGCTTCACGATACTGCCCCCCGACAAGTCGGGACGAACATCAGGACGCCCCCGGTAGCGCAACGAACTTGCTCCGCTGGCTTTTACGATTAAAGTTTTATCAACCAATACACGCGCATCACTTGCTCCCGACAATTCTAAATCAACATAATCGACCGGATAATCAAAAGCTTCCAGCGTAGATGCCCCCGATAAGTCGCCGACCAACGAAGCACCTTGTCCACGTAAAGTGAGCTTAGAAGCACCCGACAAATCAATGTCTGTTCTTTCCCAATCTCCATCGATATTGGCTTTTGAAGCTCCCGATAGCTCAATTTCCATGTCTCTGGCACCTGAAAAACCCTCAATATCGGCATTCACAGCTCCTGAAAAATCAATTTCTTTCAAGACCGGCATCGTAATGTCTATCTCCATTTCATAACGACGAGAGCGCCAGTTTTTATACCGTATCACTAGTTTTCCACTTCTATCCACAAAAGCATCAAGGTCGCTCACATCGCGACGGTCGCCGTAGGCTACTACTTTAAATTGACTTCCTTGCTGTACCCGTACCCGAAAGGCGCTTTCCATTTCTAAACGGTCAAAATCGCGCAGATTTAGCGTTTTTGTATCAGGGTTTTTGGGTTCGAGCAGGCCGTCGTTATTGATGAAAATACAAGATTGTAAAAAACCTAATACTAGTACAAAGGTGGCAAATTGAATAAAATTGATTTTGAAATTTTTCATGACTGTTATGAATTAATATAAAAACTCGTTTTGGAAGTATGACAACTCACTGACGGCCCTCCCCTATCTTTTTGCGAAAAAAAGTGAAGTTTTTTCCCTTGTAAAAAAAATCATGCGACGGATAGGGGGAAGATTTGGGACAGTTGTCTTATACCAAATGAGGTTTTAACCTTGATTTTTAACAACTCGTCACAAAAACGACCCTGTCGTTACGGGCAAAGCATTACCTTTGTACCAAAACGATACGTCATTCGTGCAATTAACGGACACACAAATACTTAGCGCCATTCGGCAAGGAGATGAAAGGGTTTTCGAAACTATATTTCGGAAACACTACG
This sequence comes from Runella zeae DSM 19591, assembly GCF_000423565.1. Taxonomy (GTDB): domain Bacteria; phylum Bacteroidota; class Bacteroidia; order Cytophagales; family Spirosomataceae; genus Runella; species Runella zeae. The sequence continues at coordinate 327,891 of NZ_AUIF01000003.1, read as the reverse complement.
CCAGCTTATGTACCTATGGGCGTTCGATTTTGCACGATGCCGAAGAGGCCGAGGAAATTGTCCAGACAGTGTTTGTGAATATTTGGGAAAAACGAGAAGAGCTTGAAATTACGCAATCGCTAAAATCGTACTTATTTAGAGCCGTGCATAATCATTGTCTTAATCGTATCAAACACCAAAAAGTACGAAACGAACACCAAGAGTACGCCACGTATTATCAGGAAACGACGTATGAGTCGGTAAGTGACACGGTTTATAAAAACGAGCTAGAAACCCAACTTTCGTTGGCCATCGAAAAATTACCCGAGCAGTGTCGTATTATTTTTAAACTAAGTCGTTTCAATGAATTAAGGTATCAAGAAATTGCGGATCAATTAGGTTTATCGGTCAAAACCGTCGAAAATCAGATTGGAAAAGCACTCAAAATTTTACGAACCGAGCTGGCAGACTATTTGCCGATTTTGGTTGGATGGATTTTAAGTGAATTTTGAAACCATGCGGGAAAAATACCCCCTTTTACCAAAAGTCTATTTTATAACAACACCCGATTTGAATTCACATCTACATATTCCCGACGATTTACTGGCGCGGTATGTTGCAGGAGAAGCCTCTCCTAGCGAAATGCACCAAGTAAAAGAGTGGTTGGTACAATCAGCCAACCATGAGGTGGAATTGTTGCGTTTTCAGCAGATTTGGGAGGCTTCGCAAGAAGTAAAACCCACCCTCAAAGTAGATGTAGACTCAGCTTGGCAAAAAGTCAAATCCAAAGCGGCGCTTTCTGCAAACATCACAAATGAAACCCCTGCACAAAGGGCTGTGCCTGTAGAGACAGCCCCAAGTCACCCTAAAGTCAAACCTCTAGGGAATACATCTTACTTCTGGCGTATTGCGGCAAGTATTTTAGTAAGTTGTGGCTTAGGATGGCTAGGCTATCTACTTCTGAACCAGCCCCAAGAAGCTAAAATGGCGCAGGTGATAGAAACCAAGAAAAACACCACCAAACAGATTTTACCTGACGGCACTACCGTTTTTTTGAATCAAAATTCGGCACTTAGTTATAAAACTGATTTTGGAGAGCAACTACGCGAAGTGTCACTAAAAGGAGAAGCTTATTTTGACGTAAAACGCGATGAAAATCATCCGTTTGTTATCAAAGCAAATGGCACTGAGATACAGGTCTTAGGTACGTCTTTCAACGTCAAAGCTTATACTAAAGCCGTAAATGTAGCCGTAACTAGCGGTAAAGTGCAGTTTTCGACCTCAAAAACTAAAACTGTATTGGTAAAAAATGAGACAGCTACCGCCCAAGCAGATACGATCATCAAGCTACCATCGCTCGACATCAACGCTATGGCTTACCGTACACGGGTTTTTGTATTTGAAAAAACCAACTTAGGGGATGTAGTCGCCTCACTTAGAGAAGGGTATCAAACTGATATTCAAATCGATAAGCGACTTCTAAATTGTCAACTTACGGCCCGCTTCGAACGCGAAAGCCTTGACAATGCCTTGGCAGTCATCGCCGAAACACTCAATCTTAGAGTCACTCACAAAGGCCAAACGATACTACTTGATGGACAAGGATGTAATTAAGTACGGTCATTGTGAGCCATAATCACAACAGCCATGAAATCTATTTTGCTAAAAAAACCTTCCTGCTGTTTATACAAGCAGTCCAAGATGAATTTATTCAAAGCTTCTATTTTTGTTGGAATCTTTTTATCGATTTCGGCGTCGAGTTGGAGTCAAACCTCAACTTTAGACAAAGCCATTAGCCTCAAAATCACCAATGAACGCTTGGAAGAAGTATTAAAAATCATTGGCGAACGGGGAGGATTTAATTTTTCTTATAATCCCAAAGAATTTGACATCAACCGACGTATCACTCTTACGGCGTCAGGCAAGGCAGTAAGGCAGGTGCTAGATGAGATTTTTAAAGGAGGGGCGGCTTATAAAGAGCGGCGGGGGCATATTATCCTCCAAAAAGTAGAAATTGAGACCGAAAAACCCAAAGATATTATTATCAATGGTTATGTTTTTGACCGCGAAACAGGCGAGCGCATTGCCCAAGCCAGTATTTTTGAAAAGCAAACCCTGATTTCGGCGGTTTCCAACAAGTCCGGCTATTATCGTCTAAAACTCCCTGCTTCTCTTCCCAAACCTCAACTTGAGGTTCGTAAAGAGCGATACTTTGGGTATAGTACTGCCGTTACGGCTCCCTCTTTGGATATAAGTTTACTCCAAATGCCGCTTGATAGTCGGCTTCAGCCGCTTTCGCCTCAGGTAAAAGCCGCCACCCTACCTCCTTCTGACACCCTCAAAGTAAAAGTACCTGTAGCAGCATCGGCGTCTCCCATGTTAGTGTCGGTCGATACGGTTTTTAGTCCGTCTAAACCCAAACGCCAAATCATAGAAGACGTAGAACAAACTTTTGTGGATGCCTTTGCGTCTGCCAAACAAGCGATTCACATCAAAAACGTAAAGGATACGCTCTATCGTCCGTTTCAAGTTTCTTTTTTACCTTTTATTGGGACAAACCACGTCATGAGCGGCAATGTCATCAATGCCACCTCTTTCAATATCATTGCCGGGTATTCGTTGGGAGTAACCGCCCTCGAAGTCGGTGGTTTTGCCAATGCTGTCCGTGGCAATGTGCATGGTGCTCAAATAGCAGGCTTTGCCAATGCCGTTGGCAACAGTGTATATGGCTTACAAGTGTCAGGGTTTGCCAACGCGGTTTTAAGAAATTTTGAGGGTTTACAAATTTCAGGCTTTGCCAATGCGACAGGAGGCCACCACAGTGGTTTACAGATTGCGGGATTTACCAATCTCACAGGCCGAACTTTTACTAATGGCTTACAAATCGCGGGCTTTGCCAATGCGGTTTTAGGAACCACCAAAGGGGTGCAGATTAGTGGTTTCACCAACTTAGTGTTGGGCAATCTATACGGCTCTCAGATAAGTGGTTTCGCCAATATCGCTACAAAAAAAGTGAGAGGAGTCCAAATCAGTCCCTTTTTCAATTATGCTCACCTTCATCAACAAGGCGTACAATTATCTCTCTTCAATTACGCTGATTCGTCGGGGGGAGTGCCTATTGGCCTTTTTAGTTTTGTAAAACGAAATGGCTATCGACGTTTGGAAATAAGCACAGACGAACTCAACTACGCTAATTTAACCTTCAAAACTGGAGTCAATGCGTTTTATAATATTCTCACCATCGGCGGGAATTTTGGAATTGCCAACAAGCCCCTCTACACATTTGGCTATGGAATAGGTTCGGCGATTCGACTAGGCAGAGGCTGGATGACCAACATAGACCTCACTGCCAACAAAATCATGGAAGAGGTAAACCGTTTCGATTCCGTCAACGGGCAGTTTTATCGTATTGCTTTAGGCTTAGAAAAAAAACTTACTCCACAACTAGCTTTATTTGCAGCCGCCTCTCTTACAGGTCTCACCGCCCAGCCCGGTTATCTTAAAGTAGACTTATCCCGTCTGTATCAGCCCTTTCCGGTGGCCTCGCTTCAAAATGGGCTAGAGTTTACCAATTGGCTAGGATTTCAGGCAGGAATAAGGATATGTAACCGTTAACAATCGTTAACCAAAGAGAGCGTTACTCTTTAAAATACGACCGTCTAAATGTCGTTAAATGAGTAAAACTTCTATTGATATATGGCCTAATTTTTACGTAACTTTTTTATTTTTTATTTAACCATCTTCTAATACTAATGAAAAGATTACGTCATACACTAACAGCCTTGTTTGTTGCATTGGTAGGTTTTTCGAGCCAAGCACAAGTATCTATTGGAGCACGCGGAGGAGTTTCTTTGGCCAAAACAATGGGCAACGGATTTATCGAAAATTTTACGGGAGAGCTTGATTATATAGTCAGTGGCAATGGCGCGTTATTTTTGCAAGTTCCTATTAGTGGGGGGCTGTCGTTTCGTCCCGAAATAGGCTACCGACAAAGCGGAGCAGGTATCACTTCCAACAATTTATTGAATTTAATAGGAGCCAATCTACCTTTAGGTGGTAGCCTCAAACAACGCCTCACTTATATTCAAGCTCCCATGTTGTTACAATATGACTTTGGCTATGAAGATAGCCCCGTCAGACCTTACGTTATATTGGGTCCTTCTCTCAACTATCTCGCAGCTGGAAAAATCGTTTCACGTGCCGATTTATTCTTGTTTCAAACTCCTCCCACGCGGACATCTATTGGTTTAGGTTCATTTTCTCGTTTTGAATTAGGAGGTGCAGGCGGTTTGGGCGTAAGTTTTGATTTAGGTGTCGCCAAAATGCTCATCGAAGGTCGCTATGAGCGTGGATTTACACGCGTCTATGACTCGGGCATTGTACGCATTCCTGTTCATAATCAAAGTTTTAGCTTATTAGCAGGGTTTTCGATTCCTTTGGGTCGATAAAAATAATTTTAATCAAAGGTTGCACCCCTTCCAACAAAATAAGATGCAAAAAAAGGGCTGTCTCAAGATAGAGTCAGCCCTTTTTTGTAAATACGATTCTAGCAAAAAAATTATTTTTTCAGCCAAGTAGATATATATATTACAGCATGAATCGCGGCAAAAATCAAAGAGAAATAAAACAATCCTGTATCTGCACCATCGGTTTGTGCATGGTGTACAAAAGCAATAACCCCCAGCGCCAACGCCAATGCTAATCCAGAAAGGCCAATGATTTTATAATCACCAGCGAGGGTGTGTAAGCCTTCCGATAATTTACTGTGCTTGATACCATACCATAGATACACATCAAATCCGATAATCATCCATACAATCAATCGAATCCAAGTATCAAGCGGTAAGAAAGCCATCATAAAGAAACAAGTAACTACTCCCAAAATAGGTACCAATGGCACCAATGGCGTTTTGAAAGCGCGAGGAGCATCTGGCATTTGCTTACGCATAACGATGATACCGATACATACCAAAATAAATGCAAACAAAGTACCTATACTGGTCATTTCGCCTACTACTCGTGCTGGAATAAAGGCCGCAAACAAACTCACAAAAATCATGAACATCACGTTACTTCTTACGGGCGTTTGGAATTTAGGGTGTACTTGAGAAAACACACTAGGTAACAGGCCATCTTTACTCATACTGAAGAAAACGCGGGTCTGTCCCATAAGCATCACAAGGATAACAGAAGCATAACCTGCCAAAATCGCCACAATAATAGCCCGGTTGAGCCAAGGATAATCTGGCACAATCAAGCCAGCTGCATTGGGAGTACCCATGTGTTCGATCGCTACTGCTACTGGGGCAATCCCATCTTGTCCTTTAAATGAAGTATAGTTGGTCACTCCTGTCATTACGTGAGCAAACAAAATATACAAAATAGTACAAATCACTAAAGAAGCCAAGATACCGATAGGCATATCTCTACGAGGGTTTTTGGCCTCTTGGGCTGCTGTACTTACTGCGTCAAAACCTATGTAAGCAAAAAACACAATCGCCGCTGCTCTAATAATACCACTAAAGCCATACTCCCCAAAATTGCCAGTATTTTCAGGAATATAAGGAGTGTAGTTTTCGTTGTTGATGTATTTCCAACCTAAGATGATAAAAATAATCACTACCGCTACTTTCAAAGCCACAATGATACCATTGACCAAGGCACTTTCTTGGGTACCTTTCATCAACAACAAACTCATCAATATCACAATAAATACTGCTGGCAGATTGATCATTCCTCCATCCCACGGTCCTACAGTGAGGGCATGAGGGAGATGGACATCAAAACCTTCTAAAAATTTAACCAAATAACGGCTCCAACTAATACTTACAGTAGCGGCTCCTACGGCATACTCCAACACCAAATCCCAACCAATAATCCAAGCGATAAATTCGCCCATCGTGGCGTAAGAATAGGTATAAGCACTTCCCGCTACAGGAATCATCGACGCAAACTCAGCATAACACAACCCCGCAAATGCACATCCAAGGGCAGCTACGATGAAAGAAATGGTAATGGCAGGGCCGGCCTGATTGGCGGCGGCTCCGCCCGTAATAGAGAATAGTCCTGCACCAATAATCGCCCCTATCCCAAGTGCAATCAAACTACCCGCACCGAGTGTTCTTTTTAATTGGTTACCTTCTCCCGATGATTCATGTATCAGTTTGTCTAAAGGCTTTCGAATCCAAAGTTGATTTGCCATTCTTTGTTAGGTTAAAGTTTTACAATACAAAATTAGGTTTGTGAATGAAATGTGGTTGAAAAATACGTTGTTATCGGCTTGTTACCAAACAATTACAACAAAAGTTATTTTAAGTACAAAAGAAAAGTGGTTAGTGAGTGACAAGTCAAAGTCCTGTATAATAAGTTACTGACTTTAACTCTCAACGACTAACCACTTATGATAAATCACCTAACTATTTTTTTAGAGAAGGCTTAATGAGTGGGGCTTTCTTTTCTTTTTTAGCCTTTTCTTCTTTTTGCTCTTCTTCTTGAGGCATTTCTATTTCCTGCATGCCACCACGTGGGGTATCAGGAAAATCCGAAATCAAACGAGCAGGAGCTGGTCTTTTAGCCTCATCGGTTTCTTCTTTAGATTGGGCACGAGTAAGAGAATCCACTACAATAGGAGTCGCTACAAAAAGTGAAGAATAAGTCCCCACAATTACCCCAATCAGCATCGCAAAAGAAAATCCACGAATTACCTCTCCACCAAAGAAGAATAACACAATAAGTACCAACATCGTAGAAAGACCTGTTACGGCGGTACGGCTTAAGGTACTATTCAAGGCATTATTGATAATCACCGGTATACTTTCCTTCTTGTTGCGATTGTCTCGTAGATATTCTCGAATACGGTCAAATACAACCACCGTATCGTTCATCGAATAACCCATAATCGTAAGAACAGCTCCAACAAAAGCCTGATCTACATCCAAAGAGAAAGGTAGAAGACCATTAAATATAGAGAATATTGCTAGAATAATGAGTACATCGTGAAACAAGGCTACCACACCTCCCCACACGAAAGCAAGCTTCCGGAATCGTAAGAAAATATATAAAGAAACTACCAAGACCGCTAAGAAGATAGATTTCAATGAGGTAATGATAAGATCAAAAGCGATGGTTGGCCCTACTTTTTGAGAACTTTGGATCGTAGATTTATTGCCTGATAGTTTGCTCAAACCTTCGTCCAGTTTGGCAGCTGCTCTTTTATCAGAATCTGCCGATGGATCGTCTACCAAATAGCTCGTAGTAATTTTAACTTGTTCGTTGGCTGCAATACCCGCCCCTCCGTACGTTTTTACCTCAGGAGCAGCACCAAAAACTTCCGTAAGCACCTCACGAACATCAGATGTACTGACAGGGTTTTCAAAACGCACTACGTAGCTACGTCCACCTTTGAAATCAACACCAAGGCCGAATCCTTTGAAGATGACAGAAACAATCCCCAAGGCGATGATGGTCGATGAAATAATGTAATATAAACGACGGCGTGATATAAAATCGAAATTCGTGTCTTTGAACAGGTTTTGAGACCAAGTTGCAAAAAACTCAATTTTATAGCCTTTGGCTACCCACCATTCCAAAATCAAACGTGAAACAAACAAGGCGGCAAAAAGCGAAGTAAGAATACCTATCACCAATGTAGTAGCAAATCCTAAAATAAGCCCTGTCCCTAAAAAGAAAAGGATAATACCGGTAAGAAGGGTAGTAACGTTGGAGTCTAAGATAGAGGAAAGAGAGTTTTTGAAACCATCCGATATTGCCAACTTCATATCTTTACCCATCGCAAGCTCTTCTTTGATTCTCTCAAAAATAAGTACGTTTGCATCTACCGCCATACCTATGGTAAGTACAATACCCGCAATACCTGGCAAAGTAAGCACCGCCCCTAAAGAGGCCATAATACCCATCAAGAAAAACAAGTTGATTATCAAAGCAATATCTGCCACAATCCCAGCTTTGTTATAATAAATAAGCATAAAGCCTAATACCACTAGCAAACCTACCAAAGAGGATATAATACCAGCCGTAATAGATTCAGAACCCAAAGTAGCTCCTACCACAGCTTCTTCCACGATATTTGTGGGAGCAGGTAGTTTACCAGCTTTAAGTACGTTGGCCATGTCTTTGGTCTCGTCAATCGTAAAGCTTCCCGTAATACTTGAGTTACCATTGGGGATTTCATTTTGTACGTTTGGCGCAGTATACACAAAGCCATCCAAAATGATAGCGATAGGACGTCCAATATTGGCAGCAGTAAGATTTTTCCATTTACGAGCACCTTCAGCATTCATTCGCATACTTACCTCAGGGCGGCCTCGGTCATCATAATTGTTGCCGGTAGCATCTACTATTACATCGCCTTCAAGCGGTGCTTGTCCACTTGGTTTTTTAATAAAGTAAATACCCACAATTTCGTTACGTTTGTCGGTGGTTACAATCCCCTTACGATCCCACATCATGTAGGCGTCTGAAGGAAACATCGCTTTCACTTCTTGACGACTAAAAAGCTCATTGACACGAGCTGTGTCTTTTGCATAAACCCCTAATTGACCTTGTGAAATAGGGACAAACAAACTAGCCAAACCTGTTTGGTTAGCTGTAGTATCTTTGGCGGTAGAATCCGCTTTTGCTCCTTTGGCAAGTTGCGCTGCCAATCCTCCACCTACAGCAGTTGTATCGGCTTTTCCATTTGCTTTTTCTGCGATTTTTTTCTCGGCATCTAGCTGAGTCAAATACGCGCCCAAAGCATTTAAACCTGGAGATACTTCATCAAGGGTGTATACTTCACAAAATTCCAATTTAGCAGAACCCGTCAAAAGACGACGAACACGGTCAGGGTCATCTACCCCAGGCAACTCAATCAAAATACGTCCTGAGCCCGGTAGACGTTGGATGTTGGGGTTTGCTACCCCAAATTTATCAACCCGCTGCTGGATAATTTGAAAGGCACGGCTAGTAGCTCCCTCTACTTCTTCCTTCAAAAATTTGATTACTTCTCCATCCGAAGAACTGCTATTGATTTTACCACGGTTGGTGCTGTTTGAGAATACTTGAGCCAATGAAGCATTAGGCGCAATTTTCTTGTATTCGCTCGCAAATAAGTCAACAATATTGGCCTGACTTGTTTTTTGAGCCTCAATAGCCTTTTTCAAAGCCTCATTGAACTGGCTATTGCGAGCGCTTCCCCCAGCCAATCCCTTCATGATGTCAGAAGGGGCTACTTCCAACACTACGTGCATACCTCCTTGCAAGTCAAGACCTAAACCAAGCTCACGTTGGGTGACTTCTTGGTAAGTTGAACCAAGAAATACTGGCTCGCGGCGAATAGAGTCTAAATAATGCTCTTTCTTTTTAAGGTCGACAATCCCGTCTTTTCCAGTAGCATATGCTTCGGCTTTGCTCTGAATATTACGCGCCACAAAAGTAAACGACAGATAATAGACGCTCAACAAAGCCACTACTATCGTCAAAATCCAAATACCAAGTCTGTTTTGCATTTTTTTATTTAGGAAACAATTGATTGAATGTAATTTAAATGAATCTGTCAGAAGGCATAACATGCCTCCAAGGATACGCATAGGTATCTACAAAACTGGCTTTATGATCAAACACACAACAAGCCAACAATTCTCAACCTCTAAAGACTAAGGAGCGTTGATTGCGATAAAATGGCCGAAAACGTTTCGGAAAAAAGAGAAGAAATAATAAAATACGTCAAAGCGTTTGGGAAGAGTACAAATTACCGGTAGCTCAAAACTATATATAGTCGGTAAAAAATAGAAAGACTGCTCAAAATCAAACGAAATGGCAGGTGCAACTACTGCCTCAATCGACATTTCCTGAATGACAGGACGCTCATCGTTGGTTTGTTTTTCTTTGTCTGTCTTAACAGCAACTGGCTTCTTAACCTCCAACTTCTTCAGCACTATGGAGCGCCCCACTGTTGCAGTCAGGAGGAGCAACAATGCAAGCGATGCTGTAGTTAGTTTAGTAAGTAGCTTTTTCTGTTTCATATGTCTTTATTACCGTTGCCTCATCAATGAATTAAATGGAGGTCGTTTTTAAAGTGTTCGCAAAGTTCGTACCATTTTTTTTTCAAAACAATACCTCTCTCACATCCTTTACTAGATTTTATCTATATTTTTCTTAAAAATTTCACAAAATCAAACATTTCACAGTGCTTTCCTCTAAAATAAAGGATATTATTTTTTGAACTTTCTATAAAAAAGGCCCTATAACACCTAAAAATTTTGTTGTGTTGCTCAATATTGACCCCTAAAAAGGTGTTTCTTACAAAAACATAGAATGATTTTGTAAGGTTTTGATACAAGACCCCAGAAATTTTGGTTATAATACCATACCAATATCAGGCGTTGTTATTGGTGAGTAGCGCACTGATAAATGTCAGTACTTATTCCCCAATACTTAATCATTTTGTACGGGATATTCATACTTAACCTATTGTTAATAACCACCTCATACACAACATGCAGACTTTAAAAATATCTTACCTTCAATTATTGAGTTATACGTTAGGAATATTGATGTTAGCAGCTTGTGGACGTCCCGTTTCTACTCCCAACGGAGGCCTTGGAATCCCTATCAAGCTAGCCAACGCCGACTATCCACTTGATATTTTTTACGAAAACCAACCTACCAATCGGCCCTATACTCAACTTGGCCCTGTGAAGGTAGAAAAGTCTGTGCCCCTTAGTGAAGCCCAAACCAAAGAAGGAAGAATGATCTACAGAGGCAATGATGAAAGTCAAAAACGCGCACTGCTCGATCAGCTTATATTACAAGGCGTAGGTATGGGAGCCCACGCCTTGGTCAATGTAAGATACCAATACTATACCACCAAAGATTATCAGGGATTTGTCATGGAAGGAATTGCCGTAAAATATGGTAATATGCCCTCCCCTCGATAATCTAGTGTGCTTCTAGCCAATTTTGGCCTACTCCTATTCCTGTTTCCATTTTTACGGGCAGCGGAATAGCGTTGACCATCAACTCGTTGACTTTGTGACTCAATAGCTCTACCTCGTCGCGATGTGCGTCAAAGATTAATTCGTCATGCACTTGCAAAATCATCTTTGATCGAAGATTTTCTTTTTTTAGGAAATCGTGGATATTAATCATGGCCACTTTGATCATATCAGCTGCTGAACCCTGAATAGGTGCATTGATGGCGTTTCGCTCCGCAAAACCGCGCGTCGTTTGGTTTTGCGAATCAATATCTGCCAAATAACGTCTCCGTCCCAAAATCGTCTCTACATATTTGTTTTCGCGTGCCTTATGGATGGCATTATCCATGAAAGTTTTGACCGACGGAAACTCTTGAAAATAAGCCTTGATAATTTCGCTTGCTTCGCCTCTTGGAATACCTAATCTTTGTGCCAATCCAAAAGCGGAAATTCCATAGATAATTCCAAAGTTGACCATTTTGGCTTTGCGTCGCATTTCGGAAGTTACTTCTGCAAGTTCTACCTTAAATACTTTGCTTGCCGTACTAGCATGAATATCCAAGCCATTGTTGAAGGCTTCGAGCATTGTCTGGTCTTGGCTAAAAGCCGCCATGATTCGCAATTCAATCTGTGAATAATCGGCCGACAAAATCACAAAATCTTCGTTTTTAGGCACAAATGCTTTTCTGATTTCGCGTCCGCGTGGCGTTCGTATCGGGATATTTTGGAGGTTGGGATTGGTACTACTCAAACGCCCCGTAGCAGCTACAGCTTGGTTAAAAGAAGTATGAATCCGGCCTGTATTGTGATTAATCAAGAGAGGTAAAGCGTCTACATACGTAGATTTTAGTTTCTGTAACTCTCTATAATCCAAGATTTTTCGCGCAATTTCGTGCTCTGCTTCAAGATCAGACAAGATATCTTCACCCGTGGCATATTGTCCGGTAGCTGTTTTCTTGGGGTTCTTAATAAGTTTGAGCTTTTCAAATAAAACCACCCCCAATTGTTTGGGTGATGAAATATTAAACTCTTCGCCCGCCAATGCAAAAATTTCGGTTTCGACTTGTTTCATGTCGGTATCCAATACGCCCGACATTTCTTTCAAGGTTTGAAGGTCTACTCTTACTCCTTCTCGCTCCATATCGGCCAATACTGGCACCAAGGGAATCTCTACCCCTTTAAACAATTTATCAGCCTGATTTTCAACCAACAAAGGATGCAATTTTCCTTTTAACTGAAGTGTAATATCCGCATCTTCGGCGGCATATTCTACCAGTTTATCGATTGCCACTTCACGCATCGTGAGCTGTTTGGGACCTTTTTTTCCAATCAACGCCTCAATAGCCACAGGTTCATAATTGAGGTAAGAGTTAGCCAAAATATCCATATTATGGCGTTTATCTGGCTCAATCAGGTAGTGTGCCAGCATAGTGTCGTACAGTGGTCCTTTTATTTCGACGCCATAGTTGTGCAATACGGCCAAATCATACTTGAGATTTTGGGCAATTTTTTCAATTTTGGGATTTTCTAGTACCTCCCTAAAGTCCTCTACTACCTCTTGCGCCGCTTCACGGTCTGCTGGTACGCTTACAAAAAAAGCCTCTCCACTTTGATAGGCAAACGACATTCCTACTAGCTCGGCATCGATTGCATCGATAGAAGTAGTTTCGGTGTCAAAACAAAACGAATCTTGTAAGCTTAAATAATAAGCCAATGATTTTCGCAACTCGGGAGTATCAATCAAGTGATAACGATGAAATGTATTAGCGACGGTTCGCTTTTCGGTCGAAGTACTTTCTACAAAGCTCGTGACAGTAGGTTTGTTGGAGGTGGGCTTGGATGGCTCAGGTGTAGGTGTACTTTCTCCAAACAAACTCAACTGACCGTTGCTTGCAGGAGCAGATACTTGAGTAGAAGTAGGGCTAACGTCGGTCTCACCCAGTAAACGTTTACGGAGGGTTCGAAACTCTAGTTCGTCTAACAACTCTGACAACAATTCTCGGTTAGGCTCACACATCAGCAAATCCGATTCGTCAAATTCGATTGGAACATTAACATCAATTTTTGCTAATTCTTTCGAGAGTTTAGCCTTATCGGCACCTTCTACTACCTTTTCTTTGAGCTTGCCAGTTAATTTATCAGTATTGGCTAGGAGGTTTTCTACAGAGCCAAATTCCTCTATCAATTTTTGGGCTGTTTTTTCTCCCACCCCCGGAATGCCAGGGATATTGTCGGACGCATCCCCCTGCAAACCAAGCATATCTACTACTTGGCTTACGTCTTTGATTCCCCATCGTTCACATATCTGCTGCGGCCCCATGATTTCTACTCCCTTGCCCAATGCCGCAGGTTTATAGAGATAGATATGCTCTTCTACGAGCTGTCCGTAGTCTTTATCAGGGGTCATCATAAAGACTTCAAAACCCTCGCGTGCGGCTTTTTTAGCCAACGTACCTACGACATCATCCGCTTCATAGCCGTCTAATTCTAAAATAGGAATACACAAGGCCCTCAGCAATCGCTTTATATATGGTACCGCGATAGTAATATCCTCGGGCTGCTCTTGACGTTGTGCTTTATATGCTTCAAACTGAATATGTCGAAAAGTGGGTTTAGGAGTATCGAAAGCGACACCCAAATGAGTAGGTTTCTCATCTTTTAGGACTTCCAATAAAGAATTGAGAAAACCAAATACTGCGCTCGTATTCAAACCTTTAGAAGTAATTCTTGGGTTTTTGATAAAGGCAAAATGTGCGCGATAAATCAATGCAAAAGCATCTAGAAGAAAAAGCTTTTTGTCTGGTTTCATGGTATTTTTAATCAGTAATTGTTACAAAGAACGGAAAGTTTGGAGAGATTTTTGACAGTTGGAAACTACCTTTTGTATTTGTTCGTTAATTTTATGTTTTTGATAAAGTATAAAAAATGGAAAACCCAATTAAAAACGACCGTTGGACGGTACGTTTGCCGATTTTATTGAGCATTACCCTTGCCGCAGGTATTTTGCTCGGTGCTACGTTTTTTGGAGGCAGTAAAGGCATGACCGATGTAGCAAGAGGATATACCAAGTTTAAGGAAGTCCTTCAACTCATTGACAATAATTACGTAGATACTGTAAATACCGACGATTTGGTGGATTATTCTATCACCAAAATGCTCGAAAAACTTGATCCACATACTTATTATTTCAATCCTAAAGATGCAGTAGCAGCTCGTTCTCAGCTAGAAAGCGGTTTTGATGGCATTGGGATTGAATTTAATCTCTATAAAGATACAGTATACGTAGTGACACCTCTAGTGGGTGGCCCTTCGGAGGCCGTAGGTATCCAAGGCGGTGACAAAATACTGAAAGTCAACGATGAAGTTTTTACGGGAAAAAAAGTGGACAATGCCTTTATTTTTTCCAAACTACGCGGCCCAAGAGGAAGCGAAGTCAAACTGGAAATTTTGCGCCGCAGTGTGCCAAAACCTTTGGTATTTCAGCTTCGCCGCGACCGCATCCCGACTTATTCGGTGGATGCCTCTTATATGATAGACAAAGAAATCGGGTACGTGAAGGTGACTCGCTTTTCGGAATCTACTTACGATGAATTTAAAAACTCAATTACAAGCCTCAAAAGCCAAGGCATGAAAAAGTTGCTGTTGGATTTACGAGGCAACCCGGGAGGATACATGGACCGTGCTACCAACATGGTAGATGAATTATTGTCGGGTGACAAACTCATTGTTTATACCGATGGTAAAGATGACCGCTATGACCGCCAAACCAGGGCCAAAAACCTAGGCATGTTTGAGGGCGGGAGTGTCGTAGTACTCATTGATGAAGGAAGTGCTTCTGCTTCCGAAATCGTAGCTGGAGCGCTTCAAGACCACGACCGTGCCCTCATTGTAGGACGCCGCTCTTTTGGAAAAGGCTTAGTGCAAATGCCCGTCAACTTATCTGACGGCTCCGAACTTCGCCTAACTATCTCCAGGTATTATACTCCTAGTGGACGTAGTATTCAAAAACCCTATAAGTCTGGAGAGCTTGAAAGCTACGAAAAAGACCTCAAAGAGCGTTTTACGCATGGAGAGCTTTTTGTAGCAGATAGTATCAAAAACAACCCTAAGCTTCAATTCCGAACCGATGCGGGTCGTATTGTGTATGGTGGGGGCGGAATTACGCCAGACGTATTTGTACCACGCGACACGAGCATGATGACGCCTTATTTGTATGAGTTGTTTAGTAAAAATATCATACGTGACTATGCATTGAGCTATGTCAGTCAAAACAAAAAACAACTTGAAAAACAAACTTTTGCAGAGTACCTCAAAACTTTCACTGCCAAAGACAGCGATTTAGAAAGTATCGTTAGCAATGCTACGGCCGACAATATCAAATTCAACGAAAAAGAATTTAACCGCTCTAAACCTTACATTCGGATCTATCTCAAAGCGATGATTGGCCGCTATGCTTATCAGAAGAGAGATAAAAATGCGGGTCTCAACAACGAGTTTTATCAAGTAATGGCAGTACAAGATGAAGGAATTCAGAAAGCACTCACGCTATTTGACGAAGCCGAAAAGCTCGCTCATGGTAATGTAAGTTTGAAAGACGAGAAAAAATAAGCCTTTATGAGCGGAAAATCGGTCAATTACTCTCGTACTACCATCACTGAGCTGATGATACCCGCCTATGCTAATTTTGGCGGAAAAATACACGGAGGCATTTTATTATCTCTTATGGATAAAGTTGCTTATGCCTGTGCCTCCAAACACGCCGGTACCTACGTTGTAACAGTATCCGTAGAAGGTGTCAATTTTTTACAACCCATCGAAGTAGGAGAACTCGTATCTCTACATGCTTCGGTCAATTATGTAGGACGAAGTTCGATGGTGGTAGGGATTCGGGTTATTGCCGAAAACGTACGCACAGGCACCCAAAAGCACACCAACACTTCTTATTTTACGATGGTAGCCAAAGACGATGAAGGCAAGCCTACGGAAGTTCCTCCGTTGGTATTAGAAAGTAAAGAAGATAGTAGGAGATTTTTGGAAGCTATCAAGCGGCGCGAACTCAAAGCGCTGTATGCGGGAGATTTTGACAATGAAAAAGTCCGCATGAAATTAGAAGAAAATTTACACCTTCTCGAAAAAGAAAGATGTATCATAAAGTTTGAGAATGGGAAGTAGTCACTTCCCATTCTTGCATTTTTTATTTTGCATAAGCCACCGAGCGCATTTCCCGAATCACTGTCACTTTTATTTGTCCGGGGTATTGCATTTCTTTTTCTATCTTTTGAGAAATATCAAAAGATAGTTTGCCTGCGGCTTCGTCGTTTACGGCTTCCGAATTAACAATTACACGTAATTCACGTCCTGCCTGAATCGCATAGCACTTATCCACTCCAGGGAAGTTTGTAGCCAATGCTTCTAAGTCTTTCAAGCGTTGGATATAAGATTCCATCATTTCGCGACGAGCACCTGGGCGAGAACCTGAAATCGCGTCACAAACTTGGATAATGGGCGACATCATACTCGTCATTTCAATTTCATCGTGGTGCGCTCCGATGGCATTGCATACTTCTGGATTTTCTTTGTATTTTTTGGCAAGCTCCATTCCCAAAATCGCGTGCGGTAGCTCTGATTCTTCTGGCCATACTTTTCCAATATCGTGCAACAGACCCGCTCTTTTTGCCAATTTAGCATTCAATCCCAATTCAGAAGCCATAGTAGCGCAAAGCCGTGCCACTTCACGAGAGTGCTGGAGCAAATTTTGGCCATAAGAAGACCTAAAACGCATCCGCCCAATCATCTTCACAAGCTCAGGATGTAAACCATGAACCCCCAAATCAATCACCGTACGCTCACCTATTTCGACGATTTCATCGTCAATGTTTTTCTTGGTTTTGGCCACTACTTCTTCGATACGAGCAGGGTGAATACGGCCGTCTTGTACCAATCTATGCAGAGACAAACGTGCTATCTCACGGCGAACAGGATCAAATCCTGAAATCACAATTGCTTCTGGAGTATCGTCGACGATGATTTCGCAACCTGTGGCCGCTTCTAATGCACGAATGTTTCGCCCTTCACGACCAATAATCTTTCCTTTGACATCGTCGCTTTCGATATTAAAGACGGATACGGTATTTTCGATCGCATGCTCTGAGGCCGTACGCTGAATGGTCTCTATGACAATCTTTTTTGCCTCTTTAGTAGCCGTAAGCTTGGCTTCGTCGATGGTATTTTTGATAAAGGCCGAAGCTTGAGTTTGGGCATCTGCTTGAATAGCATCTATGAGTTGGGCTTTGGCTTGCTCCGCAGTAAGATTAGCAATACGCTCCAACTGCTCTACTTGGGAGCGGTGCATTTTTTCAGCTTCTTCGCGGCGCTTATTCGCCACTTCAGTTTGTTGCTCTAGGTTTTTCTTTAATGTCTCCAACTCATTCTCACGGCGCTTATTTTGCTCCGTCATTTGGTTGAGCTGTTGTTCACGCTGTTTGATTTTCTGCTCATTTTGCAGAATAATCTGCTTCTTTTTATTGGACTCATCCTCAAACTCGGCTTTGAGTTTCAAGTATTTTTCTTTGGCTTCAAGAATGCGGTCTTTTTTGATGTTTTCAGCGGTTATTTCAGCATTCTTGATGATTTCCCCCGCTCTTTGCTGGGCGTCTTCTTCCGTTTTTTTATTGGATTTTTTTAGTACAAAATAAACAATTGCTGCTCCTACAGCGGCCGAGACCGCAGCATCAAGCAAAAAAAACAATATATCCATTTTACATGTGTGTTTAATGGTTCGACATATTTCCCTTTAAACGCAGCATAGGAGATATACTTAACTGAAACGACCAAAAATCTTAAATTTGGTTTGAGGGACTGAAGTATTTTTGTAGATAGTCTAAGTGTTTAAAAACTGTTGACTGTATAACTTCTATATCATTGTCTCCTTTAAGTCGGGCTACCATTGCATCTAAGCATACCATCGCTAAGATTCTCTGAATATCGGTTTCGCCTTTCTCTGTCATTCGAACTTTTACTTGTGCATCAACTATCTTGGCTGCATCTCTCATAAAAGACTCTTCATCATCTGAATTAGCCCATACTTCATACGTTTTATCGGCTATTTTTACTTTTAGAAGTCGTCTTTTTTGTTCTTTTTCCATGAGTTGAGTCATAGCGTTTTTAGCAAAGCTATGGTTTCTTCTATGTATCGAATGTAATCGTCCAATTTGGTGTTCAGTTGCGTAATCGCGTCTGTGTTTTTCTGGTTTTTTACAATTATAGACAATTGTTTGAAATTATTTAACTTTTCTTTCAAAGAAAGTTCTTTTTCGCGCAATTGTTTATTCTCCGCTTTTAAGTTTCGGGTTTCTTGACGCAATGTTTTGAGTTCTGCCACTTGGCGGTCATACTTTTTTTCGAGCGCCTCAAAACGAATTTTTAGCTCAATATGAGCGGCTTTTTCATGACCAAAAGCAGCCTGCAAAGCCGTAATACTTCTTTCAATAAACAAGAACTGAAAATTCAGCTCATCCAGCAACCTATCATCTTCATATGTTGCTAGTTTATTTCCGGTGTACTTAGACATGCCATTTGCAAAAATCAGTGTGTATTACGTCTCCTACTCCCTACATTTATTTTCTGATAACAGCCCCCAATTCCTTTTCAAAACCCAACATTAGTTTTTGCATGGCTTTGTCAATGACTTTATCAGTCAGGGTTTGGGCTTCGTCTTGGAGTATAAAACTCACTGAGTATGATTTTTTATCAGTACCGATATTCTCTCCCTCGTACACATCAAATACGTTGATATTCGTCAACAGTTCTTTTTCGTATTTGTGGGCTGTTTGTCTAATCTGCTCAAAAGTCACTGATTTATCCAATACCAAAGATAAGTCACGACGTACTTCTGGAAATTTGGAGACTTCGGAGAAACGAACTTTATCGTTGTATTGCTTGAGCAAGTACGCCCAGTCAAAATCTGCATAAAATACAGGCTGCTTGATGTCTAGCATTTTGGTAAGCTTGCTTCTGACTTGCCCAAAACTCACCACCGGTTTTTTCTTAACAGTGTAGGTGAGGCCATACTCAAATACTGACTTATCGGTCAATTCCTGCTTCTCTACATTGTGTACCCTGAATGCATTTAAAACTAGATGCACTTGCGCTGCTAAGTCATGAAATGCTAATTTTTGATCTTTGGCTACCCAGCTTTCCGCCTGCTGATGTCCTGCCATCAATAGTACCAAATGCGACAATTCTTTGTACTTGCCTTCTACTTTGTGGTAGGTTTTGCCAAACTCACAAAGTTTCAAATCTCGTTGACGGCGATTGAGATTGTATGCCAAACTCTCCAAGCCTGAAAACACCATAGTTTGCCGCATTACCGACAAATCTTCGCTCAAGGGGTTCAATATCACTACATCTTCGCCCACAAAACTTCCTCGTACAGCATCATTGTAGATGGGCTTAGTGAGAGAGTTGGTCATGGTTTCGTTAAATCCATTGGCAGCCAACAAATTCGCAATGCGTAGTTTCTGTTTATCAGGGTCTACCAAAGGAAAACCTGACAAAAAGTTGGCAGAGAGATGGTCAGAAAGCTCAATATTATCAAATCCAAAAATCCGCAAAATCTCTTCGATAATGTCAGCTTCGCGGGTCACATCTACCCGATAAGGAGCCACCGAAGCCACAAACCCTTCTGAAGTTTCGTCTAATATCTCAATATCAAGGCTTGTTAAGATTTGCTTTATCAGCGTGCGGTCAAGGGATTTTCCAATCAAACGGTCAATATTTCGGAATTTGACTGGTACATTATTGTTAAGAATAGGATTGGGGTAAATATCCACTACTTCTGAAGCGGTCTTTCCGCCTGCTACTTCTTTAATCAGCAAAGCGGCGCGTTTGAGAGCATAGACCGGCATGTTGGGGTCGGTACCTCGCTCAAATCGGAAAGAGGCGTCTGTTTTGAGGCCGTGGAAAGTACCGGTACGTCTAATCCAGGCGGGAGAAAAGTAAGCGGCTTCCAAAAATATCCCCGTCGTATGCTCAGTCACGCCCGATTTAGTACCACCAAATACACCCCCGATACACATAGGTTCTTCGGCGTTACAAATCATCAAATCATGCTGGGAGAGTTTTCTTTCGACCCCATCAAGCGTCACAAAAGGAGTCCCCGCTTCTAAGGTTTTGACGATTACTTGATGACCACTGATTTTAGCGGCATCAAAAGCGTGCAACGGTTGTCCTAGTTCATGACAAATATAGTTTGTAATATCTACCACATTGTTGATAGGACGCACACCTACTGCCTGCAATTTTTCCTTCAACCAATCGGGAGATTCTTTGACTGTCAGCCCCTCAATCAAAATTCCGGCATAGCGAGGACAGGCTTCCGAATTTTCGACAATTACTTCCACTCCTGATGCAGAGGGGGCTTCGTTGGCTACAAACTGCTCAACGGAAGGCCATTTGATTCCCCTATTTGATACTGCCTTGAGGTCACGTGCTACGCCAAGATGCGAGGCGGCATCGGCACGGTTGGGCGTAAGGCCGATTTCGATGACATAATCGGGCAGCAATCCAAAGTATTGAGCAGCAGGAGTACCGTTGGCCAAATCAGTGTCTAACACCATAATACCCGCATGAGATGTTCCTAATCCTATTTCATCTTCAGCACATATCATCCCTTCTGAGGGCTGACCATATACCTTGCGTTTTGAAATCGTAAAAGGCTCTCCATGACTAGGATAAATAGTAGCACCTACCGTGGCTACTACTACTTTTTGGCCAGCCGCTACATTGGCGGCTCCGCATACGATGGTAGACGGCTGCTCGGTTCCAATATCAACCGTAGTCAGGTGAAGGGTTTTTTCTTTGACCGTAAAAGGCTCACAAGTAAGCACTTCTCCTATTACTATTCCATTGAGGCCACCCTGTACTTTTTCCACAGGTTCTATACCTTCTACTTCTAAGCCTGTAGCGGTCAATAGTTTCCCTACTTCTTCAGCAGACTCCTCAATATCAATCAGTTGTTTAAGCCAGTTATAAGAAATTTTCATAAAACATTCAGTCCCAATATTGATTGGGTATATTTAAAATTGTTTTAAAAGTCTAAGTCTTTTACTTAAAACTTTTAGTTTAGACTGCAAAATTAGAGGATTTTGGGGAAAGCATATAACTAGTGGTCTTCCTTATCTCGGAAATTATTCACTAGCAAACCTTATTTCTATTTATCAAAGTTTTTTTCTCCTGCTTCTATTCTCACTGGCAGGGTGTTTTCTTTGGGAGGAATCGGGCAGGCATAGCTTGGGTTGTAGGCACAATAGGGATTGTATGCCACGTTGAAGTCGATAAGCAGTTTGTTATCTTTCACATCCTCTGTTTTAAAATCAAGATAGCGTCCTCCTCCGTAAGTTTCTTCAGGTGCTGTGGCATCTCGAAACAAAATAGACAGACCTTTGTCGTGTTTATAAATCAAAAGACGGTACACATTCAAGTCTGCGGCTTCGCTTTCTCCCGGCAAGGTAAATTCCGCAAACCCATATTTTTCGTAGGTTTCTTTGCTACCATCCGTCATTGGGACCGATACCTGCTTGTCAGAAGCAGCGCTATGATAGGGAATCACTTTGGCCTCCACTTTATAAGTAGGATCTGGGGCAAAATAATGCAATCCTTTAAAATTAGATTTGTCTGCAATCGGCGAGCTATCAGAATTTCGATAAAAGTTATCTTTGTCCTTACGTTCTTTTTCTATTTGAGCAATATAATCATCGACCGAAACGGTTGTTTCTTCCCCCAAAAAAGTATATCCAATAATCCCTATGATTACCAAAAAAATAATACCTACAACAAATTTATTTTTCAACATATTGATTTTTGTTTGAAAAGAAAAACAAAAGGGTTAGAGGCTAAGTCAAAACCTAACATCTAACCCTTAATGTATAATTATTGCTACAATATGGCCTTTTCCAAAGTATTTTTTACGCCGTTGGTCATCATATCTGTAAGATATTCGGTGACGGTTTCGGCAAATCCTTCCAATTTTGTCAAATCAGCTTCCCATATTTTAGTATTGCTCAATACTGTTTGTACCAACTCCCCTACCGACTCCGTCGTAACTCCTTGCCATTTCTCATAGAAATAAGCTGCTTGTTCGTCATTAATGATATAAAAATCGTCGCCTCTTTGGCCATAATAATGCTCATTTTGTTGTTTTACGGCTTTCATAAACAACAAATAAGCCGCAAATCCAATAGCAAACAAACGAGGAGGCTTGCCAAACTGCTGATAATAACGCCGAATCGTAGTGGCATTACGAGCGTTCATTTTGGAAGTTTGCTGTAGCGTAATTCCGATGAGTTTTTGCTGAATAAACGGGTTACGATAACGATTCAGAATATCACCCGCAAACACTTTCAACTCATCCATTTGGTCATCAAAAGGCAAAGTAGGTACGATTTCGTCATATATGACGTTCTCGTAATACTTCGACATAGCAGGGTCGTTCATACACTGAAATGTAATATCAAATCCACTCAAGTACCCAAGTGGAGCCGAAGCACTGTGACTACCATTGAGAATACGAAGTTTGCGCTCACGATAGTAGGAAATATCTTCGTCAACGATGACATTGGGGTGGATTTGCTCAAACGATAATACTTTTTTAACTCGCTCATCGCCCTCAATGGCCCACAAAAGATAAGGCTCTGCAACGGTCAATAGTGAATCTTGGTAGCCTATTTTTTCTTCAAGAGCAGCATGAGTGGCAGCATCAGGCTTACCGGGTACAATCCTGTCTACCAAAGAATTACAGAACTTGACATGGTATTTCAACCATTTGTTAAACAATTTCCCTAATTCGTTGTAAGCAGAAAGCTTTTCGACACATTCGCGTAGCTTGAGGCCATTATCAGTAATAAGCTCCGTAGGAACTACTACGACTCCTTTGTCTTTTTTGCCGCCATATGTGCGAAAGCGCTCATACAAAAACGCCGTCAGCTTGGCAGGGAAAGATTGAGGAGGGCTTTGGAAGATATTTTCTTCAACGTATTGAATACCTACTTCTGTGGTATTAGAAATAATCACTTCTAGATGTGGATTACGAGCTACCTGAAGAATACTTTGCCAATTGTCTTGGGCCGAAATCACCCTACTGACCGCCGTAACCGTCGTAGCTTCATCGATAGTATTTCCTTCTCCGTCGACACCCCGCACACAAACCGTGTAAAGACCATCTTGGGCAGCAAAATCATCGGCTGAACCAGCAGTAGATTTCACAACTACAATACGCCCGTTAAAAATATGCTGCTTGTTGGCTTGGTCTATAAGATAGTCACACAGACCTCTAAGCAATACTCCTGTACCAAATTGAAGTACTTTTACTGGTAGGTCAAAAGTAAATTGATTTTCGCTATCAACGATTTGTTTGGAAAGTTGAGGCATGATTATCTGGAATATTTGTATTGTTTGGTGAGTCAAAAATGTTTGTATTGGCAAACCTAATAAATTTTACGCAAAACTTATCTTTGTGACGGCGAAAGCCTCTAAAACTCTAATGGTTTTTTTCACTTTTTGACATTTAATCTAAAAGTATTGGTAAAGAAAAACCTGCTTTTTAAAAAAAATAAAAAATGGCCAATTTTATTATTTACGACGATTCCAGCATACGTCCTTGGTTATTACCTTTTACTTTTACTCGTCCTGTCTCTGAAATTCGGTGTGGGATTTGGACATTGACCCAAAAATGGCAGCATTTTCTGAAAGCGAGACCTTCATTCTTGACTGAGTCTTATCTTCAACCCAAATTCCCACTCCTTACCACCGACGACAATGTATTTTTGAACGGTGCTGTCTGCGCCACCAAATCCATTGCCAAAGCTGTTGGGAGTCTTAATGAAGGCGAAGCATTGATAGGAAATGATTTGATAATTGCCTACCGCTCGCCTTATGAGGTTGTAGATCCTAAAAATGAATTAAAACTTATTTCTTTTATTGAGTCTTTTACGGTTATTCGGCGAGTATGGGACATTTATGGTGAAAATGGTGCTCAAATCAAAGCCGATTTTGAGGCAATCACGCACAATCGTACAAGCCAGCCCATTGACGACCCTTATACTTACTGCTATGCCCCTCATCAAATTTTTGTAGAAGAAGGGGCAAACATTCGTGCTTCGGTTTTAAACGCTCAAAATGGGCCGATTTACATTGGCAAAAACGCCACCATTCACGAAGGAAGCGTCATCGTGGGGCCTTTTTCACTTGGCAATAATGCTACTGTCAACTGGGGGGCTAAAATGCGGATGAATACAAGCATTGGGCCTTATTGCAAAATAGGGGGAGAAGTGAGCAATTCGGTGCTATTTGGTTGTAGCAATAAAGGTCATGACGGGTTTCTGGGCAATTCGGTCTTGGGAGAATGGTGTAATTTGGGGGCAAATTGCAATAACTCTAACCTCAAAAACGATTATACTAACGTAAAGCTCTATAGCTATGCTACGCACACCCTCGAAGATTCCAATCGCCTTTTTTGTGGGTTATTTATGGGGGATTTCACCAAAGCCGGCATCAGCACTATGTTTAATACTGGCACGGTAGTAGGAGTCAATGTCAATGTATTTGGGGCAGGCTTCCAGCCCAAACATATTCCTTCTTTTTCTTGGGGGGGTGCCGCAGAGGGTTTTACAGAATACCGCCTCGAAAAAGCGCTCCAAGTGGTTGAAGAAACCATCAGCAGAAAAGGGGAACCTTTTACAGAAAGTGATCAAGAAATCTTAAAACACGTGTTTGAAATCACACGTCCATAAAACGAAAGCTATGGCATCATCGACCTTTCAATTCCTATCTTCATCCTACCTAAACCATACAATAAAGTTCATGGTAATTGTGGTACTAGGGATGATGTATCATGACGGACATACCCAAAATGATACACTGTGGCTTAGGGGAAAGGTGGAGAATCTATCACTCAGGCTTTATCGTCGTGCGCCTGAAGTGGTAGTATCTAGAACCAATATTTTACGCCCCAATCGAGTGATTGTAAAAGTGGCCCCACTTCAACCAGACGGAAGTTTTGAATTAAAAATCCCTTTAGTTTATCCAATTGAAGAATGTAATCTTTCGTATGCCAGCATGAGTATACCTTTCCTAGCCACCAAAGGAAAGAGTAATGTCAAAATCAATGGCGATTCGCTTGACAAAGCCAAGTCCCCTGTTCTTTTTGAAGGTGCGCTCGCCAATATCAATAATCAACACACGCGGTTTTGGACAGCCTTCAATAATTGGCTTATTACTAATCCTGAAAAAAAAGAGAGTACAGACAATATCAATCGTTTTTGGGAAGCCCTCACTACCGAACGAGAGCGCCGCACAGCTTATTTTAGTTCTTTTTTCCCCCAACCTGAGCCTTTACTAAGTCAGTGGGTTCTTTCATCTTTCAACGATATTGTGGTAGCTAGGTTTTATGATAAGCTGCTCCAAACCGATGCCCCTTTTCCCGCTTCTTTCAGCAGTCTTGTCGCCTTAGATACCACCCAAATCCTCACTTTTTCTAAAGCGAATAGTTATGATAAATTTATACAGCATACGGTTAATACTACCCCTACCCCCAAAGAATCGACCCTGCCGGTGAAGGTACTGTCTGCCCTTATTTTAGAAAATATTCCCAATCTTAGTGAAGAGGAAAAAGAACGCCTCTCTTCATTTACAGAAAATGGCGTCGCCAAAATGCGTGATATTAATTTTTTAAATACACTTTTTGAACGAAGAAAAGACATCATGCAACCCTTGAGTATTTTTGAAACCTACCTCAAAAAATACGCAAGCGTGGCCTCTCCCAAAGAACTTGATTACATCCAAGCCAACTTTTATGCCCGCTATATCAATAGCGCCATGCCACAAACCATGGAACTTTGGTATCATCATATACGTCCCAAGATTTCGAATCAACTATATAAAATATCCTTAGACGAATTGCACCATAACGAAAACTTAGATTCTACCCTTATCAACAAAACCTACCGCCAACTTAGCGGAAATACACAAATCAATATAAATGAGGCCCTAGAACCTATTTCGGGGGTGTATCTCCACCAAAATGCCGTCGCTGACGGAAATGTAGTTTGGGAAAAAATTAAAAGACATTATCGCGGCACACCTTTTTACGTCATTTTTTGGACCAACGACGAACTTGGCCTCCAAAGTTTGGAAGAGGCCCGACTCCTTAGAAATTTATATTCTGAAAAAGAATTGCCTTTTGTCTACCTCTGCGAACAAGACTCAGGAGAAGACTTATGGGTGCAATCCGTAATTAAAAACAAAAACAGAGGCTTGCACATCAAACTAACTGAAGAGCAAAACGATTTTTTTGTGAATTCGTGGGAAATCACCCGTGTACCTCATAGTGTGCTTGTAGACGCTACAGGCAAATACATCAGCCGCGACGCACCCTTACCGAGCGACCAAAAAGGCTGGGAAAAGATTCACAATAAAATTTGGCGCTAAACTTCTTTGACAGTAAACTTAGGCTGGAGAATAGGGTATAAAACCACCGATAGTAAAATCACCAAAGCTCCCACATAAAATCCCGTAGTCATACGCTCGTGCAGAATGAAATAGGCCAAAATTATCCCGTATACAGGCTCTAAATTGATCGTAAGATTGAGCGTAAAGGGGGAGATTTTGCGCAGCAAATGAACCCCTGCCGAGTAAGCATATATCGTACATACCAATGCCAATATACCAATCCAGAGCCAATCAGAAGGAAGAGGGAGAAGCTCGCGTGAGGTAAAACCTCCACCCAACGACATTCCCATGATACCAATAAGCATGGCAAGCGTGGCGCCGTTCATTTCATAAAATGTAATCAAAAGAGCATTATGCCGCGTGACTAAACGACTGTTGGCAATGGTAAAAAGAGCGGCCAAAAATGCCGAAACAAGTGCCAAGCTCAATCCCAACGACTGGTCAAATTCAAATCTAAAAATAAGATAAAGCCCTGCTATCACTACTAAGCTCAACAATACTTCCAACGGCCGCACTCTTTTGCGATTGAAAAGAGGTTCCAGCAAAGACGTAAAAAGAGAAGTAGTAGACATCCCCGCCAAACACACCGAAGCACTAGACACATGGGCAGACAAAAAAAATGTAAGCCAATGTAAACCCATAATCACCCCTACGCCAAGCATCGCCCAACGGTCCTGAGTAGATACTTTTTTCCATTCTTTCCAAAGCCACAATACTATCGCCAGTCCAATTGCCGCTAAAAGAGTGCGAAAAAAAGTCAGGCTTAATCGTGAAAGAAGGGGATTCACTAGCTTGCCCAATATCGCCGTCCCCCCCCAAATAAGTACCAGAAAGTGTAAGTGTAAATAATCTCCTAATGTAGGCTTAGGTGTATTGCTCATGAAAGTTATATTTGGAAGAAACAAAAGTAAAAGTTTAGGAGCAAATTTCCCTAACTGTGGGGAGTTCTCCTTATTTTTGTGCGGTGTTTGGGTGCCCTATATTTTTGTTTTATCACAAATTTTGAAGGCTTAATAGGGAATTTCGTGCAAAACGAAGACTGTCCCCGCAACTGTGAGTTTCGTCGAAAGTCGCTCTCTTGCTTCTATATACCACTGACGATTGGACCGTCGGGAAGGTACCGAGCGATGAAACAAGTCAGGAGACCTGCCCAAAACATTTTTTTATCGCCACGTACGGAGGATGCGTAGCCTAACCACATTCCAAATTTATGAAACAAACATTCAATCCCCGAGTTCTGACACTATTGTGTTTTATTTTAGCTATTGCGTTGATTCGTATTTTAAACGTTGTCCAACCTTCTCCTATTTCTAATTTTACGCCTATCGGTGCAATGGGACTGTTTGGAGGAGCCTATTTTAGTTCTCGCTGGAAAGCCTTCACGTTTCCTCTTTTAGCACTCTTGGTAAGTGACCTTGTCATCAATGCGGCGGTGTATCGCGGTCAGTATGGTCTTATGTATGATGGCTGGTATTGGGTTTATGGTATTTTTGCTTTGATTGTGGTGTATGGCAAAGTGTTATTAAACAAAATCAATATCAAAAATCTGCTCCTTGCCTCAGTAGTTGTAGCCCTATCGCACTGGGTCTTGTCTGATTTTAGTGTATGGCTCGCAGGGGGTACAGATCTTCGGACGGGCTTACCACTCAGTCGTGATTGGTCGGGCTTGATACAAAGCTTGGCTCAAGGTTTTCCTTTTATGCGCAATTTTTTAGCAGGCACTATTGCCTACAGTGCTATTTTATTTGGAGGCTTTGAGCTGCTACAGCGCCGTTTTCCTCAACTTGCTTTGGGTAAATAATGACAAAGGCTTTCATGAATTGGTCGGGCGGAAAAGACTCCGCCCTGTCTCTTTATCATATTCTACAAAATCATACTTATGATGTAAAGTATTTGCTGACATCTGTCAATGATACCTTAGGACGTGTATCAATGCACGGCGTCCGCGAAGATTTACTAAACTTACAAGCCCAGCGCATAGGGCTTCCACTCATTACATTGCGCCTGCCCGAGACTTCCTCTATGGAAGAGTATAACCTTCGGATGAGCGATACCCTTCGCCCCTTAGCAGAGGAAGGCATCAGTCATTCTATTTTTGGCGATATTTTCTTAGAAGATTTGCGCCACTACCGTGAAAATCAGCTTGCAAAAGTAGGAATGCAGGGTGTTTTTCCTATTTGGAAGCGAGACTCATACGAGTTATTGGCCGAGTTTTGGGACTTGGGGTTCCAGACCATAGTAGTGAGCGTCAATGGTAGTTTACTAGACGCTTCTTTCTGTGGGCAAATCCTCAATCAAGATTTCGTTAAGAATCTTCCAAAAGGAGTAGATGTATGCGGCGAAAATGGCGAGTTTCATACCTTTGTGTTTCAAGCTCCTTATTTTTCCAAATCCATTGATTTCCAAAAAGGCGAAACCGTCGAGAAAACATATCAATACAAAAACGCATCAGGCGAATCTCTTCAGTCTACTTATTTTTTTACTGATTTGATACCTACTATACCATGACTCATTCTACTATTACAAAAGGCACTGTCCGCCAGATATACCATACTCCGCTTTTGGAACTTATTTATCAAGCAGCTACAGTACATCGTCAACATCATGACCCGCAAGAAGTTCAAGTCTGTACACTACTTTCTATCAAAACAGGCGGATGCCCCGAGGATTGCGCTTATTGTCCACAAGCGGCTCGCTACCAAACAAATGTACAAGCTCATAAGCTGATGGAAATAAACGAAGTACTGAGTGCCGCCCAAAGAGCTAAAGATACTGGAAGTACACGTTTTTGTATGGGAGCAGCTTGGCGCGAAGTGCGCGACAACCGCGATTTTGACCGGGTGCTGGAAATGGTAAAAGGGGTTAATAAAATCGGTTTAGAAGTATGCTGCACATTGGGAATGTTGAGCGAGTCTCAAGCTCAAAAATTAAAAGATGCAGGTCTGTATGCCTATAATCACAATCTTGACACGAGTGAGGAGTTTTATGGAGATGTGATTTCGACACGCACCTACGATGACCGGCTCGACACCCTGCATCACGTTCAAAAAGCTGGAATTTCGGCTTGCTCGGGCGGTATCATCGGAATGGGAGAAAGCGACGAAGACCGCATCGGAATGCTCTACACCTTGGCTTCTCTTCCTACTCCTCCCGAATCCGTACCTGTCAATGCGCTGGTGGCGGTAGAAGGTACTCCTCTGGAAAATCAAAAGCGTGTTTCGGTCTGGGAAATGATACGAATGATAGCCACTGCTCGTATTTTAATCCCCCAAGCCATGGTCAGACTTTCGGCGGGAAGAGTCAGCATGAGTGCTGAAGAGCAAGCGCTGTGCTTTCTAGCGGGAGCCAATTCTATTTTTGCTGGCGAGAAACTGCTAACTACCCCAAATCCTGATATCGATGCCGATGCGGAATTGTTCCAAACCTTAAATATCAAACCTCGGCCTGCGTTTAAAGAACAGGCTCTTTCTGTGGTCTAAAGAGTTAAAAAAGAGACTTTCCCAAACGGCTTTCAGTTTTCCTAATTTCCTTTTTTATTAGGTGAGGCTACATAAAATCCATTACTTTTGTACTTTCTTTCGTTATGTGATTAGATTTGCTGATGTTAGAATTTGATTGATACAAAATGCCATCACTAAAACCCACCAAAGGAAAATTACTCATTGCCGAGCCGTTTTTAGGAGATCCTAATTTTGAACGGAGCGTCGTTTTTTTGTGCGAACATAATGAGCGAGGAACTTTTGGGTTGGTTTTTAATCAAACCACCAATTTATTTCTCAACGATGTTTTGCAAGAACCGGTGGCCAACAATTTACCTTTATACTTAGGCGGGCCTGTCGAGCAAAATACTCTACATTTTTTGCATCGTTTATCTTTTATTGAAGATGCTATTCCGGTGGGTGAGAATTTATTTTGGAGCGGTGATTTTGAGCAAATTATCAGCATCTTAAATGTGGGAAAAATAACCGAACAAGATATCCGTTTTTTTGTAGGGTATTCGGGATGGAGCGCGGGGCAGCTTGATGATGAGCTAAAAAGAGATTCATGGATTGTGTCTGACACAGACGCGGCTTTTATTTTTGATACCCCTACCGACCAATTTTGGCGCGCTGTATTGCGGCGCATGGGCGGCGAATACCGCGTAAAATCACACTATCCCACCGACCCTAGATTAAATTGATTGTTTATACATAATGGGATAGAATCCCTTCGCATCACATTTTTTGCAACATTATCATGAATTTAAAATTTAAGTTTCTAGCTCTTTTTTTTACAATAGCCATTGCCACTCAGGCTCAGACTGTCTATATGAAGCCTCATTTGGGACTAAGAGCTGGATTAAACATCTCACGGAGTACTTATTCCCCCAACTTTATTTATAACCTCAAGGCTCAATCCCACCCTAACTTAGGTGTTTTTTACCGCTTTCGTACCAAAAAGTGGGTGTTCCAGCCCGAATTACAGCTTTCGGTACGCGGAGGTACTTTTAAGGGAGAAAACGAAATAGTTAAAAACAACCTCAATTATGGAAGCTTTGTACCCGTCCTTGGCTATATTATCACAGAAGGACTAACTTTTGAAGTTGCCCCCGAATTTAGTTATCTACTTCATACTCCCAATACCATTGTACCCCTTCGCCGCAACGAAATGAGTTTGGGCACAGGTCTTAGATTCGACTTCATGGATATGGCCGAAGATTTTAGCCTCAATGTTCGTTATATTCATGGACTCAACAATCTCTCAACATCTCAGTCGGAAAGTTTTTCTAACCGCACCTTGCAAGTATCGGTCATTTATAATCTTTACAAAAAGAAATAAACGATACAGCTTAGCATACAAATAAATTTGGTTTTTAAAATCACAGTTGTACTTTTGTGACATGAATAACAACATACTCAATATTGCATATTGGTGGCGTACTCATTCCATAGGATGAGCAAGTAGCCTTTTGTAATGTTGGAGTGTGTACCAGCGGCTCGTTGCTCATCGCAGCGAGCCGCTTTTTTTATTTCTAAGACATTATCAACCTACCAATCTAATTCACATATAGCAATGGTCCAGACTGCCTTTACCGTCACTACAAAACATCGTAAATTACTGGGAGATATGCTTACTCCCGTGGGAGTTTATCTGAAATTACGCGACAAGTTCCCTTATACTGTCATGCTTGAAAGTGCCGAATACCACGGCATGGAGCATGGGTTTAGCGTTATTGCGTGTGACCCAGTGGCTTCGTTTGTGATTGATGAAGATATAGTAAGTCAATCTTTCCCAGATGGTTCTGAAGAGACATTTCGCCTCACGCACCGTAAGCAAGCCATGCAAACCTTACAAGAGTTTATTCAGCGCTTCGATGCACCCAAAAACGAGTACCCTTTCATCAATGGGGGGCTTTTTGGTCATATTACTTATGATTCGGTAGAATATTTCGAAGATATCGAAATTCAAGAAAAAACACCCGACAATGCCATCCCCCAGATGGTTTATCGCGTATATCGTTTTGTAATCGCCTTCAATCATTTCAAAGACGAAGTGTATCTCTTTGAACATGATTACGGAGTTACCCGCGAAGACAGTAATCATAGCCGTAGCATGGGAATGGACTTGGAATCCTTGGAGATGATTGTGAAAGCACCCAAAATGGCCACTTTCCAATTCAAAGCCGCCGCTGACGAGCAAAGCAATGTAAATGACGATGAAATGTCTGAAATCATTCAAAAATGTATTAATCACTGTCTGAGAGGCGATGTATTTCAGATTGTACCTTCTCGGCGTTTTAGCAAAAAGTTTGTGGGTGATGAATTCAACGTTTATCGTACACTTAGGTCTGTCAACCCATCGCCTTATTTGTTTTATTTTGATTTTGGAAGCTACAAGATTTTTGGTTCTTCGCCCGAAAAACAAATTTACATCAAAAATGGACACGCTGAGATTCACCCAATTGCGGGGACATTTCGACGCACCGGCGACGATGAGAAAGACGCCGAACTAGCCCGCCAACTAGCTGCCGACCCCAAAGAAACTGCCGAACACGTAATGCTTGTTGACTTAGCTCGCAACGATCTCAGTAGAAGCTGCGATGTGGTCAAAGTAGAGACTTACAAAGAAGCTCAGTTTTTTTCGCACGTTATTCACTTAGTTTCGAAAGTTACTGGCAAAATGAACCCAGGGGTCAATCCTCTTCAGCTGGTAGCTGATACTTTTCCGGCTGGCACTCTTTCAGGCGCCCCTAAGCACAATGCCATGACAATCATCAATCGCCTCGAAAAAACCAATCGCAGCATTTATGGTGGAGCATTGGGGCATATTAGCTTTAGTGGCGATTTTAATCATTGTATTACGATTCGTACTTTCTTAAGTAAAAACAACACATTGTTTTATCAAGCCGGTATGGGAGTAGTAGCCAAATCAAACATTGCGTCTGAGATGCAAGAGGTGCATAACAAACTTGCCGCTCTCCGAAAAGCAATCGAATTAGCTAATGAATTGTAAATAGCCTTTTTAATTCTTTATTACTAAAGTTTCTTTATCTTTGTTTCGCTTATTGCACACTTTTTGTATAAAGTAACAGGGAAGTTAATTTGTAATCGCTTTCAACGTATGAGGGGATATTTTATACTATTAGCAGTTTTTGTTTCCACACTTACATTTGGACAGGGAGGCATCAATCTTACTACCGTTGGCAATACCACACCGTGGTCGCCTCAAGGTGCTTTGACGAAGACATTTCTGGATGTGGGGACACCCGCAGTCAACGTAACTGCTACCGTAGAAGGCGATACTCGCCGTTTCAATAACAGCACCCCTCGAAACGATTCTCGCGGGCTTTGGCTAAGTACATCTTTAGGAACACCCCTTGAAAGAGTTACTGTTACCTTCAATTTTAGCTCACCTGTTACAAACCTTTCTTTTAGAATTCTGGGGGTTGACCGTGACCTTAGCTTTAGTAACTATCAAGATAGGGTAGCTATTGATGGTCGAGATGCGACAGATGCTGGCATAACCCCCGAAATTTCTTATAATCCTTCTACGGCTTATTTGTCTAATGGGGAGCTTCCTCACATCAAAAACATATACGGTTTTACAGCTGACCCTTTTGATAGCACCTCGGCAGAGGTAGTTTTTCGGAATGTAGGTGTCAAAAAACTAACCCTTACTTTTGGGAGTGGACTCCTCGTCCGTGAAGGGCCTCTCACTACCCAAAGTATTTTTATTTCAAGTTTATCGTGGTCAAATGTAGTGCCTGTCCAGCTCATTTATTTCCGTGGACAAGCTGAAAGCAATCGTGTACGTCTTAATTGGGCTACTGCCACCGAAACAAACAGTGATTATTTTAGTATCGAAAGAAGTGTAGACCTAAAAGAGTTTTTGCCGATTGGTAAAACAACCTCCCTAGGCGAATCCCGTCAGCGTCATGAATACAGTTTTTTGGATGAAGCACCTTTGCCAGGAGTCAATTATTACCGACTCAAACAAGTTGACAAAGACCTCGCTTTTGAATACTCCAAAATTATTGCGGTAAGTTCGCAGTCTCAAGCTTCCGATTTTGTGATTTATCCGAATCCGTCTGATGGCAAAACAATCAAACTACAATTTGATAATATTGAGCTAGATGCCCTTCGACTAGTAAATTTGGTAGGTCAAGAAATCCCCTTTGAAATACAAGCGTCTTCAACCAATAGTCTTACCATTCGGCCTTTTCAGGAACTTCGCTCAGGGCTTTATTTCATTACTTATGCAGCCCTTGGACGCAACAGAATCACCCAAAAGTTGTGGGTGAGCCAGTGACGATGACTTATGATGTAATTATCGTAGGCGGAGGTCATAATGGTTTGGTAGCTGCGGCATATCTGGCCCAAGCTGGTAAATCTGTGCTGCTGCTTGAGCGAAATGATTATCTCGGAGGAGCCACCACGTCTCAACGTATTTTTCCCGAATACGAGGCTTATCTTTCGCGTTATGCTTACTTGGTAAGTTTGTTTCCCACTAAAATCAT
Organism: Runella zeae DSM 19591; assembly: GCF_000423565.1. Classification (GTDB taxonomy): domain Bacteria; phylum Bacteroidota; class Bacteroidia; order Cytophagales; family Spirosomataceae; genus Runella; species Runella zeae. Next base: position 293,439 of record NZ_AUIF01000003.1, on the reverse strand, counting down.
TCAGGATTTAAACCTACCTTTTCAACTCAAACGTCGAAAAACTGCCTCTTTTACTCCGTTCGTTAAAAACGGAAAATCCTCGAGCTTACTCTTAAGCAATGTTGATGAGCGCCTCAATGCTCAACAAATCAAACAGCTACATCCCAAAGATTACGAAGGATACCAACGAATCTTATCATTGCAGCAAATACTAGCCACTAAGATTTGGGACTCCTTTTTGTCGCCCCTTCATTCCAAAGAGGACTGGGAAAAATCGCTTACCAATTCTGAGGAAAAATTGGCATGGCAAGCGCTAATAGAACAGCCTATTGGGAATCTGATTGAAACTTTTTTGCATGACGATATTCTACGGGGTGTAGTGCTGACTGATGCCAAAATCGGCACTTTTACTCATGCTCACGACCCAAGCCTGCTACAAAACAAGACTTTTCTTTACCACGTTATTGGCAACAAAACTGGAGAATGGCGCGTACCAGTGGGAGGTATGGGAGCAGTGGTAAGGGCGATTGAGGATACTGCTCAAAAAGCTGGCGCTACGATGATTACCGAAGCCTCAGTGGAGCATTTGCATTTAGGAAATTCTTATCATACCATTGGGTATCAAAAAGGCAACCAAGCATATGAAGCAAGGGCAAAGTACGTGTTGATGAATGCTTCTCCAAAAACAATAAACAAACTCCTAGGCAAAGCCTATACTCCTTCGCGCGCTAATGAAGGAACGGCTTTTAAGGTTAATATGCTTTTACATAAATTACCCAAATTAAAAGCAAATGGTATTGCCTCAACCGATGCTTTTGCGGGGACATTTCATATCAATCAATCTTATCAGCAGCTACAAGTCGCTTATGATGAAGCTAGTATGGGTCGTCTTCCTTCGCTTCCACCCTGCGAAATCTATTGCCACACACTGACCGATACTTCTATTCTTTCACCTCAACTTGCCCAAAATGGTTTCCATACGCTAACTCTTTTTGGATTTGATATGCCTTATAGTTTGTTTAAACAAAACACCGACAACCTAAAAAAGTCAGTAGTAAAGGCCTATTTGGAGGGGATTAATGAATACCTAGACGAACCTATCGAAACTTGCATTGCTCAAAACAGTGACCAATCTTTGTGTATTGAGGCCAAAACGCCCTACGACTTAGAGCAAGAGCTGGGCTTGCCCCAAGGCAATATTTTTCATGATGCACCTAGCTGGTTTTTTGCCGAAAATACCCTCGAGATAGGAACCAGAGGAGTAGAGACCGAATTTGAAAGGCTGTACATATGCGGTTCGAGTGCCAAGCGCGGAGGGGCCGTAAGTGGTATTCCGGGCTACAATGCAGCTATGAAAGTCCTAGGATTATGATTTTGCTAGGCAAATTCCCGTTGGATTTCTTCTTTCACTTTTTTGAGGGCATGAGCAGTAGGATTTCGGTTGTCTTGAATGATTTTTTCAAAAATCTTTTTAGATAATTCTAGCGGTGATGCCTCCGCAGGAATATCCGCAGCAGCTTGGTTAATAAGCGTAATTACCTCTTGCTGAGCGGCTCTAATATCTTCCCATACTTCAATACTCATGTATACTTGTTGCGACAAATTATGATTGAATTCTTCTCTTACTTCTCTCAACAAAATCTGTTGAAACTCCAAGGCATGAGTAGCAGAACCATTGAGTCGAATAAGAAGATTGTTGGGACTGATACGTTCCAAAAAAAGACACATCCTCTCATAGGCTTGAAGACGAATAGGAAGCGTAATTTCTATTTGTTTACGTTTTTGGTCAAGTTGTTTTTCATCAAATTGTTTTTTCAAAAAAGCCGTTATAGTCAGATACATTGCATATAACACCAGAGCGGAGGGAACAAGAATTTTTAGTAGGTCAGTGACGATTTCCATGGGTTTGTTGTTTGCACTTTACAAGATACGTTGCGCAAAGAACGCAAACAGAAAGCAAAATAGTACGTATTAATGAAGATAACCTATAAAAAACCATGTTAAATACCCCTCCTGTACGTATTTCGGCTATTGCCAAACAAGAAATAATAGACACTTTAAAAAGCAACAAAATCCCAGAAATATATGGTCTAAGAGTAGGCGTAAAAGGAGGTGGATGTAGTGCCCAGTTTTTATTAGGTTTTGATTTACCTACCGAAAACGACCAAATTTTCGTTATTGATAGTATTAAAGTTATTATTGATAAAAGACATTTGATGTACGTGATTGGAACAGAAGTGGACTTTGAAGAAACAGAGGAAGGTGCAGGTTTTACGGTTGTAAAATAACCTCACTTTATTATGAAATATGCCTAATAACGGAAGGGTTGTTTTAAATTTATAGTACATTAGTAATCTGGTTTACAGCCGATTACTCAAAAAAAATACATAATTAATGGTGGCTTACCATTTACTTAGTTATTAGATCTAACTTTTGGCACGATTTTAGGATTATGTCTGTCAAATCATCAAAAAACAAGATAGGGGTTTACGTGCAGAAAATTAGCAGACATATTCTGGCCATTTTGGCTTTGATTTCGTTGGTATTGGCTTTGCTATCTTTCTTCTTTTTTGAAAAAGGAGCGTTAGGCGCCACCGAAGAAAAATATTTTTCGGCCGTCAAAGAGCGAGTTAGCCACGAACTAAGCATTTCTCAGCAAGAATTAGCTGCGACGATAGCCTTGCTTTCCCAAAATGCAAACACGCAATTTTCTGACCTACGCCGTCCGACCAAATACCCTTACTACATCTATCAAAATGGTCGCTTGATTTTTTGGTCCGACTATAGGTTCATCCCTGATTATGAATCGATTAGGCGTATTACCGAAACCCAGCTTGTCAATTTCGAACAAGGCAAATACCTCGTAAGCCGTCAACAATACATCCGACTCCACGACCGTATCGATGTAGTATCGGTAGTTAATCTATATCGCCATTATAACAACGAAAACAATTATTTTCAATCGGGCTATAATTCAGATCTGTTTACCATTGACCCTGAAGCGATATCGCCACAAGCTGGCCCTGTTTATCAAAATGTACTTGACCCTCAAAATCGGTTTTTATTTTCGATTTCTCCCCCCAAGTTTGACACGCACCAAAACCAGTCTACCCCTGTCAATACCATTATTTGGGGTTCATTAGCAGCTTTATTTTTTGGAATTTATATTTTTCAGTGGGTATTTCGGTGGAGTCGTCAAAAAAGCTATGACCAAGCTTTTATCTTGCTTGTTGCTTATCTGCTTTTGCTGAGAGCTGGAATGATATATTTTGGGGTTCCGTTTCTTTTTTCCGAAACAGACCTCTTCAATCCTAAATTTTATGCTTCGTGGGTTGCCCCATCGGTAGGCGATTTACTATTGAATTGTATTGTTTGCTTTATTCTGTCTCTCTATTTAGCGGATTTTTATTTTCGTTTCAAAACCTATCATCGCCTGCTAAAAATACCCCAAAACCTCAAAGTTTTCTTATCGATTTTGTGTGTTAGTCTGAGCTTTGGCGTATTTTATGGTTGTTTCTCAGAAATTACCAATATCTACGAAAAATCTCAATTTACGCTAGATATCACTCTTAGCATTTCGTTTACCCTGCTCAAGATTGTGTGTCTGGTTATATTCATTTTTATTACCAGTATTTATTTTCTGCTTACTCACTTTCTAGTCAGTATTTTCATTCGATTCAACTCCAACCGCTCGCGTGCTATTGTGGTATTTTTGATTGGGATGGTGTTGGCAATCATCATCTTATGGTTGGCTGGAGCGGCCATTGAGTGGATTGTAATTATTCACGCTCTTTACTTCCTTATACTTTATTTTTCGCGCTTCCCTCGCATTTTATACACCTTCCGCTATCGCACTACGATTTACTATTTTACGGGCGCTTTTTTCTGGGCTATAGTCACTACTTACGTAGTATATAATGAAGAAGATCAAAAAGATGTAGTCAATAAAAAAGAATTTGGCCAGAAAGTAATCGCCGAAAATGACGGCTTAGGGGAGTTTTTATTGGATAAAGTACGGCTATCCATTGCCAAAGACATCGATATTCAGAATACATTCACGAAAGATACCATTCTGTCACGTGAGCGCATTCAACGAAAAATCAAGAGTATTCATTTAGACAAATATTTCGATAAATACGACATTGAAGTATTATCATTCAAAGCAGATGGAGAGCCTCTCGACAACACAATCTCAAAGCAGACCTTTGATGAGTATACCCGCTATTATCGACAGTCCAAGTATCAAACAAGCTATCCTTCTCTCTTTTTTATCAATGACATTGTCAACAATTTTAAAAAACAGTATTTAAGTCTGATTGATATTCAGAAAGATTCGGTTCTAGTGGGCAAAGTGGTTCTTAACCTTAATCCTCGTGAGGAACAACCCAAAAATGTCTACCCTGAACTTTTGATGGATAAAAAGTTTGTACAAGCGCCCGAAACTCGTCAGTACAGCTATGCCATTTATGATGCCACCAAACGCCTAGTATATAGCGCAGGTAGCTACAACTATGACCGCAAAATGCCCCTTGCCGAATTGGAAGGTACGGATTTGTTTGAGGAGGGCATTTTGCTTTATAGCTACAAACACGTAGGAAGCCGTGACAAAAACAAGCGCTATGTAGTAGTATCTTCCAAATCCTATCCATTCAAAAACATCATCTCCAATTTTTCTTTTTTATACCTCATTTTGGTATTGTATGTTATTGGAATCATTGGTGTATATGCTCTCAAGTATGGTTTGAGGCGATTGAAAATTAGCTATACCAACAAAATTCAAATTTTGCTAAACGTAGCGTTTTTCTTGCCTTTGATTCTCATTGTAGTTATCACGTTGAGTGTCATTAATTCCAACTACTTCAACAATCAAGAAAGTACTTATCTAGCCAATACCAAAAATGTAGTGATCAATTTTGCGCCTTATCTTGAAGAGCATTTGAAGGGCAGTAGAAGCAAAGACTCTATGGAAGAAGAGCTTGGGAAAATAGCCCGAGACGCCAATGTTGATATCAACTTTTTTGATGAAACAGGACAACTATATACCACCACAAAGCCACTCATTTATGAAAGCAAACTTCTTTCAAAATGGGTTAATCCTGAAGCCTATATTCACTTACTCCAAGACCGCGAAAATGAGGTGTTCCTCAACGAATCACTTGGCAACAAAGAATATCGTACGGCCTATGTCACCGTCAAATCAAGCCATACAAGTCGCCCGCTAGGAGTATTGAGTATCCCTTATTTTGACTCAAAACCCGAACTTGACCGCCAAATCATTGAGGTGATTTCGACAATTTTGAGCGTCTTTGCCATCGTATTCTTAATCTTTTTGGTCCTTTCTTATTGGGCCTCCAACATGCTCACGATTCCATTACGAACCATGACTCAGAAGTTCAGACGCATCAATCTTCACCAGCTTAATGAGCCGGTAGATTGGAAATCAGACGACGAAATTGGACTGCTTGTGGAATCATACAATCAGATGTTGAAAAAACTAGACGAAAGTAAAGAAGAACTAGCCAAAAACGAAAAGCAGTCGGCTTGGCGTGAAATGGCCAAACAGGTGGCACACGAAATCAAAAATCCGCTGACACCGATGAAATTGACAATTCAGCAGCTTCAGCGTACCATGCTTCGTGACCTTCCGCCTAACTTACCTCAAAGTGAGAGAATTAGGCGCACTTTTGAGTCTCTGATTGATCAAATCGACAACATTAGTGATATCGCGACTTCGTTTTCGGATTTTGCAAAAATGCCTCTTCCCAAAAACGAACTTTTTGAAATATCTTCGGTACTCAACAAAGCCGCAGACCTCTATGCCGACGACCCAAAAATCATTCTTCGACGTGATATTCAAAGTCGACGTGTCAATGTGATGGGTGATCGTCAGTTGATTGGGAGAATCATCACAAACCTCATCATCAATGGTATACAATCTGTTCCCGTTGACCGTCGCCCCGAAGTATCGTTACGTTTGCGTACCGATGAAGGCAATGTTTATATTGAAGTTCAAGACAATGGAAACGGGATTCCAGAGTCCATTCGTCCGAAGGTGTTTTTGCCTAACTTTAGTACAAAACAGGGAGGCTCTGGCTTGGGACTTGCTATCGCCAAAAGAGGCGTAGAACACGCTGGTGGCAATATTTGGTTTGAGACAGAAGAAGGCATTGGTACTACCTTCTTCTTATCTCTCCCTTTGACGCATTCGGCTCAGCTCTCTGAATTGAGTCTAGCCAAGTAATTTCTATTTAATGCTGATACTCAGCACCGGAATATCAGAATGGTTGACGGTGTCTTCGGTCATACTTCCCACGAGCAGGTGAGCTAATCCTCTTCGTTGGTGCGTTGCCATCACAATCAAATCAGCATTGTGCTCATGGGCAAAACTCAAAATAGCATCTTCTTCGTTAAACACATTTTGTTTTGATACATAGAGCGTCGCATTTTTAAGCCCAGACATAGCCACCAACTGATTTTTCTGCGCTTCTATCGCTTCGTCGTTTTCAAAATGGGCGGGATTGTTGAGATAAAGTAGTGAAATATCTCCATTGAAAATACCTTGCAAACTTGCTAAAGTATGAAATGCCTTCAATTGGTCGTCTTTCAAAGTAGTAGGAAATACTATTTTTGAAAAAGACTTCACCGCAATCGGCACGGCAAGCACAGGACATTGAGCGCGACGAATTATTTTTTCGGTATTAGACCCCACCAAAAACTCTTCAAGCCCCGAAGCCCCTCTCGTCCCCATCACAATCAAATCAATGGCATGGTCTTTCACGACTTCTTCGATTACGCTTGCCATCGGTCCTCCAATCACCGCTGTCTGGATTCTTACCCTTGCAAACTTTCCATTGTCGGCTATCTCAGTCAGTGTTTTTTTTAGGCTTTCTGTCACCATATCCAGGTATTCATCCTCAATCGCCTTGTCGTAAAGATAATATTCGGCCAAAGGAGTCGCGGTTACCATTTTTTCATTGGCATGTAATAGCATTATCTCCGCGTTGGTTTTCAGAGCAATGTCGGCAGCTACTTCCAACGCATATTGTGAATACTTTGAAAAATCGGTTGGGACTAGGATCTTTTTCATTGACGTAATTGGTTAATGTATGTGATGCCTCAATGTACCCCCATGTGTTTTTTTAAATCATGACGAATATCAACACAACTTCCTGATTTACATCACATAAGGCTCATTCTTCAGAAAATATCTTGCTTCACTCATCAGCATACCCACATCTATGCTTAATTTTGATAATAAATACCACGAGCATCCAAACTACGCCGATGAATCTTTTTAAAATAAGTTGGGCTAACCTGAAAGACAAAAAACTAAATAGTTTTCTTAGTGCTCTCCTCATGACACTTGGGATAGGCATCATCTCCATGCTTTTGCTGCTAAACAAACAACTTGATGAACAGTTTAGGCGCAATATCAAAGGCATAGATATGGTAGTAGGTGCCAAAGGAAGCCCCTTACAATTGATTTTGTCAAGTATTTATCAAATCGATTCACCTACTGGCAATGTATCGTTGGACGAAGCCCAGCGTATCATGAAAAACCCACTGGTAAAAACGGCGATTCCGTTGGCCATGGGCGACAACTATATGTCGTTTCGCATCGTAGGTACCAATGCCAAATACCCGAATCACTTCGAAGCCAAAGTCAAAGAAGGGCGGCTCTTCACGACCACGCTAGAAGCTACCCTAGGGGCAAAAGTAGCCCGAGTAACCGGTCTTAAAGTTGGTGATACCTTCGCGGGTGCCCACGGTTTCGACAATATGGACGATGTGCATGGCGATAAGAAATACAAAGTAGTGGGGATTTTCGAAACCAACAATTCGGTAGTTGACCAACTTATCTTGACCGATATATCGAGTGTTTGGTCTATTCATGAGCATGCCCAAGAAGGTCCCAATGTTACTTCTATGCTTACGGGGGGAGATTCGACTCAAACCGATGACCCTAGCAAAGAAATTACTAGTTTGCTTATCAAATTTCGCAACCCTATGGGTATGATAGCTCTTCCGAGATTTATCAATGAAAACACCAAAATGCAGGCTGCCTCAGTAGCTTTTGAAATCAATCGGTTGTTTTCTTTACTTGGAATAGGGATTGATACTTTGCGGGCGATTGCCCTTCTTATCATCTTTATAGCGGGGGTAAGTGTTTTTATTTCTCTCTACAATTCGCTTAAAGAACGAAAATATGAAATGGCACTCATGCTTTCAATGGGAGCTACTCGCACCAAACTTTTTGTAATGCTACTCTTAGAAGGTATCATGCTGGCTTTGGTAGGATATGTAGCAGGTGTGATTTTGAGTCGAGTGGGTTTATGGCTCTTTAGCAATGCTGCCGAATCTGATTATCATTATTCTTTCGCTGACTTTGGCTTATTGTCAGAAGAAGTTTGGTTGTTGGGTGGGGCTATTTTGATTGGTATCTTGGCCGCTGCAATCCCTTCTTTGGGTATCTATCGCATCAACCTTTCTCGCACTTTGGCCGAAGAGTAAGATACTATTAGTATTGTACGTGATATAGTATAGCGCCTCTTTATAGGAGAGACGCTATACTGTATCACTTTTTTTCTTAAAAAAATTCTATTTAGTGCTCACATCTTTTACAACCTTTTGACTCACCAACAGAGGTTTATCTGCACATCTTTATTTTTGGTATCTTTCTTTACCTCAAATAAGCACATTATTGTATCTTTAAGTTTAAAATATTTTTTTAACCCATGAGAAAACTACACTTCATCATTATTCTGGCATTGGTCACGGGTTTTACAAACCTTAGTTTCGCCCAAAGGCCCACCACTACGGACTATCATGCCAACAACCGTTTTGAGCAATTGGGCACGGGGCTTCCAACTCCTAACACCTATCGTACCGCGTCAGGAGCACCGGGGAAAGACTATTGGCAACAACGCGCCGACTATGACATTAAAGTAGAACTTGACGAGCCCAACAACAAAATCATTGGAAGCGAGACAATCACTTATTTCAATCAGTCGCCCGATGCCCTTCCTTATCTTTGGATTCAGTTAGACCAAAATCTTTTTGCAAAAAATTCTCCCGGGCCCATTTCACGTACTGGAGACCTCGGAAATCAGACTTCTATGGCAAGTTTGGCGACTATTTCGGATATGCACTATTCCAATGCAGACTATGGATACAATATCTTGTCGGTAAAAGATGCAAAAACCGGCAAAGCGCTTCCTTATACCATCAATCAGACGATGATGCGGATTGATTTGCCCCAAGCTATTTTGTCAAAACAGAGCTATTCTTTTTCGATTGACTGGAACTATCGCATCGTTGAATTTTCAAAAGGTGGACGCCGTACTGGTTTTGAAGCTTTCAAAGACGGCAACAATGTGTACGAAATCGCCCAGTTTTATCCTCGCTTGTGCGTATATGACGATGTGACGGGATGGCAAAACAAACAATACTACAGCCAAGGAGAATTTGCTCTTACATTTGGTAATTTCAAAATGGCAATCACCGTCCCCAATGACCACGTTTTAGGCGCTACTGGCGAACTTCAAAACCCCGCCCAAGTGTTGACTCCTTCGCAATTGAAAAACTTTGAAAAAGCAAAAACATCTGACAAAGTGGTGGTCATTGAGTCACAACAAGACCGTGAAAAAGCCGAAAAAGGCAAACCTACTGGCAAGAAAACGTGGATTTTCAAAGCCGACAACGTGCGTGATGTCGCTTTTGCCACTTCTCGTAAATACATTTGGGATGGCAAAATGCAAGAAGTAGCGGGTAAAAAAGTACTTTGCATGTCGTTTTATCCCAAAGAAGGGAATCCTCTTTGGGGAAAATATTCGACCGAAGTCGTGGCTCATACTATCAAAACTTATTCTAAGTTTTCGGTAGATTATCCTTATCCAGTCGCTATCTCGTGCCACGGGCCAGTGGGCGGCATGGAATACCCCATGATATGCTTCAACGGTGGTCGTCCTGAAGCTGACGGTACTTATTCGGAAGCCACCAAATATGGGATGATTGGGGTGATTATTCATGAAGTAGGCCATAATTTCTTCCCCATGATTGTCAATAATGACGAACGTCAATGGATGTGGATGGATGAAGGATTAAATACTTTTGTGCAATACCTCACCGAAAAAGAATGGGATAGAGACTATCCGACTCGACGTGGTGAACCTCAGGCTATCGTAGATTATATGAAGCAAGACCCAAAAAATCTGGTGCCTATCATGACCATGTCCGACAATCTCATCAACGCTGGCGCGAGTGCCTACGCAAAGCCAGCAACCGCTTTAAATATCTTGCGCGAGACTGTCATGGGACGTGAACTGTTTGACTATGCCTTCAAAGAATATAGCCGCCGCTGGGCTTTCAAGTCGCCCACTCCCGCCGATTTTTTCCGTACCATGGAAGATGCCTCTGGAGTGGATTTGGATTGGTTTTGGAAAGGTTGGTTTTATACTACCGAACCCGTAGACCAAGACCTAGTAGAAGTAGAATGGTTTGCGGTCGATACCCAAAACCCTGACATCAACAAAGCCGAAGCCAAAAAACAAGCCGACGAAAAACGCAACACTGTGGCTCGTCAGCGCGACAAAGATTACATCAAAGAGTCGGTCGTGGAAAAAAATCCTGACATGAAAGATTTTTATAATACCTACGACCCTTACAAAGTAACCGACGCCGACAAGAAGAAATACGAAGCCTATCTGGCAAGTCTCTCACCCGATGAGCGAAAATTGGTGGAATCAGGTTTGAATTTTTATACGTTGAAAGTGAAAAACAAAGGTGGCTTGCCCATGCCCGTGATCGTGAAGATGCAGTTTGAAGACGGAACGGATTCGGTGGCTCGTTTTCCAGCGGAGATATGGCGTTTGAACGACCAGCAGGTATCGAAGGTAGTGACGACGAAGAAGAAAGTAGTACAATGGACCTTGGACCCTTATCGCGAAATCGCTGATATTGATGAAGAGAGCAATCACTTCCCACGTCAGCCAGCGCAGCCCACGCGTTTTCAGTTGTTTAAAGGAGGCGGTTTTCAGCGAGGTGGTGGCAGCAATCCCATGCGTGAAGCCCAACAAAACCAGCAGCCCAAGCCAGCACAACAAGGTGGAGCTAACAAAAACTAAAAATTTACGGCGGAGTCAATCTCCGCCTTTTTTATAAATTCATTGCATGAAGTTGCCGATTGAATATCGCTTTTACCCATCTTTGCTCAACACTTATTCGCGATTTTTGCAAGGGAAAATAAATAAACAAGAGCTAATTGACCGTATCAATCGCGTACCCATTCCCCAAACCGAGGCTCAGTTGCGTGGAGTGTCGTTTGAGGATGCAGTATTGAAAGGCATTGGCGAAGACCAGTTTGATGCCAATATCTTAGCCGAAGTACGTCAGCGTCTTCCCAAACCCATCGTCCAAACCCAAGTGTATTGTCAATACCAAATCAACGATGTATTGATTTATGGTTTTGTGGATGTACTAGGACGCAAAGAAGCCCTTGATCTCAAAACTACCTCTCATTACGAGGCCAATCGCTTTCAGCAAGACCACCAAAACTTCTACCTTCCTGCACTTTATACGAGAGGTGTTAAGCAAATGAGGTATTTAATCACCGATTTTGCACAAGTATATGAAGAAGTGTACGAAACTAGCCTTGATTTTGAAGGGCAACTGGAAGAAGTATATAGCTTCAAAAGCTTTCTTAGCGAGCATAGAGATTTGATTACTGATGCCAAGGTTTTTAGTAGAAAAAAGTAACTTTGCGACGCCTAATCCTCTTTGTACCACTAAGGACACTAAGATGCACTAAGAAATGACTAAAAAAGAAGTCAATCAAGTAGCCTACGAAATTGTAGGTTGTGCTATAGAAGTTCACAAACAAGTGGGGCCAGGACTATTGGAATCGGTATATGAGATATGCCTTGTGCAAGAGCTCAAAGTAAAAGGTTTCCAAATAGTAAGGCAATTGAGCGTTCCTATCACTTATAAAGGCGTTCGATTAGATGCTGAATTACGATTAGATTTATTAGTAAATGACTGTGTCGTGGTAGAATTAAAGGCTGTAGAAAATCTAATTCCACTTTATGAAGCGCAGTTATTAACTTATATGAAACTGTTACAAAAACCTAAAGGATTGCTCATTAATTTTCATACCGAAAACATCACAAAAAGCATTAAGCCTATGGTAAATGAGTTTTTCTCTATTTTACCTTAGTGATAACTTAGTGCCTTAGTGGTTAAATTAAAATGAAACTCTGGCAAAAAGAAACTACCTCTATCTCTGAGAAAATCGAAAAATTCACCGTCGGACGTGACCGTGAAATGGATTTATATTTGGCTCCCTACGATGTATTGGGCAATATCGCTCATGCCACCATGCTCAAAAGCGTAGGATTATTGGAAAAAGAAGAATTAACTCTTCTAAAAGCAGAGTTAAAAACCATTTATGAAGAAATCCAACAAGGAAAGTTTGAAATAGAAGACGGCGTAGAAGACGTACATTCGCAAGTAGAGCTACTCCTTACCCGCAAACTCGGCGATATAGGAAAAAAAATACATAGCGGACGCTCACGCAACGACCAAGTCTTGGTGGACATGAAGCTTTTTACCCGAAACCGCCTAGAAGAAGTCGCTTTAGCCTCTAAAAAATTATTCGATTTGTTGATTCAACGCTCCAATCAACACAAAAACGACCTCTTACCGGGCTATACGCATTTGCAAATTGCCATGCCTTCTTCTTTTGGGTTGTGGTTTGGGGCGTATGGCGAAGCTTTGGTAGATGACATGAGCGTGATTCAGACCGCTTATAAACTTTCCAACAAAAACCCTTTGGGCTCAGGAGCGGGCTATGGTTCGTCATTCCCGCTTAACCGTACCATGACTACTCAATTGTTGGGCTTCGAAACCCTCCATTACAATGTAGTGTATGCGCAGATGTCGCGCGGGAAAACCGAACAAACGGCTCTTACGGCTATTGCCGCTTTAGCAGCCACCTTGTCTCGATTAGCAATGGATGTATGCTTGTACAATAGCCAAAACTTTGCTTTTGTGACTCTTCCCGACGACCTCACGACGGGAAGCAGCATCATGCCTCACAAAAAAAATCCTGACGTAGCCGAGCTATTACGCGCCAAAACCAATCGACTGAAAGCACTGCCTACCGAAATCACAATGGTAATGAGCAATTTGCCTTCGGGTTATCACCGAGATATGCAGTTGTTGAAAGAATTGCTCATGCCAGCTTTTGACGAAATACTCGACTGCCTCGACATTACTCACTTTATGCTCCAACATCTGCAAGTAAAGCCCAATCTTCTGGCCGATACTAAGTACGATTTATTATTTAGCGTCGAAAGGGTCAATGAGCTAGTAGTACAAGGGGTACCTTTCAGAGATGCTTATCGACAAGTAGGAAAGGAAATCAACGAAGGTACTTACCAAGCCTCCCGCGATTTAAAGCATACGCACGAAGGAAGTATTGGCAACTTATGCAACGACCAAATCACTAATCTTATGGACGCCGAAATGCAGCGTTTCGGTTTTGATAAAGTACATGTAGCTGTTGAAGAACTGTTAAAATAATCTTTTATTTCCACTCTCTATTTTCTAAAATGGAGAGTGGAAACCCCTCCCCTAGTCTTTTGGCTTTACAAATAATCTCAACAACCCCACAACCGACACTACCACCAAAGCTATCACCCACAGTTTATTCGTAGCGTTTTGATTGGGGTTTTCGATGAGTTGTCTTATCTCTTGTGCTTCTAGTCCGACCCATACCGCTAGTACAGTACGAGGTATCATCCCCAAAAAACCACCTAGCATTATATTCTTGAATCTTACTTTCATAAGTGCAAAAACCAAGTTGGTGAGGGCAAAAGGCAAGACTGGGGATAATTTCGTAAAAAACACGAAAGTAAATTCATCCTTGTGTACTCTATTCAGTACCTTCGCTACTTTAGGGTATTTTTTTACTTTTTCTAATAAAACATCGGTATCCAACTGCCTTACAAAAACATAAACTAGCCCAATAGCCATTAGATTAAGCAATACCAGAGGTACAATAGCCTTCCATCCCAAAAAATACCCAAATCCAAAGGCCAACAAAGTGGGAGGAATTAATGCTACAGCACAAGCCAAAGCGCAACCTATACATACCAATACCCATTCATAAGTATGAAAATTAGCAATCAAATTTTCGTTTTGAATAATCCACGCACCTACTAACGAACTTGTTAGGAATGGAAGTATTGTCAAAAAAAATGCCGAGAGACTCGGCATCAGGGAAATATTTTTAAAAGACATAACTCTGGTCAAAAGGCTGCAAATTTACCTAAATCTCTTAAGCATAGGTATTCAACATCACTGGCATCACTAGCATCAATATATCTTCATCATCGTCTTTTTCCATCGGAATCACAATCCCCGCTCTATTGGGAGCCGACAACTCAAAAGACAAGGTAGTAGCATCTAAATTGTTGAGCATTTCAATCAAAAACTTAGCATTGAAACCAATCTCCATTTCATCTCCATTGTACTCGCAAAGCAAACGTTCATTGGCTTCATTGGCATAGTCTAAATCTTCCGCCGAAATCACAAGCTGATTTGGTGGCGTCAGTTTCAGGCGAATTTGATGAGTGGTTCTATTTGAATAAATTGAAATACGCCGCAAAGAATTCAGAATCTCTCCTCTGCTAATGGTCAATACGTTGGGATTATTGGTCGGAATCGCATTTTCATAATCAGGAAAGCGCTCGTCAATCAGACGGCAAATCATCCTAATATTGGCAAAGCTAAAAAAAGCATTGGCTTGACTAAACTCTGCTTTTACCACAACATTTTCGGAGGGCAAAGAAGACTTCAGCAGATTTAGAGCCTTACGTGGAATAATCATCGTAGTATCTACTACCGATTTGACATCATAACGGCGATAACGAATCAAACGGTGCCCATCCGTAGCTACAAAGGTGGCATAATCTGAACCCAATTGTAAAAATACCCCTGTCATAGCTGGCCGAAGCTCATCAGTACTGGTGGCAAATATGGTATTTGCAATAGCATTTTGAAGAGCTACAGACGACAACTCTACCGAAAACGAACGATTGACCGAGGGAATTTTAGGAAAATCAATGGGATTTTCACCCGCAAGTTTATAACGGCCATTGTCCGAAACAATCTCTATTCCAAAAGTATCGTTATCCACATTGACTGCTATCGGCTGCTCTGGTAGGCCACGAAGCGTATCCAATAATAATTTGGCTGGAATAGCTATAGCCCCTTTATCCAACGATTCTACCTGAAATTCCGTAATCATTACGGTTTGCAAGTCAGAAGCCGTAACAGTCAATAGATTAGTATCTAGTTGAAAAAGAAAATTTTCGAGAATAGGAACAATCGGGTTGGTAGAAACGACGCCGTTGATAGTCGCGAGTTGTTTTAACAACACTGACGACGATACAATGAATTTCATAGCTAGATTTAGATATTATTTAATCAACAAAATTAATAAAAATCAAGCTTAAATCAAATTAAGAGTATTGGGCGGCCTTATTTCTAAGATAGAAGTCAACCAACACAAGAGCCGCCATTGCTTCTACGATGGGCACCGCACGGGGCAGCACACAGGGATCATGACGGCCTTTGCCTTGGACTACTATTTTTTCGCCTTCTTGATTTACACTTTCTTGGTCTTGCATGATGGTAGCTACCGGCTTAAAAGCCACTTTAAAGAAAATATCTTCGCCGTTTGAGATGCCTCCTTGTATACCTCCCGAATGATTGGTGCGGGTTCTTACTGTTCCGTTTTCGTCGGTATAAAAGGCATCATTGTGCTGCGAACCTAATAATTCTACCCCTTCAAAGCCGCTACCATATTCAAAACCTTTGACAGCATTGATACTTAGCATAGCTTTTCCCAATTCGGCATGTAGTTTGTCAAATACTGGTTCTCCCCATCCTACTGGTGTACCATTAATGACGCAGTTTATTACTCCTCCGATGGAATCACCTTTTTTTCGAATTTCATCAATATAGTCAAACATAACTTGAGCCATCTCAGGATCAGGACAGCGCACCGCGTTGGTATCTGTCAAACTTAAGTCAAGTTCTTGATAGGGTTTCGATAGTTTGAGTTTTCCTACTTGAGATACATAGGCTTGGACAGTCACTCCCAGCTGGTTTAGTAATATTTTGGCTAATGCTCCTGCCGCTACCCGCGCTGCTGTTTCTCTAGCAGAGCTTCTTCCTCCCCCTCTATAGTCTCTTACCCCATATTTGGCTTGATAGGTATAATCAGCATGTGAAGGTCGGTATTGCTGTGAAATGTGCGAATAGTCTTTGCTCCGCTGATCTTCGTTCCAGATAACCATAGAAATAGGAGTACCAGTGGTCTTTCCTTCAAAAACCCCTGACAAAACCTGCACGGTGTCAGCTTCGCGCCGCTGAGTAGTGATACGTGATTGCCCTGGCTTACGTCGATCTAGCTCTTGCTGGATAAACTCCAAGTCAAAATCTAGCCCAGCCGGACATCCTTCTACTATTACCCCAATAGCCGCCCCATGCGACTCGCCAAAAGTGGCTATTTTGAAAATTTTTCCGTAAGTGCTACTCATTATTTTTTAAAAATATAAATCATTCCAATCAACATCAACACAACTAAAATATTAGCTATGTTTCTGATTATCATTTGATAATTGACAACGGCTATTGCCGAATCCCATTGCTCAATTCCCATATAAATTGACTCGGCTTCTGAGGTAGCTAGCTGAGTTGTCATCATATCTTCACCCGTTATTACTAGTTTTAAGTTAGAGTGAAGCGTATCGTATGATTGTTTTTTAGTGTTAAAATAAACCCAGAAAACTAGGTTATTCAAATCAAACTCTCCGTGTTGTTTAGGAATAATTTGATAACTAAAGATTTTTTCTCCGGCTATCTTACCCTTTTGTCTCAGTACATTGTTGATAATATCAGGAGAATATATATCAAACAAGGAGTTATTTGAAAACGTTGGTTCCCTTATGGCCTGAATATTGCCAGTTCCTTTGATTCGAAAATCATATTGATAACTCTTGCCTGTCTCTAAGGAATAGTTACTAATTTTTTCTTCAAGTCTAAAATCTCCCACGATTACTTGATTGCGCAATGGATGAGGAGGAAGGTTTAGAACATTGATAGACAATGGCTTAGAAGTAAAAGTCTGTAACGCCGCTACTTCTTCCCCTGAGGCATTTTCTTTGACCGTTTTCATCGTCCAACTTACTGTCGGAATCTGAATAGTTTGATTATTGAGCGGAAAAAAAGATGCTTGGTATATTCTGTATTCCATAAAACGCTTGTCTCCAATCTCAACCGGAATGGTCGGTATTTCTTGAATTCCAAAATTTTCTTCCCAACAGCTCGCTGGTTTAAGCGATTTCAAGACTTTTTCAAGTTGTTTTTCGACCTCATAAAACTCCATATCAGTGGCATTGTTTTCGGATACGAGCAGCGAAAGTCGAAGATTAAAGCCTTCCTGTACATATACTCGCCTTTTGTCTACCGCCACCACCAAAAAAGCCCCTTGGGCTGCCTCACTTTGCATTTCGGGCGTAATTTGGGAAGCTACATCCATTTCCTCCTCTTCATTTTCAACTTTACTAGCTTCGACCACCACTTCTGTTCCTTCCGACCTAAGTACCTGCTTGTTTACCAAAATTTCGATAGGGCCAGTATCAAAAGTACCAGCCTTAAGTGGATAGTAGTTTTGAGAAATTGTATAGGTTACAAGCGTATTACCGCCGATTTTATTGGTAAGACTTGAGCGGGAACTTTCTCTTTTTTGAAAGTTTTTTATGTTGTCAGGGAATGTTACCAAAGGTGCTTGATCAAACCCTGTGATTTTGACTGAAATCGTAAATGGCTCTTGAAGATTGATGGTAGTGCCCGTAAATTCAACCAAAAAAGGGTTTTCGGTATTTTGGGCATCTACTGTAAGTATAATGCAAAAAAAAGTAAAAAAAAGTATATATTTGCCGTGTATTTTCATCGCGAAGTATTAATGCAAAATTAATAGACCCTTTTAACATAATTTCTATAATTATGCGTTAATTTTAAAGAGTGCTCCATCCTCACAATTGTTCTTTCTAAATTCTGAACCTGCTATGGCAACTATGTTAGATTTTATCAAGCTTGTACTTGTGAAAGTCAGTTTTGACAAAAAATTATTTGAAAAAGAATTACGTAAAGCACTAAAAGTGTTGTTGCCCGATGACGTTAAGAAGCTTAAAGCTTGGTGTTATGAACATTTTAGTGACAAATACCACGTCATTCTTAATCAGTATTTTAGTAGGCATCAACTCGTGGTTTAATAATCACTTTTATGGTGCAAAAAAAGCCTCTCGTATCAGCTACGAGAGGCTTTTTTTATGACCAAAGCTAGCCTAAGATTTTTTGGCTGGAGCTTTTGAAGGTGTCTTGGCGGCAGGTTGAGCAGGCTCAGGCGCCGGCGGATTCAAAAACTCAGTCGCTGTTTTATTTCCTGGATCTATTTCCAAGAGTTTTGTGAACCATTCTTTTGCTTTAGCTTCATCTTTTTGTGCAGTGAAAGCATAGGCTCCTAAAACTTGGTAGAAAAGCTTCAAGTTACTTTTTTTGGTATCATCCATTGGAGCAGTATCAGCAGCTACTAATTTTATGTAGTTTTCCATCAAAGGAATCGCTTTACCATTTTCCATTACTTCTTCTCTAGTGTATGCAAAGTAGTTGGCTTTGGCACGCTGAGCATAGGGATACAAGAAGTCTGGCTTACGCTCAATCATCTGAATGTAAAGCGAATCTGCTTTTAAGAAATAGTCACGTTTCTTTTCACGCAAAGATGCAGAATCAGCGCCCGTAGGGAAGATACGGTTTGCTACGTTATAAATAGGCAACGAAAGGTTTACAAGGTCTTGCAAAGAAGGGTTCTTTTCCCACTTCAAGGCTTTTTCGTAATAGGTAATCGCCTTTTCATAATCTTTAGCTCCATTGTAGAAAGCCGCAATTTCTTTGTAGCCATTTTCTACAGTATCCATTTCTGCTGCTTTTTCGAGATTAGCAATAGCTGCCGCAGTATCTGCTGGTGTAACTCTCAACATCGAATTTCCGAGATAGCGGTAGTCGTTATCAATAGCTTTTTGAGGAGCTTTTTGTAAAAACTTCTTCAAGTTTTCAATCGCTTTCTCATATTGATTCTCCTTATAAGCAGCCCATCCCAACATACGATACAATACGTCATTGTCACGACCACTTTGCATCACTTTCGTAGTTTTGGGGCCTACTTTTCCAAATTCTTCGGCAACAAAGTTGAATTGGGCACTTCTTAGAATCTCATCATCAGTAGCACATGCACCCAACTTTTCTACATAAGCATCCATAAATTTAGATGCATTTTTATATTGACGCACAAAGAAATAAAGTTCAGCGTATTCTTTATTAGCAGGTGCGTAATCAGGATCTACTTCGATTGCTTTTTTGAAGTTGGTTTGTGCCAGTTCATAGTTGCGACCAGCCCAATAGATTTTTGCTACTTTTGCAAATGCTTCACCTAAGCTAGGGTTTGCATTGATAGCATCTTCGTAGGCAGACACAGCCGGGCCAGCTTCTCCTTTTAAGAAGAAAGCATCACCTTTTGACATATAAACTTCTTGGTTTTTAGAACCATTTTTAAGCATTAATGCAATAGCGATATCGGCAAGTTCAACGGCACGAGCAGGGTCTGTTGTTTTATAGATTGGCTTCATAGAGTCAATCATAACATATCCCGTATAAGCTTCGCTAATACGTTGTAATACTTCGATATTTTTATTTTTGGTTGCTTTTAAAATTTCTGCGAAGGTAGTTTGAGCACTAGTACGATCTCCTTGAGCCAAAGCCACAGCTCCTAGTCCTACTTTGTTGAGGTTATCTTTGCTTTTCGGATCAGCTGCTAAGCCTTTTTCAAAGGCTCCTTTAGCGAGATCCGGCTGCTTGGTGCGTAGATAATAATAACCTAGATAAAATTGATTTTCAGCAGAAGGTGTGGCCGTCGCCAACTTTTCAAATGTTTCTTTAGCCAAACATGACTGATTGCCATCCAATTGTTTTAAACCAGTAGCAACATCTTGGGCAATAGCCTGACTGCAAACGAACGCACTTGCGGAAAACGCTACTAACCACGATTTGAATCTAATGTTCATCTTTCAGTAGGTTGTTGTAAATGTGGGGTGATAAAAAAAATTTGTGATTCAGAAACGGGAAACAAAACTATAAAATTGTGCCTTAATCGAAAAATTTTATATCTCTTTCTTTAAAATTACTTCTCGATTAAATGGTTTTGCGGGCCAAAGGCCACATTTTTCAATAATTAAACTTCCAACATCTCGCATTATATAATTGAGTAGTCCACTTCCTAAGCCAGAGTGCATTTCACGGCTAATCACATATACTTTTCGCGATAAAGGATAACGTTTAAGACCCAAGCCTTCTTGAAAAGGTTGATAATATTCGTCTAAAGTAGCATCTGCTTTGGAAGCAACTCCCATCACTCTCAATCCTTGGGATAGCTCTGCCGTAAGCGGGGCATCACCGTCACTAAGCCAATTTACGCCAATAAAACCAAGCGCTCTAGGATTTTGTCTTACATATTCAATAACAGCCTTATTAGAACCTGCCGAAAAAATATTAATTCCTTGGATGTTGGTCAAACCAAATTTGGTCATCACATAGTTGAGATTGCTAGAATTTGCATTATCAAAAACCAATGTGATATTCCCTTTTTGATTTCCTCCTTTTAGCGCTTCCCACGTTTTTGTTTTACCATTAAATACAGACGACAATTCTTGTATAGTAATGAGGCTATCGGTATTGGTGCGATTGGTGAGAAGAGCAACACCATCGGTAGCGATGTGTTGAGGATTATAGCGAATTCCTTGAGATTTCAAGGTTTTTTGTTCATCACTTGTAAGTTCACGAGTGATAAAAGCCAGTCGAACACTATCCCTCAACACCATAGATATGGCGATTTGCTCAGGTTGGTACAACACATTGAAGTGTGTTTCGGGATAGGTATGTTGATATGCTTGTGTAATCTGCTCCACCATCGGCTGAAGCGATTCGTCAGAGGCAATAGCAATAGTACCGTGAGAAGTCGAATCTTCCGGTTTTTTGCAAGAAGTCAACTCATAGCCCATAAAGGCTATAATTATTAATACATATAAATAAAACCTATGAATCTTCACTTTTTTGCTGATCATATCCACGATAAAACCTATAACCTCCGTACACTATCAACAATGCTCCAAATAAGTATCTTAAAATTCCCGATGGTAACATACCAAAAGTAGCGGAGGAGGCCACCAAAAAGAGGCCTCCTCCAAAATATGCCAGCCCAACGGCTATTGACAATAATGCCATGAGCCGATTATGAAGTGGTTTACGCTTCATATATTATCTTACTCCAATACAAAGCTAATTGGTAAGTTGTACTTCACCCGTACGTTACGACCAGATTGCTTTCCAGGTTTCCATTTAGGCATACCTTTTACTACGCGGATAGCTTCTTCGTCACAACCAAATCCAAGGCCTTTTAGTACCGAAATATCTTGAATACTTCCATCTGTATTTACTACAAATGTCATAAATACTCTACCTGATACGTTGGCACGAGAGGCAGCGGCAGGATACTTAATGTTTTTGCTTAAGTATTGTCCTAAAGCGGCCATCCCACCTGGGAATTCGGGGTTTTGCTCTACCACTTGGAAGATTTGCTCTTCCACTGGAGCAGCTTCTACTACTTTTACCTCCTCTTTTACGGGAGCAGTTTCTTCAGGAGCGATAATAGCTTCTTCAGCATTTTCATCTCCTTCTTGTGTTTTATCAGCTACTGCTGCTTTCTCCAACTCCTCTACTACTGGTGGAGGTGACTCTTCTGGTACTTCCTCATCTTTCTTTACTTCGGGAGGAAGGAACTTGATAGTAGCCACTTTAGGCAACTCCACTGGTGGTGGCGGCGGCGGTGGTGGCTCATTAGGGTCAATTGGTGGTGGTGGTATCTTCATCAAGTCAATTTCCTGCATGAATTGTTCTTCTTCTTGCTTCGGAATCAAGCTGATGAGAGCTGGAGAGAGCATCGCCAATACAAACAAACCGATACCAATAAACATGGATTTGGTCAATGTAGGACGATATGCTTTCCGGAGGTCATACGCACCATACGCTTTATTGCGATTCTCGAATATAATATCATCGAGAGTGACCGCGGATGCTTTAGTTTCAGCCATTGCGTTTGGATAGTTTTTTGATTACAATTTAATCTGCTTTATCTCCTAAAAGTTCTTTTTCGCTAGGAGTAAGTACATCAACAAGGGCGTATCGCTTGCTTTTGGTTACAGCCATTTCATCAAGCGCATCTACCATGTTTTTGTAAGTGCTACTTTTCAAAGGCTTAATAACCACCACAAACTGACTAAGGCCTTTGTCATCTTTTCCAAATTCACGATCTACTTGTGCTTGAGATTGAAAAATCAAAGTACGCAAATCTGGGCCGTAAGAGATTTTTTTCAAATCAGTTTTGGCTTTATCGTCATCAGCAGCAATTCTATCTAGTGCCCATACAGTGTTGTCTTTTCCTAAAAAAAGAGTCAATACTTTAGACGCTTTCAAAGGCTCTGACTGTTGTTCTTTTACATCAGTCTGCTTATCAGGCACCGCCAATGACATTGATGAAGGCTTGCTAAGTGTAGTTGCCAAGATGAAGAACGTAATGAGCAGGAAGCCCAAGTCCACCATCGGAGTCATATCTACGCGAGTCGAGGCTTTTTTACTGCGGACTTTCTTATCACCATGTCCGCCACCACCACCTTGTGCTATTTCTGCCATTTCTTTAAAATTTTAATAGTGGTTTGGTTATTAATCTGCTTTCCAGCCCGCTGGTGGTGCTTCTGTTCCGGTGATAAGGTTAAATTTGTTGATGTTTTGAGCTTGCAATGATGCCATTACATCCTTAAACACTGGAAATTTCGCTACATTATCACCTTTGATTGCAATACGCAAATCTTTGTTGGCACGGCGAGCTTGATAAATCCACTTAGCCAACTCATTTTGGGCGGTTGAGTCTGTAGGGATACCTGGCTGAGGAACTTCCTTCATTTTGTCAGGGTTAGTTACTCCTACATTCAACCATTGAGGTAAAGAACGGATAGGGACACCAAAGTTAGCTTGGAGTGAAAATACTTTCTTTTGTTTGTCAGTAAACTGTATACCTTCAGTTTGAGAAATATTTTCCAACATACCAAGGCGAGTTACCTGATTGTCCACCCCAAAATACACTTTTCCGTCTTTGCCTATGCTAATAATCATAATATCCTTATCGGGAACTTTGATAGCCGAGATAGAAGATGGCGTTTCGATAGTAGCCGCATCTTGTGCTTTAAACTGAGCCGTCAAAATAAAGAAGGTCAGCAACAAGAAAGCTACGTCGCACATTGCCGTCATATCCATCATCGGATAGTTCCGCTTGGGTTTTACAGCAGGCATAATACTTTCGGTTTAAATTGACAATACAAATATAAAACAATAACAAATACTAAGCAAATATTTATATATAATTTTTTTATATATCACATTTGCTTGCAGCTCTCATCATTAGTTGTGAGCTGAGAAGTTTTGTTGAATGCTCAATCCGACTTCGTCAATTTTGTAAGTCAATGTATCAATACGGCTAGTGAAGTAGCTATACATGATAGTTGCAATAGCAGCAGTACCGATACCAAGTGCCGTGTTTACAAGAGCTTCAGAGATACCTGTTGCAAGAGCACCTGTATCAGGAGCACCTGTATTACCCATAGCGGCAAATGCACGAATCATACCCAATACCGTTCCAAGAAGAGCAGTCAAGGTAGATACTGAAGCCAAAGTCGCAATGATAGTCAAGTTTTTCTCAAGCATTGGAAGCTCAAGGGTAGTAGCTTCTTCAACTTCTTTTTGAAGAGCTGCCAATTTTTGATCTTTAGTTAACTCAGTTTCGGTACGAAGCTCAATGAACTTGTGAAGAGCTGTTTTTACTACGTTACCTACTGAGCCTTTTTGTCTGTCGCACTCTTTGATAGCAGCCTCAATCTCATTTTTGTCAAGAAGAGATTTTACTTTGCGAACAAACTCATCAATTGAACCAGACCCATTGGCACGGCCAAGGATAAAGAAACGCTCAATTGAGAATACTAATACCGTTAAGAAACAGGTAAATAACAAAGGTACGATGGGTCCCCCTTCATAAACGATACCGAAATAATCACCTGATTTTGGTCCCTTCTCGTGGTCGCCATCTACGAAGTGACTAGGGTCACCGCAAATGTATTGATAAACCAAGTACGCGATAACCAACAATACAGGAATGACCAGAATGGGGTTGAGACCACCAGCTGATTTTTTAGGAGCGGCCGCCTTGGCCGGTGCGGGAGATGTAGCCTTCTTTTCCATCAGACTTACTTTTAGGGTTTAATTGAAAAAATAGTTTAAGTGTTTGCGCTGTAAAGAAAACGAAAATTTTAGATGGTTAATGATTTCACCAAGAAAATTTTTGTTGGCATTTTTTTAAAATAGTTACAAAAAATGCGGTACAAAGCTATGATTTTTCAGAAAAAAAACTGCTTATCAGTCTATTAGTTTTTTTTAATTTTTTTAAAATCTATCATCACCAATGAGTAATAATAAGATTTTTTTGCCTCTTTTTGTCCTCTTTCTTACTTCTTCCATAGTATCCGTACCATACTTAACTTGCTTTTCTTCTTGTGTCTCTCAGAGACCCGTCTCTACTTTGTATACCTTCTAATGTTACTAAGAATTTAATCCAAAGTACGTTTCGTTTTAGTTTTACTCTACCAAAATTGGTCATATCAAATACTTTCACCAAACTGTTTGGGTGTCTCCCACTTCTCAAGTAACAAGTATACCAATCTCACTTTCAGGTATATTACGAGATGGTATATGGAAGTTTTGAGAGATTAAACTTACACTCTAAAATTTTTATATTTTCTCATTTTTTCACTTCCTAGGCTTCTTATGCATTACTTTTTAATGCATTAAGGGTACTTTTTTACAATAGTCAATATTTTGGGACTCTCGCTCTTTGATGCCAAATAAGTATATTTTTTGTACATAATCAAATTTCAATAAGGCATAGTTGGCACGATTTATGATTTAAGCCCTCATTATGAAATCCTCCTTAAAAAAGACTTTTTTAATCGCCTGTACATTACTAGCCCAAACTTTGTGGGCGAGTCATGCCAGTGACTGTGATGGCATCGTGACGCCTACTATAAGTAGCGAAAAAAGTATCAGTTGCTCAGGGCAAGCTGTCTTGTTAAAGGCTTCAGGCTGTGAAGGTAAAGTAGTATGGTCAAATCAAAAAACAGGCAATTCTGTTTTTGTATACCCCACCCAAACTTCTAGCTATACTGCCTATTGCCAAAAGGACGAATGTAAAAGCGCACTTTCTAATAGTATTACTATTTTAATCAATACCCCTGCTACTCCCACAATCAAAGCATCAAACAATAAAATCTGTTTGGGAGAGTCGGTAACACTCAATGCAACAGGCTGTGCGGGAGAAGTGATTTGGTCTAATGGAAGCACCGGAAACGAAATTACGGTATATCCTACCAATACCACTAAATATACAGCTACTTGCCGCAATGAAGGGTGTATTAGCTGTTTTTCGGATGATATTATCATTACCATAATGGGCGGAGAGCCTTTAAAACTTACGGCCACCAAGTCTACAATATGTGCTGGAGAGACGACTTCTTTGACAGCCCAAGGCAATTGTGCCGGGACAATTCGATGGTCTACTAACCAAACAGGTAGTAGCATTAGTGTTTCGCCCCAAAATACAACGGAGTATTGGGCTTATTGCGAAAGCACCGCCTGTAATATTGTCAAGAGCAGTATGTATGTGTCGGTAGTGCCTCCCCTTCCTCCCACTATTAGTGCCTCAAAAAATACTCTTTGCGCGGGCGAAAATCTTATCTTAACCGCCACGGGTTGCACAGGTATTGTAGAATGGGACAACGGAATGCAAGGGCAGTCTATTACAGTCACTCCTTTAGAAAACGCCCAATACATCGCTTATTGCAAACGTGGCGATTGTAAAAGTAGTCCTTCTCAGGCCTTTAAAGTATATGTAGGCAGCAGTATACCCTCACGCCCAGAAGTCGTCACCGAAATGACAAACCAATGCCCATTTGTTACGGTAGATTTGTCGTCAGCTTTACTCAAAAAAGCACCTGAGGGGATAACCTACGAAGTTCATACTAGTTCTTCTGCTAGCTCTCTCTCTCTTAAAGAAGTGGGAGCTATTAGTGAAAATCGTACTTTTTACTTTTTTGCCCGTCATATGGCTACTGGGTGTCTGAGCGAGCCAGCGGCTGTTAGTGTCAAACTCCAAGCCTGCACCCAATCACTTGCACTTTGTACGACCAATCCCGCTACGGCAAAAATCACCAAAACGGAGCAAACTACCCTTAACAACTACCTATTAGAAGGCTCAATAGGGGGAGTGGCAAGCAGCGCCCAATGGCTTAGTAATGGTACGGGTACTTTTAGTACTACTAATGGTCTCACTACCATTTATACACCTTCTTCTGAAGACCGTCAGGCCGGAAAAGTAACAATCAGTTTTGTCAGTAATGATCCTGACGCTGAAGGGCCTTGCCACGCAGGAAGCGATATCACATACCTCACGCTTCAACCTAACCAAAGTGGAGCAAAAGAAATGGTAGGTATCAATAAAACTTTAAAAGGGTGGACTAGTGTTGGGGCTAATATCTACGAAATCGAATACTTAATTCAGGTTGTGAATATGGGCAGTAATATCCTAAAACAAATACAAGTCATAGACAGCCTAGATAAAACTTTTCGGAGTGGTGCAATTGTTCTCACTCCTACTGTCGTAAAAATTTTCGAGCCGTCAGTAGGAAGTTCGCCACTCGTCGATACATCTTATCAAGGAAGCAACAATCATTATCAGCTTTTGGTACCCGAAACCCTCTCTCTTGCGGCAGGGCAGGCGCTTACGTTATCTGTGATAGCTAAGGTTGACTTTACCAACGCAACAGATAGTATTTTTAATAATACGGCTTTTGTCTCTGCCATTGATATCAATGGTCATACTTTAGTTGACCAATCCACCAACGGCAACTGGCCTGACATCAATCAAAATCAAGATCCAAGTGATGACCTTACTCCCACCCCTCTAGCTCTCAACAGCCTAAATGGAAAAGACAATGATGTTTTTATACCAGAAGGATTTTCTCCAAACTCTGACGGTATCAATGATTTCTTGATTATCAGAAAACCTCAAAACTTACGTGCCTCTCTAGAAATCTATAATCGTTGGGGAGGTCTTATTTATACTGCCGACGACTACAAAAATGACTGGAATGGAGGAATATCTTCCCAAAACGCTCTTCCTGCTGGCACTTATTTTTATAGTGTCAAGCTCAGTGATGGTCGAGAATTATCTAAGTTTTTGACAATAAGTCGCTAATCACAATTCGTTGAAACTAATATTTACAAAAACAGGGACGGGACTTAAAACCATATACCCCCATGAGGAAATTAAAATATCTTTGTTTGGTTACGTTATTTGCAATGACGACAGTAATAGCTCAAAAGCCTTTTCGTGAAACATTGCTACAACAGGCCAATCGCCAATTTGATTTACAAGCTTATGCCAAAGCTGTTGCCCTGTATCAAGAAGCACTAGAAAATGGCTTGGCTCCTCTTGAACAACGTCATCAAGCGGAGTTAAATATGGCTTATGCCTACTTCCGATTAGGAGACAGCCCAAAAGCAGAAGAATTTTATAAAAAAGCCCTAGCTGATAATAGTATTCTTAAAGGGGCTTCTATATACCATTATTTGCATTATGCCAAAGTCTTAGCCAATAATGGTGACATGCAGGCCTCTCAACGCTACTATGAACTTTATGAAACTACAAAAGCGGCTGAAGATAGAAAAAGTCAAGAATCCCTAACCTTGACCAAACGTAAAATCACTTACCGTCTGGATTACTTAGCTATCAACACTCCAAATGCGGAATTTAGTCCCGCTTATTTTAAAGACGGACTTGTTTTTGTATCAGGTAAGGCACCAGCTGCTATCTCATCCGAAGCACCTGAGAAAGGATATTTAGACCTGTTTTATATTGCAAAACCAGATGAGATAAAATCAATCAGCTCATTGAATGCTGAAGGTGAAGAAGAAGAAGCTAAAGACAATACCAAACCTCCTCGCACTCAAGGACGACGACTAGGTTCGGATGCTTACACTCGTGTTACTTCAAATGATTCAAAATCCCTAGGTACTTATAACAGCTACGGACTCGATGACCTACGAGGCAGTAAAGGTGAAGTGGTGCGCCCAGGCAAACCTGTTCCTTTTAGTAAAGCCCTCAATACTCGTTTTCATGAAGGCCCTGCTACTTTTAGCGCTGACGGCTCGCAGATTATTTTTACCCGCAACAACTTCAACGAAGGACATAAAGGCGTAAGTGAAGACAATAATGTCAAACTTAAACTTTATAGCGCACAATGGGGCACTGATGATTGGACCAACATCAAAGAACTTCCTTTCAATAGCGATGACTACTCCACCGCCCATCCTTCCTTAAGCAAAGACGGCAACCTTTTGTATTTTGTATCAGATATGCCCAATGGCGTAGGAGGCAAAGATATTTATGTTTCTCGTCTCGAAAACGGTCAATGGACTTCTCCTGTCAATCTAGGTAAAACATTAAATACCAAGCAAGATGAACTATTCCCTTTTGTAGATGACCGAGGAAATCTTTATTTCTCTACCGCAGGCCGTAAAGGTAGCTTAGGGGGGATGGATTTGTACTATGCCATTTTGAGTAAAGACGGCACAAAAGTTATTGAAGTAATTCACCTAGATGCTCCTATCAATTCCAAAGGAGATGATTTTGGACTAGTAACAGATGGCGCTCGGACAATGGGGTATTTTAGTAGTAACCGTCGAGAGGGCGATGACGATATTTATCGTTTTACGCGCGAGAGTTCTATGTATGAATGCCGAGAACTTCTAATCAAAGTATTTGAAAGCGAATCTATGCAGCCACTAGAAGGAGCAACTATCACAGTACGGTCTAAAATCGGCGGAGAACCTTTAGAAAAAGGGCTAAAAACAAGCTCTAATGGATGGGCACATCTATGCTTAGCTTCCGACAATGATTTTGTCTTTTCGGTGTCTAAAGAAGGATTTATCGATAATACTGTGGGTTTCTCTACCCGTCATCTTACCGATGATAAACCTACAAGGTTGGAAGTAAGTATTAGCCAACCTACAGGAGTAGAACCAATGACAACTTCCAACTTAGAAAAAAAAAAAACTTCCGCGAATGATTCTCTCCAAATTTTAAAACATTCTAAAGTAAAAGGAGTAGTCAGGACAGAAACCAACAGTCAACCTATTGAAGGAGTACTGGTAAAGCTCAGAAATGAGTGTGACAAAAAAATATATGAAGTTATCACCGGCCCAGACGGTAGGTATGAATTTGAAATTTCGGAAGGTTGTGATTATACCCTCATCTATTCAAAAGATACTTATGGAACCAATACCCTGAAAATCAAAAAAGTTTCTAAAAAAACACCCCCAAAAGTATTGTCTAAAGATGTTGGCCTACTTAAAAAAGGAGATATTGTACAACTTGATAATATTTATCATGACCAAGGAAAACAAGGTTTAAGACCCGACGCAGCCCGTGAACTCGACAAAATCGTAGCCACTATGAAGCGATATCCCTCTTTACAAGCCGAAATCTTATCGCATACTGATAGCAGAGGAGATGCAAACTCCAATAAAATACTCTCTCAAAAAAGAGCCCAAGCTGTCGTAGACTATATGGCATCCAAAGGTATAGCTCGCTCTCGTATGAAAGCTACTGGCATGGGTGAAAGCATGCCCGTCAATGGCTGCGTAGATGGCGTAATATGTACAGAAGCGGAATATCAAAGAAATAGAAGAACAGAATTCAAAGTACTAGAAATCAGATAATTAACCAATCATATTCGATACTAAAAGAGAGCAGGGTATATACCTTGCTCTCTTTTTTATTGAGGTTCATTGATAAAAAGTCTATTTTTGACGGTTGCTTTCCTATTTCTATTATAAGTACCATAACAAACACTAAAAGCATACAAAATGGGTCTTCGATCTTCGTTAAGTAAACCACTTGCCAAGTACATTGCCAATCAGCAACAAACTTGGATGTACAATGCTCCCGCTTTTCAAAATATTTGGTACAAAAAACTAGTTAATCAAGCCAAAAACACTGCTTTTGGAAGAGACCACTTCTTCAAAGACATTCATTCTTACGAAGATTTTAAGCAAGCAGTGCCCGTTAGAGATTATGAAGATATTAAAGGCTATGTTCAGCAAATTATTGAAGGCAAGGATGATATTCTGTGGCCTGGCAAACCTCTCTACTTTGCTAAAACCTCGGGTACTACTTCAGGTACCAAATATATACCTATCAGCAAAGATTCTATACCCAACCATATCAATTCGGCACGGGATGCGTTACTCAACTACATCAACGAAACGGGTAAAGCAGACTTCCTAGATAATAAACTCATTTTTCTATCTGGAAGCCCTGTACTAGACACCAAAGGAAGTGTACCGACGGGGCGGCTTTCGGGTATTTCGAACCATCACGTACCCGCCTATCTCCGCACCAATCAGCTGCCGAGCTATGAGACTAATTGTATCGAAGAATGGGAGGAAAAATTGGATCGCATTATCGATGAAACGATTCATCAACCTATGGGATTAATTTCGGGTATTCCTCCTTGGGTACAAATGTATTTCGACCGAATCAATGCCCGTACAGGCAAACCTATCAAAGACGTATTTCCTACTTTTGAGTTATTTGTATATGGTGGGGTTAACTTTGAGCCTTATCGTGCCAAATTGTACGACTCTATAGGTAAAAAAATAGACTCTATCGAAACCTACCCTGCTTCGGAAGGTTTCATTGCCTATCAAGATTCACAACATGCAGAGGGGCTTTTACTACTTGCTAATAGTGGCATCTTCTTTGAGTTTATTCCGACAGATGAGTTTTTCAACGAAAACCCTTCACGCTTGTCTTTAGAAGAAGTAGAAATTGGCAAAAACTATGCTCTTATTATCAACAACAACGCGGGGCTTTGGGGATATTCGATAGGAGACACGGTCAAATTTGTATCAAAAAATCCATATCGCCTTTTAGTCACTGGCCGCATCAAACATTTTATTTCGGCCTTTGGCGAACATGTCATTGGAGAAGAAGTAGAAAAAGCTTTAAAATATGCCATGCAGCGGCATCCCGAAACCGAAGTAGTGGAATTTACAGTGGCACCTATGGTATCTCCTTCTGAAGGGCTTCCATATCATGAATGGCTGATCGAATTTGCTACTCCTCCTAACGACCTTCCGCAATTTTCGCTAGATATTGACAAACGTCTTACCGAACTCAACGTATACTATGACGACTTGATTGCGGGTAGTATTCTGAGACCTTTAAAAATACATTCTTTACCAAAGAATGCATTCATTAATTATATGCGCTCCCAAGGAAAGCTGGGCGGGCAAAACAAAGTCCCTCGATTGGCCAATGACCGAAAAATTGCCGATGTAATCGTAAGGCTCTAAAGCTAGGCAAACTTTTTCATAAAATAGCACTGTAGAATTTCTCCTTTTCGTATCACTCCCTTTTGAGTCATAACAATGACCAAAAGGGAGTTTTTTTACATCCAACTCCTATCATTTTGGTATAATTTTTGCTATATTTTTTATACTTTTATCAAGATTTTTAAAATTCCAACAAAACAGTTTTAAAATAACAACTTGATTAGGGTATAGCCTAAAAATGCACTTAGAAATACCTCTAAAAATACGTCACTTTTAGGACTGTTTGGCATACTATTTTTACCGTTAAATAAGTTTTGTTTTGTAATAAAACTTAGGGTGTTATATTGCAACTAACTGATACTCTTAGTTTAATTTTTTTGGCGGTTGCACAATTTTTAACTAACTTTACGTTAATTATGCTGTTCAGCTATGAAAAAACGATGTAAAAAAGCCTTTTTTTGAGTATTGCATCGTATTGTTTAACTAACCAAAAATCGTTTTGAAAAGAAGACAATGCATCATCTTATCAACGCTTCTATTGTCAAGCGGAGTAGTTAAAGCTGAGGGCTTTAACGAATCTTCATGTATTCGTTTTTGTGACGAGCCTCTGCCCGTTTACGAAAACAAAGTGCTTAATTATTTTCAGTCGGCTTTGCTGCACACGGCTAGCTTACCACTACCCCAAATCAAAGCCAAAGCGGAGAAGTTTTTTAAGGTCATTGACCCGATTTTAGAGCAATATCAAGTACCCAGAGATTTTAAATATTTGTGTGTTGTTGAAAGTGCTCTTAACCCAAAAGCTATTTCTCATAAAGGAGCATATGGGTATTGGCAATTTATGCCGCACACTGCACGCGCAATGGGTCTGGTCATTGACAGCAAAGTAGACGAACGTGAAAACCTCGTCAAATCCACTCACGCAGCTTGTCAATACTTTTTAAGCCTCTACAATGAGCTAGGCTCTTGGTCGTTGGTGGCAGCAGCTTACAATGCAGGCCCCACTAAGGTAAAAAAGTATCTGAGGAATCACGGAAAAACAAGCTACTATCATTTACGGATTAGCAACGAAAACCGTAAGTACCTTTATCGAGTCTTGGCGGCGAAAGAACTCTTCACTCGCCCCATCATGTATAAAGCAGTAGTTGAGGAAGGGCTGAGCCTTCAGAAGTACATCATGCGACATGGCGTAGCTTTAGGACTTATAATGCCTCCTAAAGTAAAACTTAAATCATCTAACAAAGACAAACTAGAAATCGAAGTGCTTTCTTCTACATTTAATGAAGGGATTTTAACTGGCTTCGAAGATTTAGTGCCACTGTCTTTCAAACGCAAAGGTGATTTCAGACGTTTCAATCAAGAATTGTACGAAGATTTGGAATTGGCACAAAATCAAGAAAAAAGAAAACGGCTCATATGGTGGCGCGCCCCTAGGGTGAACACTCGCCGCCGCAACGACTTGCAAACGCTCCTTTCGGAAGCTCGTAGCAAGCTTGGCCGACAGCCACTGTCCAAAACAGGCTTAGCATAATTAAACAAAAAGGCCATCCGTAGGGATGGCCTTTTTGTTTTGAATCATCTATCTACAATAAATTAAGAGGCTTGTTTTACCAATTGTACATTGACGTGTAGTTTTACATCATCACTTACTACTACTCCTCCCGCTTCGGTTACTGCACTCCAGTTAAGATTGAAATCTTTACGATTGACCTTTCCACTAATTTCAAAGCCTACTTTAGAGTTTCCATAAAAGTCTACCATAGACCCTCCGTAAGTGGCTGTGAGTGTTACAGATTTTGTAACTCCTCTCATGGTCAAATCCCCAACAACTTCGTACGTTTCTTCGTCTTTTTGGGTAAAAGAGGTAGAAACAAAAGTAAGTTTAGGGTGGTTTTCGGCATCAAAGAAATCAGCACTTTTTAAGTGAGCATCGCGCTGCTCCATGTTGGTATCAATGCTGTTGACATCAGCGCTGAATTGTACACTTGCGCCGTCAAAGCTATCACCTTCGGTTTCGGCCGAACCTTCAAAACTTTTAAAACTTCCCGTAACCGTCGAAATCACTAAGTGTTTTACTTTAAATTGGATTTCGCTATGAGTAGGGTCAATCACCCAGCTGGTTTTTCCTTGAGTTGCCATTGTTGTATAAAGTTTTTTGTTTAAATCTTGTTTGACGATGCAAATATATATGTATATACATATAATGTCAAAACATTTTATACATTTTTTTTATTTTTTTATTGCTAAGCATTTATGTGTTTTAAAGGACTAGCTCTGAACGTACCTTTTGGTTTGATTTTCTACAAAAAAATTAGGCCAGCCCATGAGCTGACCTAATTTTTATAAAACCTAGTAAGTATTAAGCTAATTCAAAAATCACTTCGATTTCGATAGCTGCCATTCGAGGTAGGGAGCCCATACCTACCGCACTGCGTGCGCCTACCCCTTTTTCATCGCCCCATATTTCGGCAAATAGCTCACTACAACCATTCATGACGTAGGCATGTTGCTCGAATTCGGGGATAGCATTAATCATTCCCAAAATTTTCACTACTTTATTGATACGATCAAGGCTGCCAAATTGTGACCGTAACGTAGAAAGCAGCAAATATCCTGTTTTGCGAGCGGCCTCTTTGGCTTGGTCGGCATCCAAATCTCTTCCTACTTTTCCGGCGATGAGGCTGCCATCCAAGTCAAGAGAAATGTGCCCTGAAATATAAGCTAAATTTCCTGTCACTACTACAGGAGTATACACTCCTCCTTTGGCGGGAGGAGAAGGCAAGGTAATACCAAGATTGGCAAGATTTTGTTCTGGAGTCATAGAAATAGATTAATTCGATTGGATTGTAAGTTTTGTACCTGTTGTATTTTTGGTGAGTGCTTGGCGCAGTTGGTCAGCATGGCAAATCGTAACCTGCCCTACTCCATTTCTTAGGGCATTAAAGGCATTATCAAGCTTTGGAATCATTCCTTTATAAATCACTCCCGCAGCTTTACAAGAAGCGTATAGCTCTGGTGTAAGGACAGGAATGATAGATTCTTCATTTTCTGGATCTAAAAGCACGCCTTTTTTCTCAAAACAATAAACCAGATTCACATCGTACAATTCGGCTAATGCCACTGCTACCGACGACGCCATCGTATCAGCGTTGGTATTGAGCATGACTCCCAAAACAGGGTCGAAAGTCAATGGAGCTACGATAGGGATAAGTTTACTTTTCAGGAATACTTGAATTTGCTTGCTATTTACTTCATCAATATCTCCCACAAAACCATAATTGATGACAGGCTCTACCGTCTCGTTGACGGGGCGCTTGTGAGCGCGTATGATACCCGCATCCGCTCCTGTCACTCCTAGGGCATTGACTCCAAGCGATTGAAGAGTCGCGACTATGTTCTTATTTACCAAACCTCCATATACCATCGTCACGACATCAAGCATGGCGTGGTCGGTAATACGCCTTCCGTCAACCATTTCAGTCGGAATTCCTAACTTTTCAGCCACTTGTGTTGCGATTTTTCCACCGCCATGCAGTAGGATTTTGTGGCCTTTGAGTCCTGCAAAAGACTCCAAAAACGAGCGAAGTGCTTCTGGATTGTCTATTACGTTTCCGCCAATTTTGACGACGAAGAGTTTTGGTTTCATATCAATTATACATTTTGTGTTATTTTCGCTTCAAAGTTACACACTCATGCTTCACAAAACACGCGGTATTGCCCTCAATTATATTCGCTACCGCGAAACTTCAATCATTGTAAAGATATATACGGAAGAATTTGGCATTCAGAGTTATGTAGTGAATGGCGTACGAACCGCTAAATCCAAAACCAACCGAATTGCGTTGTTTCAGCCAATGACTTTATTAGATTTGGTGGTATATCACAAAAGCAAAGAACATACGATTCACCGTTTGGCAGAAGTAAAATGCAGCTTACCTTTTAAAAGCCTGCCTTTTGATTTTATCAAATCTAGCATTTCGCTGTTTATCACGGAGCTATTGGTCAAAACGCTGCGCGAAGAAGAAGCCAACACCCCTCTATTTGAGTTTTTGAATCAAGCCATTATTTATTTAGAAGAAAGTTCCGAAGGATTTGAAAATTTTCACCTGCAATTTTTAGCAAAATACTCCTTTTATTTAGGCTTTGGTATCGATACTGTCCGCGAAATGGAGCAACAACTCGCCGAAAATCATTATCCCTACACCTTAGATCCTCTTATGCAGGAGGCACTTCAAAGATTCATTCTACTTCCCTTTGATTACCCCAATTATTTGGATCGCCAACGTCGTCAGCAGCTTCTCAATACCCTCATTTTTTATTATAAAACCCATCTAGAAGGTTTGGGAGAAATCAAATCATTGGAAGTACTCCGTGAAATCATGAAGTAAAACCACCTTACTAAATATCTATTACCGTAAAAACAACACTCGTAGAATAATTGCTGGCAGGTATTAAAACTGATATTCCACGGATTTCGTACTGAATCGGGACATCAAAGCGATTGGAAAATCCTCTAAATATCTCCTGATTACTTCCCGAAAGCTGTACATAACTTGTGGTGCCATTGGGCGAAATAGTTCCTAATACAGGAGTCAGAATACCCGTGCCATCTCCTGTTTTTCGAATCCAAAGCGATAAATTTGAATTCCAAGACGCATCTTGCTTATAGACAAGCACTTGCCAACTTGTCAGCAGAGCTAAGCCTACCGTTATGGTAATAGTGCTTTGATTAGCAGCACTTGTGGCGGTAGAAGCATAATTACTGCCAGCTTCTGTGATAGTAGTAGCACTAGCATTCCAAGTAGTACCCGTTGCCGAAATGTTTTGCCCTAAAGCATTACTCAGATTTAACCAATACAAAATACAGATACAGCTTATATATTTCATCAATTATCGGTAATAGTGTAAGTTATGGTCACAGTATTGGAGAGATTATGGCGCAGTTGCCCATAATTATCTATTTCTAAGCTATAAGTCAAATTGTAGCCATTAGTGCTTCCTGTTCCGGTATAAGCAGCGCCGATACCTGTCACAATATTTTGAGAAGTAGTACTTAAATAAATATTGGACAGAGGTGTGCCAAGCGTTCCTGCTCCTACTCCTGTGTAGGAGCCTAAATTAAGCTTAAGCCTCACACCAGTAGGCACTGCACCTGCGGTGATTTGGGCCGTAATACGCCGACTTCCACCCGTAGTAATAGCCGAAGTAAAATTTAGCCATTTGGAAGTATTGTTAGAAGGAATAGTAACAGGGCTTCCCGCTTGAACAGGAGCTTGTAAAGCCAATGTAATAGATGCATTGGAAGGCTCTATATCTAAAAGTGCTACTGTTGGCAAATTTAGATTGGTTACCACTGAAACAGTGCTCTGTGCTTGCGTCCCTAAACATGCATATCCTAAAATTAATACGATACACCATTTCATTCTTTATCCCCTAAATAAAAATTATTTTCCGTAAAATGGATTTTACGTTCAATCGGTTTTACTTTAAAAAATAGCTCATGAGAAGCATCCTCACTGACGTTTACATCACTGACAACATTATCTATTTTATATTTTTCACCATTGCCTGGTATCCATATCATCACTTTCCACGGGCCAGGTTTTACTTCTTTAAAGGTAAAAGTATCTTTGTCGCTCACTTTTGTTACATAGCTTTCGGTATCGTTATAAAGCTTTGCGAGGATAGTAGGTTTGTTGGTAAGTGGTTCTTTATTTCCTGACTGAGTACTTTTCTCAAACACTACCTTTCCCATGATTACCCCTGCTTTTGAAAAAGGAATATCGACATAAGAACTGCTATCGGATTTGATTTCTATTTCGAGTGGGGTAGAAATCGCCGGTATATCTCCTATTTGCATCGACGACCTCATCAAGGTAATGTAATATTGATTTGGCAACAGATTGTTGATAGCAAACTGCCCGTTTCGATCACTTACCAGTTTTTGGTCACCTATTTGTAAAATCACTCCATTTTTCCTGACATTCGCTGGGCCTGTTATTTTTCCTTTAAGACTCCCCAATTTTGTGTTTTTGGCAATAGGCGGTCTAAGTTTTAAAGTATACTTTATACCTAAATATAGCGTATTTTGCTCCGTAATATTGGGATAATAGGCCTGACTTCCCACTATACTCAACTGATGATGTGGAAGATTGAGATTGGCTTGTAAATCAAAAAAAGAGCGTTTTTCGGTAAGTTCGTCAATCGTATAATTGTTTCGGTACAAAAGCGACAAATCAAAATATCTCTTAAACTGAAGCCTCAGCGTTCCTCCATAAAACATAAAATCTTGTAGTTCATTTTGCATCGAATACCTATTGGTACGCAAGTATTCCACATTACCTCCCAACGCAAAAACTTTTAATATCACTACCTGAGCTTGTACCATTCCTTTGATAGACACCCGACTTGAATCTCTATCGGGTGATATGAGCAAATTGTGAGTATAGCCATAGTTGCCATCCATCCAAAGATTAAATCGGCGGGTGTTGAGAAAATGAGTATATCTTATAAATTCTTCTTTAAAATTGAATTTTTGAGGCATAACGCGGTCCTCTCGATGAAGCTCGTTATAGCTTAAAACAAAGCGATTACGGGTATTAGGGCGGAGGGTCAGCTCGGCTATATTGCTTTTATAATAAGGAGCTTGACTAAACACAGTTACATCCAAACTTGGATTGATTTGATTATAGTTTCCAATCACTCCCAATGTTAGTTTTTTGGTAATCGCATAATAAAGTGAGGCATTGAGCAAGCGGCTGTCGTTATAAAATCCATAGAATTGTTGCCCTGCATATACTACATTAGAAAAAAAGCGGAGCCTTTTGGTCGAAAAACTTAACCTACCAAAAGCTCCCCAATCAAAGCGGTCGTTGGTTTGGCTACCTGTAGCTTCCGCTTCCAACCATATCCGTTCTTTTTTGATGTAAGTAGATAGCCCTAAAAAATTGGTTGCTAGGCTCTGTCCATTATAAATATGGTGTTTTGATAAAAAATTAATCCCAATGACACTTTTAGAGGTAGGATTGAATGCATAAGCTCCTCCCATTATTTTTTTTGTATCTGGAAAAAATCTAGGTTCTTGATAAAACCCTGATACCGTAGAACGCCCCACCGAATGATCTACTTTAAAACCTCTCCCAAAACGGCTTAACTCTATGAGATTTGTAAACACTAGGCTATAATCCGCCACTGCCAAATCGGTATGCTGACGAGCCGAAGGCTTATAGGAATAATTTAGGGAATATTGTTCATACGACCCAATCGCCGCATAGCCAAATTGATTTTGACTACGTGCTACAAAATCAAGATAGTGCTTCTGCGAAAAATCTAAATGGCCACCTCCTCGGAGGTCATATTGGA
Organism: Runella zeae DSM 19591; assembly: GCF_000423565.1. Classification (GTDB taxonomy): domain Bacteria; phylum Bacteroidota; class Bacteroidia; order Cytophagales; family Spirosomataceae; genus Runella; species Runella zeae. Next base: position 254,427 of record NZ_AUIF01000003.1, on the reverse strand, counting down.
AGCCTTCGCGCTGCTGATTTACACTTCTAAAAGTATGATACAATACCCCCAACTCGACCGGAAATCTTAAATAAGGGTCACTTTTTTTGTTTTTTGCGGCATATACAGGAATACTTTTTACCCGATACACAGGCTGGCTTGTATCCCCAAAACTCACTTTTAAATCCGAATTAACAATCCACATATTGCTTTCAGTATAAGGGATGGATTGATTGACCCATATGCGCACTGATTCATTTTTTTCCAACAAAAGCGAGCTTTTATGACCTTGTATTTGTCCTCTGCTACTTTTTATCTCTATTTTTTCTTTTTCATTGCCCAAATTCTGAATCAAGTACTCAATCTTCAGGATTTCACCTTCTTTGAGATATTCAGGATAAACAAGCGGCGTGATTTCTATCTTACGAAGTTTTTCTACCCTTATCTTTATCTCTTTACTTTCTTTTTCAAAACCTTTTTCCCAAGTTCTAAACAAAACAACATACTCTCCTGCGGAAGTAGTACGGGGGGTAGCTACGGTATAAGAATAACTCAAAACCCGAGATTCTCTGGTGATTTGGGGGAGCTTCTTTGCCAATATTTGCCAGTCTTTGGGGAGATTGAAAGTAGCCCCAAAAGTAGGGTCATAGGCTTCGTCACGCCTTATTTCGACAAAGAGTGTAAAATAATCTCCGGGTTTTATTTGTTGGGGTGGATTCAGAATAACAATAGAAAAATGGTCTATGGCAAAGCCAAAGTGATACCACACCAAGAAGGGTATGACGCAAAAGTATTTCTTCACGGTATCTATCTCATGGATATTGTCAGTCTATCTCAATGACCAAATTGGTCCCAAACAGATTTTGTCCATAGTCGGCAATCAAAACAGCCTCATACTTACCAGAAGGAAGGTCTTTGATTTCGATATCAAAATCTTTACAAGTAAAAGGATACACTTTTTGAGAAGGAGCTTCCAACGCCAGAAGTTTTTGGCCGTCTTTGCCATATATCTCCAACATAAGCTTAGGAATTACCATAAATTTCCCAAGATTTTTGATTTTGGCTTGCACGATTTTCTGCTTTGGGTTTGCTTTTTTGAGGGCTACATTCTCAAAATGTAATTGAGGACTTTCGGCAATTCCAATATCTAATACTACCTGAATGGCGTATCTGATTCGAGATTCTATGGCCAAGCTCCCTTCTTTCTCTTTGAAAAGTGGGGGGGCTCCTTCTACCATGAGCACCCCCCAATAAGAACCACCTAAAGTCGAATCCTGTGGAATACGGATAGTATAAAGAATTTCGTAACTTTCGCCTGCTTCCAAAACTTTTTCGTCAACGTTGGTTTCCAACCATTTGCCTAAAGTCCTGGCGTCGGCCCCCACTTCCACAAAATCGACTTTACCATCACAATTCTGAACCAATCCTTTTTTGTATACCAAGACTTTTTCGGGACTTGTACCTACATTTTTGACCTGAATCTTTCCATTCATCGCCTGCCCTTGATTCCCCGAATGTATATGAGTCAGGCCATTCAAAACAATGATTTTGGCCGATACCCATCCACTAACTAACATCAGACTAATAGCCTGAATAAAATACTTAGCCATATGTCGTACAAAAATTAATGAGAACGGTTCGGAATCCTAAACCTTACCCTTTTGGAGAGTTATTGATCTGAAATAGTGTAGGTAACAGTAACAGTGGTGCTAGCATCATACTTCAAATCTGAATAAGCACCTGAAGCAAGCGCCAAATTATAGGTCAGCTGATGCCCATTGTTGGCACCATTGCCTGTGTAGCCGCTTCCGATACCGGTTAGTAAGGTTTGGCTACTACCACTCAAAGTGAGTGTAGAAGAAGCAGAATTAGCAATAGTCCCTCCTCCATTCGACCCTGACGGAGCAGCGGCTTGCAGAGTTAAGTCTGCTCCACTCGGTACCGTGCCACTCGTAATCTGCACGCTTACTGTTCGAGAGGTCTCTCCTGTAGAAGCTACAATAGATGAATAATTGAGCCAAAGAGAATTGTTAGCTGTTGGGGCTGTGATGGGATTTCCGGCCTCCGTAGGCGCTGTAAAAGCCAAAGAGATATTCTTTGACCCGCTAGGTTCGATATCAAGAAGTGCTACTTCAGGAATCGTAATCTGAATGGTGTGGGTATCATCCTTGTCATCTTGCGCAAATGATGAAGTACACACACCTAGCATTGCGAGAAAAACTAGGTTGCAAAAAACATTTTTCATTTGGTTAATCTGGTTACGTTAAAATATATAGTTATGAAAAGGGCAAAGCGTTTAAATCGTTAATTAATAAAGTGCTCGAACCAAATCTCCTCTTCTGAAAAATGAACATATACAACTCTTCCATAAATACGTTTAAGAAGTCTTTACGGAAGCAATCGGCATGTACTTTATGCAACTTATGTTAACCAAATTTAGGACAACTTTAAGGCCATTTTATACACCAAATATTAAATGTAACCGTTAGGAATAGACAAAAAACTCTTATAACAAACACCTTAGCTAGAGAGTGTTTGCTTTGAAGAAGTGTAAGACTAGAAGAAATAAGGAAGGAATTTTAAAAAAACCTATCAAAAACTATGCCATTTAAACTCTTTTTACGAAGAATATTTTTTACTTACTGATGATGACTATAGCCCTAATACTGTGCCAACTTCATAGAACTTAAAATTAGGCAAAACCTCGCCAAAAGATTGATACGAATCAGTGGTATAAATATAGTCTATTCCAGCAATCGTAAGTCCTCGACTAAAAATCCCGTGACTTACTATCAATACTACTTTGCCGGCATTTCGACTCTTAAGCAAAGTGGCAATACCGGCAAACGTGCCCCCTCCGTCGCAAATATCATCGACGATAAAACAAGTCTTTTGCCCAAAATTTTCTTCAAAAGTTTTGAAACCTGAGAGCTGCCCGGTGCTTACATCTCGGTGCTTGATACACTCCGCTACCTCTTGTATCCCAAGTTGCTGAGCTACGTTATAAACCTTCTTTAACGCCCCCGAATCAGGCGAAATCAGACAATAATTATTATTTGAAGAATATTTTTCGGTAAAATCTTCGATAGCCATTCTAACCAAGGCTGCATTATCAATCGCCGCCGAGCGATTGACCAGAGCCGTGGATACATCAGAGTGGGGGTCAAAAATTTTGATTTTTTTGAAATTTCCTAGATTCAAAATATCGGCTATGATTTTTAAAGAAAAAGGTTCTCCATTGGTCATCACCCGATCCATACGGGCAGCCATCAAATACGATACGTATAGCTCCACGTCTTCGACTTCCGCATGGTCTAAAGCGTTTTTGGCCGCCAATACCAAAAACAAGTCATTCATACTCGAAATACGAGCCAATATACGGCAGCTTGTGAATCGTTGTTCTGTTTTTATATCCAGTTTGATATGAGGCTGACCATCTGGAAAAGTAAAAATTTGAAAAGTAATCTCTGAAACAGGAGGAGAAATTAAATTGAGTGTTTTCATAAAAGGCTGTATGTAAGTGTTGTTAGTGGTTGCGTCCTTTTTCGTCAGGGTATAAATTTTGTACTGTATCGCTTTGCCAGTACTGATGCGTATCTACATCTAAAAGAGTAAGTTTACCATAAAATGCCGCTCCAGTATCTATATTCCATACGTTGTATCGATGCATAGGGGTTTCAAACCCGTATCTTATGGTAGGGGTATGACCGATAAATATTTCGTTAAACATCTTCAATCGGCGCGGAAACAAATCAGGATTAAGACCGCTATCTATCACCATCGCCGTTTCCCAGAGGGTTCTATCCCAAGCAAGGTTGTCGGGGTACTGTTCTTCTTCAGGCCCATACACCGATGTATAACCTGCATGTACAAAGAGCCGATTTTGGGCATCGATATGATAAAATTTCATACGGTTAAAAAAATTCAAATGCACCAAGCGCGTATCAATCGGAATATCCTGATAGCTTTTGGCGGTACTGCTCCCGCCATGCATAAGCCAAGTATGGGGGGCAATGCCCGCATCTAGCCATCCCTCGCACCACAAATCATGGTTTCCTTTGATAAATATACAGCGATGGCTTTTTTCTAAATCTATCAAAAATGATATCACTTGCGCCGACTCACTCCAGCCATCTACGTAATCGCCCAAGAAGATAAGCGTATCGTCGGTTGAGACATCAGCTCTTGTGAGTACCTGATGTAGCGCCCGCAAACCTCCATGTATATCACCGATGACTAGCGTTCTTTTCATGCTTTGTTGTGTTTAGGTCAAAAAGGATAAAGTACTTTGCCTTACCCTTTCTCTAATTTCTTCCAACTTCCAATCTACCAACAATTTGCCATCTTTAAAAACTGTTTTCAATTCTCCTTGCGCTTCTTCTTCCCAAGTGCACTGGTCTTTCAAGGTGTATTGCCCCGTAGAAGTATCACGGTGTACAGCCATCAAGCCTTTTGCTGATTTTTTGGTACCGTCGTCGGTTTTAGGGTCTTTAAAAATATCACGCCCTTGGTGATTCACTTCTCCATAGGTAGCTTTCATGGCAAACCCAAAGGTATCACGCGTGACGTATTCGTAAGTATAAGAGCCAATCCCCAGCACCACGTTGTAGCTTGCAAAACCTTTTTGTTTAAGACCTTCCAAAATCGCAAGCTGTCGCGCAGGAGTGATGCTATCCCCATAAATCAGCCCAATATGGCTATCTAGTAGCTTGTATCCTTGGGGAGTAATCGTTCCCCCAAAAGTTTCCCACATACATTCGATAGCTCCTTTGTAAGCAGGGCTTCCTTGGGGAGCGTCAGCATCGCCCACGATGATTTTGACAGGGTCACCACTGTCAGGCCGAATCACCACCTTGCCATCCCTTGCCAAAATTTGCGATTTGAGTTGTGGTAAAAACTCCGTAATGACTTGCCAAAAATCCCATGTATCAGATACAATTGAGACTACACCCGTGGGGTAAACTTCGGCAATAAGACGCTCAAAGGTACTTATCTCTGCATCTTGTGTACCCATACACATTACACTATGCTCTGTAGCGGGTACTGAGCCACCAATCAGCTCTTGGTCGGCATCGGCATTATAATACTGCTCCAAAAAATCAATCGCAGGAATCGTATCAGTACCCGCAAAAGACAACAAGTGCCCTGCCCCACTCATGACGGCATCTTCGATACCCGACATTCCCCGAAACGAAAAGTCGTGTCCTTGCCAAGGCACAAAACTCAAATCTTCTCCTACGGTAGTTTGCGCGTATTTTACAAAGGTTTCCCAATACTCTGCTGCGGTAGTGGCCGAGGTAGAAGGCTTCCACAAAATAGCGCTCATGAGGGTTTCGAGCATATTGGTGACCCAAAAAAACGCTGGATTTGTATTCCAAATCGTAAGTACAGGTACTCGCATAGGTACACGAGTACCTTCGGGCAGGGCTTTGATTTCAAGGGGCAAATACCCCAAATCATGCAGCGCTTCAATGTGGTCGTAAGTGATGCTGTCTTTGCCGAGATAATTATCAATACGACGTTTGTACAAACGCATCACTTCTTCTTTGGGTAATTGGAAAAAGTTTTCGTCAAACTGCCGGATCAAGTATTCTTTGATAAAATACTGTAACCCAAAAAATACAATTTCGTTTACTTCTTCATTGCGTGATTTGCGAGGGGTGAAATTTGAATACACCAAGGTAGTGCCTTCAGGATATTGAAATTTGTGGCCGACTTTGTAGCCATCTTTTAACAGAACGGGGAGTGTTTTCATGACTGTGTTTTAAATTTTAAATTGAAATCCTTCTTCTATAAGTTGTTCATAACGTGTTTTGTCGAAAGCAAACATCTCAGCGGGGCGGCTTTTAAGGCCTTCGCGGCGTTCGCCAGTAGCTTTCAGGATACCAGAAGCCATGATTTTTTTGTAGAAATTGCGGCGGTCGAGCGATTGCCCCAAGATGCGTTCGTATAAGTCTTGCAGCTCCGTAATGGTAAACTTCTCGTTCAATAGCTCAAATCCTACGGGTTGGTAAGTCACTTTAGAGGCCAATCGTCTCCGTGCCAATTCAATGATATGGTGGTGGTCAAACCCCAAAGTGGGCAAATCGCTGAGCGGACACCAACGTAAATCATGGGCCATATTACCCACTACCAAATTATACTGACGTGGATTGACCAAGGCAAAGTAAGAAACCGCAAGAACACGCCCGCGCGGGTCGCGGTCGAGACTGCCAAAAGTGTAGAGTTGCTCTAAATATAAGCCTGCCAATCCTGCCTTGCTCGATAAGATACGTTCTGCGGCTACCTCAAAGGTTTCATCAAGACGTAAAAATCCGCCCAAAAGGGTCCAATGATTGGCAAAAGGCTCCTCTTTACGATGCAAAAGCAATACTGACAGCTGTTGGGTATCATATCCAAACACCACGCAATCTACCGTAACTGACGGGCGGGGATATTGAGAGAGGTCGTTGTTCACTTTTACTTTGTGTTTTGTTGACGCAAAGTAAAATCAAAGCAAATGAATCCGCAAATCATTTTGCGTATTTTTTACACAAAATGATTTAACGGTCGTTTCATCTTAAAATAAAGGGAAGCAGTACTTGCTATGAAGTCAGGGCGAAAGTCCTAGTTTTAGTTTATCAGACTTTCCAAGTTTCTAAAACTTGGAAAGTCTATTCAAAAACTTGAAAAGGCTACTCATTATTATCTTGAATAAGTAGCTCTTAATACAAAAGCCACAATAGGTGAAGGGTCTTTGAGACTATGAGGATGATGCTTAACGCCGGGCTTGTGAATGACAGTGATATTTCCTCCCAAAGCTTTAACTCGCTTTTCAAACAAATCGGTATTTTCATCCGTAGGCACTACTTCATCCGCATCTCCACAAACATGAAGCATAGGAAACCCTGCTTTGACGATTTTATCGACATTGTCAATCGGACTTCCTCTAAACTGAGCTGCCTCCTCTTCCGTTTTTAAATGATAATCTTCTTTGAATATCTCCCAATCGCGCTTACTACCCGGGCCGCGCCCTTTGCCACCGGGCCAACTTTTGAGGTCGAGCACGGGAGCATCGGCATACACACACGAAACTTTTTCGGGATTGACCATACCCCAATTATAAACATACACGCCTCCCCTACTAAAACCTTCAAGTGCTACTCTCGACGACAACCCCGCTTTGGTCATCAAGGCATAATATTGATTCCAAATATCAATCGCTTGACTATTGCCAAACAACTCCGCGACATCACAATATACCACATGAAAGCCCCGTTCCAACAAAGCGCTATCGGCCTGAGGCTCATGTCCCCAAAACCGTGCTCGCCATATCCAAGGCGCCGTTAGTCCTATCTGACGTGGTTTGACAACTTTGGCCTGCCGCCCATTGAAGGTAAAAGTAGCCATTTCAAATCCACAAAATTTACCCAATTGCTTATCGGCAGGTAACGCTTGGAAAATATCAAATTCAGGCGATGATTGGGCTTGTAGGATTGGAGTAGACATCCCAAAAACTAATAACAGGGCGAGGGTTTTCAAATAACTCATGAAAAAAGGTAGTTTTAGATTTACCGACTAAAGTCTTCTTCTTACCAAATCTATTCTCTAGGTCATTCCTAAATTTAAAGATGATTTTAGGCTTTTTTATCCTTCCTTTACTTCTTCAAACTTTTAGATTTCACCGACAAAAAGTGCCGATTAAGATAGATTCTTTAAACCAAAAGCATGAAATATTACTTTTATTAAAGAATTTTGTCGTGCTTTTTTATTCAAAACTAAAACCAATATGAAAAAACTACACCTTGCAGCAGGCTTGTCTATCGTAGGGCTGCTGTCTTTTGTCAAAACCGACGACCCTAAGCCTGTCCGAGGTCTCGACCTTTCGGGGATGGACTTGTCGGTAAGTCCGCGCGAAGATTTTTTTCTTTATGCCAACGGTGGATGGCTCAAAAAAGCCGAAATACCCGCTTCCGAAACAGCTTGGGGTTCTTTCAATATTTTGCGTAACAATAATACCAAAAATCTAAAAGGAATCTTGGAAGAAGCCGCCACTAGCAAGGCCCCCGCAGGTAGTGTAAAGCAGCGTGTAGGAGACCTTTTTGCCTCGGGCATGGATACAGTAGCTATCGAAAAACGTGGCTATGAGCCTATCAAACCTATCTTGGCCGAAATCGATAAAATCAAAGATTACAAAGGATTGCTACGCTACTCAGCTACTCATCCACTCGAAGGGGGAAGCACTTTTATCGGCGCGGGCGTAGGTCAGGATGCCAAAGACCCTGACAAATACATTGTGAGTATGCGTCAGACTGGTACAGGTCTTCCTGAAAAAGATTATTATACCAAAACTGACCCTTCTACGGTAAAAGTAAGAGAGGCATACAAAAACTACATCTCGACGCTATTTACTCTTACGGGTACCGAAGCTACCAAAGCCAAGCAACTAGCGGAAGATATTTTGGCACTAGAGACCCAAATTGCGACTTCGCACATGGGACGCATCGAAATGCGTAATCCTATCGCGCTTTATAATAAGTTTGCTACTAAAGATTTTGCGGCCAAAGTTCCTAATCTGGACTTGGTAAATGTGCTTACCACCCTCCGCATGAAAACCGACACTATCATAGTAGCGCAGCCCAAGTACTATGAAGCCCTCAACGAAATGCTGCCTATGGCCAACATTGAGACTTTGAAGGCTAGGCTAAAATTTTCGGTGATTAGCGGAGCTTCGGGCTATTTGAGTAAGCCTTTTGTAGATGCTAGTTTTGAATATAGTGGCAAAACATTGAACGGCCAAAAAGTACAGCAAGAACGCTGGAAACGTATCTCTAGCCTTACTGACAATCTCGCTGGCGACTTACTAGGACAGCTTTACGTAGAAAAATACTTCAAGCCAGAAGCAAAAAAACGTATGGATGAACTAGTGGCAAATCTCCAAAAGGTGTTTGAAAAACGTATCAACGAACTTGAATGGATGACCGCTGAAACCAAAGTAGAGGCCCTGAAAAAGTTGAAGGCATTTACTCCCAAAATTGGCTATCCTTCCAAATGGAAAAATTATGAGGGAGTAAAAGTCAAAAGAGATGATTTTTATGGCAACGTGCGCGCTTTTGGTAAATGGCGCTACGAAGAAATGCTCGGACGCCTAGGCAAACCTGTAGACAAATCTGAGTGGGGAATGACTCCTCCTACGGTCAATGCTTACTATAGCCCACTTCGCAACGAAATCGCTTTCCCTGCGGGTATTTTACAGTGGCCTTTTTTCGACCCCGAAGCTGATGACGCCTTTAACTACGGTGCTATTGGTGCGGTGATTGGTCATGAAATGACACACGGCTTCGACGACCAAGGGCGTCAATACAACTACATGGGAATGCTCAAAAACTGGTGGAAAAAAGACGACAACGACCAATTTAAACAACGTGCCCAAGTCGTAATCGACCAATACGACGGCTATACCGTACTTGATGGTCTTCACGTAAAAGGTCAACTTACTTTAGGTGAAAATATCGCCGATATTGGCGGTCTTTCAGTAGCTTATGAAGCATTCAAGACTTTTACTAAACAAGGAAAAAGCAACGAAAAAACAGACGGCTTCACGCCCGACCAACGCTTTTTCTTGGCTTTTGGACAAATATGGCGTACCAAAACCCGCGACGAAGCGCTTCGCCTGCGTGTCAATACCGACCCCCACTCTCCGGGCGAATTTAGAGCCAACGGACCTTTGTCAAATTTTGAACCGTTTTACAAAGCTTTTGGTGTACAACCCGGCGATAAGATGTATCGACCCGAAAATATCCGTGTGAAAATCTGGTAAGATTTACTTTAGTTATGAGTTTTCTCAGACACCCCCTTTTTCCGAAAAGAAAAAGGGGGTGTCTGTTTTTCAGCTTTTATAATTACTCATTTTAGCTTTTCTTTTTTCTTTCTTCTCTTTCTAAAATTAAAAACCGTAATTTTGCGGCTTCATTTTTCAGCAGTAAAACTCAGTTGTTATTTAACCGCACTTAATAGTACTAATGATTTGATAATCAAACCAAAACCAACAAAAGTACTCTATGAGTAAAGCGGGAGAATCAATCGTGCAATCGCATCCAATACAATGAAAAAAATCCAATCGGCCTTACTTTCGGTTTATTACAAAGACGGCCTCGAACCTATCGTCAGACTTCTCCACCAAAACGGCGTTAAGCTGTACTCAACCGGCGGAACTCAAACATTTATCGAAAGCCTAGGCGTTCCTGTTACGGCCGTCGAAGACCTTACAGGCTACCCTTCTATATTTGGGGGGCGCGTCAAAACCCTCCACCCTGCGGTATTTGGGGGGATTTTATACCGTCGTGATGATGAAGGTGACTTGGCTCAAGCCTCTCAATTCAACATCCCGGCTATCGACCTCGTGGTGGTGGATTTGTATCCTTTTGAAGAAACGGTAGCTTCAGGAGCAAGCGACGAAGATATCATCGAAAAAATCGACATTGGAGGTATCTCATTGATTAGGGCAGGAGCCAAAAACTTCCAAGATTCGCTTATTGTATCATCGCGTACACAGTATGCCGATGTTTTGGAAATACTAACCCAAAAAGGCTGCGCTACCGAACTAGCTGACCGTCGCCGTTATGCACTAGAGGCATTTGCGACCACGAGCCACTATGATACGGCTATCAATCGGTGGTTTGTACAAAAAGCAGGCGGAGAAGCCAGCATTTATGATTTTACGGCACTTCCCCAAAACTCGCTTCGATACGGAGAAAACCCTCATCAATCGGCTACTTTCTACGGAAATTTGGACGAGATGTTTGACAAACTTCACGGCAAAGAACTCTCTTACAACAACTTAGTAGATGTAGACGCCTGCGTATCTTTGATTGACGAATTTGGAGACGCGCCTACTTTTGCTATCATCAAACATACCAACGCTTGTGGAGTAGCCACTGCCTCTACTGCTCATGCGGCCTACGTCAATGCTCTTGCCTGCGACCCTGTATCGGCTTTTGGAGGGGTGATTATCACCAATGCTACCGTAGATTTGGCTACCGCCGAAGAACTCAATAAGCTATTCATGGAAATCTTGATTGCACCCGCCTACGAAGCCGATGCTTTGGCGGTGCTCCAATCAAAGAAAAACCGTATTTTGCTTCAACGCAAAAATGTACAGCTTCCCAACAAAATGTTTAAGACTATCTTAAATGGTGTCTTAGAACAAGATAAAGACTTAGTAGTGGAAGGAGCGGCTCAATTTAAGACTGTCACTAAAGTAGCACCTACGGAATCGGAAGTAAAAGCGCTCGAATTTGCCTTGAAAGTGTGTAAACATACCAAGTCAAATACCATTGTTTTGGCCAAAGAAAATCAACTTATCGCCAGCGGTACAGGCCAAACCTCACGGGTAGATGCCCTACGTCAGGCTATTGAAAAAGCCCTAGCTTTTGGGTTTGATCTCAAAGGAGCTGTCATGGCTTCTGATGCGTTTTTCCCTTTTGCCGACTGTGTCGAAATCGCCCACCTTGCAGGGATTACGGCGGTAGTTCAGCCGGGCGGCTCTATTCGCGACCAAGAGTCAATCGATTATTGTGATGCCAATGAGTTGGCGATGGTGACTACGGGTGTGCGCCATTTCAAACACTAAGAGAATATTTTCGGTATTTCAACAAAAAAGCCGCATTCAGAGCGGCTTTTTTGTTTCACTTTTTCTTCTTCTCTTTTGGGGGTTTATTCAAAATCCGCTGCAATATCGTTCGGTTATCTTCTTTGGTTACTTCTTGAAGAGATTTTAGCGTAATTTGATGATCTACACTAGGCACCAACGCTCGAATAAACGCATTGCGAAGCAACTCAAAAACTGCATCTAGAGTGCGTATTCGAGGCTTTTCAAAACTCCCTTCCATCGCCAATTTAGTAGCGACTTGCTCTTTCTTTGGATTTTCGAGTACGTCCCCCACTCCATCCGCAATCCCTTCCCACAGTTTTTGAAAAAAAGAATCTTTTTTATCTTCTCGCCCCAAGATTTCCAAATCTTTGATGATAGGCTTTACGTATCCTTTAAACTTCCCTTCATTTGCAGCAAACTCGGTATAAAGTCCTAGGTTTCCTTGGCTTACATCAAAGCGCCCGTATGCCTTAAAGAAGTCATTCAATAATACCAAATTAGAATTCTTAATTTCGGCGTTTAGGTCAAAAGTAGCATCATAGGCCAAAGGATCGAGCTTCATGTTGAGCACCATACTCCCTTCATACGCCTTGGCACGTGCCGAAACTGTCGCTGGTAAATCATTGTCTTTTTCTTCGGCGTTGGTCAAGTTTTGGGCAAGCACATAAGTGTCTTCCAGTGATATATCTACTTTGGGACTCACATATGGGTCTACATAATGAATACTTCCTTGTCTAATCTCAAAAAGATTGACCTGAAGTGGCATGAAATCTTTAAGGATTTTTCTGAAATCGCTAGAGTCTCTTTGGACGTCTTCTAGTTCTATTTTGTTTTTTGTAAAAATCAAGGTAGGTTTTTCAAAAACCAATTGACCCACAATCCGTCTTTTAAAAAGAGGCTTCCATTGAATAGCTAAGTCCACTTTCTGGGCTTTAAAAAATTCGGTCTGCTGTTGGGATTTATCGTCAACTTTATTCAAGAAAATTTCTTTAATCTGATACGCACCTCGATATAATGATAGGTCTATGTCAGATATATGACCATAATACCCCGACATCGCAGCCAGGTTTTTGTTGGCATAGTGAAGCACTATATAAGGAAGCAAAAGCCTGATAATAACCAGTATTTCTATTGTAATCGCAAATACTTTGAATCGCTTAGTGGCATAAAATCGTCTAATCTCCATAGTACGAAATGTTTAGGTGTAGAGCGGCACTGCTTTACACCTAAAAAATCATGCCTAGGCTATTAAAAACCTTCTTTTTCTTCTTCCTTTTCTTTTTTCTTTGCGGGAGCTTTAGGAGGAGTTTGGGCTACCTTGGCACCAGGTTTAGCTTTAGGATCGGTAGATTTGGCCGCTGTCTTAGTATCTTTGGCTTTGGTGGTAGAGGGGGCAGGTGTTTTTTCTACTTCCGCTACTTTTTCTTCTTCTTCTTCTACTTTTTCCACTGATTCTTTTTGTTTTGTGATAGGAGTAGAAGCAGTGGCTGTTTTGGTAGCTGGAGCGGCTTTAGTAGGAGCCGTTTTGGGGGATGTTTTGGTATCTTTGGCTACAACTGGTTTTTTGGGTTTAGGTCTGTACAATGAATTGAATCTATCCACAAACATATCGCGTTCTTCATAGCCAATAGGTATAATGGTAGACTCTTTTTTGTCCTTTGATTTGACCATAATAAAATCATTCAATTCTTGATCTGACGACACCAAAGCTAGCTTCTCTTGCTGCCAATCCCAATAATACCATACATCTTCCGAAGATTCTAAGTAAATACTGACTTCGTCGCCACGCGCATTTTTGCGAATTTCTATCATGCCTTCCATCTCAGCATTGATATCCGCCGTGCCGATATTTGATACCCCGATTTTTCCTACACTATAAAAAGCATTCTGAGCAGGCGACCACCGCAGGTTTACGTTTGATAATACAAGCGTAGCATTGAATTTAGGAGAGGCATCAAATAAGGGCTTGTATGCAGCGGCTGTTCGAGCGATGTAACTGTCGGTGGCTTTACGTCCGATTAGGGCCGAAAGCTTCATTCCTAAGCGCTCAAATTCGGGTTCGGCGGGGTCGCTATTTTGCTCATCTAAGTTGGTTTGGATGATTTTTTCTCCCGCTTTAGCAATGATTTCTTTATTGGCAGGGAAGTTAAAAGACAAAAGCGTATTGAAGCGATAAGCCGTACTGTCGATGTTGGTATTGGCACTTCCTGCTGCCAAAAACAGCTCCTCTCCTTCTTTGGCATTGCCACCGCTTATGAAGTTTAATTTACCTTGATAACTGATCGTTCCTTTGGCGTCATTAAACGTGTAGCCATTTTCTTCATCTACTAGTTCATCGGCGGTCTTAGGTTCTGAAATTACCTTGAAAGATTTTGTTTTTTCATCAAACCTCAACAAACCTTGCGCTTCAAAAATAGTGTAGTCACTACGAGATTCTTTAGGAGATAAAAAAGTATTGTACAACCCATCAGCACCCGTGCGGAAATGTAAACCTACAGATATGGCTAAGTCAGCTTCGTTTTTAAGCGTAGGTGTAACTTTGAGGGCCACGTCTTTGGTAGGAGTTTCTTTGAAAGGAATCCACGATGCTATCAAATCGGCTCGTTTTTTAATAATTGGCTTTATATAGCCATCAAATTGAAGGTTGGGCTCAGGTGCAATCATTGTCATTGCTCCTTTGTATTGTAAACGAGGGCCTATGACAAAATTGTCTACTTCCACGATTTCGGCGCGAGCTACTGTAGAAAACACTTTATTTTTAGCATTTTGTGCTGTTCTACTACTCGACGACACAGTGGGGGAAGGAAGTGCTTTCAAGTCAAAATTCCCCATTTTTACCGGAATCGTATCGTTGGTCACTGTGGCATACAGATAAGTAGCATCTCCTGTAAATTTAGTACGCGATACTATCTGAATATTTCCGTTTTTGAGACGGTGATATTCATTGAGCGTATCCAATACCAAACGGGCATTTTTAAAAGCTGACATTTCTCCGTTACGCCGTACTACCACCATTCCTTTATCAGGCAAGACTTTGGCATCGGCAGACTTAATGAAAGGAACACCACCGATATTGAGGGTCATTTTTTCGATTTCATACAAAGCCGACGAACCATTAAAGGTAAGACCTTCTTGCTCTGGTGCAGTAGCCGTAAAAGTAGAAGTAGCTACATCGCCTTTCATGGCGATGGTCTTGGCATTGATATTCCACTGGGCGCGATTAATAGACGTTCGATAGGACGCAAATGGAAAATCCATTGATGTATTTTCGAGCGAATTTTGATTGGTAGAAATTCCTACTATTCCTTTCACAATATTGAAATCAACATCTACATTTTGTCCTAAAAGCACTGGACGAGTGGTATTGGTAGCCGATATAATCTTGTATTGTGATTCGCCCGCTAAGAACCCTTCTTTGTTGAACTTGATGTCTTGGGAAGTAAGCTCAGAGTCTTCACGGCGCAAAAACCCTTTGCCGTACACCCCCGTAGAGCGCAACACTATCCGCCCGTCAAGCTTGGTCGTTCCGTTATAAAAATTAAAGGTATTTCCCTTGGTCGTCAACGACATACTATCTGCTTTGGGCATCCAACGGAGGCTATAGTTGCGCAAATCTACTTTTGGAAAATACGCCTTACCAATAGTAGCTTCTTTGATTTCGGCTTCGGCACCGCTGGCAATCAACGAATCCGTCATAAACAATATCGCCTGCGTAGGAATCCGAGCACTCAAGTGAGCGATTTCGCCTTGTGAGCGTAACCCTTGCTTGTCCATGACGATCTCCTTTGTAAACTTTACAGTTGTATTGCTTCCATATACTTTGTATCCATTGGCAGGAGGCGTATAGGTAAAACCAAGGGAATTGTCGGGCATCGAACGCAGCTGTGCCTGAAAAGCAGGAAAAATCCCGTCAGAATTGAACATCCCGATAAACACAATATCTTGGGTACCCAAACTATCATAATCTAACGAAGGAATTTTGAAAAAGACTTTTCGGTTATAGGCTAAGTTTCCTCGGTCGGGCTGGTCAAAATATACCGTCATTCCTTCTGGTACATTTAGGCGAGGAAATACCGAATTTTTCTTTTTCCCAGATTTATTGCCCGGATCGTTGAGGTAAATTCGTCCGGATTTTTCGTATACCATTTCTCCTCCTACTTCGGTAGTACTTCCTTTTTCATAAGCTTCTTTAGGGATATAAGTGATGTTGTCGATTTTGTTTAAGTCCACAAAAAACTTATCGTAATTAAAGGCCAAATCACGGCCATTGAATCGGAAATTGGCCGAAACCAAGCGACCATTCATCATAAAATCCCGATTTTTAAATATTTTCACTTCCTTGTCAGAAGGAATCGCCACAATTTTGAGGGAATCACTCACCGTAAATCTTTCTACTCCTCTAATGGTGAGTACATAATCTTTCAAATCTATGGAAGCATTGGCAGTGGTGGTATTGGCCGGATACAAAGATGTAATGGCAAAGTTGTCAAAGTCAGTTTGCTTATTGTTTGCCAAAATATTTAGAATACCTTTATCGGTAAGTCTTAATAAACCATTTTTAGCATCAACAGTGATGTATCCTTCATATATCATCTGCGCATAGGCCGCCCTGACGGCATTCGCATCTTTTTTATAAAATTCGGCTATTTCTTCTGGTGAAAATGTAGGAGTTTTTTGCTTGGCAATATAATTGGACGCCATCAGAAGAGGGTGAAAACTATACTGATCACTCAAAGACCTGAAACGTTCGGGCTTGAAAAAACTGTAAGACTCAAATCGGATAGGCACAACCGTTTTTCCGGCGATAACCGAAAACTCTATTTGATTTTTGACAAAACTCCAACGTAGCATCTCGGCTTCGATAAACATCTTATGATACGAATCTGCATAAGGGGTGTATTTGTAGCCTGTTCGGTCGGCACGCTGACTTTTCACTAATCCTTCTGAGTCATTGTAAGTAAGCCGAATACCCGGATGATAAAGAGAGTCAGATTGGCTCAAAGGTGCCGAAAATGTAGCCAATGGAGCTACGATTATGGAATCAGCAAATTCGAATCTACGGCTTGTGGCTTTAAAAGCTGTTTTACCATTAGCACTCACAATAATCGTGGCTGGTTCCTGACTCAGCGAAGTTCCTATTAGTTTTAATCCTATCAATGAAAGACCTCCTTTGTATTGAATGTTTTTGCTCATCCCTTTCAAATTTGCATCGTTTCGGTAAGAAATAAACCTCGGATAAGGTGAAAGCTGCCCTTTTGCTCGGCGTTTGCTTTCATATTCAAAAGTCCCTTCTAACGGTTGTGATAATTTAGCAGGATAGTTAAGCTTTACATCATCGGCGCTTATTTTTGGTAAAGAAGTATTAAAACTATATTTGGCGAAAGTCGCAAAAATATCGGGGGTACCCGCTACTTCCCAGGTCATTTTTCCTTGTTCTCCCACCCAAATTCCTTCTTTAACTCCCAAATTACCATTGGTTTGACTCAACACTACCGAATCATTGGCAGTGACCATCACAAGGTTTACGTTCTTAAATTCAATCACAGCCCCCGTCACGGTAGGAAGAGGCTTTTTTTCATAAGCTGTTGCACTAAGCAAGCCTGTCGAATCGGCTACTACATCTCCCCAACCATCATTATTAGCAGTTGGTTTGGCATTGGGAGTAGTGGTAGAAGTAGGAGCTTGGTTATTGACAAACTTAAAACTAAAAGTCCCTTCTAAAGCAAATAGCTTGTTGAAATTAGAACTATAGAGCATTCTATTTTCAAATACTCCTCTCGCTGTTTCAAAAAACCTCTGCGAGCTTTTGGGATCATAGGTCTCGACCACCTGCGATGCCACCGCCAAATATCCCTCTACTTCGTTAGGACTAGCCAAGGGGCCGTTAAACGCAGAATAAAGCCCGCTGAATAGCTGCTCAAAATGCGGTGTGGTAGGTTTGTATCCTTTGGCTACCATACGCCTTGTAAGGGCAACGATACTTTTTTGGTGATTTTGAGTCAAACGAGTATCAAGCCACAAAGTCTCTAAGTTTTTGGCGGATTTGAGATAGACCGGATTTCCGCTCATAGCCATCATTTTTTGGACATCTGCTATAAACTGCGCGGGCTCTTCAGATAGCTTGATTACTTGGGAATGGCTTTGGAGTCCTATCAGGCACAAAAACAATATCAAAAAATGGAACCTTTTCATACACAACCTTTTATAAATCCACATGAAGGGTAAAATTCTATCAGTTTTTTCAACGAAGATATGCTTACATCTAAGCTTACATAGTGACATTATATAACGCTCAAAGTACTTATTTTAACTCAATTTAACCCATTTTTATTTTGAACCCAAACCTATGTCCGAAGATTTCCTGTACTTCTTATGGCAGTTTCAGTATTTTGACAAAACCAACCTTGCCACTGCCGCCAACGAATCGCTCCAAGTACTTGCTACCGGAATGCGTAACACCAATGCTGGCCCCGATTTTTTGAATGGGCGTGTCGTCATTGCGGGTATCGAATGGGCCGGCAATATCGAAATGCACCTACGTAGTTCGGATTGGCTTCGACATAGCCACCATCAAGACCCTTTCTACGACAGCGTCATTTTGCATATAGTATGGGAAAACGACTCCCCCATCCTTCGCGCCGATGGTACTCCTATTGCTACTTTGGCCCTTAAACCTCTCACCTCTATATTGCTTTTACAAAACTATCACACACTGCTCGAAAGTCAAGAAAGTATCCCCTGTGCAGGGCAGTTTGAGAATGTGTCAGACCTTCAGAAACGCTCTATGCTCGACCGCGTCATGATGCAGCGTCTTCAAAGAAAAGCTTCTGTAGTACATGAAATGTTGGAGAGAAACAAACAAGATTGGGAAGAAACGGCGTATCAGCTCCTTGCCCAAAATTTTGGTTTTAAAATCAATGCAGAGCCAATGCTACGTTTGGCACAAGGACTTCCGTTGAAAATATTACAGAAACATCGTGATAATCTATTGCAAATCGAAGCATTGGTGTTTGGGCAAGCAGGTTTAATACCTGCCGAAAGTGACGACAACTATATTCTTTTAATGCAAAAAGAACACTTGTTTTTGACTAAAAAATATACCCTTTCCTCCACTCGCCTATTGCCTCATGAGTGGAAGTTTTTGCGCCTACGCCCTACCAATTTCCCTACGATTCGCTTGGCACAATTGAGTGCGCTTATTCAACAACATACGAGTTTTTTTTCTATGTTTATCCACATCGATAGCCTAGAATTGTTAATAAAATCCCTCCAAGTTACCCAATCTGAATATTGGCACACCCACTATCAGTTTCACAAAAAATCCGCTCAGCCTATTCCACCTTTGGGCAAAACTTCCATCCAAAATATCGTCATCAATACAGCGATTCCGCTTTTGGTGGCTTATTCGGAAGCCAAAAACAATCGAAATTTTTTGGATAAAGCTTTGGAATGGCTAGAAAAACTTCCGGGCGAACAAAATCACATCACTCAGCTCTGGAAAACACTACAATTAAGACAAGAAAACGCTTTTGACTCCCAAGCAACTATTGAACTTTACAATAATTTTTGCCAACAAAAAAAATGTCTGCAATGTAGTATTGGTACTTCGCTTTTGAGAGGTCGTTGACCTTTTGATAAATACTTTAATCTACGGGGAAACAAACCAATCAGTTTTTTTGTACTTTTATAAGCTGATTTACCTCCTCCAACACCTTGTATGAAGCGTCAATTTTTACTTACTAGTTTTGTCAGTCTCAGTTTTGTTTCTTTTCTCAGTTTTCGGAGCGACAATGAGTTTGTAGGTGTTTTTCAAAAACTTAATGAAGAAGTCTTGAAAAATAGTCGTGCCTATGAAACCCTTCAAGAGGCAACTTCAACGATTGGGCATCGGCTTACGGGCAGTACCAATGGCGCGAAGGCGGAGCAATATGTCTTCAATCTCCTCAAAAAATACGGTTATTTGGATGTAAAATACCAGCCTTTTGAGGTAGAATCTTGGATGCGGGATACCGTAACGCTCGAAATCGTCCCTAACAAAAGTGATAACTTTCGGACTGTATCGGTGGTGGCGTTGGCACACTCACCCGTAGAAGCCCGAGTCAATGGCCCGATCGTAGATGTAGGCAATGGCCTAGAAGAAGATTTTGAGGCGCTAAAAGATGCAATCAGAGGTAAAATTGTATTGGCCAACATTGGATTAGTAAACGGGAAAACAGGGCAAAAAAACCTTCACCGTTCCGAAAAAACAGCCTTGGCTATCAAATATGGTGCTACGGCGATTATCACCGTCAATCAAGTTCCGGGCAATATCCTTCTTACAGGTACCGCTTCCGTGACAGGCTCGTTGATTTCGATTCCAGCCGTCAATATTTCTAAAGAAAGTGGTGAAGAAATCAGAAGTTGGATTAAGGTAGATACCGATTTGCACGCTATCGTAGATATGCGAAATGTCAGTCGCAAAATCAAAGCGCGAAATGTAGTGGCCACTATCCCCGGAAAATCGCCCGAAAAAATCATTATCGGAGGTCATCTTGATTCGTGGGATTTGGCTACGGGTGCCACCGACAACGGTCTCGGTTCTTTTACTATCTTAGATATTGCGAGGGCTTTTAAAGCACTCAAAATAAAACCAAAACGCACCATAGATTTTGTACTTTTTATGGGTGAAGAGCAAGGACTGTTGGGTTCAAAACAAAATGTAAAAGAACTCGTAAAATCCAAACAGCTCGACAATGTCAAGTTTATGATGAATCTCGACATGACCAATAGTGTACACGGAATGAGCGTAGGTGGTCGCGACGAATTGATACCTTTTTTTGAAGTAGTAGGTCAACAAATCAAGAAAGTAGATGACACTTTTGCCAATACGGTAGTAAGCAGGGCGGGCCTCCACTCAGACCACCAGCCTTTTATGCTTGAAGGTATTCCGACGGGCGCGCCAGCAAGTCGTTTAGGGACGGAAGTTTTTGGGTGCTATCATGCCAACTGTGACAACTTCAATCTAATAAAACGCAACGAAATGCTCGATGGCGTTCGATTTACAGCCATGTACTTATATGCATTGGCCAATGCCAATGACCTACCCGCCAAAAAACTCGATAGCAACAAAACCCGCGATTTGTTGATTGCGCAAGGATTGAAAAAAGAATTAGTATTGGGGAGAGATTGGAAATGGGAGGAGTTTTAAGGGCTCTTATTTTTTCTGTCTTTTTTCAAAAATAATTTTGGCAAAAGTCTTATCGGGGCGTGTTTCGTTGATTAAAATCGCCTCTTGCACTATTTCCAGAAAAGATTCCTCTATCTCTTTGAACTCCTGAAGATTACGCACCGTAATCCCTCTAATCAGCTTACGTCCTTTGGCTTCCAAAAGCCCTTGCTCATTAGAAAGTAAAAATCCTTTCACAAACCCAATCTCGACGCCTTTGGTTTTGTGGATTTTCCCAAAATAGCATACATAATCTAAGCACATGAAGAAAAGGGTATTGCTGTACATAAACTTTTCGTGCATTTTGGGATGCGCGACCAACATCAATTGACGAATATATTGAAGCACTTGACGGATTTCGGGAGTTTGATGTGCCAAAAAATCGTCCGCATCTTCATACTGTGTCATAAATCGCGGCAGTTAGTGAGTTGAGGTAAGCCGAATGACTTTTATATAATTTTATAATTGCGGTATTCTCCTACATACCATCCTGTGTATTTTTCCATCCAAAGCTTAAATCGATATTTGAGGCTTAGATTTTTATGACTAATGTCATGAGTAAACGCCCAATTTTGACGGCGAATGCGCGCTTGCATCACCTGTGGATGTGTGCCGGTAAATTTATCCAAAGAGTCAATTTGGGAATAATCAAAACCTTGGGCTGAGACTTTTATGTGTTTTTCGGCCTCATCTTCGTGCCAAAACTGATGCACATGAAGATGCTTTTGCTGCATTACGCGGGGGTCTTTTACCCACCCATAATGATAAATACTGGCATCAATAGGCTTCACTCGTAATTTTTGATTTGCATCTTTTCGAAACCCCTGTGCATCCCGATAAGAGTATATATTCTTATTGTTTTTGATGACTCTAATCTCTTTTCGATACCACTTTGGCGAATCTCCGATGTAGTCATAAGAGCCATAAAAGTGAATATAATTAAACAACAACCCATCTACCGAAGCATCGTCTTTCCACTTTTGCATGGCTTCTTTGATGATTGGCAAATCTTTTTCGTGTACTACTTCATCGCCTTGGATATAAAACCCCCAATCGCTGTGTGCTGCAATTGCCTGAAAAGCCTTGTCGGTTTCTTTGGCATATACTACTCCTCCTTTTCGGAGACTTTCGTCCCATATGGTTTCGATGATACGGATTTTTTGGGGATCTATTTCCTGAATCAAACGCAGTGTTTCATCTTCGCCTTTGCCCACTGCCACCACAAATTCATCACAAATCGGCAAAATAGAGGTAATAGCCTCCACAATCGGATAATCAAACTTGACGGCGTTGCGAATAAACGTAAATCCTGTAACGTGCATAATTTCTGGACAATGTTGAGAATAGCTACAAGTAAGGAAATATATGATTTCTCTCACACAGCCAACAAAGGTAACGCCTTTCTTCCGCTTTATGGCTTTTTTTGTCCGTTTCAAAAACCTTCACTTTGACATTCGTCATTGGTAGAGTTGTTTTGGACTATCATCTTAACGCTACCAAAACATAGCACTCACTTATTGATGAAAAAGATAGCTCTTCTTTTCTTAATTGTGCTCTTAGGAAGCCGTGCCGTTTTAAGCCAATCCATGATTCTTAAAGACGTCAATGAGGCTATTCTGTTGGCACAAAAAAACAATAAAGATATTCTGATTTCACGCCAGAATACCCAAGTGCAGAAATGGAATGTTGCCTTAGCCAAAGGCTCTCGCTTACCCCAAGTAAAATTTACGACGGCCTTTGATTACAACTTTGTGTTACCAACACAACTGATTCCTGCCCAGTTTTTTGGCGGGAAAGAAGGCGAATTTCGCAGTATTCAGTTCGGGGTTCCTTATAATCTCACAGCGGGCATAGAAAGTTCTTTACCTATTTGGAATGCCCCCCTCCGACAAGACATAGAAATCGCTAAAGTGAATCAAAAAATCGGAACCCTCCAGACCCTTGTTTTGCAAGACGACATCAGTACCCAAACCGCAAGGGTGTATTTTGCAACGGTGTTTACCAAAATATATATTGAAATATCGCGCCAAAACCTCGCCAACAACGATAGCATCACGCGCATTGCCGCCGAACGTAAACAAAAAGGGCTTATAGACCAACTCGAATACAATCGCGTACGGGCTACACAATTGGCCATTGAGGATGCGCTCCACCAAAACGAAATGGCGTATCAGAAGAATCTAAACCAATTGCGGCTCCTCGTATGCGATACTACTGCCCTCGTTGAAGGGATTCCTCTTAATCCCTCTTTGGTCAAACAAATGCTGCCCTCACTATCTTTTAAAGCTGACGAGCCAAGTACCGCCGCGCCGCGCCTTCAGCTACGAGCCGAGCAGTTTTTGTTGGCCAAAGAAACCCTCAAAAAAGAGCAGAAACAGAAGTTACCCTTACTTTCAGGCTACGCTCGGTACTCTGAGCAGGCTCAACGCAATCAGCTTAACTTCCTAAATTTCAACGAAAAATGGTTTGGAATTGGCGTGGCAGGTTTGCGTTTTGAAGTTCCAATTTATAGTGGGCGTGTTCGTCAAAATAGTATCCAACGCGCCAAAGTCAATGTCGAAATCGCCCAAATGCAACTTGACAACGAAAGCCTCAAATACCAAACTGAAACTCGCGATTTGAGAATCACTTATGGACAATTGCGGCGCTCGCTTCAGGCCAATGAAGAAAACTATCAATTGAATGAAGAAAACATGAGACTCGTACTTATCAAATACAAAAGCGGAGTGCTTAGCTACGACCAATATCTTAATGTTTTTAATGAAGTACTCAATGCCCAAAACAAATACCTACGCACTTTAGCCGACTTGATGATTAATGGTAAGTTATTAGAAATCCGAAATGCATATTAACATTTGACCTCTGACTTAGATATACAAATGAAAAAAATAGCCTTTTATTATTTCCATAAAGTTTATGTAACTACGGCGATTGGAGGATTGTTGATTTATTTAGGGAGTAGTTGTAAGTCTAAAGACGAAACGACCTCACCCGTTTACAAAAATCTTACCGAAGCCGTATATGCCTCTGGTAATGTTTTTCCAAAAAACGAATACAAAGTAGTAGCCAATGCCGACGGCTATCTCCAACAACAGTTGGTCAATGAAGGCGATGTAGTGAATCGCAATCAACTTATGTTTGGTTTAGAGAGCCTCTCACAAGATGCTCGTTCGGAGGCAGCCGCCAATATTTATCGCCAAGCTGAGGCCAACTATGCCGACAATTCGCCGATTTTAGCTGAATTAGAAGTGGCCCTGCGCAACGCCCGCACCAAACTCCAAAACGACTCTGTTAACTACGTTCGCTTCAAAGATTTGTTTGCCCAAAATGCAACTTCTAAGGCTGAATTTGAAAAAGCTGAGTTGACCTACACTACTTCCAAAAACGACGTAGCGGCCCGGCAAAAAGCCCTCGCCCGTACCAAAAACCAATTGTATGTAGATTTACAAAACTCCCGTTCCAATTTTCGAGTCAATACACGCGAAGGCGACAATTATCGCATCAAAAGCATTGAAGCAGCACGAGTTTATGAAGTTTACAAAAAAGTAGGTGAGCTAGTACGCCGTGGCGAAGCGGTGGCCTTGTTGGGCAATCCTAATGAGGTGTATTTGCAATTGGCCGTTGACGAAACCGATTTTTCTAAACTCAAAGTAGACCAAGAAGTATTGATTAAAATGGATGCTTATGGCGACAAAGTCTTTAAAGCCAAAGTGACTAAGGTTTATCCCAAACTCAACAAAATAGACCAATCTTTCCGCGTAGATGCTGAGTTTGTAGGAGAAAGCCCTGCGGCTTATTATGGTCTAACGGTCGAAGCCAACATCATTATTTCTCAAAACCCCAAAGCCCTCACCATTCCAAAAGAATATCTGATAGGCATGGATAGCGTATGGGTAGTGGAAGCGAAAGAAAAAAAGAAAATCAAAATTGTGAAAGGTGCCGAAAACTTTGACTTGATAGAAGTCAAAGCTGGTCTCAGCGAAAAAAGTGTTTTGGTCAAAGAATAACCCTCCTTACAAACATGCCCAACTACGACCAGATTTTTGAAGGCGATCGACCTATCACCCAGCAAGAGTTTGAAAATTGGCACAAGAAAGCCGTTCTGGAAATCATCTTCAAGCAGCCTCATTTGTCGGTAGGCTGGGCGTCGCATATCCTGAACCACTTTTTACATACCGCCGTCGTCAAAGCAGGTTTAGGACGTCCCGATTTACCCAAGCGCATTCATCCTCTTTTAGAGAATATGTCGTTGAAAAATTTAAAAGAAATCATTTCTTATCACGAATACCAAGGCTTGATTGAACGCACCAAAAATCAACCCTATACACCTCTACGAAAAGAGGGTTTGTGCCACAACGTAAACATGAATTAAGATGAACCTAAATCTATCTTTTCAAATCGCCCAAACTCATCTTTTAGCCAAAAAACGCCAAACCCTCGTAGCTATGCTGGGTGTAACGTTTGGAATAGCGATGTTTATCGTAATGATAAGTTTCATGCAAGGTGTCAATCAATTTTTAGAAGATTCGGCATTGGATGCCAGTCCTCACGTAAGGATATACAACGAGGTAAATACCCAACGCCCTAGTATTTTGGATGATACTTTCAAACAACAAGGCACGCTCAATATTGTATATCACCAAAAACCTAAACAGCAACTGGCTCGTATTAAAAATGGCCTTCAAATGGTAAGCATGATCGAGCAAATGCCCGGCGTACTAGGGGTATCTCCTGAAGTGAGTTCACAAGCTTTTTTCAACAACGGCCCCATTCAGATTTCGGGGGTGATAGCGGGCATTGATTATCCTCGCGAAAATCGCCTCTATAACCTAGACAGTCGTATCAAAACGGGTAGTTTCAAATCGCTTTTGGCCAACCCAAACGGTATTGTATTGGGTGCTACTTTGGCTCGTAAACTCAATGTAAGGCTGGGCGATAAAGTCAGTGTCACCACCCCACTCGGTGGCAATATCACTTTAAGAGTAGTAGGAACGTTTGGGTTTGGGATAGGCACTATCGACAACATCCGATGCTATACCAGTATCAGTACTGTTCAAGAAATTTTGGGAAAAGATGCAAGCTATATTACTGATATTCACATCAAAATGAATGACCCTCTTCAAGCCATTAGTTTTGGCAAAAAACTAAGTAAACAATTCAACACTTATGCTGAAGACTGGTCAACGGCTAATCAGGCTATCTTAGCGGGGGAAAAAATTCGAAATGTGATGACCTTTGTGGTATCTATGACGCTGTTGGTAGTAGCTGGATTCGGAATTTATAATATTATGAATATGAATGTCATCAACAAACTCAAGGACATTGCTATCTTGAAAGCTACGGGGTTTGGCAGCAAAGACGTCGTTGCGGTGTTTTTATTACAAGCCGTTATCATTGGACTAGCGGGTGGTTTACTAGGGCTAGGTATCGGTTTTGGTATTAGTCTGTTGCTCTCAATTACTCCTTTTGACACCGGCGACATGATTAGTCTCAAAACTTTTCCGGTTATTTTCAGGACCGAATATTACGCCATGGGATTAGTGTTTGGACTGATTACTACCATTTTGGCGGGTTATTTTCCTTCACGCAAAGCTTCCAAAATTGACCCTGTCGCTATCCTAAGAGGTTAAGTTTCCGCATTTTATCTTTACAGACATGACTAGTACTGTTCTTCAAGCCAGCCACATCAATAAGTATTTTTACGAACCCGAAAAGTTTCAGGTTTTGCAGAATATCAATTTTGAAGTAAAAAAAGGAGAATTTTTATCCATCATCGGCAAGTCGGGCTGTGGCAAATCTACCTTACTCTATATTTTATCTACGATGGATACGGATTATGAAGGTGTTTTGGACGTAAATGGTAGCCGCCTTACGGGTCTTAGTCAAGACCGTTTGGCTGATTTCCGAAACGAACACTTAGGGTTTGTTTTCCAGTTTCACTTTCTTTTACCAGAGTTTACGGTATTACAAAACGTAATGCTACCCGCCCAAAAACTTGGAAAATATAGTAACAAAGAAATAGAAGAGAGAGCCTACGAAAAGCTCAAACTAGTCAACATGGAAGCACACGCCCGTAAGCAGTCTTCTAAACTCTCGGGCGGTCAACAACAGCGCGTGGCCATCGCCCGTGCGCTCATCAACGACCCCACCATCATCATGGGAGACGAACCTACTGGCAACCTTGACAAAGCCAATTCTAATTTGGTTTTTGATATTTTCCGTAAGATTTCTCATGAAAATGGCCAAACCATCATCACCGTCACTCACGACCCCGACTTTGCCAAAGGCGGAGACAGAATCATCGAAATGTCAGACGGCAAAATCATAAGTGGAGGATAAAATCACTCCACTATGTGTCCTACAAATTGGGCCGTATTGTCAATGATTTTGCCACCTCGACGGTAGCCCAATCCACAAGCTTCGCCCGCCCAAAACACCCCCGCTTGGTAGCGCTGTCCGAGAGCATCTCGTGGAAATTCGACGTATTCTTGGTATATTTTTTCATAATCTCCGTAATCACCCTCAGCTGCCGAGACCACCGCCCCATTGCTTTCTAAAATACGCACATTAGCCCCTTCACGACCAAAAAGCACTTTTTCTACGCTCACTTTATTAGTCAAAGGCTGGCTCATCGTAGGCAATAAAAGCGGATGATTAGGATATAAATCCCACAGCAACTTTAAGATATACTTAGATTGAAACAACAAAGTATAGGCCGGATTGATAATCATCGCTTTTCCATTCTTAACGATTTGGGTCAGAATTTCGGCCAAGTCGGGTTCGTCATAGCCGATGTATTCCCAAGGCACGAGCTTAAACCAAAAGTCAAATTGTTCGAATTTACCATTGTGAGGATTTTGTTTGAAAATACCCTCACTAGGTGAAAATTCAACTTCATCCATATAGCTAAACTCCACATCAAAACCCGCCTCACGAGCCGCCTCTCCCAGCACCGCCACATTGGTATCGTCTTCGGGGGCATCGCGCATGGTCGAAAAAAGCAAAGTAGGTGCAAGGTGCATATTGCGACGACGAAGCTCCGCAAATTGTTCTTTCAAGGCTTCATAAACGTTATTGAATTGCTGGCTTTCGTCCATTTGATTGGCCTTAAGGTGCGCCCACTGGACCACCGCCGTTTCGGGAATACAGGTAGCCGTATCAGCATTAAATTCAATGAGTTTAATTGGCTCACGTTTTACCCCTCCGGCCAAATCAAAACGCCCATAAATATGCCAATGACGGTCATCTTCCCAGGTTATTTTGATAAGCTCAATAAGGTTTTCGGGAATACCCATTTCCTTCCATAAATTACGGTCTATGGCATGTTGGGCAGCTTCGGTATAAATCTCATATAATTCGTTGGCGGCATTGAAATACGCCTCTGCTTCATACGATTTGATAGTTACTACTTCATTGGCAAGATAAGGCAACGTATCAGCCCCTAGCATCCAATCCCAGCCTACATTTCGTAACTGAGCTTCAGGGTTTTGATTCAAATATCGAGTGTTTATCATGAACTGAATTTCTTAAACAATTAATTAATTTTAACCACCAAAACTGCGTCCGCTACGGCTAAAGAACCCACTTCTCCCACTACTAGGGCGCGAAGCCGAGCTTTTGCGATAGCTATGGTAACTATCATGAATTCCCGAAGAGCGCTGATATACCGAGGAGTTGGCATATACTCCCGAAGTATACTGTCGCTCGCGGCTTTCATTATAGTATTGGGAAGAATTATTACGCCCCAGCATATACCCCATCCCTCCCCACAAGAGCGCGTTGGAGAGAGAGCTACTGTGATGATAATGTGAGTGATAATGATTGGGATTGCTATAATAATCGCGCGTAGTGGAATCCGACCTCACCAATCCTCGCGCTTCAGCTACCGTAAGAGTGTCCCGTCTTCCGTCAAAATAACGAACAATTGCTCCGGCTTCAGATTCTTTGCTGACGGCCACTTCGTCCGTAATTTTAAACTCTCCCGGCTTCATTTCAGTAATGTAGGTT
The DNA here is from genome assembly GCF_000423565.1 of Runella zeae DSM 19591. GTDB lineage: Bacteria > Bacteroidota > Bacteroidia > Cytophagales > Spirosomataceae > Runella > Runella zeae. The sequence goes on along the minus strand of NZ_AUIF01000003.1, from coordinate 225,604 downwards.
CTTACGGGGCGTCCTTTGTAAGATGTTTGTTGCTGATAGCCCTCATCCGAAGAACCTCCGCAGCTCTGAAGTGCCATACTTCCTTGAAGCAGCGCCACCGTCAGAGCAGCTCCGATTGTAATATCTTTGACAGTCTTCACGACTGTCCCTTTCCGAATAGGTGTCATGTTTGTAAAGGTTGGGGTGATAATCAACGATAAAGTTAATGTTTCATGGCTAAAAAAGGTGCAACAAAGATACGGCAGTGATTTAAAGGTCTGCAATCAAAATAGGATGAGTAGCTTTTTTCAAGAAAGGGTGTCTTGTAAAAACTGGATGAACGGCGTCAGACTATATGTTTTTAGCATTAAATCTACCTTTAAGAGTAGCTTTAAATGGTTTTCACCCTATATTTACGCCCAGTTTTAAAAAACCGTTAATTCACCAATAAATTCATAATCCCAATGAAAATTACTGTAGTAGGAGCAGGTGCAGTAGGCGCAACCTGTGCCGACAACATCGCCCGCCGTCAGTTGGCCCAGGAAGTAGTATTGCTCGACATCAAAGAAGGCTTGTCGGAAGGTAAAGCGCTTGATATGTTTCAAACAGCTACTTTGAACGGGTTTGATACTAAAATCACTGGTTCGACAAATGACTACGAAAAAACAAAAGGTTCGGAAGTGGTAGTTATCACTTCAGGAATTCCTCGTAAACCGGGCATGACTCGTGAAGAACTCATCGGTATCAACGCAGGTATCGTTAAGGGAGTTGCCGAAAACATCTTAAAATATTCGCCCAAGGCGATCATCATCATCGTATCTAACCCAATGGATACTATGACTTATTTGGCATTCAAAGAATTGGGATTGCCCAAAAAGCGTATCATTGGAATGGGCGGTATCCTAGATAGCGCACGCTTCAAAACTTATCTTTCGTTGGCGATGAATGTATCTCCTAACGACCTTCATGGAATGGTAATTGGAGGCCACGGAGATACTACAATGATTCCTTTGACTCGTTTGGCTACCTACAACGGTATTCCAGTAAGTCGCTTCTTGTCAGAAGAGCAACTACAGCAAGTAGCTGCCGATACTATGGTAGGCGGTGCTACTTTGACCAAATTGATTGGTACTTCGGCATGGTATGCGCCAGGCGCTGCTGTCGCTACTTTGGTAGAAAGCATCGTTCGTGACCAAAAACGCATTTTCCCATGTTCAGTATATCTTAATGGCGAGTATGGTCAAAAAGACATTTGTATGGGTGTACCTGTAGTGATTGGTGCAGGCGGTTGGGAAAAAATCGTTAGCCTTCGCTTAAGCGAATCTGAAAAAGCGGCTTTTGCCAAATCAGCAGACGCTGTCCGCAACATGAACAATGTACTATCAACAATGTAATTCTTTGATAGAAGTATTAAAAAAGCGGGGTGCCATAAGTACCTCGCTTTTATTTTGGGTAAAAGCCAGTGCTTATTATCTTTATTACTAAAAAATAAGGCTTACTTTTCATGAAAAAAGTATTAATAAATTGTTTAGTTGGATTAGTAACATCTTCGCTTTGGACTCAGGCTCAGAATCGCCCCATGACCGAAGATGATTATTATCGCATTGTTACACTACCCATCCCCGAAAACATACAACTCGAAATTGGTGGTGTAGCCGTATTGCCTGATGGCCGTGTGGCTGCTTCTACTCGGCGAGGGGAAGTGTGGATGATAAACAATCCCTACCTCAAAGGTTCAGGCCAACCCACTTACAAACGCTTTGCCCACGGCTTACATGAGCCTCTTGGTCTTTTGTATCGCCCTGATGGCTCTTTTTTGGTTTCACAGCGGGGTGAAATCACCCACCTTATCGACTCCGACAACGACGGCACCGCTGATGTGTATGAGTCTTTTTACAAATGGCCTCTTTCGGGCAATTATCATGAGTATTCTTATGGGCCCGTGTTAGCTCCTAACGGCGATTTGTTGGTGACCCTCAACCTTGATTGGATTGGCCGTGGCGCAAGTTTAGCAAAATGGAGAGGTTGGCTTTTAAAATTTGATGATAAAGGAAATATGACTCCCATTGCGACGGGTCTACGTTCACCAGCAGGCTATGCGGCGTTGCAGTCAGGAGATATATTTTATACCGAAAACCAAGGTGACTGGGTAGGCTCGGGCCGAATGACTCACCTTGAGCCCGGCGATTTTGCGGGTAATCCTGCCGGCCTCCGCTGGAGCCAAGAACCCGAATCGCCCGTCAAATTGAAAGAACAAGACATTCCCAACACGGGCGAGCCTCTTTATGAAGTAGCCAAAAGAGTACCTGGCTTAAAACCTCCAGCCGTATGGTTTCCTCATACGTTGATGGGCATCTCTACCTCCGACATACGCGAAGACATTACAAAAGGAGCATTTGGGCCTTTTGAGGGGCAACTTTTTGTAGGCGACCAAGGCCACAGCAAAATCATGCGCGTAATGCTCGAAAAAGTAAACGGCAAATGGCAAGGTATCTGTTTTCCTTTCCGTGAAGGTTTTCAATCAGGGATTTTACGAATGGTATGGGGGCTTGACGGGTCGATGTTTGTTGGTCAAACAAGCCGTGGATGGTCAGCTACCGGAAAAGACGATTTTGGATTACAACGTCTTGTATGGACTGGCAAAACTCCTTTCGAGATGAAGGCGGTTCGGTCCATGCCTGATGGATTTGAAGTAGAGTTTACAATGCCTGTTGACAAAGCAACCGCTCAGAATGTAGATTCTTATCAATTCAATACCTTTACTTATAAGTACCACCGTACGTATGGTAGCCCTATCATCAATGCGTCGGAACGAGTAATTCGTCATATTGCCGTGTCTGACAATGGTCTAAAGGCTCGCATTGTGCTAGACAGCCTAAAGCTAGGATATATTCATGAAATCAAAGCTGAAGGCGTTCGTTCTGCTGCTGGATTGCCTCTTTTACACAATGTAGGTTATTATACATTAAACGAAATTGCAGACGGGCAAAAAATCCCTAGCTCTCAGTGGAATGCCGCTCAGCCAAAGGCCGCGACTGTCACGACTGACCACAGCAATCATAGCATGCCTACCGCTACTCCTTCTACTAACAAAGGACCTGCAAGCGCTAAACGTAACACCGAACAACCCGCAGACTGGACAAACGGCCCTGACCAAACCATCATTGTTGGTACCAAACCGGGTCTTAAATTTGACATCAGTGATGTACAAGTAAAAGCAGGAAGCCGTATCAAATGGATTTTCAACAACAACGACGATATGCTTCACAATTGCGTGATTGTGAAACCCGGCACAGCCAACCCTGTTGGAGATGCTGCCATTAAGCTAGGTCTAAAGGGTTCGGATATGCAGTATGTTCCAAAATCGGCTAACGTGCTCTTTCATACTAATATACTGCAACCCGAGACAAGCGAAGCTATTTACTTCGTAGCTCCAAAAGAACCCGGAGAATATACATTTTTATGCACATTCCCCGGTCACCATACGCTTATGCAAGGAAAACTGAAAGTCACTAAATAATGAATGACTCTGTTACTGCCGGGTACGATTACTCATTTCTAATGGAGTAAAGTCTTTGAAGGTGCGGCCGATAGCTTTATCGGTCGCTTCTTTTTTATTCTCCCACCCGGCGTCTAAATCAAGTGTAACAAGCCCTTTGATCGCAAGAGCAGCTCGGAACTCATCTCTCTTTTTAGCAAAATCGTTTTGACGTCTCGCTGCTTTCAATGCAAACTCGCGAGCAAAAACATCTCCTTTATTCTGGATTTCGATTTTTTTCTCCAACACATAATTATAACGGTCGAGCAAGTCACGTAAAGGTTTTCCAATCACCTCCGCCGCTTCCAGCGCCCCAATCGTCACAATCGTAGTACCTCCTACTGCCGACACAATCGATTTTGTCTGAGGCGCTTTGATGACCGCTGGCGATAGCCCCGTGGTAGCGCCCAAGCCAGCATTTACCATTGAGCGGTTTTTCTTTCCTTTTTTAGCTTTCAGATAAGAACGCTTCAATTCTTGTTCTTTTTCACTTAGCTGAGTCACCAAATTCCAAGCTTCTACTAGCGAAGCTCGGTACAAGTCATACATCTGACGATCTTTTTCAGCTTCATTGACAGCATTCAGAATAGTAAACCTTATTTTTTGTTCATCACGATTCTGTTCTTTATCAATCACAAAAAAAGTAATTGTGAAAGATAAAGAGTCATTAGGATCCTTTACAAAGTCATAGCTAGGAGTCCAGATAAACTCATATTGATTAGGAGTATTTTTGACCAAAGTGCTTGAAGGCACATCTGGATTATCGGTCACAAAATCAAAAGCAGCAATATCATCATCTCCGTTGGGATCAGACAAGAAAAACTTAAGATTAATCGTCGTATTTTCTTTGTGTTTAAAATACTCACCTTTTGGAATTTGGATAATACTCGGAGGTAAGTCCATTTGCGTAGCTTCTACTTTGATGCGTCCTTTTGCACGGGATTTTGCAGGTTGGTCTTCTACCAAAAAATCAATGTAGATAGGCTGATTTTTAAGGTTATTGAATTGCGTAAGTGAGGGCTGCCATGTAAGCTCCCCTGCCGATGATAGTTTAGCCCCTTCGGGTAAAGTTTCCGTCACAGGAATCACCACGATAGGGTCACTGTCCTCGTCTTTGAGGGCATTCGGGTCTATTCGGTAAATATTTTGCGTACGGTTTTGTACATAAAACGGCTTGAGTTCTTCTACGCGTGGAGGGCGATTGACATGAAGAACTTTCAGTTCTATCGACCGAGTAGCGGTTTCGTTTTGATTATTGCGCGCCTCAAAAATAAGCTGAATTGATTTTTGGGTGTTGGTTCGGTCAGCCATATCATAAGAAGGTACCCACGAAAAATACCCCGTCGAATCAAACTCCATGCCTTCTACTAAGCCTTGCATGGCTACAAAAGTGACGGAGTCTCCTTTTCCTCCCACGGTTTTGAGAGTAAACTCAATACGGCTTCCTTCCGAAACTATATTCCAATTAGGTTCATTGGGTACTTCTATCTGAAAATTAGTTTTATTGTCTTGGGCCCAAATCAAATGAATACAACCAACGAACGCCAGAACAAAAAAATGAATTGAATATCTCATAATAGCAGCTAAATTCTCATCTGATTTAATACAACGCAAAATTAAGGCTTTGATTTCACGAGTCAGTCAAAAAATTGCTTTATTTCTACACCTTATTCAGAAAGACTTGAAAAATCAAGGCGTTTATTTGGACAATTTCAAGATTGCTCCAAAATTATTTATCCTTTACTAGACTTCTATTGATAATTACTTGATATTTAACAAAAAAGACCCCAAAAACACTTCAACAAACCATGAAATCTTTGATAGTCACATGGGCAATAAGCCTTCTATTTTCATGTTCTTTTGCACAGTCAACAAGGCTCCGTGATTTGGGAGTGAAAATAGGAATCCTACCAACGGGAAGCTTAAACGCAATCACTGACGTCAAAGGACTTAAAGTAGGTCACACTACCCTATCTATAGGTGACAGTATACGTACAGGTGTAACAGCGATTATACCTTACGAAGGTAATATATTTCAGCAAAAAATACCCGCCGCCATCGAATTAGGCAATGGATTTGGCAAATTGGCCGGCTATAGTCAAGTGGCTGAGTTAGGCAATATCGAAACTCCTATCGTACTTACCAATACCCTCAGCGTGCCAGTCGCTACGGGGGCTTTGGTCGAGTGGACACTGCGTCAAAAAGGTAACGAAACCGTTCGCTCCGTCAATCCTATCGTGGGAGAAACCAACGATAGCTATCTCAACGACATCCGAGGAAGGCATGTTCAGCAAAAAGATGTACTTAAAGCCCTAGAAAACGCATCTTCTGGCGCAGTCAAGGAAGGAAATGTGGGAGCCGGTACGGGCACGGTCTGTTTTGGATGGAAAGGCGGAATAGGCACCTCTTCTCGCAAACTCCCCGCCAAAGTAGGCGGCTATACGGTAGGAGTATTGGTACAAACAAACTTTGGGGGAGTACTCGAAATCGCAGGAGCGCCCGTAGGCGTCGAACTTGGAAAATACCCTTTCAAAGAAACCCTAGACAAATCGAGCGATGGCTCTTGTATGATTGTGGTAGCTACCGACGCTCCTCTGGACGCCCGTAATCTCAAACGTCTTGCCAAAAGAGCATTGATTGGACTAGGAAAAACGGGCGGGATTATGTCTAATGGAAGTGGAGATTATGTGATTGCATTCTCCACGGCCTATACTATTCCGCACGATTCCAATGGTAAACTTGAAACCTATCAGCTCATCCACAATGACGACACTTCTGGCCTTTTTTTGGCTGTAATAGAAGCAACCGAAGAAGCCATCTTAAATTCTCTCACTGCTGCCGAGACTACACGTGGCTACCAAGGGCATACAATCGAGAAACTTCCGCTTCCAGAATTGAAACAAATCTTAAAAAAATACGGAAAAATAAAATAAGAAGCTTTTAGCGACGCTCAGGCTGACTTTCCAAGTTGAACAAGTCATTCAATACATCAATGAGGGTTTCGGCTTCTCCACGTTTGCAGGCTGCTTTGAGCTGAAGTACTGGAAGTTTGATGATTTTTTGCATCATACTAGAGGTAATCTTATCCACTTTGGCTACTTCCTCTTCCGACAATCCCTTCATAAAACGCGACATCTCTTCTTGACGGATTTGTTCGAGGGCGTTTTTGAGCTTCTGAATGGTAGGAGATACCACCATTTCTTTTGACCAATCACTAAACTCTTCCAAGGCTTGAGTAATGATTGATTCTACGTGAGGTATAGAATCTAAACGACGGCTCAAAGCCTCATTAGCCCGGTTTTGGATATTATCTATGTTGTAGACAATCATACCCGGCACTTGCTCTACATCCGCAGCAATGCTCCTCGGCACCGACAAATCAATCAGGTATTTGAAAGAATAACGGGATGCAGATTGGAGAAGAGATTGAGTAATAAAGGGTTCATCTCTTACAATCGACGAAATAACTACGTCAGCTTTGTTTATTTCCTCTTCTACATTTTCAAAATCAGCAACCCCAAAACCAAGCTCAGAAGCAAGCGATTGAGCTTTTTGAAGAGTACGATTGACGATCGTAATATTGGTATATTCTTTTTCTTTGAGGTTACGACATACATCCGTTCCAATCTCGCCCACTCCCAATACCAAAATAGAAGGATTTTCTTTCAAGGCCGTTACTTGCTCAATAAGCTCCACCGCTACATATGAAGTAGAAGCCGCTCCATCTCTAAAAGAGGTCTCTTGAGCCACTCGTTTATTAGCAAAGAAAATAGTATGCAAAAGACGATGCAAAAAGGGCCCCGCCATTCCCAAATCTACTGACCATTGATAAGCATGCTTGACTTGGTTGGGAATTTGCATATCTCCTACTACTTGCGAATGCAACCCCGTAGCTACTTCAAACAAATGACGTACAGCCGCTTGCTGAGTAGAATAGTAAGCAAAATAAGGCAGATATGCTTCTGTATTGATGAGACCTTTTTCTATCAAGAGCAACTTAGCAATAGCCACGTTGTGGTCTTCGACAGAGTTATAATAAAACTCAGTACGGTTACAGGTAGAAACAACCAAAATATCAGAACCACCGAAAAATTCTTGCACTTTTACCATCAAGGCTTTGGCCTCGTCTTCATTTAATGCAATTTGCTCACGAATTTCAAGTGGAGCTGTTTTATAAGAAATACCAACACTTCTAAACTGTAGAGATTCCATGTCACTTACCTTACAAAAAGTTTACAAAGTTATTTCAAAAACCGTTTTCAAAGAATTAAAATGCGATTACAAAGTAATTTAGAACAAGTATAAATTAGACATAACCTATTTAATGCAAGATGGGCTTCTTTAAAAATGGGAATAATGACTTTTGACACCCCCAAAAACTGACTTTTGTCATATTTGTACGACCTCCTAACATATCTTGAGCCAAAAGCTATTAATGCACTATTACAGAGGCTCTCAGCGTTTGGATCTATGTACGCTTTTTCCCAAAAACTAGATGTGCTAATGACCTATCTTCTTTAATTTAGAAAGTATCTAAACAGCTACCGCCTACAGAAATCTGCTCATTTAGGGTGCTTTAGGTTAAAGTAATGTCACTTTTTTTGGGAGAGACCCCAATAGCTTTTTTAGATAAACAGTTGTATCCTTATAAATTTGTCGTTGATACTTCCCAATAGATTCTACAAAATCATCATTCTGCGCCTAATCAAAACATGAAGCTGCCTACTATAGATATTTACAGCCAAAAAAATTTGTATCAGATTTTTATTGGAATTAACCTTGCCCTTATTGGCATTGCCTCTGTTTTTTATACTTACAACATTGTCGAAAGCCTAGAAGCTCGCGAGAAGCGGCAGCTTACGGTATTTGCCCAACTCATTGAATATCAAGCCAATCACACAGACCTAACCGAAGATTACACTTCTTTGTTTGAGATTGTGAAAGAAAATATCCAACAAAGCCGCATACAGACTATCATTTTGAGCGAAGATTTAGAACCCACTGGCGACATCAATTTAGACCTTCCAACCAATCTTCCCTTAGCGCAGCGACAAGTGCGTGTAAAGGAAGCTTTTGAAGAAATCAAAGAAGACAACCCTCCTATATTAGTTGATTTGTTAGGTACCAAACAGTACATTTATTTTAGTGACTCTCCCCTATTAGTACAGATGCGTTACTATCCTTATGTACAGCTATTAAGCTTATTGGTTTTGGCTTTCTTGGCCTATCTGGTTTTCAGTGCCTCGCGAACCGCCGAGCAAAACCGCGTTTGGGTAGGTCTTGCCAAAGAAACGGCTCATCAACTCGGTACACCCATCGCTTCATTGATGGGATGGATTGAATTTTTTCGTACCGACCCCGAACGCTATCCTGATGAATATACCCTTGAAATGGAAAAAGACATCAAACGGCTGGAGATGATTACGTCTCGTTTTTCTAATATTGGCTCTACTCCTACGATGAAGTATGAAAAGATAGCCGAAGTGGTAGGCCCTTTCTTAGATTATCTCAAACGCCGCATCTCTACCAAAGTAGAGCTTACCTTTGTAAATGAGCTTGATACAGAGAAAACTATGTTTTTGAACCGAAATCTTTTTGAATGGGTCATTGAAAACATCTGCAAAAACGCCGTAGATGCCATGACGGGTGTCGGAGCTATCAAAGTCAGGATGTTTGCCCTTAACAAACAAGAGGTTGCGATTGATATAAGTGATACCGGAAAGGGCATTCCTCGTTCGAGTTGGCAAAAAGTATTCAAACCAGGTATCAGTACAAAAAAACGAGGATGGGGATTAGGACTAACTTTGGCCAAAAGAATTGTGGAAGAGTATCATGGTGGTAGGCTTTTTGTCAAATCTTCCGAAGTAGGGAAAGGAACTACTTTCAGAATTATTTTACGAAGGTGAGTTTAGTCCTCAGTCGGGCCTTCTTCACGGGTTTCCTTTTCAAGTTTTTCTTGAGCTAGCTCTTTATCTTCTTCCGTCGGCTCAGGCTCGTCATGAATTATCGCTGCCCGTGGCTCATATTGAAGCTTTATATACATCGGAAAGTGATCCGAACCACTATTTTTGAGACGAGCAATTTTGATGAGTGTAAAGTCTATCGAACAAAAAACATGGTCGAGAGGAAAACGAAGAAAGGGAATTTTGGCATGAAAAGTATTAAAAAAGCCTCTCCCACGCCGAGGATCTAACAAGCCGCTCATTTTTTGGAACAAAGAGGTAGTATAGCTCCACGCTACATCATTCAGATCGCCACAGACCAATACGGGCAGCTTACTTTCTTTGGCCATTTTTGCCACTATCAAAAGTTCTTTGTCTCGTTCTGTTGAACGCGGGTTTTCTTGAGGAACAGGAGGCGTAGGATGAATACAAAAAAGCTGGATAAATTCTCCCGACCTTAACTGTAGCTTGGAGTGAATAGAAGGTACACCTTCCTCTACCAAGTATTCTACTCGCTCTTCGGACAAAGGAAGTTTAGAATAAAGCAGCATCCCGTACGTATTTTCGAGAGGGACATGCACAAAATAAGGATAGGTTTTTTCTAGCGCGGCTAAATTCTCCTTCCACCATTGATCAGTTTCGGAAAGCAATACAATATCCGAATCCACTTGGGCAAATAGCTTAAGAAAAGGCTGACAAGAGCGATTGTATTGATATACATTCCACATTACTAGGCTCACCGTACGGTCGGGATTAGTGATATGAGTTTTGAGTAACTGTTTAGAAGCAAAAGGTGTAAAAGGAAAAACCTGCCAAAAAAGATAAATACTAGTGCCCAGCATTACCATTATTACTCCCCAATCTTTCCAATCATTTCTGAAATCCACAAAGGGATAAATCAATATGATAGAAAGTGCCAATAGGAGTTTCTGTACACGAGGAAACTCAAACACGCGAAACGTCCAATAATCGCTTCTGACAAAAGGCAGGAGTGTGGTGACTAAAATGAATCCACTCAACGATTGTAAAAACAGCTTCAAGGTATTGCAGGATTGAAAGGTCTACAACATTAGTGAATAAACACCCTTTATCAAAAACTGTAAGCAATTATTTGCAATTAAATAACGTCAATCAAAGAAGGAGCAAATAGCCCAAAACTCGTTTTCGCACAATATTTTTCTAAAAATTTGTGCATTTCTATAAAAAATATCCAAAATACAACAAACGGGTATTTGGGTTTGATATAACAAACAACTAATTTTGCGGCCTGAATGGATGAGTTAATAGTTATCCGGGTCTTCGTTGAATCTTAATTCCAAAATTATCAACGAGTAACGATAACCATTAACGGATAACAAATAACTGATAACGTTTATTTTATAATAATGGCAAACACAACAAACATAGGCAAAGTAACGCAGGTGATTGGCCCAGTTGTGGACGTGAGTTTTGAGGGAGAAGGCAAACGGCTACCAGCAATCCTTGACGCATTGGAACTAACCAAGCCTAATGGACAAAAGGTAATCTTAGAATGTCAGCAACACCTTGGAGAAGATCGCGTACGCACTATTGCGATGGAAGGTACCGAAGGTATCCAAAGAGGTCTTGAAGTAATCGACCTTGGAGGCCCCATCAAAATGCCCATCGGGGAAGATATAAAGGGTCGCCTCTTCAACGTGGTAGGTGACGCTATCGATGGTATGAAGCAAGTTGATAAGTCAAACGGCTTATCAATTCACCGCTCTGCTCCAAAATTTGAAGACTTAGCCACTTCTACCGAGGTTCTTTATACCGGTATCAAAGTGATTGACCTTTTAGCACCTTATGTAAAAGGAGGTAAAATCGGTTTGTTTGGTGGTGCGGGTGTAGGTAAAACAGTATTGATCCAAGAGCTTATCAACAACATCGCCAAAGCTTATGCTGGTCTTTCAGTATTTGCAGGGGTAGGTGAACGTACTCGTGAAGGAAACGACTTGATGCGTGAAATGATCGAAGCGGGTATCATCAAGTATGGTGAAGCTTTCAAACATAGCATGGAAGAAGGTGGCTGGGATCTGTCGAAAGTAGATTATGAGGAGCTCAAAAATTCTCAGGCGACTTTCGTGTTTGGTCAAATGAACGAGCCTCCAGGAGCGCGTGCTCGCGTAGCTTTGTCAGGATTGACCGTAGCTGAGTACTTCCGCGATGGCGACGGCACCGGCCAAGGTCGCGATATTCTTTTCTTTATCGACAACATCTTCCGCTTTACTCAAGCAGGTTCTGAGGTATCAGCTCTTTTGGGGCGTATGCCATCAGCGGTAGGTTATCAGCCTACGTTGGCTACCGAAATGGGCGCCATGCAAGAGCGTATTACTTCTACCAAGCGTGGTTCTATCACTTCGGTACAGGCGGTATACGTTCCTGCCGATGACTTGACTGACCCTGCTCCTGCTACCACTTTTGCTCACTTGGATGCCACTACGGTATTGAGTCGTAAAATTGCCGAGTTGGGTATTTATCCTGCGGTGGATCCGCTTGATTCAACTAGCCGTATCCTTACCGCAGAAACTCTCGGTGATGCCCACTATAACTGTGCTCAACGCGTAAAAGCTATCTTGCAACGTTACAAAGAATTGCAAGACATTATCGCAATCTTGGGTATGGAAGAATTGTCAGAAGAAGATAAGCTTACCGTAAACCGCGCTCGTCGTGTACAACGTTTCTTGTCACAACCATTCTTCGTAGCTGAAGCGTTTACCGGCTTGAAAGGGGTACTTGTTGATATCAACGATACTATCAAAGGCTTCAACCAAATCATGGATGGAGATTTTGACCACTTGCCAGAAGCAGCCTTCAACCTTGTCGGTACTATCCAAGACGCTGCCGAAAAAGGTGAGCGTCTGTTGAGAGAAGCGGCGGGTAAATAATTTGGAAATGAGTTGATTTGAAAATTTGGAAAAGAGCATTTTCAAATTTTCAAATTTTCAAATTGATATACTATGACACTAGAAATCATTACTCCTGATAAAAAAGTCTTTTCAGGCGAAGCCAGTGCGGTAACGTTCCCTGGCACCGAAGGGCAGTTTCAAGTATTAAATAGCCACGCGCCCCTCGTAAGTACCCTTGGCAAAGGCAATATCGTCGTAGAAGGCTCTCATAAAGAAACTTTTACGGTAGACGGTGGTGTAGTAGAAGTACTCAACAACAAAGTGCTTGTACTAGCCGAATCGATTTTATAGGTGCTTTTGCACCCAAAAATACCAGCGTGGGACTCTAAAAGTTCCACGCTTTTTTTGTGCTTCTTTCTTTAAGCTTTTCTTTATCATTTAATCTTTTTCACTATTTTCAAAGTATATTTCAACAAATCACAAAATCATAAAAGATGAAATCCATTCAGCGTTTGGGTCTAATTATTTTCTTGTTAGGCTTTGGATTGTGGCTTTATACTTTGTCAATGAATGAATTTAGGCTTACGACAACGATTTTAGAAAACAATCTTAAGCCAGAGCATCAAGCCACTTTGGGAAAAGCCTTACAACCTTTGCTCAACAAAACTTACACCAATGGATGGCTTTTTACTTATGAATTTGACCAAATTTTCAATCGTCTTAATAACTCCTACAAAGCCGCTCAACAGTGGGATAAAGTCATTTATGACGAATATAGTTTTAATATTACTAAAGCATCTGCTAGCGGCCCACTCAAAACCCAGCCATTTTTGTGGTTGTTTTTGACCTTTGGCTTGTCCATTATAGGAATACTACTCTACATACTTCCTGATATTCAACAGCTTGCAGGCATCAAAAACAATCATATTTTTCAAAATGGGGCAACTTCTCGTGGATGGATTGGCTGGGGAGTAGGCACTTTTCTGATTTTTTTCTACATTCTTCTTTATTATTATCCCCAATATTTAGTCAATTGGACGATATTGGTCGACCCCATCAGCCAATCATTAAATGGCGGCGAAGCTAGTCGGTGGTTTTTGTACGGCTTTTTGTACACTGTCTGCGTAGCGGTAATGGGTATCAGAATGCTTATCAAATACCGCCATAGCCGCTATCAACAATGGCGAACCCTGTCTGTGGTTTTTTTCCAGACAGCCATCGCTTTTATCCTTCCCGAAATACTGGTCAGCCTCAACAAGCCCTATTACGACTTCAAAAATATCTGGCCTTTAGATTATGATTTTTTCTTTGACTATCACCTAAACAGCCTGATTCAAAGCGGTGGACTGGGCATTTTTATGTTGGTATGGGGTATCTTGCTTTTCTTGGTGGGAGTTCCTATCATGACTTATTTTTTTGGAAAACGTTGGTATTGCTCTTGGGTGTGCGGATGTGGCGGCCTTGCCGAAACACTTGGTGACCCCTATCGCCAACTCTCTGACAAATCACTTAAATCATGGAAAATAGAACGTTACCTTATTCATGGAGTACTGGCATTTGCAGTAGTGATGACCGCTATGGTGCTTTACACGTATTTTACAGGCTCGGCTAACGTGCTTTTTATAGATAGTAATAGCGTCCGTTCTGCTTACGGATTTTGGATTGGAGGTATTTTTGCAGGAGTGGTAGGAACGGGCTTTTATCCTCTAATGGGCAATCGAGTATGGTGCCGGTTTGGTTGCCCTTTGGCGGCCTATTTAGGCTTATGGCAAAAAAAGAAATCACGTTTTAGAATTACTACCAATGGCGGACAATGTATTTCGTGTGGCAATTGTTCTACTTATTGCGAAATGGGCATCGACGTACGAGCTTATGCCCAACGTGGCCAAGATATTGTGAGATCTTCTTGTGTAGGTTGCGGGATTTGTTCCGCAGTATGCCCTCGCGGCGTCCTTAATCTTGAAAATGCTTCAGAAAATTCGCGCGTCATGATTGCTCCTGAAATATTACTTGGCAATGACATGAACCATCAACACCGTCAATCCTAAAATCCATAACGAAGCCCTGCTCCTAGTCCAAATAACTGAGGTTTAGCTTCAAAAATCGCACTCGACCGCGTCGTCGAACCTAATGATTGCTGGTAATTGCCACTCACCAAAGTAGTCCAATGTTTATTCATACGATACTGGACTCTCAATCCAGTACTAGCCGACAACGACAATGTACGATAGGGATTGTCGGCACCACTCACAGTCACTATTCGCTCTTGTCCAGTTTCGAAACTATTTCGTAGAAAAATATTATTTACCACTCCACCCAATACCCACAATGAAAGCTTGCTTTTGGCTTTGATGATGGCATACCCAGCTTGTACAGGTACTTGAAGGTATTGATAAGAATTACTGATGCTTTGAGTAGTAGCCAAAGTCTGAATTTGTGATTTGTCGGTGATAAATCCAGGAAAATCACTGGTAACGTTCTTGGAGTTATTAGTACTATAATTTACAGCGGCCTCCAAGTTGTTGACATAGGTATTGCTGAAGACGTCAAATCCGCTTGTTCCTTCAAACCTTGAATTTCCTTGTAAATAATTCAGCCCTGTTTCCAGAGACCAGCGTTGGTTGAGTTGAAGCCCACCCTGCCATTGTAAAGCATACGAAAGAGACGGGCGATTGGTACTGGTAGTGCTGCGATTGGCGACATTTGCCAACGCATACTGACCTGATGCATTAAATGCTCTATTAGAGGCGTTTCCACCAATCGACACGCCTGCATTATAACTTGCCGGCATTACTCCTACAGAGGCCCAGTATTCTTTTGGGAGAGATTTTTTCTTATTTGCAGACTCGCTGGGTACCTCTTGATAAGCCACCCAAGGTTGCCGTTCTGTAAGTCCCAGCAAGTCTTGCAAATTTTTGATAGAAATTGAATTAATAGAACGTGATACGGATATAATGTCTTGATTGGTAGCTGCTGCTACCGCCTCTGTACTTGTATTTTCCACATTAGAAAGAGAGAGTTCAGTAGAAGGCCGCTTCTCAATTTTAGATGCCACAGCATTAACTTCTGATGTGGGCGATAGTTTCTCATTTTGGGAGTTCGTTTTCAGGGTCTTTGTAGACTTTGGGGAAGAAAAAGCCAACTCAGCCAACTCTTGTTTTTTAGGCGATTTTAGAGACGTAGCGGCTTCTTCTCTTGCTGTACTCTTTTGTGGTACTTCAGCAACCGAAGCTGCCGCGTTAGGAGCCAATATCGCATTGTTTTTTTCTACCCTCTTACTTTTAGCATTACTTTGAGCAATATCATTTGGGGAGCTAGTAGTTTGGTTGAACCACCCCACTCCCACCGATAGCATTATGAGCGCTACACTTGCTGCAGCAAGCCATCTCATACCCTGAGCACTTTTCCAAAAAGGTACAATCAAGGCACGCTCTTCGTCTTCATCCAATCTTTCCTCAATTTTTGCCCACACCGAAGCCGGAGGAGCTTCTTCTGCCTCCTCAAAAGCTTTGCGCCAGTTGTACTCAAAATTATTTTCTTCCGCAGTATCCATTTCTCAATTCCAAACTTATTTTTCTTACTTACTTCCTCTCTGCACTTTCTAATATCTTGGCTTGTAATAATTGTTTCGCGCGAGCATATTGCGATTTAGATGTACCTTCTGATATACCTAGCATTTCCGCGATTTCGTTGTGTTGATACCCTTCTATTGCGTAGAGATTAAATACCGACTGACACCCCGGTGGCAATTCTCTGACCATCGCTAATAGCTGTTGGTACTGAATGCCCGAAAGTGCGGTTTCGGTTTCGGAGGCTACTTCCATATGATTGTCTACATCGGCTTGATCCAAATAAGGTTTTTCTTTGCGTAGATATGAAATAGCCGTATTGATAACCACCCTCTTTATCCATGCTTCGAGCGGGCAGTCATAACGAAAGGTATGAATTTGACCAAAAACCTTTACAAATGCTTCCTGAAGCACATCTTCAGCCTCAAAACGACTACGTGTGTAGCGTTGACAGACAGCAAACATCCGCCCAGCAAAGCGCTCATAGAGCGTTCGCTGGGATATGCGGTCTTTATTTCGACACCCTTCTACTAACGTTCGTTCATCTTTCATGTATGCCGTTATACCCACAAGACGCTAGTGAGTACAAAAAAGTTGGAATGACACAGCAAAAATTTAAAAAACTTTAGGCCTTCGTCTTCAATTGTTCAATTAGCCTTAAAGCCTCGCTTATTCTTTTTTCCAATGCTTCCCAGTCTTGATTTTTGAGGATTTCGGGAGTCAGTAGGCGCGAACCTATTCCGACCGCATCGGCTCCCGCCCCAAACCAAGCTTTCAAGCTTTCGTGGGTTGGTTCTACGCCGCCTGTTACTAGCACTGTAGTCCAGGGCATCGGTGCTTTGAGTGCTTTTACAAACGACGGCCCGAGGCTATCGCCAGGAAATAACTTCACGATTTCGACGCCCCAAGCCTCTGCATTCGAAATCTCCGTCAACGTAGCGCAGCCTGGCAAATACGCTACTTTACGGAGATTGCATACTTTAGCTACTTCTGGATTGAAACTCGGACTTACGATAAAATTGGCTCCTAGTTGCAAATACAACGCTGCGGTAGCGGGGTCAATGATAGTGCCTACTCCAAGTACCAAATCGGGATAATCTTGCCGCGCAAATTTGACTAACTCTGCAAATAACTCATGCGCAAAATCACCCCTATTTGTCAACTCAAATGCTCTTATTCCTGCTTTATAGCTAGCTTTCAAAACATTTTTACAGATATCTAAGTCATTATTACTAAACAATGGAACCAAAGGAACTTGGTGCATTGCTTGATACACATGAAGACGAGAAAAGCGAGCCATAAGAAATTAAACAGTTTATGATTAAAATAAGTAAATAAGTACAATCAAACAAGGCCAATAACTTTCACTAAGTCACTGGCTATCAACCCAAAACAACAATTAACAGATACCAATTAACTGTGCGTGAGCCCTTAAATGAGTCTTTTGGGTGAACAATTTAAGGTTCCTTTTTAGTTAATTCAAAAACAACTTTTTCCTAATCACTAATGATTACAATTGTAGTCGGTACCAATCGCCGCCGTTCTAAGTCAAAACAAGTGGCCGAGTTTTATCAGAAATTACTCACCAACTTAAATGCCCCTAGTCAGATTTTAGACCTGTCTGATCTTCCTGATGATTTTATAAGAACGGCATTGTATGAAAATAACGGTAAAAACGAAACATTTAACCACTTTCGACAAATGATGCATGAGTCAAGCAAGTACGTTTTTATTGTACCCGAATACAACAATTCTTATCCTGGTGCTTTGAAAGTATTTATTGATGGCTTGAGCTACCCGAGCGAGTTGCTCCACAAAAAAGCCGCGCTCGTAGGAATTTCGGACGGTATGCAAGGCGGAGCTTTGGCGCTGAGTCATCTCAACGATGTATTTAACTATCTTGGCATGAATGTGCTCGCCCAACGTGTCAAGATTCCATTTATGAAAAAAAACTTTGTAGAAGGCAGCATTCAAGACAATCTTATCAACAGACTTATCCACGAACAAGCAGAATTGTTAGTAAATTTTTAAATTGCCGCCATTCCAATTTATCATCCATAAAATCATTGACACATGGCACATAGTTTTGATATTCCTTTTGAGGGACCATCCGACAAAATCTTAGAAAAAGCAAAAAAAGCAATCGAAGCCGGCAATGGCACCATGAGTGGTGACCCTTCCAAAGGTTCGTTTTCGCTACCCGCTGGCATTAGTAAAGTAAAGGGAGAATATTTGGTTGAAAACAGTACACTAAAAGTGACAATCACCGATAAGCCGATTTATGTGAGCGGCGACATGATTGAAAATATCCTAAAAAAACATCTCGCTTAAAAACACCAAGGTCATAGACTCGCAGTGGTCTATGACCTTGAATTCAAAAACTCCAGTGCTCTTCGTTCTGCCCAGGTATATTCGTCGTTTTTGACCAAAAAACCCACATGCCCCCCTGTTTTGGGCGTTTCGACAAAAATCAAATCGTGCTTTTCGGCCAAAGATTTAGGAACACAATCTTCATTGAGAATGGGGTCGTTTTGAGCATTGCAAATCAACACTGGCACTTTGACGTCTTTAATAAAATTGGCCGCTGATGCTTGTTCATAAAAATCGTCAGCATCGCGATATCCATTAATCGGTGCCGAAAAAAAATCGTCAAACTCTTTCCAAACTTTCACATTTTGGAGATTGCTCAAGTCAATCACCCCAGGATGAAGCGTCGCTTTATGGGTCATTTTCTTGACCAATTTTTTCATAAACCTTTCGCGGTACAAACGATTAGAGGGTAAATCGAGCAGTTGAGCACTTGTCTTGAGGTTGGTAGGTGCCGAAAACGCCGCTACACCGCGTATGATATCGGGCATATTTCGGCCCTGTACACCGGTATATTTGAGCGCAATATTCCCCCCCATACTATAGCCTACCAATACCACACTTTCGTAATTTTTGGTACGAATCGCATGATTGATGACCTCGCTTATATCTCCGATTTCGCCATGATTGTAGAGCCGAAAGGCTCGGTTCATCTCTCCGCTACACGAACGACAATTCCACGCCAATACGTCCCATCCGTGCTGCGCAAAAAGTTTGGCAGTCCCCTTGATATAATGCCGATGAGAATCACCCTCCAAGCCATGCGTTAAGACAACAAGTTTTTTGCTGGATTTGTCAATCCAATCAATATCTACAAAATCCCCATCAGACAACGTAAATCGCTCTCGCTCATACACTACTCCTTCGACCTTTCGTAACAAACTCGGTACAACTGTCTGTAAGTGACCATTAAACAAATACCGTGGAGCACCCGGATAAGAAGACTGACGAATAATGGGCATGGCTTTAGTTTTTTGCAAAGTTGAGGGTATTTTTTCAGAAATCCTTTTTGTACTTGCCAAAGATTATTCTGAATTTATCCCTAAACTTCACTAGTCCGTCGACTCGATAGGTTGATAGAGTAGAACTTTAGACGTAAATTTGCGGTTAGTATTTTTTATATACAATCAACAACTATAAACTCTGTATCACGATGATACGTTCTCTTGCCGACCGTGTATATTTGGACAATGCCGCTACTACCCCTATCGACCGCGAAGTAATCGAAGCCATGCTTCCGTGGTTGACAGAACAATACGGCAATCCTTCGTCTATCCATGGTCATGGACGAGTGGTGAAGTCGGCCATCGAGCAATCCCGCAAAACCGTAGCTAATCTGCTCAACACCTCGCCGGCTCAGATTTTTTTTACATCGGGTGGTACAGAAGCAGACAATACGGCCATCACGTGTAGCATAGAGTGTTATCAGCTTACGCACGCTATTTCGTCACCGCTAGAGCATCATGCGGTATTGCATACTCTAGAACATTTGGCAAAAGCAGGAAAAATCAAACTCAGCATGGTAAACCTCGACGCCAAAGGACACGTAGATTTGAATCATTTGGAGGAATTACTTCGTACTTCGCCGCGCTCTTTGGTGTCGCTCATGCACGGCAACAACGAAATCGGCAACTTGTTGGATTTAGAAGTAGTAGGAAATCTGTGTGAGCAATATAACGCCATTTTTCATAGTGATACAGTACAAACTATGGGACATTTGAGGCATGATTTAAAACACCTCAAAACGCATTTTGTAGTAGGTGCTGCTCACAAATTCAACGGTCCTAAAGGAGTAGGCTTTTTGTATGTAAACGATAATATCAAAATAACTCCTTACATCTATGGCGGCGCTCAGGAGCGCAATATGCGCGGTGGTACTGAAAATGTGTATGGAATTGTAGGATTAGCCAAAGCGCTCGAAATTGCTTACCGAGACATGGACGCGCATCGCCAACATCTGGAAATGCTCAAGAAAAGAATGATTGCAGGATTTCGCGATAAGATAGAGGGCGTACGCTTCAACGGAGATTGCGACAACCTTGAGCGTAGCAATTATACGGTGTTGAATGTTAGCCTTCCAGCCTCTGACATAAGCGATATGTTGCTTTTCAACTTAGACATTGCCAAAATCTCTGCCTCCGGGGGTAGTGCTTGCTCAAGTGGCTCAGAGGTAGGCTCACACGTATTAGGAGCATTGGGAGTTAGCCCTGACCGAGGGAATGTTCGCTTTTCGTTTGGAAAATACAATACTGAAACCGAAATAGACTATGCAGTAGAGACCGTCGCCGAAATGTATAAAACCGTGGCAGTTTGATAAGGCTGATAGAGAAAGAGATACACTAAAGATTGGAGCGTATAATAGCCCGACAGAACGTCAAAATTTGTAGTCAAAAAGGGTTAGGTTAGACTTCTCCGAAGTACTTATTGTAAATGAGAAAACTCAATGCTACAAAGATTAGGCTTCACCGAAGCCATTCTTACACCATAACGTTCTCCTATTCTGCCTCGGAGAGGCGCAAGGTTTGTAGCGGAAAAGTCCCCACAAAAAACAAATGACTTCGGAGAAGTCAAACAGAAGCAGAATATTAAACGACATTTATAAAAAGGATAGCTACCATAACTACTATGATAAACATAAAAAGACCTTCTATTTGCATTTGAGCATTTGTACATACTCAAAAACACAAATCAGAAGGTCTCATCTATGAATCACCTAACTTCGGGATGATTCATGTTTTTTATTGATGTTAAGCTATCCACGCTTCTACCTCTTCTTTTTTGGGCATTGGGGCATCGATTTTCAACTTCTTGCGCAATCCCCCCAAGTCATTAAAGACTTTGTTGGGATTGGCTTCTTTGAGGGCATCAATAGTCAAAAAGCCCATTTTTTGTAAGGCAGGCACCCAAATTGCGGGCACTCCTTGCGCTACATAATCGGCCTCAGTTGCCATTTCTACTTTCTTTTCTGGGCGCATTTGTGGGAAAAACAATACTTCCTGAATGCTTGTTTGGTCGGTAAGCATCATCGTAAGTCGGTCTATCCCAATACCGATGCCCGAAGTAGTAGGCATTCCATATTCTAACGAACGAATAAAATCTTCGTCCATCGCCATTGCTTCTTCATCGCCTCGTTCGGCCAAACGCAACTGCTCCTCAAAACGCTCACGTTGGTCGATAGGGTCGTTTAATTCAGAGTAAGCGTTAGCTACTTCTTTTCCATTAATAAACAATTCAAAACGCTCCACAAGCCCTGGTTTGCTACGGTGCTTTTTGGTCAATGGCGACATTTCGACGGGATAATCGATGATAAACGTAGGCTGAATAAGGTTATCTTCTACTTTAGCCCCAAAAATCTCATCAATCAACTTGGCCACGCCCATAGTGCTATCGGTTTCGATACCCCATTCTTTACATTGAGCGATAAGTTCTTCTTCGGTTTTCCCTTCTACATTGACTCCCGTAAACTTCTCAATTGCCTCAAAAATGCTCAATCGCTCATACGGGCCTGCAAAATCAATTTCGTTACCCCACGATTGTACTTTTGTAGTACCGTGCACCGCCAAAGCCACTTTTTCGAGGATTTCTTCGGTGATGTTCATCATCCAATGATAATCTTTGTAAGCCACATAAAACTCCAAAGAGGTAAACTCAGGATTATGAGTACGGTCCATGCCTTCGTTGCGAAACATCTTTCCAAACTCATATACGCCATCAAAACCGCCTACAATAAGACGTTTGAGATAGAGTTCGTTGGCGATACGCATATACAAAGACATATCAAGCGTATTGTGGTGGGTTTTGAAAGGACGTGCCGTTGCACCCCCATGAATTGGCTGCAAAATGGGCGTTTCTACTTCGAGCCAGCCTTTATCATCAAAAATACGGCGCATGGTGCTGATGATTTTGGCCCGCTTCACAAAAATATCTTTCACGTGGGGGTTCACAATCAAATCCACATACCGCTGACGATAGCGCAGTTCTGGGTCAGTAAAGCCGTCGTAGGTTTTGCCATCGGCCTCTTTTACTACAGGTAGAGGCTTCAAAGATTTATTGAGAATCTTAAACTCTTGGACATGAATCGATACCTCGCCCGTTTGGGTTGTAAATACATACCCTTTTACGCCGATAATGTCGCCAATATCAAGGAGTTTCTTAAAAACCGTATTGTAAAGGGTTTTGTCATCTTCTGGACACAAATCATCACGGCGAAAATAAAGCTGAATACGCCCTGTACTGTCTTGTAACTCTACAAAAGAAGCACTTCCCATGATGCGAAAGCTCATCAAACGCCCTGCAATGGCGACACTTTTATAGTTAAGCTTATCGTTTTCGTAGTTTTTATGAATATCAGCCGCCGTAACATTGACCTCAAACATCTCGGCTGGATAGGGGTCTATCCCCATTTTCATCAATTCTTCGCGCTTTTGTCGGCGCAGTAATTCCTGTTCGCTTAGCATTTATTTATTATTTATTGTCCGTTACATGTTATTTGTAACTTTGCCTTCCGACAATTAGTACGCAAAATTAGGTAAAAGACTCTAAAACCCAGTAGATACATGAAAATCTCCAAAATCATTATCAAAGATTTTCACCAATTCAAAGATTTTGAGCTAGACCTGACACATCCAGAGACGGGTAAGCCTTTAGAGAAGGTGTGCTTCATAGGAAGTAACGGAACCGGGAAGACGAAGCTCTTAAAAATTATAGATACCTTATTAAATCCCTCTTCTACAAGCGAAGAATTGCTTTTTTGTAAAACAATCTCAGTTGAAGCACAACCACTTTGGTTGGTACTATACAAAGGAAATAGATTTGTATTTAATGTAGAGATAGAAACGATTCCTGATTGGCAAACTAAAATAGTTAGTCACATCGAAGCTTCCGAAATGCTTATCTATAAGTCAAATGTAATCAGTTATCCTTTTGATAACTATCTAGTCGACAAAACTACAATCGAACAAAATCAACCAGATTTACATATATATATCCCTTCTGAAACAGAGAGTAATCAGTTTATACAGCTTTCAGATGTACCTACTACCAATGTGGATGAAGCACTTAAAATGTTTCATCATTTCCCCACTCATCATGTTGTTTCAAACGAAACGATTTCTGATTTTTGGAGAACTCTCATATACTATCTCAAAAAGAGAGAGAGTGACTTTCAGTCTTTTCAAAATTTAGAAGAAAATCAAAATCAAATCGTAAGAAACGTAAAGGCAAAATTTGACCAGAAAAACCCCAATATTTTGAATGAAATTGCCTTCATTTGGGACGCAATACTTTCAAAAAGTGGGCTAGAATTTGACACTTCTAGTGCTCAAAATCCTATTCAACTAACCGACAATCTTAAAGCTTACATAAAACTAAAAGGAACCAACAAATACATTAACTACCGAGACCTAAGTACAGGCATCCGTAATTTTATATTCAAGATCGGTCATATTTATTCCTTATATTTTAATCGAAACATACAACGAGGTATTTTACTGATTGACGAACCAGAAAATAGCCTTTTCCCAGATTTTCTATATGATTTAGTAGACATTTACCAAAGCATTATCCAAAATACCCAAACCTTCATTGCTACCCACAACCCCATTATAGCTGCTCAATTTGAGTCATACGAGCGTTTTATTTTAGAATTCGTTGACGAAGGTTATGTTCAAGTAAGGCGAGGAACTGTACCTATTGGCGACGACCCAAACGATATTCTATCCAAAGATTTTGGCGTACGTAGTCTATTAGGGAAGGAAGGCGTAAAAAAATGGGAACGCTATATCGAACTCCGTACACTCATTCGGCTAACCAATAACCCTGATGAAAAAAGTAAATTGCTGGATGAATTCATGAAAATCGGAAACGAATATAATTTCTCCAATGCGTTATCTTAGAAAATACCCCGATTCTCCACTGGCTCAGTCCGAATTAAGCTACGATAAGGTCAGTGATAGACTTCCTATCCGCAAACAACTGCTGAAGGAACAGCAAGGATTTTGTGCTTATTCCGAACGTTTTGTTAAATCAACCGACGAAACACATATTGAGCATTTTGACCCACGCTTAAAAGAAACATCGCAAGACAATTACTTTAATTGGTACGCCGTCTTACCAAGATTTAATTCTCAAAAGCCTAAGCATATTGAACCTTTTCTCCCTATTCTATCTCCTACTGCTCTCGATTTATCTGCTCGTATTACTTACCAAAGTGAAATAGGCGTTTTTCAGGCTACAAACCCCCATGATATTGAAGCTAAAAATCTAGTAAAATTTCTAAAATGGGATAGTTATGAATTGCATGAAGATTGCCAAAAGCATCTTCAGCGCATCAAAACCCTCCAAGAATTATGCGGAGATGAAACCCTCTTCCTAGAAAAACTTACTTTTGATAAAGACAATCTCAGCTTTGCCACTGCTTTAGAAGCCGAATTCGGTCTCAATATATCCGAACTTTTAGCCCGTGTAGCCTAAAAAACTTCTTTCATCCATTCATACTGTCCAACTACCTTTCGTAAATCATTCAAGAGGATAGCCAAACAAATTTTGTATCATTGTGATATTATTTTAATATCAATATACTCGCATGAAAGAAAAAGAACTTACCTCAGCCTCTGGTTATGTATTTGTTGTTTTAGGCATATTGCTTTGGCTTTTTGGGGGCATGTTTGCCTCTAGCAATGCTGGTGCATTAGCCGCCCTTACTTTTATTGCAGGGGTCATCATGACAGCAGGTCTTACCGTTATCAACCCCAACGAAGCCGCCGTTGCTACTTTTTTTGGAGAGTACATCGGTACCATGAAGCAAAATGGATTGCGATGGGTCAATCCCCTCTATCGCCGCCGGAAAATAAGCCTCCGTGCTCGTAATCTCAACGGCCAAAAATTGAAAGTGAACGACAAAATGGGCAACCCTATCGAAATCGCTGCCGTAGTGGTCTGGAACGTTGAAGATACCGCCAAAGCCGTTTTTGAAGTAGATGACTACCAAAAATTCGTCGAAATACAGTCGGAAGCCGCCGTAAGAAAATTAGCGGGTATGTACTGCTACGATACTATCGAAGACGAAGATGCTACGATCACTTTGCGCGATGGCTCCGGAAAAATCAATGAGATGCTCGAACAAGAGCTCAACGAACGCCTCGAACGTGCGGGCGTAGCCGTGCTAGAAGCTCGCATTAGCCACTTGGCCTACTCACCCGAAATCGCCGGGGCTATGCTTCAACGTCAGCAAGCTTCGGCTGTGGTAGCAGCCCGCAAACAAATCGTGGACGGCGCCGTAGGCATGGTAGAAATGGCCTTGGCCAAACTCTCCGAAAAAGAAATTGTACATCTCGACGAAGAGCGCAAAGCCGCTATGGTCAGCAACTTGCTGGTAGTTCTTTGTGGCGAGAAATCCGTCAGTCCCGTACTCAACACGGGCACACTCTACAATTAATCTTTCGTATAATAGCGTGATGGTCAGAAAAGTTTCTTTTGAAAAAAAGAGCTTTTCTGACATTTTTGCTTCTCAATCACCCTTGATAAAGGTTTACGATGGCTAGTGAAAAAAAAGCATTTGTACTCAGAATCAGCCCCGAGATGTTGAAAGAGCTTGAACTGTGGGCTCAAGAAGAATTTAGAAGTACAAATGGTCAAATAGAATACCTCCTCAGCGACGCGCTCCGCAAACGGCGGAAAGCCCCTAAGCAATCGCCTTCTTCTAATCCTGAATAAAATTTTGGGAGTCTTTCCGAACATTGAAGAACGCAACAGCTAGCATATAAGAGGTGTCAGATAGAAGCTATGCTTCCAAAACGGCATTCTCACATTCTGCCGATGACTCATGTTTGGTGGAAAATTAAGTTTCTCTTTTTTTGTTTGGCTATTACCCAATTCGGGGGAACAAATCCTACAAAAGCACTAAAAAATATTAGTTACTTTTTATTGGAAGTGAGTATATTTGGGAAATAGTCGAAATGGTTATGGTTATACTCTACCCGTTGGCTGCAAGGCTATTTGACACCCTACAAACTTTGAAAGATGAATGACAGAATAGAAGATAATCCTTCACATAAAAAATTAAAGAAAGAGCTTGATGGGGCAGATGCACTAAGCAAGCTAACAGGTTTATTGTCATTGTTTGGAGCAAATTCTAAAGACCTAAAAGAAGCTTTTGAACCTTTTGCAGACATTCAAAAACAATTTGACCTGATTTCCAAAAGCCCTGACAAATTCAATGACCATTTTTCCCAAAAAGGCTGGATAGCACCTGAATCGATGAATAGTGATTTAATGCTTACTTGTATTGAATTTGCAGAGAAAGGACATAGTGAATTAGCGGAACAAGAACTTATAAATTATTATAGTTCAGACAAAATGCAATGGTTGACATACCAACTTAAAGGCACTAAGGAATTTTCTATAAGGTACTCGTTAATCAAAGCAGCCTACGAGGACACAATAGCAGAAAAATATTATGCTTGTATTCCTGTTTTATTATTAGTTATAGACGGTGGCGTAAATGATGTTGATAGAAATAAAGGATTTTTTGCGGAGAATACAGACTTGACTGCATGGGATTCTATTGCAGCCCATAGTTCAGGTTTAGCAACTTTAAAAGAAATTTTCAACTACCCGAGAAAGCGAACAACAGAAGAAGAAATTACTATGCCTTATAGACATGGAATTCTTCATGGCAGAGACATTAACTATGCAAATAAAACTGTTGCTGCAAAATGCTGGGCTGCTCTTTTTGCATTAAATGATTGGGCGAAGGCTGTAAAAGACGGCAAAAAGAATCCGCCCCCAGATGAACCAAAACTTAGTTTTGGTGAAAGTATAAATGAATTAAAGACGACGCTTGAAAAGTGTACAGAGAGTCAAAAAAGGAATAAGGAAGTTAGCCGGAAAGTAGATGAATGGTCAGCAAGGAATCTTGAAATTGGGGTTAACGTTCCGCCAAAAGGTTTACCAAATGATTATGAAGCGTTTACACCAGAAAGAGAAGCTATATCATTCATAGAAAATTGGAAAAGTAAAAACTATGGAGCAATCGCAAAACAGATACATTTTTTTACCAAAGGAGAAATCAATTGGGGAAAGGAAGCAGGTAAAGTTAGAAAAATCTTTCAAAATAAAATTCTAAAAGATTATGCTATCACGAATATAAAAGACTGTTCGCCAGCAATCACAGAAGTCACCTTGTCTGTTGACCTTATTTACGAAGAAAAAGAATACAACATAGAAATCACATTGCGACTCATTTATGATGGACCAAACGGGGAAATTTTAATCTTCGGTGACAAAGGTGGACAATGGAAATTTATTGAATCTTTTTTCCATAAAATTGACTATCTCTACTGACAAGCCCAGCAGCCAACAAAAGGTTTGCGGCAACGCTGGCGAACGGGATAACAATCGGAAGTTGTAATACTATCAGCTAATATCGGGCTATACCGAATTCTATTTGGGTTTTAGTTGTTGACTCCAACTTGTTTTTTTTAATTGACTTCAGTTGCCAGGCGGACACAGCAACAATTCCAACTCTGCGGCAAGCCCTAACGTTAGCGGCTACTTTAGGACTACATCGCAACAAACGACAACTTGATAAAAGAACTTTACATATCTAGTGGACTTGGTGATTTGTTTAAGGCTCCACCACGCGGCCGCTTTGTTCTTCGATTAAATCCCGAAAGTTTTCGGAATGCTAAAAATCCCCATCGCAAAACCCTTAACCCTAGGCAATGGCAGGACGACGATACAGCAGACCTACATTTCCTTAAAGAACAACAACGCCTCTATCCTCAGGCGTTTGTTTGACTCCACCGCTAGATAATTTTTTAAGTACATCTATTTCATTTTTGCTAACTTGAGGTCAAAATATACCTTTTTGTTAGTAGTATGAAATTGAAACATCTATTATTAGGCGGAATCGCTTTATTATCTTCACATTTAGGTTTTTCGCAAGTAGGCGCTTGGCAGTTCAACAACTACGCCGGTCTCCAAGGAAGTTATTTAAACCCTGCCTCCTTGAGCGATTCGCGGATTGGATGGCAAGTCAATCTAGCCTCTATTTATACACGCGGTGGAGTGAAGGAAGTAGACTATCCAAGCAACTATGTGCTTTTTTCGGGAACATCCCTAAAACTCAATAAACAAACTTGGGCACCCACTTATACGGATGTAAGAGGGCCGGGCTTTATGCTTCAATTGCCTAATTCTCACGCCTTTGGAATCACTACGCGCTATCGCGCTGCTAGCCTTAAAATTGGCGCTTCTGAGAGTACCAACCCCATCAATAGCATTTGGGAAACGGAAGCTTTCAATGAAGTTGCCTTGTCGTATGCACTGCCGGTATTTTCCCACAAAAATCACCGCATCAGAGCAGGAGCTACTTACAAACTTCTTGGTGGGGTATTTTATGACGGTCTAAACGCCAACGGAAATATCGGAAGCAGCGGTTTTTCGGGAAATATTCGTGGGGCATCATCGGGTTTCAATCAGTCGTTTGAATGGTCCCAAATAATTCCCAAAGCAAACGGAGGAGGCGCTTTTGATGTAGGTGTTATTTACGATTTTATCCCTGATGTCGAAAATTATCTTTATAAAATGGACGGGAAAGAACTTTATGATGTCACCGAAAACAAATATTTAGTGAGAGTTGGGTTATCATTGCTCGACAATGGTTCTCTTTCTTACAAAGCTTTACAAGCTCGTGACGCCACTTTCACTAATCATATCGTACCCACTAAATTTGGTGAAGAAAATTTAGTCAAAGATCTAAGGGGACTTCTTCTTACAGACGGGACAGCCCAGGCACGTGACAATATTTCCCGTAAACTCCCTAGTATCTTTACGGCCAATGTGGACGTGCGCCTAGGCAAAAAGGGATGGTACCTTAATGCTTTGGTAAATAGTGCAAAAAAAACAGCAAACGCTTATAATCCTTTTCTACTAGCAGCGCTTACCCCTCGAATTGAAAAAGACGGGGCCGAATTTTCGATGCCTGTCAGCTACTGGAGAGATACCAAACAATGGGCCGTAGGGATTCATGTTAAATTAGGAGGGTTGTTTTTTGGCACCGAAAGTATCAATTCTCTTTTTGGCAGCAAAAGCCCCGCGCCTACGGTCTATGCAGGCTTTTCGATTCAGGGTTGGGCAAAAAAAATAAAGGATTCCGATGGAGATGCCGTCTCAAACAAACGAGATGAATGTCCCGACTTAGCAGGACTTTGGACTTTCAAAGGCTGCCCCGACCGTGATGGCGACGGTATCAAAGACGCTGACGACCAATGCCCCGAACACGCTGGCCCCAAAGAAACCAACGGCTGCCCCGATTCTGATGGTGATGGTATTTTTGATAAAAATGATGCTTGCCCCAACGCCGCTGGCCCACAAAAATTCAACGGCTGCCCCGACACCGACAACGACGGTATCGCCGATAGCGAAGATGCTTGCCCCGATAAAGCTGGCCTAGCGGAGTTTGGTGGGTGTCCCGATACCGACGGTGATGGCCTCATGGACAAAGAAGACGAATGCCCCGATGTGAAAGGCTCTAAACTCTTGCGTGGCTGCCCCGACTCTGACGGCGATGGTATTGCCGACAAAGACGACCGCTGTCCCGACCAAAAAGGCTCTCCTGAACATGGCGGCTGCCCTGATAAAGACAATGACGGCCTAGCCGACAATGCCGACCAATGCCCCGATGAGGCTGGATGGAAAGCCTTAGAGGGCTGTTTGCCTAAGGTATTTTTTAAATCCGACCCTGCTCTTAGTGTTACACTCAACAATGCACTAAAAACCTTATCGACCCAGCTCCTGACGACCTCTGCCAACGAAGTACCTGATTTGACCGCTATCAAAAACTGGCTTAACGAACATCCTTCTGCTACCTTGAATGTGGTATTTGCAGGTTCTAAAGCCGAAAATCTCAAGGCTGAATTGTTGCCAGTAATTCAAAAAACATTGGGTTCGCTGCGATACGAAACCACCGTTGAGCCTCAACTCAGCACCAACGGCTCAGGCATACTACTCAGATTTATTAATAAGCCTTAATTAATCATGAGATTATTACTTTTACTATTATTACCATTTTTGATGTGGGGTCAGGGACGAAAACGCCTCCCTAGCCCCATCAATGAAACCGAACATATCGAATACGCTCCCTCTATCAGTGCCGACGGGCGAACGCTCATTTTTCAGTCTGACAAATACGGGCTGTTTGTGAATGCCGCCAAAAAAGTCCCTCAAATCAATTCGGATGGGCGTTCCGACAAAATACTTGATGAATATGAGGCCAACTTTTTTGGAATATATGAGGTAAAACTTCATCCATCGGGCGAATGGATGAAACCCAACCATATTGCCCCTATCAACGAATACGCCCGCGAAATGATGACACCCGTCATGGGCGGCCCCAGCATAAGCTACGATGGTAATACGCTATTCTTTTTTGCCAACTTTGGTAAAAGTGGATACGGTCGAGAAGATATTTACTACTCAATACGCGAAAAAAACGGCTGGAGCAAGCCTATCAATATCGGCTCCACTATCAATACCGACGGCTATGAAGGCTTCCCGAGTGTATCACCCGATGGCAAACGGCTGTATTTTACCCGTGAGGATGTTGGAAAAAATGTCGATGGCAAGCAATGTTACCGTATCATGGTATCCGAAAAAGGTCGCAATGGCAAATGGAAACCACCTTTTGAGCTTCCTCCACCGGTCAATTTGGACTGCGAAAAAGCCCCTCGCATCATGGCCGATAGCCGTACGTTGGTGTTTTCTTCCATTAAAAAATCGGGCAAAGGAGATTTTGACCTTTATAAATCAGTATTGCAAGACAACGGCAACTGGTCAGAACCACAACCTTTGGAATTTGTCAATACCAAAAAATCTGACTT
This sequence comes from Runella zeae DSM 19591, assembly GCF_000423565.1. Lineage (GTDB taxonomy): Bacteria > Bacteroidota > Bacteroidia > Cytophagales > Spirosomataceae > Runella > Runella zeae. The sequence continues at coordinate 194,461 of NZ_AUIF01000003.1, read as the reverse complement.
GTTTGTGGCCATAAGCCCTTGCGGCGATTTAATGTATTTTGTGAGCAATGGCGATATTTTTACGACCCCCGTTCCCGATGAACTACGTCCGTTTAAGATAGCCACTGTACAAGGCTATGTTTTGGATTCGCTAACTAAAGCTCCTATTGCGGCCACTATCGTGGTCAAAGATGTGGCCTCGGGGCAGTCAGTGGCAGTATTGGAAAACAATCCCTCCGACGGGCGTTTTACGGCGCTTGTTCCTGTTACGGGCGAATACGAACTTTCGGTCAATCTTGCAGAATTTTTCACCAAAAACATCCTTATCACCAAAGATTTTTACAAAAACTGCGAGGTGATTTCCCGCGATTTTTTGCTTCAAAAATTGCCAAGTACGACCGCGAATGCTCCCTCTCTTGCTACTAACAAAACCTCTAGCCCCTCCGCAAATCCTTCTAGACCTACCGTAGCGATTGTAGAGCTAGATACTCCACCCACTGAAAAGAAAGAAGAAACGCCCGTACTAGCTACCAATGCTCCTTACTCCTCTCCTACCCAGCCACCTGCCACTCCTACACCCAAGGCGTTGGAAGAGATAGAGCTGGTGGCCGATTCGCCTTCTACTCAATCCGTAAAAGTATCTGCCGAAGGTCAAAAACCCGATGATAGCAAGTTGATTGTCGAATACGCCCTGATATTGCGGATTGTAGATAAAGAGACCAACGAATTTGTTGCCAATCCTCAAGTGATTTTGAAAGACAAAGAAGGCAAACCAACTTCCTTGAAATCCGAAATTTTAAACAATGAGTTTTATATCAAAGTCAAAGAAGGGGATGAATTTGGACTTACCGTACAAGCCGCTGGCTTTCTGCCTTTTAGCGCTGCTATTCCTAAATTGACACAAGATAAACGTGTAACGGTAAAACTTGCTAAAAACTTACCCAGTGTACTCAATATCGTAATGGTGGATGCACAAACCAATCAGCCTTTGAGTGGAATAGCTCGTGTCAAGTCAGCCACAGGCAAAGAAACGCTCCTTCAAGTCAGCAATGGAAAAGCGCAAGTCTCTCTTACTTCAAATGACAACTTCCAAATCACCGGCGAAACCAATGGCTATTTTCCCTTGTCTAAAACTTTGCAAGTTGAACTTCCCGCCGAAGGCAACAAAATCTATGATTTAGAGCTTCGTCTTGTATCAGATGAGTATTTTATCACCGCCGAAGCCTACAACATCGAAAATGCCCAACCCATTGCTTCTGCTCGTATTTATGTCTTGGATGCCTCTGGAAAACGTGTATTAGAACTTACCGCTGATGCCACAGGAAAGGCGACTGCCAAACTACCATCCAAGGCTAATTATACCGTAGAATGCGTAGCAGAAGGCTTTCAGACGGCTACCCAAACCCTCAAGGATTTGCAGCACCAAACCATCGTACAGTTTAAGCTAGTACCTATCAAGAAAAAAGAAAAGGAGCTAAAACTTATTGTATTGGATGCTTACACGGGCGAAGAACTTAACCTCAAAGCTACCCTCAACGGCAAACCCACTGAGCGACCTACTCCGTTTTTTGTGAAAGGGACGGAAGGTGAACGCTTTGAACTAAAACTATCAGGCGAAGGAATTGACCAAAATCCGATTGCTTTTGCTTTTGTGGATTCACTCATCAATCGTACAAGTCTTACCTTGCGCGTGCCAAGGTCTACCTATGATTTTGATTTTGGAGTGGTATCTCGCAAAGACCGAGGTGCCGTGGCCAAAACACAATTCAAAGTAATAGATTTACAAACCAAAGCCGAGGTGCCTGTATCAGCGGCCAACGGTAAATTCAAATATTCACTACAGCCTACCAAACAATACGCGTTGCAAATCAAAGCAGATGGGTTTGAAGACTTCAACACCCGCATCGAAACCCTGAAGTGGATTTCGGACGGAGAGTTGGAGAAAACTTTTGTTTTAATACCCAAAGTTGCACAAACTCCTCCTCCTGCTTCTTCGGTAGCTAGTAGTCCTACGGTCATCGAATCCAAGACTTTTGGTAAGATTGAAAAAGGAAAGGCAATTATCCTCAAAAACATTTATTTTGACCAAAGTAGCCCCGTTTTACGTACCGATTCTTATCCCGAATTAGACGCCCTTGCAGAAGTAATGAACCAAAATCCTTCGATTCGTATCGAAATTAAAGGCCATACCGACAATGTCGGCGATTTTGATTTGAATGTAAAACTTTCCAAGGAGCGTTGCCAATCGGTAGAAGCGTATTTGATTCAAAAAGGAATCACTAAAGAGCGTTTGCAGAGTGTAGGAAGAGGGAGCCTCGACCCTATCGCACCTAATACTAGCGAAGAAAACAAGAAAAAAAATCGTCGTGTAGAGTTTACCGTACTTTAGGGAGGGGTCATTTGCGTAACTTTGCAGTATGCACTTATACATTCATATTCCTTTTTGCAAACAAGCTTGTCACTATTGCGACTTTCATTTTAGTACCAATCTAAAACTAAAAGCCGATTTGGTGGCTGCTATTTGTCATGAAATTGCGCTTCAAAAAGATTATTTACCACACAATACCCTCCAAACCATTTACTTTGGTGGTGGTACTCCTTCTTTGCTTACTACCGAAGAATTAGGGAAAATTTTTGAGACTATTCACCTTTATTTTCAGATAGAAACTAATGCCGAGATTACGCTTGAAGCCAATCCGGATGATTTGAGTTATGAAAAACTAATGTCATTGAAACCCTTCGTAAATAGGCTTAGTATTGGGCTACAGTCCTTTCATGAGCCTTATTTGCGATTTATGAATCGTGCTCATAGTGCCTCACAATCTTATTCAAGTGTCAAGCTAGCACAAGACTGTGGTTTCGACAACCTGACCATTGATTTGATTTATGGCATGAGTCAAAAACAGTTAGGTATTTCTTCTTCTAGTGATAGTGATGACATTCGTCTGTGGGAAAAGGATTTGGAAATGGCCGTAGGGCTTAGCACACCCCATATTTCGGCTTATAATCTGACCATTGAACCTCAAACAGCCTTGGGAAATTGGTTAAGAAAAGGCAAAATCAAAGCAGTAGAAGAAGAACTATCAGCGCGTCATTTTGAGATGATGGTAGCGTATTTAGAAAATCATCATTTTGAGCAATACGAAATTTCAAACTTTGCTCGAAATCATCAATACGCTATCCACAACAGCAGCTATTGGAAGCGCCGCCCTTACCTAGGAATTGGGCCAAGCGCTCATTCTTTCAATGGTAGCACTCGCCAATACAACATCTCTAATAACATAAAGTATCTCAAATCATTAGAAGCAAAATCGCTCAATTTCGAAATAGAAACACTTACCCCCTTCGACCAAGTAAATGATTATATTCTGACAAGTCTACGCACGATTTGGGGGTGTGATTTGGGGATTATTCAGGAAATTTCGGGAATAAACTTACTAGAAGTACAAAAACATTACCTTAAGTCGTTTGTTGAAAAAGCATGGCTTTATGTAGAAAACAATAAACTCTTTCTCACTCGCACAGGAAGACTTTTTGCCGACCGTATTGCTGCCGACTTGTTTTTGGTTTGAAAGATTCTCCCTTTTTTTTCGATTTTTGTATTTCTAAATACTAAAAACTCGCTCTAACCCTCTGATATGGCTGTCAATCGAATTCGCACTACTCCTCCTCCTTCCCCCAAATCCACTCCCACTCGTAGTTGGAAATCAGTAGTAACTCGTATTGTGTTGAAAGGTATCCTTTACTTTTTTATTGGGTCAGTCATTTGGGTAACGGTTCTCAAATTTGTGCCTGTTTGGGTCACTCCGCTTATGATAGCGCGCAAAATAGAAGCAATCGCCGATGGCCGTGATAGTAAAATTCATTCTGATTGGACTTCGTTCGACGAGATGTCAAAAGAAGCCCCTTTGTCGGTTGTTTCTTCCGAAGACCAGCTTTTTCCTGAGCATTGGGGATTTGATTTTAAGTCTATGAACAATGCGTTTAGATACAACCTCAAAGGGAAAAAAATCAGGGGAGCGAGTACAATCTCCCAACAAGTCGCCAAAAATGTGTTTTTGTGGCAAGGACGTAGCTATATTCGGAAAGGACTAGAAGCTTATTTTACAGTATTGATTGAGGTCATTTGGGGTAAAAAACGCATCTTAGAAGTTTATCTCAATGTAGCCGAAACCGGCAAAATGACGTTTGGGTATGAAGCGGCAGCCCAACGTTTTTTTAATAAATCTGCCTCTGCCCTCACTCGCTCCGAAGCCGCTCGGATTGCAGCGGTATTGCCTAGCCCGCTTCGATTTTCTGCCAAAAACCCTTCCAATTATGTGCAGAAGCGTACCCAGCAAATAGCCCGTCAGATGCGCATGCTTGGACGCGATTATATCGCCCATCTATAACCTTTTGTTTACCAAAAACAGCCTTTCATTTACAGATAATTATTTTATAAGATTCTTTCTTTTTCTTAGATTTTTTTGGCACAATTGTTGAGAAGAGCATCTGCATACCCTACATAACACATCACCTTTCTTGATGCTTAGTGTCAATATTGAAAAGACAATCAAGTAAATCAAAGAGGAAATTGAAGACAGAAATACGTTGGACAAAACATCTATCCCAGTTCAACAAATTCTCATTTATCCAGTAACAGTGTAGGGTATGGCAAGACATTTAAGGTACTATCTTTGGCTAATGTTAATAGCCATTTTGGAGGTTCTGACTCCACAAGAGGCCAAGAGTCAAATATTACCATGTGGAGTTCCACATGAGTCTCAAGAAAGTATTTTAGAGAGAGAAAAAATTCTTTTCAAGCTCAAACAACAGTTTGTAAAAAATTTTCAGACCGCCAATCATACCATACAGTACATCCCTATCAAAGCCCATATATTGACCCGTTCTAATGGAACTGGAGGTCTCAGCCTTGCAGATTTAAACAAAGCCCTCAATCAAGCTAATACTTATTTTATCAATGTAGGCTCCGGAATTCAATTTTATTTCTGTGGCTCAGTCAATTATATAAATAGCGACACTTTCTTTGAGTTTAACACAAACAATGAGACTAGCCTTTGTGCGGTCAACGACGTCAATAATGCCATCAATGTATATTTTCCTAATAGTATCCTGTTCGGTTCTTTAGAGGTTTCAGGCTATGCTTATATGCCTAGCACCTTGAGCGTGACAAATAGAGTATTTGTACGAATCAGCAATGCTACCGATTCGCGCACCCTCCCTCACGAACTGGGTCATTATTTCAACTTACTTCATACTTTTCAAAATAGTACCTCTACCAACCTTACTGAGCGAGAATATGTAACACGGGATCCCTTACAAGGTGCCAACTGCTCTACCACGGGAGATTTGCTGTGTGATACACCTGCTGACCCATTTGGTAGAGATTCATTAAGTTTGTTTGGCTGTAGTTTTCAAGGAATCGCTCGCGACCCTCAGGGCAACCTTTATAATCCCTCTCTCTCCAATATTATGTCTTATTATCCCATTACATGTGGTAATAATTTTACTTCTGGGCAGTATAGTCGCATGAATGATGGCCTACTACTTCGTACCTATGGTGGAAATCAATATACCTTAAACTGTGGCCCACTCGTAACAAGCATCAACGTACCTAGTAATCTTACAGGAACCTTAGGGATGTCGGGTGTATCATTGTCTTTTACCGACAATTCTTCTAACGAAACAGGATTTATTATTGAGCGTTCTACTACGTCAAATACCGAAGGTTTTGTAGCCATTGGCGGTTTAGCCCCAAATGTTACCACTTTTCTAGACCAAAATACTACTGCTTTCACCACTTATTTTTATCGGGTCAAAGCCTCGAATTCTACCGATCAGTACAGCCCTGTTTTTGTAATCTCAACAGCCCTCAATTACTGCCAAGCTACCTACAATACCTCCTGCAATACCGTCCCGGTTGTGATTGATGATTTTGAGTTAAAACAAGGTTCTACTTTTATTATTAATCAAGGAGATAGCAACTGCTCTCCAAATAATTATGGCGATTTTACCAACACTAGCTACAATGTAATAGCTGGCAACACCTATAGTTTTGTAGCAAGAGCCACTTACAATGGTAGCGGACTTTATTATGACCAACACTTGTCGATATGGTTAGATTGGGACAGAGATGGCATATTTGAGCTAGAAGAACGTGTTTTCAAAAGCGATAGCATATCCCAAATGCCTCGGATGAACCCTACGGCTTCTGGATCGTTCAGCATTCCAGTGGGAGTGTCTTCAGGAACGGTAAGAATGCGTGTACGGTCTTCTTTCAATTTTGGCCCAAGTAGTGCTGCAATTCCTCCGTGCGGCCCCCTTGACTTTGGGGAGGTGCATGATTATAATTTGGCCGTAACAGGCGCTGTGACTCCTACCATCACTACCACCTCTGTAACACCAAGCACTCTATGCGCAGGCCAAACCATAAGTGTGGGTTTTACTGCAAGTTCGCCTTCGACACCCTATATGGTTCAGCTTTCTGATCTTAACGGTAACAATTTTGTTGATATTCCGACTTCAGGAAATAGTAGCCCTTTGACCGCCACGATTCCCCTTTCTACTCCTACAGGTAGTGGCTATAAAGTCAGAGTAAATGCTGTATCTCCTAATGTAATTGGAAGTGAAAGCTCTAGTTTTACTATCAATGCCATCCCAGCGGCTCCCACCGCCGTGGCTACGGTGACTTACTGCCAAAATCAAACTCCCGTACCCTTATCAGCCTCAGGTACTAACCTCAAGTGGTACTCCAACGCCTCAGGAGGCTCTGGAAACACCACCGCTCCTACCCCAGTCACGACTACCGTAGGGACTGTTAGCTTTTGGGTATCACAGACTGTCAATAGCTGCGAAAGCAGCCGCACCAAAATTGATGTAGTAGTTTTGCAAACGCCTGCTGCACCGTCGGTCGTTAGTCCTGTCAATTATACTCAGGGACAAACTTCAGTTCCTTTAACCGCTACTGGTCAAAACCTTAAGTGGTATACTACATCTTCTGGAGGGACTGCATTGCTTTCAGCACCTACTCCCTCTACCGCCACAATCGGAAGCACGCTCTATTATGTCTCACAAACTGTTAATAATTGCGAAAGCTCCAGAGCAAGCATTCAGGTCAACGTCACCTCAGCCCCTCCAGTGGCGACATGCTTTGAAGTAAAAGTATACTTGGAAGGTCTCTGGAATGGAACTCAATTACCCACCTTTTTGAATCAAAAAGGCTTGCTTCCTGGCCAAACCCCTACCGATACTGCATTAGGAGTACCTACTCCCGCCGGTCAACCTTACAAAGTAGCGCCGTGGTATTATATGGGCAATGAGTCGATTATCCAATATGACAACAATGTGGTGGATTGGGTACTGTTATCGTTGCGAACGAATGTAGCTGATACCAACACTACGGTTTATCAAACAGCGGCCTTACTGCGCAATACCGGGGAGGTTACGCTTGTATCAGCGTGCCCCCTTCTCAACCCTTCTGATTCCTATTATGTAGTGATTGAGCACCGAAATCATATAGGAGCTGTTTCCCATATACCTGTTTCTATTGTCAATAATAAAATCACTTATGACTTTACACAACAGCAATCTTATATACCAATCAATACACCCGCATCGGGACAAAAAAAGATTGGAGCGGTATATTGTTTATATGCAGGAGATTCCCGCAAAAATAGTTTTTCAGAAATCAACGCCAATGATTCGTCATTATGGCGAATCGACAATGGAAAGTTTTCTCGCTATATATCAACCGATTATAATCTCAATGGCGATATCAATGCTATTGATGATAGCTTATGGCGGCTCAACAACGGCAAATTCTCAGGAATTACATTTTAAACTGGCACATTTATTGCTTGAATATACCTAAAGGACAAATACAGAGTCCGCAAAAATTGAACCATATTTTTAACTCATTAAATATGAAAAAATTTTTCACTTTTTCTTTTTTCGCAGTCAGTCTGTTTTTTTCGACACTACTGCAAGCCCAAACTTCCACAGGAAGGTATGAAGTAAGACTTGTACATGACGCCTATAATTGCGCCAAAGACTCTGTAGTTGTCTGTGTAGAAATCCGCGCTACCTCTGCTGATAGTGCTTTTGTAATGGGTAATGCCAATTTTTTAATATTGTACCCCAACAACCAACTTAGCGCGCCTACCATCAGACGTAGAGGGATATTCAGTGGAGGCTCCTATGCCACTATGACTATGACCCGGACCGACGGCGACCCTACAAGCGCCCTTAGCATCAACGTGGTAAATACAGATGTAGGAGGAGCTGGCGTGCCAGTTAGTACAGCTTGGCAGACCGTAGCGTGCATTGCCTTTAGTACCGCAGGTAATACTAGCAAATGCTACAATCTTACATTGAGCGCTAGCAATCCAGCTACCATCGTAACACGCTCTTTTGAAAATCCTTCTGATCCAGAAGGAATCTCCCTTACACAAGAAGTAACCCAAGGGAATTTGACTTCTATCACCAATCAATGCCCCGCCAATCCAACGGTTGCATTATCAGGAGGTGGTACTATCAACGCTGGAAATACGGCAACACTCACCGTTACATCACAAAATAATGTTTTGCCTGCCCAAGTGACTTTATCGGGCGGAATTCAAGTAAGCTTGACGGCTCAAGAACCTAGCAAAAACGTTTTGGTTTCGCCCAATGCTGATACTACTTATCAAATACTAAGTGTAAATGGTGACTGTGGAGCGGGGACAGGGCAAGGAGAAGCTACAGTGTTGGTAGTGAGTCCTCAAAACTGTCCGCCAGCAATATGTATTCCCATCACTGCCCGAATCATCAAATAACCTTGTTTTTATTAAAAATACCCAAAAGATAAGTGGCTGCTTTCATAGGCAGCCATTTGCCATTTTTAATATACTCTTCCATTTGAGGTAGGCTATTTATAATATCGTTATTTTGATAAAATTGCTCTTCGAGAGACTGCCGAATAAGTGCGTGTAACCATTCCAAATTTTGCTCTTGACGATGTCTGGTATAAAATCCATTAGCCATAGTGAGCTGCATATATTGCTCTACCATCGCCCAAACCTCCGCAATGCCTCGTTTTTCTAAGGCGGAAGAAGTCAATACTTTAGGAGACCATCCATTGGCATTAGGCATCAATAAGTGAAACGCATTTTGGTATTCTAGCACTGCTCTCTGAGCAGCCGCTTTGTTTTCACCGTCAGCTTTTGTAATCACAATTGCATCGGCCATTTCCATGATGCCTTTTTTGATACCTTGTAGTTCATCTCCTGCTCCCGCCAACATGAGAAGTAAAAAAAAGTCTACCATTCCTTTGACCAATGTTTCGGATTGACCTACCCCAACAGTCTCTACCAAAACTACGTCAAAACCCGCTGCTTCACACAACAATATGGTCTCTCTTGTTTTATTAGCCACTCCCCCCAATGACCCACCAGACGGCGAAGGACGAATGTATGCCATAGGGTCATGCGCTAACTCTTCCATACGAGTTTTATCCCCCATAATGCTCCCCTTTGTGAGTTGGCTTGTAGGGTCTATGGCTAAAACAGCTAGCTTTTTGCCGTGTTGTGTAAGGTGTTTACCAAAGGTTTCAATAAAAGTGCTTTTTCCTACCCCCGGCACTCCCGTAATACCCACCCGAACCGACCGCCCACTATGAGGTAATATTTGCTCTAGTACAACCTGTGCAAGCTCTTTATCAGAAGAAAGTTGACTTTCTACCAAAGTAATCGCACGACTTAGTACAAGGCGGTTTCCCGTCAATACTCCTTCTACATAGGCTTCGATAGAAAGACGATTTCTGACCAAAAGTAGGAAATGTTTGTTTGAAAAATTACAAAGATAGTAGCTAAAAAAGCTTCTAGACTAATCTTCGGTAGAAGCTTGCTTCAGTAGAATACTTTCTGCCCAGAGCATGTCATCAGAAGTGGTGATTTTGATGTTTTCGTAGTCACCTTCTACAAGAGTAATAGGATAACCTGCAAAATCCAACACACTAGCGCAATCCGTAAAAGTAGATTGTTCTTCTTTTTCAAAGGCCGTTCTCATCCAATCAAGCCTGAATGTCTGGGGAGTCTGAACTAGTCGATAATCACTGCGATTTACGGCTTGATTAGAGCCGTCTTCGTTTGTTATTCTTACTGAATCTTTGAGAGGAACACAGGTCACTGCGGCACCATGCAACTGAGCAGTTTCAAAACTCTTATGGATAATTTCGGAAGTCACAAAGGGTCGTACGCCATCGTGTACTGCTACTACTCCTTCTTTGGCGGTGATTCTTTTCAAGCCATTTTTGACAGATTGAAAACGGGTATTTCCGCCAGTGACGGTTATAATTGGAGGATAAAATTGGTATTTATCACAAAGCGCATACCACATTTTCATGGCATTGGCAGGTAGCACCAAAATCACTTGAAGTGAAAAATCGTAGGAAAGAAATTTTTCGATAGTATGCATCAAAATAGGCTTGCCGCCTATGAGCATAAACTGCTTGGGGATTTTGCTACCCATTCGGGTGCCACTTCCGCCTGCTACAATAATGGCAAATTTGGTCATAAAAAAGTCGTTGGTTAACAGTCGTTCGTCAAAATACTTAACTAAAGGACTTATTGACCAACGACTAAAAACTTAAATAATAAGCATTGCGTCGCCGTAGCTAAAAAACTTATATTTTTCTTTCATCGCTACTTCATATGCTTCCATGATAAGCTCATGGCCGCCAAAAGCGCAAGTCATCATCAACAAAATAGACTCTGGCAAATGGAAGTTTGTCAAAAGCGAATTTGATATTTTGAAATCATAGGGAGGAAAAATAAACTTATCTGTCCAACCTTCAAAAGGCTTAACGCGATTATTGGCCGAAACTGATGACTCAAGGGCTTTAAGCGAAGTAGTCCCAATGGCACATACCTTCTTACCTTTGTCCAAAGCTTCGTTTATCACATTGGCCGACGATTCCGTAATCAAGTAGTTTTCAGAATCAGTCTTGTGCTTAGTCAAATCTTCTACATCTACTTGACGAAACGTACCGACCCCCACATGCAACGTAATAGGCGTAAAATTAACGCCTTTGATTTCCATACGTCGCTGAATCACTTTCGTAAAGTGCATCCCTGCCGTAGGAGCAGCTACCGCTCCTACATGCTGCGCAAAAATCGTCTGATAACGCTCACGGTCAGCATCTTCTACTTTACGTTTGATATCACGGGGAAGAGGCGTCTCGCCTAGTTCATCAATCGCTTTCATCAATTCCTCATGATTTCCGTCATAAAGAAAGCGAATCGTACGACCACGAGAGGTGGTATTGTCGATTACCTCTGCCACTAAGTCGCTATCTCCAAAATAGAGCTTGTTGCCTACTCGGATTTTGCGGGCAGGGTCAACCAACACGTCCCAAAGACGCATTTCACGGTTGAGCTCACGCAAAAGGAATACTTCGATTTTAGCACCCGTTTTTTCTTTTTGCCCATAAAGGCGCGCTGGAAAAACCTTGGTATCATTGACAACCATCGTGTCGCCTTCTCCGAAATAGTCAATGATTTCGGAAAATTTTTTGTGTTCTATCTTTTTGGTTTGACGATTTACTACCATTAGACGCGATTCGCCTCGCTCGGCAGGATAGAGCGCAACAAGGCTCTGGGGAAGGTCAAACTTAAACTCGGAAAGTTTCATATATCTTTTTGGCTCAAAGACACCTCAAAAAATTAAGACCGCAAAAGTACTAATAAACTCCTTATTATTAGTAACCTTTGCTTTTTTTTTTGATTAAACGGTTCTTTTGTTACCAAATGGCACTTTCTATTAGTTGATTGATTGATTTTGATTGTTTTAAGTTAAAAATTATGGTGCCACTACTACATTGAACGTAACATTGGCATCATCGCTGCCCGGCGTAGCTGTACCATTCTTAACAGGCACTCCTCCCACTGGCGGTTGATGACGAAGCTGTACTTGTATCGTACCAGTAGCTGCCGAAGTAGTCACGATTTTTCCAGTAAGCCCTATGGGATAGTTACGGCTATCTTTATCATCATAGGTGTAAGTCAATAGACCAGCTGGCTGTGGTATAACCACCACAAGGTGTTCGTCTGCTTCTTCTTTTATTTCCTCTGTGATATTATCTACTGGAGTGACACTTTCGTTCAAAAATTCGACTTCTAACTTATAATTACGATTTGTTTTTAAACCCACCGAGGCTATTGTAGGGGCACTCCCCCCTTCTCCGTCCAAATCTTTCCAATCGAAAGTTTGAGTAGTGGTGGTTCCGTTTTCGGTAAACTTCAGCCTTACTGTCGTGATAAGCTCATTTTCGTCTTCTGGTGCCGGTTCTTCTTTTTTACAACTTGTCACTAATGCAAGCGTCAATACCAACGCTAGAGCCCAAGAAAAATGTAATCTGTTCATAATGCGTGCGTTTATTTATTTTTATGTTAGAAATTCCACTTTATTCTCAAAGATATATTGCGCCCTTGCTCTAGCGAGTAGTACCTAAACCGGTTTAGATAGTCTCGGTAGGCGGCGTCCAATAGGTTTTGTGCTGTTAGACTCCATCCTATGCTTTTATTCCAATCCCCGCCAATCAACACACTCCACAAATGATAAGCCGCTGGTGGATCTACAAAATCGCTGTTGGGAGGCACCCGTTTTTGTTGGGCCGCCCATAGATGCGTAAGCGATAGATAGAGATTTTCCCATTTGCCTACTTGAGTCCAATTATACTTTAGGGTATTTTCAATTCTATTGGCTGGGATAAGTACCAAATATCCTTTTTCTTGAAGGTCATAAGCCTTCAAATAGGAAATTTTGGCGGTATGGGTAAGTTTTTTAGGAATGATTTCCCAACGCGTATCTACATCTACTCCGGTGAAAGAAGCGTTTGTTTGAACATACTTGAAATACGGAAAAGCACCTCTTACCGTCAAAATAGGCTCGGCTTGGGGCTTTAGATAAATATAATTTTGAATGAGGTTATGATACACTCCCACTTCTACTTGCCATTGCTTTCGATTATAATCAATACTTCCGATGAGATTATACGCCGTTTCGGGTTGCATTTGATCATTTCCTTCTTCGTAAGCAGCAGCACCGTGGTGAACCCCCTTGCTATACAATTCGTTGGGGCTAGGTGGGCGCCAAGCACTTCCCAAATTGACCCTCATCGATAAAGCCTCCGTGGCATTCCAAACACTACCAAGTGTACCAGACCAGCTACTAAACTGATGTTGGCGAGGCGAAAGGGCACTACCCACAAACTTAAAAATGTCTAGCTTCCGCCAATCATATCTAAGTCCAGCCTCCAACTCCCATTGATTACGTACCCACCTCTCAATCAAAAACATACCGATGTTTGTTTGATCAAAATCAGGAATGAGCGGACGCCCATCTGTAAAATTATACTGATACAATCCACTGAGTCCTATTTGGCCATTAATAGCGCCTTTGATAGGAGCGTGTTCGAAAATCAAATCACTTGTGTAAGTAGTAAGTCGAAACAACAATGCAGGTTTGGTAGCCGCTTGAGGCCCGTGCAAGTCATACTCCGCACGTCGATTAAACTGCCGTCCAAAAGTCCAAGTCAGGCGATTGGCACCTATATTATAAAAAGCTTTGCCTTTCAACAAATCATGATTAATCAGCTGATTAGGGCGCTCTATTTCTCTTTCAAAGTCAGCCTTAATGAAAGGTTCGCCATTTTTAATAACATTCAGCAAATCTGAAGTGCTACCTATATGCGAACCCGAAAATATGCCAATATTGGTATGAAACTGACTATAAAAAATCTCAGCTCCCACTTTGGCGTTTCGGTAGCCTGCTGTCAAAGAAAAATTGTGTTCTTTCACACCAGTATTTGCCAAAAAATAATCAGGGGTACGAATATTCCCGCCATTTTTGAGCGTACCTTGTATTCTCCACGCCCATCCTTTCCAATTCGCGATTCCTCCTTGCAATGTGCCTGATATTACGCCCATTCTCCCGTTTGAAAAAGCAGCCATATTGGCTTCTCCGCTTATTTTCGAATGCTTGGGAAGCTCATCAGGCTCTACCAAAATCACTCCTCCAATCGCATCTGAGCCATATCTTACTCCCGACGCCCCTTGAACTACTGTCACTCTTTTTGCCACAAAAGGATCTATCTCGGGCGCATGTTCAGAGCCCCATTGCTGGCCTTCTTGACGAATGCCATTGTTCATAATAAGAATACGATTGCTATGCAAACCATGTATTACGGGCTTAGCGATAGAAGCTCCTGTTTGTAACAAAGTCACCCCATTGAGTACTTTGAGCGCATCACCTAGCGTTTGGCCTTGATTTTGTTCTAAAGCTTTCCCTTCTAAAGAAATTGTTTTTTGAGAAAGAGAAGATTGAACCCGATGCGCCGTAATTTCGACATCTTGAAGATGAACTTCTTCTTCGGTAAGATTGATATCCTCTTCGGCACTATGGACTAGCGAAACGCTCGCTTTGACGGTTTTGTAGCCTATGATTTTACATTCTATAGTATAGTTCCCCTGACAAAGCTTATCTATCTTGTAGCGCCCCTCTGCATCCGTTATGCCATTTCGATTAGTTCCTTCTACGATGAGTATTGCCCCCACAATCGCCTGCCCCGTTTCTCGATCCTTGACGGTTCCTTTAATCAAACAATCACATGCTTGAGGAGACTGCGCTAAAAGCACATCAACCGTAAACAATCCCAACCACACTGCCCATATGTAAAACAAACGATTCAAACTCTGCTAGTTTTTCTGACAAAGGTAGCTCAACTGCAACTATGTTGCAAAAATAAATTCTTAAATAAAAAAATCCCACTGGAAATGTCATTAATTTCTAATGGGATATAGATTACTAAAAGTATTATAAGAAGCAATTTTTGCTTAATTACCGTTTTCTTCCGCGTCTGGGGTTCCGTCTTTAGGGCGCTCATAAATAAGCTTCCCTTTATCGTCCCACTCGCTCAACACTACCCCTTCTCCGTCTTCATACCAATACCGAGGGTAGCGAGTGATTTTTTTGCGTTGACGACGATACTGATAATATTCATTCCAAGTACCCACTGGCGCGTCATTATCATATTGCCCTTTGACCATGAGCTGCCCCGCGTCATAGTACATCAAATAATCTCCTTTGCGTTTACCATATTGTATCGGAATCACCTCTCGAATCTTGGTATGGGCAGAATCATAATATGATATAATAGATTCGGCCGGAAACCCGCGATACCATTTCGTTTTGTCAAGAAGCTTATAGTCTGCGTCATAGGCTTCCCAGCGTCCGTCTTTGGCTCCTATATAATAATTCCCTTCTTCTACCAAATTGCCTGCTACATAACGTTTATAAGGCCCATGCAGCAAAAGTGCGTTGTCTTTGTCTTTTATTAACGATTTACTCACCATACGATTACGGGGATCGTACCAGTTGATTTCCAAACCATCATATATTTTTGGAAAGCGATTTTCTTTCAATACATGAAACTCTATCTGAGTAATCCGATCACCGCTCCCCATACTCACAACCTGCTTCACAATCGCTAAACCTTCATATTCGGTATGATACTTTTTCTTTTTTTGACGACGCGCTTTTTCTTGTTTACGATATTCTTTGATTTTAAGGCCCAAGTCGGGCAATGTCTCATTAAAAAAACCAACCCCATCTGAAGGCTTGATAGACTTCCCAGCCACAGGGGCACCTACTCCCAAGCTAGGAGTTGACACGCCAATTTTTTGGAGCAAACTATCTGCTTCTGCTTTTTTGTCCCGAAATTTTTTAGATTTTTTTTCTGACTTGTCGGGCACCGTTTGTGCTTGCACTACTGCCAGACTAAAAAGTGCCACTGATACAATTGAAAATAGCTTTAGCATCTTTATCGCTTTTCCTTTTTCCATTTTTTGGTAAATAATCGAAACCTCCGTGAAGTGTCAAGCAACCACAGTACCAAAATTATACCAAATTAAAAAACGTAAGACTTTATAATTTGTTGTGAGCTACACTTAATCCTAAATGGTAGAGTTCAAATTTGCTCACTACGCTTTTACAATACGAATTACTTTTTGACCCGAGTCGCACTTCATCATACAAAAATACAAACCTGGCATCCACTGCTCACCGTTGAGTTGGGCCGTATAATTGCCCGCAGGTAAAGTAGCTTCTTTGAGTGTCATCACTTCTCTCCCTAGCATATCATAAAGCGATAGCTTAATACTCATTTTTTTATTAACAGAATACCGGATTTGGGTGGTCTCCACAAAAGGATTAGGGAAATTTTGCTCCAGTGAAAATTCGTCGTTATGAACCAAAAGCGGAGTAGTAGAAGTTCGAAAAATAGGTAAGGTAGAAAAATCTCTTTGCCCCATAATATCCTTAACTACTGGCGATTCGACGCCTAAATGATCTTGTAAGATGCTAGTATATATTTGCCTAAAATCAAATTCAAATTTAATATCTCCATTCGCATCTAAGTCTGTCAGGCTTGGGGTTTTCCCTATAATTCCCCCTCTTACGCTATTTCCAATCACAAACAATGGCGCTGCTGAGCCGTGGTCTGTTCCCATTGTACCGTTTTGATTTACTCGCCGCCCAAATTCCGAAAAAGTCATAACTACTACTTTATCGGCTAAGCCTCTTTTTTCTAGGTCTTTTTGAAATGCCGCTACAGCTTCCGACACCGTTTTAAGAAGGTTGGCGTGTGTACCAGTGGTGGTAGCATTCGCAACTACTTGATTAGCATGAGTATCAAACCCACCTATAGTGGTGAGATATACGGGCGTTTGGAGTCCTCCACCTATCAATTCACCTACTATCCTGAGTTGACTTGCCAATCCTGTAGAAGGGTAAGGAGATATATTTTTGGCCGAAATCTCCCATTTTTGTTTAATCACTCCTGAGTATGCCACCGACTGAGTCGCGATTTGCCGCATAAACTTCAGTTCTTCACCCGCCAATGTATCCGGAATAGGCTCATTGTCAATCGTGGTGCCATTGACCAAATTATAAAAATTGGTGGGACTGCTAAATACCACACCCGTAGACCCCAAATCTGTCTGAATCAACAAAGACTCGACCGAACCTAGCTGTACTGCCATCGGATGCCCAGGAATAGACACCGGGAAACCGGGATACATTTTTGTCAAATACCGTCCTGCCCATCCTTCATCCAACAACTCTTCAGCATTGGAAGCCGTCAGCCAAATATCTGTAGCTCTAAAATGTGACCGATTTGGATTTGCGTAGCCTACACTTTGCACGAGGGTCATTTTACCATTATCGTACAAATTTTTGAGGGCTATCATATTGGGGTTGAGCCCAATTTGACTGTTAAGTGGTAATACATCCTGCTTCCTGATCGCAATGTTTGCCCGGCGACTATAATAAGCTGCACTTTCGTAGGGGATGACAGTATTGAGACCGTCATTTCCGCCGGCCAATTGTACCAATACAAGGATTTTCCCGGCGGTCGCTTCCATCTGAACCGCAAAAGGATTATACGCAAACGCCTTGACAGGCACTCCGTTCATTCCAAAAGCTACGCCTCCTGAAACGAGACTCAACTGTTTTAAAAATTCTTTACGATTCATACGATTGGAAAATGAAGGAAATATTAAGAATTACGCAAATTGAAACTCAGGAAGCCGCATAATGGCCTTCAACAACGCTTTTATTTGGTTTTCAGCACCAGGTGTACTTGTGGACCAATTGGCCAATATTGTACTCCCAAGCAATGTATTGACTAAGGTTTGCTTTTTGGGAGAGCTTATTGGAAACTGTAAAAACACACTCACAATATCATCTACAAATTTGATGGCTTCCTCTGAGGTTTTATAGCTCCGAGCATAGTCTACTGGAGGGGGTATAAGCTTAAATTGTGTACTGCGGGTATTGCCCATAGCATTGACGACATAATCTGAGAAGCCTCCTCTAACGGCATAGGTAGTAGAACTAATCCAATCCCGCTGCCCTACCCATCCCTGGACATCAGGGGGCGAAAACAATTGCTGCTGAAGGGCTTGCGTTTGGCTAAAAATATAAGCCCAGTCCGCTGAAGGAGTAATCTGCACGGCAGTCAAGTCAAACGCCTTCAAAACACCCAAGGTAATTTCCATCGGGTTTTTGATTTTGGCACCTTTGTATTGAGTACTAAAAAACTCCTCGGAGGTCAACAAAAACGATAGCACAGGCCGAATCTCATAATTGTTTTGCCTAAATACGTTTGCCATTTGTTTGATAAAAGCTTCGTTTGGCTTATAAAACACAAACTCTTTGTAGAGCTTCCGACACACAAATTCCGCCGCTTGAGGCTTTTCTAAGATAATATCTATGATATTTTCGTGGTTAAAATTACCCGTTTTTCCAAAAAATGTTTTGTTAGAATTAGCAAAACGAGACGGCACAAAAGTGGCCGTTAGCCCATTGACTTGCCATCCTGTCAAAGCCAAGGCGGCTTGTTTTATATCTTCTTCGGTATAATTGCCAATACCCAACGTAAAAAGCTCCATTAGCTCACGAGCGTAGTTTTCATTGGGGCTATTGTTGCGGCTTAGTCTACCGTCCAAATAAATCAACATTGCGGGATCAATGGTAACTTCTTTGGTAAGTTGACGAAAATTCCCCCACGCCATACGCCGAAACAAAGCGTTTTGGATATACATATGTTGAGGGTAATTTACTTTGTCGCGAGCAGACACAAAATGATTATGCCAAAACAACACCATTTTTTCACGCATGTTGGTTTCTTCGGCAAGCATTCTATCATACCACCAATAAGTGAGTGAACGATATCGTTCTCCTTCTAAATTGTTGTTTACCGGTGTTTCAGTTATCCAATCTCCTGGCGGAGCAGGCAAAGGTGAATCAGCGAGAAGTTCTTTCTCTACAAATGCCTCTACGGTGGAGTAAGCGAGCGCTCTTTGTAGGTCTTTGCGCGAATACCCAAACAAACACCTTGATAGTAGATGTTTGGCATTAGATAAATCCCAAACTGGCATATTGGTAGCTTTTTTACAGATATTTACGTTTTATTCTTTTAAATAGACAAATTTGTACCAAAATGGTTTAATTTTTACCTATCAAAGATAATTTTTAATTTACTGATAATCAATCCTTAAAATTTATTGTTCGCATGCAGGTTGAAGTATGTACGTTTTCCATTGAATCTTGTTTGAATGCTCAAAAAGCAGGTGCGCAGCGCGTCGAACTGTGTGGTGGTCTTTATGAAGGTGGCACTACTCCGAGCTATGGTCTTATCAAACTTGCTCGAAGCTTATTATCTCTCAAAATATACGTCATGATTCGTCCTAGAGGGGGAGATTTTTGCTATGATACCTACGAAATTGAAACCATGAAATCTGACATAGAAACGGCTAAACAGTTAGGAGCTGACGGAGTAGTATTTGGTATTTTGGAGCCTAACGGTAAAGTAAATATTGAGGTCACCAAAGAATTGGTGCAAATAGCCTATCCTATGGGCGTAACTTTTCATCGTGCTTTCGATGTCACTCCCGATCCTTTTGAAGCCTTAGAGGCAATCATTGAGACCGGGGCTGAACGAATTTTGACCTCAGGCCAGCACAATACCGCTCCAGAAGGTTGGCAGCTTTTGGAACAAATTGTAAAAAAAGCAAACAACCGAATCGAAATAATGGCTGGCGCAGGCGTAAATGCCGACAATGCCCTACTTTTAGCCCAAACAGGCGTACATGCCCTTCACCTCACTGGCAAGGCCGTCCGGGAAGGTGCGATGATTTTTAAGAAAGAAGGCCTCAATATGGCTTCCGTCTTGCCAGCCAATGAGTACGAAATTATTTATAGTGATGAAGTCAAAATCAGGGCTTTAGTTGAAAAGTTTAATCAATAAAAAAGTATTTTTAAAATTTTTTATTAATTTAACTCGTTAATATTCTTACAAGTAGCTACCTTTGAATCCGAAAAAATCACTTCTTCTCTTGATATCATGATTACTGAACCTTTAATGATTCAAGCCCAAGCTGCCGACAGTGGCATTATAGGTCAAGCGATTACCTACGAAAAAATTCCCACCCAGATTTATGCAGATGCAAAAGATGCGTCTGGAGCAGTAGCGCAAGAAATCGCCGACTTGATCCGCAGCAAACAAAAAGAGGGCAAACCTTGTGTATTAGGTCTTGCGACGGGCTCCTCTCCCAAGACCGTGTATGCCCGTCTTATCAAAATGCACCGAGAAGAGGGCCTTAGTTTTAAGAATGTTATTACGTTCAACTTGGACGAATACTATCCCATGCAGCCTGATTCGATTCACAGCTACGTACGCTTTATGCGTGAGCAGCTTTTTGATCATGTTGACATTCCTAAAGAAAACTATTTCATTCCTGATGGTGCGATTCCGGCTCCAATGATTGCGGAATTTGCCCAAAGTTATGAAAACAAAATCAACGCCTTAGGAGGTATTGACTTTCAATTGTTAGGAATAGGGGGCAATGGGCACATTGGCTTCAATGAGCCTGGTTCGTTAATCAATTCGCGAACACGTCTGATGACGCTAGACCACTCCACTCGGGCGGCGGCGGCTATGGAGTTTGGCGGGCTACATCAAGTTCCCAAAAAAGCCATTACCATGGGGGTATCTATCATCATGAATGCCAAGCGTATAGTACTCCTCGCTTGGGGCGAGCGCAAAGCACCCATGATCAAAGCCTCAGTAGAAGGCCCCGTAACAGAACATGTACCTGCATCGTATCTCCAAGCTCACCCCAATACGTCTTTCTTTGTAGATGAGCGTGCTGCCTCAGAGCTTACTCGCGTAAAAACACCGTGGCTAGTAGATACAGTAGAGTGGGACAACTCTATGATAAAAAAAGCCGTGACACATTTGTCTTTGACCCTTAAAAAGCCAATTCTTAAACTCACTACCAAAGATTACAACGACAATGGGATGAGTGATATGCTTGCGGCTCACGGTTCAGCCTACGACATCAACATCAATGTTTTCAATCAGCTTCAGCATACTATTACAGGATGGCCTGGCGGAAAACCAAACGCTGATGATACTCACCGTCCCGAGAGAGCATTACCTGCCAAAAAGCGG
Organism: Runella zeae DSM 19591; assembly: GCF_000423565.1. Classification (GTDB taxonomy): domain Bacteria; phylum Bacteroidota; class Bacteroidia; order Cytophagales; family Spirosomataceae; genus Runella; species Runella zeae. Next base: position 173,433 of record NZ_AUIF01000003.1, on the reverse strand, counting down.
GTGATTATTTTCAGCCCTCACCCCGACGATGATATTATCTCAATGGGAGGTACTTTCCAGCGTCTCGTTGACCAAGGTCATGAGGTGCATGTAGCTTACCAAACCTCTGGCAACATTGCCGTTGCTGACGATGAAGCTTTTCGTTTTATCGACTTTGTGGTAGACTATAACCAGAAGTTTGGCATAGAAAGCCCCGCCGCCATGAAAATTTTTGAGGATGCAAAAGAATTCCTCAAAAAGAAAAAAGACAGCGAAATCGATACACCAGAAGTTCGGTATGTAAAGGGTATTATTCGTAGAGGCGAAGCCAAATCTACTTGCCGTTTTGTGGGCACGGAGCATTTTCACTTCTTAGATATGCCTTTTTATGAAACCGGCACAATCCAAAAGAAACCCATTAGCGATGATGATGTCAAAATCATTGTTAATTTGATAGAAGAGGTGAAACCACACCAAATTTATGCTGCTGGCGATTTTGCTGACCCTCATGGCACTCACAAGGTATGTTGGGACGCCATCGAAGCAGCCCTTAAACAATTGAAGCACAAAAACTTCATGAAAGATTGCTGGGTATGGCTTTATCGTGGTGCATGGGCCGAGTGGGACATCCACGAAATCGAAATGGCTGTACCAATGAGTCCTGACCAAGTTGTCAAAAAACGTCTTGGTATCTTCAAACACCAATCCCAAAAAGACGGTGTTGTGTTCCAGGGAGAAGACTCACGAGAATTTTGGCAACGTGCAGAAGAACGTAACAGCGGAACAGCTCGCTTATACGACCAATTGGGCTTAGCAGAGTACGAAGCTATGGAAGCCTTTGTACGTTGGCATTTTTAATAGTGTTTTTGGTAAACAATATACAATAAGATAATAATCAAGCGTTAGCAGGTGTAAAACTCGCTAACGCTTTGTTTTTTTACGCTTATATTTGCTGCAACGTTCTTATTCATCTTTCGTATGCGTACGGTTTTGTTACTGCTACTATCAAATGTTTTTATGACAACCGCTTGGTATTGGCACCTGAAGTTTAAAGAAACTTCACTTTGGAAAGTTATCTTAGTTAGTTGGCTTATTGCTTTTTTAGAATATTGCATCGCCGTTCCTGCTAATCGTATCGGTTCCTATGAGTTTAATGCTTTCGAGCTTAAAACGATTCAAGAAGTAGTAAGTCTGACTGTATTTGTAGGATTTGCAGTTTTTTATCTAAAAGAAGAAGTTCGTTGGAATTATTTGGTGGGCTTTGGTCTGATGGTTTTGGCAGTATTCTTTGTTTTTAAAAAATGGTAATTTGCCGTTTTTATTCTATTTTGAATGAAACAACAACTCATAAAAATATCCGTTTTGGTTGCCATCCTCATTGGCATCAATCTCCTAGCATCTTTTGTTTTTTTGAGATGGGACTTAACCCAAGAAAAACGCTATACCATTTCTGATGCGACCAAAAACCTACTCCAAAACCTAGACGAACAAATCGTCATCAATGTATATTTATCAGGAGACTTTCCGCCTGGTTTTGAGCGACTTGAGAGAGCAATCAAAGAAACCTTAGAATCATTTGCTGACTACGGAGGAAGCAACATTGCCTATAGATTTATCGAGCCCAATGATCCAAAACTCCAAGAAGAGCTGACTCAAAAAGGTCTTATTCCTACCAATCTTTTTGCCAATGAAGACGGCAAACGCACGGAGAGGCTGATTTTCCCGGGTGCTCTTATTTTTTATGGAGGCAAAGAATACCCTGTTCAGTTATTGAAAGGAAATCAAGCTTCTGGTCCTGAAGAACGCCTCAATCAATCTTATGAAGGGGTAGAATTTGAGCTCGCATCGACGATTAGACGTCTTACATTAAAAGACCGCAAAAAGATTGGTTTTTTGGTCGGCCATACCAAAGTACCACCCCCACGTTTCTCTGATTTATTAGCAACACTCCAGCAAAACTATGATTTATATTTCGATGCCCAGAATCCTGATTCTTGGGATAAAGGAGATCTCTTAATCATTCCAAAACCTGACTCACCTTTTAGCGAAGAAGAAAAATACAAATTGGATCAGTTTGTGATGCGAGGTGGTAAATTACTGATTTTTGCTGATGGTGCTCAGGTCGATAGCGTAAGTTTAGAGGGGACTTTTGCCCAGCCACTTTCACTCAACTTAGATGATTTACTTTTTAAGTATGGGTGCCGCATCAATCCAAATCTAATAAAAGACCTGAGTTGTGCGATGATTCCGCTCAATGTAGGGAATATGGGAGATAAACCACAAATCCAACCTATGCCTTGGCGATTCTTCCCGTTGATCAACAACTTTGGAGCAAATCCTATCGTACGAAACTTAGACGCAGTATATAGCCGTTTTCCTAGTACTATTGATACGGTTATGGCTCCCAATGTGGTTAAAACTCCTCTTTTACTTACATCGCAATATACCAAAACTTTGAAAGTACCCGCCTTAATTGCCTACAACGAAGCCCGTCAACAACCCGACCCTAGAGAATATAACAATGGCGTAAAAACCATCGGCTTATTGCTAGAAGGCACCTTTTCTTCTCTTTACAACAATCGTTTACTTCCTACCGACCCTCGTATGAGTTCGTTTGTGGGTCAAAGCAAACCTAGTAAAATTATCGTTGTGTCAGACGGCGACATGATTGTCAATGACATTGACTACACCCGCAACGCCCCTCTACCTATGGGCTATGATCGCCTCACTAGGTATACTTATGCCAACAAGGATTTTGTACTGTATGCCATAGACTATCTCGTAGATCCTAAAGGACTGATTACGGCTCGTAACAAACAAGTAATGCTGAGGCCATTAGACAAAATTAGACTAAAAGAAGAACGAACCCAGTGGCAATTAATCAATTTAATCGCCCCTCTGGCTTTGATTGGTCTACTAGGATTAGGATTTCAATGGTGGCGCAAAAGTCAATTTGCGAAATAAACAAAAAAGGGGGAAGCCCCCCTTTAGATTAAGATGCTATAGCAGCTTCCTCTTCCAACACATCTCTTTCTACCCGCAGATTTTCGATGATAAATCGCTGACGTTCAGGCGTATTTTTGCCCATGTAATAAGTCAACAACTTTTGAATGGTGACCTCTTTCTTCAAAATCACTGGCTCCAAGCGCATATTCTCGCCGATAAATTTACCAAACTCATCAGGAGAGATTTCACCTAGTCCTTTAAACCGCGTAATTTCTACTTTTTTGTTACCACCCAGTTTTTTAATTGCTTTTACTCTTTCTTCTTCACTATAGCAGTAAATCGTCTCTTTGTGATTACGTGGATTGCGCACCCTAAAAAGGGGCGTTTGGAGAATGTAAACGTGCCCATTTCGAACCAAATCTGGAAAAAACTGCAAGAAAAAAGTAAGCATCAGCAAACGAATGTGCATTCCATCCACGTCGGCATCGGTCGCAATTACGATGCGATTGAATCGCAAATTTTCTAATCCTTCTTCAATATCAAGGGCATGTTGCAAGAGATTAAATTCTTCGTTTTCGTATACTACTTTTTTGGTAAGTCCAAAACAGTTGAGAGGTTTGCCTCGCAAGCTAAATACGGCTTGGGTTTGTACATTACGGGCTTTTGTAATGGACCCACTTGCCGAATCTCCTTCTGTGATAAACAAAGTGGTTTCGTAACGATCCTCAGATTTTACATCTGGTAAATGATTCCGGCAATCTCTTAATTTTTTGTTGTGCAAACTAGCTTTTTTAGCTCTTTCGTTGGCCAGTTTTTTTATACCTGCCAGTTCTTTTCTTTCCCTTTCCGACTGCTCAATGCGTTTCTTTAGAGCTTCTTTTACCGCCGGATTCATATGGAGGTAATTGTCAAGTTTGGCTTTCAAAAAATCATTTATAAAAGTCCTTACCGTAGGGCTATTGGGATCGGGAGAAATATTGTTAGAACCTAATTTAGTCTTGGTTTGGGATTCAAAAACAGGCTCTTGTACCCGAATGCTAACCGCTGCAATGATAGAAGCACGCACATCTTCAAAGGCATAATCTTTACCATAATGCTCCCTCACTGTATCTACCAAAGATTGCCGAAATGCCATTAGGTGTGTTCCACCCTGCGTGGTATATTGTCCATTCACAAAAGAGTAATATTCTTCGCCGTATTGGTTGCCATGAGTAAGCGCAATCTCAATATCTTGTCCTTTGAGGTGTATAATAGGGTACCTAATGGCATCTTCGTCGGTTTTATTGCTCAACAAATCTAGAAGGCCATTTTGGGAAACAAACTTTTGTCCGTTGAAATTAATACTAAGCCCTGCATTGAGATAGCAGTAATTCCAAATCATATTGGTCAAAAACTGCGGGATATAATGGTAATTTTTGAAAATAGTATTATCTGGCTCAAAAATCATCATCGTACCATTGCGCTGATTTGTATCTTCTTCCCCAGATTCTGCTATGACTTCCCCTTTTTTGAATTCGACCCATTTTGTTTTTCCTTCCCTAAACGATTGAACTTTAAAGTAAGTAGAGAGAGCATTGACCGCCTTAGTACCTACCCCATTCAATCCTACTGATTTTTGGAAAGCTCCTGAATCATACTTTCCTCCTGTATTGATTTTAGACACACAATCTACCACTTTTCCAAGCGGAATCCCCCTCCCATAATCTCTTACTTCTACCCTATGCTCCGTAACTTTGATATCTACTGTTTTACCATATCCCATGGTATGTTCGTCGATAGAATTGTCAATGATTTCCTTAACCAACACATAGATACCGTCATCAGCAGCGGAACCATCTCCCAATTTACCAATGTACATTCCAGGACGCAATCGAATATGCTCTTTCCAATCTAACGAACGAATGCTGCTTTCGTCGTACTTTACTTCTTCTGCCATTTTTTATCTTAATAAGGGTTACCTTTTTACAAATTTCGTTTTAATCTACGCTAAATACAACGTTTTAAAAGCCAAAAAGAATTTTATAAAAATTTTTATCAACAAAAGTTTGGTTAGTTGATACAATTTAAAGTTACTTTGTAAAACAAAGTTCTTTTTGTAGATTCACATTGGCTTATTTATTTAACGGTATGCGATTTGTTTCACAAGTGCGTTTTTTTATAGAATATGGGAATATCGGAAAAATTATACAATAAGCCCCGAAAATGGCCGTAAAAAAGAAAAAAGTTTAAAAAAATGAAAAAGTTGCGTTACTTTGTCGGCCAATTTGATTCTATAAATAGATTGGCTTTGTTGATGTGTTAATTTATTGTTAATCAGAAACTAAGAATTTTGCTTTTGAACATTATTTCATGAAGAAGTTTTTTGGAAGTTTTTCTGCCATGCACGCCACACGTGCTTTTTTACATGTTTTTTCTGTCAGTCTATTTACTCTTACTGCTGTATACGCTCAAACTCCTACGGGTGGAGCGCCCAGCGGCAGCTCTGGAACAGCCACTCAAGGACAGCCCTCTGCTCCTAGTAGTACAGGGCAGCCAAGCACTACGGCGCCCTCTACCAATACCACTCCTTCTACCACAACAGCTACTGAAAAAGGCAGTGATCCTAAAGCCGATCCTAAAACGGCAATAGACCAAGTCGAGAAAGCTACTGATCAAAAAGATCAAGCAACAACCGCAGATGCAGACGAGGCCTTACGAGAAGCGGAATTGACAAAGCTGCGCCGTAAAATCTTTGGTTATCAACTATTTAACAATTCAAAAGTCAGTTTTGCACCCTCTGAAAACATGGCCACCCCCCGTGATTATACTATCGGCCCGGGCGATGAACTAAGCGCGTATATTTATGGATACTCACAGTCATTGATTGAATTGCCTGTCAACTCAGATGGTTTTGCCTTTGTAAAACCCATCGGGGCAGTACAATTAAGCGGACGCACAATTGAGCAAGCTCAAAAGGAATTAATCACTCGATTATCTCCTTACTACAATAACCTTGGAGCTCCAGGTAGCAATGCTAGTACTTTTCTTTTGTTGAGTTTAGGCAGAATACGCACCATTCGGGTTACGGTACTTGGGGAAGTAATTACGCCAGGCACTTACAGTGTTTCATCTCTTTCTACGGCTCTTAATGCTCTACAACTTACCGGAGGTCCTAACGAGTTAGGGTCGTTTCGCCAAATAAAAGTAGTAAGACGAAATAAAACCGTGGCAACCCTCGACTTGTATGAACTTCTCATGAGTGGTGCTTTGAATACCGATATTCGTTTGCAAGACAATGACGTAATCCAAGTAGGTGTTTATAATAAGAGAGTAGAAATAAAAGGAAACGTAAAGCGTCCAGGCCTTTATGAATTGCTACCTAATGAAACCATTACAAAGGTATTAGAGTATGCGGGTGGATTTACAGAAAATGCTTATACCGACCGCCTCAAAGTCCTAGGTCTTACTACCAAAGAGCGTAAAATCGTGGATATACGTTCGTCTGAGTATGACAAGTTTGTCCCTAGAAATGGTGATGAAATCTCCGCAGATATGCTACTTGACCGTTTCGAGAATATGGTAACGATTTCGGGTCCAGTATTCAGACCTGGTCAATATTCTTTAGACCAAAACAAAACCCTACTCGAACTCATCAAAAATGCCGAAGGACTTACGGGAGAGGCATTTACAGGACGTATCAACGTCATTCGTACTCGCGATGACCTATCGGTCGAAAATATTTCTATCAACCTAGCTGATATGATGAATGGCAAAGTTGATGACTTATTATTAAGACGAGAAGACCAAATCATCATTCCTTCAAAATTCCAACTCAGAGAAGGGGCTTATATTAGAATTACTGGCGAAGTAAACCTAGGTCCAGAGGTAAATCTTAACTATACTTCTAATCTGACGCTAGAAGATGCGATTATCCAATCAGGAGGTTTCAAAGAATCAGCCGCAACTTCTCAAATAGAAGTCGTACGCCGCAAACGTGACGTCAATGTTCAATCCATTTCGGCACAAGTGGCAGATATTTTCCTTTTTGATATCAATCGTGACCTTACCATGGACGCCAACGATAGCCGATTTGTATTGGAGCCTTATGATGAAGTATTGGTACGACCTTCTACCAATTACCAACCTCAAACTTTCGTTACGATGAAAGGGGAAATTGTAAGTCCTGGGCTATACGGTATCAAAGCTAAAGACGAAAAACTTTCGGACATGCTTAAAAGAGCCGGTGGACTCACGGCACAAGCCTATATCAACGGGGCTACGTTGTTGAGAAAAATAGCATTGACTGACGAAGAAATCGAACAAAGAAACAAAGCCGTAGCAGTGATTTCGGATGATGCAAAAAAAGGACAATTTGTGGGCGAAAATGTGTCAAAAGACAAGCAAGAAGCAATTGGGATTGATTTAGCGCGTATCTTACGTAATCCAGGAGGCCGCGAGGATATTATCCTTCAAGATGGCGATGTAATCGACATTCCTAAACGCCTCGAAACAGTACGTGTTCAGGGAGAATTGTTGTTTCCAACAACGGTCAAGTATCGCAGTGGTAGTTCTTTCATGGATTTTATCTCACAAGCAGGTGGCTTTACGAGAATGTCATTGAAACGTAAGTCGTACGTTATTTATCCTAATGGCTCAATCGACCGTACTCGTAAGTTTCTATTCTTCAACATATACCCTAAAGTAGAACCTGGTTCCGAAATCCGTGTACCTCAGCGTACTCAATCAGACTTGGCCGAAGCTCAACGCGCCCTCCAATCTGTTATTGGAATTTCATCAACAGTAATGACATTGATTACCACAGTACTTGCATTTAGAGTATTGGGAAGTCAATAGCCAAATTGCGATTAGTAGACAACATTTTCAAAGACTTTAGGTTAGTGATCATTATATCATGGAACAACAAGAACAAGCAACACTTACTCCCAAGCTGATATTCCAAAAAATAATTGAAACCAAAGATTTGGTTCTCAAAAATTGGTGGATTCTTCTAATCATGGTCGGCATTGGTACAGCCATAGGGTATTATGTTGACTCCGAAAACAACAAACGGATACAGTATATTTCTAGGATTGTTTTTAGTATTAGTGGCTCTAAATCAGGAAGTGAAATGGGCAACTTTGGAAGTCTACTAGGCATGGGGGCACCCCAAGGCGATGCTGGATTATTTTCAGGTGAAAATCTCTTTTATGTCATTAAGACCCGCCCTGTACTCGAACGCGCCCTGCTAACACCTATCAAATTAGCCAATGGCAAAACGGAGCTATTTGCAAACTACTATCTTGATTCTACTTACTTAAGAGAGGATGAATGGGCAAGTTTCCTTCCAGAATGGACCAAAGTTAGAATTACTCATACTAGTCGCGATAGCATGTCGAAACTTGAACGTCAAGTTTTTGATGGGGTTTTATATAAAGTTCGCGATAGAGAAATTAGCATCTCACAACCTAATATGAAAACAGCCTTTAATGAATTGGCTGTTTCGATGGAAAATGAAATAGTAGCCCGAACATTTTCTTATCTATTATTGGAAACAATAGAACGCGTTTATCAAGAAAATCAGACAAGAAAATCGCGTGAAATGATGGGAATCATGAAAAAGAGAGTTGATTCGTTAGGGGCGGTCTTAAATAGAACTGAGAGTCGTTTAGCCCAAACCACAGTCATCAATACCGAAGCAGTAGCACCTACTGCAAAAGTTGAGGAGGGTCGTCTCACTCGAAGTACAACTTTCGTTTCCTCGCTTTACTTAGAAGCCTCTCGCAGTCTCGAAAGTCTAAAGATGTCAATTGTGAAAGAAGCGCCTCTATTTACTATCATAGAGCCTCCAGTACTACCTCTTGAGACCAAACTTTTTACTCGTCAAAATATGAAGTTTGGGGCGATTATTGGCTTTTTTGTAGCAATTATTTTTATACTTGCGAAGCAGACTTATGTAGAAGCCCTTAGAGATTTAAAGAAAAAAACTGTAAAAAGTTAAACGATATACTCATAAAAGACGTCTAACTTTAGAGGGACGTCTTTTTGTTTTCTAATCTACTTGAACATTAATGAAATATTCGGAAGAAGTAGTTATTGAAGCCGGACACGGAGCCAAGAATTATTGGAAAGATTTATGGAAAAACAGAGAATTACTATGGATTCTTTCTAAACGCGACTTATCGGTTCGTTATAAACAAACTGCCATCGGAGCAGCTTGGGCCGTTTTACGGCCTTTTGCCACCACGGTGGTGATGGTATTCGTATTTAGCAAAATCGCTAGGCTCAAAGGAGATGTGGGTATCCCATATCCTTTGATGGTGTTGGCAGGTATTACTATCTGGAATTTATTTGCTAATACTTTTACCCAAATCAGCCATAGTATTCTTATTAACTCTAACTTAGTAACGAAGACCTATTTTCCACGGCTTATCATGCCTTTGAGCTCAGTTATAGTTGGCTTTATTGACTTCCTGATTTCGCTGTTTCTTTATGCAGTGATTGCGATTTGGTATCAACACCCTCCCAATTGGCAAATTATACTCTTACCTGTATTTGTTTTGTTGAGTTTGCTCGCGGCACTTTCCTTCGGCTTGATTTTTGCTGTAATGAATGTACGGTTTCGGGATATAGGGCAACTTATCCCTTTTTTAGTACAAATAGGCTTTTACGTTTGCCCTATTGCCTATAGTGGTAAATTGGTAGAAGCCAATCATGATGTTTGGTGGTATGATATTTATTATCTTAACCCTTTGGTGAGTATCATTGACGGCTTTAAGTGGTGTCTTTTGGGAGATGGCGCTTTCTTTAATATTGAGCATTTATACAGTGCAATGGGCATCATCGCACTTACGTTAGGGATTTCCATTTACTATTTTCGTAAAGAGGAAAATTCTTTTGTTGATTACATTTGATTACTTTTGGATTTAGATAAACTTTTAAGCGCTCGATGCAGGTTATTGTAGCAGAAGATATAAGCAAAAAATATATCATCGATCACCAAAAGGCGATGCGCAAAAGCTCTACTTTGCGCGATACTTTTTCCGAAAAATTTAAGCACTTTTTTGGGAAAGGCGAACAAGATGAAATTGAGAAAGAAGAGTTTTGGGCACTGCGTGATGTAAACTTTACAGTAGAACAGGGCGATAGAGTGGGGATTGTGGGGCATAATGGCGCTGGGAAATCTACTTTATTAAAAATCCTGAGCAAAATTACCGAACCCTCTGCTGGAAAAGTGACTATCAAAGGTCGGGTGGCGAGTTTGCTTGAAGTAGGAACTGGGTTTCACCCAGAGCTTACTGGCCGCGAAAATATCTACCTCAATGGAGCTATTTTGGGAATGAAGAAACACGAAATCAAAGCTGCTTTTGATAGCATCATTGATTTTGCTGGTGTAGAAAAATTCTTAGATACTCCCGTAAAACGATACTCTTCGGGAATGTACGTAAGGCTAGGGTTTGCGATTTCGGCGCATTTGAGTCCCGAAATTCTTATCATTGATGAAGTCTTGGCCGTAGGGGATGCCGATTTTCAGAAAAAATGCCTTGGCAAAATGAGAGACGTCTCCGAAAGTGGGCGTACTATTTTGTTTGTAAGTCATAATCTGGCGGCGGTTCAGTCTCTTTGTAATCGCGCTTTTTACTTCGAACATGGTCAGCTCAAAATGCAAGGTGATACGACTCATGTAGTCAACAATTACTTGAGCCACGTAGCTAAAACCAATTTGGAGCATTATTGGGAAACTCCCGAACAAGGTCCAGGCAACGACCAAGTGCGCTTCCGTACGGTACGAATTGATCCCGATTTTCAAGAAGGTAAAAACTATATCGATGTCCGTACATCTGTAAAAGTCCACATTGAGTTTTGGAACATGTTGGAGCGTGCTGATCTAAATCTCAGCCTTCATCTATATGCTTTTACGGGCGAATGTATTTTTAATGTAGGTACCACTTCCCAATCTTTCGAAAAAGGATTGGTGACCGCTACCCTCGAAATCCCGGGTAATTTCCTCAATGATGGCTCCTATGTGATCTCTATCATGGTAGTAAAAGACACTTCAACTGTTTTGTTCCAACTACCCGAAGCTCTCTCTTTTGAAGTAGAAGACCACCGTGAAGGAGTAACTTGGTATGGCAAATGGCCTGGCTATGTCCGCCCCCAATTAAATTTTCAAATTAATCAATCAGAAGTACTGGTCTAAAGGGAATGATTAACGTTACCAAAACCTACCTTCCCGATTTTGACCAATATGTCGACTATTTAAGAAAAATCTGGGAAAGTGCATATCTTACCAACAATGGGCCTCTTGCCCAACAACTCGAAGAGGGCCTCAAAGAATTTTTGGGTGTATCATACCTAAATTTTTGTGGAAATGGTACGATCGTTTTACAGATGGCGCTCAAGTTATTGAGCGAGCCAGGGGAAATTATCACAACTCCTTTCTCTTACGTAGCCACGACCAATGTCATTTTATGGGAAAACTATCAGCCCGTTTTTGTTGATATTGACCCAAAAACATACTGCATCAATCCCGCCCTCATTGAGACTGCAATTACCGAAAATACGCGGGCTATCATGGCAACACACGTCTATGGCAACGCCTGTGACGTAGAAGCAATTGAAAAAATTGCAAAAAAATACAATTTGGTAGTGATTTATGATGGTGCCCATGCTTTTGGGGCCAATTATCTTGGTAAATCATTACTCTCGTATGGCGATTTTGCCACGTGTAGTTTTCATGCTACCAAGTTATTTCACACCATCGAAGGAGGTGCTATCATTACAAACAAAAAAGAATGGCACGAAAAACTTCATCTCATGCGTGCTTTTGGACACCGTGGCGATGATTACTTTTTCATGGGGATCAATGGTAAAAATTCTGAGGTTCATGCAGCGATGGGGCTGTGTAATTTACCACTCGTATCAAAATTGATAGCTGCTCGTAAAGCCGTCTGTGATTTGTACACTGAACTTCTTGATTGGACTCATCTTTCAGCTCCCGAATGGGCCGGGGGACTAGAGCGAAATTATGCCTACTATCCTGTAGTATTCGAATCGGAAACAAAAATGTTGGCGATCAAAGAAGTACTAGGTCAACATGACATCGTCCCACGTAGATACTTTTATCCTTCCCTCAACAAACTGCCATTTCTTTCAAATCCTGAGCCATGTCCTGTCTCAGAAGATATATCATTGAAGGTACTTTGTTTACCTCTTCATGCTGAACTTGCTCACGAAGATGTAGAGCGTATAGCTACCCTGATTAATCAACATTTGTAGCTTATTGGGCAGTTGGCCTGCCGTATTTGGGCGCTTTATGCGCCATAGTCTTATTTGCTCCTTTTCTCTAAAGAGCAGATTATTGGATAATTTATTCGTATTTTCGCCCCTCCAATCAGTCATTTGTAGGTGACATAGCTTTTTAGCATTCATGATATTCATACAAAATTCTATTACACTGATTTGTTTTGCCCTGTTTATATACTATGTTGGACGTACAGCTGCAAAAATCTGCCGTCCATCATTGATTGAATGGCTCATTAGCTCTTTTATTCTATTTGCTAGTAGCATTATTGTGACAGGTTATTGTTTATCACCTCTCCATCTTACTGCGAATGTATGGGCATGGGCACTCTCCGTTTTTATACCGCCTACTATTATCCAGTTGATATTTGGTCTACTTTCTCCGCAAACCACTCCATTTTCGCCTCGACAGATGGCCATCAAGCGATGGCATGCTGCCCAACGATGGTATGCAAGTGCGGGGGTTTACTTGCAATTTTTGTTTGGAGTAATGATTGTATCGGTAGTAGTCATAGGGCTCATCAATTTAGTGTTAGTGCTTTTTACAGTACCCAATGAATGGGATAGCATGACTGGTCACCTCAATCGTGTTATTCAATATATACAGCGGGGTAGCATGGCCCATTTTGGTGGTACCAATTGGAATATAGACACTTATCCAAAGAGCGTGTGTACGATTCAAATTTATTCGTATTTAATAACCGGTAAATTTGAAAATGCTTTTAAACTCATTCATCACGCTTCCTACTGGATTACGTTGGTATGTATTTTTGGTATTACGCAGCGCATTACTAAAAATCGGCTCAATGCTAGCTTTTTTTGTGCGCTAGCCTTTGCGATGTTTCTGGATTTTTTGATGCAAGCCATCACTACCGAAACCGACATTGTACTTGCAGCATACCTAAGCTGCCTACTTTATTTTTTGTTTACTTACCGCTTAACCAAAGAAAACCGCTATTTATACTTAGCTGCTTTGAGTTTTGGAGTAGTGTATGGTCATAAAGTCACATTTACCTTATTGCTGCCTTCTGTTTTTATCGTAATGCTTTATACGGTATTTCTTAAAAGCAAAAATCAAGATAGCGCTTCGGTAAGTCTTAACATCAACTGGCCCGCCATCTTCAAATTAGGAACAGCCATCGTGATTTGTTTTTGTATATGGACTTTGCCCACTGGATATGTAAAAAATATCCAAGTATTTGGGCATCCTATCGGGCCACCCACTTCACTCAAGCACCAATCTATTGAAAGAGCTACTTCCAACGGAGGCTTCCGCAATTTGTTTGAGCAAGGCTCTCGCAATGCGGTAAGGTATGGGTATGATTTTGTCAATCTCGATGGCTTGAGAAATATCAAAATAGGTCAAGACATCAACCGTGGCATGCGCAAACCCCTAGTATGGCTGGAAGATAAGCTCAAAATGCGTTTAGACGAAACTACGGAGTTTTCGATTGTTCCTTTTTCTTTCGAGCGCCGTTTTGAGTTTTTCAACGGAAACCCTTATTGGGGGATTTTTGGATTTGCATTGGTATTTCCTCTGGTGTTTTTGGTATTATTCGGAATCGTGCGTTCGCCGGCACATTGGTTTTTAGCGATTGCTTTACTATTACATTTTGCAGCGCTATCATATTCAGCTCCCTACGACCCTTGGAAAGGACGCTATTTTCAAGAAACGGGAGTATTTGGGGTGTTGTTTCTATCTCTTTTGTTTACGCATAAATATAGCCTCGCCAAATCTGGTTATTCGGTAGCGCTCAAAACATACGTCGGTATTGTGACAGTGGTAGCTTGTATCTCAGCATTACTTTCGGTCTTCCTCAATGTTCGTTGTCTTCCATTTCCAGCATTGGGCAAGCCTTCTGCCTTCAAAACTGAACGCATTGCAATGATGACTTTTGCTCGTCCTGATATTACGAAAGCTTATCAAAAATTCGATCAAATAGTTCCTGACTCCGCAACCGTAGCCTTGGGAACAATCAACGACGACTTCGAATATCCACTTTATGGAAAGCATCTTTCAAGAAGATTGATTACTATCAATCCTTTTGAGAAAGGGGTTCAGCCGATTCCTAAAGAAGCAGATTACCTTTTCTTTTCAAAGAATGTAATCCCACCTTTGCCAACAGACTTACGCTTAGGGACAGATACTACCATGAAGGGGCTTATTGTACCAGGCGAAGATTATTACCTCCGCAAACTGAAATAATTCTTTCGTTGGGTTCTTTATAAAATAAATCAGTCTAAACCAAAACCTTTGTTTTCATGCATCTAGGAATCATGCAGCCTTATTTTATGCCTTACATTGGGTATTTACAACTCATGAATGCCGTAGATAAGTTTGTGGTATATGATGACGTTAACTATATCAATAAAGGGTGGATTAATCGTAACAGGATTTTAGTAAATGGTCAAGCTTATTTGTTTACGATTCCCCTACAAGATGCTAGTCAAAATAAGCTCATCAATGAAATCGTGTTGAGTAAAGACCCTAAATGGCGAGGAAAATTTCTAAAAACCCTCGAACAAGCCTATAAAAAAGCCCCCTTTTATTTTTCGGCTTTTGCAGTCACCGAAAAAATCATCAATTTAGACGCCGAAAAAGTAAGTGACTGGATATGTAGTAGTTTGTGGGTATTGAGAGACTATTTGGGCATGCAAGTAAAGATAGTACCAAGTTCGAGTATTTATCAAAACACTCACTTAAAAGCTCAAGAAAGAATTCTTGATATTTGTAAACAAGAAAACGCTAGCCACTATATTAACCCCATCGGAGGAACGGAGCTATATGACAAAAATATTTTTGAGCAAGCTGATATCCAATTGAGTTTTATAAAATCTAAATCTATTGAATATCCACAGTTTAAGAATGAATTTGTTCCTTGGCTTTCTATCATAGACATCATGATGTTTAATGATGTAACCACCATCCAAGGTTTTTTAAACGAATACGAATTGGTTTAATCATTTTGAGGATAGAGTATCGAGTTGGATACTTCACACTTTTTACACTTAACATACATGGCGAAGGTTGTAATTTTTGGAGTACTAGATACCGCAGAATTAGCGCACTTTTACTTAACTCACGATTCCGAACACGATGTAGTGGCCTTCACGGTCAATCAAGAATATTTAAAAGAAACTACTTTTTGGGGACTCCCAGTAGTAGCATTTGAAGACGTAGAAAAGTTTTTCCCTCCTACTGAATTTAAGTTTTTTGCTCCTATGACCGGACGCAAAATGAACAAAAATCGGGAGAAAGTTTACTTAGAAGCCAAAGCAAAAGGATATGAATTTATTTCTTATATCAGCTCAAAAGCAACTTGGTTTGGCAATGAAATCGGGGAAAACTGCTTTATCTTAGAAGATAATACGATTCAACCTTTTACAAAAATTGGTAATAATTGTGTACTCTGGAGTGGCAACCACATCGGTCATCATGGTCTTATCAAAGATCATGTATTTTTCACTTCTCATGTGGTACTGTCGGGGCACTGCTTAGTAGAATCTTATTGTTTTTTTGGGGTAAACTCTACCATTCGCGACTACACTACTATCGCCGAAGGAACGCTCGTAGCGATGGGAGCCTCTATCACCAAAAACACCGAAGCTTGGGGTGTATATATGGGTAACCCAGCCGAAAAAAGACCTACTCCGAGTTATAAGGTTTATTAATTCATTATCTTTCAACACTCACCTTTTGGCACTGACTCTACCAATTGTCTGTGTTTAGGGAGTGTTTTTTCGATATAACTTTTGAATGGACGTTTCAATTATTATCATTCATTATAAAACTCTTAAACTGACGACCGATTGTATTCGCTCTATCTATGCGCATACAAAAGGGGTAAGTTTTGAGATAATCGTGGTCGACAACGACTCACAAGACGGAGCCAAGGGTATTATTCAACAAGAGTTTAACGAAATCCAGTGGCTTGATATGGGCTACAATGCTGGTTTTTCGAGAGCCAACAATAAAGGCATGAGAGCCGCAAAAGGTCGCTACTATTTGCTGCTCAACTCTGACACCGAGCTCCTCGACGATATCATCAGCCGCTGTGTCCAACGATTAGATACCCAACCTGATACTGCTGCTTGCGGAGGCATTCAATTGTTTTCGGACAAAACCCCCCGTCCTTTTTTTAGAAGTTTAGCGGTTTTTAAACGCTCCCTGTATGTACATCCTCCAGGGCGTATTTTTGAGAAGTTGCTAGAAAAGTTTATCCCCGAAACCCACTACAACGACCCTGACCAAGTCGATTGGATTCCGGCTGCCTTTTTACTCGTCAAACGTGAAGTAGTCGAAAAGGCAGGATATATGGATGAAGACTTCTTTTTGTACGGAGAAGATGTCGAATGGAACTGTCGTTTAGGGCGTGTTGGCAAACTCAAGGTTTTTGAAGATTGTGGCTATATACATCACGAATGGGGAAGCAACCCCAAACGAAAAGATGTACTCATTACGATTGTCAATAAGTTTTATCCGCAAATTCAGCTATCTAACCTTGTGTGGGTACGCAAAGAATTCGGCATTGGCCGATACTTAGGTTTAATGCTCAATTATTATTTGATGATACCGGTGTATTTTGGCTGGAAAATAGCACTCAATATCTCTAAATTCCGCAATCCTTTTGGCCAACTTGAACAACAAAAAGACTTTACACGTAAAGTTTGGTTGTTTTCTACCTATTTTTGGAAAATCATTCGCAACAAGCCTTACTTTTATAAGCTCGACCCAAAGAGCCATGTCTAACGCATGAAAATTTTGTTTTTTACCCCTACCGGAGCGCGGACAGGCTCGGAGATGGTGCTTTGGTATTTGATAAAACACTTAGCAGGAAGTGAGATAAAGACCGCCGTTTATTCGCGCCAAGCAGGAGAATTGTTTGCAAAAAACTCCCCCGCCGACGCGACTTACATCCATAAGTTTCATCGTGGGCTACCATACTATGCCGTCGAAGCTGTTTATCATCGCACATTTGGCCTTACTCCCGAAGAGAGCTACATCAAAAAAATTCATCAAGAATTTAAGCCCGATTTGTGGTACTTCAACACGATTACGATGCCTCAGTTTGCCCGACTGGCCCGTAAGCTAAATATCCCCTATGTAGTACACGTTCATGAACTTTTGGAAACTTTCGAAACATTACGCGCCGATTCTTTTGCCGAAATGTTGACGCATGCCCAAACCACCATTGGATGTTCGCAAATAGTAGTACAACAACTCCAAAGAATGGGCGCTCCCAATGTCAAGCTCTTACATTCTTTCATTGATACGGGCAAAATCCCCCTCCAACAAAACCCTGCCACTCTTAAAGAACAACTTGGTATCCCAAAAGATGCTTTTGTTTGGCTCATGTCAGGTACCATGGGCATGAGGAAAGGATATGATATGGTCCCCGACTTGCTATCACATCTTCCCAAAAACGCCTACATTGTATGGTTAGGAAGCTATAGCGAATACGGGGTTTCGTACTATTTACAAGAAAGGGTAAAGCGCGAAAACCTGAATTTCATCGCACTAGGGCCTAAAGGTGGGCAAGATTATTATGATTATCTCAATATTTGCGATGGGTTTGTACTCACTTCACGCGAAGACCCTTTTCCTCTTGTGATGATTGAATCAGCCTATCTCCAAAAACCTATCGTCGGTTTCAACTCCGGCGGAATCAGCGAGTTTGTACTGCCTGGTATGGGAGAAGTTGCACCAGCTTTTGATATTCCTAAACTCGCCCAAATCATGCAAAACGTAATGAACGGTACTATCAAAATTGACAAAAACATACTGAAAAACAGAGGTTTGGAGTTTGATATACATCAGCAGCTAGGAAACTGGCAGAATTTATTAGCGAATTTTTAATGAAGAAAATCCTTTTCATAAGCCATGACGCTAACCGCGCTGGAGGTCAAATCGTATTGTTGCAATTGCTACAGCATCTGAAACAACGGGGCGTCTCCATGCATTTATTGTTGTGCAGTGATGGTCCCCTTGAGGATGATTTCAGGGCGCTACTTCCCACCACTCGATTACCTCGCTTGGGCGATGTTTATCTGAATGGGTTTTTATCTCAGTTTCTAAAAATATTAGGTTTCGAAAACTATCTGAAACAAAGGATATTAGAAAGGCGGTGGCAGAAGTTTCGTGATTATATGATGGCTCAAGATTTTGGGCTTATTTTTGTAAACACCATCGGTTCGGCAGCGACTTACCATCAACTCACCTTCCTAACTGCGCCCACGGTTTTATTTGCCCACGAGCTAGAGATGTCCATTAAAAAATTCAGTGATCCCTCTGATATGGATTATTTGATGAGCCGAACCAACCACCTCATTGTGGTCTCCAAAGCGGTGGCAAATTATTTCCATAAAAACTATCAATACCCACATCACCAAACTAGCACCTTCCAAATTATAGACGCTCCCCAAATTCTTAAAAATATCGAAGAAGGTAAAAAAGTAGATATCCGAAAAAAAATGGGGCTTCCTAACAACGCTATCTTGGTAGGTGGATGCGGACATGCCGAGTGGCGCAAAGGCAACGACGTCTTTATGATGGTAGCTCAGCAAGTAATCAAAAGATGCCAAACTAAGCCTATTTATTTTGTATGGGTAGGTATGAATCCTAATTCAGAACTTTATGAGGTGCAGCGATTTGATGCCGAAAAAATGGAAATCGCTGACCGTATCATTCACGTGGGACTTACTTCCGAAGTTTTTCAATATTTGAGTCAATTCGATGTCTTTGCTCTTACCTCTCGCGAAGACCCTTACCCTTTGGTAGTACTAGAAAGTGCTTTAGCAGCCAAGCCAATTGTATGTTTTGATAAAGCAGGCGGGACGCCTGAGCTAGTCGAAACGGATGCAGGTTTTGTGGTGAACTATCTGGATGAAACCCAAATGAGCGACCGAATCATTGAACTCATCGAAAATCCTTCTTTGAGAGATGAATTAGGCCAAAATGCTAAACGCAAAGTGCTGGAACGACATCCTACAATTGAAAGCGTAGACAATGTGATGAAAATCGTACACGAACTATGCCATTAAAGGGGCTGTCTTTTTTGTTGAATAAAAATCTCTCTGACAATGACATTAGCTTTTACGCTTTGCTCCATCAACTATCTGGCTCAGGCTCGCACTTTAGGCGACTCATTGAGGCGAACCAACCCTCACATTCGCTTTATCATTGGGCTTGTAGATCGGCTAGATGTAGCCCAAGTGCCGCCTGATATGCTTCCAGATTTCGAGCTGTTGGAGTTGCATAATATAGGCATCAGTAGCCTTCAAGAAATGTGTGAACACTACAACATCACCGAGCTAAATACGGCAGTAAAACCTTATTTCTTTAGGTATTTTTTTGAACGTGTTCCCCAAGTCAGTAATGTCATTTATTTTGACCCCGATATCATTGTCTATCAACCACTGACAGAGTTAGAGAATCTCCTCCAAAAGCACGATTTTGTACTTACTCCTCATCTAACTACGCCTATTGATGACCAACTTACACCCAATGAGCTTCATCACTTAAATACAGGCGTTTACAATCTTGGTTTTATTGCTTTAAGAAAAAGCCCCGAAGCACTTGATTTTGTGAAGTGGTGGGAAGAAAAACTTTTTGATGAATGTAAGATAGATTTATGTAATGGGCTTTTTGTAGATCAAAATTGGGTGAATTTTGCCCCAATTTTTTGGAACAACATCCACGTTGAAAAACATCCCGGCTGGAACGCCGCCTACTGGAATCTGCACGAGCGTCGCTTCTCTTTCAAAGAAGGCACGCATTCTGTCAATAACCTACCTGTGGTGTTTTTTCACTATAGTGGTTATGACCCCGCCAAACCCAACGTCATTTCTAAGTATCAAGATAGATTTACTTTTGAGCAAAGACCTGATTTGGTAGCTCTTTTTGATTTTTATCGCTCAGAGTTATTACAAAATCACAACGCTTACTATCGACAATTCTCATGCTTTTATATTAAACCTGAACCTCTCTATAAATACCTACGTGTAAGAGAATTTCTAAAAAAACCATTTGAAAAATGGCTAGCCAAACTTTGATATTTACCGTTTGTACTGTCGCACAGCTTCCTTTTACTAAGGTATTAGGCGAGAGTCTTCCTTCCCATATTTCTTTTAAAATAGGAATAGTAGATGCTAATCCTACGGTCTCCGATAGTAATATTATTTCTCTCAACGACCTACCACTAAGTGAGATACAGCTTTTACAACAACGCTACGATGAAGCTTCACTCATCGCAGCATCTAAGCCTTTTTTTGCCGAATATTTTTTGCAAAAAACACAATGCCAAACGCTCATGTATGTTGACCCTACTGTTTTTTTTGTGGGCGATGTAGCAGAAATACTTGAGGTTGTGGAACAACATGAAATTGTGTTAACCCCGCGTATCATACACAAATTTGGGAAAGCCACTTATGGCGATGAAAAATTGTTTTTAAATACGGGAATGTACGATAATGGTTTTTGGGCTATCCGCAATACCCACAACAACTCGCACTTTTTGAAGTGGTGGAAAGGAAGACTCACCGACCGCGCCCATTTTGAGGTTTGTCAGGGTATGAATCACGACCAACTTTGGCTCAATTACGTTCCTATATTTTTTAAAAACGTTTTTGTTTGCAAAAACACGGGTTGGAATGTAGCCCTTCATAATCTTCATGAACGCACATTAAATTTTGGGGGTGCTGAATGGACCGTAAATCAGACCGACAAATTAATTTTTATCAATTTTAGAGAGTGCTTCGTCAAAAACAAAACCCTCTCAAAGCTCATTCATACTTCAGGGGTTGAGCCACTTATTCAAGCCTATTTATTAAAACTTCAACAACACACGTCTCAGATTCCTGTTATTTTTTCTCTTCGTTCGGCGCTTTTTCCGGTGATGCCTGCATGGAAGCACTTGCTCAAAAAACAACTCCAAGGCATCATTGATACTATTTCTTATTTTCCGCTTTACCATAAAATAACTAAATAGCCCATAGCTGTTAGTTTTTTTGTACTTTTGCGGGAAATATCTGCCAAAAGCGGTCAGTTTTTTATCAATTTATAGTGTTGCATGAAAGTCCTTTATGATCACCAGACCTTTACTGGTACCCAATACGGCGGTATTTCTCGATACTTTTATGAGTTGATGAATGCTTTTAGTGGACGAAACGACATTGAATTTGAACTAGCGATTAAGTTTTCAAACAGCGAATATTTGAAAGAAGTAAGCTATTCACATCCCGTAGGCTATCAAAAACTCGCTAAAAACCGCCGAGCCAATCAAGTATTTTCACGCCTCAACAGGCTCTATAGCTCTACCAAGCTCTCTCAAGGGAATTTTGATATTTTTCACCCTACCTACTATCATTCTTATTTTTTGAATAAGATAGGTACTAAGCCCCTAGTTTTGACTTTTCATGACGTCATTAGCGAAAAATATGGGGAAACATATCCTGTATTCGGGAAAGGGCTTTCGGGTTTAAAACAAAAGCTACTCCAACGTGCCGATGTAGTCATATCGGTATCTCAAGCTACTAAAAGGGGAATTTTGGAGCACTTTGAAATAGATGAATCAAAAATCAGGGTTGTTCATTTGGGGAATTATTTAGCCAAGCAGGTACTCAAAACCAAAGGTTTAAACAACCTAACTCTTCCAGAACGCTACGTATTGTTTGTTGGGAATCGAGATCATTATAAAAATTTTGTAGGTTTTGTTGAAGCAATTAGACCTACATTGCTCAAAGACAAAGATTTGAAGTTGGTATGCGCTGGTGGCGGTGGTTTTAAGGCAGAAGAAAAAACCTTGTTTCAACGAAATCATCTGCAAGACCAAATTGTCTATCATCCTATTTTTAATGATAGTACTCTGGTAGAATTATACGAAAAAGCACAGGTCTTTGTTTTTCCTTCCCTGATGGAAGGCTTTGGATTACCTGTCCTAGAAGCTATGAGTTGCGGATGCCCCGTTGCTCTTACTGATGGTACCTCTTTTAACGAAATCGCGGAAGACGCAGGGGTATATTTTGAAGCCGACAAGCCCGAATCTATTCAAGCAACGGTAGAGAAGGTAATTTATGACACTGAGCTTCGGCAGCTCATGCGTATGCGTGGCTATCAGCGACTTCCTGATTTTAAAGCCGAAAATACGGCTCAGCAGACTTTGGCCGTTTATAAAGAATTAGTAAACAAATAATGCAACTACCCGAACGTACCCTCATCTACGACCGCGACATTAGCGGCCACCATTTGGATTATTTACAGTTTTTGGTAGAGTATCTCAAACAATCTCCTCCAACTACCAGAGAAAAGTTCGTATTTGTGTTGCATGAAGGTGCAAAGGTTCGTTTTCAAAAAGACGAATCAATGATTAATTTTTACTATATCAAGCCCGAAGATTTGGATTTTATCTTGAGCCACGCCGGTGTGATAGCAAGAGCCGCCGCTGAGATGAACTATCTAAAGTCTTTGGTGGAGCGGTACCATACCCAACGGCTGGTTTTTATGCACATAGATGCTTTCCAGTATGAACTAGGCAAGGCTTTTATTCCCAAACTAGGTATCAAAATCGCGGGTTTACTTTTTTTACCTTTTAGGAAGTATTATGAAGATGGTTCCACTCTTAAAGCCAAATTAAAACGCGAATGGCGAGGATGGCGCAAAGGCTTACAAATGAAGTGGATGCTACGTCATCCTCAAATTGACCAAATTTTTATTCTGAATGACAAACAAGGTGTGCAAGAGTACAACAGAAAATTTGGTTCAAGGTTTGAGTATTTACCCGACCCTATTGATGTTGGCTTGCCTATTACCACTGCCACCCAAGTCCTTAAAGATAAATACGGGATTCCTTCTGAGAAGATGATTTTTTTGATTTATGGACATCTTTCCGAAAGAAAGAATGTACCCAATATTTTGGAGGCACTCACCAGCCTCTCGACCACCCAACATCAGCAAATGTGCATCTTGATATGTGGTGAGCCCGAAATAGGTTATGAAACTGCCTTGTATTCGGCTATCGAAAAAGCTGAAAAAAAATTTCCTGATGTAAGTTTTGTGAAGCATATTCGTTTTTTTAACCCCAATGATACCAATGAGGCCATCAAACTTGCCGACGTTGTACTGGTACCTTACATCAATTTTTTTAGTTCAAGCAATATTCTGGGTCTCGCCGCCAAATACAGTAAACCAATGATAGCCTCTAAACTCGGAGTTATGGGGGCGCTAGTACATCAATATAAACTTGGCCTCACAGTAGCACCACAGAAGCCCGCCGCCATTGCCGAGGCTATTAAGTATTATCTAAATCATCCGTCGGCTACTATCGATGGCCAAAAATACCTAGAAGATCACACAGCAGAGGTATTCTGCAAAAAAATATTGTTGCTATGAAGTCATCAAAACGCTCTCTTATATTTGGATCTATCTCAATTTTGTTACTTTTTCTGTTTTTAGAGTTGATAGGAAGACTTGCTCTTTTTATCATGAAATACCCTTTTTGGCAACCTAGTAACAAATTTTATCCTGAACTTCAGACTATTATTCAAGCTGATATTGCAAAAAACAAAGATACTTATGACATTCTAATTTTGGGTGGCTCAGCTATGAGTTTAGAATTTGGTGGACAAATCAACAAAACCCTGGACTCACTTCTACATCTCAGCAATCCAAAAGTAAAAATATATAACGCCGCCACCCCTGCGCATACTTCTCTTGACAACCTTTATAAGTACAAAATGCTCCACGATAAGCATTTTGATTTGGTTATTTTTTATGAAGCTATCAACGAAAATCGTTTCAACAACATCCCTCCTAAAGATTTTTCGGACGACTATCAGCATATTTTGTGGTACTACGATATGGCTCTCATGAATCGTCACCCTGAAGTGAACTGGACGGTACTGCCCTTTATTGCTCACAAAAGTGTTAACTTGCTTATCGACAAACTGAAGGGTAAGAAATTTTTGAATTTTCAAGAGATCAATCCAGACTATATTCAATACGGAAGCGACATTAAAACTGCCAAAGCATACCGTCATAACGTAGAAGGAATTATCAAGGAAGCGCAAGCAAAAAAAGAGAAGGTTCTTCTAATGACCTATGCATTATATGTACCACAGAGCGTAATTGGCAATGGAGGCTATACTGATTATCGGGATTTTGCCACGTGCAAATACCCTTCTCCTCTGTGGCTTTGGGGCGACCCCATCAATGTACGACAAGGAGTCCAAGTCCACAATGATGTCATTCGTCAATTAGCCGCTCAATATCATACTTTCTTGTTTGACATGGATCAACAAATGCCCCGACAAAAAGATTATTATTGTGATTTGTGTCATTTGAGTGACAATGGTAGCCGTATATTTGCACAAAACCTTTATAAATACCTCAATGATAGCAATCTAACAAGAAAGAATTGAGAAGATTAAATAAAAGCCAAATTTCACTTTGAAATACAAAGTAAAAAAATCAACTTTGTAACGCAAAGTAAAATCAAGGACTATCTTTGCTAAACGAATTCACCAAAGACTATAAATAAAAATCTATTGTGAGCCCAATACTTAGTGTAATTATTCCTGCATATAACGAAGAAAAAACCATCCAAGTGGTCTTAAAAGCAGTTGCAGCGGTAAAGTTGATCGGGGGATTTGAAAAAGAAATTATTGTTGTAAACGACTGCTCAAAGGACAATACAGAAGCCAGGGTTTTAGAATTTAAAAATCAAAACCCAACAGTATCTATCAGTTATTACAAGCATGAGATAAACCAAGGAAAAGGGGCAGCTTTGCACACAGGAATACGTCAAGCAAAGGGGGATTATATTATCGTACAAGACGCTGATTTAGAATACGATCCTCAAGAATTTAACATTTTGCTTCAGCCTATTGTCGATGGCTATGCTGATGTGGTATTTGGGTCTCGTTTTATGGGAGGTAAAGCACACCGGATTCTGTTTTTTTGGCACTCTATCGGAAACAAAATCCTGACCTTTTTGAGCAACATGTTTAGCAATCTCAACCTTACCGACATGGAAACATGCTATAAGTTGTTTAGGGCTGACATGATTAAAGGGCTGGAGTTGAAAGAGAAGCGTTTTGGGTTTGAGCCTGAGGTCACTACTAAAATTGCCCGTATTCCTAATATTAGAATATACGAAGTAGGCGTTTCTTATTACGGACGTACCTATGCCGAAGGCAAAAAAATTAATTGGAAAGATGGCTTTCGAGCTATCTATTGTATTTTACGGTATGGATTATTTAGTTAATCAATCAGTGTAACATGTGGAATGATTTAAAATACTATCGCCAAGCCCTAGGAATTCATATGTTGTGGAATTCCTACCCAATTATATTCTTTTTTAGGGATGGGCTTCGGATTGGCCCTAGCGGTAGTGTATTTACAATGATATTTTGGGTAATTGGCTTCTTGCTTATTTTTCCTAAAAATATTTTCTCAACAATTTATTTCCCCAACCGGGTTTTATCTTTTTTCTGGCTAGGCTTTATTGCGGTTGCTTGGGTATATTGGCAATATTACCCTGGTATCAATGGTTCGCCTACAGGAAGTAAGGAGATGCTTACTTATGTACTTCCTATCGCTTTTTTCTTGTTGATGTGTTATTATCCCAATGACAAGACAGATATTCTTTTAAAATCCCTTATCTTGTATACCTTGTTTGCTAGTATTGGGCTACTGTACGTTATCTTAAATGACCCTACTTGGCATATTGGAGAGCGTGCAGGTATTCGCTATGCCGCCAATACCGCCCAAAGCAACCCACACACTTACGCCAATAATGCCCTGATGACCATTGTGGCTTCTATGATTATGGTACAGCGTACCAATAGCTTTTTGTATAAGCTTGTATATCTTTTTTTGGTAATTTTTTCGGTAGTAGTGATGATTCTTTGCCGTACCAATACTAGTATCATTACATTGGTAGTCATCACATTCGTAGCTTTTATGTTCAATTCTATCAAAGTAGTAAAAGCATTATTCTCCAAAAATACCTTAAAAATAGTGGGAGGCATTGCTATCATAATAAGCTTATCTCTATCTCAGCTGACTTTTGTTACGACAGCCGTCACGTCAAACTATCAAGCGTTTTCAAGTCGATTTGGAAGAGTGATATACACTATTACTGGGGTGCAAACGAGCGAGCCTACAGCAGGTGAAGGGGGAATTGACCACTCCTCCTTATATCGAGTACTTAGTTGGAAATATGCCACTGATTTCTTTTTCAACCAAGCTTCAATAGGCACTATTATATTTGGAGAAGGATACAAATCCCAGTTTTTTGACGTGCCTTCGCTTGAAGCCTGGGTCAATCTGGGTATCTTAGGATTTATATTTTATAATGGTTTTTGGTTTTTGTTGGGAATGACCAACCTCCTTCAATACAGCTACCCTACAAACCCTGCATCCACTTTTATTGCTTATTTTTCATTGTTATTGTTTGTAGCTTTAGCTTCTGGAGGCCAAACGATAGATATTAGTGCATGGCTTACTCAGGCATTCTTTATCCGTTTTTCTGGCTTAAAATCTTCCAAACCTGTTTTGGCTCTTTCTCAGACCTGAACCCTACTTCACAATCTTAAATGAAGACGCAGTTTATTGGGTGGTATGCCTACATTTTATTGGTATTTCTTATTCTCATTGTATCAAGTGTTTTTATTCCACAGGTAATTGGCGAAGATCCCGGAACTTCTTTCGCTGTCTGGACGGAAATGATAATGGGAGGGGACTTCAATAAAATGACCTTGCCCCATCCTTCTAATATCCAAAAAGACCTTTCTCTATTTTTGACTTGGTGGACTCCGGGACAATATTTATTTCCAGGAGCTATAAGCCAATTAACAAATATATCGCTTGGGGCGGCGAGTCTAATCACTACCGTTTTTTTTTCCATTATTGGGCTCATTGGTTGGAAAAAAGTCTACGAACAGTTTTCCGTAGAGCCCTCTATCATTGCTATTTGCTTAATGATGCTCGTTAGTTCTCGTTTGTTTACTACCAACTTTATCAATTATACAGGCGGTGAATTATTAATTTTTGGGGGACAGCCCTGGAGCATTTATTTCTTCCTAAAATATCGTCACCGTTATGGTTTGCTTTTTGTAAGCTTACTTCTTATTTCGCTTGTTTGTTTTGTACTCAAATCTTCCTATACTATTGGCCTAGGGGCAATCGCTACTTGTGCAGGATTTTTTTTTATAGAAGATTGGTATCGTTCACGAAGAATAAAGTCTTCTTTATATACGGTTTTAGTAGTAGGGATTTGTGCCATAGTTTACTTTTTAGTTACTCAAGTATTTTTTCTACGTCTAGGGACCAATCCTACTACAGGAAGCGCAATTAAATTTGTTCCGTTATCTAGTTCATTTGAGATTTTAGGCTATCCTCTTACTCAATGGTTCAATTTATCAGAGCTTTATCTTAAACTTAATACAGTCGCTTATAGCCCTGTAGCCGTTTTATATGGTATTATTTCAACGCTAAGTTTTGGTGTAGTACTGCTGATCACTGTAAAAATGCCAAATAGTATTCTTAAAACTGTATTCTTGGGTTTTTATATTTTTTATTGTGTAATTTTCCTTTTTTTCTACAATACAGGTGCCGAAATATCCATTGAATATCGCCATCTCAAGATAATGGCATATCTCTTTTTACCACTCTTATTGCAGTTTTTAAGCCAAAAACAACGATGGGGACAAATAGCTCTTACCCTTCTTTTTATTATAAACTTTGCCAATGGCGTTTTTATTTATGGCGCAAAAAAATGGGAAATTTACCAAAATAACATTGTAGGTAATTCGGGATATACCCTCAAACACCTCACCCAAGAAGATTTAGATTTTATTCACACTCATGATGATGCAAATGCCCTTGGTCGAATTTGGTTTTTTGTCCCCACCTCTCTCAATGTAGAGGTTAAATATGGACGTAAGCTTCTGAGTGGTTTTAACTTTAAGGCATCACAAGCAGGCGGATTTGTACAACATCAGTATTTGGGAAAAGCGGAAAAAATATACTGTGTATTACATAAATATTATTTAGATTCTCATGCAGGCCCTTCCCTAAAGGAAATGTTCCCTGAGTATAGTTTTAGCTTAAAAAAGGAAAGCCCCGAAATCTTAATTTATGAGGGTATTGCCAACCATTAGAATTTTATTTAGACTATGGATTTATCCACAAATCAGCCTTCTCTTGATCCAACTGATTCTCTGTTAGGCTTTTCGCTCCCTAAAAGATTATTGATTGACAAAATTGCCTTGGTTTTGTTTCTATCAGTTTGTATCGGTGGTTTTTGTCTAAATGTTTACTCCCTTCTAAAGTCACCCAAGTTGCTCTTAGATTGGTACGTATTCTTTACAGCAGTGGCTTTTTACTTAGTTGCACTAATTCTCTACTATGTAGCCCGCCTATACGACAGACTATCGTTAGTAGGTTTGTTCTTTATATTTTCTATATCACTTAGGGTACTGATTATTTTAGGGTCTCCTTTTACCAACCGATTTGTGGACCTTTCGATGGACCAAGATATGGGGCAATTGCTTGCCAACGGTATCAACCCTTATGATTTTAATGACAATGTAGCTTTGCGTGAGCAATTTCGTACCGACGAAAGAGCCTATACGCCATTCACTGCCTCGGAGCAACAAATGTGGAACTACCATGCAGGAAGCCAGCTACCACTTGTCGAACTCATGATGGGCTGGGCCGAATCTCTTTC
This sequence comes from Runella zeae DSM 19591, assembly GCF_000423565.1. Taxonomy (GTDB): domain Bacteria; phylum Bacteroidota; class Bacteroidia; order Cytophagales; family Spirosomataceae; genus Runella; species Runella zeae. The sequence goes on along the minus strand of NZ_AUIF01000003.1, from coordinate 144,502 downwards.
GGCAGGTCCTTATTCATATCGACTGATTTTTGCATGGTTTGATAGCCTTCTTTGCGTTTATGTGTTATTAACACTACTTTATCTTTGGCAACCTACTTCTAAAAATCTCAAAATAAGTAGGTATGTTTCTTCTCCTATTTTACTGTATGCTTTGGGTATTTCTGTGATGGCGCCTATCTTTTTACGCTCTGGCACCTTGGTGGGTTCTTTTAAAGGTTCTATGACTTTATTTACATTGGCGGCTATTTTCTTTTCCTATTCTAAGGATAGGTTCAAGCAAATCTATTTGTCGGCATTCTTCTTAGGTTTTGCTACTTCATTTATGGCTATAAGTGTATTGGCTGTACCTCTTATTTTATGGAATATTTACCAACCCCAACGCTCCCTAATTGCCAATGTACCAATTCTAATTTCCTATGCCGCTATAGCTTTAGTTAGCTGCCTTTTTTGGTTTTTGCCCTTTTACGACACACTTCTACCCATGATTCAAAACCGCGTACAAGCAGGAGTGACGGTGCCTATACATGGCTCGATGTGGCGTTTTTTGTTTACACTCACACCAGAATATTGGAAAACCATACAAATTATTTTTTCGGCTGCATTTGTATTCATCAATATTATAGGGTTTATACGAAAAAGACTTTCAATAGAAGCTATTACAGCAAGTGCTTTTATATTTTTCCTCCATGTAGTCACTACAGATGGCAGTATGGATCGAATCAATATTTCACTGATGTTATCAATTTTATTGTGGGGGATTTTTCATCGAAGTGTTTATAATACGCTTACTCTGCTCTATATTTTTGGAGGAGCTTTGATAGTCGCTCTTAGTCTAGGGGTAGGTTTGTTAGAAAAATCTTTGAAGACTGAACTAATTGAATATAGCTTCTTCGATAGTATTTTTAATACTACCTTCTTTTTGATATATACCTTTCTTATTACTCGTCTTAGTTTTAGTCAACAGGCAATAAGTTAAACTATGCGTTTTAGAAAAAAATCTTTATTTATTTTATTAGCTCTTTTAGCAATCTTTGAGCTTTTATTACGCTTTGGATTTGGCTTTTGCAATGCTCCTTTGTACATTGAAGACCCTGACTTTGAGTATATTTTTGCTCCCAATCAATACCGTTTTCGTTTTCGGAATGTGGTCAAAACCAATGAGTTTTCTCTTAGAAGCGAACCTATTAATCCTGCCGATACTACTGTAGTACTGCTGGTAGGAGATTCGGTCATCAATGGTGGCAATCCTACTGACCATGATGATTTGGCAAGTACCATTCTTGAAAAAAAATTAACCCAACACTATAAGCAAACCATCAGAGTCCTAAACGTGTCGGCGGGGTCGTGGGGGCCAGACAATGCGTTTGCTTTTTTGAAGAAAAAAGGGCTTTTTGGGGCGGATGTAATGTGCTTAGTGACGAGTAGTCATGATGCTTACGACAACATGAGCCATCACAAGATTGTGGGAGTAAACCCCAATTACCCCGAAAAACAGTACAAAGTAGCTCTCTACGAGTTTTGGCATCGCTATATTTATAATCTTTTTATCTACCATTATGTAGAAGTGCCCCTCAAGGAATGGCTATCGCCAGCCACCCAATCAGCCCCCAATGATGTGATTCATAAGTTTGGCACTACTTTCAACGCAGGCTATCAACAATTAGCGGATACAACCAAGGCACTAGGCATTCCTTTTTTTATGTACTTACACCCTGAGCTGTCCGAAATTGACCAAAACCAATATGATTCCCAAGGAAAAGAGATTCTGGATTTTGCCCGTAAAAATCACATATTTGTGATTGATGAATTAAAAATCAACCAGAAAGACCACTCTTTGACTAGGGATTTGTTTCGGAGTCCAGAGTTTGACAGTATTCATTACAACGCCAAAGGTCAAGCTTATATGGCCAAACACTTGTATCCAGTCTTGAAACAATACCTCGACGCCTACTTCTCAAAACATGCGCGTACTCATCGTCCATAATCAACTTTGGGCTCACTACAAGTCTAAATTATTTAGTGAACTTCATAAAATAGCGCCACAATATGGCATCCAGATTCATGTGGTTCAAATTGCCCTTTCGGAAAGTAGCCGTGCCAATATGGGAGAAGCAGAAGCGTACAGGTATGATTATGACTACGAAGTATTATTCCAAAAATCCCTAGACGAAATTAGTGTGTGGGAGCGTACAAAAGCGCTGTTGACAAAAATCCGAGCCTACCGTCCCGATGCCTTGAACCTTACAGGTTGGTACGACCCTGCCCAATTAGTTTTGTTGGTTTATGCCAAACTAATGGGTATAAAGGTAATTATTTCTAATGAATCCAACGTCAGAGACCATACACGCCAAGGTTTGAAAGAACAAGTCAAAAAAAGGTTATTGAAAATGGCCCATGGATTTTTCTGTTTTGGAAGTTCGTCTGCGCAGTACCTACAATTGTTGGGCGTAAAACCTTCCCAGATTTTTACCCAAAAAGCCGCCATAGTTGATAACGATACGATTCTTAAACAATACGAAACTACTATACCCACGCGCGAAGAACGCAAAAAAGAAAAAAACTGGGCACGTTATAATTTTATTTTTGTAGGCCGGCTCATTCCTCCCAAAAACCTCCCTTTTCTCTTAGAAGCTTTTGCCAAAATCAGCGCCGAGGCTCCCGATTGGGGATTAGTACTTTTGGGCGAAGGACAGCAAAAAGCTGATTTACAGCAAATGTCTCAGTCTATCAAAAACATTCGTTTCGAAAAAGGAGTCGCATGGTATAAAGTAGCACAATACCTCGCTTTGGCCGACGTACTGGTGTTGCCAAGCCAATCCGAACCTTGGGGGCTAGTGGTCAATGAGGCTATGATATGTGGTTTGCCCGTGTTGGTGTCGGAGCCTTCGGGTTGTGTGGATGATTTAGTAAAAAACGGAGTCAATGGATATACTTTTAATCCTTATCAGAAGGAGGATTTAATAGAAAAAATGCGCTCTTTTGTTAACAATCCCCAACGCTTACCCCAAATGGGAGAAGCTTCTCGACAGTTAGTGGCCCCTTTTGAACCCAAAAAAGTAGCCCACGAAATGCTGACTGGCATAGCTCATTTACGTTGATTCCAATAAATAAGCACGTTGAGCGTAGCTCTTCCTGCGGCTACAATGTCCAAATCCCCATCACCGTCCAAATCTACCGCTTGCAGGTCCTCGCAAGCCATCCTGACGCTTTCGTCTAATACAAATTCGTCCCAACTTTCCCCGGCTTTATCCTTTGGTACAAACAATCTTACGCCTACTTTTTTTTCGGCATTAGGATTTCGCCAGCCCACGGCTATTTGAGAATACCCCAAGCCCAAAAAATCACCACAGGCCAATGCATGACCTTGACTTAGTTGGTCGGTTAGTATCTTTTTTGTATTTGTTTGGGAATTAAAGACAACGAGTTGATTCCCGTGCCACGGAGCAATACCCGCTACAAAGGTGCCTTTATTGGGCAAATCGCCTCTTCTCACCTCCCCTACTCCTACACCTTCGCCAATCCACTTGCCAGTAGGCTTCCATTCATTTTTTTGATAGGCTATCACTTTTCCTCCTTCTTTGCTACCAATCAGGATTTTAGTAGCGTCTTTATCTTCCCAAATCTCAAAGTTGTGAGTGATATGGAGCGTCGAATCTACCAAATGATACGGCCAAGTTTGTTTTGGGTTTTTGGGCACATCATATGCCAATACTTTCACGCCATTGCCTTCTCCATTAACGTTTCCGAGCCCATGCAAAGGCACCACAATAAGCTGAAATTTATCTTTATTGACTTTGGCCCACCTCATACGATGAGTGGTGATTTCGTGATGTAATCGTACCGGCTCCCAAAGCTGCGTAGGGTCAGCAGGGCGAATCAAATAAAACACCGCTCCCGACTGCGTGATGTCTTTGGTTTCGGCAGGGTTCCACATAGCTCCTACTGCTACCTCTACTTTGCCGTCACCATCAATATCCCTCGCGGCAATACAGACATTATCTTTGGAAGTAAGATTGGAAGCCATTACATACCGTTTCCATGAGTTGGTATCTTTGGTACCGTCATTGCGATACCACACGATTTCTTTTTGATCTGCCAACAATATATCTATTCGCTTATCACCATCCACATCGCCCAAGGCCAATCCATACCCAATATCAATTTGATTGTCAACGATTTGTATTTTAAAATCAGGAGCCACTCCTTGAGCAAACGCTGTATATGACAGCACTATAGTAAGTCCAATAAATAGCTTTTTCATATATGTAAAAAGATTGATAGGGTGACAGTTGTGTACCTTCTTCGTCTAATGCTTTAAAAAGCAATTAAAAAGCACAATCTTTTCTTTATATTCTGAAAATTTGCAATACTTTTGAAATATCTCATTCACCAATAACCAAATTGATTACTCACATGAAAAAGTTGTTTGCCCTATTAGTAGTGTTTTGCTGCTTGGGCGTAGCGGTAGATACTATCGCACAAGATGACAAAAAACCTGCAAAGGAAAAGAAAGCCAAAGCCCCGAAAGAAGAAAAAGCTGAAAAAAAAGAAAAAGCGCCTAAGCAAGAAAAAGTAGCGAAAGCCCCGAAAGAGGAAAAAACGCCAAAGGAGGAGAAAACAGCTAAAACTGAAAAGAAAGAAAAAAAACCAAAGGAAGAAAAAGTAGCTAAAGCGCCAAAAGAGGAAAAAGCCCCGAAAGAGGAAAAAACAGCTAAAGCTGAAAAAAAGGAAAAAACCCCTAAGGAAGAAAAAGTAGCCAAAGCCCCGAAAGAGGAAAAAACAGCTAAAGCTGAAAAACCCAAGAAAGAAGAAACAACCAAACCCAAGCTTGTAGCCAAAAATGACGACGGCAAAGAAGCTGATATGGGCACTCGTAAAAAAGTAGCTGGTGCCGACAAAACCATCGGAAAAGATGACAAAGGTCGCACGATTTATCAAGGACCTAAGGGAGGTCAGTATTACATCAACTCCAACGGTAACAAAACATACCTGAAAGCTGACAATAAGCTATAAAACAAAACCCCCGCTGGGATTCAGCGGGGGTTTTGTTTTATTTTAAACCTCTACTTTCAGGTCTGTTACATTCTCAAAGATTACTTCTTCATTTTCTCCGAGCTCCATCATGATTACTGAATCTTTGGTAATCTTTCCACTCAAAATCTGCTTAGAAAGCTCATTCAAGATACGTTTTTGGAGTACTCTTTTCAAAGGTCTTGCACCAAAAGCAGGGTCATATCCCTCTTCTGCGAGCTTAACGAGGGCTTCGTCGGAGGCATCGAGTGTTACGCCCTGTTCGGACAATAAGGCTTTGATATGATTGAACTGAATTCTAACGATTTGTTTGAGATTATCACGACCTAGCGGGTCAAAAAGAACGATTTCGTCAATACGATTTAGAAACTCTGGCCGAACCGTTTGTTTCAAAAGCCCCAACACATCGTTTTTGGCCTCTTCTTTAAAGTAAAGTTTCCAGCCTTTCTCAAGCTTATTACCTGCTTCTTTAAACTTCTCCATGATGATCTCGCTACCAATATTGGAGGTCATGATGATGATAGTATTTTTGAAGTTGGCCAAACGGCCTTTGTTATCTGTCAAACGGCCATCATCTAATACCTGCAACATAATGTTCCAAACATCAGGGTGCGCTTTTTCTATTTCGTCTAACAAAATAACGCTGTAGGGTTTCCGACGCACGGCCTCCGTCAATTGCCCTCCTTCATCATAACCTACATAGCCCGGAGGCGCCCCTACCAATCGGCTCACGGTATGGCGCTCTTGGTATTCGCTCATGTCGATACGCACCATGGCATTGTCGTCATTGAAGAGGTAATTGGCTAAGGTTTTGGCCAATTCTGTTTTACCAACACCGGTTGGCCCCAAAAACAAGAAACTTCCAATGGGGCGTTTGGGGTCTTGTAAACCTGCTCGCGAACGACGCACAGCATCGGCCACGGCCTGAATCGCCTCCTCTTGCCCTGCCACTCTTTTTTGAAGCTCAGCTTCGAGTCCTAGCAACTTTTCTCTTTCACTTTGGAGCATTTTACTTACCGGAATTCCGGTCCATTTAGCTACTACTTCTGCTATATGCTCCGCAGTGATTTCCTCTTGGATAAGCGTATGGTTTTCGTTACGTTTTTGAGAGCTATTTTCTCCCAACTTTTTCTCAATTTCTGGAATTTTACCATAGCGCAATTCGGCTACTTTACCATAATCACCACTACGCTCGGCTTGATCGGCTTCAAGACGCAACTGCTCCAATTGCTCCTTTAATGTTCGAATTTCGGTAATTTTCCCTTTCTCAAGCTCCCATTGAGCTTTCAAAGCGGTACGGTCTTCGTTCAAATCAGCGATTTCTTTGTTCAAACGCGCTTCTTTGTCTTTATCGTTTTCGCGTCTGATAGCAGCTCTTTCAATCTCTAGCTGCATAATACGGCGGTTGAGGTCGTCGAGTTCTTCGGGGACGGAGTCCATTTCTAGGCGTAATTTTGCCGCGGCCTCGTCCATAAGGTCGATGGCTTTATCGGGCAAAAATCGGTCTGAAATATAACGACTCGACAACTCCACAGCGGCAATAACAGCATCGTCTTTGATACGGACCCCGTGGTGAAGTTCATATTTATCTTTGATACCTCTCAAGATACTGATAGCATCTGATTCGGAAGGTTCATCTACCGTTACTACCTGAAAACGCCGCTCAAGTGCTTTGTCTTTTTCGATATACTTTTGATATTCCTTGGTAGTAGTAGCGCCTATGGTATGAAGTTCGCCCCGCGCAAGGGTTGGTTTGAGTAAGTTGGCGGCATCCATAGCGCCCTCACCACCAGCCCCTGCCCCGATGAGCGTGTGGATTTCGTCAATAAACAAAATAACTTGGCCATCCGAATCGGTTACTTCTTTGATAACAGCCTTCAAACGTTCTTCAAACTCACCTTTGTATTTGGCACCTGCAATGAGTAGCCCCATATCAAGCGACACTATTTCCTTATCTTTCAACTGCTCAGGTACGTCGCCTTGGACTATACGCTGAGCGAGTCCTTCTACAATAGCGGTTTTACCAACTCCCGGCTCACCTAGCAGCATGGGGTTGTTTTTGGTACGACGCGCCAAAATCTGTAGTACGCGGCGGATTTCGTCATCTCGCCCAATGACGGGGTCAATCTTGCCCGCCCGAGCCAATTCATTCAAATTTTTGCTGTACCGCTCTAATGAACGGTACTTAGCTTCGGCATTCTGGTCTTTCACTGGATTATTTTTTCCTCTTAATTCTTTAATCGCGGCCAATAAGTCTTTTTCTTTCAACCCTACTTCTTGCATCAGTTTAGCAGTGGCGTCTTTGCCAGCGGCAATCCCCAAGTAAAGTAGTTCGACACTCACAAATTCATCCCCAAATTCTTTAAGATAGCTTTGTGCCTTCTGAAAAGCGGCATTGAGGTCATTGCTTAGGTATTCGGTATTGGCACTGCCTGCCACTCTTGGGTAGGCCCCTACAATACTTTCTAGTTTTGTATTGAGAGTAGTCAAAGGAACATTCAACTTCTTAGCCAAAAACTGCGATGTATTGGGGTCTTCTTCCAGCATGGCTTTTAAGATATGTCCCGTCTCCACCACTTGTTGTTGGTTGCTTTGCGCCATTTGTACTGCTCTCTGTACAACCTCCTGCGCTTTGATGGTATATTGATTAAAATTCATGGCTAATCTTTATGTTTGTTTTCAATAGAATGTTTAGCGGTTTATTAACTCTTATTTATCAATAGTTGTGCCGCTCCATAAAAGCGGAAATTTTGACACGTTTTTATAGTTTTATTTAAAAACAATAGACAAAATGGCGCTGTTTTTGCTATTTTTGGCGCTATGTCAACCCCTATTTTTATTCAAAATCAAAAAGAGTTTGAAAGCCTCTCTCATCATCTGAGTGGCCTAACTACCATAGCACTTGATACTGAATTTGATAACAATCATTTTGCCTATGGTTTTACCCTTTGTCTTATTCAGATTGCTACCCCTTCGGGAGAGTGTTTTTTGATTGACCCTTTTACCGTCTCAGATTTAAACTCACTTTGGAGGCTATTAGAAAACCCTAACATTGAGAAAGTACTCCATGATAGCGGAGAAGATATGCGGCTCTTCTATTTACATGGCTGCCGCCCCAAAAATATTTTTGACACCAGCGTAGCTTGTAAACTGCTTAACTTCGAGAAAATCGGCTTAGGAAGTGTATTGAATGAGGTATTTGGGATTGAATCCAATAAGAAAAAACAACAGAGTAATTGGCTAAAACGCCCTTTGATTGACCTTCAGCTTGAATACGCAGCCAACGATGTCATTCATTTGTTATCGCTTAGAGATACCCTTGCCCAACAGCTCCAAAACCAGCAACGCTGGCAATGGTTTGGAGAAAGTATGAAGTTTTTAGAAACAAAAACCTATGCCTCTAAACCCAAAACTACCTTTTTAAGCCATAAGGAACTAAAAGAACTAAGTCCTTTCCATCAGCATATTTTAAATGAGCTGTATCGTTTTAGAGATGAGCAGGCCCAAATTATCAAAAAGCCAGTATATCAAGTTATTTCTGAAAAAATCCTTTATGATATACTATATCAGCCTGATACATTGCTAGAGTGGATGAACTTAAAAGGAATTCATTACCGAATCCAAAACCCTTCTATCGCTCATAAAATAACTGAAGTATATCAGCAGGCATTTAAGGCAGCCCAACAAGCGAATATGCCTGCCACAAAATTGAGCCTAACGGGGCCGCAAGTCATGGTGATTCAACAGCGAACTAGTCGCCACAATTCACTGAAAGAAAGTATTTTTTTGCCTATCAAACGCTGGATTGAACAACAACACGGGAGCTTATTAACACCTTATATTTTAAGTAATGAAATGATAAACATGCTCATCAGTGGAGAATCAAAATTATCTGAGATCGGGCCACTTTATCAACAATCCATTATCAAACAAGCAGCTGATGCATTGGCGATTGACCTTTCTGACTTCGAATAAACCATTTGGGTGTAAAATTACGATTCAATGAATCGATTTCCTCGTCATCTTATCTTTTACTCAATAGGAGGGCTAATGGCAGTTGTCATTAGCTATTTTGTATTGTTTCCGCATGTATGGCGATGTCAATGGATTGAATTTTCAGATTTCAAAAAGATTACTTCCACCTTTTATATCAGTCCTGATACTCCACCCAAAAACCTTCAAAAAGCCCAATCCGCAATGGCCGATGCCCATAAACGTATCAGTCGTTTGTGGGGCACTCCACAACAGCGAGCTACCTTTATCCTTTGTGAAAATACCGAACAATACCGCCACTATTGCAATAGCACCGAAGGGGCAGGCTGTAGCCTTGGAACTCCCTGGGGTCAATCTTTCATCGTGTTGAATGTCGAAGGGCTCAACACGGATGTCATTGCGCATGAAATGTGCCATGCCGAGCTTTTTACGCGGTTGGGCTGGTGGAAAACCACCCGTCAAATACCTCAATGGTTTAATGAAGGCCTAGCACTGATGGTCGACTACCGCTTTGTACCTCAAACCGATAGTATCCAACGACACCGCAGTTACAAAGAAGAATGTCTCTATCTATCACGTGGAGGGCAAATAGCGCTGGATTTAAAAGATATTTCATCGATGCGGGGCTTTTTCAATGGCAATGAAAGCCATGTAATGCTCGCTTATATGACGGGGGCGACCGAAGTGTCAAGATGGCTCGCCGCCGTAGGAGAAGCCAAAGTACAAATACTCATCCAACAAGTAGCAGCTGGAAAACCATTTGAAGTAGTATATAAGGATTTGGAACAGACTTCCAGAATCCGTCCCTAATTTGCCTCTTTTGCCTTTTTCCCAAATTATGCATGTTTGAGCTTTTGTTTAAGAGAAGTTTTCTCTGTAATATTGGTATAAATACTCTACAACATTCCATTCACTCAACTGTTATTTTTTATGAAAGAATTTTTTCAACACATCTTTGACAACAACGAACAATGGGTCGCTCAAAAACTACACAACGACCCTGAGTATTTTCAGAAACTCTCCAAAGGCCAACATCCCGAATACCTTTACATTGGTTGCGCTGATAGCCGCGTTACGGCCGAAGATCTCATGGGACTTCAGCCTGGAGAAGTATTTATTCACCGCAATATCGCCAACCTCGTAGTAGCTACCGACAACAACGTCAACGCGGTGGTGCAGTATGCAGTAGAGCATCTCAAAGTAAAACACATCATCGTATGTGGGCATTATGAGTGTGGAGGTGTAAAAGCCGCCCTCAATCCTAGCGATATGGGGCAGCTCAATAGCTGGCTACAAACCCTCAGAGATGTGTATCGTTTTCATCAAAAAGAGTTGGATTCTATCACCGACCAACAAAAACGATTTGATAGACTGGTAGAACTAAACGTAAAAGAGCAGTGTATCAACATCGTTAAGATAGATCACGTACAAAGGGCTTGGTACAAAACAGGCTATCCTTACATCCACGGTTGGGTTTTTGATGTACGAACAGGAGAGCTACGCGATTTAGAAATCAACATTATTGAAGAATTTGCAAGTATCCGTTCGATTTATGATTTGAAACCGCTAGATACTACCTCTTAAAATCTAAAAAATAGGGCACATCAAGCTTAAAGTCTTGATTTGCCCTATTCAACCTATATTTAGGAGTACAACAAACCAACTACTAAGCCATCCACTTCTATAAAAAAAGGGCTTTAAGAAAATAGGAGAATTTGAAAGAAATGGCTTCAACGATGACATGATTTTGGTGCTTTAGGTGCATAATATATAATATTTTTTCTTGTTTTTAAGTACATTTACAAAAGCACCAACTTTTCATAATAAGTGGTTTTGCCACTCTTACTTGTGTCATCAAAATGAAGAAGCGTGTTTTAATCAATTGGAGCTTACTAGCCACCTCTATTGCCTTTTTGGGCGCTTGTGGCAATAGCTTAGATTTACCACAAGATGTGGTACAAGCAAGCGCAACCTTGCCCGAAAAATTAGACTACAACCTCCACGTCAAACCTATTTTATCCGACCGCTGTTTTGCTTGCCACGGCCCCGATAAAAACAAACAAAAGGCCGATTTGAGGCTAGACGTTGCCGACGCCGCTTATGACAAAGAATGTGAAAGCGGGATGAATGCCATCGTAGCAGGCAATCCAGCCAAAAGTGATGTAGTACATCGAATTTTGTCGGAAGACCCTGACTACATGATGCCCGAACCCTCCACCCACCTTACGCTCTCAGCCCAAGAAAAGGCGACCATTATCAAGTGGATTGAGCAAGGAGCTGAATATAAGCCGCATTGGTCGTTTGTAAAGCCTACTAACCCCGTGCCTCCTAAGGTTAAAAACGACAGTTGGGTCAAAAATGACATTGATCGATTTGTGCTTGCCAAACTAGAATCGCAGCAACCTTCTCCTCTTCAGCCCCAATCTGAAGCTTCCAAGACTACTTTGCTTAGAAGGGTGTATCTTGACTTGATTGGCCTTCCTCCCACTCCCGAACAAGTCGAAGCATTTTTGAAAGATAATAGCCCTAATGCCTACGAAAAAGTAGTAAACCAACTCCTACGTAACCCTCATTTTGGCGAGCACCAAGCGGCAGATTGGCTTGACGTAGCCCGCTATGCCGATACCCACGGCTACCAAGACGACGGCCTTCGTACGATGTGGCCTTATCGAGATTGGGTGATTAAGTCATTCAATCGAAATCTAGCTTTTGACCGTTTTGTGACTTGGCAACTTGCGGGCGATATGCTCCCCAATCCCCAAAAAGAACACCTCATTGCTACGGCTTTTAATCGCAATCATCAGCAAAGCCAAGAAGGGGGTATTGTACCACAAGAGTATTTTGTAGAATACGTAGCCGACCGTACCAATACTTTTGGGAAAGCTTTTTTAGGACTTACAGTCGAATGTGCTCGCTGTCATGACCATAAATATGACCCTATAAGTCAAAAAGACTATTATTCGTTGTTCGCTTTTTTCAATAACAACAACGAATATGGTCAAATCCCCTATAATGGTGAGCCTAGCCCTTCTATCACTTTACCCAAACCCGAAGCCCAACGGCAACTAAAATTTATCAAAGAAAAGCTTTCTCAGATTGAAAACAATAAACTGAAAGACGCGGCGACTGTACGCCAACGCTTTGAACAATGGCTTGCCAAAGCTGATAAAGCACCGCGTATTTCACCTCATTCTGAGTTGATTATTGATGTTCCGTTTGACTCTATGAACATCAGAATGGCGGGCGAAAAGAAAGATAAAAGGCGCCCTATCTTCAAAAATTTTGCCAACGATACTTTACACTTTGAAACCAACGGCGACTTAGACTTTCTACCAGTACGTATCAACAGCCCCAAAGGTAAAGGCATACGATTGATTGGCGAAAGTTATCTACAAATGCGGGGTATCAATGGTTGGGGCAAATACAAAGAGGTCCCTTCTGTTTCTGGATTTTTTGAACGCAATCAACCTTTTTCGGTGAGTCTGTGGGTAGGAGTCATTGATCCCAAATTCAAAGGACCTTTATTTAATCGCAATTTAGGCCCCTTCAACGGTTTTAGGGGCTATGAATGCGAAAGACTCGAAGACGGGCGACTTGCTTTTAGAATAAGCAATGTTTGGCCCGACAATGCCATTGATTTTGAAACGGATTATGTACTCAAAGCCAATCGGTGGGCACATATCACCATGACTTACGACGGCTCTAGTCAAGCAAATGGCCTCAAAGTGTATATCAATGGTCAAAGGGCATCGGGCAAAGTGATGTCAGATGGTCTTAGAGAGAGTATCCTTTGGGGTAAAAATCACACCAATTGGGGGGCAGGTGCTCCCAACTTCTCCATTGGTCAGCGCCACGATTATAACTTTAAAGGCTACGCCGTAGACGAATTAAAAGTATTTCGTAGACAGCTTACCCCCCTCGAAGTACATAGTGTGATTGGAGAAAAAGATTTTGTTAAAATTGCTCTCAATACGCCGCCCGACAAACGTACCTCTTTCCAAATAGAAAGTTTGTTTGATTATTATATCACCCATATCGACCCACCGACTCAAAAACTACTCGCCGAACGCAAGCAACTATTGGGCGAAGAAACTGATATTTTGAACAAAGAAATCGATTTGATGGTGATGCGGGAACGCAAATATCCTCGCAAAGCCCATATCCTTAAACGGGGTGCTTACGATGCCCCCGACGAAGAAGTATCAGCTGATACTCCTGAGCAGTTTTTCAAGATTCCGAAAGAATTCCCCAAAAATCGTTTGGGGCTTGCTCAATGGCTCATTCACGAAGACAATCCACTTTTTGCCAGAGTGATGGTAAATCGAATGTGGCAAAGGTATTTTGGGAAAGGGCTAGTAGTGTCGGCAGAAGACTTTGGAAATCAAGGAGATTTGCCCACGCACCTCGAACTCCTCGATCATTTAGCCGTAAAGTTTAGAGAATCGGGCTGGAATTATAAACTTCTACAACAATACATCGTTTTGTCGGCCACCTACCGTCAGTCGTCCTCGGCCAATTCGCGTTTATTAGAAGTTGATCCCAACAACCTACTCTATGCCCGTGGGCCAAGCTATCGGATTTCGGCCGAACAAGTACGCGATGCCGCATTAGCTTCAAGTGGCCTTTTGAGCAATCACATCGGCGGACCAAGTGTTCACCCTTATCAGCCTGATGGTATTTGGGAAGCCCTCGCCACCCGCAATGCGGTTCAATACGTACAAAATCACGGAGATTCGCTCTATCGTCGAAGTATGTACACGATCTGGAAGCGTAGTTCTCCGCCACCAATGATGCTGAACTTTGATGCATCCGAACGACACTTTTGCAGCGTAAGGCGCCAAAAAACCAGCACACCCCTGCAAGCTTTGGTAACCCTCAATGACCCACAATTTGTGGAAGCGGCTCGGGTTTTGGCCCAAAAGTCCATTTCCAAACAAAAAACAACGGGAAACGCTGCGTTCTCGGTGCCTGTTGCCATTAATTATATTTTTACGGCTCTTACGTCGCGCCCTCCCAAAGCCGCCGAAACACAGCTAATGACTCAACTGTATCAAGAAGAAATGAAAGATTTTATAAAAAATCCTACCCGTTCTGACGAACTTTTGAAAGTAGGCGAATATCCCCTAGATGCCACAGCCAACAAAGCCGAATTGGCGGCTCTTACGATTGTGGCAAGTACCATAATGAATTTTGACGAGTTTGTGATAAAGAGATGAAAAACGCATTTGAAGAAATCGAACAACATACCCACGACCAGCTCAGTCGTCGGAGCTTTTTGTCGCGTACTAGTCTAGGATTAGGAGCGGCGGCCTTGTCGTCTTTGCTAGACAACACGACCGCGCAAGCAGCTACTACGAGCGAAGGGGCTTTGGGCAAACCTCACTTTGCGCCTAAAGTAAAGCGGGTGATTTATTTGCTACAAAGTGGTGCACCCTCCCAACTTGAGCTTTTTGACTATAAGCCCAAATTAGAGCAAATGTGGGGACAAAATCTGCCCGAGTCGGTTCGAAAAGGACAGCGTTTGACTGGAATGACCGCCGGCCAGAGTAGTTTTCCTTTGGCAGCCTCAGTTTACAAATTTGCCCAATACGGTCAAAGTCGGATGTGGATAAGTGAGCTATTGCCTCATATCTCCAAAATCACCGATGAAGCGACCTTCATTAGGTCGATGCATACCGAAGCCATCAACCATGACCCTGCCGTTACCTTTTTCCAAACAGGCAGTCAGCAAGGCGGACGTCCGTCGTTTGGCTCTTGGGTAAGCTATGGGCTAGGTTCCGACAATCAAAATCTGCCTTCTTTTGTGGTACTGCTGTCTAAAGGTCGCGGAGGAGACCAACCGCTGTATGCCAAGCTTTGGTCAAATGGATTTTTGCCTTCGGTACACCAAGGCGTAGTTTTTCGCTCTGGTCCCGACCCTGTCTTCTATCTCAACAACCCACCGGGTATCGACCGCACAAGCCGACGCCGTATGCTCGACTACCTCGCCAAAATGCACCAAGATCAGTACAAACAGGTGCTTGACCCCGAAATCAACAGTCGGATGGCACAGTATGAAATGGCCTATCGGATGCAAACCGCCGTACCCGAAACCTTAGATATTTCAAAAGAACCCGATTATATTTTTGATATGTATGGGCCAGAAGCGCGTAAGGCAGGTACTTTTGCGGCCAATTGCCTTTTGGCCAGAAAACTAGCCGAGAAGGGAGTTAAATTTATCCAGCTCTATCATCAGGGCTGGGACCAGCACGGCAACCTTCCTAATGACATCAAAATCATGACCAAATCCGTGGACCAAGCATCGGCAGCATTGGTATTGGATTTGAAACAAAGAGGATTACTAGACGATACGCTCATTATTTGGGGTGGCGAATTTGGCCGAGGTTCTTATTCACAAGGAAAGCTCACCAAAGAAAGCTACGGGCGCGACCATCATCCTCGTGCATTTACGATATGGATGGCAGGAGCAGGCGTAAAAAAAGGATATATTCATGGCGAAACCGACGATTTTAGTTACAATATCGTTCGTGACCCTGTACATGTACATGATTTTCAGGCTACTGTGATGCACTTATTGGGTATTGATCATGAGCAACTTACCTTCAAATTTCAAGGAAGAAGATACCGACTTACGGATGTTCATGGAAAAGTGGTAAAGCCTATCCTGACATAACTAATTCATTAGTAATCACTTAAAAAGCAAAGCGTAGCGCTTTGCTTTTTTTTATTCTTTAAAGTCAATTTTTAAATGGCTACAGCGTTATTGAAATACATTTTTCCATTCCAAAATTCACTTCTACCAATGAAACACACCTTTACGTTCCTCGCCTTTGTGCTTACCTTTCATGCCTTCGCCCAGACCGAAAAAGGTAGCTCGTTTATCTCTGGAAATCTATCTACGAATTTTAATGTGGTGGATTACCCCAAGGACATTTCTATGAAGTCAAACTCATTCTCATTTTCTTATGGGGTTGTGTACGGGAAATTTGTCAAAGACAATATCCTATGGCGCAGTAGCATTTCTCAATCTTTCAGTCGTTCAAAATATGACATTGATCAAAGTAATTTTCTAGGCAAGTTTCGCAACCCTTCTACCAATGTTTCTATCAGTTCAGGAGGGTTTTATTATTTTGGGCAAGAACGTTGGAGAGGCTTTTTAGGAGGCGGACTTCGCCTTTCCAGTTCCTTTTCGCGCACCACTCAAACCGACAATAATGGCATGGTATCAGAAAAGAAAGACAATAGTATTTCGATAAACCCATTTTTTGAAGCAGGAGCTACCTATTTTTTCAGCAAACGCCTTGCGGTGCAGTTGTCGGCAACATCAAACTCTTTTCCATTAACTATTGGAGGATTTTCAACGGGTCTGCTTTATTGGATAAAGCCCACTTCTTATGGGATTGAAACAAAAGACTTTTCTACCCTTCAAAAAGGCAGATGGCTGCTAGGCACAACCTTTGGATTCAGTAATCGAACTACCGATCCAGCCCCTCTTCCGACCAATGCCAGAGCTAATGAAAGTAGTGCCAATATCTCTTTTAAAATTTCGAAGTTTGTACAAGACAAAACTCTTATGGGTATCCGTGTAGGATATAGTCGAGATTTTAACAAGAATGCCTCCCAACAAGATGTTAAAAATACCTTGAATACTTACAATGCAGGCGTTTTTGTTAGGAAGTATTTTTTACCTAGTCGCCTTACTCCTTATGGCGAAATCGCCGCCAATTATATTAGGTTAGATTCCAAACAAGAAAGAACCTCAAATATCCTATCCGAATCCCACGGCAACACCTACGAACTATACCCGAGTGTGGGCTTGGCTTATTTGATTAGTAATCGCTTTTTGATTGAAACAGAACTGGCCTCTTTCCGGGTAAATTACGACACTATTGCCAATTCTGATTATAAGATATGGCGCACCAACCTTAATGCAGGCCTTAGTCCTAACTTTAGTGTATCGTACGTATTTTAAAAAAAGCGAAGCCGTGGGCATGTATCATACCTACGGCTTCGCTTATATACGAAACAGTCCTCAGCTATTTTTTAAAGAGGGAGTCAACAAACTCAGCCCTATCAAATACCTGCAAATCGTCCATTTTTTCTCCTACTCCAATGTATTTGACCGGAATTTTAAATTCATCCGAAATTCCAATTACGACGCCCCCTTTTGCTGTTCCGTCGAGTTTTGTGATAGCCAATGCACTCACTTCCGTAGCTTTTGTAAATTCGCGGGCTTGAATCACCGCATTTTGACCAGTACTACCATCCAGTACCAACAGTACCTCATGAGGCGCTTCTGGCAAAACTTTCTGCATCACCCGTTTGATTTTCGAAAGCTCGTTCATCAAGTTTACTTTGGTATGTAAGCGACCCGCCGTATCCACAATTACTACATCAGCGTTCATTTCAAGTCCCTTCTTCACGGCATCATGCGCTACTGCTGCGGGGTCGGTATTCATGCCATGTTCAATCACTGGCACTCCTGCTCGTTGTCCCCAAGTTTTGAGTTGATCTACAGCTGCCGCCCTAAAAGTATCTCCCGCACCCAAAACCACTTTTTTACCCCGTTTGTTAAATTGATGAGCCAATTTACCGATAGTTGTTGTTTTGCCAGCGCCATTCACCCCTACCACCATGATGACATAAGGTTTGGGTAAATTTTCGGTTTCAAAACTATCTTTTATGTCCAGGGATTTATTTTCCGTAAGCAACGTGGCAATTTCCTCGCGCAAGATACGATCTAGTTCAGAAGTGGTAGTGTATTTATCTTTGGCAACTCGCTCTTCGATGCGCTTTATAATCTTGACAGTAGTCCCTACACCTACATCTGAACTAATGAGGATTTCTTCCAGTTCGTCAAGTACTTCCTCATCGACCTCTGATTTTCCTACAATAGCCCGGGTAAGTTTTCCAAAAAAACTCTCTTTCGTTTTTTCAAGTCCTTTGTCAAGTGATTCTTTTTTTTCTTTAGAGAAAAAATCAAATAAACCCATAGTGAGAAGGTAGTTTTACGGTTTATAGTAGTCCCAAAAACAAGAGTTTTAGAATTCTTTGTTTTTTGCTACTAGTTACGAACAAAAGTACAACAAAAAAAGTCCCTTGAAGGGGACTTTCTTAAATATCGTTACGGTAACAGAATCGTGCGGATTAGTTTTTCAACGCAGCCTGTACCTCATCAGTAGGAACGATGACCTCCTTGAAAGTGTAAGCGCCAGTTTTAGGAGATTTCACAGCTTGAATCACCTTAGCGTAAGTTTTACCACCTTCTTTTTTTAGGGTTGCAACTACTTTCTTTGCCATGTTAGTATCAGTTAAAAATGTTAAGAGTTAATGGTTAATCGTTTAACAGTACAATTAACTATTAACGAGCAACAAATAACAAATTATTTGATTTCTTTATGAACCGTTACTTTTTTCAAATACGGGTTGTATTTTTTCATTTCCATACGCCCTGGCGTATTTTTACGGTTCTTAGTCGTGATATAGCGCGACATTCCTGGAACGCCTGACTCTTTTTGTACAGTACACTCCAAAATTACCTGAATTCTGTTACCTTTCTTTGCCATTGCTTTACTTCAATTTTCAAAACGGAGTGCAAAGTTACAGATAATCAACTATAAGACAAAACATTTTCTTAAAATTTAAGCAAAAATTATTTAATTACCTTTGCAGCATCATTCAAGATTGGCCTTCATTACAGCTTATGGAGACCCTTTTAAGGTACAAAACATTATTAATACAGGACTTCTATGCGACTTACCCCGCGCATTATTGCTTTTTTGCTCGCATTATTTATCTCGGCTATTACAGTCGCTTTCTTATCTTTTGTCAATGCTACGACTACAAGTATGCTTTTTGTGGCGGGTCTCGCCAGTTTTGCAGCTTCGTTTTTCCTTATTATGTACGCTATCGAAATCTTGGTCTACCGAGAAGTCACCAAAATGCACAAAACCATTCAGCGTCTCAAACTTAAAGACTTTAATTTTCCACGCAAAACGATCGTCAGCAACCCCAATCCCCTTAAGAAGTTAAACCAAGAGATTTTTGTTTATGTAGCCAAAAAGCAGCAGGAAATTGATGAGCTAAAAAAACTCGAAGTATTTAGAAGGGAGTTTTTGGCCGATGTATCGCATGAACTCAAGACCCCGATTTTTGCGGCTCAGGGCTTTATACACACGCTTTTGGATGGCGCTATGGACGACGAAAAAGTGCGTGATAAGTTTTTGCAAAAAGCCGCAAAAAGTCTGGATGGGCTTGATGCTCTGGTGAAAGATTTAGTAGCACTTTCACAAATGGAAACTGGTGATATTAGAATGCATAAAGAGCGAGTGGATTTGCGGCTTATTACCCTTGAAGTATGCGAACAACTCGAAAATAAAGCCAATCAGCGCAATACCATTCTCAAAATTAAGCCCGACCAAATGCAACATGTATGGGTCAAAGCTGACCCACAACGAATCAATCAAGTGATGACAAATTTGATTGAAAATGCTATCAAATACGGCAATGACAATGGCAAAGTAATTGTGCATTTTGAAGAAGAAAAAAAACATTATGTAGTGTCGGTACGTGACAATGGCCCCGGAATTCCGTCAGAACATTTGTCACGTATTTTTGAAAGGTTTTATCGAGTCGACAAAAGTCGCTCACGCGAAAAAGGAGGAACGGGACTTGGATTGGCGATTGTCAAACATATTATCAACGCCCACGGCTCCAAAATTACGGTCACTAGCAAGATAGACAAAGGCACCACTTTTGCCTTTAAATTGGACAAAGCAGAGATGTAAGTAAAGCGAGCTTTTGCGTTTTATTTGTTCTAACATTATTAAAATCAATCATCATCAAACTAGCTGTAGAGTTAATTAACTTATTTTACGGATTAGGCTGATTGAACTTTTTTGACTTATTTTACGCCCTAAAACTGAGAAAAATAGAAATTTTCCAATATTAACAACACTTCAAAAAGACGCTTTTTGTATGAACATTGCACTTGTCACTGGTTCGGCTGGGTTGATTGGAAGCGAGTCGGTCGCTTTTTTTGCTGATAAATTTGACCTCGTTATTGGGGTAGATAATAACTTACGCCAATATTTCTTTGGTCAAGATGGAAACACCGAATGGAACCGAAATCGTATCCAAGAGTCTTTTCCCAATTACAGACATTATAGTGCTGATATTCGAGAAGTAAGCCAATTAGAGCCTATTTTCAAAGAATATGGTGCTGATATTAAGCTTATTGTACATACGGCTGCACAGCCTAGCCACGATTGGGCAGCACGTGAGCCTTTCACTGATTTTGGGGTAAATGCCGTAGGTACGCTCAATATGCTCGAAATGACTCGCCTAAACTGCCCTGAAGCGGTCTTTATTTTTACTTCTACCAACAAAGTATATGGCGACAATCCTAATTACTTACCACTTGTGGAGTTAGAAACTCGCTGGGAAATTTCGGAAGACCACGCCTATTTCAAAAACGGAATCGACGAACACCATAGCCTTGATCATACTAAGCACTCTATCTTTGGAGCTTCTAAGGTAGCTGCCGATATTATGTGTCAAGAATATGGCCGCTATTTTGGGATGAAAGTAGGGGTATTCCGCGGTGGTTGTTTGACGGGTCCCAATCACTCAGGTGCACAACTTCATGGTTTCTTAGCTTATCTCATGAAATGTACAATCACGGGCAATCCTTATACCATTTTTGGTTATAAAGGAAAGCAAGTACGTGACAATATCCACAGCTATGACCTCGTAAATATGTTTTGGCACTACTACCAAAACCCACGCCCCGGAGAAGCTTACAATGCCGGTGGTGGTCGTTTTGCCAACTGCTCGATGTTAGAAGCAATTGCGATTTGTGAGAAAATAGCTGGTAAAAAACTAACCTACCATTATTCGGATACAAACCGTATCGGTGATCATATTTGGTATGTAAGTGATTTAACTAAATTTAAGAGCCACTATCCTGATTGGAATTGGACTTACAACCTCGAACAAACACTCGTTCAAATCCATGATGGAATTGCCGCTCGTCTGGCATCTCATGTTTAGGAGCTGTTTCGTGGGAACTTCTTTTTTTTAAGATTATCCAATTCATTGAGTTTTAGTCGGATAATCAATGCTCCTACTTTTGATAGCCGATAACGACACACATGACTTCAAAATACGTCATACTTATACCACAATACAACGACTGGGATGCTTTGAGTTTGCTTATTCAACGCATCAATGAAGACGTAGCGACCGACATACTGGCCGCTACGTCTTTGGTTATTGTGGACGACTGTTCAAACAAGGATTTTGAAACTTTAACTCCCTTTAGGGGAATTAAGACCCAAATTGTACGCCTCTACCGCAACTTAGGGCATCAGCGCGCTATCGCGATTGGGTTGTCGTACATTGCCAAAGAGGTAGTTTGTGAAAGAGTAATAGTGATGGATGCCGACGGTGAGGATGCTCCTAAAGACATCAATGCTTTGGTAGCCGCAGCACAAAAATTTCCTGACCGTATCATTTTTGCTCAACGTACCAAGCGCCAAGAAAGCCTTACGTTTAGGGTTTTTTATGCTATTTATAAGTTTGTGTTTAAACAACTTACGGGCAAAATCATAACATTCGGTAACTTTTCTCTTATTCCTCAAAGACGTTTACAAAATCTAGTACGCGTTTCGGAAATCTGGAACAACTTTCCGGGGGGAATTATTCGTTCCAAAATTCCTTATGAAGCAGTGCCTACTGAACGAGGCAAACGTTTAGCGGGAGAAAGCAAAATGAATTTTGTTTCTCTGGTTTTACATGGGCTCAGTACGGTATCTGTGTTGATTGATATTACAGCCGTCCGAATTCTTATTTTTTCGATTGGCATGTCGGTAACGGCCTTGTTAGTAATATGTATAGTACTTTTTTTGAAATGGATTAACGATGCTTCCCCTGGCTGGGCTTCTACGCTAAGTTCTGCTTTATTGATTGTGGTACTACAGTCATTCCTTATTTCGTTGTTTTTAGTTTTTATGGTACTCCAATACCGTACCCAACAGCAGTTTATTCCGGTACTTCAATACCGCGACTTCATTGAGCAGGTTGAAGAAATATAAAGCTTAGGAGAAGAAAAGATTTCTACAGATAAAGATTAACGTGCAAGGTGATAAGTTTTGATGATTTTCCGATAGTATACTTCGCTCTAGGCTATGTGTTAGCTATCGGGATTGTTTTGATTTTACTTTTGCAGGCCAATCTTCCTTCTTTTTCTCGCATTTTTATCGGGTTATCGCTTTTGCTGGTCGCTTTTATGCGATTGCCTATCTTGGTATTCAATCAAGAAATCAATCCAGACGAAAGTCAGATGATTGCCCACGCGATTACGCTCAAAAAATTTCCTCTTTATTGGCAGTCGGTGGATGGCACCACGATTGGCCCTTTAGATAATTATGCCCTTATTTTACCTTCGTTTTTTGGGTTTCCTTTCGATTATACTTCAGCAAGAATCATCGGTCTGCTGTGTGTATTAGGAAGTCTATGGTTTTTCTATCAAAGCCTCATTCATTTTTTTGATAAGACTACTGCCCAACTTTCACTATTGCCTGTTGTATTTTTTGTAGCCTTTACTCAAGAAGCTGATTTTGTGCATTATTCTAGCGAGCAGTTGCCTGTTTTATTACTCAACATCGGACTATGGTTGTTGAGCAAAATAGCATCGGCCTCTCGTCTCAAGCCACCTTCTCTAAACACCATTTTCTTTTTAGGAATAGTACTTAGTATGGGGCCTTTTGCCAAAATCCAAGTAGTGCCCCAAGCGGCGGTGATTGGTGCTTTTGCGATGGTAAGCTTATGGAACAATCGGCAGTTTTGGCAATATTTTTTATACTTAATAGCTGGAAGTTTGTCTTTTTTTAGCATTGTTCTTTTAGTTACAACCTCTTTCGGCGTACTCGACGACTTTTGGGATTATTATATTTTAGGCAATCTTATTTATGCCGGTGGGAGTTCTCTCATTGACGCCATTGCACGTTTACCTTTTTTCATTGCAAAAAGCACTTCATTTTTACTCTTTCTCGCCAGTATCTTACTTTGTGTCATTTTAGTAGGACTACAACATAAGAAAAAGTCTTTTAAAATGACTTGGCTCGAAGCATTCGTATTTGCTTGGTTACTAGCTGCTCTTTTTGCGGCTACAAAATCTGGCAATGATTTTGTTCATTATCTCAACTTTTGCATTTATCCTTTTGCACTTTTAGGGGCTATTTTAATAGCACACTATACCCTCAAGACTCCTCTCAAACTGGTGATGGCGGCGGCCTTATCCCTTTTACCTTTTTTGGGGGCTTTTGCATATCCGGCCATTAGGCATTTACCGCTCAATGCTTATGTATCAGGGGATAGCCACCAAGTCCCGAAAAGCGAGGTATCGAATTTGATTTTAAAATATGCCCATCCAGAAGAAAGACTAGTAATATGGGGCTGGATGTGTCGCTATCATGTAGAAACTCAAATGCCCCAAGGCACTGCCGAAAATCATTCCGAAAGGTGTATTTATCCTCATCCTCTGCGCCAAAAATATTATGAGCGCTTTTTGAGTGATTTGCAAAAAAATCAACCCAAGGTATTTGTAGATGCTGTAGGTCCGAATAGCCTCTGGCTCAACGATCCCACTACTCAAGCCCACGAAAAGTTTCCTGAACTGAAAGCTTTCATTTCAGAGCATTATCATTTTGTAGGTGAAGTAGAACATACCCGAGTGTATATCCGAAATACCAAAAAATAAGTTTTAGACGCGGAAACACCTCTCAAAACTGTCAACTTTAATGAAGTTAATTTAATTTTGAATCTTTAGAATATCATCATAATGACACGTCAGCAATTCCTTGACTCTTTGGTATGCCCCAAAACGGGACAAAATTTAGAAGTTGCCGAAAATGGCCTTTCGCTTACTGCTCCCGACGGCACGGTATATCCGGTATTGGATTCGGGTATTGTAGATATGGTATATCCACGCGAATTGTTTGAAGACGACGCTCGCGAGCAATATCTATACGACCAAGCATATCAGCGCTACGACCGAGGAGTATCGTGGGTATTTGAGACCTTAAATCACTCGGACGAAGCAGCCACTCGTCAGTTCATGATTGGGCTAATGGAGCTTAAACCAGGTCAAACGGTATTGGAAGTAGGTGCTGGTACGGGCAAAGATTCTGCTTTGATTATTGACCAAATTAGTCCTGGGGGTACCGCTGTTTTGTCGGATTTATCTCATAATATGCTCAAACTAGCCACCCAAAAGCTACAGCCTAAGGAAGTGAATACACATTTCTTTTTAGGAAATGGCTCTTATCTCCCTTTTGCAGATGGCACCTTCGATGCCGTGTTTCATTTTGGCGGTATCAACACTTTTTCTGAGCGTAAAAAAGCTTTTGCAGAACTTACTCGCGTTGTGAAAGTGGGAGGCAAAGTAGTAATTGGCGACGAAAGTATGGCACCTTGGCTACGCAACAACCCCACCTATGAGATTTTATGGAAAGCCAATCCGCTATTCAGAGCCGAGGTACCTTTTGAAGACCTACCCAACACTGTCGAGAATTTTAAACTTCACTATATTTTTGGGAACTGCTTTTATGTAATGGAATATACCGTGGCGGCCAAAGCTCCCGAAATCGACGTAGAGTTGCCTATTCCAGGAAAAGACTTTGTCGACAATTGGCGCATTCGTGCCGAAAAAAGTAACTAAACTGCTTTGGTAAATCAAGCAGCAAAAGCTTATCTGAAATTTTGATTTTATATGTGGCAGAAAAAAGGAGTAATATATAAACCTGACGGTACCATGGCTCATAGCCGTACTCACGCGCAGGTGCCGTTTGCGTACAAACACGAAAATTTTTTACGAATATACTTTTCTTCGCGCGATGACAATGGACAATCTCGCCCTACCTTCATTGACGTAGATTACGACGATCCTACCAAAATCATTTACATTCATGACCGCCCTATTTTGGAACTAGGTGGCCCCGGTGAATATGACGAAACAGGCGCGATGCCCGCGTGGTTTGTAGATATGCCCAATGGCGATATTTGGCTTTACTATACAGGTTGGAATCGTACGCATAATTCATACCGCTTGTCGATGGGCCTATCGGTAAGTCATGATGGAGGTATTACTTTCAAAAAGATGTTTACGGGTCCAATCATGGATCGCAGTATTCAGAATCCCATTTGGGCAGCACAGCCCTCTGTGATACGCGAAGATGACGGCACTTGGCGTATGTGGTATATCTCTGGCCACAAATGTGAATATATTCATGGCTATCCAGAGCCTTATTACCGTGCACAATCTGCTACTTCACAAGACGGAATTCACTGGAACATCAGCGACATCCCGACTTTAGATTTTGATGATTTTTTGCACGCTGTGGGGCGTCCTAGCGTTTTTAAAGAAGACGGTATTTATAAAATGTATTACTCATATCGCCACACGCGTGACTATCGTACAGACCGCAATCAAAGCTATCGATTGGGATACGCCGAATCATTAGATGGCGAAACTTGGGAACGAAAAGACCATTTGGTAGGTATTGAGAAATCAGAAAACCCAGAAGACTTTGATTATCAAATGATTGATTATGCCAATTATTATACCCACAATGGCAAAAAGTACTTACTTTACAATGGCAATGGTTTTGGAGCGGCAGGATTTGGGTATGCTATCTGGGAAGATTAAAGATTTGGAGCATTTATTGCAGATTTGATTATTGAATTTTGACTAATGTCATTCTTTCAAAGGAGTTTGTGAGATAAAATTGGGGGTTGTTAAACCAAAAAATCCAAGTAAGATGTCAACATTAAAAGAACAATTCCGCAGAGAGGGATTTCTCCTCCTTCGTAATTTTTTAGATAAAAGTGTGGTAGAAAATATCTACCGCGAGGCACGGGAGATATTTGCCATCCAGATCAAAAGGGTCACAGGGCGCACGGTAGATATCAACAACCGGGATGAGTTTGAAAATGCAATGTTCGAGTTTTTTGAAAAAGACTTCATAGCATTTCGCAACACCGGTATCACCGTACAGCATAGTCTTTCGCTTCATCGTTTTGCTACCGATGAGAAAATCGTCAATTTACTAAAAGAAATAGGAATTGAGCTCCCCGTCATTGGGGCGCGCCCTGCCATGCAGTTCAATAGCCGTTTTCTTTCAAAAGATGGCAGTAAACACTGGAAATTGGATGCGCACCAAGATTGGCGTACCGGACAAGGCTCTTTGGATAGCACTGTCATTTGGTTTCCAATGGTAAACGCAGGCGCTGATTTGGGGGCTTTACAGGTGATTCCGCAAAGTCATAAATCTGGACTTTTGGCGGCAAGTACCTCAGGCTATCAAGGGGGTATCACGGCTTCTTTAAAAGACGAAGATTTTGTTCAAACTGAGTTTGAAGTAGGTGATTTACTTATTTTTTCGGCCTTCTTGGTACATCAGTCTGGCAACAACATCACCCGTAACATCCGCTGGTCGGTGCAACTTAGATACAACAACCTCTCTGAACCTACTTTTATTGAAAGAGGGTATCCGATGGCTTATATTTATAAACCAGAGGCAGAGCTTGTTACTCCCAATTTTCCCACAGTAGAGCAATTAGAAACCGTTTTTGCGGCTCCAACGCCAATAGTATAATGAAAGTAAGCGTCGTCATTCTTACGTACAATCAAAAAAACTTTATTGGCAAGGCCATCGAAAGCGCCCTTGCCCAAGAAACTAATTTCGATTTCGAAATATTAGTGGGTGATGATTGCTCCACAGATGGCGCGCAAGAAGTGATTCAAAGCTATCAAAATCAGTACCCGGATAAAGTAAAGGCTATTTTGCATTCCAAAAATCTGGGGCAAAATGGCCTTTTCAATACCATCGAGACCCTCAAATTGGCCAAAGGAGCCTACATTGCTCCAATGGACGGAGACGATTACTGGACTTCGCCCCACAAATTACAAATCCAAGTAGATTTCATGGAAGCTAATCCGAGCTTCTCGGCCTGCTTTCACAATGCACTCATTACTTATGAAGATGGTACGCCATCTCATGAGCTCAATAGCCCAGACCAAAAAACGATCATTAGTGTTGAAGATTTGGTAGGCGAAGACGAAATTTGGTTCATGGCTACCTCAGCCGTTATGTTCAAAAACGGCCTAATGTATTATCCTGAATGGTTTTTACAATCTACTAGCGGTGACATACCCCGATACGTCATCCTAGCCAAACAAGGGCCTATTGGGTATGTTTCGGGAGTAATGTCGGTATATCGAAAAAATCGTGGTGGAGCGAGCTTTAGAGATCATTATAGAGATGCTCGTTTTCTTTACAATCGTATCAAAATGTACGAGGGTATCAACAAAGAACTAGGTCAGCAATATGATGATTTATTAAAAAGAAACATTGCCAGATATTATAAAATGCTGCTCGAAGCTCGTCAATATCAAAAAAGTTATTTTAGACGCGCTCGCTTAGCCATAAAATACCTTGAATTGGGGAAACCTGACCGCGAAACCACCAGAGAAGTAGTGAGAGATTATATCCTACCCAAATGGATGATGCAAGTTTATAGTTTCTTTGCCCTTCTTCCTCACCGTCTGAAAGAATCATCCCGATGAAAGTAAGCGTCTGTGTCCCGACTTTCAATCATGAAAAATATATTCGAGAGATGATTGAAGGCGCCCTCAAGCAAAAAACCGATTTCCCGTTTGAAATTGTAATTGGCGACGATGGTTCTACTGATACGGCTCCCGCTATCATACAAGACTATACACAACGATTCTCTGACCTCATCAGAGCCTATTTACATCCTCACAACTTAGGGCCGTCCTTTCCCAAAGAGTTTGCAGGACGTAACAATGTCCTTTTTTTGTTAAAGGCTTGCAAAGGAGAGTATGTAGCTCTGTGTGAAGGAGATGATTACTGGACTGACCCTTATAAACTCCAAAAGCAGGTTGATTTTTTAGAATCAAATCCTGATTTTGCGATTTGCCATCACAACTTGAGCGTTGTTTATGAAGATGGCTCACCAAGTCATTTTTTCAATCAGCCAGACCAAAAATCAATATCGACTATTGAAGATTTGTTGGAAGACCGTTGGTTTGTAGGAACGGCCAGTTTAATGTATCGCAATTTTTTCAAAACGCAAGATTTTGCCCAATGGCATCACCGAGCTGCCGCCGGTGATTGGGCTTTGGTAATCCAACTCGCCGCCCAAGGTAAAATCGGATATCTCAACGAAGCGATGGGAATCTATCGAAAACATCGCGCTGGATTGAGCAATATTCACGCGACTTCCAATTTGGATTTTCTTCGTAATCGCCGCCAAATGTTTGCAGATGTGAATGAGTGGCTAGATTTTAAATACAACGACGTTGCTCAAAAAACCATTGAGAAATACGACCATTTGATTCAAGAAATTGGAAATTAGGGCAAAATAAAAGAGTTTTGCACCCACAAGAGTCGTCAACATACCAAGGCTCCCAGTTGCCTCTCACTCATTCATGATGTAGATAAATGAAATTAAGTGTTGTTATTCCTGCCTACAACGAACAAGATTCTCTGCCCCAAACCTTGCAGACGCTCTATGCTTCTTTGTCCAAACATAATATTCCCCACGAAATTTGGGTTACAAACGACAACTCCAAAGACAATACCCTCGACGTTTTAAATAATCTATCAAAAGAAATACCCACCTTGGTTTATGAAACCAACCTTGGCCCCAATGGATTTGGCTATGCGGTACGTTATGGATTGGAGCGTTTTTCGGGTGATTGCGTAGCCGTCTTCATGGCCGACCTTTCCGATGATCCCGAAGACTTAGTAAAGTTTTATAAAAAAATGGTGGAGGGAAATTATGATGCCGTATTTGGAAGCCGATGGGGTAAAGGAGGCAAAGTGTATGACTATCCTACCGTAAAAAAGGTAGTGAACCGTCTCGCTAACTTTATCATTCGGATGGTAATGGGAATCAAATACAACGACACCACCAACGCCTTTAAGCTCTATAAACGTGAGACAATGGAAGGACTCAAACCTTTTCTTTCACCCCATTTCAACCTTACCGTAGAGCTTCCCCTCAAAACCATCGTGAGAGGATATTCATACGCGGTGGTCCCAAACAGCTGGACCAACCGTAAATTCGGCGAATCTAAATTAAAAATCAAAGAAATGGGTAGCCGCTATTTCTTTATTTTGATGTATTGCTTTATTGAGAAATTCTTCTCGCGCGGCGATTATCGTAAAAAAAACTAGTTGGTCTCAACTCTTATTGTTGCACCTCCATTTTCTGACACTATACCCGTACCACAAGTATTGTTTACGGAAGTCACTTTGTATTCAGTAGTTGTACGGGGATTGACAGTAAGCTGATAAGGATTAATAAAAGTCCCAGTCACTGCTGAGCCATCAGATAACGTAAAAGACCAAGGAGGAAGGCCGTTTTTGAAAGAAACTTTTATACGCGCAGCACCTCCCGGACGAATCACCGCCCCTCCAGTCACAATTGCTTGCGCCGCATTTGGCATCATTACGTTGATAGTAGTAGGCGTTCCTTCCACAAAGGGGTCGGTAGATATTACCCGTATTTGTTGGGTAGTAAGGGTATCTTTCAAAAAAGGAGGAAGAATTTTTGCTCTCAACGAACTTGTGCCACCTATGGTTTGCATATTGATCCATTTACCACTTGTATCGGTCATTTGGACAATAAATTTATTGGCGTTGTTGAAACGTCCTGTGGTCGTAAAAGGCACCGAAATCTCCGTTCCTGAGCAAATGGTTTTATCTGCGAGACTACCAGTAGTAACCGTAGACGGGGGAATCTTCACTTTTACAAGCGCACTTCCTGAAAAATTGCCTACGCCACAAAAACCACCCGCCGAAGAAATACTATAAGAGGTAGGATTATAGGGTGATACTTTAATCGGATAAGGAGTAGAACGAATGTCATTTTGGTAAGTACCATCCGAAAGCAATACAAACCACGGCCCTCCTCCTTCAAAATCAAGGGTAAGTTCGGTAGATTCGCCTTCTCCCACCTGTAGCGTATCCCTGCGTAGTCGCGCTGTAGCAGGTGCTGAAATAGCCACATCGACGGTATCGCTCGAAATAGTAGGAAACGTAGAAACTACCCTAAGTTTATAAAGGCCGGGAGTGAGAGTAGCAGGCACTTGCGTCATAATGGGGCTTTGGGAAGCCAAGGCTGATAAGTTTGAGAAGTTTTCGCCAGTCGAATCACTCAACTGTACCACAAAACCATTGCCTGCATTAAACTTACCGGTAGCATTGAAATTAATTTGAAACGGCGTACTCGTACACACCCGAAATCCCGCCCGAGGTACGGCTTTAAGCGCAATCACGGGTAACGTATCCTGACTTACCTGTACCACAACTTCTCCTGAGGTAGTACCACTTCCACAAGCATTAGAGACAGAGGTAACTTTAAAGGTACTTGTCTGACTGGGCGCTAATTGAGAAATATAAGGATTGATGAACGAATTGGCAACCGTTGTTCCATCTGAAAGCGTAAAAGACCAAGGGGCGGCTCCTGTAAGCATTACACGATAAGCCGCTAACTGACCTGGACCAATCTTAGCAATCGAACTACCGTCATTGAGCTCCATTCGAGCATGGGCAAATGGCAGTACCGTCAATCGCGTAGCCCGACTAATCGTATTTGGATGGGTGGATACAAGCCGAAGAGCTACAGAACCTGTACGGTCGGTAGGTAAGGTAAATCGAATGGGGCTTTCGTGAATAGAGTCTAAGACATTTACAAACTTTCCCGCTACGTTGGTCATTTGCAGAATAAACTCATTTTTATCTTCAAATTTCCCTTTGGTTTCAAAAGGAACCAAGATGGTACTTCCGGGACATATATACATATGCGACAAATCCCCGATTATCACCTCTGAGCTATTGTCTTCTGCCATAGCTCGAAAGGTAGTATCTTTCTGAAGTCCAACGGGCTTGATGGTATCTTGGCGAGATGAAAAATTAAAGTCCGTTATAATCCGACCCGAATCTTTCGGGTTTTTACGAAGAGTATCTTGGGATAAGATGTTTTTGCTATACTTGGCGAGAACGTCCCTTTCTCCCAACCACCACAACCCTACACTTGTCCAAGTGACAACAAGACAACTAATAATGAATTTGTGCATACTTTTTTGAAAATATTAGCACAAAATTAAGATTTAGGGAATTCTTTCAAAAGAAGGACGCTCAAAATCAAACAAATACTTCCCTACCACATTTCACTAAGTAGTCCAAAAATGCCCGATATTTTGCCCTTGTTCTACTCAATTCTTGGTTTGAAAGAAATCCAAAGTTCTCCCAAACCAAGGATTATTTTATTATAAATTCCCTACGGCTTGGTGAATACGAGCCGCCTGTTTAGGCTCAAATACCACGCAAGGAAATCCAAAAAGACATTTGTTTTTAATCATTTCGGCCACTTCTACCGGCACACTTTCTTCCCAGCCCGGTTCCCCACGCTTGATAAGTTCCAACACTCGGTCGGTCGAAATACGGAGATTTTCTTCGTTGAAATCACGAATATCTTCGATTTTGTCGTTACAAATCAAATAGCTAAACAACGGCTGTAGATTGGTAGGAAGCTCAAAATTTTGACAGGTAAACATTTTTCCTGCTTTGATAGTGGGATATACAAAAAGCTTCACATTTCGACTAAACAGCGTCGAAAACGATTCCAAGATACCACCAGGCAAATTTTGATAATAACTTTCTTCAAAAATATACTCCAAGTTGGGCACGCCTACTACCAATCCAATCTTAACACGGGTAGTTTTTGCCAAAAACGCCACCAATCGATGATACTCTTGGTAATTTGAAATCATTACCGTTTGGCCAATCGAACTCAAAATATCTACCCTATCCAAAAAGTCTTTTTCGTTGATATCTTGCTCACCTCCCCTCAGATTTTGGAGCGTAAGCTCGGCCACCATTACTACTTTCTTTTCATCTACGTCGGGCTCAGCCTTAAATTGTTTGAGGCCATTGCGAAGCATATCTACGTGTACATTGGTAATGGGTCGGAGTCGGCCTCTCAATAGCAAGATGTGTTTTTTGTAAAGTGCTTCTGAAGGCTGTAACACTTGTCCGTCAGGGCCAAACATGGCTACCTCCGTAAAACCATGTTTTACCAAGTACAAACTAAGTAGGCGATTGTCAACATGCTTAAAGTCGGGTCCTTGAATCCGAATCATGTCTATCTGAACTCGGTCTAGGCTTAAATCATCCATCAACGACAAAAGCAATGTTTCTGGTGATTTGTAATAATAAAAACAAGCATATATCAAATTAACCCCAATCACCCCCAAGGCTTGCTGCTGCATAATGCTATCATTATCAAGCATTTTGATATGAATCACCACGTCATTGTAAGGAGCGCGAGGAGTCAACTGAAACCGCAACCCCAGCCAGCCATGCCCTTCGTTGCTTTTCTGATAATTAAGCGCTACTACAGTATTGGCAAAAGCAAAAAACAAACTATCGGCACCTCGTTTTTCGGCCAACCGCTGCTCGACAAGGTCATATTCATGTTGAATCATTTTCATCAACCGCGACTCTACTACATAGCGCCCGCTGGGTTCAGGGCCGTAGATTTCGTCACTGAATTTCATGTCATAAGCCGACATAGTTTTGGCAATGGTGCCCGAAGCACCGCCAGCTTTAAAAAAATTGGCGGCGGTATCCTGGCCCGCTCCAATTTCAGCAAAAGAGCCATAAATACGCCTATCAAGATTGATTTTAAGCGCTTTTTGTTTAGTCCCGAGGTTTTTATCGTGTTTGACGCTCATAGGAAAGTAGTTTGTTGGCGTATTGGGATTTTAACTTTTTAAGTTTTTTTATAACAATACCCCGAATGCAACCTGTATTTTCTGCCTTCTACAAAAATACAACAAACTCCCCAATACCCATGCTACTAATTTGGAAGAAGCTACTCTTCTGGGGAGGTAAAATAAGCAATCACAGAATACATAACCCCTACCAAAGCTACTCTGAAAACCCACTGAATAAGCACGTCGCTTAGCGAATTAGCATGCTCTTTGGCTTCAATAAAAGCATATGTACAATAGCCCAATGTAAGCATAAACAACCCCCACCCTGCTAAGGAATAAGGCTTAAAAAAAATCGTTTTCCTCTCAAACCATTTCATTTGTCTCGGTTATTTTAGGTGTTCTATGTGTCTAAGTCTTTCCATATCTTGCATTGACTTTTCAATCATGTTTTCGGTGACTGCATAAAAACCGATTATAAGTGCCACACTCGTGCCAATCCCAATCAGGAAAAGATTCCAAAAACGTAGTTTTATCGTAACAATCAACTCGTTGGTGTTTCTATCATAAATGATATTGAGCAATGAAAGTAGGTTCATACCGGCGGCAATCAAAGGAAAAAGGAAAAAAAGCAGAGGCGAAAACCATCCTCCGTGGGCTCTATCAAATACCGTAAGGGTATCAAAAAAAGTATCTACCACGTGGTTGTCAGATTTAAAAATTTCTTTCATTCCCAAAAACGCCAACAAAAGCAACGGAAATAAAACAAGCCACCATCCAATAGCAGCCGATTTTCGAGTATTAAGTATGGGCACCTTCAGATACGCTTGGTGTTGAGTCGCTGGAGTGGGCTTTTTTAAGCCCTGCATTCTTTTTTCAAACTCTTCGTGATTTTCCATTGTCTCTATTTCTTTGGCTAATAAAAACCTTAACTCATCTTTTTTCTTAATATCTCTAGTCCTCGCGACAGTAGCGATTTGACCGTCCCCTCTGGCTTTTCTAAAATAGCACTGATTTCGAGTATGCTTTTTTCTTCAAAATATTTTAGAGAAATTACTTCTTGGTACTTTACATCCAGCTTTTTTAATTGGTTTTGAACCTCATTAAAGGCTTCAAACTGGGCCATATCTCGTTCTGCGTCTTGTCTTTCTTTGTCAAATACAACCAACAACTCCCGATCTGAAATTACTTCATGAGAAAGCTGCCCAAATAGGTCGGGGCGATATTTTTGATTTCTAAAAAAGAGATTGATTTCATTGGTTGCAATTTTATAAAGCCATGCAGAAACAGAATGTCCCTCAAACCTGTAATGATGAATGTTTAGGTAAGCTTTTAGAAAAGTTTCGGCTGCTATGTCACGAGCTATATCATAATCACCCACTCTACGAAAAGCATACCCAAAAATTTTTGAGTAAAATGCGTCGTAGATTTCACCAAAAACCTGAGCGTCGTTTTTGTCAAATACCTTAAAGTCAACTCTATTGATTTTCAAACTTAAAGCCATTTAGTCGTATAATACACTCTTTGGCGAAAAGTTGCGGTTTGGCGGTTAAATTCTTAGTTGTTTGCCCTAATTGAGGAGATTCTCTTAATTTTGTGAAAATTTAAGCCGATGCAAATAGACAAAGACACGCTCCACAAAATCGCCAACTTAGCCCGTTTGGAAATCAAGCCCGAAGAAGAAGCTCCACTCCTTCAAAGCTTAGAAAACGTACTCTCTTGGATGGAGCAGCTCAATGAACTAGATACCGACAATGTCCCTCCACTTACGCATATCTCTTCCGAAATCAACGTAATGCGCGAAGATATTGTAGGTCAGCACCTTCCGCGTGAGCAAGCTCTCGCCAACGCTCCTTCTCAAGATGGGGTATATTTTAAGGTACCAAAAGTGATTGAATAACAATGGTAAAAAAGTTCAAATTTTCGAATCAAGTTAGGCGGTTTTGAGTTTTCTATTGTAAACTCAAACGTTTATGCCCGAACTACCCGAAGTCGAAACATACCGTCGTTATTTTGAAGCTACTTCACTTCATCAGGTGATTGAGGCGATTGAGGTGGAAGACCCAAAACTACTCACCACCGACTATGCCACCCTCACCGAAGCTCTAATTGGGGCATGTTTTGTAAAAACCCAGCGAGTAGGTAAAAACTTGTTTGTAACTACCGACCAAGGCCCTATTCTTCGATTTCATTTTGGAATGACGGGCGATTTGGAATATTATCATTCGTCGATTCCACGTCCACGTCATGCTCGTATTGTCTTCATATTCCGCTCAGGTTTCAATTTAGGGTTTATTTGTCCGCGCAAATTTGAGCGTATTGGACTCGTAGAAGATATTCCTACTTTTTTGAAAGAGAAAAAAATTGCACCTGACGCACTTACTATTAGTTTGGAGCAACTAAGTCATAACATCCGACAAAAGAAAAGCATGATTAAACCCATCCTACTTGACCAAAGTACAGTAGCGGGTATCGGCAATTGGATTGTAGATGATGTACTTTTTCAGGCTAAAATTCACCCTGAACGACTCAGCCAAAGCCTTAGTAATGAAGAAATAGAGCGTATTTTTTTCGCTATCAAACTTGTATTGGAAACCGCAATCGAGCACGAAGCAAACTATGGGATGTTTCCTAAAAGCTTCTTGATTCATGCCCGTGAATGGGCCCCCTCCCCTTATGAAGAAGCCTTACGACACAAACTCTGTCCTTGCGGCAGAGTAGAAATACAGCAATCGCAAGTAGGAGGACGAACCACCTATTTTTGTCCTCTTTGTCAAACTATTCCCTAAAATGTAGAGAGTAGTCCCAAATAGCTACACTTTTTTTAGATTTTGATAAAAATAAATTGCTAATTTTTAGCAAAACCACTATTTTTGCACTCCATTTTTGGAAAAAACTGATTTAATCCCAATCATCATGTACGCAATCGTAGAAATCGCGGGACAGCAATTTAAAGTAGAAGAGGGCCAACAAATCTTTACCAACCGTTTGGAAGGAGATGTGGACGCTGCACTCGTGTTTGACAAAGTATTGCTAGTGGACAACGCAGGTACCATTAGCATAGGCGCACCGACGGTAACCGGTGCCAGTGTAAAAGCCACTGTTGTAGAGCACCTCAAAGGTGAGAAAGTAATCGTTTTCAAGAAAAAACGTCGTAAAGGATACGTGAAGAAAAACGGTCACCGTCAAGCTCTTACAAAAGTAAAAATCGACGCAATCGTAGGCTAATTTACTTCAATCAATAGCGTTTTAAAATTTTAAAATACTTAAAGAAATGGCACACAAGAAAGGTGTAGGTAGTTCGAAAAACGGCCGCGAATCGGAAAGTAAGCGCCTTGGCGTTAAAATCTTCGGAGGCCAATCTGCCGTAGCTGGTAATATCATCGTGCGTCAGCGTGGTACTAAGTATCACCCAGGTCGCAACGTTGGTGTTGGCCGCGACTATACGCTCTTTGCTTTAGCAGATGGTACTGTAAAATTCTCTCGTGGACGTGACAACAAGTCTTTTGTTCACATCGAATTGGCAGAAGCCTAAGTCATAGAGTGATTATTGTTGTATTTGATTAATTCAAAAGAAACCAATCATTTACAACTACATTAGAGAAAACTTGGTAAAAAACCCGCTTGAAAATTCAGGCGGGTTTTTTGCTAGTTATTTGCGTTTTTAATCGGGGAAGTCTACCTTCCATCTCCGAAAGCTCCTTATCTATGCAACTTCGCGTCGCCCCCGAAAATCCGCTTGAATGGTTAGCCCTCCAGACCAATCAGGTTCCCATTCCGTTGTTACATATTCAAATGTATTTTGTGATGGCCAAAGCAGTGATGGAGGCAGCCGAAGCAGGGGTTTTTGAGACTATCGAAAAAGGCCAAGATACCACCAAACGCATAGCGCACTCTTGCAATCTGCACGAAGGTGCATTGGAGCAATTGCTCACGCTTTTGGTTTCGATGGAGTATTTAAGCTACCATCAAGGGCACTTTTCTTTGACTCCAATGGCAAAAAAATGGATAGCCCCAGATAGCCCACATTCTGTACATGCGATTGCCCTGTATAACAATCACGTGGCCTGGGAATGGGTGAGTAAGCTAGGACAGTATTTACGGACGGGACAAGGTATGGAATCGCATGAAGTATTTACCGAAACGCAATGGAAGCTTTATCAAGATGCCATGACCGCCGTAGCTCGCTCCGAAGTCAGAGAGTTTGTGCAAAGGGTACCTATTCCCAAAAAAGCGACTCACTTACTCGACATCGGTGGGGCAAACGGCCAATATGTGGCTGCTCTTTGTCGAAAGTACCCTACATTGCAAGCAACCATTCTGGATTTACCAGAAGCGCTAGATAAAGCATCTCCTGTGACTGACTTTACAAATCGCATTTCATACATAGCAGGCAATGCCCTCTCCACCCCTCTCAGCCCTGATACGTATGATGTAATATTACTTTCAAACGTAGCACATCATTTTACGGAGAAACAAAATAAAGATTTAACACAACGAATCGCTCAAGCTCTTCGCAAAGGAGGTATATTTATCGTCAATGAATTTATACGTCCTTCTTTAGAACGTAAAGCTGAGCTGGTCGGCAGTTCGAGCAATTTATTTTTTGGCTTGACGAGTACTTCAGGCAACTGGACTGTAAATGAAATCCAATCTTGGCAACAATCTGCAGGCCTTAAAATTCATAAAACAATACACTATTTCACCATACCCGGAATGGCGATGGTGACCGCTAAAAAACTTTAAAACTATGGCATTTCAAAAAGACGGCTATCCTCCTAAAAGGACTTTTCATACTACAAAACCAGTAGATAAAGCCCGCGAAAAAGAATTAGTATTTGGTATACAGTCGGTAGCGGAAGCGATTCGTGCAGGACAGGAGATTGACAAAATCATGATTTATCGTGAGCAAAACTTCAACGAAATCCAGCAATTAGCCGCCGAACGCGAGATTCCAGTACAACGCGTTCCGATGGAGAAACTCAACCAAATTACGCGCAAAAATCATCAAGGGGTGATTGCCTTTATGTCAGCGATTCGCTATGTTTCGTTACACAATATTTTAGCTACTATCTTTGAAAAAGGCGAAGTACCTCTGTTATTATTGCTTGATCGCATCACGGATGTTCGCAACTTTGGGGCTATTGCACGTACTGCCGAATGTATGGGAGTTCATGCTATTGTGGTACCTATGCGTGGCGCCGCACAAATCAACAGCGACGCCCTCAAAACTTCTTCTGGTGCGCTCAACTATTTACCGGTTTGTCGCGAAAACAATTTAATAGATGCCGTTCAGTATTTACAAGATAGCGGCGTACAGGTAGTAGTATGTACTGAGAAAGCGAGTCAAATTGTAAGTAACATTGATTTTGCCAGCCCCACGGCTATCGTTATGGGGTCAGAGGAAGATGGGGTATCTCCCGATCTCATTCGAAGAGCAAATATGACCATCAAAATCCCAATGATTGGGAAGGTATCATCCCTAAACGTATCAGTAGCAGCAGGGATGGTGATTTATGAAGCCGCAAGACAGCGCGGCTAATCCTAAAGTCAATCGCCTTGGCATAGCAAGGCGATTGACTTTAAGCTCTATTACTCGTAATATTTGAGGGTACGATGTCCTTCTTTTTCGAGCAGCTGATCACGTTTGAAAATTTCAATATCCGAAGCCACCATTTCTTTCACAAGTGCTGGTAGGTCGTATTTTGGTTCCCAGCCAAGTTTGGTCTTAGCCTTCGTAGGATCACCTATCAACAAATCTACTTCCGTAGGGCGGAAATAACGAGGGTCAATACCCACTACTTCTTTGCCCACTGAAAGTGAATAAGCGGGGTTGTTGGATTTAAGTACAATTGCTTTTTCTTCTACCCCTTCTCCTGTAAACTCTAACTCCACTCCGACTTCAGCAAAAGCCATTCTTACAAAATCCCGGATTCGTGTAGTAATCCCTGTCGCAATTACAAAATCCTCTGGTGTATCTTGCTGAAGCATCCGCCACATTGCTTCTACATAATCTTTGGCATGGCCCCAGTCGCGTTGAGCATCAAGGTTACCCAAATACATTTTGTCTTGCAAGCCAAGTGCAATCCTAGCCACAGCCCGGGTGATTTTGCGAGTTACGAACGTCTCTCCTCTCAATGGCGATTCATGATTAAATAAGATACCGTTGACGGCATACATGTCATAGGCTTCGCGGTAATTGACCGTAATCCAATAACCGTACAATTTGGCTACCGCATAAGGCGAACGAGGGTAAAAAGGGGTTGTCTCAGATTGAGGAACTGCCTGTACCAACCCATAAAGCTCCGAAGTAGACGCCTGATAGACACGGGTCTTCTTTGTCAACCCTAACAGCCTTACTGCCTCCAAAATACGCATCGTACCCAAACCGTCCACTTGAGCGGTATATTCGGGTTCCTCAAAACTCACCCTCACGTGAGACTGCGCACCAAGGTTATATATTTCGTCTGGCTGAATTTCCTGAATAAGACGAATCACATTGGTAGAATCTGAGAGATCCCCATAATGCAAATGAAGACGAACTCCTTTATCATGAGGGTCTTCGTAAAGATGGTCAATACGCTGGGTGTTGAAGAGAGAGCTTCTACGCTTAATCCCGTGTACTTCATATCCTTTTTCTAACAACAGTTCTGTCAAATAGGCGCCGTCTTGGCCAGTAATCCCCGTAATGAGTGCCCGTTTTTTCATATTAGTAACAATGCCGCCCTGCGACTCTATTTAAGTGTTTTTACTTGATTAATAAGCTCTTTTTTAAGTCAATTTTTTCGGCCAGAACCACCGCAGAGGCATATCGCGTACGCACTTGCTCCAGATATCGCTCAGCATCGATACGATTCATGAAGTCTCCGATCCGAACACGGTAAGTAGGCTGGCTATACATCAAGTAGGGATTTAATTCTGGAAAGGTTTGATAAGTATAAAGTTTGGCATCATCGGCGTCTTTGCGGGTACTACCCACATAGATTTGAATCCGATAGCCAGAAGCAAACCGAATATTGCGATTGCGAGCCGCGATAGTATCGACTACGGCATCGAGTCGTCGATTTACGTGCAAAGGCTGATCAGACAATACACGCTTTACTTCATTTTTTTTGGGGGCAGTTTCTACTGGGGCTACCTCTTTGTATCGTGGTCGCACGCCCGACAAGTCTTCGTCATAATTGCTATAGGCATCTACCGTAGTAGAGCGTGTAGGTTTTGAAGTCACGCACCCTATTGCGATGTAGGTCATAGGGAGCAATAATATCCAATTTTTAAAATTCATCATTCAGAATTGGTATTGTCTTTTGATTCTTCTTTTTAAAATGACAAAATTATGGATTCCTAATAAGAGTTTTAGCTTTTCTCTAGCAACAACGTCACTTTATTAAAATCAGCCGCTGCATTGATTATTTTTTGGAACGATTCGTAGGTATCTATAGGCTGTAAAACCTGCTTATAAAACTCATCAATCGTGACCGTGAGCACGCCAGCCTCTAGTTTATAATCAGACACAAACCCCATCGCCGGCTCCGCTTTACCATCCGTAATGTTGCGCTTTAAGCTTTCTAGTCCGCTCACTTTATAGCCTTGTGGAATCCTGATTTTCATTACTCTTTTGTAAGCGTGGGCATTGCCCATATCAATCGAGTACTGCCGCTCTCTTTCGTTGTACATCTCTACTTGCGGTCCAATAAGCTCTCCTATTTTAAACAAATATTTTTTCCCCGCTCGTTCGAGTACACTCTTTAGGGCAATATCGGTTGTGAGGATAAACGGCTTATTGGCTTCGTCACTATTTAGATTTGTATTTTTGACTTGAGCATTGGAATAAGTCACATCAGGTTTTAGGGTAGATTTAATAATTTCGTTGGTCAACTGCTTTCGCTCTTCTTCTGCTTTTACAAAATGATAGTAGGGACGCAGTTGTGCCGCCTGATGTCCTG
Source organism: Runella zeae DSM 19591 (assembly GCF_000423565.1). Lineage (GTDB taxonomy): Bacteria > Bacteroidota > Bacteroidia > Cytophagales > Spirosomataceae > Runella > Runella zeae. The sequence continues at coordinate 103,726 of NZ_AUIF01000003.1, read as the reverse complement.
TCATCTGACGGGTTACTTTTCCTTGTACTTGATCCATAGTTGGCGAAAAACTCACATCTATCATCAAATCATCATGATTGTCCACTATAGTCGAAAACGGAATCAAGCGAATTTCAGCCTCTGGGATTGTTTGCATACCTTCTTTTATGGTTTTAATAAATAGCGCATTGTTACCTTCCATATATTGGTCAATCATCCCGTAGCGCAAAATAGGGCTACTTGGATCCAAAAACTTTTTGGTAGCAGGAAAATACAGCAAGTATTCATCTAAAAAGCTCCAAGAATCAAAATCTTTATCAAATACCGCATCCGCTCGGCTACAGCCTACCACGATTTCATAAGGAATATTGAGTATTTCTAAGGCCGAAATATAAAGCCGCATCATGCCTGCTTTGGAAGCATACTGTTTTTTTAGTACATCCGAAGCAACATCAGCCTCTTCTTCTTCCTTGACAGCGATGTTGGTTTTGGCATAATTCTCAAATTTTTTGAGGGCAACTTCGGCAGGAAGCCCTTTTATTTTTTCTTTTGTTAACAAAGCCCCTACATCTGCTTTCGATTCTTCAATTCCTGTTCGGAGATAATCATAGAAAGTTTCGGCGGCACTTTGCCAAGTGTACAATCGCTCTTCGCCTCGGCTCAGATTGTAGGACAATTTATAATCTGCTTTTACGATATTAGCCTTTAAGTTAGCGTATTTTTCTTCGTGGATAGGTCCTAGATTTTTGACCAAAATGGTGGTGATTCGCTTTTGAGAAACTGTATCGGTTTCGACACTCGCAGGAGCATTGTATACTTTGGCTTCAAACACTAAATAAGAAGGCGTAATAATCTTAAGCTCAGTAGCTCTGACTGGAATATCACTCTGTAAAATTTCAGAACCAAACAAGGTGCTATTGCGTCTAAAAAGAGTGGCATATTCCAGCTCTCCGCCTACCTCCAACCCCTCTACTGCCAATATTTTATAGACTCTTCCACGCTCTTCAAGTTCTTTGACCGCTTCCAATCCTACTTCTTTAATGGTGCCATTTTTGCTAATACTTCTTGCTTTGAGATACAGCAAATCGTTGGTGTTTGGTACCGGCAAAACGATTTTATTGTACATCTCAATTGATTTAGAATCATTGATTCGGATGCGTTTAAAAATTCCCTCCAAACAAGCAAACTGACCTAGCGAATCAAACGTATATTCGATAAAAATCTGATTACGGAGCAATACTCCCGATTCTTTTTGCTCACTTTCTGTAAGGGTAGCGAGGGTAGGATCAACTTTTTGGTTTTCAATGATTTTCTTAAATGCAACGTCTTGTGCAAATGATGTGGTGGTGGTTAAGAATAAAGCTACCCAAAGGAAATGTTTCATAAAAGTATTGAACTACCGTGTTCGTTCTATTTTTTTGTCAATCTTACTATCTTTATTTCAACTATCCAACCCAAACGAATGATTTGCTCACTTATTGTTTTTGTAAAAAACCCAATTGCTGGAAAAGTAAAGACTCGATTAGCAGCGAAGGCTGGACATCAAAAGGCTGTAGAAGTATATTGTGAACTTCTCCAACACACTAAAAATATAACGATTGAGTGGCTTCGCCAAAATTCTTTAGATTATGATAAAAGAGTCGTTATTTATTATGGAGATTTTATAAATAATAATGACTTATGGACGAGTGACTTTTTTTTCAAAAAAAGCCAAAATGACGTGTCCGATTTAGGAGGAAGGATGAGAGCAGCTTTTGAAGCTGAGTTTACGGAAGCCGATCGAGTGGTGATTATTGGCAGTGATTGTCTTGATATAACGGCAAAGCATTTGGAAGAGGCTTTTGAGCATCTAGAAAAAGCCGAAGTCGTGATTGGCCCAGCCAATGACGGGGGCTATTATCTACTAGGAATGAGCCAATTACATTCTTATTTGTTTGAAAATAAATCTTGGAGTCAAGCCCATCTATTAGAGGAAACTTTAGCTGATTTAGAAAAATACAATCCTAATCACGCCCCTCTACTTCCGTATTATTTATTAGAAACCTTGTCTGATATTGATACTTGGGAGGACTTCATACGGGCCAAAAACCGTCTCTGAACCCTAAATAAGTACCTCAAAATTCATAGCAAGCTCCTCAGAGCGTTGCTCCACTTTATCTTCGTTAAGGCCACGATACTTTCCAAAAAAGGTTCTTCTCCAAAGGGGCGAATCTGGCAAGGCGGGTTGAATAGCCACACCCGTGGGTCTAAGAGAAACGTTAGATACAATAACTTTGCCAGAAGCAATCAAACGCTTTTTCACATTCGGCGAAATACGGGATTTAACGACAGAGTAAGGTTTAACTTTAGTTGACATAGATGTAAACTTTTATCAATCAGATATTTAAATACTACCTAAAGTATCTATATCAAAAATAATGCCAAGTACTTCAGTTTCCCAAAAGCTAACATTAGAGTAGATTTGTTCACAATAATTTATATTTTTACCATAGATAGAGTAAACCAAACCTAAAACACTTCAATGAACAAATCTTTATTTCGCAAAAAGTCGTTAAAAAAAATACTAGACAATGCCTCTTTAGAAAGCCATAGCAATGGCATGGCTAAAATTCTTAATGTAAGAGACCTAGTATCGATGGGGATTGCGGCTGTCATCGGGGCGGGTATTTTTTCTACTATCGGAGCCGCAGCTTATGATGGCGGGCCGGGTGTTATTTTTCTTTTTATCATTACTGCTGTCACTTGTGGTTTTACGGCATTGTGTTATGCAGAGTTTGCTTCTAGAGTACCGGTTTCGGGAAGTGCCTATACTTATTCTTATGTGACTTTCGGCGAAATCATCGCTTGGATTATCGGCTGGGCTTTGATTCTCGAATATGCCATCGGCAACATAGTCGTTGCTATTTCTTGGAGTAGCTATTTCGACAATATTTTGCAGGGTGTGGGTATAGTGTTGCCTAGATGGATGATAACAGACGCTGCAACCGCCCAAAAAGTGTATGAACAAACCTTGTCTGCGGGTAAATCGGTCGAGAATCTGGCTTGGACTACGGCCCCACTCTTGGGCGATACAAGATTTATTATTAATATCCCAGCGTTTGTAATTGTAGTGCTTGTTACTATCCTAGCTTATATAGGTATCCAAGAAAGCAAACGTAGCGCCAACGCCATGGTAGCTTTAAAGCTCATTGTTTTATTTGTGGTATTTGCAGTAGGTATATTTTTTATTGATACCGACAATTGGACGCCTTTCTTACCTAATGGCTTTGGCGGTGTTCTGAAAGGAGTTTCGGCCGTTTTCTTTGCCTACATTGGCTTTGATGCTATCTCTACCACTGCCGAAGAATGCGCCAATCCCCAACGTGACCTCCCCAAAGGCATGATTTATTCATTGATTATCTGTACTCTTATTTATATCGTCACAGCGCTTGTGATCACAGGTATGGTCAATTATTCAGAGTTTCAAGGAGTAGCAGATCCATTGGCCTACGTATTCGACAAAATCGGTCAACCTCGCGTAGGTTATTTTATTTCGATTAGTGCGGTAGTAGCGGCTACGAGTGTTTTATTGGTATTTCAGATTGGCCAACCCCGCATTTGGATGAGTATGAGTCGCGATGGGCTACTTCCTAAGGCTTTCAGTAAAATTCACCCTCGTTATAGCACGCCTTCTTTTTCAACTATTATTACGGGGATTTTAGTCGCAATCCCAGCTTTATTTATGGATGCTTCGTTGGTTACTGACCTTACTAGTATTGGGACCCTATTTGCTTTTGTACTAGTGTGTGGAGGAGTTTTAATTTTGCCCAAAGAAGAAAATCAATCATCGAAATCGTTTCGAATTCCGTATATTAATAGTGGGTTTATCATTCCTGTTCTTTGGATTGTATTTGTCTATTTTTCGCGCCAAAGAATCAGTGAAGCATTTTCTCATTTTGGGAACGAGCAACACCAAGAATACCTTTTTTTGATATTTTTAGCGCTTTCTCTGTGGGTAACTGTATACAGTTTTCTAAAGAAGTGGTCTTTGATTCCGGTGATGGGTATTTTATGTTGTACCTATCTCATGATTGAAATTCCCATCAATTCTTGGTTTGTCTTTTTTGGGTGGATGACAGCAGGTTTAATTATTTATTTTAGCTACGGCTATCGCAAAAGCAAAATAATAGCTTAATTTGGCCAAAAACACGCTAAACAGCTATAAATTAGGTAGAGAAAAAAATCTTTTTAGTTGTTATACGAACAAATTGGACTTAATAACCGTTTTAATAGAAGAAATAATTAAATGGTAGAGGTTTAGGTAGTATAGTAATCCACCATCCTTTTTAAGGGCGGTGGATTTTTGTTTTAGTTGATATCTACCATTGTAAAGCGGTCTACCATTTCGTCAGGATGCACTTCTAACACATTGGCTAATACTAGCAAAACCAGCGTTTTGGAGGCTAGATTTCTTGAAATACCTGCCACAGACGCAAAATCATCGACAGTCACACTGCGATGCTTATCCAAATGCTGCATTAGTTTACGTTCGTTGTCTCCGTATCTAAACTTGACATTGTGGTCGTTGTTTTTCCGCCTCAAAATCTCCCGCATTTCCCAACTTGCTTGTATCGATTTATCCGCTACACGCACATAGGCTTTTTTCACTAGCTTTGGCGCTTGCTTTTGGGGTACAAATTTCTTGCGTACATAAGTGGTATTAGTACGAGCAGCATCAGGCTCTTGCAATACATAATGAGGTCGTTGAGGACTCGGCAAAATATTGAATACCAACACATCTCGTTCTTCTGCTACCGGCACTCTTTCAACGGTGTATTGTATATGGGGGGAGCAATATTTTTCAATAGCTCTCACCAACAAGTATTCATCCTCATCTACGTATTTGAGTCCTTTGATGGTGCGGTCATCACCGATGCCGATGAGAAGGCGTCCGCCGTCAGTATTGGCAAATGCCACGACTTCACGGACGATTTTTTCGGGGTGGTTGGTCTTCAATTTGAATTCAATATGCTTACCTTCACCCTGTCTGACCAATTCTCTTAATGCCTTATAGTCCATTGGACAGGTCTTGAAATTGGAGGGACTTATCACTTGGATAAATCTACTATTTAAGTTCGAAACGCCCAACAAATTAATATTATTTTTTTATGGTATCGAAAAGCCCACTATATTTTTAAATATTGCGTTTCGAATCAAATAAAGACCAAAATTATGATTTTATATAGTGTAACCGTCAATATCGACAAAGCGATAGAAAGTGAGTGGCTTCAATGGATGAAGAAAGTACACATGCCAGAAATAATGGCAACAGGGCTGCTTGAAGGCAATAAGCTCTTGCGCCTTTTGACAGAGATTGAAAATGAAGGGATTACCTACTCGTGCCAATATTATTTTCAAAGCATGGAAGATTATTTCACTTACCAGAATCTTCATGACACGGTTCATCAGCAAAAACATCACTCGCTTTTTCAAAACAAGTATGTGTCTTTTAGAACTTTATTGGAAGAGGTATAGGTCTCTTAAGCATTCATACTCATGCTAGAAGTAGTAAAAAAAAGTTCTTTTCAACGAATATTCAATCTTCGCAATGGGCTGTTGATAAGCCCATTGATACTTTTTTTTCTGCTTGATATTTTCTTTCCTTTTCGAGTTAAGCCTTCTTACTCGACGCTCGTTACGGCAGCGGATGGCAGTGTGCTTCATGCTTTTTTAAACAAAGAAGATAAGTGGAGAATATATACTGAGCTAGATGAGATTACCCCTATTCTTCGACAAACCATTCTCCAAAAAGAAGACAAATACTTTTATTATCATTTTGGAATCAATCCTTTTGCTTTAGCTAAAGCAGCCGTAAACAACCTCCTACGCCAACGGCGTGTATCAGGAGCATCTACCATTACGATGCAAGTAGTACGGCTGCTAGAGCCACGAAAACGCACCTATACTAGCAAAATGATTGAGGTTTTTCGGGCTACTCAATTGGAAGTTCATTATTCCAAAGATGAGATTCTTCAGCTTTATCTCAATTTGGTCCCTTACGGTAGCAATATCGAAGGGATGAAATCCGCTTCTTTGCTTTACTTTGGCAAGCTTCCTCAGCTGCTGAGCTTGGCCGAAATTACGACGCTTGCTATTATTCCTAATCGCCCGTCTAGTTTGAGGTTAGGAAAAAATAATGGTTTTATCATAAGTGAAAGAAATAAATGGCTGAAGCGATTTGAGCAAACAGGGGTTTTTAAACAGCGCGACATTGAAGACGCCTTACAAGAACCCCTCAACGCGTATCGACGTGAAGCTCCTAAAAAGGCGCCTCATTGGGCCATAAGAATGCAAAAAGAGCACAAAAACACTCCCATTGTCCATACTACTTTGCTCGCAAATCGACAGATACAAGCCGAACAAATCACCAAAAATTATGTAAATCGTCTACGTAGCATCAATATCCACAATGCCGCAGTTCTTGTAGTCAATAATCAAACCCTCAACGTAGAAGCTTATGTAGGTTCGGCCGATTTTCAGAATATATTTGACGGAGGTCAGGTAGACGGTATCAGGGCGGTGAGGTCTCCGGGTAGTACCCTCAAGCCTCTTCTTTATGGGGTGGCTTTTGACAGAGGTCTTCTTTCTCCAAAATCTACCCTTAATGATGTGCCAACCAACTTTGGGGGTTTTGAACCAGAAAACTTTGACCGACACTTCAACGGTAAAGTAACGGTCGAATTTGCCCTAGCCAATTCGCTCAATATTCCGGCTGTGAAAGTATTAAAAGATATATCGCCCAGTGTTTTTATTGAATATTTAAAAAAAGCCGATTTTCAGACAATCAAAAAACAGTCAAAAGATTTAGGGCTTTCGATGATTTTGGGAGGCTGTGGAGTGACTTTAGAAGAACTTACTCGTCTTTTTGCCTCATTTGCTAATCAAGGAAAAATCCAACCCCTACATTATCTACAGTCGAATGAGAAAACTACCAAACCCGCAGAGGTACTGATTTCGGCAGAAGCATCTTATCTAATTACGAATATTCTTACCCAAATTACACGCCCCGATTTGCCCAACAACTTCGACAATACCTATCATTTACCGCGTATTGCTTGGAAAACGGGTACTTCCTATGGCAAAAAAGATGCTTGGAGTATCGGCTATAATCAACATTATACAGTAGGAGTCTGGATAGGTAATTTTTCGGGAACAGGAGTACCCGAACTCAATGGTGCCAATATTGCCACTCCCCTTCTCTTTGATATTTTCAATGCCATCGATTACAATTCCCCCAAAGGATGGTTCCGCCCTGCTGCCAATATTATTTCTCGAAAGGTATGTGCCGAGAGTGGGGATGCTCCTAATAGTTTTTGTAATCATCAAATCATTGACTACGCTATTATGGGCATATCACCGAGTCGAAAATGCCAACACCTCAAATGGGTATTTACCAACAAAAATGAAACCCTTTCTTATTGCTCACAATGCTTACCCGATACTGGTTTTCAACGTAAATTGTACCCAAACCTTTCGCCAGAACTAATCGCTTACAACGAATCTAAGCAAATCCCCTATGTCAAGATTCCTTCTCATAATCCTTACTGTACCCGCATCTTCCAAGCAGGTGGACCTACAATCACTAGTCCAAACGACGGCAGCGAGTATTTTTTAGACGACCAACAGATGCAGCTGTCTTGCCAAGTATCTAATGACGTAACGATGGTATATTGGTACGTAAATGATAAACTTGTAGAAAAAACAAAACCACAAAGTCCAGTATTTTTTAGTCCACCTCCTGGCAAAGTCAAGATTTCTTGCAGCGATGATAGAGGCCGCAATAGTGATATTTATATCAATGTCACTATTGCCAAATAAAAAGGGAAATCGATGTAAACTCGATTTCCCTTTTTATTTGGCTTACATCGAACCAGTATTATTCGTCTGCAATTTCGGCACCTTCAATGTTATAATTCAATTCGTAGATGTTATCTGCATTGAGTTTTAGAGTGCCTCTCAAGGTATGACGCTCGTCGGTCTTGAATTTACGACCAGTCTTTTTGAATTTGAGACCCACAACCGACTCCGGCCCTGCACCTCCACAAAAGAAACAAGCACTAAATGGAAACGCCGAAAGCGCATACAGATTAGCCTCCGCATCTATTGGTAATACATAGCCAGTAAGCAGTACTTCTTTTCCATTCAACTTATTGACGTTAGGGCCAAAAGTAGGATAAAGCATATATACTGATTCTTCGGGATACCATTTTTTCTTAAAGGTGACATCACGAAGGGTTTCCCAAGAAATCTTCACGGGATTGTTGCTACTCAATGCCCGATAGCGAAATTTGTCTTTGCTTTCTGTGTTCTTATCTGAATATTCGGCTTTGACGAAGCCCATGATGGCAACCATAGACACCAAAAGAGCCGCTATTAAACTTTTCATGTTTTTACTGATTGTTTGACAGTAAAATTAATACAAAATTTTCACAATTTATGTTCCGCCCTAAGGCTTTAAAACTTTATCAATCACGTGGATAATCCCATTAGTCGCGTTGATATTTGTTTTAATAAGATTGGCTTCAGTAGGGGGATTTTGCCGATCTTTGATTTTAATACCAGTCGACTGAACATCAAAGCTAGTCACGTAAGAAGCGTCTAGCATCGCTAGATTGCCCGACAGCATATAAGAGAAATAGCGGCTCAGCGCAATGTGATAACCCACAGTTCGTGCCAAAATAATAGGGCTTGTGACTGATATTTCGGCCGACGAAAGCCGCCCTGCTATCATTGCCTGATTGGTAGGCAAAAACAAAGTATAAGAGGGCGAAAATACTGTTTTGGCGGTGGTATCAACCAATTCTTGCAAACGAGGGTCGGCTATTCTAGCTCTCAAAAGTGCTTCTCTAAACAGACTATAATCAGGGGTATTTTTTAGAATAAGCCCCACTGAGCGATTGGCTATCGGAACCACGTTGTTGATGACATGTACTACACCATTGGTAGCTACCATATCCGTTTTTGTAAACCTAGCATGATTCAAAAATGGTCCTCCATTTACATTTGATAAAAAGGCATTACCCTTTGACATCATCGTAACAGGATTATTTAACCCTAGAGCCATTTTCTCTTTGGTAATTTTCCCAATCATTATATGATTGGTAAGAAGCGCTCTTACTTCTTCAGGAGGCAATGCCGTAATGGCAGAGGCATCCGCAAAACCCGCCGCCTTAAACCCTTCATCACTAGGCGCATAGATCGTAACAGTACTTGTCTTGAACGCATCTCTGATACCTGCATGGTCAATGGCAGCTCTTAACATCCCTAACTCACTATCTTCTATCAAAATATCGGATACACTTTTGGGCTGTGGTTCGTCTTGTTTGCAGCCTGCACACCAAATACAAAAGAGTATAAAGATTCCAGTGATTTTTTTCATAGAGTCAAACATATGAGTTAGGTGTTGAATACAGATATTACTCGCTTCTTGGCTAACACACTAAACGTTTAAAAAAAACGAAAATTGTGACTTTTTACACTTGAGTTTGCAGAAGTGCAAATTCTTTGGCAAAATAGGTAAGAATTACCTTCGCACCTGCTCGTTTTATAGATAGAAGCACTTCTACCATCGCTCTCTGCCCATCAAGCCATCCATTTTGAGCAGCGGCTTTTACCATAGCATATTCGCCAGAGACATTGTAGGCGGCAACTGGCAAATCGAAGTTTTGATTCAAGGTCTTGATAACATCCAAATACGAAAGAGCAGGTTTGACCATCAAAAAATCAGCCCCTTCTTCATAGTCTAGTTCGGCTTCGATAAGGGCCTCTCTTACATTGGCAGGATTCATTTGATAAGTCTTCTTGTCACCAAAACGAGGTGCTGAATCTAGCGCATCACGAAATGGCCCATAAAACGCACTCGCATATTTGGCCGAGTAAGACATAATGCTGACATCGGTAAACCCTTCTGCATCAAGTACCTTTCGGATATACCCTACTCTGCCGTCCATCATATCGCTAGGGCCGAGGATGTCGGCTCCTGCCCGGGCTTGTGCCACGGCCATTTTACCTAAAATTTCGAGTGTTTGGTCGTTTAGTATTTTTCCATTTTCGACCAATCCATCATGACCATCACTGCTGTAGGGATCCATAGCTACGTCGGTCATAATAGCCAAATCAGGAAACCTGTCTTTTACGGCTTTAAGTGCATCTAAGTATAAGGTACCTTCTCGATAGCTTTCGGTGGCAAACTTATCTTTTTTATCTTCCGAATAATTGGGAAACAAATCGATGCACTTGATTCCCAAATCGGTGATTTCTTTTAATTCTTCCAAAAGAGTATCTAACGAATACCGGTAAATGCCTGGCATCGACTTCACCTCGCTCTTGACACCTTGCCCATCTAAGATAAACATCGGGAAAATGAGATCATCGACCGAAAGGGTTGTTTCTTGTACCAAAGCACGGATGGCTGCCGATTGCCTATTTCGACGTGGGCGGCGAACAATAGAATAACTCATACTTACTTTTTTAAATTTGGAAGTTGGCTAAGCTAACAAACTCTTGAACACGAGCCGTGATTTCTTCTTGCGTAAGACCGACGATTCGGTCGGCGCCAAATTTTTCAACACAGAATGATGCCATAGCCGAACCATACACAATGGCCCGTTTCATGTTGTCGAAGCTGATATCATCAGTGCTTGCAAGATACCCGATAAAACCACCCGCAAAAGTATCTCCAGCGCCTGTAGGGTCAAAAACTTCCTCTAATGGCAACGCTGGACAATAAAACAGATTATTGCCTTGAAATAACAAAGCTCCATGCTCTCCCTTCTTGATGATAAGGGTTTTAGGGCCCATTGCCATGATGGTCTTGGCAGCACGACGAAGTGAATAATCGCCCGATAAAATACGTGCTTCTTCATCATTGATGGTCAATACATCTACCAGTTTCAAGACGTCTTTAAGGTCGTCCATGGCTATATCCATCCAAAAATTCATGGTATCAAGCATCACCAATTTGGGGCGTTTTTCGATACGTTCGAGTACTGTTTTTTGAATAGAAGGCGCGGTATTGCCTAGCATCAAATACTGACAATCTTGATAAGAAGCCGGAATCACGGGGTCAAAGCCTTCCATTACATTGAGCTGTACTTCTACTGTATCGCGACTGTTCATGTCGTTGTGATACTTACCCGACCAAAAAAACGTTTTTTCGCCTTTTTTGATTTGTAAGCCTTCTGTATCAACTCCGTGGCCCTGCAAAAGCTCAATCATTTCTTGGGGGAAATCATCTCCTACTACCGCTACTAACTTATTTTTAGTAGTGAAATACGAGGCTGAGAGTGTAATGTAGGTGGCCGCTCCACCTATGATTTTATCTGTTTTGCCGAAGGGTGTCTCAAGCGCATCAAAAGCAACCGAACCTACTGTTAGAAGACTCATAAAGAGAAGATTAAATAAATGGACTAATTTGAAAATATGAAAAATACGAAAAATTGCAGCCGCACGATACTCTGCAACGGGACTGCAAGATTTTGTTTGTACAAAAACTTATTTATCAAAAACAAAGGATAAGACTGTTGAGCCTTATCCTTTGATATGTTTCTATAAAAAACAAATGAGCGAGTACATTATATCATCTTTTTTACTCGGCTGCACTTTCGAGCAATGCTTTGAATTTTTTTGCATTCAAAACGTCAGACGATTGAGGATAGTCTTCGATAAGGTCTGAATAAACCTTGATAGCCTCTTGATTTTTCTTGGCCTTTTCGTAAGCAATACCCAATTTAATCATATAGGAAGGCGTAAACTGAGGCGTAGGCTTATAATCTACTGCCTTTTGGTAATAGCTGATTGCCTCTTCTACATTATTTTTCTCCATGTAAGCATCACCAATCAAGGCATATGCACGACCTTGTAATACTAAATCTGAAGCAGAGAATGCCTTTAAGCGAGTAATAGCCTCGTCAAATTTACCTTGTTTGATAAGTGCAGAACCTGCAATAAACGTAGCGATATTTCCAGCAGGAGAAGCGCTGAATTCATCCGCGATTTTTTCTACGCCAGGATTTCCGCCACTTCCTTTGAGGGCTTTGTTGAGAGAATCTGCTTCATAGGCAAATTGGGCACTATATAAAGCGGCTTGGGCTTCTTCGTCTTGACTACTTACGTACCAGTTATAGCCAAACCATCCTGCCAAACCAACTACCACCACCCCTATTGCTATATATAGCAAACTACGGTTCTTTTCGAGGTTTTTCTCAAACTTGTTTAGCTCGCTTGCTAACCCCTCTGGGCTTTCCAAAAATTCTAACCCAGAATCTGTGTCTTTATTGCTCATTACTATTGCTTTTCAAATTGGACTGCAAAATTAGGAAATCTGTTGAAAGTCAAAAAGAACTATTTGTTTTTTTACTTAATTCTATAAATTCATACACACTTAAGTTGCGATCATCTACGTAAAAATCGGCCGTAACTTTACCTAAACGTAGCTCATGATGTTTTACACCCCATTTTTCAATTTGCTGTTTTGTCACCGCCGACCAATCTATTCCGGTTTTGCTTCCTCTGGCCGTAAATAGCACAATCCTATGTCCTTGTTCGTACATTCTGTTGACGGCCTCTATCACTGGCCAATTGGGCTGAGACAGATTATAATCATTGTTGGGAGAGAGCTGAGCCACTACTCCATCAATATCCACACTAAAGGTTCGGCTTTGTTCATTGCCTGAGTACTGTTGTAAAATCAGATGTTCTGCCTTTTCCCAGTCACTTTGTAAATCTATATCATTAAATATCTTTTGCACATATCCGCCAATGTTTTTACCAGTCATTGAGTTTTGAGCTACAATCGTATCATACCTCACCACATCGATGTTGGCTGTTTGGAGGTATACTTCGGGCAATGCTTGCCGAGGTTGATTGTAAGGGTCGGCTATGCCCTCTAACATCAACAACGGTGCCAAAGTTTTATCTTCCCGCAAAAACCACATTTTATAAGGTGTATGAGGCACTGGGCACACTGCTCTTATGCTATCCCATTGAGGATGAGCGAGTAGCTCCTCTATCATTTCATCAATTTCTTTCACTTCCCTAAAAGGAGAAGTAGGTCGTAGGTGAACAATGATATCGGGCGTGTAGTCTTCATTTTTTTGAAGCCATTGAAGGGCCTGCTGAAAAACCTCTAAGTCAGGAGTTAAATCTCCAGAGATTGACTCAGGGCGTAAAAAAGGGACTTCAGCACCGAATGCTTCGGCTATTTGTTGGTAATATTCACTATCTGTAGAAACAATAACTCGATTGATGTACTTTGATGCGAGGGCTTGCTCGATAGAATAAGCCAAAAGTGGCTTGCCAGCCAAAGATTTGATGTTTTTGTCAATGATGGATTTCGAACCTTGTCGAGCAGGAATAAGGGCAAGAATTTTTTGGGATTTCAAAACAATATAAATTAGTTAAGTGGCTTTGCCGATTTTAAAAAGTTTACCATTCTCTGTTTAGCTTTTAGGTCTAAACCAACCTTTTATTTTACGCCACAGGCTACGCTTCGTAGTTCCTGAATCAGAATAATAATTGTTAGACTTTCCATAATAATCATAACTATACTTGTATCCATAACCTTTTGAAGCATAAGAAGGGGTAGAAACGCTAGCATATAGATTATCTTTATAAAAATCATTGATAATAATCCCGACCTGTTTTAGCTCTAGCTCATCGGTCATCTGCTGGGCCAAAAGAGGCGCTTCTTTGGAAGAATACAGCCATCTGATCACAAACAACACTAAATCGCTTTTGCGCAAAAGGGGGATATTGTCGGAGACTAGCCCAATAGGCGCTGTATCTACTATTACAAAGTCATATTGTTGGAGACACTCATCAAGCATTGCATCAAAACGGCTCTGCTGTATGAGTTCAGCGGGATTGAAAGGTACAGGCCCCGCTGGGATATAGTCTAACTTATCAATTGCCGAATGCTGTACTACTTTCTGATAATCATCTATTTTGCCAGCCAGATAATTACTCAACCCAATTTTATTGTTGTTGTTAAAAAATCGGTGTAGACGTGAGCGCCGTAAATCTGAGACCACTATCAGTACCTTTTTATCCACTTTTGTAAGCGAAATGGCCAAGTTAATGGTAACAAAGGATTTCCCCTCACCTGCCACTTCCGAAGTAACCATCAGCAGTCGCCCTCTGTTTTCTTTGATTTCGGTCAGAAAACTAAGATTTGTTCGTATCCCGTTGACTGACTCCGAAAACAGTGATCTATTATCTAAAAAATAATGTAAGTCTTTTTCATTGTTTCGAATCTCATCAGGGTAGCGTTGAATCACTCCCAGAAGTGTTGTTTTTCCATTTTTACCAATTTCAGAAATATCAACAAACTTATTGTTTAAGTATCTCACTAAGAAAATAGAACCCAACCCTACAATCAATCCCAACAATACACTAAACGACAAAATGACAACCGCCCTCGGAGCTACTTTATAGGCATTGGTACGAGTAAGTACTGTAAATGAGGGAAGCATTCCCGCTTTTATGATAGAGGCTTCGATTTCTTTGTTTATCAACAATAAATATATTTTTTCATTGACATCTCGGTCATTTTGTAAATACCCCAACTCCCTTTCGACCGAAGGAAGGGCATCTATTCTTTTTTTAAGAAGAGTAAGGTTTTGGTTAATAATCCTGAGCGTGCTTTCATTTTTTTCTTTCTGAACCCTAATATTGCTTAAAATCTGCTCTCGAATACGCTCAATTTCGTCATCTGCTGCTTTCACAACGGGATTGTTTACGCTGAGATTTTTGCCAACGATAAAGTTTTTACGATCCAAAATAAGCTTATTCAGATTTTGAACCAATCCCACTAGCACGCCATCGGTAGTGTTGTCAAGTCCGATACTTCCAATGTTGACTGGCTCAAAGCGATTATTAAGGCTTTGTTCGAGAAGGTCTATATATGCTTTTTGTATTTCTAAGGTATTTTTTTGAGTCTCAAACTGCGTCATTTGTCCCATTACGTCCGACATAGACGCCTGCAAATTAGGCACGGATTGGCGCTGTTTATACACTTCCAGTTCAGACGAAGCTTTTCTCAGAGCATCGGCATATATCTGGGTCTGCTCTCTAATAAAATTAATAGTCAGATTAGAAGACAGCTTTTTTTGTTGGAGGTTGTACTCTTGATAAGACTCAATCAATTTTTGTAGAAAATCTTGGGTGAATCTACGGTTTGAATGCGAAAACGACACATTCAGGATTGACATATTGCGCTCAGCTTCATTGACATAAATAAGACTACTGAGCATTCTTCTGATCTGGTTGGGGTCGTTGTAGCTGAAAATGTAATCTTGAGTCAGTCTTGCTACCGAATTTACTTTGAAACTGAGCCCTTTGACCGCAATGAGCGTGTCTTTTGACAAATCAAATTTTAGCTCTTCATTTACTTCATCTTCTGGTTTTTCGGTTTTGTAGGTAATGATTCCATTTTTTTGAATCTGAAAAACCCCAAAACCGTATTCGGAAGCTTCATAAGAGACGATTTGAGCCGTAAAAGGCTGATAGGGATAGATATCTTCTGTGCGAAAAGTAGATTCACTATAAAATGTAAAGGGGTAATTGAGTTTTTTGACGGCTCCATTCACGACCTCTTCTGATATTATGACGTACCTTTCGGTAAGATACTTCTGACTGGCAGCGGCGTCAGTTTCCAAAAGCTGATTGAGTTCGTCAAGCTCCGTTTGTTTTTCGCTATAGCTTAAAAGTACAGACGATACATAGCGTGAATTGGATATTTGCAAAAAAACAAAGCAGCCCGCCAGCGCCAACACCAATGACCCTAATACCCAATACCATCTACTCGCCAATACCCGTACGATTCGTTTGATATCTATATTGACAGATGCCTCTGCATACCTATCATACACCCTATTCCAATTCTCATTTTGCATATAGCTTCCCTAAAAAATTTAGCCTAGATGGTTTAGTAAAGGCAATTGTTGTAATTTATCAAAATAAGGGTTTCCGTTCAAATCTGCCAATTTTTGTAAGTGTCTTACACCGTGTGCATCGGTACCTACCACATCAATATAATCGGCATCCAGAAGTTGCTCAGCCATCCGACGCTCGGCCTTGCCATAATAGCCTGTAAGCGACAACAGATTGAGTTGAAAACATACCCCTTTATTTTTCCAAATCTTCCATTCATTGGGTTTGGTATGCCAATAGCGATAACGCTCTGGATGCGCTAACACAGGTGTATAACCTTTTTGTTGTATCTCTTCCACAAGCTTGATACCCCACGGAAATTGCTGCATGGGCAACTCAAACAGTATATATTGTGATTCGATGGGCAAAAGTTCATTTTTTTTGATGAGCCCCAAAAAATTTTCATCCGCAAAATACTCAGCCGAAGCCTCCAATACCAAAGGAAGATTGTTTTGTGAAATCAGTCGTTCAACTTTCTCATGAGCTTTTTTGATAGTATCTGAGGTATTTTTAAAATAATCAGCCCTTACGTGAGGTGTAGCTACTATTTTTTTGATTCCCAACGACACATACTCTTGCAGCATCTCTAAGGTTTGTGCTTCGTTTTGGGCACCATCATCAATCCCATACAACACATGGCAATGCCAATCACACTGCACCGTAGTAAGTGTAAACGCCGAATTAGGAGAAGCTTTTGTCCTCTTAAAAAAAGAAAACATGATTTTGTTGGTTAATTGCGCAGTGTTAGATAAATCCCCAATAGCACTGCAACTGTATTGAGCGTGATAACAATGGGCTGTAAGATACTTGATAACCGCTGATTTTTCACATTCCGAAGACTCCCTTTGGAAGGCGGTATAAAAACATAATCACCTTCATAAATGCGTATATTAGCCACCAAAGGATCAGTGATATTTCGGATGTCGTATTCTATTTCGGTTTGGGTTCCTTGGGTAGTGCGTATCAATTTTATAGTCCGGTCGGCAATCGAAAAATCGATCCCGCCCGCCAGCGTAATCACTTGTCCCAACGTCATTTTTTCTTCTTCGATAGGTATGACTCCCTGCTTAAATACCGCTCCTAATACCCTCACATATAGATTTAAGATTTCGATATCAAAAATAGGGTTGTTGATAAGGTCTTGGTAGCGTCGTTCTACTTCACTGATAGCTTCTGCTTTGGTAAGACCTACGATTTTGATTCTTCCTATGTGGGGAAGTACAATTTGCCCTAACCTGTCAACGGTAGTTTGATAGGGATTTATGGAGCCAGAGGTTGTGATAGGAGAGCCCGACACGGAGATTCCGGCACTTTGGGGATAAATAATCTCAAGCGCATTTAGGTTGCGAATACGCAGCTTATCTCCTACCCTGATTCGGTACTGAGCAGTATCTAGTGTCGATATCGGCTGATTTTCTATCAGCACTTTTTCAACTTTAGTAACAGGGGCTGGGCTTTCTTGAGCTACTCCATAACAACACACCAGCAAAAATAGGAAAACAAGTCGCATACCAAATTAATGAGAGAGGCTGTGTTACCTCGAAGCAAAAATAAGTAAATTGCCTGCTTGACCCAAATACCTCGCTAGATAGGTGGTTTTAAAGGGCCTTTATTTCCCCTTAAAACGGACTTTTTTTATTAATTAAACAAAAGCCATTCAGTAACTATCTGGGCATAATACACTGATTTTAAACAAATAAAGACTAACCCGTTGGGCTTTAGCACTTACTATGTTAAAACCTTTTTATAACGATACACTCATCGAGGCAGGACTCGACGAAGTAGGAAGAGGGTGCTTAGCTGGTCCTGTAGTGGCAGCTGCCGTAATTTTGCCAAAAGATTTTGAACATGAACTTCTCAATGACTCTAAACAGCTTTCGAAAGCTCAGCGAAATATTTTGCGCCAAGAAATCATTGATGCTGCCCTTGATTGGGCTATTGCCGAGGTATCTAACCAAGAAATTGATCAAATCAATATCCTAAAAGCAAGCTTTTTAGCTATGCACCGGGCTATCGACCAGCTTACTTATCGTCCTGAGCACTTGCTCGTCGATGGCAATCGATTCACCCCTTATCCCTTTATACCTCATACTTGTATTGTAAAGGGTGATACTTTGTTTATGAGCATTGCCGCTGCGTCGATTTTGGCCAAAACCCACCGCGACGATCTCATGGAGCAACTTTCGTTGGAATATCCTCACTATCAATGGGCTCAAAATGTGGGCTATCCCACACCAGCCCATCGGAGAGCTATTCAGGAGCATGGCAGCTGTTGTCATCATCGTTTATCCTTTAAGTTGATTTGAATTTCAAAGGATTAGGCTTCTATTTTGACACGGTCTTTGTACCTTTGCTTAAATTTTTCTCCAAATTGTAATTCGTAAATCCAAATTGTAAATCCAATGGTTGCTACGACAACAGGACGCGACACCCAAATTTTTGATTTGATCGCTCAAGAACACCACCGCCAAGAGTCAGGTATCGAACTTATTGCTTCCGAAAACTTTACTTCTAAACAAGTAATGGAAGCCCAAGGCAGTGTGTTGACAAATAAATATGCCGAAGGCCTACCCGGCAAACGTTACTATGGCGGCTGCGAAGTTGTGGATCAAATAGAGCAAATCGCTATCGACCGTCTTAAGGAGCTTTTTGGTGCTAGCTGGGCCAACGTTCAACCTCACTCTGGCGCACAAGCCAACACAGCTGTATTTTTAGCCTGTTTGCAGCCGGGCGACAAAATCCTCGGTTTCAACTTAGCTCATGGGGGTCACTTAACTCACGGCTCTCCTGTCAACATTTCGGGGAAATATTTCCAGCCGTTTTTTTATGGAGTAGAGCAAGAAACAGGGCTTATCGACTGGAATAAAGTAGAAGCGACAGCACTTAAAGAGCGCCCTAAGATGATTATTTGTGGTGCTTCGGCCTATAGCCGCGATTGGGACTATGCACGTCTTAGAGCCATTGCTGACCAAATCGGTGCTATACTTTTGGCGGATATTTCTCACCCCGCTGGGCTCATCGCCAAAGGCTTGCTCAACGACCCACTCGAACATTGCCATATCATCACTACCACCACGCACAAAACCCTCCGTGGACCTCGTGGGGGAGTTATTATGCTTCGTAAAGACTTCGAAAATCCTTTTGGAATCAAAACTCCTAAAGGCGAGATTCGTACGATGTCTTCCTTACTTGATTCGGGTGTCTTTCCGGGTACACAGGGCGGCCCATTGGAGCACGTTATCGCGGCCAAAGCAGTAGCATTTGGAGAAGCTCTAAGCGACGACTATACTGACTATGCTATACAGGTACGTAAAAATGCCCAAGCTATGGCGACGGCTTTTGTAGAAAAAGGTTATAAAATAATCTCTGGTGGCACCGACAATCACCTCATGCTTATCGACTTAAGCTCCAAAAACTTGACGGGAAAATTGGCAGAGAATACGTTAATCAAAGCAGATATTACTGTCAACAAAAACATGGTTCCGTTTGATGCCAAATCACCTATGGTAACTTCTGGGATGCGGGTCGGAACTCCTGCCATGACTACGCGCGGTCTCAAAGAAACCGATATGGAACGCATCGTAGATTTGATTGATACTGTATTGATGAATGCCGACAACGACCAAAAAATCGCGGCAGTGAAGCAAGAAGTAAATGATTGGATGGCAAAAGTGCCACTCTATCTGTAAAGCAAATATTTAAAAAATGAGGTAGTAAGTTATTTACTACCTCATTTTTTTATGCGTTTTTCTCCAGCAATTTCACCAACACCCCAAAATCTTTTGGATAGGGTGCTTCTACTTTGATAGCCTCACCATTCATTAGCTGAAAAGAAAGAGAATAGGCATGTAATGCCACCCTCTGCATAATAGGTAATTCTTCGGTGTCTTTCTTGAGATTAAAATTTCGCTTCAATTCTGAAAGATATACATTGGCCCCCCCGTAAGTCGGATCGCATACAATCGGGGCTTTCAAACACTGCAAATGAATCCGAATTTGGTGCATACGCCCTGTGATTGGAATACACTCCACAAGCGTATGTTTTCGAAAAGCTTTTAACGTAAAAAAAACGGTTTCGGCGGGTTTTCCTTTCTGGCGGTCTATCTTAACGGCCGTGCCATCCTTCATTGGTGCAATTGGCAAAAAAACGGAGATACTGTCAAAATCATGAACCCCGTTGACTACCGCATGGTAGCGCTTAGTGACTTCACGGTGTTCAAATTGCATCGATAAATGCCGATAAGCTTCTGGATTTTTGGCAATAGCAAGCGCCCCTGAGGTTTCTTTATCAAGGCGGTGCGCTACTTGGGCATCATAGCTGTATTCTTTGGCTAATCTCAAAATACTCACCGACTTATCGGCGGTACGCTCATTGATAGAAGGTACATGAGCAGGTTTATTGATTACGATATAATCCTCGTTTTCAAATAAAATAAGGTCTTTAAAGTCCAAACGGAGCATGTGATTCTCGCTTTGGTATTGTATCAAAAAACCACATTATAGTTTTTCTTACAACACAATTAAGTTTTTGTTACAGAACGACAAAACAACAATAAATACACTAAAATTCCTTCGTTTTTTATTTGTTCATCAAAGGGAGCGTTATGACCACTTCTTTGGAGGGAGTATTTTGTAACAATACCGACGCCTCTTCTCCGTACAATAACCTGAGTTTTTCTTGGATACTTTGCAGACCATAACCTACACCTACAGGTTCGGGGAAAGGCGTGCCATTATCGTGAATAGTGATTTGGAGCAATCGTCCCTTTTTAGCTGCTTTGATTTCAATGGCACCCCGTTCTGGCATTTTTGCGATACCATGTTTGATAGCATTTTCGACCACGGGCTGAATCAAAAAACGCGGTACTTGAGCTTGTTTGAGTACCTCGTCAGATACCAATATTCTGAACGAAAGTCGATCTCCAAAGCGCACCTGCTCTATTTCCAAATAAGTAGCTGCCATTTCAAGCTCATTGGCCAAGGTATCAAAATAGTCAGATGTTTTGTTGGTAACATACCTAAAAAGCTTTGACAATAGAAGTGTCATTTGCTCTGCTCTATCGGGGTCAAAATGTACCAAACTTGCAATGCTATTGAGCGAATTATAAAGAAAATGAGGATTAATCCTAGCCTGAAGAGCTTCCAATTCAGCCCTAGTTTTTAGTTTTTCTAATTCAGAAAGTTGAAGCTCTTGTTCTGAAATCTTGCGAGTAAGCTGTTTGCCCTGTTTCTGAAAATAGTGAAACACATTAGCTACAAAAATCGGACACAGCACATACACATACCAAGGAGCATTGCTAGTCGACTGAGAAGGGTATTTTTTGAGGGTTTCGGCAATGATTTCTTGCCCAAAGCTTAAAAAAGAAAAGGTAGTCAGAAACAAATAACCCACCCCAATCACAAACGACAATAGTAAATGTTGAGTCGTAATTGACTTGACATTTTTTTCCAAAAATCCCGACATCCAATTGGTCGCGACTACCGTCAAAATCCCCCCTACGATGTTGTTAGCAACAATATATTGATAAAAAAGCCCAAGAGTAGGCTCATAGGCGTTCAAGATTTGATTGGTAAAATAAATGACCGCACTCACCCCATAAAACATAAACGCTCCAATAAAAACGCTTATAACCGTACCAAACCATCCCGTATGGTACAGCAAATGGGTAAGAGAGGAGAGTTTTTGGGTTAGATTCTGGACTTTATCGGTTACTACTTTTGTATCTTTTTGCTGCCCCACCGACCAGCTAACCCCCTCTGTGGAAGCATTTTGCAAGTTGACTCCTTTTACATCGGCGCCCTCAAAATTGGCATGGTCTATTTTGGCAAAGCTAAGATTTGCATTCTTTAGAATAGAGCGACTAAAATTGACATATGATAAATTTGAAAAACGAAAGTCGGCTCCCGTCAAATCCATATCACTCAAATCCAGACCTTCCAAATCCAACGTCTGAAAATTTAGATTAGACGATTTGAGTTGGTCAGCAATATCTTCTCTCAACGTTGATTTCATTGATTTCCTCAAAAAGCATTAGAAATCTTCTTCTCTTAAATCTTGGCGAGGAGTAATATCTTTTCCGATTTCGTCAATAGCGTCGGCCAATTCTGTTTTCTGAGCAATAAAGTTATAATACTGCATTGCCGCCGCTATAGGGATGAGACTTTGAACCAAGGTGGAAAATACATTACTGACAATGGTTAATATCACATAAGTAGTCGACATATTGAAAGTTCCCAATTTCATCCCACTCGCAAATCCTAATATCATTCCTGGCACGGCTAAGGCCATCGAAACAATATATACAATCAATACCATCATCATGAGCAATACGAAGGTAGACCACCAACTGCGTATTTGTTGACGAACAGATTCAAAAAAAAGCAACCAAATGAGTAAAATACTTCCAACCACGGGCGACCACCAAGGACTTTCAACCAAGTCAACTGAGCGTTTTAGCGCACCGAAAGCGTCCGCATTTTCTCGAACTATTACAATAAAAATAAAAGGAAAACAAAAGGCCAAAAAATAGCCCGGTATAAACAGAAAGATAAAGCCTACAAAAATGCCTAAAAGCGCCAATAAAAAGGCCCCAATTCCACTCAACAAGCTGCCTTGGACTCTTCCCCACACATCGGCAGGCGTAATAGCGCGATTGCCTTCCTCGTACTCTACAATAAAACTAGTTACGGTCAGATTCGTAATTACAAAACCCACTAACGACAGCAGGTACGTCACAAAAAGAAGAGGCGAAAAGGAAGAGAAATATTTTACAAAATCACTCGAATCAGATAATCCCGTAAGCCTACTATTTAAGTAAAGCCCTACCAATCCCAGCATCAAATTAAAGGGTACTGCAATGTAAAGTATACAAGTGGCAAGAGGTTTGAAGTTTTGAACAACGAACTGAAAGGTAGCATTGATTTTTTGCCCAAAGTCTCTTTCTTGGACAAGTTTGAGGGGAGGATTCATGAGGGTTTAGGAATAGTTTATGATAAACGGAAACTTCTTGTCTCTTTATATAGCTTGGCAGGATACCACACAAAATACCAAACAATAAACACCGCCGACACAATGATAATACTTCCACTTAGCAAGGCTGGCATTTTGAGGCGAGTGACAAAGCTCTCCAAAAAACCAGCAGTGATAAAGATAGGTACTAGTCCTATGACAATTTTCATGCCTTTTTTTGCACCTTGTTTAAAAGACTCCAATCTACTGTAGGTCTTGGGAAATAGCAAGCTATGCCCCATCACTAGTCCCGCAGCACCCGCAATCACAATGGCCGAGATTTCGAGGGTACCGTGAATCCATATTTTCAAAATAGAGGTCAACAACAAATCACGTTCATAAAAAAAGTACTGAAATGCCCCTAGCATGACTCCATTTCGAAACAAAATACTAACGGTACCAAAAGAGAAAAAAATTCCCATCACAAACGCTACGAAAGAAACCCGAATGTTGTTGAGCGTAATTTGCAAAAACATCCCTGCTTGGTCAGAATCTCCATAAATAGCCAAAGGGTCGCCTTTCTTGATATTTTCTAATGTTTGATTTACGTAGCTATCTCCCAAAATAAGACGCACAAAGGTATCGTCGTTGGCAGCTGATACCCATCCTAAAATACAAGCTCCCATAAAAAAAATAAATGAGTACAAGAGTTTAAGCCTTGATTCATACATCAAAAGAGGAAGCTCATATTTCCAAAAGGCTTTGATTCGCCCGGTATCTTCTTTGCGATTACTGTATAGTTTTTGGTGTAATGTGGAAGTCACCCCATTAAGATAACGCGTCACATTCGATTTGGGGTAGAAAGTACGCGCATAAGCGAGGTCGTCGGTGAGTTCAATGAACCTTTCTGTCATTTGGTCAGGGTCATTGGTCGACGTCTGTTCATATTCCTGCCATTTTTCAGTATTTCTCTTAATAAAAATAGCCTCTTTCATCAGAATTTGTGTTGGGTTAGTGAGGGATTGCGGGTTTTTCCCTAACTTTTCTGCAAAATATAAAAACGCGACCACAAACTCTTTAGTTATTACCAAAAACATGTCTGTTCGTATCCAAACCTCCCAAAATGTTGACTTAGAGTATGAAACAGCCAGCATTGGAGACCGTATTTTAGCAAATCTTCTCGACCGTCTTATTTATGTTGGTTGGGTACTTGTGTGGATATTGGTGTATACAACCCTTAAATTAGAGCAAACGTTGTCTATTTTTTTGATTGTTCTTACTGTTGTTCTACCTGTTTTGTTTTATCCCTTACTTACCGAATATTTTCTCAACGGTCAGACCCTAGGCAAGCGCGCCATGAATATTCGAGTAGTAAAACTAGACGGCACCAAACCTACTTTGGGAGCTTATATTTTACGATGGCTACTTATTTTGATAGATACAGAAATACTAACGCCTTTTGTAGCAGTAGTCACGATTGCAGCCAATGGCAGAGGACAACGAATAGGCGACATAGCAGCGGGTACTACCGTCATTAAAACTACTAAGCAGATTAGACTTAGTGATGTCACTTTTGAATCATTACCGCAAGACTATCAAGTGACTTATTTGCAAGTAAAAAGGCTAAATGACCGAGATATAGATACCATCAGGCAAGTACTGATGAAAGATGATGATGGTTTATTAGATAAGACTACTTACAAAATTGCTTCGATTTTTGAGATAAATCTTCCCTTAGATACGCGTCGATTTTTGAACACAGTCGTCAATGACTACGCTCATTTGGCATCATTGGAGGAATTATAATTTTTCAATGGAAAAGAGGCGGGTATCCGCCTCTTTTTCATTGATTTTTTTTATTGACCGAATTTATCTAGTTTCTGCCTCTATTTTTATTGTAAATAGCCACGGCATCAGGCATAAGCTTTTTCAAATCTCTGATACGGGTATTGTCGGCAGGGTGGGTAGATAGCCATTGTGGGGGTTTTTGTCCATTGCTTGCTTGGGCCATTCTTTGCCAAAAATCCACCGCCGCGCGGGGGTCATATCCTGCCATAGCCATAAAAGTTAGCCCAAGGCGGTCTGCTTCACTTTCTTGATTGCGGCTATTGGGTAAAATATACCCTACACTAGCCGCAGCAGGTGCTGCCAAGCCATACAATCCCATCCATGTAGCCTGCGTTTCGCGTGGTTTGTTTGACATAGCCGCCCCTAAGCCTACTTGCCCTGCTGCAAGCGCTCCTTGCGCCAATAACCCTTGACTCATTCGCTCGGCTCCGTGACTCGCAATCGCATGAGAAATTTCGTGTCCCATTACTACTGCTACGCCTGTTTCATCTTGGCAAAGCGGCAAAATCCCGGTATAAAACACAACTTTACCTCCTGGCATACACCAAGCATTGATAGTTTTGTTTTCAATCACATTAAACTCCCACTGAAAACCTTCAATGGCTTGACTATAGTTATTGGCTCTCAAATAGTCTTCTACCGACTTTTTGATACGTTGGCCTGCCCTTTTGACCATGTCTACTTGAGCACCGCTACGCAAAACTTTGCTAGAGTCTAACACTTCTCTATAACTAGAAAAGCTCATCGGCAACAACTCTTTGCTGTTGATAAGCATTAACTGATTGCGCCCAGTAACAGGGACTTTTTGGCAAGCTGCTACGGCAAACAATGCTGTTAGTGAAGCAAATATGATTCGTTTCATGGATTTTAAAGATTGGTTGTTTATCTTTCTTCATTCATAAATCATGCTACTACTTCAAGCATACCAATCTGTAGAAAACCTTCCGCATAATGAGGCATTTTTTAGACATGACTCCCTTTGAAAGAATAATCTTAGTACATTCGTTTTTATAAAAGATGAGTACTTCAAAAGTGATTGCTGCATGAATTTCAATATTGACGCTCAAAAACAAAACACTTACGACGCTATCGTAATTGGCTCGGGAATTTCGGGGGGCTGGGCCGCCAAAGAATTGTGTGAAAAAGGACTACGTACGCTCGTATTGGAGCGAGGCCGCAACGTCACCCATATCACCGACTACCCCACTGCCATGACCAATCCGTGGGAATTTAAGCACCATAATAGGCTTCCCCCTTCTTTTAGAGAACAAAACCCTATCGTGAGCAAATGCTATGCGCTAGATGAAGCGACTCAACAGTTTTTTACGAAAGATTCTGAACAACCCTATATTCAAGAAAAACCTTTTGACTGGATTAGAGCTTATCAAGTAGGTGGCAAATCGCTTTTGTGGGCGCGCCAAGTGCAGCGCTGGAGCAAATTCGATTTTGAAGGCCCAGCTAGAGACGGTTTTGCAGTGCCTTGGCCCGTAACTTACGATGACCTTGCTCCTTGGTACAGTTATGTAGAACGTTTTGCGGGAATCAGCGGCAACAAAGACGGATTGGAAGGACTACCCGACGGAGAGTTTTTACCTCCTTGGGAGCTCAATTGTGTTGAAAAACATTTGCAAAAATCCCTCAAATCCCATTATACAGACCGCCACCTTATCATTGGGCGCTGTGCTCACCTTACCAAACCTCAGCCTTGGCATACTGCCCTTGGGCGTGCCCAATGCCAAGCCCGGCATTTGTGCTATCGGGGCTGTCCTTTTGGGGCCTATTTTAGTTCTCAATCTGCTACTCTCCCTGCGGCACAAAAAACAGGTAAACTCACTATCAGGCCGCATTCTGTGGTGCATTCTATCATTTATGACCCCAAATTGGGCAAAGCTTCTGGGGTACGTACCGTAGATGCCAACACAAATGAGACGATTGAGTATTACGCAAAAGTCATTTTCTTAAATGCTTCTTGTTTGGCAAGTAATCAGATTTTACTCAACTCTACCTCAAGCCGTTTTCCGACGGGATTGGGCAACGACAGTGGTGTGTTGGGACGTTATGTAGCTTTTCATAATTACCGAGGCATTGCTTATGCAGATATTGATGGCTTCGAAGATCAATATTATTTTGGTCGTCGTCCTACTTCGGGATTTATGCCACGGTACCAAAATGTTCATAAACAAGAAACGGATTTTCTTAGGGGTTATTTGGTTGCCCTCAGCGCATCCCGGGGAGGATGGGGACATGCCGCCGGTCAAGAAGGTTTTGGGGCAGATTGGAAAGAAACAAATAGCAAACCTGGACCTTGGCACTTGTATGTACAGATTCAGGCCGAAACTATCCCTAAGTTTGAAAATCACCTTAGATTGAGCCCCGAACAAAAAGATAAATACGGGATTCCTCAACTCATTACGTCAATAGGCTACGACGACAATGACCTAAAAATCATCAAGCATTTCCATACTTCGGTAGCCGAAATGCTCGATAAAGCTAATTTTAAAAACATTAACCTCGTAGACGACAAACGCAACCCTGGCCTGGATATTCATGAAATGGGTGGCTGCCGGATGGGAAGCGACCCCAAAACTTCGATGGTCAATAAATGGAATCAAATTCACCACTGTAAAAATGTATTTGTAACAGATGGCGCGGCGATGACCTCTATCGGAACCCAAAATCCTTCGCTAACTTTTATGGCTTTTACGGCGCGCGCCGCTAATTTTGCAGTTCAAGAATTAAAAAAGAAAAACCTTTAATGTATTTCCAAACCTTTTTATATTATTCATGAAAAACCTCACTCGGCTCTCTCTCATCGCTTCGATGGTATGTATCTGGATTTTGAAAAGCTACGTAGTATTGTCACAGACCTCCCCCGAAACCACCGTTACGGAAATAGAAAAAAAACGTTTTGCCGCGCTTGTTAGTAAAGATTATGCTTATCTGGACCAAGTACTGGCTTCTGATTTGTTTTATTGCCATTCCAATGGGCTGATTGACACCAAAGAGTCTTTTGTTCAGTCAATCAAAGACGGCAAACTGGTTTATAATGAAATGAATCCTGAAGAATTGAAAGTGAGGATTTTTGACAAAACAGCCATTGTGACCGGCGTTTGTGCCGCCAAAGTCATCAGCAATGGACAGCATCTTAATACTCGCTTTCGGTTTACGGATGTGTATGTTAGACGCAAACAAGGCTGGCAAATGGTAACTTGGCAATCGCTAAAACTTCCTTAGGACGATTTTGTAGGGATAACAGACAACCTTTTTCTACAATACTTCGTCTTTTAGTTTGAATACGAGAGAGTTCCCTTAAATAGGTTTTTGGAGAATCGTTTGCAGATTTTTTAAAAAAAACTGATATTCGAGCGCAATATTGTTGGTTTGGCGTAGGTTTTGTTATAGAAACACAAAGAAATATTCTGATTTTAAACATAATACATGATTATGAAGCGCATTTGTACGGTTTTGGCTTTGGCGAGCATTGTTTTGGTTTCGGGTTGTAAGAAAAAGCCGAAACCCCTTAGTGAGATTATTGGAAGAGTATGGAGCGCCCAAATAGTGAAAGAAGGCTCAGCCACCGTATATACCAAAGGTGCTGCCACAAACATCCGTTCGGGATACGTCAATTATCGATTAGACCTAAGTAGCCCCACCTCAGTTACTTATAAAGAATTTGACGGAAACACTTTTACAGGTCAATGGGAGGTTCAAGAGACTGCTACAGGCAACAATCTGATTTTGAAAAACTTGAACCCACAGCCTACCGAATCTAACGGAACGGTTCAATTTATTATCAATTCAGCATCAGAAACAGAGCTTATCCTTACAAGTGCGACAACGAGTCGTAAAACGGGCGGTACTATCAACAATTATACATTAGTATCACCTTAAAAAGTCTTGCTCTTCAAGCCACTATTAGCCTCGCTCTTTTATGAACGAGGCTTTTTTTATATTGACACTTATCAAACTAAAAACTTAATCAAGTAACAGGTATTTCATGCGTTAGCATTCACTTTAGTGGCAACAAAAAGTTAATATTTATTGTCAAAACAATATTTTTGAGGTCGTTCTCTGACAAGCGGGCGACATTGTTTATTTTTGTCGAGCACTTTGTCTACTATCTTCTTATTTACTATGAATAAATCTCTCATTTTTTTGGCTTTTGTTTCAGCCACTGTACACGCTCAAATGCAATACCCCACCACCCGAAAAGTTGACCATGTCGACGAATATCATTCTGTAAAAGTAGCCGACCCGTATCGGTGGCTTGAAGACGACCGTTCTGCCGAAACAGCAGCTTGGGTAGCCGAGCAAAACAAAATAAGCTTTGGATACCTAGAAAAAATCCCTTATCGAGGCCTTATCAAACAACAACTCGAAAAAGTCTATAACTACCCTAAATATTCGGCCCCGCGTCGCAAAGGAGAATATTTTTATTTTTATAAAAATGATGGTTTGCAAAACCAGTCGGTTTTGTACCGACAAAAAGGAGCCAATGGCACGCCAGAGATAGTACTCGACCCCAACAAACTCTCTACCGACGGAACAACGAGGTTGACCGTGTTTAACTTATCGAAAAATGGCAACTTTGCCGTTTGTGGTTTTTCTAAAGGCGGTTCTGATTGGCAAGAGTACCAAATCATGGACATGAAAACCTTGAAAATGCTTGATGATCGCCTTGAATGGGTCAAAGTATCAGGCGCAGCTTGGCAAGGCGATGGCTTTTATTATAGTCGCTATCCTAAGCCCGAAGGAAGTGCCCTAGCGGCTAAAAACGAAAATCATCAGGTATTTTTTCATAAAGTAGGCACTCCCCAATCTGCCGATGAACTCGTGTATGAAGACCCCGCAAACCCTCAACGTTTTCATATTGCGTATGTGAGTGAAGACGAACGTTTTTCGTTTCTTACTATTTCAGACCGTGGCAAAGGGAAAGATGGCAATGCGCTTTTTTTTCGTGAAAAAGGTCAAAAAGACTTTAGACCCATTGTGGCCGAAATCAGTGATTATCAATTTTCTATCGTAGATAATATTGGAAATAAGTTTTTGCTCCGTACCAACAAAAACGCCAAAAACGACCGTGTGGTACTCTATGACCCCGCCACTCCTGATGAAAAAAACTGGAAAGCGATATTGCCCGAAAAACCCGAACCTCTTCAGGGTGCAAGCACGGCTGGTGGAAAACTCTTTGTGACCTATCTAAAAGACGTCACTACTCGCGCTTATGTATATGACCTCAACGGTAAACTAGAAAACGAGGTGCCTCTGCCAGGATTGGGGTCGGCAGGTGGCTTTGGCGGTGAGCGAGAAGACAAATCCGTTTTCTATACTTTTTCGTCTTTCAACTACCCTCCTACTATTTTTAGCTATGATATAGCTTCGCGCAAAAGCACGATTTTCCGCAACCCTGAAGTCGCTTTCAAACCTACTGATTATGAAACCAAGCAGGTGTTTTATACAAGTAAAGATGGCACGAAAGTACCTATGTTTTTGGTGTACAAAAAAGGACTCAAACTCGACGGAGCCAATCCTACCATTTTGTATGGATATGGCGGATTCAACATTAGTCTAACGGCAAGTTTTAGTCCCTTACTCATTCCGTTTCTTGACAATGGTGGAGTATATGCACAAGCCAATTTGAGAGGAGGTGCGGAGTACGGCGACAAATGGCATGAAGCAGGAATGCGCCTCCAAAAACAAAATGTTTTTGATGATTTTATTGCGGCTGGCGAGTATTTGATTGCGCAAAAATACACTTCTAAAGAAAGGCTTGCCCTTCGCGGTGGCTCCAACGGCGGCCTTCTGGTAGGAACTGTCATCAATCAGCGGCCTGATTTATGCAAAGTGGCGTTTCCGCAAGTAGGTGTAATGGATATGCTCCGCTTCCATAAATTTACCATCGGCTGGAACTGGATAGCCGATTATGGAAGTAGCGACAATGCCGAAGACTTCAAAAATTTATATGCTTATTCTCCTTTGCACAATATCAAAGAGGGCGTAAATTACCCTGCTACTATGGTCACCACCGCCGACCACGACGACCGTGTTGTGCCTGCTCACTCTTTCAAGTACATTGCTACCCTCCAAGAAAAGGCAGCGAAATCCACCAAAAATCCTCTATTGATTCGGGTAGATGTCAATAGCGGGCATGGTGCCAGCAACACGGCTAAGTCATTAGAACAAACTGCTGATATATACGCTTTTATGTTTTATAATATGGGGCTTACTTGGAAATAAGCATCAAAGCTAAAAAACTTATTATCACCCAAAAATCAACAAACTATGGCTACTGGATTTTTCAACGTACCTGTTCCGAAAAACGAACCCGTTAAATCATATATTCCAAATTCTCCTGAGCGTATCGCACTCAAAGCCGCTCTTGCCGAAGCTCGTAGTAAGCAGATTGATATTCCGATGTATATCGGCAGTGAAGAGATCATGACCGATGATAGATACGCCGTCACTCCCCCTCACGATCATCAACATGTGTTAGGTTATTATTCGTTAGGAGATGCTTCGCACGTAAAAAAAGCCATAGAGGCTAGTTTGGCTGCTAGAGAGCAGTGGGCCAATTTAAGTTGGGAACACCGAGCTAGTATCTTTCTAAAAGCCGCAGATTTATTGGCAGGGCCATATCGCGCCGAAATCAATGCCGCCACAATGCTCGGTCAATCTAAAAATGCGTATCAAGCCGAAATCGACGCTGCTTGCGAAATGATTGACTTTTTACGCTTCAACGTTTACTATGCTTCCCAAATTTATAAAGAACAACCCCAATCGTCGGAGGGTGTTTGGAATCGCTTAGAGCACCGTCCCCTCGAAGGTTTTGTATTTGCCCTTACGCCGTTCAATTTTACGGCGATTGCAGGGAATCTACCTACTTCGGCAGCACTTATGGGAAATGTGTGTGTGTGGAAACCCGCCCTTACCCAAGTATATGCGGCCAATGTGCTCATGAAAGTATTCAAAGCCGCTGGCTTGCCCGACGGGGTTATCAATCTTATTTATGTAGATGGGCCAATAGCCGGAGATATTATTTTTAGCCATCCTGATTTTGCAGGTATTCACTTTACGGGTAGCACTAAGGTGTTTCAGCATATTTGGCAAACTATCGGCAACAATCTGCCTCTCTATAAGTCTTTTCCTCGGATTGTGGGCGAAACAGGCGGCAAAGATTTTGTGATAGCCCATTCTTCAGCCGATGCCAAAGCAGTAGCCGTAGGGCTAGTGCGTGGTGCTTTTGAATATCAGGGACAAAAATGCTCGGCGGCTTCGCGTGCTTACATTCCTTCCAATTTGTGGGAAGACGTAAAAAATTTCATGATAGAAGATTTAGCTACCATCAAAATGGGTGGTACCGAAGACTTTAGCAATTTTGTGAACGCGGTCATTGATGAAAAATCATTTGATAAAATCGCCGCTTACATCGACAATGCCAAAAAAGATACTCGTGTAACAGTGATAGCAGGGGGCAATTATGATAAGTCAAAAGGGTATTTTGTAGAACCCACCGTGCTTCTCACTACCGACCCCATGTACACCACCATGTGCGAAGAAATCTTTGGCCCTGTGTTGACAATTTATGTATATGCCCCCGAACAATTTGAAGAAACGCTGGAGCTTGTTGACAAAACTTCTCCTTACGCCCTAACGGGCTCAATCTTTGCTCAAGACCGCTACATCATTGAGCAAGCAAGCAAAAAATTAGTCAATGCTGCGGGCAATTTTTATATCAACGATAAACCTACGGGTGCAGTCGTAGGGCAACAACCTTTTGGAGGAGCTCGCGCTTCGGGTACCAACGATAAGGCAGGGTCTATTTTAAATCTTCTGCGTTGGGTATCGCCACGCACCATCAAAGAGACTTTCGTTTCTCCTACCGATTACCGTTATCCCTTTTTGGCGGCAGACTAAGAATAGGTAGTAGGTATATCATCGTTATACAAAAAAATCCCCTTCATGAAGGGGATTTTTATTGTATTTCAAGGTAGAAGTTCAGTGTAAATTTTTTATTAATATTATCTATTTCTCTCGCAACTCTTGTTGCAATTTTTGATACTCTCTTTCTGCCGCTTTACGTTCATCAAACAAAAATCCGTACGCGCTTATTCCGTGAATGCCCAAACCTATTCCCCATGCCCACCATAGGTCAAAAGGAATTTTTCCGCCCTCTATGAGGCACATTATCGAAATCACGCTACATACAAGCAAATAAACAATAACATGCTTTTGAAACCCGACCCGACGACGGGCTATTTTCATTAAATACTCGTCTTTGGGAAGATTCTGCTGCTCTTTATTGACAAATGTTTCCATGGCGATCAATGTTTAGGTTAATTTTTTTGTTTCGTTTTATGGCTGTTTTGATGATTCAAAGGTAGTAGTGAGTTCTCTCTAAAAACACCACATTCCGACGAAACGTAGATTGCCAATGACCAACCGTAACTCTCGACCTATAAACCGTTTGCGTACCAGTATTTAAGAATCATGTACCTTATTTCCCACTAAAAATTCGTATTTTTGCAACATCTTTCACTGAAAATTATCAACTCACTCAATGATAACGGTCTCTAATGTGTCGTTGCGCTACGGTAAACGAGTGCTTTTCGACGAAGTAAATATTAAGTTTAACCCCGGCAACTGTTATGGTGTTATTGGAGCAAACGGCGCGGGAAAATCAACGTTCTTGAAAATTTTATCGGGAGAAATTGAAGCTCAAACCGGAAGTGTTGCCATAACGCCCGGCCAACGGATGGCGGTTTTGAAACAAAACCAGTTTGAGTTTGACGAATACCAAGTCTTACAAACGGTGATGATGGGCTACAAGCGTTTGTACGAAATCATGCTAGAAAAAGACGCGATTTATGCCAAAGAGGACTTCACGGAAGCTGACGGTGAAAAAGCGGCTGACCTCGAAGCTGAATTTGCCGAAATGAACGGATGGGAAGCCGAGCCCGAAGCAGCGTCGTTGTTGAGTGGTTTGGGAATCAAAGAAGACCTTCACTATGCCCAAATGACCGACCTTGACCCGAGCCAAAAAGTACGGGTATTGTTGGCACAAACGCTGTTTGGAAACCCTGACATCTTGCTGCTTGATGAGCCTACCAACAACTTGGACGTGGAAACGGTGATGTGGTTGGAAAACTTTTTGAACAACTTTAAAAACATCGTCATCGTCGTATCCCACGACCGTCACTTCCTCGACCAAGTGTGTACGCACGTGGTTGATATTGACTTTAGCAAAGTACAATTATACGGCGGTAACTATACCTTCTGGTACGAATCGAGTCAGTTGGCATTGAAACAACGTGCCGACCAAAACAAGAAAGCCGACGAAAAACGTAAAGAATTGGAAGAATTTATCCGTCGTTTTAGTGCCAACGTTGCGAAATCAAAACAAGCAACGGCACGTCAGAAAATGTTGGATAAACTCAACGTGGACGAAATTAAGCCTTCGTCGCGTAAATATCCGTACATCAACTTCAAACCAGAACGCGAAATCGGCGACCAAGTATTGACCGTAGAAGGTTTGTCGAAAACGGCAGAAGACGGAACCAAACTATTTGAAAATATCTCGTTCCGCGTGAATCGCGAAGATAAAATTGCGTTCATCGGTCGTAATACCTTGGCGATTACAGCCTTGTTTGAAATCTTGCACGAACAAGTAAAACCCGATGCGGGTGATTTCAAATGGGGCGTAACGATTACGAACTCGTATTTTCCAAAAGACAGTGATAGTTATTTTAAAACCGATGATAACTTGGTAGATTGGCTACGTCAGTTTTCGAAAGAAAAAGACGAAAGCTTTATCCGTGGTTTTTTGGGACGGATGCTTTTCTCGGGCGAGGAATCCCTCAAAAAAGCGAGTGTGTTGTCGGGAG
Source organism: Runella zeae DSM 19591 (assembly GCF_000423565.1). Lineage (GTDB taxonomy): Bacteria > Bacteroidota > Bacteroidia > Cytophagales > Spirosomataceae > Runella > Runella zeae. The sequence goes on along the minus strand of NZ_AUIF01000003.1, from coordinate 69,100 downwards.
GAGAGAAAGTACGTTGTATGTTGTCGAAAATGATGCTTTCGGCGGCCAACTTCCTTACCTTAGACGATCCTACCAACCACTTGGATTTGGAGTCGATTACGGCGTTGAACAATGGTTTGATTGATTTCAAAGGAGCGATGCTATTTTACTCGCACGACCACCAGTTCATCCAAACCGTTGCAAACCGCATCATCGAAATTACGCCAAACGGTATCTTGGATAAGATGATGACCTACGACGAATACATCACCGACGACCGCGTCAAAGCCCAACGCGAAGCGTTGTATGGGGAGTTGGTGTAGGGTTAAGAAGTAATGCTTTAAGTTTAAATAAAACCTGCTATGGATTATGCAAAATTTGTAGAGTCAAACCCCGACGTAATGATGGGAAAGCTCGTCATCAAAGGTACTCGCATTCCTGTTGAGTTAATTTTAGAAAAGTTAGCCGCAGGTCAAACCGAGGAAGAATTACTTTTAGACTATCCACGGCTGTCTCGTGAAGCTATTCATGCAGCGCTTGCCGTTGCAGCGGAAGCGGTTAGAGATATGAAATTCTACAAATTAGCGTCATGAAAATTGTCGCAGATGAAGGGATCGAAGCCCGTCTTGTGTTAGGTTTAAGAGAGACGGGTTTCGATGTTTTATATATCGCTGAAGAAATGCCGTCATTACCCGACGAGGGGGTGTTGGATTTATCCTTACTTGAAAGCCGACTTCTACTGACCAGAGATAAAGATTTCGGCGATTTGGTTTACAGAGACCGTAAAAAACACAACGGCATTGTCTTAGTGCGTCTCAAAGATACAATGCCCACACTTGAAAAAATAAAGATTGTGTGCGACGCCTTTCGTCAACATGGGACAGATTTTCAAGGAGCTTTTACTGTCATTGACGAAAATTACATCCGAATTAGACATTAAGCCGCTCAAACGAGCGGTTTTTTGTTTTTTACCCCAACAACAACCGCTCCACGCTTTCACGATAAGATTCACCGATGGGAATGGTGATTTTGGGTAACACCAACTGATGGCGTTCGATTTTGAGAATGGCGTCGATGGCAACGATGTACGATTTATGAACGCGCAGAAACCGTTCGGCAGGTAAAATGCGAAGCAGTTCGGTGACAGTCATGCGCGTAATAACGCGACGGCTGCGTTCATAAATAAACAGCAAGTTGGTGTCTGATTGAATGTACTGAATTTCGGCCAAGGGTACGCGTACCCAATCATAACCCTCTTTGACAAAAATGTAGCTTTGTCCTTCCACCCGTTGACTCAATGGCGTATATACGCGGTTAGCAGCTTGTAAAAAACGGTTAAATTCAATGGGCTTCAACAAATAGTCTAACGCCTGTACGTCAAATCCTTGTACGGCAAATTCGGGGTAGGCGGTGGTAAAAATAACCTGCGTTTGTCCCTGAAGAATCCGTGCGAAATCGGTGCCAAGTAAATCGGGCATTTTGATGTCCAAAAACACGCAATCTACCCGTTCTTTTTTCAAAAAAGCCAAGGCTTCTTTGGCGCTTACAAAGGTTTGTTTTAGGGTTAAAAACGGGATGAGTGCCGCGTACTCTTCGATGATGGTCAAAGCCGCAGGTTCGTCGTCGATGGCGATGCAGGAAACGTTCATGGTCTACAGTTGGAGCGTCAAATCTACTAGAAAAGTACTTTTTTCGGAGCCAAACCACAAGGTATGTTGGTGCGGATAAAGCAATTGCAGTCGTTTTTGTGCGTTTGACAAGCCCGTTCCTGTCCCTTTTTGGTGGCTAGGTATCGTCAAAAGGCTGTTTTCGACGCACAGGTGGAGTTTTTTGTCCTCAATCTCTAAACGAATAGCCACAAAACTCGGCTGCTCTAAGCTAATGCCGTACTGGAAGGCATTTTCAATGAAAGGAATCAACAGCAACGGCGCGATGTCGGCAGGTTCTTGATCCCATTGTAGAGAAGTAGTGAGCGATACATGCGGGTGCAGAGGCAAGCGAGCGCGCTGGAGAGCTAGGTACTTTTCAATAAATGCCAATTCTTTTTCCAACGATGTTTTTTCGTGGCGAACCTCTTCGACGCTGTGCCGTAAAATTCCTGAAAGCTGTTGGACCAACTGCGCCGTTGGGGTATCTTTTTCAGAAAGAGCCGAACTGTAGATGGTATTGAGCGAATTGAACAAAAAATGAGGATTTAACTGTGCTTTCAAGGACTCAATTTCTACTTCGCGTTGCTGCTTTTCCAGCGCCTCTTCCCGCTTACGATTTTGCCAAACGTACATGACGAGGGTGAAAGCTCCTGTATATAGAAAGATTGTTATGATAAATCTTCCCCCAATCATAATTAAAAACGCATTTCTAAGACCATTGCTACCAAGAATTAGGAAGGATTGTTTTAGCAATTCGCCGTAAGGGAGAAATAATCGTCCTTGCTCCAATTGCTCTTTTCTCCAAGCTTCATCATTGGTATAAACATAGGTGTAATTAGAAGCTAACCAATCATTAAATGTCCAAAGGAAAATTTTGAAGACAAAAATCGTTACTAGGTATATGAATAACCTGATAAAGAAGCGTTTATATTTCTTCTGTATTAAATCTGGAAAAACAAATAAATAAAAAGCGGTTCCGAAGATTGCTGGCCATAGCGCATTGAATACAGGAGCATCCTGAGCCAAAAATAAATCTAATTTAAGTGCATGCCAAGTTATAGGAACACCTTCTTTTATAAGAGCAAAAGTATAAGAGCTAATAAACGATATTAAACATAAAACAGTAAAAACAACCCCATAATGAATCCAGAACAATCGCCATTTATTGATGTGCATAGCTGTATGGTTTAAGATGATGCTCCAAAGCAACTACAACCACCAGAACTATAAAAATAAATGTGGCAAGTGCTTCAAATCGTGTGTTCTAGCCCCTAAAAATAAGCTACTAATCCTTTGAAAGAGCCGCCAAATAATTGCCCCACGCTTTTGTTGTTTAGTGATTACAATTTCCCGAACTTTCATCGTTTATATGCCAGAATTATTCATAATCCCTTCCAAAAATGCGCTCTCTCTTCAACCTACGAAAGATTATTCGTCTTTTTCCACAATTTGCGGTGTTTTCCACACTATTTTTTACAGAATGTGGAAAACTCAATGAAATCCGGGTCGTTGGACGAAATTTTGAGGATGAAATCAACCTCGCCCAAAACCTAGTCTTTACCTTCAACAAAGACATTGTGAAGATATCAGACCTAAACAGCTGGGAATCGACCAAGTTTGTTGAGTTTGTACCTGCCGTAGCAGGTAAGTTTAAGTGGACCGCTCCCAACGAACTCGTGTTTTCTCCCGCTAATGGTTTCGAGCCTGCTACCGAATACCGAGCGGAGTTGAGTAAAGAATTAGCAAAAAAAACCATTGAAAATAAATACGGCGTTTCTGATGAAGAAATGGAGTTTCACACCCCGTTTTTACAACTGACCAATGCCGAAACTTACTGGACCAAATCTCGTGATACTGGCAAGCCTCTTGCCAAAACCAAGCTTTTGTTCAACTACGCCGTTAATGGAAGTGAAGTAGGTGCCAAGCTCAAAGCCAACACAGAAGAACGTCCGCTACAACCTTCGGTGATTCAGACTCAAACGTCGGATGCAGTCACGGTTTCTCTCCCCAATGCCCTCAGCAGCAAAAACGAGCAACCCTTAGAAATGGTTTTGGAAAAAGGGCTGAAAGTTCCGAATACAAACTACACTAGCAAAGAAGAAATCAAATACACAAGTAATCTGCCTTCGTCAACCACGATTGAAATAAAAGACGTAAAAACGGGCTTTGAAAACAACCGAGGTACGGTGCGAATCATTACAACTCAAGAACTCCAAAATGAAGACCTCAGTACTTATTACAGCATTCAGCCGGCGGTACAAACTAAGGCCGAATTGACCGAAAATGGCTTTATCATTCGCGGAGATTTTAACGAAACTGATACCTATGTTTTGACCCTAAACCAAGAAATCAAAGGAGTGCTTGGCGCACGTTTGGAAGAAAGCGTTAGCAAAGATTTGTTTTTCGGCCTCATGCCAGCTAGCATTGCTTTTGTCAACAAGAAAGCCGTTTATCTTTCTTCCAAAGGCTCTCGAAATGTAGGTGTACAGATTGTAAATGTCCCCAAAGTACAAGTCAAAATCGCGAAGATTTATGAAAACAATATCTTGCAATACCTCCGCAACAATCGCTATGAGGAATACGGCTATCTAGGAGGCGAAGATAATTGGGGACCTACGGGAGCTTTCAATTATGAAGACGACTACAATCAATCTTACAGCGATCTTATCGTCGACAAAACCGTCGAAACCGACAACCTGCCCAAAGTAAAAGGCGTATCAGCCCTTAACCTTGGCATACCCGATGCGTCCAATTCATTCCGGGGTATTTATCTAGTAACCGTCCAATCCAAAGATGAACAATACCAAAGAGCCAACAAACTTGTGTCGCTGTCTGATATTGGCCTCATCGCTAAGCAAGGCAAAGATGAAGTGTGGGTTTTTGCCAATTCAATCAAAACCGCCGAGCCTTTAGACAAACTGGAAGTAAGCCTTATTTCGTCTAACAATCAAACCGTTGCTACTGCCAAAACAGACTCTAAAGGCGTGGTAAGATTTGATAAACTTTCTGAAAAAGCCCCTAATTTTAAAATGGCAATGATTGTAGCTCGGACGTCTCGTTCGGGTGATACCGCAGAAGAAGATTTCAACTATTTATTGTTAGAAGATACTCAAGTCGAGACCTCTCGTTTTGAAGTAGAAGGCAAACGCGACAACGCCACGGGTTTTGAAGCTTTTGTATATGGCGACCGTGACATTTACCGCCCCGGCGAAACGATTCACTTCAACACGGTGGTACGTCACCAAAATTGGAAAAGCGTTGGAGAAATCCCCTTGAAAATAAAGGTATTGTTACCAAACGGAAAAGACCTGAAAACGTCGCGCCTCACTACCAACAGCGAAGGAGCCATCGAAACCTCTATTGCCCTCGACAAAGCTGCCGTCACCGGTGGATACAGCATTGAAGTCTATAACGCCAATGATGTACTGTTGACCTCCAAAAAACTAAATATTGAGGAGTTTATGCCCGACCGCATCAAGGTAGATGTTAGAAGCAATCAAGAATTTTACCGTTCGGGTCAAACAGTTCAACTCAGTGCCACCGCCCTTAATTTATTTGGTCCGCCTGCTTCGGGTCGCAACTACGAAATGGAGTTTTCGCTCAAGCGAAAAGCATTTACTGCCTCAAAATTTAAAGAATACATCTTTGAGATTCCGAGTAGTACTACCAAATTTGAGAATGTGGTAAGGCAAGGCACTACCGATGAAAACGGAATAGCCAAACAAGATTTTCAAATTCCGGCCACGCACCAAGATTTGGGCGTGTTGGAAGGGAAAATTTACGTAACGGTTTTTGATGAAACAGGCCGCCCCGTCAATCGCCTCAAACGCTTTGATGTTTATACACAAGATATTTTTTATGGGGTCAAAATGAATGATAGCTACGTGGGCCTGAACGCACCCGTGCCTATTGGGCTGGTAGCGGTAGATAAAGACGGAAATGCCAAACCCTCGGCTACGGCCCAAGTTGACATTATCCGAATGGACTACCAGACCGTCGTAGAAAAGCAAAATGACCAATTGCGATATGCTTCCAAAAAGCGCGAGAAAGTGGTCTATTCCAATCTGGTTTCCTTCAAAAATGGTTTCTCTGAAGTACGCTATGTGCCCACCGTATCGGGCGAATACGAAATCAGAATCCGTCGTAGCAATGCTAATGGCTACACAATGACGAAGTTTTATGCCTATGGTTGGGGAAACACTTCGGCCTCCTCCTTTGAAGTCAGCAACGAAGGTGAAGTTTTGATGGAATTTGACAAACCTACCTATCAGGTTGGCGACAAAGCCACGGTTTTGTTTAAAACGCCTTTTGCTGGAAAACTCCTAGTCACCTTAGAAAGAAATAGTGTATTGGAGTACCACTACCTAGAAACAGACAATAAATCGGCGGTTTTTAAATTTTCGTTGGAAGGCAAACATTTACCCAATGTATTCCTGACTGCCACGCTCATTCGCCCCCTTGACCATTCGGATTTACCTCTGACGGTGGCGCATGGTTTTGCTTCCGTCAAAGTGGAAGATGCCGACACTAAGCTTCCGGTGGAAATTGTAGCAGTGGAAAAATCGCGTTCGAAAACAAAACAAAAAATCAAAATCAAAACCGCCCGTAACGCACAAGTGACAGTAGCGGTAGTAGATGAGGGAATTTTGCAAATCAAGAATTTTCAAACGCCTGATATACACGGCTTTTTCTATCAAAAACGTGCTTTAGAAGTCAGTAGTCATGACTTGTATCCTTTCCTTTTTCCTGAGCTATCATTGGCTTCTTCGAGCAGTGTAGGAGGTGATGGTTATGATTTAGAAAAACGAATTAACCCGCTCTCCAATGGACGGGTAAATCTAGTGGCTTATTGGTCGGGGCAGCTCAATAGCGGTTTCAGTGGAGAAGCCGAATTTGAAGTCGATATTCCTCAGTTTTCGGGAGATTTGCGCATCATGGCCGTAGCGTACAAAGACAACGAATTTGGCTCAGCCAACAAAAACATGAAAGTCGCTGACCCTATCGTAATCAGTACCGCTTTGCCTCGTTTTTTGAGTCCTGGTGATGAAATAATAGTACCTGTCAATATTTCTAATACTGAAAAAAATGCGGCCAATGTCACCGCTAGCATCGCCGTAAATGGAAAACTTCAATCTCTTTCTACCAATGCCCAACGGCTTTCTATTGCCCCCGAAAAAGAAAACCGCACGGCTTTTGTAGTGAAAGCGGCTCAGGCTATGGGAACAGGCACTATCACCGTGACGGTCAACAATGGAAAAGAGAAGTTTGTAGAAAAAACCGAGCTAACGGTTCGCCCCGCTTCTTCCCTCCTCAAAACCGCTCAATCGGGTAGTATTGCGGCAGGTAGTCAAGGAATGATTGATTTAAGAGGCAATGATCTTATTCCTAATACTGTAAGTAGCAAAATCATCGTAAGTCGCTCGCCTATGGTTCAATACGCCAAAGCACTTGATTATCTTCTGGGGTATCCACATGGTTGTATTGAGCAGACGATTTCGAAGGCTTTTCCTCAAATTTATTTTGCAGATATTGCCAAAAGTATTGCCCCCAAAACCTATGTTGTCAAAACAGGCGCGAGCGATTTTAATCCTAATTTCAATGTCCAAGCAGCTATTCAGAAAATTGAAAGTATGCAGCTTCCTAGTGGTGCTGTGAGCTACTGGCCTGCTGGTACGGAGGAATCGGCATGGGGCACTGCGTATGCCACTCATTTTTTGCTCGAAGCTCAAGAGGCTGGTTTTGAAATCAATGTTTCGTCACTTGGGCGAATGCTAGATTACTTGACCACCAAAACAGGGTCATTAGCTACCGAGTCAGAATATATTTTAGACGAAGCGGGAAATTATACCCAAGTAAACATCGCTAGTCGCACGTCTATCTATGGGCTTTATACTTTGGCTTTGGGAGGAAAAGCCAACCGCGCCTCCATGAATTATTACAAACAAAATCAACAATTGCTTACCCCCGATTCGAGGTATTTGCTTGCTTCGGCTTTCAAACAAATAGGCGACGAACGAAGCTACAAAGATTTGCTCCCTGCTAATCTTCCCGAAAAACAATCTCCACGCCAACTAAGCGGCAGCTTTGCTTCCCCTATTCGCAACTTGGCATTGACCCTCAATACGCTTATAGAGTCAGATCCAAATCAATTACAAATTCCTACATTGGCAAGGCGATTGTCGCAAGCACTCAATGCCACGCCTTACCTCAATACCCAAGAGGCGGCATTTGCCTTCTTGGCTTTGGGCAAGTTGGCAAAGAAAAACGCAACAAGCACGGCCACGGCCAATCTAACCCTCAACGGCAAAGGCTATCAGTTTGATGGCAAAGATTTGAGTATTGCTATCAATGGCCCCCTTCGAGGATTGGGGACTGTCTCGGGCAAAGGCTCCGTCTATTGGTTTGCGCAAAGTGAGGGTCTGAGCGCCACTGGCAATTATGTAGAAGAAGATGCTGGGTTGCGAGTGAGACGTCAATTTTTGAACCGCAACGGACAGCCTGTGAGTACTTTTCGTCAAAACGATTTGGTTGTTGTGAAAGTATCTATCAGCAGTACTGATGGTATTCCAGTCGAAAATGTGGTAGTAACGGATTTGCTTCCTGCGGCGTTTGAAATCGAAAATCCTCGCCTTACGGAGCCACGTGATATGCCTTGGATTCAGAACCCCACTACTCCCGACCACTTCGATATTCGCGACGACCGTATCAACTACTATACGACTGCCAACAGTACCGAAAAAACCTTCTATTACATGGTGCGGGTGATTACCAAAGGCACATTTACCCTCGGCCCCGTCTCAGCCGATGCGATGTATTCGGGAGATTTTAGAAGTTACTGGGGAGGTGGAAAAGTAAAAGTGGAGTAAAAACAAAAAACCCTGCCAAGGTTTTGAGCCTTGGCAGGGTTATATTCTCGTCAACGTCACTAAGAAGATTTTAGAAGTCATTGAGGAGGTTGGAAAGGGAAACAAAAAACCCTGCCAAGGTTTTGAATCTTGGCAGGGTTATATTTTAATAACTCAAAATCGTAAACTCTGTACGACGGTTTTTCTGGTGTTCTTCTTCGGTTTTAGCATCCTTAATGATAAGGCGAGTTTCTCCATAACCTTTCGCAACGAGGCGGTCAGCTTCTATACCTTTGGATGCAATATAATCCACTGCCGACTGTGCCCTATTCTGAGAAAGTTTATTGTTGTAAGAATCTGAAGCACGGGTATCGGTATGCGAACTTAATTCAATCCTAACCGTCGGATTGTCTTTCAAAATCTGCACCAACTTATCTAGTTCTACCGCCGCATCTTCTCTAATATTGAACTTATCAAGGTCATAGTAGATATTCTCCAACACAAAAGTTTTATTGATTGCCAAACGGTCGAGCTTATAGGCTACCGTAAAGGTGGTATCCATAGTTAGTTTTTTACGGAAAATCTGAGGGATAGCCCTACCCGCCATCGTAAATGACTCTCTCTTTGCTATATAACCTGGCTTCTCTATGAGCAGGGTATAGTCTTTACCTTCTTCCAACGGAAAAGTTCCAAAAATCCCCCCGCCTTTGGTACTGCCTTGTCCTATCAAACTATCGGCAGAGGCTTCATAAATTTTAACTACAGCCGAATCTAGCGGTAAGCTAGGCGTTTCGTTAGAAGAAATGGTACCTGCTAAATAATAATTAACGATTTTGGGTGGTTCAGGTTTAGCAATTGTACGACGCCGTGGGTCGTCCAGTGGTAGCTTTTCTAATTCTGCAAGTTGGGTAGAATCAAGACCTACGCTTTCATCTTCTACAAAATAAATATCATCATCGCCTTTGCCTCCTTCACGATTCGACGAGAAAAATCCGTATTTCATCTCATCATCAATAAATACCAACCCAAAATCGTCGAAACGAGAATTGATAGGTGAGCCCAAGTTTTCGACCGAAATAACGCCTTGCGAACGAGTAGCCACAAACAAATCAAGTTTGCCCAAGCCCGGATGCCCGTCGGATGCAAAATAGAGTTTAGCATCGGGCCCTACATACGGAAACATCTCATCGCCAGGGGTGTTGATATCTTTCCCCATATTTACGGGTTTGCTAAAACGCCCCGAAGCATCCATATTGGTACGATAAATATCAATACCACCTACGCCACCGGGACGATTGGAACAAAAATATAGAGTACGACCATCACGAGAAAACGCGGGACTTCCATCCCAAGAAGCCGAATCACTTACCGGAATCAAACGCGGTTCGGTCCATTGCCCACTTGCAAAACGGCTCAAATACAAATCCACATCTGCGGTGCCTTTGCGTTTGCCGGTGTTTCCTCTAGCAAATACTACGGTTTTGCCGTCTTTTGTAAAGGTGACATTGGCCTCATTGACTCCTTCCAAAAACAAGGAAGGGCTAAAAATCTGAGCATCGCCTCCTGTTTCGTCGTAGTTTTCGGCTAGTTTTACCTTATAAATCCCCGTCATGGGCATACCGTTGGTTTTATAAACGGTAGCTTTCCGCGAAGCCGCAAAAATCAAATCATCGTCCTTCACAAAAGGCGAAAATTCGGCACCAGGGGTATTGAGTTTCCCCAAGTTTTTTACTTGATAAAACGTCTTTTTTTGCTGGATTACATCTATTGATTTTAATGTATAAAGCTCACGATTGGCTTTTTCGGCAGCTACTTTATTGGTAGGGTTGCTTGTGATAAACTTCTCAAGCTGTGCGGCTGCTTCGGAATATTTGCCAGCGGCTTTGAGTGCAAACGCATAATTGAAAGGAGCTTCAGGATTTGTGATACCATTTTCTAAAGCCTTTTGATAATAAGGCACCGCCAATTCAAACCTATTGGACATGCGATACGACTCTGCAATGAGATAATTGGCTCTCCCTACTTCATAGTTTGCTTTTTCGGCGGTTTGTAAATCTTTGATAGCTAGGTCATATTCCCCATTATCAAATTTACGTACCCCTTTTTTAAAAATCGATTGGGTAGAGTTACAGGCTACTAGAAGGGCTAAAAAACCCACCATCACCACGCTTGATATAAATGTATGCTTTTGCATAATAGTTCTGGAACGATACGTATGCGGCTAAGTTAGCAAAAGAGTTGTTTGATGCTTAATTTTAACGCTAAATATTGTTGAAATGTTGCATAAAAAAACCTGACAGTATAGATTTTCTGTCAGGTTTAAAAGTGTTTTTTGAGTATTTATGACCTAATACTTACAAAATCCAACGGAAAAAGACATATAACGTAAACGATAAGAAAATCGACACAGGTAAAGTGAGTACCCATGCCAACAAAATATTTCTTACTGTCTTGGCTTGTAAATTTTTAATTCCTTTACTCGCTACCATCGTACCCGCTATCCCCGACGACAACATGTGCGTAGTACTCACAGGCAAACCTAAGCCCGAAGCCAAGCCAATCGTACTCGCTGCTACTAGCTCCGCCGAAGCTCCTTGCGCATAGGTAAGGTGAGATTTACCGATTTTTTCTCCCACAGTTACCACAATTCGCTTCCAGCCTACCATCGTGCCCAACCCCAACGAAAGCGAAATCATGAGTACTACCCAAAATGGCGCATAGTCGGTATAGCGACGTAGGCCCTTTTTATCATCTGTACTTTCTTTCAAAATTGCCTTATCTTGAGGGCTAAGATTGACAGATGCACTTTCTGACAGTTTTTTTAGATTACTATTGATCACTAAAATATCACGACGAGCATCCAAGCGTTCGTCTTGCTTGATTTGTGTTTCTGCCGCCGAAACGTTAATCAAATTGTTTAAATCACTACTACTACTCTTCACTTTAGCCAATTGCTTTTTTTCTTCTACTCCTAGCAGCGTAGTATCTATTTTGTTCATAGTTTGCTCAATCGCTATCAGGTTTTTTTTCATTGATTGAGGTTCTACTTTATCATTGAGCGCAAAATAGGCTGGTACAATTCCAATCAAAATCAACATTACTAGCCCTACACCTTTTTGGCCGTCATTGTTTCCATGAAAAAAGCTTACCCCTGTACACGTCAAAATCAAAATCGCCCGAATCCACAAAGGAGGTTCTTGGTTTTTTTTGGGTTCACTGAATACTTGCTCGCGGGTTTCTTTACTAAGTGAACGACGCAATATAAACATCAATGTAACCGCCAAACTAAAACCTACTAAAGGAGACAGCAACAACGAACCGAAGATTTCGGTGGCTTTTCCCCAATTGACTCCTGCGCCATCGCTAGCCTCAGGCATCATCGAAAATGCCAAACCTACCCCCAAAATCGATCCAATCAACGTATGAGAGCTAGAAGAAGGAAGACCAAAATACCACGTTCCAAAATTCCAAATGATCGCACTCAACAACAAAGAAAGCACCATCGCAATACTGTGATAGACATTTTGGTCGATGAGCAGCTCCACAGGAAGTAAATTCACAATCCCCATCGCTACGGCAATCCCGCCTAAAAGTACACCTAAGAAATTACAAAAACCTGACCATATAACGGCGGTCGTTGGCTTGAGAGAGTTGGTGTATATGACGGTAGCCACGGCATTGGCAGTGTCATGAAATCCATTTACAAATTCAAAAGCACAAGCGCATAAAATGCATATGAAGAGCAGAATAAAAATGTCTAATTCTAAACCAAACATAGGAAGTGAGCGTAAAAGTTTATTTGTTTTTTTCGTTTAAGGAAGGCAACGAACTACTCTTCATCAAGAAGTTAGCGCTTAAAACAAATCTAAAAGAGGGATTTTTCAAAAGTCACGGATTTGATTTGTGAAGTAAGTAGTTGTTTTCAGAATAAGCAAATGTACAACGGCAAAGTTTATCAAACCAAAGTTGCTTACCCTCTAAGTCGTTATGAAATCTTTAAGTTTTTTAGCTATTCTCCAAAACCCTCATTCTTACTGATTAGGCTTCTGAGAAGCTGTATCTCTTGGTTAAAACTTACGGCACAAAATTACGCTCATAGCCCTTAATCTAGGCTCATTTCAATATTACCAAATTGTTAATTATTTATTAATTTTTACAGGAAACTTTAAGGCGAATTACAAAACATTTCGTTGTTTTTTTCGCCAATCAAGGTGATATTTCAGTTTTACCTCCCCTTCCTCTTCTACGGCTCTGATGATTAGGTTTCGCCCATTGAGGTCATGAATGATGTGCTGCTCATCATTATCCTCCCTCTTCAAATTACTTAAAGGTACATGCACCAGTAAGTCCGTTTTAGTACCAAAACTATAAGTACCCCCTACAAAGAAAGTTAATACGCTTGAAGCTATTTTCATTTGAGCCATGTTGATTTCTTGGCCTTGCAACACAAACTCATTTTGAAGGCGCTCAAAACGAACATTATCAAAATTTCTTCTTTTGAAAAACACTCGTTGCATTTTTTTGAGCGGTTCAAAATGGTTTAGTTCTGCATCCACAAGCTCAAAAGCCAAGCGCCCATTCATGGTCGAGGGAATCAATTTGAAGTCTTTGTTGAGCTGACTTGAGTAGGAAAAAGAAGCACTTATTTTTCCTTTCAGATTCTGGTCGGAGACCGTCTCTTGCCCAAAATTTTCAAAACCATAAAAGACTTTTTGAACGTTGGCATTGTTGAGACGTCCTTTTGCATACAGTCGATGAATCGCTTGGTTGAAGTTATCGATGCCTCCTGTCACCTCAAAAGTTCCTCCAAAAGCATTCATTCGCACATTTTCACATCTGATAGCTTTTTCACTAAGATATACTTTGCCCTTTACGTTTTCGGCCTGAAAATTTCGATAATGTACTTTTTTAGCAAGCAACAATGTCTTCAACTCTAAATGAGAAAGGATTTTGTCTACCAATTGCGTAAAAAACTTTCCATTGCTTCTTCCTGCATGTTTATAGTTACGAATCCAGTCAAGTCCCAAATCAGGGGTAAATACGGCGATATCCCCTATTACTTTACCCGTAGAATTAAAAGCATAAGGCAGTAACCCTTGCACCTTACCACTCATTTTTATTTGGTTTTTTTGATGCTTTAGATGTAAGTATGATATTTCGACCTTCTTACCATTAAAACGCATCCCACTATTCATTCCACTAAAACTAAGACGGTGAGGGAGATACACAAAAGCCCCATTTTCAAGCTTGGCATGACCGTCAAGTTTGCCATTGAGTTGTTTGGTATTGGGGTCAAAAATAGGATTCATACTTCCTTCATAGCAGTAATCTACCCATACATTGCCCGATATTAGTTTGAAATTACGCTCATCAATCAAGTCATTGCATTCTTTCAACTGTGCCCTAAAATTCCCCTCCATCACCAGCATTGGCTCATCCAAATCTGATACTGTAAAAGCAGTATTCATCGGAATCACCCCATTAAATAAGGCACTTACATTTTTTGCGACAATGTGCGAATTCTGATTGCCAATGGGCAGCAAAGAATCTACTTGATTTGTAAAGTGCCCCGTCGCTATTACTTCCGACAAAGGTCCAATAGGGCTTTGGTATTCGAAAGTATGGGTTTGAAAATCGACCACCACCAATGGGTCAGTACCTCTTTGACGTAGAGGAGCATCTAAGTATACGTGTCCTGTTACAATGGGTAAAATTTCAAATTGGCTTATTTTTTTTTCCAACGTTTTAGGCAAAATAGCCAAAGCGCGAGGCGCCGCGATGGTATCTGTATCTATTTGAAGTTTGAGATGCCCTTCCGACGAAAAATCTACACTACCTTCCAAAGAAAATACATCTTGAAAAACATGCACCGAAGACGGTAAAACTTCTAGGACAGAAATCTCAGGGTTAAATACCAGTTCTAAGGCCAAGGTAGTTTTTTTATTTTCTAAAAAAGCCCCCCTTTTTACATTGAAAGCCAGTCCCTCAAAATAAACTTCTCCTTTGAGCTTCATTCTCCAAAGAGAATCTATTTGAGAAAACTTATTGGCGAGGTCTTCAGCCGTAAAGCCAATTCTTTGATTTTTAGGGGAATTTTGTAGCGAAAACGCTACATCTTTCAAACAAACCTCCTTTAAATTGCCGAAAATTTGGCGTAGCATAGGAGACTGCGAAGAAACCTGAGTGGTATCTAGAGAATCTATCTGACTAAAAACACTTAGATTACTGTAGCCATTTCTGTCCACAAAAACAGAAATTTTTCCTTCTTTTAAACAAACAGAAGTAATTTTCAATTCTCTACTTAAAAGCTTACGGGCGTCTATTTCAAGCGTAAGCTGCTCAAGTGATAGCAACTTCGTTTGATGACGTACAAAAGCCGTATCTTGCAATTGAACTCCAAACAACGAAAAAGTAAATCCTATACCATTGGCAAAAGGAGTAAAACCAAAATCCTTGATGCTCACTCGTCCATTGATATGCTGATTGGCTTCTTTGACAATGTAGCGAAACAAATCATCACGGTATTGATATGCCCACATACCTATCCCACTTATCAAAACCACGAAAGCTCCAATAAGGTATAAACTTATTTTGAGTATTTTAGGAATAGCCATAGCTTATCAAAAATAACATTCCAATATACGTTAGTTTTTCTTTTAAAAATATCATACCAAAACAATGCAATATCGAAGATTTGGAAAAACCGACTGGCAAGTAAGCGAAATCGGTTATGGCATGTGGGGCTTAGCGGGCTGGACAGGCTCAGAAGAAGCCGAGTATAACACCGCCCTCAATCGTTCAGTAGAACTGGGGTGTAATTTTTTTGACACCGCTTGGGGCTACGGGGCTGGTTTAAGTGAACAAATACTCGGCAAAATTGTAAAGCAACATGCAGACAAACGTCTGTACATTGCAACCAAAATCCCACCAAAAAACTTTAAGTGGCCTTCTAAACCAGAATTTAGCCTCGACGACTGTTTTCCCGCTAGTCATATCATTGAATACACCGAAAAAAGCCTCAAAAATCTGGGAGTCGATACTATCGATTTACAGCAGTTTCATGTATGGGAAGACCATTGGGCACAGCGCGAAGAATGGCAAAATGCCATTGAAAAGCTAACTCGCGATGGCAAAGTGCAGCATTGGGGAGTAAGTGTGAACCGTTGGGAACCTGACAACGTTCTCAATACCCTCCGTACGGGAAAAATCTCCGCAGTGCAAGTCATTTATAACATCTTTGACCAAGCTCCCGAAGACAACCTTTTTCCGCTTTGTAGAGAGCTAGATGTGGCGGTCATTGCGCGCGTGCCCTTCGATGAAGGTACGCTCACAGGGACATTCACCAAGGACACGAAGTTTCCGGCAGATGATTGGCGGAGTACTTACTTTGTGCCCGAAAATCTCATTTCGAGCGTCGAACACGCTGATGCACTTCGCCCGCTTATTCCTTCTGGAATGAATATGCCTGAAATGGCACTACGATTTATTTTGGCCAACAATGATGTAGCCACTACCATACCCGGTATGCGTAAAGTTCGGAATGTAGAAGCCAATATGGCCGCAAGTGACGAACGGCTTCTACCCGAATCGCTACTAGAACAACTTAAAACACATCGTTGGAATCGTAGTCCTACAAGCTGGAGTCAGTAGTATTTCCACTTTCTGAGCCGACAAAAGAAGTTTATATCGACTTTTTTTGTCGGTTATTTTTTGCCTTTCCACCCTATCAAAAACACCCCCAGTAGCACCAGCAATGTACCTAAGATTTGGGGTATTGAGATATTTTCATCTAGGATATAAGTAGCCAAAAAAATTGTAAAAATAGGCCCAATACTGGCAATAATAGACGCATTGCCCGAGCCGACTCGTTTGATACCTTCGGCAATAGCAAAAGTAGGCAATACCGTCACCAAGATAGCCATCGTAATACCAATCCAATAGACTTCGATTGGATAATGCCAAATTTGGAAACGATTGACGATAAAACAATGTATCAACACAGGCACAGTAGCCGCGATAAGAGCGTAAGTCGTAAACTTTTGGGGGCCCACTTGCGGAATAATTTTATCTCCTCCTACCAAAAACAATGAGTAAGCCAGACCACTACAAATCACCCAAAACGCACCTAAAAACAGGTTTGTTTGTTGGGCAGAGTCAATATTTTCAAAAAAAGCTAGCAAAATACCCGAATACGTCAATCCCAAAGCGAGGAGCTGAAGTTTAGAAACAGGTTTTTGACGAAAAAAAGCATTGATAAGCAACACAAAGGTGGGGTAAATAAAAAGCAGAATTCGTTCAAGGCTCGCAGTGATGTAGTTGAATGCCTCAAAATTGAAAAAACTAGCTACATAATACCCCATGATTCCCAATATCGATACCCACCCCCATTCGCGAAGAGAGAGCTTTACATTTTGCTCTCGAGCCGCCAATCGCCACGCTATAAATAGATATATGGGGAGCGAAAAAACCATCCGCAATGTTAGTAAGGAAATAGAGTCTATGTTATATCGAAACGCGAGTTTGATAAAAATACCTTTCAACGCAAAACAAAATGCCGCAAAGAAAACCAAAAAAGCACCTAACCAGTAATACATTCGAGTCATATCAACTAAACCAAAAATGATTTAACTTTGGTTCTTGCTTTTTGAAAAGGAGCCATTTGTCAGATAGTATTTTCAAGAAATTTTCTACCTTGGGAAGTAGTCTATGTATTTACAAAAATCATCAACAACATGAAAGCAGTATATTTAGTATCAGCCGTCCGAACTCCCATTGGTAGCTTTGGAGGAAGTTTGTCGGGAGTTTCGGCTACACAATTAGGAGCTACCGCCATCAAAGAAGCCGTATCGCGCGCCGGGATTGAGCCCGCTTTGGTAGAAGCCATTTATATGGGAAATGTAGTATCGGCCAACTTGGGTCAAGCTCCCGCCCGCCAAGCTGCTTTAGGGGGTGGCTTAAGCAAAAATGTAACATGTACCACTATCAACAAAGTATGCGCCTCTGGCATGAAAGCCATCATGATAGCCGCTCAAGATATCATGCTCGGGCAAGCCGATGTCATCGTAGCAGGTGGCATGGAAAACATGTCACAAATCCCTTTTTATCTTGATAAAGCGCGTTTTGGAGGATATGGCTATGGCAATGGGACGTTTATCGATGGACTAGCCAAGGATGGCCTTACCGACGCCTATAGTGGCATGGCTATGGGAGTATGCGCCGATGCTACTGCCCAAAAATATCATTTTAGCCGTGAAGAGCAAGATGCTTTTGCGATTGCGTCTTATCAGCGTAGTGCTGCGGCTTGGGAAGCGGGTTATTTTTCAAAAGAAGTAGTACCGGTACAAGTTCCCCAAAAAAAAGGAGAACCCGTCACAGTTTCTCAAGACGAAGAATACAAGAATGTAAAATTTGACAAAATCCCTTCTTTGCGCGCTGCTTTTAGCAAAGAAGGAACCGTAACCGCCGCCAATGCCTCTACTATCAATGACGGAGCCGCCGCTACCATCTTAATGAGCGAACAAAAAGTAAAAGAATTAGGTGTAGAACCGCTGGCAAGGATTGTGGCTTTTGCAGACGCAGAGCATGAGCCAGAGTGGTTTACCACTGCGCCTACCGTAGCTGCGCCCAAAGCCCTGCAAAAAGCTGGCTTGACCGCGTCTCAAATCGATTACTTTGAAATCAACGAAGCTTTTGCGGTAGTTGCGTTAGCATTTATGAAAGAAATGGGAATCTCGCATCAACAAACCAACGTCTTTGGCGGAGCGGTATCTCTAGGGCATCCTCTTGGCTGCTCAGGTGCTCGGATTATCGTAACTCTCCAAAATGTACTGACTCAAAAAGGAGGGAAATACGGATTGGCCGCTATCTGCAACGGCGGCGGCGGTGCCTCTGCCATGATTATCGAAAACCTTTAATAAAAGCACAAAAGTCAGATGAAAAACGCTTGTATCTCGTCTGACTTTTTATTTTTAACAATCTAGTGAAAAATCGTTATTTTCTTATTTACAAACCTTTCGGGATGCTTTCACAGTTTTCGGCTGAAGGAGATAAACTCACTTTGGCCGATTTGCCGCATGAGTTCTCAAAAGATATTTATCCGGTGGGGCGTCTTGATGCTGATAGCGAAGGTTTGTTGTTGTTGACCAATGATACTAGCCTCAATCATCGTCTACTCAACCCCAAGTTCAAACATCAGCGAACCTATTTTGTACAAGTAGACGGGCAGATTAATAATGAGGCTCAAGAAGCGCTAAAAAAAGGAGTTACGATTTCGATTGATGGAAAGCCCCACCACACACAGCCCGCCAAGGTACAACTGTTGGTAGTTCCTCCACCTTTACCAGAACGTGTACCTCCGATTCGGGTTCGACAAAACATTCCTACAAGTTGGATAGCACTTACCTTATATGAAGGCAAAAATCGGCAAGTTCGTCGTATGACTGCTGCCGTGGGGTTTCCTACGCTTCGTCTTGTACGCTGGTCTATCGAAGACATCAAACTTGGTAATCTCCAACCCGCCGAAGTATTGGAAGTAGAAAAAGAATGGCTTCTTAAAAAGCTAAAAATCAACCAAGTATAAAATAAAGCTGCCTACTTTTTGAGTTTTTTTCTTTGATTTAAGCCAAAATACCGAACTCTTGTAGATGTTTTTCCATTTCTTGCTGCATTGCTTTGGCTTCTGCTGCTGCTTTTTGCGGAAAATCAACCCCTGAAGAAGCATATATGATACTTCTAGCGGCATTTACTAGCAGGCCACAGTCTTTGTTCATTCCATATTTACACACCTCCTCCATACTCCCTCCTTGTGCCCCTACTCCCGGAATCAACAAAAAATGATTGGGCGCTAGACGGCGTATTTGCTTTAGCATCGGCGCTTTGGTCGCTCCTACCACATACATCAAGCGGTCGGCGCCGGCCCATTGCTGAGATACTTTAATAACCCGTTCAAACACAAACTCATTTTCATGGTCTAGCACTACTTGGCTATTCATAAGCCCCAAGTCGTCCTCATCGTTTCGTGTCAGTCTAGGATTGAGCAAGTTCATCTGAAAGTCGGCACTGCCTTCATTGGAAGTCAAAGCCAACAATATCACCCACTTATCCTTAAAATCTAAAAAAGGAGTAACCGAATCGCGCCCCATGTAGGGAGCTACTGTGATACTATCAAAAGACATTCCCGAAGAGCTTTTATCAAAAAAAGCCTGTGCGTACAACGAAGATGTATTACCAATATCCCCTCTTTTGGCGTCAGCAATAGTAAAGCATTCTTTGGGAATATACCCTAAAGTTCGTTGAAGGCTATTCCACCCACGCGGCCCAAGTGCTTCATAAAAAGCGATATTGGGTTTATAAGCTACCGCATAAGGTGCTGTAGCGTCAATGATTCTTTTGTTAAATTCAAAAATGGCATCAGGTTCACGCAAGATGTGTTTGGGTATTTTTTTTAAGTCAGGGTCAAGCCCCACACACAGAAATGATTTCTTACGCTTGATTTGTTCAATGAGTTGTTCGCGGGTCATGTTTATAGGGTAGTAAGTTCAGACTTGATAAGAAATAAACTACACCACAATATTGACTAAGTGGGTAGTATCATTTTCTTTTTCCAAAGAAAAACGCTTGGTAGGATAGTCATAATGAAGCAAATACAACCCTAAATTGGTATGCAAATAATCATCCATTTGATGGAGAGGTTTTTCAAACAAGGTAGCCAACAACACCCTCATAGCTCTTCCGTGCATAGCTACCAAAATGGTACGTTCTTCAGGTCTTGATAAAATCAAATCAATCACCGGAAGCTGTCGATTTTTGACATCGACGGGACTTTCTCCACCTTCGGCCTGCAAGTCAATTTTTCCTCCTTGCCAACTTGTTACTAATTCGCGATAGTAGTCATTGTCCATACTAGTAGGCGTACGTCCCTCTCTTATTCCCCAACTAATCTCATTAAGGCCTTCATAGGCTTCATGAGGTAAGCCTCTATCCAAAAAACCCCGAACGCTCTGCACTGTTCGAATGAGTTTAGAAGTATAAATTTTATCAAAATTCAGGTGCTGATAGGCTTCATAAAAAGCGTTAGCTTGTGCATGACCTAGGGCATTAAGCTCGGCATCTATGCCACTTCCTTGCACTACGCCGCGACGATTGTAGTCAGTTTCGCCATGACGAATGAGGTAAATAGTTTTAGAAGACAATTTGTTAGGTAGGTTATATTTTATAATAATTTTGACTCTCATTACAAAATTACCCCTTTTCCCGATGTTCAACAAAAATATTACCATCGAACAAATCCAGCAATGGAATAAAAATACCATTGCAAATCAGCTAGGTATCGAATATGTAGAAATAGGCGAGGATTTTATTACGGCCAAAATGCCCGTGGATCATCGTACTCATCAGCCTTTCGGGCTTTTGCACGGGGGTGCTTCCGTAGTGCTTGCCGAAACCCTCGGGAGTGTGGCTTCCTTCCTGACACTTGCACCTAATTCGGGTCAGCAAGCGGTAGGTCTTGAAATCAACGCCAATCATATCAGAGGCGTCAAAAGTGGATGGGTATACGGCACTGCTACGCCTATGCATATAGGGCGGAGTACCCAAATATGGGAAATCAAAATCACCAATGAAGAGGGGAAATTGGTATGCGTGAGTCGGCTTACGATGGCGATTATATCAGCAAATTAATGCCGTTTTTTGTAAAAATACTTTCTAAGTTTAAGGCACCCCTAATTCTTAGAAAGTCTTTTCATTACAACTCCGCCACATTAAATCGCACTTGTATACCTCCTGCTGTGGTAGCCCTACGGTACGAATTGAGTACATAAGGATTGTTGAAAGTTCGGTCAAAATAAAACTGAATACTCCACAATTTGCTCACGGTATAGTTGACTTGCGGGCGTAGTTGGAAGTTATAATTCCCCATGATAGCCGTAGGAGGCTCATCAAAGCGACGCTGAACCGTACGAGTATCTCGGATAGTGAAATTACACTGAAACAAAAGGTCGTTTTTGAGTTTTTTAAATTCCCCGTTGATTCTGAAAGGAATCCGTACGTTGTTGCGCGTAAAACCTACTGTAGCCGTAATATCACGATTAAACATTTCGGCCAATTGAGCATTTGATAAATTGAGCGAAATCGTTCGGTCTTGGTTATAAGTAAGACGCAAATCGATTTTGTTTTGAGTACGTGCTCGGAACCCAATCAATGGAGAAAACCGTTCGGCAAGCGTAATGGTACTCATTACAAAAATAGGGATAGCATTGTTGCCTTCTCCTCCCAACAGCGCCAACTGATAATCACGGTTGTCGAGCGTGAGGTACTGAGTATAGGCTTCGTTGTAGTCCAAAGCAGAAGTAAAATTACCAACACTGTAGGTAGATTGGTAGCTATGCTCCAAAGTAAATGCACTGAAGATTTTTTTGAAAAAAGGAATCTGCGACAATCCGCCATAATCTACCCGCCAGTTGGGCAATGGAAATCCAAGGAAGGGGTTGGTTCTTACTTCATTAGCATCCTTGCCATTATAAGCCGCAAAAAATGCTGCAATCAGTACATCTTGAGAGTTGAGGTTATACTCAACATTGTCTGGCTTCCCTTCCCTTGTATTTAACCTGTTTAGCACGATTGCTCTATTGGCTTTAAATTGGTCAAAAATAGGTGACGAATTGTCTTTGTTGATTTTGGCAAAGGCCGTTCTGAAAGACATGAAAGACATTTGAAAATTACCGCTTCTTACTGGGCTTTGAACTCTATAGGTAGTTCGGTCGGTAGAGTCAGTGACGCGATAAAACATACGGTATTCATCGCCTCGCTTGAGTTGGGCATTGATTTGTATTTTAAAATCTTTGAATGGCTCCAAACGCGTATTGATTCTAAACAAGCGACCATCGGTCTGCACAAAAGGCACATTAAGCATGGTACTTCTGGTCAAATCTCCCTTTGCGGCTGCGTCGTACAAAACATTAGGACTCTGACTACCCAAAATAAAATGAGTCAAAGACGTGACTTTTGTACCCTCAAGTCCCCATATACCTTGACTTCCAGGCAAATACCCAGGCAACATCGTTGTTTTTTGGATAGTATAATCCACATCTATTCCGCGTACTGTCATCAGTAAGCGAGTGAGATTTTTCAACAATTTACTTGGTTCTCGCGCCACATCTTCATCGTCGCCCGGGCTACGAGCAAAGTTTTTGCGAGGAGGCGAAGGATTGTTGGCAAATCTTAGATAACGTAGTTTGTTGTATAATTTCACAAAATCTACTTTCCCTCTTATGGATTGTTCTCTTCCATTTCGAATGCTATTTCCCAAAAGATAGTTATCAGTATCCGTAAGGCGATAGCCCCCCGCAGTAAAAGCTGAACTTTGATTAGAGGTATTTGTATTGTAGGTAGCATTGTTTAAACCACTACTATTCAACCCATCTGTACCACTGTACAAAGAAGAAGAGAATGAAGTAATAGGCGAAAACTGATAGTTGATGTTGTGGTTATAATCAGCCGTCATCCAGTCGAGGAGGGGAATTTTTTCGAGCGGAAGTCTATAAGTCAGTTTTATCTTTTGGTCATAATTTTTCATCCGACCAAAACTTCTGAAGTTACGCCAAACCGAATCTCTTTTGATTTCAGTATCAATATTTCCAAGAGGCTCATCTATCACAGCGTTGGCTAAAGCGCTGTAGGTTAGAACCACATTTTTGGTCAAGTTCCAGTTGAGATCATAAGCTCGATTGAACAAGAAATATTTTTCAAACAAAGGATATTGACCCACATCTGAAAGGTCTCCACTGCGATATTGCGTACGAATAAAACTACGGTCGGCATCAAATCGTATTGCTATCTGAGTGGGCAAAAGAGAAAGATTAAAATCTTTAAGTAGCTCTAAATAGGGACGGTCAAACCCTTTGATATTTCGTAATGGTTCCCAAGGCCGCTGAGGGAAGCCATATTGGTATACAATTCCTCCCCGATATTGTCTTTGAGTATAATCAGCAATCATACTACTGCGGCGTGTTTGCTCATTGTACGCATACGTAAAAGCAAAGTTTTCAAAATCCCAGAAATGCCGCTTAGCGTTAGGATTTGTTTTGGTTTTACGAACATTTGAAAAGTTAAACCCTCGTCGTTCGGCCTTTTCGATAGCAGCGTTTTCGAGTTGTAATCGTCGGGGGTCATTTTCGGCGTAATTAGCCAACGACATCGCCAAAGGTGTATCAGGGTCGTAGGGATTGAAATGAGGGCTGATTTGCTTAATATCATAATTGACATATAGCGGAATTTTGAAGCCCCACTTTTCATCCAACAATTTATCTAATGCTATAGCCGATGAAATACTAAACTCGGTGGTATTGTCGCGAGAGCGGTCAGCGAGTTTTTGTTGGACTCCCCCAAACCCAAAAGTAGTCCATTTTCCAGCCATTTGGACGGTAGCAAAATCAGCTAATTTAATATCTGCCCGCGCAATGGCAGCCGTTCCAGACTGATTATCAAACCCTTGTACATGAAGTTCATTGACCCATATACAAAAACTCTGAGAAGACTGATCTACCGAACGTGGATTGCGCATTCCAATCATAATCACCATCACATTGCTCAAATCTGGTCGCCCCACTACCGTAATCCGGTATACTCTTCCTAGATTGTCCGTTTTTGTAACCGTATAAGGAGCACTCAATGAAGGATTAGGCTGACGGTCTCTTTCGGCTTTGGCCTCTATCAACCAAGGGATTTCGACATCAATTTCATTTTGAGCAGGCCACACCTCCTCCGGAATATCTCTGTTGGGCAGTGTAGGTTGGAGGTTTGTTACTTCTATCTCGTAATAGTGCTCTGTCACATCTGTTCCCAACCGCATGAAAGCCGATACCTGCCCGTTCTCTACGCCGTGCATGTGCACATACATTTTGAGCCGCTCGCGAAAAAGTAAATTTTGACTCTGCACATTTTTGAAAGCTGCTCGAGAGTCACCATCACGCAAATCAGTTACACACAAGCTCATCGCCTGCTCGTTGAGAGGGCGCTGATTAGGAGTGGTAAAGTCTACATCCCGCTGTACTCCGGGAGGAACCGTATAAATGTACCTTTGAGCTTTGGGGTCAGTAGGAGCTGTTCCATTTTCTTCTACACTTACCGTGGCTATCTTAAACTGCGCATCATAAGGTTCGGGTACTTCCTGAAGGCCACGCGCATTGAGGTCACCAGTGTATTTGCGGTATTGGGTAGCCACCATCTGAAGTTGTGCAAAACGCAAAACTACCGGCTCCGCCCAACCAGTAAGGTACATTCTGATAAAACGAATAGATTTAAAGCCATTGATATTACCAACTTTCTTGGTGTATTCTCTAACAGGCACGCGAAACAAATACCAGTTAACAAAATCTCCATTATCATTTGGAGCAGTTACGACATCCACGATGTAAGGCTTGCCTACTCCCAATTGGTCTTTCTGTAAATCTATTTCGTATTCATAATAAGCTTCTTGGTCGTTGATGGTATTGTCGACGTTTAGATCTTCAATATCTGGCAAGTTAGTAGAGGCAGGAGTAATCTCACTTGTGCTATTAAACTCAGGGGTGTTGTTTTCCATACCCATGTAGTTTTTATAGCGTTCCACTATTTTTTTGTTTGCACTGTCGGCTTTGGCACTAAAATAAAACTCAAAGTCGTCGCCTGAGGGGTCAGCCAATATTTGATTGCGGGCCTCTGTCGTTAGATTGGTGGGAAGACGTTGGATATACTCGCTAAAAAAATCACGTTCCTCCAAACTACTTAACCCATCTAGCCCAATGTCCTGCTTGGCACGGGCTTCTGGCTCATTGGTAAAGGCATTGATGATATATTGCTGACGCGTCGAATATCCCCAAGCCGTTTCGGCTACATTGGATGGTTGGTCTGGAGTGGATGTGGCTACTTTATCTACCAGAGGCAGCCCATTTTCAAAATCATAGCGTCCGTTTTTGATTACATCTTCCGAAATCTCCCCTAAGTTGAAGTAAAGTTTTCCGCCAGTGGTGTTATTCCGATTTACAATACCATCCTTAACCACTCCATTGGGACCTTCTTTGAAAGGATCCATCAGCCAAAACTCCACAATTTCGACATTGGCATTGTCAAAATCTACATCAGAACCGATAGCCCGCGTTATCGCCCCAAAATTATTGCGTGGATTACGAAGCAAGCCATTGGCATCTAAATCGGTAGTGTAATTGTATATCCCTCTTTCTTGTGGGAAATAAGCTATGTCTAAGATACTTTCTGGAAGATTAACCAAATACTGTCCTCTTCCTTTAAATATATCTTGAGGCCGAAAAAGACGCTCGTAAAAATTGTTAAAATCCTGAGGCGTAATATTTTGTGGTCGCTGACGCAATCCCGCTTGCGCTTGCGGCGAAAAAGATATATCAATTGTATAAGCCGAAATTTTAGCACGATTATAAGCGTATGGGAGTGGGTCAGTAGGCGTACCTTGAGGGAATTGCGCTGGCGTAGCTCCTAATCGCCAACGGTTGGGCTGACGTGTAAGGTCAAACTGCGTACGAGCCGCCTCAAAATCGTCAATGTAAATTCGGTTTCGAACTTGCGGATGCAAACCAGCAAACGATTGTGCCACCTCTCCCTGAAACTGCACACTTGATATTTCTTTGGTTTCGAGCAAAGGGAGCTTATCAAGCAGTTTTGTCAACAACCGAGACTCTTTGCGAAACGTCAAATCTGCGCCAATGATTGAGTTACTGACGGGGTCGTTGCCCAAAGAAGCGCGGGTCAAAAAACCAGGCGGCGTTTCTCTCAACCTCATAGCAGTTACGCCTACTTGCATATCACGGTTGACGGTGTAGTTGAGGCGTGTTCCGAGCAGTGTCCTGATTTGATTTTGAAACAAATCAGGCTGCTCGTAGCATATTTCAATATCACGGCCGGAGTTAGTGACGCTTTCATTGATGATACGTACCGCTCCCGATTGCCCCTCTACACTATAGTCAATACCTTGCTGTAGCTGTACGCCACCTGCTCTTACTGTTACAGATTTGTCGGATACTCCAAAGGGTAATTGAACCGTAGAACCCCCTGCGGCTCCTTGAAAAGAGCCTTTCAGAAAATATTTATTTTTTTCAGTAATCTGCTGTGCGTCAATCTGTGTACTCCGATAAAGCTCATTAAAAATATACTTATTAGCCAAAACTTCCTGCCCTACAAACTGTTTAGCAAGGTTAGTACCAAATGGTTCCAAAACCGGGAATATTACTCGTCCCATACGGCTATCTATCGTGACTCCTTCAATAAAATCGAAGTTTCCATCTCCCACGGGATTTCTTTGGCTATCAAAGACAGGGTCATTTAAAGAATTGAGTCTATCAAGTCCCATTACCTTCACCAATGGGATATTGGCAATAGGCCCTTCTTGTAGGTTAGGATTGTCAATCCCTGTTAAATCATCTTTATAAATGACTCTCAGCTGAAAGTTTTGTTTAGCAACCTGAGTGGTATTCAATGAATAAATGTTTTTCATCATCAAATTCCACATAGGATGAGCCGTGTTATTACGAATCGTTGAAGACTTCAATAGTTTAAGTACCAAAACTTCATCATCGCGACGAGATTGATAATCTTCGGTGAGCTCTCCTACTTTGTATTTTTGGCCGTTGAAGGTGTACTCATAGGCTACTGCCAATATTTCATCGTTGCGTAGAGGCGTTAGCAATGATATGTAACCCAGCTCAGGCTGAAACTTATATTCACGTTCGGAGAGTTTACGCGCTCCACGTAACAGGTCATAATCCGTACCCCGCTGAAGATTGTAACGGCTATCAAGCGCAAAGCTTGTTTTATCAGCTTCTCGGAGTTCGCTATCAGTGGTCACTTTTGCAAACAACCCATTGCTTCTATTATTGATAGGTTGGTTTGCTGAGATTGGTTGCAAGTTTGGATTGGTGGTATTGGCAGGAGTAGATTCTCCTAAGTCCGAAAAACCGACTATATTACGTAGTGTCTCGGTATTGTTTGTACGGTTGGTGACGTACACTTCTAGACGTGTGACTGTTATGCCCGACATAATCATGGGCAAGTTACCAAGCCATCTTTCGTAATTATTTCTAAAAAAGTATCCTAGAAAAAAGTGTCGGTTTTCGTCATAAGCATCAGCCCGAATCTCAAAAGCACGGTTTTGAACGCCACCTCGCAAGGTAATACATTGCTGACGGCTACGCTGCTGAGATGCTACTACTGTAGCTGTTAAACGTCCAAAGCGTAAATCAACTTTTGCGCCAAATAGATTTTGAACTCCTGGAATCAACTGAGAAGGCAATTGCCAATTGACATTCCCCGCCTGCACCCCTTGAATGATACTCTCATTTTCAGGAATATAACTCTGAGGGCCGAACCCCTGACCAAAAGTACTATTTTGGCCTAGTCCTCCTACGCCCGTTTGGCCCATTCCCGGTACATTGGGTACATTGGGAGTGGTAGGTAAATTAGCCTTCCCGGGGCGGTAATCCAATTTGAGTTGGTTTTCAAAGTTGAAGCTCGACTTAGTATCGAAATTAGTCAACATCCCAAGTTTATCTCCAATCTTTCCGTTGAAGTTGATGTTAATTTGCTCATTAAATAAGAAGTTGGTCTGATTTCGTTGCCGAATCGGGATATTAGGATCTTGGTTTTTTTGGTTAATTACTCCAAAATCTAACAATACGAAACCATTGGGTTTGAAATCGACAATATTACTTCCAAAAACCCGATCAAATCCTGGAGGCAAATCCAATTTAGGAAGAAGTCCTCTAGCCCCAAGTGCTCCTTTACCATCTTGCTTGGCTGAGTATTCGCGACGTAGATATTCAAAAACTCGCTTATCTTGTAGTTTTTGAAAGTCTTCATAACTCATCGTCAATGGATTACGATAATTCAGGGGAGGCAATTTAGTATCTCCAATGCGTTCATAAACCGACATACGACCCGTAGAATCTAAGCGAAATTCATTGGAGAGGCTTTTGGGGTCGCGCAAATAAAGCGATGAACGTGAGGGTACATAGTTAAACCGATTACCAAATCGATCCATCCAAGTCGAGTACAACAGTCTGCGGCTTTGGCGATTGCTATGACTGGTATCGGGCGTAGTGGTTCGTCTATTGGTAGGTTGTGACTGAGCCACAGCCTCTTGGCTAGTCAGCCATAGAAAGCATGACAACCCAAAGATAGCGAATGATGTTATTGAAATAAGGTATAGGTTTTTGTTAATAAGGCCCACGATTCTTCAACGGTCAGCGTACTCAAATCCTTAACGGCTAAAACCTTGCCAATCGTCTTTGAGTAGAAAAAAAATTTTATTGAAAGTGAGGTAAATATAGGAAGCCACTTTCTAAAAACGCAATTTGTGGGCAAAAAAGCCATATTTAGCCCCATTTTGCTCCTAAAAATATTTACGCTATTTTCTTCAAAAACAGTAGGCTATTATTCCTTTGTAGTATTCCTTAGAGATTAATTATCCCCAATTTTCTAAAACATTCTGATTTTTCATTTGATTTAATAGTAGAAAAAGGCGTTACATTTCTCTTTGTTGTCCATCCCAGCATCTAGCTTCTTCGTACATTTGCATCATGGAATCACTAAAAAACGACTTACTTCTGCGTGCCGCACGCGGAGAACAAACCGAAAGAGTACCGGTTTGGATGATGCGCCAAGCAGGGCGTATATTGGCCGAATACCGCGCAGTGCGCGAAAAAGCCGGAAGTTTTATTAAACTCGCTACCAATCCCGAGCTAGCCGCCGAAGTGACGATCCAACCCGTGGATTTGCTAGGGGTAGATGGTGCCATCATTTTCTCAGACATATTAGTCATACCCGAAGCGATGGGGCTTCCTTATGAAATGGAAGAAAAGAAAGGGCCTGTATTCCCTAAAGTAGTGCAATCAGTGGCCGATATTGACAGTCTACGTATTGCTGAACCTGAAGCTGATTTAGCCTACGTACTGGACGCTATCAAAATCGTAAAACGAGAACTAGATGGCCGCGTCCCTCTAATCGGATTTGCCGGAGCGCCATTTACTATCTTCTGCTATATGATTGAGGGAAGAGGCTCTAAGACTTTTTCAGTGGCAAAAAAAGCCTTGTACGCAGACCCTGAATTTTCGCATAAACTATTACAAAAAATCACCGATAGCACGATTGCTTATCTAAAAGCTCAAATTGCCGCAGGAGCCAATCTTGTACAAATTTTTGACTCTTGGGCGGGTATTTTATCACCCGCTCAATACCGCGAGTATTCACTACCTTATATAAAACAGATTTGCGATGCCATTTCAGAAGCACCAGTGACAGTTTTTGCCAAAGGAGCTTTTTTTGCCCGTCAAGAAATCGGTAATCTCAATTGCTCTGTAGTTGGATTAGATTGGAATATGGATCCTACCGAATCACGAATGTTGGTACCAAACAAAACTTTACAAGGCAATTTAGATCCTTGCGTTTTGTATGCTTCCTATGACCAAATTAGGAAAGAAGTCCGTAATATGATTGAAGCATTTGGAACTCAGCGCTACATTGCAAATCTGGGTCATGGTGTTTATCCAGATACCAATCCCGACAAAGTAAGATGCTTTATCGACACCGTTAAGGAGTTTGCAACCACATCGGCTTTATAATTAACTTTTTTTAACGTACCCTGAGCACACTTACCCAAGTTTGGAATCGTTTTTGTATTAGTGCTTTGTATCATCCCAAACCCGTTTAAAGCTATGAAAGAATGTGTGGTAGTGATTCCAACTTACAACGAAATTGAAAACATCGAAGCTATTGTCCGTAACGTATTTAGCTTGGCACAGCCTTTTGATATTTTAATTGTTGATGACGGTTCGCCAGATGGTACAGCTTTGAAAGTAAAACAACTCCAAAGTGAATTTAGCGGTCAGCTTCATTTGCTTGAGCGCAAAGGCAAACAAGGGCTAGGTACGGCCTACATTCATGGTTTCAAATGGGCGCTCAAAGAAGGGTATCGATACATGTTTGAAATGGATGCCGATTTTTCTCATAATCCCAACGACCTCGTACGCCTTTATGAGGCTTGTGCTGTCGAAGGTCATGATGTCGCTATCGGTTCACGATATATCAAAGGCGTAAATGTAGTCAATTGGCCAATGGGCCGGGTATTGATGTCTTATTTTGCGGGCGTATATGTTCGTTTTGTAATGGGAGTCGATATCATGGATCCTACTGCGGGTTTTATTTGCTATAAGCGTGAAGTATTACAAGGCATTGGATTAGACCATATTAGATTTGTGGGCTACGCTTTTCAAATCGAAATGAAGTTTAATGCTTGGAAATATGGCTACAAACTCACCGAAGTGCCAATTATTTTTACTGACCGTACCAGAGGAGAATCCAAAATGTCGACAAAGATTTTCAAAGAAGCAGTTTTGGGTGTTTTGTATTTAAAAATACGTAGTTTTTTTAAAACCTATATCCGTCATAATGAACCCCAACCGATCAAGATTTTACAAGTGACCGAAATGGTATAGTAAAATACAGGGTTAGGGAAACAAAAAAGCCTCGTTTGTGATGAACGAGGCTTTTTTGATAGAAAGGCTTTTGTCTCCAAAACTACAGTACTACTACTGAATTTTCTTCGTTAGATACACCGCTAGGGATATATTTATCTGCCGCTTCGTCGTTGGTCCAAGTAGCACCGTCAATCAAATAACGGAAAGCGTATTCTTTTCCAGTTTCTAATTCTACAGTAGCTTTGTATGAACCATCTTTTTGTTTTTTCAATTTTGTAGCGGCCTCAGTAGCCCAACCATTAAACTCACCCAATACTGCAACCTCTTTCGCGTCAGCCACTCTATCAGCAGAAAGTGAGAACGTTACTTTACAAACAGGTTTGCTTTTCAATACTTGCTTTGCAATCGCCATAGTGTTTTTTGGTTATTTTGGTTTGCGCCACAAAGATATAAAATAAATACAATTCAAGTCAATGAATACCAATTAGTTATATATTAATATTCTTTCAATAGTACAACAAAAAACTTCATCATTACAAAATTTACCTAAAATAGTACACTTTTGTAATAGATTCAAAATCAGTTTTCGAACTCCATTTGAGCATTTACTTGTTGTACTCGATTGTTCATAATTGTCGCAATACTATAGGCTCGATATTTCACTTCTTGTGCTTTGTCACCTTCAAAAAGGTCATCTACATTTTCAAAAAAGAGCGCCAACCAACGATCAAAATGGACGGGTGTTAGGGTATGTTTTTGGGTCAATCTAAAATGAGGAGGCATAGGTCTGCCTGCATAATTGAGCGTACCAAACAATATTCCTTCCCAGAAATCATACATTTTAGGCAGATGTACATCCCAGTCTACCTGAGCTACTTCATCAAAGATAGGTCCCAATTCAGCATCTTGACGAATTTTTTGGTAGAATTGATTCACCATCAATTCTACATCAGCGCGAGTTTCGATTAGTTTTGGCATAGTGTAAAAACAAAAGTTTTACAAAATAGGTGCCTCACTTACATTTCTCCAATGACAAAAATCAGTCCATTTGCTCACACAACTGTTGTAGCTGCTTGGCTGTCATTACCCCTACTATTCTGCCCTGCAATTGAAGATTTTGGTCAAAAAGCACCATAGTGGGGAAAGTGAGTTTGCCCTGCTCAGTGCCTAGCACTTCGGCTAGTTCGTGTATTCCCGTATTTACGCCAGTAGGCTTAAATTTATATTTTCTATTTAAAAACACTAAAGACTTGGTTTCTTCAGCATTTAGCGACAGGCAATAAAAATCCTTGTTTAAAGCATCAGCAAGCAATGGCTCTTTGAATGTTTTGGTTTCCATTACCTTACAGTATTTGCACCAATCAGTATGTATAAATACCAACAATGGTTTTCTTTCTTTCCTCAAACTATCACTTAGATGCTCAAAAGAAGTCCATTGCACAGCTTGAGCCTTGGCAGAATGGTTGCCAAGGCTCAAGCTACAACAAGCTACTATTATAATCCAGCAGTATTTTTTCATTTAAACAGATTGTATCTTACACCTGCAAAAGCCCGAATGCCTTGATTGGGAGCATATACATACGAAGGGTCGAATGTCAGTGCATACGGATTGTTGGGGGTGGGTACTACTTGTCCATTGTCGTCAAAGGTGACTCCTTTATCAAAAGGATCAAAAGCTCTTGCAATCGCATCTTTGGTAGGCGTAAAGTTTAGCAAGTTTTTGACCCCACCGTAGATTTCGAGACCATTGTTAAATTTCTTGGTAAGTTGGATGTTTTGTATACTCCACCAAGGCGAATACTCCGGGCGCGGGTCTAATGGCCCAAGCACGGGCAATTTCATAGGGCCATAAAGATTTCCAGTATAATCTACAGATAGACCAATCTGTTGAAAACTATACGATACCGACCACACTCCTGTAAATTTCTCGGTGAGCAATTGAGTCATTTTTACCAAATTGCCGGCGCCATCATCTTCTCTCTGAAACACATCCATGGCTGTTGCTCCTGTCATCACTTTCAGACCATTAGCCAAAGAAAAGTCTATATTTAGAGATATTCCTTTCGAAACCGCATTTCCCGCTAAATTGCTATAAATGATTTTGTTGGGGTCGGTTAAATAATCAGGGATGATACGGTTGTTGAAAAAGGTATAAAAAGCAGTAGCATCAAGCCCAACAAAACTGCCATTTGACAAAAAGAATTTGCGCACATAGTTTAGGTTTCCATTCCACGAACGCTCAGGTTTGAGTTCTTCCGTAAATTCTACTTTTCTAGCTCCTGTGAGGGCGGCATGATCTTCTGTAAATACATTGGCTACTCGATAACCATTTCCAAAACTAGCTCTCAACACATTTTTCTTGTCTGCTGAAGTCCATTTATAATTAAGGCGAGGGGTTAAGATACTTCCATGGATAGAATTATAATCATAGCGTAGCCCGAGCAATAATTTATGATTGGCAGAAAGCGAAATCTCGTCTTGGGCAAAGATACCTGGCAATACTACTTTTGAAGGAGCATTGACATTGTCAAGGCTTGTAGCAGGAGTACTGTCATCATAGTAAGTATAGCGCAAAGCCGTACCAACTAGCAAGTCGTGCTTTTCTGCTATTTTTTTATCCCAAGTAAATTGACCAAACCCGATATATTGCTGAGCTGCAAAAGGAGTAGTACCATAGTAAGAATCTTGATTGTGACCATTGGCCGAAAATTGAAAAGTGATTTTTTCGCGAATAGGCAATTGATAAGCACCGATTACCTCCCAACGCTTGGTATAAATACTTTCCGCATAGACTTCATTGCTGCCACGGTCTTTGGGCGTCCATTGCATTTGTCCTCCCCAGCGATTTTCATAAACATAGCGTCCGCCAATCGAAAACACGCGATTGTCTTTACGGTCAAAACTAATTTTATTGAAAAGAGAAATGCGATTTTGGAGGGTAATATCCGTAAAACCATCACCATTCTTATCAATAGGTCGTTGGAAATTGAAGTAGTTCAGCCCAAATAAAGATTGAGCTTTTTCTCCTACTTTATATTTTACCCCCAAATCTGTATTAAATTCGGACCAAGAAGTACCCATTACATCAGCCGATACCAAGGGCGCAGATGAAGGCTTCTTCGTAATTACGTTGATAAGCCCTCCAACGGCTTCCGAACCATACAATGTAGAAGCTGGGCCTTTGACTACTTCCACTCGTTCAATGAGCGCACTTGGAATCCCACTCAAACCATATACCGTAGAAAGCCCCGATACAATAGGCATTCCGTCAATCATAATCATCGTATAAGGCCCTTCTAGGCCATTGATGTGGATATCGCCAGTATTACATACATTGCAATTAAGCTGCGGGCGGATGCCATTGATATTTTGTAAAGATTCAAATAAATTGGGGACGGGATTTCTTTTAAAAAACACCGGCGTATAAATCTCAACGGGTACGGCACTTTCAAGTTTAGAGACTTCTTTCATAGTACCTGTCACTACCACCTCCGCTAGTGAATTTTCTAATTCTTCTCCTTGTAACGTAAGTTCCTGAAAAAACTTAGCTTCCGACACCGTTACCGATTTTGTGATATTTCGATAGCCAATAGCCGAAATAATCAATTGATAAGTCCCGTATTTAATGTTTTTGATTTCAAAAACTCCTTGTTCGTTGGTGGTTGTACCGTATTGAGTACCCTTAAGAGCTGCGGTTGCAAACTCCAGCGGTTTTCCTTTGACCGTTACAGTTCCTCGTATGCTTCCAGTTTGAGCAAAGGCATAAAATTGTACTAGCGCCAACGCCAGCAGTAGATATATTTTTTTCATTGAATTGTGTGCTAAATATTGATAATGATGCGTATAGCTCGCTATGCCAACACTACATACCTAAAATCATAGGCATATATGCAAAGCATAGGACGCTTTTTTAGACCTAAAATTGATTGATTAAAAACGGCAAACAATTAACAAAAAAGCACAGGAGGCCCGCGAAGAGAGAAGTTGCCAAAGAAAGGCGTACGATAGGCCGTTAATAGGTAGTATGAATTAAAACTTGGGAAAAATACTTGTATAATTTTTACGGCTGCCAATGCCACCGACAATGTCAACCCCACAAATGATGCATTGCTAAACGAATCTAACAAAAACAGCTCATTGGAGGTGTGATCGTTTGGCTGAAAAGGCGAATTGGATTGACCCGCTTTTTTATAAGGGTGAGCGTGGGTAATGACTTTTCCGCTCGAAAGCTTGTGCGCATGCCTAAATACAATACCATTCAAAAGCATCAAGGTAAAAACTACCAAGAAGCCTTGAGCTATTGATTGTCGTATGCGTTGGCTGAGAAGCATTTATTGGTACATTATTTCGTAAATTTAACTATGTTCTTTGAGAAAAAGTTTATGGTTACAAAATAATTACCAAAAACTACGAAATTTGTGAAGAACCTAAAACCATTAAATCATTTTACATGGAAATTTTTGGATTTTCAGTACTTACGCTTGCCAAGCTGCTTGTTACTGCTTTCAATGGTATTCTTTTTACCCAATCTGGGCTCGATAAAGTCTTTCATTATCAAGGCAATTTGGACTACTTCAAAGAGCATTTCAAAAAATCTCCTTTGGCTCCTACCGTGGGTTTGCTGATGCCTGTTATTACATTTCTTGAAACCTCCGCTGGACTTATTTCACTGAGCGGCACACTTTTGATATTGCTTGGCAGTTCGTGGGGGCTTACAATATCCGCTTATGGATTAAGTATCGGTGGGATTTCTATTACTTGTTTATTTTTTGGTCAGCGCATGGCTCAAGACTATGCTGGAGCCGCTGGTTTAGTTCCCTATTTTTTAATGACCCTTTTAGGAATCGTCCTACATGCTTTTTAGAATATCATTTCCAATTAGCCCGCTTAGTTTTCCAATTGCTTTTGACTACAGCAGTATTGACAGCCGCTGCTTGGTTTGATTGCTGAGCTTGATGGAGTAAATACCCAACCAATGCGGCCGCTATTTGGGCTTCTTCTGAGTTTACAGATTTACGTAATACTTCAGGTGTAAAATAATATTTGACAAAATGTGTGTCAAAATTGCCCGAACGGAAGGCGTCATGCTCCATCACAAATCGGCAAAAATCAAGGGTAGTCTGGACGCCACTAATCTGGTATTCGTCAATCGCCCTTATCATTTTTTCAATCGCTTCTTCGCGAGTAGAAGCGTAAGAGATGAGTTTTGCAATCATAGGGTCATAATAAATCGGGATAGCCATTCCTTGCTCAAATCCATCATCTACTCTCACACCATTGCCTTGAGGACGCACGTAGGTTTGTAATGTACCGACGTCAGGCAAGAAATTATTAGTAGGGTCTTCGGCATATACCCTTATTTCCATGGCATGTCCATTAATTTTCAAATCTTCTTGCTTGATTTCTAATGGACGCCCTTCGGCTATATAAATCATCTGACGAACTAGATCCACGCCTGTAATCATTTCGGTTACGGGGTGCTCTACTTGCAGACGTGTATTCATTTCGAGAAAATAAAAATTGAGTTTATCATCTACGATAAATTCAACTGTTCCGGCACCATAATATCCGCATGAGCGTGCTACATCTACGGCACATTGCCCCATTGCCTGTCTGATTTCGGGCGTAAGACAAGAAGAAGGGGCTTCTTCCACAACTTTTTGATGCCTCCGCTGTACCGAGCACTCTCTTTCAAACAAATGAATGATGTTGCCATGCTTATCTCCCAAGACTTGTATCTCGACATGCCGAGGAGAAGCCACGTATTTTTCAACAAACACTGCCCCGTCTCCAAAAGCTGAAATAGCTTCGCTTACGGCACGTTCCATTTGTTCATCAAATTCTTCTTCATTTTCTACAATTCGCATGCCCTTGCCTCCCCCTCCAGCACTTGCTTTAATCAACACAGGATACCCAATATCAGATGCTATTTTTTTGGCTTCTGTTCTGTCTGTTACGGCATCTGGTGTACCGGGTACCATCGGAATATTGTACTTGGCTGCCGCTCTTTTGGCAGAAAGCTTATCGCCCATGATTTCGATACTGTGGGCAGACGGCCCCACAAAAAGAATACCTGCGTCTTTTACCATTTGCGAAAACTTGGCATTTTCTGATAAAAACCCATAGCCTGGATGGATTGCATCTACATTAAGGGTTTTACATACTTCGATGATTTTATCCCCTCTTAGATATGACTCAGACGAAGCAGCAGCCCCGATACATACTGATTCATCGGCATATCGTACATGCAATGCCTCGCGGTCAGCTTCACTATAAACTGCTACCGTTTGAATTCCCATTTCACGAGCAGTACGCATCACCCGTAGCGCGATTTCGCCCCGATTGGCGACCAGAAGTTTTTTGATAGTGGCCATGTTTTTATGATAAAAGACACCGAAAGTTACAACTTATCGTTTATTACATTAAATTTATGTTGGTAAAACAATATAGTTAGATGAGAAAGATCATTGCTCTTTTAGGTTTGGGGTTGTTGTTTAACCACTTTGAGGCCAATTGCCAACAAGTAAACGTCATCAAATGGCCGGAAGTACAAGAAGTTTTGACGACCTCTTCCGATACTACGTATGTGTTAAACTTTTGGGCAACTTGGTGTAAACCTTGTATCAGTGAACTTCCTTTTTTTGAAGAAGTTCACAAAAAATATAAAAACAAAAATGTAAAAGTAGTATTGATTAGCATGGATTTTGTGAAAGACTTGAATACGAGGGTCATACCATTTGTAAATCAGCGCAATCTTAGTACAAAAGTGTGGCTTTTGAATGAACCTGACGCCAATGAATGGATTGATAAAATAGATTCAACTTGGTCAGGAGCCATTCCTGCCACTCTAATTATTAATAACTCAAAAAAGAAGAAAGTATTTTTTGAACAAAAATTAGATTATGACCGTTTGGTGAAAGAACTCTCTGATTTTCTGTGACTTTTCATAAAATATTTATCAAAATTTCAAATCATCTAAATATCATGAAAAATAAGTTTTGGCTGGCATTAGTAGCTATTTTGGCATTAGGCATGGCTACTACTTTATTTTTTCGTTCACAACTCGCCCAAGCCTCTCCTAATGGCTATGGTATCGGGGCCACTGTTGCTAATTTTACGCTGCAAAATGTGGGAGGAAACTCCGTAAGTCTGGCTGATTATAAAGATAAAAAAGGGGTCATTGTGGTATTTACGACCAATCATTGCCCATTTGCAAAAGCTTATGAAGAAAGAATCATAGGACTAGATAAAAAGTATGCATCTCTTCAATTTCCAGTGATTGCCATAAACTCCAACGACGCTTCAGATTATGAAGAAGATTCTTTTGATAATATGAAGAAAAGAGCTAGCGAAAAAAGATATTCTTTCCCATATTTACAAGACATAACTCAAGCCGTAGCAAAGGCATTTGGCGCAACTCGTACGCCACATGTATTTGTTTTAAAAAATGAAGGAAGTAAATTTACAGTACAATATATTGGTACAATCGACGACAATTATCAAGACCCCACGAGCGTTACAAAACGCTACGTGGAGGATGCAGTTAATAATATCCTAGCGGGTAAGCCCGTGGTAGTAACCCAAACCAAAGCCGTTGGCTGCGCGATTGGGTGGAAAGATGCTTAAATGCAGTTTGGTTGTCTTTTATTTTTACAGTCGACAGTAAGAAGAAAGGTCCAGTTTATTCTGGACTTTTTTTATTTACTCAGTATCGCCCATTTCCAAAGACCCAATTTAGCTAAACAATATCGGCCCGAAACTCTCAATACCCCTAATCCGTATTTCATACTTCTTTGAAAATTGATAGAGGAAGCCTCATCGAAGTATTTGGTAGGGCACGTTACTTCAGCTATCTCATATCCTGCCCAGAATATTTGGGCAATCATCTCATTATCAAACACAAAATCATCATCACATTTATGAAAAGGGACATTTTTGAGTACTTCCCCCGAAAATGCTCGATAGCCAGTGTGGTATTCAGACAATTTTTGGTTCATTAATAAGTTTTGGGCAAACGTCAGAAAACGATTTGCGATGTATTTGTACATAGGCATACCTCCCTTGAGAGCGCCTTTTCCTAAAATTCGTGAACCAAATACGACCTGATATAAATCATTACCGATGATTGAAATCATAGCCGTCAGGAGCAGGGGAGTGTACTGATAATCAGGATGAAGCATAATCACAATATCACCGCCCAGTTCTAATGCTTTGGTGTAGCAAGTTTTTTGATTACCACCGTAGCCTTTATTTTTTTCGTGTCGGATTACATGTCTTATCCCGAGTTTTTTAGCTACATCTACGGTATTGTCGGGACTTGCATCGTCGACTAGAATCACTTCATCTACCAAATCAAATGGAATCTCTTGGTAAGTTTTTTCCAAGGTAAGGGATGCCTTGTAAGCGGGCATCACAACAATTACTTTTTTGCCTTTGTACATTTTTAGGGCTTCGTAATGCTTAATAATTGACTTATGAAGCCGCAAAAGTAATGTTCTTAAGCTATGATTCCCAACTACTTTTAAAACTTTAGTAGGTTAGCGTCATTTCTTTTATTTAAAGATTTTACAATATTTTGCTCTTACAGGCCTTGATAGGCCATCTATTGATACTTTGATTTGACTAATTGTCTTTGTAAGGAGGAGTGAGGTCTCTCTCTCCATTGCAATCTTCAATTATCTCAATTCATTGAAAGTGAGGTGTTTATTTTTCTATCAAAAACCAAACTTTCAACTTCTTTTTGTAAGATATTTTTTTGATTTTCAAAAAGTTACTATCTTTGCATCCCGTTTTAGAAACAAGCATCATAATATTATAGTAGATACAGAAATGAAAAAAGGCATTCATCCAGATTACAGAGAGGTAGTATTTTGGGACTTAGCCACAGATGATAAGTTTGTGACTCGTTCTTGTGCTCCTACCAAAGAAACTATTGAGTTTGAAGGCAAAACCTATCCTGTGTTCAAGGCTGAGGTAACTTCACAATCTCACCCATTCTATACAGGCAAAAACACCTTGCTTGATACGACTGGGCGCGTTGATAAATTCTTCAAAAAATACGGAAAGAAATAATCAGCTTTTGGTTTTTCGTCACAAGGGAAAGATTGCTTTAAGTAATCTTTCCCTTTTTTTATGATATCTTCTTCAATAGCTGGAGCATCCCTAAGCCAATAAAAAACCATCCTAAAATTTGATTAGGATTGATATTGGCTAGCTTAGCTAAGATTGCTTCTCGAAAACGGCTAGTTAGATATGCTACCCCTACCAATAGCCCCAAAGCGCCAAAAGCGGTTCCTAACACAAAAGAAAACTGTTCGCTAAAGTGCTGGATATGAAGCCACGAATAGCCCTGAAATTGTAACAATACAACAAGCCAATAAGGAAAAAGTTGGGGATTGAGCACACCTACCAAAAACCCCTTCAAAATAAGAGATTGATTGACAAGACTAGACGAAGGAGCTTGAGAAGGATTATTAGGTTTTCGTAGCATTAAAATTCCCATTAAAATCAAAATGGGGATAGCTAACCATTCTAAATAATACAAAACCCGTGGATGTGTATTGAACCACATTCCAAACCACACCGCTGCTGCCGCATACATCATTTCTGGTAAACACCCTCCTATTGCCACCCATATTCCTGCTTTGAGGTGTTGCCGGAGTACGGTTTGTATCACAGACATATTGACTGGCCCAAGTTGTAGTGAGCCGACAAAACTAATAACTGAGACTACGAAAAAAATCAGAGCAGGTTTTTCCATAAAAGCCTAACAATTGCTATCAGGATGTCAATCTGCATAAGGAGAAGGACTTACGGCAGTCCATCCCCCGTCTACTACCAACGATTGCCCCGTGATATGCCCCGCCAAAGGAGATACTAAAAATAATGCCGCATGAGCAATATCTTGAACGGTCGCGGGAGTACCTAGCGGTGTAATTTTTCCCCAAGTATCGTTATAATTAGGATCTTCGGCAGTACGCTCCGTCATAGTTGCACCAGGCGCAACTGTGTTTATGGTGATTTTGAATGGTGAAAGTTCAATTACAAGGCTTTTAGCAAGCATTTCGAGAGCTGCTTTCGTCATTCCGTAGGCGGCTAGGTATTTGTGAGCTTGGTGACCCGTTACAGACGACATTAGCAGCACTCTTCCCCCAGAAGCTTGCTTTCTCATTTGAATAGCTCCCGCCTGAGTTAAAAAGAAACTCCCCCTCAAATTCAAATCTAATAGTTTTTGTAGAGATTCTGGTTGATATTCAAAAAAGTCCCCAAAAGTAGTGATACCTGCGTTAGCGATTATGATATTGAGTTGACCAAATACTTCTACGGCTCTGTTGACCATAATCCGCACAAAATCCACATCTGCGGCATTTCCAGGCATTCCTATGCATCTTTCGTGGTTTATGAGTTTAACGGCCTCTTGAGTAAGATGTGTATCCAAGTCGTTCAGAACAACCGATGCCCCTTGTGCTACTAATTGTTTGACAATCTCCAATCCAATCCCTTGACCCGCCCCTGTTACGATAGCAACTTGATTACTAAAAATAAACTGTGTGTACATTATGCGTTGTTTGGTAGTTTTATTCTAAGCTACTAGAATATAAGGAGAGACTTAATCTTTAGGCGTTTTTTTACTCCACCAGCTTGCTAGCAAAGAGCCGGTAATGTTCATTATTGGGCCAAAAAGAGCAGGTGCCAACCCCACAGTAGCTACTTTACCCATTTGCAAGGCAATACCTGAAGCTAACCCCCCATTTTGTAATCCTACCTCAATAGCTACTGTTCTACAGTCTTGTTCGGGTAGTTTTAGAAGTTTACTACTCCAATATCCTAGCAAGTAGCCACATAAGTTATGAATGAGAGTACATATCACCAACACTCCTCCAACTTTCAATAAACTCTCACGCCCTGCGGCCGTGATAATACAAATAATAAGCGCAATTCCTGCCATTGAAACCAAAGGCATATATTTATTTAAAAAATCGGCTTGATGTCTAAATAAGCGATTGACTAATAAACCAAGCCCAATTGGTAAAATAATAATCTTCAAAATTTCAATCATCATTTTGAAGAA
Organism: Runella zeae DSM 19591; assembly: GCF_000423565.1. Lineage (GTDB taxonomy): Bacteria > Bacteroidota > Bacteroidia > Cytophagales > Spirosomataceae > Runella > Runella zeae. The sequence continues at coordinate 27,081 of NZ_AUIF01000003.1, read as the reverse complement.
ATCAACCTCAATAAATGCTCCTCCTAGAAGCTTCATTAATAAAGGCGTAAGCACTGGCGCTAACAGTGTTGCTAATGAAGTAATAGTCAACGAAAGGGCAACATTGGCCTTTGCAATATAGGCCATTACATTAGAAGCAAGCCCACTCGGAGAACAACCTATCAAAATAACACCCGCTGCTATTTCGGCAGGAAATTCAAACAATGTAGCTAACGAAAAACCTATCAATGGCATAATTGTAAATTGACATAGAATGCCAATCAATACACTCTTGGGTGATTTTACTACTGCCTCAAAATCTTTGGGGCTCATAGTAGTCCCCATTCCAAACATAATGATTTGAAGCAAAGGAAGAATAAGACTTTTGAGCTGAAAATCACCAATTTGGGTAAAAGGAGCGGGATAAAACATAGCCAATGTAGCAGCTACTACAATCGACAGTGTATAAAGATAATTTTTCATGAGAAAGTTAAGAACTTAGAAAGTTTTTATGGTTACTTCGGTAAGTTCTTTTAAAAGCAACTCGGCGCTTAAATTTACCAAGCTACCAAACAAAAAGCTCCCCAAATGTAATTTAGGGAGCTTTTTAGCAAACAATTTGAGTATTAGGCCTTAAACAGCTTCACAAAATCATCAAACAAATAACGTGAATCGTGAGGTCCAGGAGAAGCTTCTGGGTGATATTGTACCGAAAACGCTGGTTTGTCTTTGCGACGAATTCCTTCTATCGTTTTATCGTTCAAATTAATATGAGTCACCTCTACATCAGGGTGGGCCTCGATTTCAGCTGGACTTACCGCAAAACCGTGGTTTTGAGAAGTGATTTCAGAGAGTCCTGTTTGAAGATTTTTGACAGGGTGATTGAGTCCTCTATGACCTTGGTGCATTTTAAAGGTAGAAATCCCACTAGCAAGACCCAAAATTTGGTGTCCTAAACATATACCAAACAATGGCTTATTGGTATCTAAAAATTGTTTTACGGTTTCGACCGCATACGGCATTGCAGCTGGATCCCCTGGCCCATTGGAGATAAAGAATCCGTCTGGATTAAACGCCATTACTTCCTCGAAAGATGTTTTTGCGGGAAATACTTTACAAAAGCAGCCTCGTTGCACCAAATTTAAGAGGATACTCTTTTTGATTCCATAATCCATCACTGCAATCCGATATTTTGCAGTAGCTTCATCACCCATGAAGTACACATCTTTTGTACTTACAATGGATGACAATTCTAGCCCGTCCATACTAGGAACATCTCGAAGGTGCTCCCGCAATGTTTTTTCATCCAAAATTTCGGATGAAATGATAGCATTCATTACTCCCTTTTGTCTTACATGACGAACCAACTGACGAGTATCTACATCACTGATTCCGACAATGTTGGCACGCTCAAAATAAGTTTGAAGAGAAAAATCCGCAGTTTTACGAGAATAAATCTGAGAAAACGAATTACAAACCATTCCGCTAATTTTAATTGAGCTGGATTCTTCTTCATTTTCTAGCTGTACCCCATAGTTTCCGATATGAGAGGTAGTATTTATGACGATTTGCCCAAAGTATGAAGGATCCGTGTAGATTTCCTGATATCCGGTCATACCTGTGTTAAAGCAAATCTCCCCTCCCATGGTGCCAATTTTACCTAGTGCAGTCCCTCTAAGGGCTGTCCCATCTTCCAGAAGTAATAATGCAGGTTGTCTAGAACTCATTTTTTATTTAGTAATTGAGAATTGTTGCTACAAATTTCAAAAAAAAGGGGCTAAACTTTCGTTTAACCCCTTCTGTATTTTAATTTTTCTTCATTTATTTTTATTCTTTAGGAGAAAAATTATTCTTGACCAGCGTTTAATTCGTCTTGCCAAGTTTTCAATTCATCAAATTTGCCGTCACGAGCAAGGGCAGCTTGTTGGGGCCAAGTAGCTGGACTTTTCGAACCAATACCAGCCTCAGACACAATTTTCTGAATGTCTTCAGGAGTTGTATCTGCAAGTTGAGCAAAGGTACTCACACCTGCGCTAACTAAAGCAGCAGCAATTTTAGGTCCAATACCCTCGATGATCTCTAAATCATCAGTGGCTTCAGTAGCAGCTTCCTCAGTAGAAGGAGCTTCTTCGATTACAGTAGGTGCAGCTTTTACTTCTACAGCAGAGGTTTCTGGCTCATCTTGAGAAGCAGCTTTTTTACCTCCGCGACGGCTACGACGAGTTTTAGCAGCTTTCTCTTCAACTGCTGTTAGAAGAGTTTCGTTAAAGTCAACTAGCTCAATCAAGCATATTTCAGCCGCATCTCCTTGACGAGTACCCAATTTAATGATACGAGTGTATCCACCGGGACGGTCAGCGATTTTGTCAGATACAGTACTGAAGAGTTCTTTGATAACCTCTTTTTCAGGGATATAAGAAAAAACAATACGACGATTGTGGGTATTGTCTTCCTTAGCACGTGTCAAAATTGGTTCTACAAATTTTTTAAGCTCTTTTGCTTTTGCCAAGGTAGTTTGGATACGCTTGTGCAAAATCAACGATGCAGCCATGTTTCGCAACAAAGCACTACGGTGCGATGAGGTACGACCTAAATGGTTGTCTTTTTTACCGTGTCTCATTGGTTTGAGTTTGAGATTAGCTTCGAGCGGCGATTTACGCGCTTCAGAATACTAACCGGTGAAATAATTTGTTAAAAATAAACTAAGATGTGCGAACACATCTTATGTTAAATAAACATTAATCCTCGTCTAAGCGGTACTTCGCAACGTCCATACCAAAAACAAGGTTTTTCTCTGCCACAAGTTGTTCCAATTCTGTTAAAGATTTTTTACCAAAATTACGGAACTTCATCATGTCAGCTACTTCTAATTTGACAAGATCACCCAGCGATTTGATGTCGGCTGATTTGAGGCAGTTGTATGCCCGCACAGACAAATCAAGGTCGGCAAGAGGTGTTTTCAAAAGCTTACGCATACGAAGCATTTCTTCATCTACTTCGCTTACTTCATCATTTTTCTGAGTTTCAAACGTCATAGTTTGGTCAGAGAACAACATGAAGTGTTGAATCAAAATGTAAGCAGCTCCTTTCAAAGCTTCTTCAGGGTGAATAGACCCGTCGGTAGTTACTTCAATGAGCAGTTTTTCGTAGTCAGTTTTCTGTTCTACACGCGTGTTTTCAACGCTATACTTAACATTTTTAATGGGCGTATAAATCGCATCAATAGGAATGTGCCCTATCGGCAATTCCATGTTGCGCGGTTCGTCCGCAGGTACATATCCACGACCCTTCTCAAGGATGATTTCCATCTCAAAAGTAATCTGGTCGTCGATGTGGCAAATAACTAAATCGGGGTTTAAAACCTGAAACGAAGAAGTAAACTTAGCAATATCGCCAGCGGTTACGACTGATTGGTTCTTAACACTTACCGTGATTTTGTTATCAACCAATTCCGAAACCTTTTTAAAGCGTACCATTTTAAGGTTCAGCACGATTTCGGTAACATCTTCCACCACCCCTTCAATTGAGGAAAACTCATGAAGTACACTGGGGAATTTTACACTAATAATAGCGTACCCCTCAAGTGATGAAAGCAAAATACGGCGCAACGCATTTCCGATTGTTACGCCAAAACCTTTTTCAAGAGGCTTGAACTCAAACAACCCGTGAAAATCGTCGGCTTTTTCCATTACGACTTTGTCGGGCATTTGGAATGCTAAAATAGACATAGGATTAGCAGTTTTTTTAGAGTCCGAAGTGTGGCAATAAGCCAAAAAAGTATGTTTTACTAAACATACAAAAACAAAACCCTTGACGTGGAATCCCACCCCAATGGGTTTTGCAATACTTTAAAGTTACTTCGAGTACAATTCGACGATGGCTTGTTCGTTGACGTTCTCAGGAATCTGATCGCGTTCTGGATACTGAACAAACTTACCAACCATTAAAGAGTTATCCCATTCAAGCCAGTTAAAACGCTTAGCTGCCGCTGTACGTGCAACCAAACTAGCTGTAATAGCCTCGAGTGATTTTGATTTTTCACGTACTCCAACTACTTGCCCTGGGCGAAGCGAAAATGAAGGAACGTTTACAACCTCACCATCAATAGTGATGTGCTTGTGAGTTACTAACTGACGAGCGGCGCGGCGAGTGGGAGCGATACCCAAACGATACACTGTATTATCCAAACGTGCTTCGCACAATTTGAGCAAGTTCTCACCAGTAATACCTTCACGTACTGCTGCGCGGTGAAACAAGTTACGGAATTGGCGTTCCAAAATACCGTAAGTATATTTCACTTTTTGTTTTTCTTGTAGCTGAAGTGCGTACTCTGACTTTTTGCTACGGCGACCACGGCCATGCTGACCGGGAGGATAGTTTTTCTTATTCAACGCCTTGCTTGGTCCCATGATGGGTTCACCAAAACGGCGTGAAATTTTTGACTTTGGACCTGTATAACGTGCCATTTGAATTGAATTAATTTAAACACAAAAATTACCGTATGAACAATCCTGCAACCCCAGTGTCCAAATTGCGGATTGTCCTTACGGCTTTATAAAAACTTAGTAATTATACTCTTCTACGTTTGGGGGGACGGCAACCATTGTGAGGTAGTGGAGTAATATCTTTGATAGTTGTTACTTCAATACCCACGTTTTGTACGGTACGAATCGCCGATTCACGACCAGAACCAGGACCTTTAACAAACACCTCAGCTTTACGCATTCCTAGGTCATACGCTACTTGAGCGCAGCTTTGAGCTGCTGTTTGTGCAGCATAAGGAGTATTTTTCTTAGAGCCTTTGAAGCCCATTTTACCAGCAGATGCCCAAGAAATGACTTGCCCTGACAAATTGGTAACTGAGATAATGATGTTGTTAAATGAAGCTTTGATATGGACTTGGCCAACTTGCTCCACCTGTACAACGCGTTTTTTAGCTTTATCTTTACGCTTATTTTGAGCCATTTTATTATTCAGGTTGAATGTTATTAGTCATTTGTATCGTTAATTAAAATCAACTACTAACAAATAACTTTTAACTCAATTACTACTTAGTAGCTTTTTTCTTGTTGGCCACTGTCTTACGTTTTCCTTTACGCGTGCGGCTATTGTTTTTTGTTCTTTGACCACGTACAGGCAATCCTTTACGATGGCGCAAACCACGATAGCAACCAATATCCATAAGGCGCTTGATGCTCAACTGAATTTCTGAGCGAAGAGTTCCTTCTGTGTTATATTCACCGTTAATGATCGCCCGGATAGCGTTCGCTTCCTCATCAGACCATTCAGCTACTTTTTTGTCTAAATTAACTCCGGCTTTCTCCAATATTTTACGAGAAGAGCTACGTCCGATTCCGTAAATATAAGTTAACGAAATTTCACCGCGTTTTTTATCCGGAATGTCAACACCTGCAATACGTGCCATATCTTATAATTATCCTTGTCTTTGTTTGTACTTGGGATTTTTCTTATTGATAACGTAAAGTTTCCCTTTACGGCGAATCACTTTACATTCAGCACTGCGCTTTTTAATAGACGCTTTAACTTTCATTGTTGTATTTGATTTTGGATTTAAGATTTTGAAACAATAGAATTTCTTAAAAAAGTATTCTAAAATTCGCTATCTACCATCAAGTTACTGTTATTTATATCGGTAAATTATCCGAGCTTTAGACAAATCATAGGGTGACATCTCTAATTTGACTCGGTCACCTTGCAAGATTTTAATGTAATTCATTCTCATCTTACCCGAAATATGGGCGATTACTTCATGCTTGTTTTCAAGTTGTACTCTAAACATAGCATTTGATAATGCCTCTACAATAATTCCATCTACTTCGATAAGTCCTTGTTTTGCCATATACAGCTTTTTGGTAAGAAAGTTAGACGCTTACCATTAACGTCGTGTTTTCGGTTACTTCCTCTATATATTTAAACGTGGTCAAAATCTCGGCTTTCCCTTTTCGTACCAATACAGTATGCTCAAAGTGAGCGGCAGGCTTACGGTCGGCAGTACGTATTGTCCATCCGTCTTTTTCCTGCACTACTGTACGCTTCCCAAGGGTTATCATAGGTTCTATGGCTATCACAATCCCTTCTTTTAGCTTTGGTCCTTGACCTTTCTTTCCATAATTAGGAACCTCGGGACTTTCATGAAGGTTTCGGCCTACGCCATGCCCCACCAACTCTCTAACCACACCATAACCAAAACGCTCAACGTATGACTGAATAGCAAACCCTATATCTCCTACACTTTTTCCTTCTACCGCTTGTTCTATCCCCAAATAGAGCGATTGCTTTGTACGTTTTAGCAGATTCATTGCTTCTGTACTTACGGTACCAACAGGGTAAGTATAAGCACTATCGCTGTGAAATCCGTGCAATTTTACGCCGCAGTCGATTGATATTACATCTCCTTCTTTCAACACATATTGGCTAGGAAAACCATGTACCACTGTTTCGTTGAGAGATATGCAAAGCGAAGCTGGGAATCCGTTATACCCCTTAAAAGAAGGTATACCTTTATTGTCTCTTATATATTCGTCTGCTATTTTATCTAATTGCTTAGTAGTAACCCCTGGTTTTATCCATTTAGCTACCTCAGCATGCGTTTTTCCTAATACTTGTGCGCTTTCCTTAATCAGTAAGACTTCTTCTTCTGATTTTAGAAACATCATCTTTGACATTAGGCAGCAACTGTTTCTGTACGACCTTTTACACGTCCAGATTTCATCAAACCTTCGTATCTCTTCATCAAGAGATAGCTTTCAACCTGTTGGAGTGTATCCAAAACAACTCCCACAAGGATAAGCAATGAAGTACCACCAAAGAATTGAGCAAATTCACGAGTCATACCGGTCAAACTTGCCAGAGAGGGTAGAATAGCTACAACTGCTAACAAAATACCGCCTGGTAAAGTAATCCGATCAAGAACAGTTGCAATAAAATCCGATGTTGCTAAGCCAGGTTTAACACCCGGAATAAATCCACCTCCACGTTTCATATCGTCTGCTATCTGCTGCGGGTTAATTGCAATTGCAGTATAGAAGAAGGTGAAAACAATAATTAACGTTGCAAAGAGGCCATTGTACTGCCACGTCGTATAATCGTTAAATATAGTTGCAATAGAACTAGCGAAGTCACTTTTTTCCGCGAAAAGCCCTGCGACTAAAGAAGGAATAAACATCAATGCCTGAGCAAAAATGATAGGCATTACTCCCGAAGTATTGAGCTTAAGGGGAAGATATTGTCTTTGACCTCCCATTACTTTATTACCTACTACCTGTTTGGCATATTGAATAGGGATTCGGCGAACGGCCTGTGTCAGTGCTACTGCAAACATTACTACTAAGAATAAGGCTACTATTTCCAGTACAAAAATCAAAGCCTCACCTGAACCTCTTGAAGATGCTTCCTGAAAGATCGCTTTGGGAAAACGAGAAACAATACCAATCATAATAAGCATCGAAGTGCCGTTTCCAATTCCCTTGTCTGTAATTCGTTCGCCTAACCACATACAGAAAATGGTACCAGCTGTAAGAATAAACACAGACGAAATTGTAAACGAGGCTCGACTGATTAGTAATGCATCTGTCGAGATCGTTGTTTGCAAATAGCTAATCGATTGTGCAATAGTTACAAAAATTGTAAGTACTCGCGTGATTTGGTTCAGTTTTTTCCGCCCAGACTCACCTTCCTTCTGCATTTTTTGGAAATAAGGCAGAGCCATTGTCAAAAGCTGGATAGCAATTGACGCAGAAATGTAAGGCATAATACCTAGCGCAAAGATTGAAGCTTTGCTAAATGCCCCCCCTAAAAAGGTATCTAGTAACCCTAATAGGCCACCGGTATCGATGTTAAGCTTTGCTTCGTCTACGCCGGGTAGCACAATATAATAACCTAATCGATAGACTGAAATCAAGAGAAGAGTGTAGAGAATACGATTTCTCAACTCTTCAATTGAAAAGATATTTTTTAAGGTCTGTATAAACCGTTTCATGCGTTTTTAGATTTACCTGTGAAAAAATCAGGCAAAGTTACAAAAATCTTTTGAAAGATTACAAAGTAACTGCTTTTCCACCTGCTTTTTCAATGGCTTCGGCGGCTGTTTTAGAGAAAGCGTGCACTTTTACTTCTACTGCAGCTTTCAATTCACCGCGATTAAGTACTTTCACTAAATCTGTTTTAGAAATTAATCCGTTGCTCAAAAGCACTTCTGTATCAACTAAAGCCACGTTAGTTTTTTCTACTAATGCTTGGATTGTATCCAAATTAAGTGCTTTGTATTCTACACGGTTTATGTTCTTGAAACCAAATTTAGGAACACGTCTTTGGAGAGGCATCTGTCCACCTTCAAAGTGGCTTTTTTGACTGTAACCAGAACGTGACTGCGCCCCTTTATGTCCACGAGTAGATGTTCCGCCCATTCCTGAACCGTGACCTCTACCTAAACGTTTTTTTGTCTTTACCGAGCCTGCGGCTGGTTTTAATGAGCTAAGATTCATTGCCTGTAAGGGAATGGTTAAGTGTTAATTGTCTAGCAGTCATAGAAAAGTACAACCAAACAATTAACTTCTTTGTTAAATCTCTTCGACTTTCACTAAATGATCTACTTGACGAATCATACCAGAGATGGCCGGATTCACTTCAATCTCAACGCTACTGCTGATTTTACCAAGGCCTAAAGCTGTCAGTGTACGCTTTTGGCTCTCAGGTCGACCAATTTTGCTTCTAACTTGTGTAACTCTTATCTTTGACATTTTCGTAAAAGATTATCCATTAAAAACTTTGGCCAACTTCACCCCACGTTGGAAAGCTACTTGATGAGGAGCTCTCATTTTTAGTAAGGCATCGATAGTTGCCTTTACCACATTGTGAGGATTTGAAGAACCTTTTGATTTCGCTAATACATCATGCACTCCTGCTGCCTCTAAAACAGCACGCATCGCACCACCTGCAATTACTCCAGTACCAGGAGCGGCAGGTTTTACAAAAACCAAACCACCACTAAACTTACCGTGCATTTCGTGAGGTACTGTACCTTTGAGCAAAGGAACTTGTACGAGGTTTTTCTTCGCATCTTCGATTCCTTTTGCGATAGCGTCGGTTACTTCGTTAGCTTTTCCTAAGCCGTAACCTACTACACCTTTGCCGTCACCGACGACAACGATTGCTGAGAAGCTAAAACGGCGACCACCTTTTACTACTTTAGCAACGCGATTGATAGCGACTACCTTTTCTTTAAGGTCAGCCTCATTATACTTCACAGGTTTAATACTGTTTGACATATCTTATTAGAATTTGAGACCACCCTCACGAGCGCCGTCTGCCAATGCTTTAACTTTGCCATGAAACAAATAACCATTACGGTCAAAAACAACCGTGCTAACACCTGCAGCAATAGCTTTTTCGGCTATTTTGAGTCCTACTTGTTTAGCGTCTTCTGTATTTACACTTGACTTATTTGTGTCAAGTTCGTAAGATGAAGCTGCTGCCAGAGTGAGACCTTTTGTGTCATCTATTATTTGCGCATAAATTCGCGCATTTGATCTGAATACAGAAAGGCGTGGTTTTTCTGATGTACCATTTACCTTTTTCCGAATCCGGTACTTGATGCGCTGTCTTCTTTCGCTTTTTACTGAAGCCATGATTGCTTACTATTTTTCAGATTACCGATTACTTCTTAGCAGCCGCTTTACCAGCCTTACGTCTAATCTCTTCTCCAACAAAACGAATACCTTTACCTTTGTAAGGTTCAACTTTGCGGAATGAGCGGATTTTAGCTGCAATTTGACCTAAAAGTTCTTTGTCTATACATTCCAAAAAAACTTTCGGGTTTTGACCCTTCTCCATTGTTGCTGTTATCTTTACTTCAGATGGTACAGCAAAATAGATTCCGTGAGAATAGCCAAGGCTCATTTCTAGCACATTGTTATTGACAGAAGCTTTGTAACCTACCCCTACAATTTCAAGTTGTGCTTTATAGCCTTCACTTACACCCGTCACCATATTGTTGATGAGTGCGCGATAAAGGCCATGCATTGCCTTGTGACGTTTTTGTTCGGTAGGGCGGCTAACTACTAGTTCAGTTCCTTCTACCTCTATTGTAATATCTCTATCGATTGCACGGCTCAAAGAACCTTTAGGTCCTTTAACTGTTACAATGTTTTCATCTGACACCGATACTGTGACGTTTGCTGGTAGCGTAATCGGCTTTTTTCCTATACGTGACATGTTCTTTCTATGTTTTTATCAGTAAACGTAACACAATACTTCTCCACCCACGTTCAAGACGCGAGCTTCTTTGTCAGTCATTACCCCTTTCGAGGTAGATACGATTGCAACACCTAAGCCGTTGAGTACGCGAGGCAATTCGGTAGCACCCGAATATTTACGCAAACCTGGTTTACTTACACGTTGCAAATCAACAATGGCCGACTGCTTTGTTACGGGGTTGTACTTCAAAGCAATCTTGATTGTACCCTGAGGGCCGTTATCCTCAAACTTATAGTTTTGGATAAAGCCTTTGTCGTAGAGTACTTTCGTTATCTCCTTCTTAATGTTAGAAGCAGGTATTTCCACAACCCGGTGCTTCGCCCTTATGGCGTTTCTGATTCTCGTCAGATAATCTGCTATGGGATCGGTTATCATTTCTCTACTGATTTGTTGCTACCCTTCCGCAAAAGGGCTGCAAAGTTACGGAATTGATTTTTAAAAACAAAAGAGGTTTACCAACTTGATTTGGTTACGCCGGGAATTTTCCCTTGGGATGCCATTTCACGAAAAACTACGCGACAAATCCCAAATTTACGCATATACCCTCTAGGACGCCCTGTAAGACGGCAACGGTTGTGCAAACGTACCGCTGATGAGTTGCGGGGCAATTTGTCCAAGCCTTCGTAGTCTCCAGCTTCTTTGAGTGCAGCACGTTTGGCGGCATATCTTGCAACCAACTTCTGTCTTTTCAATTCTCTTGCTTTTACGGATTCTTTAGCCATTTCCTTATTTATGAAAAGGATTTTTATTTCTTACCTTTTACGAAGGGCATGCCAAGGGCTTTTAGAAGCTCATAGCTCTCTTCGTCAGTTTTTGCGGTTGTTACAAACGTAATATCCATACCTGAAATCTTGTTTACTTTGTCAATCTGAATTTCAGGGAAGATAATTTGCTCTTTAACACCAAAAGTGTAGTTACCACGTCCGTCAAAGCCTTTATCGCTGATTCCTTGGAAGTCACGAACACGTGGCAAAGCGATAGAATTCAAACGATCTAAAAACTCGTACATACGATCTCCGCGAAGAGTAACTTTAACACCGATTGGCATTTTTTCGCGAAGTTTAAAGTTTGAAATCGCTTTTTTAGAAATTGTAGGAACAGCTTTCTGCCCAGCAATGATGGTAATTTCTTCTAAACCAGCATCTATCAATTTCTTATCAGCTACAGCAGCACCAATTCCTTTGTTGATTACAATTTTCGACAAACGAGGCACTTGCATTACCGATTTGTATTGAAACTTCTCGTTCAATTGCTTGACGATATCGTTCGAATATTTTTCTTTTAATCTCGGAGTTGCCATTTTTTTGATTTAGTGGATTTCCGACCCACTTTATAGATTGTGTTTCTTACTTTAGGCTACTTTTAATATGCCAACTATTTAGAAGAGTCTGGAATAAACTGACCAGTCTCTTTCGAATAGCGTTGTAGCTTTCCTTTGTCGTTGAGCTTACGGCCAATACGTGTAGGCTGCCCAGTAGCAGGATCAACCAACATCAAATTACTGATATGAATCGAACCTTCCGTTTTTTTAAGCTCACCTTGAGGATTAGCGGCAGTAGGCTTTATGTGCTTTGTTATCAAGTTTACACCTTCTACGATAGCACGTTGTTTTTCTACCAACACTCTCGTGACTTTGCCTGTCTGACCCTTTGAGTTACCTGCAATTACCTTTACCGTATCGCCGGTACGGATGTGCAGCTTGGGTTGTTTGTTGTATTTTCTTTCCATTGCTTCTTATAATACTTCAGGTGCCAATGAAACAATTTTCATAAAGTTTTTCTCACGCAATTCGCGAGCAACAGGGCCAAAGATACGAGTACCACGTGGCTCGTCTTGGTTGTTGAGTAATACTACGGCATTGTCCTCAAATCGAATATAAGAGCCATCTTTACGACGGATTTCCTTTTTGGTACGAACAACAACGGCCTTAGAAACAGTACCTTTCTTAATGTTGCCCGAGGGAATTGCCTGTTTAACTGTCACTACTACTTTATCGCCAATAGAAGCGTAGCGCTTGCCAGTACCACCCAATACACGGATTACGAGTACTTCTTTTGCTCCACTATTATCAGCGACAGACAGTCTTGATTCTTGCTGTACCATTGTTATTTCGCTTTTTCAATGATTTCGACTAATCTCCAACGCTTATTCTTGCTAAGTGGGCGAGTTTCCATGACGCGAATTGTATCGCCAATGCCACACTCATTATTTTCGTCATGCACCATCAACTTGGTCGTTTTTTTCATAAACTTACCATATTTGGGGTGCTTAACTTTACGCTCGACCGCAACAACGCAAGATTTTTCCATCTTGTTGCTTACGACGCGGCCTATTCTGACTTTGCGTAAATTTCTTTCTACGGTTGTTTGTGCTGCTGCCTCCATTGTGTCGGTTATTTTACAATTGGGGTCTCCTGACCATTATTACGCGCTTACGGCCTTGTTTTTAGCCGACAACTCCGTCTTCAACCTAGCAATCAGACGGCGCGTATTACGAATACGCATCGGATTTTCAATAGGAGATACGGCGTGAGCAAACTTCAACTTAAGTAGGCGATCTTGCTCTTCCACAAGGGTTTGTTGCAATTGCTCTACACTTAGCGCTTTTATTTCACTATTTTTCATTTGACTAATGCTTATTCTGCTTCTTGATGATCGCGACGAACTACGAATTTAGTCTTCACAGGTAATTTTTGTGCCGCTAATCGAAGGGCTTCGCTTGCTAATTCAAGTGAAACTCCAGTAGCTTCAAACAAAATGGTTCCTGCTTTAACAGGGGCTACCCAATATTCAGGAGCACCTTTTCCTTTACCCATACGAACCTCAAGAGGTTTTTTGGTAATTGGTTTATCTGGGAAGATACGAATCCATACCTGACCTTCACGTTTCATTGCACGAGTAACGGAAATACGAGCTGCCTCAATCTGGCGAGCTGTAATCCAGCCCGGTTCGAGCGCTTTAATGGCAAACGTACCGAAAGCGATCTGGTGGCCACGAGTGGCCATACCTTGTTCAGACCCTTTGCTTTTTTGTTGTTTGCGGAACTTGGTTCTTTTCGGTTGTAACATGGTTCAGCAGTATTAGTAGAGCCTTTTAAGCTCTTTGCTTTCGATAATTACTTTTTCTTATTGCGATTATTGTTACGGTTTTTTCCACCGTCACGATCACCTCCTCTACGACGGTCGCCACCTTCACGGTCACCACCACCACGACGACGATCGCCTCTTTCTCCTCCACGTTCGTTGCCTCCACTACGTTCTGCTGAGGCAGCGCCACCGCTCACAGGAGACAAATCACGCTTCCCAAAGATTTCACCTTTGAATACCCAAACCTTGATACCGATTTTACCGTATACTGTCAATGCTTCAGAAATAGCATAGTCGATATCAGCACGTAAGGTATGAAGAGGCACTCGGCCTTCTTTGTATTCTTCTGTACGAGCCATTTCTGCACCACCAAGACGGCCAGAAATACGTACTTTAATTCCTTGAGCACCCACTCTCATTGCCGACGAAATCGCTTGTTTCATCGCACGACGGTAAGAGATACGGTTTTCTAATTGTTGAGCGATTGACTCTCCTACCAATTTAGCATCTATTTCTGGACGCTTAATTTCGTAGATGTTGATTTGGATATCTTTACCCGTAATCTTCTTGAGTTCTTCTTTGATTTTATCAACCTCGTTTCCACCCTTTCCGATTACAATCCCTGGACGGGCAGTGTGAATCGTCAAAGTGATGCGTTTCAAAGTACGTTCAATTACTACTTTTGAAATAGCGCCTTTTGGAATACGAGCGGAAATATATTTGCGAATCTGCTCATCTTCAATCAGCTTGTCAGCAAACTCACGTCCACCGTACCAGCTTGATTCCCAACCACGGACGATACCGAGTCGCAGACCTACAGGGTTAACTTTCTGTCCCATTCGTTATTGAAATTTTAGGCTTCTTGTTGGATTAATTGTGCAGCATCATCTACCACGATAGTGATATGATTTGAACGTTTGCGAACGCGATAAGCACGCCCTTGTGGAGCTGGGCGTAGGCGCTTTAGCATGGCGCCACCGTCCACAAATATCGTTTTAACGACCAAATCAGCATCCTCAAGTTTAGCGCCTTCGTTGAGTTGTTGCCAATTGGCTACTGCCGACATCAACACTTTTTTCAAAACCGGAGCAGCAGCCTGTGGCTGATACTGCAAAATTGCTAGCGCACGGCTCACTTTCTGACCTCTAATCATGTCAGCCACAAGGCGCATTTTGCGAGGTGAAGTGGGTACGTTTCTTAATATAGCTCTTGCTTCCATTTTCTTTCAGAAAAACATTAATTGTTATCTGTTAATAGTTATGTGGAATAAAACCAAACAATGGCTAACCATTAACTAATAACTTATCTCTTTCCTTTGTCTTTTTTTGCAATGTGTCCGCGGAAGTTACGAGTAGGTGAAAATTCACCTAGCTTATGCCCTACCATGTTTTCGGTTACGTACACAGGAATGAATTTATTCCCATTGTGTACCGCAAAAGTATGACCAATAAAATCTGGAGAGATTGTACTGCGTCTTGACCAAGTTTTAATAACTGATTTTTTGCCAGAACCATTCATGGTGTCGATTTTGCTCTGAAGGCGAAAATCAATGTATGGCCCTTTTTTTATCGAACGTCCCATTTATCTTCGATTATTTTTTACGTTTGCTAATGATCAAACGGTTTGAATACTTTTTAGGAGTACGGGTCTTTTTACCCTTTGCGTACAAACCTGTACGTGAGCGTGGGTGACCTCCTGAGGCACGGCCTTCACCACCACCCATAGGGTGGTCGATTGGGTTCATTGCAACCCCACGAACGCGAGGACGAATACCTAACCAACGCTTACGACCAGCTTTACCTAAGCTTACGTTCATATGGTCAGCGTTAGATACTGAACCTACAGTAGCGATGCAAACTGATAAAATCATGCGCATCTCACTTGAGGGCATACGCAATACTGCATACTTACCATCCCGTGCAACTAATTGAGCGTAAGTACCAGCACTACGTACCAATTGTCCTCCTTTACCAGGATGTAGTTCAACATTATGAACAATGGTACCGATTGGCATTGAGCTTAAAGGAAGCGCGTTGCCTACTTCTGGTGCTACACTTGAGCCAGAAACCACGGTCTGACCTACTACGATGCCTTGTGGAGCAATGATGTAGCGTTTTTCACCGTCTTCATATTGCAATAGAGCAATACGTGCAGAACGGTTAGGATCGTACTCTACTGATAATACCGTAGCAGGGATATCAGTTTTGTTACGCTTAAAATCAATGATACGGTACATGCGCTTATGGCCACCGCCAATGTAACGAGCTGTACGACGACCTTGGCTATTGCGTCCACCAGTTTTTTTGATGGGGGCCAACAGACTTTTCTCGGGCTTGTCGGTTGTTATCTCGTCAAACGACGGAGCCGTACGAAAGCGTTGACCGGGTGTTGTTGGTTTGAGCTTAATGACTCCCATTGTTTTGTTCTGTTATTTGCTACTTCAACGATTATTAAACAATTTCGGCGTAGATATCAATCACTTCGCCTTCTTTTAGAGTCACTATGGCTTTTTTGTACGTTGAAGTAATACCACTAATTGCTTTACCACGTGACATTCTAGTTTTTTTACGACCAATAACGCGCATTGTATCTACGCTTGCTACGTTTACACCATACATTTTCTCGATGGCTTTAGCAATTTCTATTTTATTGGCAGTTTTTGACACTTCAAATACATACTTACCCAAATTACTGAGTGTAGTAGCTTTTTCGGTCAATATGGGTCTCTTGAGTACACTCATTGTCTTACTTGTTCAAAAGATTTTCTAACTTCGACACAGCCGTTTCACTTATCAACAGCACCTCAGCATTGATGAGATCATAAGTATTTACTTCATCTGCAGTGGTGATATTTACCTTTGGGATATTACGTCCTGACAAATACACGTTTTTGTCATTAGCAGGCAAAATAAGAAGGGTCTTCTTATTTGAAAGCGAGAAAGCAGACAAGAGCGCTAAGTATTGTTTTGTTTTGGGTGCTTCAAAAGTAAAGTCCTCAATCACAGAAATACCATTTGCTTTTGCTTTTGCAGAAAGTACAGACTTACGCGCCAGTACCTTCACTTTCTTGTTTAGTTTGAAGCTATAATCGCGAGGTCTTGGACCAAATACACGACCACCACCTACAAACACTGGCGACTTGATTGAACCAGCACGCGCGCCTCCAGTTCCTTTTTGGCGCTTGATTTTCTTTGTTGAGTACGAAACTTCTCCGCGCTCTTTTGATTTGTGTGTACCCTGACGTTGGTTAGCCAAATACTGCTTAACGTCCAAATACACAACGTGCTCATTTGGCTCAATGCCGAAAACTTCATCGGCAAGGGCTACTTTTTTGCCCGTATCTTTTCCTTTTATATCTAATACTGAAAGTTCCATTGTCTTAATATCGGATTGAACAGTTCACCGTAGCTATTAATTACTTCTCGATGATTACAAAAGAATTCTTCGCACCCGGCACCGAACCACTAATAACGACGAGATTCTGCTCAGGAATGACTTTCAACACTTTAAGGTTCTGAACCTTAACGCGATTGTTACCCATTCGACCTGCCATACGAAGCCCTTTAAATACACGAGAAGGGAATGAGCAAGCTCCAATCGAACCTGGGTGACGTTGGCGGTTGTGCTGACCGTGCGTTTGGCCACCTACACCTCCAAAACCATGACGCTTAACTACCCCTTGGAAACCACGCCCCTTAGCAGTACCTACAACATCAACAAAATCACCTTCAACAAATACCTCTGAGAGAGTCAACGTTTGTCCGAGCGAAAGGTCTTGAGTAAATTCTTTAAACTCAACCAATTTACGCTTGGGTGTTGTCCCAGCTTTCTTGAAGTGACCCGCGAGCGGCTGGGTCGTGTGTTTTTCTTTTTTTTCTGCAAAACCGAGCTGGATAGCTGAGTATCCATCGGTTTCATCGGTTTTAACTTGCGTAACGACACAAGGACCAGCCTCAATTACAGTACACGCCAGAGCCTGCCCGTCCGCAGTGTACACGCTTGTCATCCCGATTTTTTTTCCTATTAAACCAGACATCTTTTTGATTTACAGCAGGTTATAAAATTTATTTTACAAAATGGACTGCAAAGGTCGTGAATTTATTTTAACAATCCAAGTACGTTTTATTTGATTTCAAAAAAAAAGTCAGATGCGAATACATCTGACTTCTATCTTAAAGATAATACTCTTATTTAAGAGGGCTTATCTTCAGTGAATTCAGATGCGGTTTCCTTTCGGACCTTCACCCAACCTATATTTTATTTTGAAACTAAAAGGCGTCTTTCTGAAAAGGCTTGCAAAGGTCTGAAATTCAAGCTGCAAAAGCAAGCATTTTGCAAGAAATTTTATAAAATAATTTTATCCTTTTACTTTTGTCACAATAAGCCCTTTCATACAATATATATTATCGCACAATTTGGTGTATTAGCATCGCCACAATTTTCGTTATGTAATAAATGTACGAGGTGAGGTTAATAAAGCAGTCATAACATGAAAGTTCGTTGGTTCGTATTCTTATTTCTTATTTTTTTTGGACAAGTACTTATAGCTCAGACGAGTAGATCCAGCCGACTCTATCGCAACGCTCCTGCTTTTGGAAGCATGAAGCTTAGTTTCGGCGGAGGGTTGTCTTATTACTTAGGAGATATGAGAGCCAAAACCGATTTGAGATTCATTGAGCCACATTTAGCGGTGGCTTTATTGTATAGGTTATCTGAGCACTTTTCGGCTAGAGGGGAAGTAAATCTATATAGACTTTCGGCTAAACAAGAAGGCGGCCCTGTGTGGTACAACAATCTTTCTTTTCGTTCCACTAATCCTGCTGCCTATGTAGGTCTGCAAGCTGATTTGTTTGGATTTCATACAGAACGCTTTGTGAAGCCATATCTATTTGGGGGTATAGGTATAACGTTTATCAATCCCAAAGCTTATTATCAAGGAAAATGGTATAGCTTACGCCCTCTCCAAACAGAAGGTGTAACTTATAAGCGGCTTGTAGGAATTGCGCTTGTAGGAATTGGCGTTTCATTCAAATACAATGACCGCCTGGGTTTCGCAGTGGAGTTGAGCGACAACTTTGCTAATTCAGATTATTTAGATGATGTCAGTACCAATTATCCAGACCCTACTGGAATGTCGGAACTTGCCTTGGCATTGTCTGACAGAAGATCCGAACTTACGAATCTTCCTACTGGTTATTCTCCACGCAACGAACCTGGTAATCAAAGAGGTAATCCTAAAATCAAAGATTCATACGGATTTTTATCACTACGAGCCGAATATCTCATCGGTAGTCCAATGAGACGTGCAGAACGTCGCAAACTAAAATGTTATTACTAGTTACTTTTTTAGAAAACTGTTGCCCTCCTAATTTCTGCCCACAACCTGTTGCTTTAACGTAGGCAATGCTATCATATTACCTATGGTAGGATAAAGGTAAACTGGTTCCATTGGCAAATGCAGTAATCAACGTGGTGTATTTCTCAAAAAGCTCATTCATTTTATCAGGTCAAAGACTTTTATTATTGTCCTTGTATTTAGCATAATACACAGGATTATCAGCGATATATCTAATAAGAGCCCCATTGGTTCTCACTACAACTAAGGATAACGCCCTTCAAGAATTGTTGATCAGTGCTTCATTATGGTCTCAAAGAATCCAAATCAGTTTTTTGATGGAATGATTTCACAATAGTTAGGCTATATTTAAATTCTGCTTTTTATATTTTAATCACTATCAAAATTCTTTATGAAGCATATTCTTTTGATGGATGGCCCCGACCACAAAGGCCTCATTTATGGTGTCACCCATATTTTATACAATCACAATCAAAACATCATTAGTCAGGATGAATATGTGAGCCCTTCAGGGCAATTTTTTATGCGTACGGAGTTTGAAGGAGAAGGGGACCCTCAAAAAATAATGAAAGACCTTTTGAGCTTTCTACCTGACGGATTAAACTTTCGTCTGAACCCTAAGAAAAAAAAGGAAATCGTCATTTTGGTTACGAAAGAACATCACTGCTTGGGCGAATTGCTTATTAGATACGCTTTTGACGAATTAGACGCTACTATATCCGCCGTGATTAGTAATTATAATCATCTTCAAAGTTTGGTAAGTAAGTTTGGGATTCCCTTTCATTTTATATCCCACGAATTTCGGACTCGACCCGAACACGAAGAAGCTATCCTACGGACTCTTGATATATATAAGCCAGAGTACCTTGTTTTAGCTAAATACATGAGGGTGCTTAGCCCTACGTTTGTACAACAGTACCCCAATCAAATTGTCAACATCCATCATTCTTTCTTACCGGCTTTTATGGGAGCAGCTCCTTACCGGCAAGCCTACGAAAGAGGTGTAAAGATTATCGGAGCAACGGCTCATTTTGTAAACGATAATTTGGACGAAGGGCCTATTATAGCTCAAGATGTAAAAGAAGTTGATCATCGTTTTACGGCAGTTGATATGGCCACGTTGGGCAAAGACACTGAAAAACTTGTATTGTCAAAAGCACTAAAATTGGTGTTCAATGATCGAGTATTTATCCATGGCAACCGAACGATTATTCTTTAGACGCTTTCTCTATCTCCAAAAGTCAGCTTTCTAATCCCGTCTTTATTACAACAAAATCAACATAAAGTCTAATAGCGCTAAAATATTATCTAGGTTTCAGTATCTTGCGTGTCATTTTTAACCCCCTTCACTAACCTATTGCTTGCACTATGCAAAAACTACAAACCCTCGACTATTTAGTTTTCCTTTTTTATTTTATCGTTGTGGCTGGCTATGGCTATTGGATTTATCAGCGCAAAAAATCCCAAGAAGCTAGTACTACCGACTTTTTTTTGGCAGAAGGCTCGCTTACTTGGTGGGCGATTGGGGCATCGCTCATTGCTTCAAATATCTCGGCTGAACAATTTATTGGGATGTCGGGCAATGGTTTTTCGATGGGATTGGCAATTGCTACCTATGAGTGGATGGCAGCAGCGACTCTCTTGGTAGTAGGGATATTTTTTATGCCCATCTATTTAAAAAATCGCATTTTTACCATGCCTCAATTCCTCAATCAACGTTACAATACCACTGTTAGCCTTATTATGGCTATTTTCTGGCTGTTTTTGTACGTGCTTGTCAACCTTACTTCTATCCTATTTTTAGGGGCATTGGCGGTATCCACTATTTCGGGCATTGATTTTACGGTCTGTATGTGGGGGTTGGCTATTTTTGCCATATTCATTACAGTTGGGGGCATGAAGGTGATTGGGTATACCGATGTGATTCAAGTATTCTTTCTGATTTTGGGAGGTCTGGCTACTACTTATTTAGCTCTGGATTTGGTATCGAATGAGTTTGGTGTGTCGGGTATCTCTGCGGCTTTTAGTACTATGCTCGAAAAATCCGAGGATCACTTTCACATGATTTTTAAAGAAGGACATCCTCATTATATGGCTTTACCGGGCCTAACGGTATTGATTGGAGGAATGTGGATTGTAAACCTCAATTATTGGGGATGTAATCAATATATCACCCAACGAGCTTTGGGAGCCGACCTCAAAACTGCCCGTGAGGGTATCCTTTTTGCTGCATTCTTAAAACTACTAATGCCTATTATTGTGGTTTTACCGGGTATTGCGGCTTACACTCTTTATCAAAAAGGGTTGTTTCAAGTAGAAATGTTAGAAGGAGGAGAGCTCAACCAAGACCGCGCTTATCCTGTACTACTCAATTTGCTTCCCGTTGGCCTCAAAGGTCTTTCTTTCGCAGCCTTAACGGCGGCCATTGTGGCCTCCCTTGCCGGAAAAGCCAATAGTATCTCCACTATTTTTACATTAGACATTTACAAAAAATACATCGGGCCTGAGGCTGATGAGAAAAAATTGGTTTGGATAGGCCGGATCACTATTGTAGTTGCAATGATATTGGCTATTATCATTTCACCCTACATGGGTATCGATAAAAAAGGTGGTTTCCAATTTATTCAAGAAATGACTGGCTTGGTATCGCCTGGCGTTTTTGCCGCATTTTTGTTGGGTTTCTTTTGGAAAAAAACCAATTCGGCGGGTGCCCTTTTTGCAATTGTTGGCGGGTTTTTGCTGGCCTTTTCAATGCACAACAACTGGCTACCCGGTATAGACTGGACTACTGTACCATTTTTAGATCGTATGGGTATCGTGTTTCTGATTTGTGTAGCCGTGATGATTGTACTAGGGTTGTGGCAGCCAAGCCATAAAGGCCTCTCAATTGACTCTTCTATGTTTAAAATCAAAGGCTCTTTTGCGGTAGGTACTGCGGTAGTGATTGTGATATTAACTATTCTTTATACCGTATTTTGGTAGTAACACTTTGTTGCAGTCAATACTCATTTACCCCTGCCAAAGCAGGGGTATTTTTTTTATATTTTAAACCTTTTATGGCTATATCTTTCTAATCGGAGTCACGTTTAATGTAATCAACACATGAGCGCTATCCAACATCAACGTAAAATCCAGCATCTTTTTTGGAGAGCAGGATTTGGAGCTACTCCTCAAGAAATCAAGAAGGCTTTCTCTAAAAGCATTTACCAAATTGCGAAAGACATAGTAGACGAGAATCATCCAAGCACCCCTCTTCAGGAAGTACCGCTGGAAAGAGATTTTGATTACAAAAATCGAAAAAGAGAACTTAAGAATGATAGTACATCAGCAAATGTTGATAGAAACACTCAGCTAAAAGCCCTCATAAAAGAACGGCGAGAAACCATTGGCAATCTCAATAATGCTTGGTTTTTTCGGATGGGACATGAAACCAATGGCTTACGCGAAAAAATGACCTTCTTTTGGCACAATCATTTTGCGTGTAAAAGTAGATCCGCTCTTTTTCTTCAACAACAAAACAATACTTTACGAAGCAAGGCATTAGGCAAATTCGGGGATTTACTGCTGGCAGTTTCTCAAGATGCAGCGATGCTTCAATTTCTCAACAATCAGCAAAATCGCAAAAAAAGTCCCAACGAAAATTTTGCTAGGGAAGTAATGGAGCTTTTTACACTAGGAAGAGGGCATTATTCCGAAAAGGATATTAAAGAAGCTGCACGTGCTTTTACGGGCTGGGGTTTTAATCGGGACGGCGAGTTTGTATTTCGCAAGTTTTTTCATGATGAAGGAGTCAAAACAATTTTTGGAAAATCAGGTAATTTCAAAGGGGAAGAGGTCATTGAAATGCTACTCTCAAACCCTCAAACTGCCTATTTTGTGTGCACAAAAATATATCGATATTTTGTCAACGAGCGCATCAATGAGAATCATGTAAAAGCAATGGCCAAACGCTTTTTCCATTCCCAATACGACATCAAGGACCTAATGGGTTTTGTTTTCACTTCTGAGTGGTTTTATGATTCTGCCAATATTGGAACCCAAATCAAATCTCCAATAGAGCTTTTAGCAGGAATGCAGCGCAGCCTTGGCGTGGAGTTTGAAGACAAAGGTGCCATTTTATATACTCAAAAAATATTAGGCCAAGTACTTTTCAACCCTCCTAACGTGGCTGGATGGCCGGGCGGCAAATCTTGGATTGATAGCTCAAGTCTTTTGGCACGAATGCAACTTCCAAGAGTATTATTTCGCAACGAACGCATTGATTACAACGTAAAAGATAGTGGCGACGCAAACGAAGAAGTTATCAAACAAAAAAACAAATTTGTGGCGTCTGTCAATTGGGAGGTGTTATGTAAACCCTTCCTCGGTGTTAATGAAAATGAACTTGGAAGAGTATTGGCATCCTATTTGTTACAGGTGCCTATAAATGATAAAACCATCCATAAACTAGGCGAAAAGATCAAAGGCAACGATCAAACCGAAATTATCCAAAAGTGGGTGGTATCATTAATGAGTTTACCAGAATACCAACTCTGCTAAGTTCGTCGTTTATTTTTAACTGTATACCATCCACCAAACCATTTGATTATGAAACGTCGTGAATTCTTAAAAAACTCCGCTTTCGTTACTACGGGGTCTTTACTCATTCCTCAATTTCTGAAAGCTTACGAAAGACAGCATTTGGACTATACTCCTTCTAATGAAAAAGTCCTCGTAATCATCCAGCTATCTGGTGGAAATGACGGTTTAAATACGGTCGTACCCTATCAAAATGATATTTATTATCAAGAACGCCCTAGCATTGCAATCAAAAAAGAAAGTGTGCTGCGCCTATCTGATGAAATCGGTCTCAATCCAGCTTTAGACAAAATTAGGGGTTTGTATGATAATGGCTTGGTGTCGATTATTAACAATGTAGGTTATCCTAATCCAGACCGCTCTCATTTTCGTTCGATGGATATTTGGCAAACTGGAAGTAGCTCCGACCAATACCTTTCTACAGGCTGGGTGGGTCGCTACCTAGATGCTCAATGTAGTGGCAAATCGTGTCTTCCTCATCAAGCTTTGGAAATTGATGACACGCTAAGCCTTGCTCTAAAAGGTAAAAACGTAAATGGTTTGTCTCTTCAAAATCCTGAAAAACTATACGCCCAAACTCAAAATGCTTTTGTGAAGTTAGTGGCTGATTCGACTCCAGCCTCCCATCACGAAAACGTTGAATATTTATATAAAACCCTAGCTAGTACCGTATCTTCTGCAGCGTATGTGCATAGTAAATCAAAAATTTCGAAATCACGTTTCATTTACCCCACTACCGAATTAGGGAAAAGTTTAAAAACTATTTCCGAACTTATTTTAACCGGCGTTAGCACAAGCGTTTATTACGTTTCTTTGTCTGGTTTTGATACGCACATACGCCAAAATGACCAACAAGACCGGCTATTACGTCAATACGCCGAGGCAGTCGATATTTTTGTCAATGATCTCAAAGCTAACCAACGTCTTGATGATGTGATGGTATTGACATTTAGTGAGTTTGGCCGACGGGTAAAACAAAATGCTAGTAATGGTACTGACCACGGCACCGCCAATAATGTTTTTTTGATTGGAGGGCCAAAGAGAACGAGAAGCATATTAAACGAGGCACCTAACTTGACAGATTTAGACAATGGAGATTTAAAGTATTCAATAGATTTTAGGCAAATATACGCCTCTCTTTTAGACGACTGGCTCAAAACAGATTCCAAACTAGTCTTAGGGAGTGAGTTCAAACCATTAAAGTTATACTAACAAAAAAGCCTTTCAGTGTAATGAAAGGCTTTTTTGTTGTGTGGGTACTTTCAACACTTTTACCTACATTTGGTTTTCCCAACTAAAAAAATGATGCTCACATCTACTGATTCTATATTTGATATATTTACAGACCTTGGTGCTACTCTGGTTATTCCGAAAGAAGAGTTTATTGAGAAAACTAAAAAAATTAAAGCTTTTATATTTGATTGGGATGGGGTGTTCAATGATGCCACCAAAAATGAAAATGGCAGTAGTAATTTTAGTGAAGTAGATTCTATGGGCACCAATTTGCTGAGGTTTGGATGGTGGCTGTCCACAAATGGTCAAATGCCTTATGTAGCTATTATTTCAGGAGAACGTAATGTTTTTTCTTTTCAACTCACACAGCGAGAGCATTTTCATGGGTGTTATTATAGGATTAAGCATAAAATAGCGGCTTTGGAACACTTCATGGCTAGCTATAACCTAACTCTTGACGAAATAGCTTTTTTTTTCGATGATGCTTTAGACTTGTCTATTGCGGAGAAATGCGGGCTTAGAATCATGATACGTCATCAAGGAAACCCACTTTTTCAAAAATACGTTGTTGAAAACAATCTTGTAGACTATATTACAGCCCAAGAAGGCGGAAATTTTGCAGTACGCGAAGGTTGCGAGCTATTATTAGGGATTAAAGGTGTTTTTGATGAAACCATCGCCAAAAGGCAACTTTTTTATCCTGACTATAATCAATATTTAACTCAACGCCAATCCATAAAAAGTAACCTTTTTACTTTGATTGAAGGAGCATTTGAAGCTCAAAATTTTTAATCTATGAATATTCAAGATAATAGGCTTAAAACAGGAGATGGGGGAATTATTCTAACAAGCGTAGAAGATTTACTCAACTGGTCGCGTCTTTCATCATTGTGGCCAATGGGTTTTGGACTTGCTTGTTGTGCCATTGAAATGATGGCTTCCTATGCGTCAAACTATGATTTAGAACGTTTCGGAATTTTTCCAAGGCCATCACCTCGTCAGTCAGATGTAATGATTGTAGCAGGAACCGTAACCTTCAAAATGGCCGATAGGATTCGCCGTTTATATGAACAAATGCCCGAACCTCGTTATGTGATTTCGATGGGTAGTTGTTCAAATTGCGGAGGACCTTATTGGGAACATGGCTACCACGTAGTAAAAGGCGTGGATCGTATCATTCCGGTAGATGTGTATGTTCCGGGCTGCCCACCCCGCCCCGAAAGTCTTATTGGAGGGTTTCTTAAATTGCAGGAAAAAATCCGGCAAGAACACCCTCTTGCTCCACAATTGTTAATAGAAATGGAAAATGAATAAAATAAATGTAGAAGACATTCATCAAGTGATAGAAGCAAAATTTGGTACAGAATCAGCCACTATTATCAATCCTCAATCTCTCCAACCTATTTTGCTAATACCTTCCTCGCACTTATTAGAGATATGTCAATTTTTAAAGGATGGTAAAGATCTTTTTTTTGATTATTTAGCATCTATTACAGCCATTGATAATGGCCCCGACAAAGGCAATATAGATGTACTCTATCACCTAACATCTATTCCCTACCAACGAAACTGCATCCTTAAAGTTAGAATATCTAGAGAAATTGAAAAAGCCACTCTCCCTAGTGTAAGTAAGATATGGCAAACTGCTAATTGGCATGAAAGAGAAGCTTTTGACTTAGTAGGAGTTGTTTTTGAAGGACATCCAGATTTGCGTCGAATTTTGCTTCCTAATGATTGGGTAGGCCACCCACTTCGGAAAGATTATCAAGAAGAAGAATTATATCATGGCATAAAGGTAAAATTCTGAAAATCAGTGAATTGAAAATTTTTCTTGACATAATCAAAAAAAATGCTATCATTCGCAACATTTTTGATAAGAAAATCGTTGGAATGGCAAGTTTTCTTGGTTTTTAAACCTTATTTTAAAACTAATAAAAGAAATTAAGTATGTATTGGACACTCGAACTAGCCTCTTATTTAGAGGATGCCCCTTGGCCAGCAACCAAAGATGAATTAATTGATTTTGCTATTCGCACGGGAGCGCCATTAGAAGTTGTTGAAAATTTACAAGAGCTTGAAGATGATGGTCAACCCTATGAAAGTATTGAAGAAATTTGGCCTGATTATCCGACCAAAGATGATTTCTTCTTTAACGAAGACGAATACTAAGAAAGCCCCTTTTTGGGGCTTTTCCTTTTTCTTATAATTTAGATATTTTTTGTGGGTTGTTGTTGGTAGCAAAAAAAAGCAGTTCCTTTCAGGGGAACTGCTTTAGTTATTAATATCGTGGCGGCTACCTACTTTCCCGGGTGTTATCCCAGTATCATCGGCGGAGCGGGGCTTAACTTCTCTGTTCGGAATGGGAAGAGGTGAACACCCACCCTGTAACCACCATCAAGACCTTCGTGACTAATCACTATTTTCTTTGGCTATTGCTCAAGTCATTGACATTGGAAAGAAAGATACAATAAATATTTATAAAGAAGATATTGGGCAATTAGTACTGCTCAGCTTTGATGTCACCATCTTTACACCTACAGCCTATCAACGTCATCGTCTATAACGTCCCTTATGT
>NZ_KE384036.1:544781-546582 GCF_000423565.1 Runella zeae DSM 19591 | reverse complement strand
GGATTTCCGCATTGCTCTTCCACGGGCAATATCGCTTTGCCCCCTAGCCGTCCCGAACCCGTACGCATCTATCCTTACCAAGACGGGTTGTCGGCAGATGCCATCCATGAGGGGGTTTATGAAGTTTTTTTCATTCAAGACAGTTTAGAACAAGGGCAATTTGAGGACGCGAACTATGCCTTCAAGCGAGAGGGTGATACGAATTTTCAGTCAGTTATGAGAAACAATGATGACACCGCAATCGTCGAAGACTACCTGCAAGCCCGCCCCGTCGTCCTAAAAATAGTGGATAAAAAATCAGTCTTCTTTGTGATTCAAGACCCTGCTGCCTCACAAAACGCCCAAACTAAAATTAAGTTATCGCACGCAAAAAAAACATGGTTTGCGGCTACCAATGCCGACGAACCACAAATTTTGAAGTTCAATTTATAGCCAAAACACCCATGAAAACCAAACACTTATTTTTGTTTCTTTTCGCATTTTGGGGCTTCGAACTAAGCGCCCAAACCCGCATTTCGGTTCCACTTTCTGCCAAACAAAGCCCTGCCTATGTAGGCAGTGACGGTATTGTACGCGGCTTTGTGATGTCGATGCAAGAAGCTCGTAACCTCAACGCCGTCGCCTCTACGCTCAATATCGTTGGTATCAACAATCAGGGGGTGGAAGGTCTCTATTACTACGACGCCTCCGACACCACTACGCCCGACGATAGTGTCACGACCTTTGTACAAGGCACGAAAAGATTTAAACGAGCGATTGAAAACGAAGCCGTTTTTGACTGGTGGAATCCTAAGGGTGACGATACGCAGGACGTGACAAATCTCTTAAACAAAGCCCTTAATTATTGCGTCAGAAAAGGAAAAACAAGCCTTACTTTTCACAACAAAAAAGGCAACAAGTATAAGATTACTGACCTGATTACCATCCCTGCGGGTGTCAGTGTCAACCTTAACGGGGCAGTTATCCGACAAGCGGCGCAAGACAAATCCGTGTTTCAATTGCTCGGTAATTCAACCTTGTACGGAGGAACCATTACGGCCAATGGCTATTCAGGAACCGACTTTTTGGCCAATGGAGGCGTTAGATTACAAGGTTACAACAACACGGTAAGGAATTGCGTTTTCACCCACTTTACAAGCTTTGGAGTTTATGGGAAAGACTGTCAAGTGGCATCGGTGCTTGACAACACTTTCATCAATGCCATTGCTAATACAGGGAATAGCTCTACCGAAAATTCGGCCATCCTTTTCTTGTCCAATGCGGCCAATCCCACCCCTATTCTAAGCGGGGGAATTATTATTGACCGCAATAGAATCTTGACTTCTAAGGCCAACCAACATATCTATATCAATGGCCTTGGAGGAGATAGCAAAGTCATCATCACCAACAACTATTGTATGTCACTTGAGTCTAACGGAACCGTCACCCCTACGGCAAACCTCATCACTAGACACAACATTCAGGTGGGATACTCCAACAGTGCCAACGGGGGTAATGCCGTCATTGCGGGTAATTTTTGTGGTGAAACTCTTCGTACAGGGGTCTATATTTCTGCCAATGCAGCGGGTGGGTCAGTGTTGGCGATTAGTAATATCTGCTATCGAAACGGTCGGAGTAACAATGGACTAGCGGGAGGTATCACTATTGGCACGGGCAACAACGGTGATATTGTAGCCTTCAACAAGATCATCGACTTTCAAGGAAGTGAAACTTACCAAGGGGCGCTTAATATCATTTACAGTGAAGCTGAAACCTCTAATCAACGTACCAAACTTTTGGCTTTGGGCAACGAAATCAAGAA
>NZ_KE384036.1:540981-543066 GCF_000423565.1 Runella zeae DSM 19591 | reverse complement strand
CGACCCTGACACGGCCATTGGGATTGCCTCAGGGTCCAAGCTACTTACGTCGGTTACTATCTTGTCGTTAGTGGATGCCAACCTGCTTAACCTTGATGAGAAGTTATCTAAGTACCTGACTTGGTTGCAGGGTTATCCAGTCTATCAAGACGTCACCTTACGGCAAATCCTAGCTCACCAAACCCCCATTGTAGCCGATTCTGTTTACGACAGTACCCAAAGCCTTACCTTAGAACAAGCCGTAAGAAAAATAGTAGAAGAGAATCCGTTTAGCAATTTTTCCTATCCCAATCATTATAGCAGTTCGTCCTACAAATTCATTGCTCATGCTGCCGAAATCGTCACTGTCCAAAAGTGGGAGGCGATATTTAAGGAACGCATCGCCAATAAATGCGATATGAAAAACACCTTCTTTGACCGATTTTCTGACAACCCCGATACAGGCAAAGGGGCGCAAAGCTCACTCAACGATTTTTCGCACCTTATGGAAATGATTCGCGACAATGGGCAGTATCTAGGGGAAATCGTACTATCAGCCGATTCAGTGAAGGAGCTTGAAAAACTTCAAGCAGGGTCAGCCCAATACGGCCTTGGTACGTGGGTGTATCCTGAATTTAAAGAAACCATGTCTACAGGAGCTTTTGGTATGAGGGCATGGGTCAATCGCAACAACAATGCCTACGCCGTCATTATGACCATGAAAAACGATTCAGGGGCGATTAGTGATGAGTTTAGGGCTTTGGTGAGGGGGATTTAAGGTTTTTATTTCATTTTTATTCTAAACAAACATGGCTAATTTATCTTCGAGTAGTTCTGATGGAACCATTGACCCTACCAAGGCAAAAACCCAAGCCTTGACGAGAGGCTTTATTATTTTTTCAGTAATAGGCAGTGTAGTACTCAGTATTTTGAGTGCGATATTATTGACTTTTTCCCTTTTCTCCTCTAAGATGCGGCATCGCTGGAAGTGGTGGGCAGCTATGTTGGGAGTAGGGTTGATTGGAAGTTATGGTACTGTTTTTGTCATTTTTGGTAAAATACAATTTTTAGGTAAAACCTATGAAAAGACCTAACCTTACTTTCACTCAAGCCAAGAGCCTACACTCATTCAGCTACTGTGGGCTTTTGGTTTTTGATAGCAAATTCGTGTCTGGACTTGAAAAACTTTTGTCCCTGGGCAATGACTTTGATAGCAGTTTTGGCACGGCGCCAGCTGAAGCTAAGTTTTGGCAACCGCAAAATGATAGCAAAATGGGCGATTTTGCACTAAAACCGCTATGTCTGTTTAGCTATTGCTCATTTTGGAAAAAAATTTGCATAATATCTTATGAAATCATTAGGTACATTTTATTGAAAGTGGGTATATTTGGGGGAGGGGCGAAAGAGGGGCGTATATTCCTTTACATTTCAACCAATTAGGTATTTATTTCAGGGAAATTCGGCTATTCCCTACCCGTTGTGCGTCAGCAACGTACATAAGCCAAAAAAATAATTCAAATTGTTAAAAACTAATTTCTTATGTCAATAACTAAATTAAATCTATGTAAAATATACAAATATCTTTGTTTGGTAAAAACATTTTAAAATTGCGCAAAAAGATAAAATATAGTGAAGGAATTTTTACATTGGGTATTGGGAAAACTCTCAAAATATTTCCGTTCATGAAAATGGAATTTATACAAAACCTATAAGAGTTATATTTAAACCAAATATTGAAATGAACTAACGTAAATTAAATAGACTTGTTCTTTTGCTGATAATCAATATTTTATGATATATTTGCGGTAATTAACATTTTAATAAGTTATTATGAAATCACAAAGAATTAGTATATTTAGTAATATAAAATCTGATAGAGATTTTCGAGCTACAACAGGCCTTAGTAAAGAGGAGTTTAATAGGTTATCTGAAAAGTTTTCTTGTTATTATACTCCAACAGTTCTATCAGGATTTCCTAATGGGTTTGGTAACAATAGTATATTTCAAAACTCAAAAGAAGCTTTGTTTTTTTTATTATATCATTATAAAGTAGCGACTACTTATGATGTTCTTGCTATTAGTTTTGGCATCGGAAGAGCTACCGCT
>NZ_KE384036.1:0-540971 GCF_000423565.1 Runella zeae DSM 19591 | reverse complement strand
ACAGGACTACCCACTATCGGGAGTTTTGTGCAAGGCGATAGGTGCATTTTTACCAATCCTGTTTCGAGCGGTTACGTCGGTGGCGTGTGCGTCAATGGCGGTACGCCCGGCACTTGGAAAAACTACGGAGCTATTCAACCTTAATCCACCCACTACCATGAAAAATCTATCAGACCGCGTATTTTCCAATCCCCTTACGACCCTTATTGGCATTGGCTTCGCCGCCGTAGGCTTATGGGTTTTGAAATGGTCGGACGACCTTTCAGAAGCCTCACGGGTTTTCCTAGCGCTTATCTGCTTTGGTCTAGCCATTACGGGTTTAGGCTGGTCAGACAAGACCCTTGTCAAACTCCTCAAAGTCTTGAAAGACAAAGTACCTATCATTCTTATGATGGCGGTGAGCTTATGGCTCACTTCATGCGTGAGCAACCGCCAAATCTTGCAAGAAATACGAGGGTGGAAGCTCACCCAAGATTCTATCATGAATACTCACAATCAAATTTTTTACAGCTATGAAAAAAGCCGCATTGATTCTGTATACCGTTCTATGCCTGATGATGAATTGCTTCATCGGATTGACAAGCTCACAAGCCCAAAAAGCAACAATCCCCATCGAAAGAACTAAGCTCGAAAAACTAGCGGCGGAGGCCGAAAAAGCCCAACTCTACCGTCAGGAGGGTGAAAACCTCATGGTTGAAAATCACAGCCTGAAAGAAAGATTGACAAGCACTCAAAAAGAACTGGAAGAGTCCAATACTGACCTTGGCCACTATCGCACCAAATGGCGGTACGCATTGATAGCGTTGGTGTTGGGAGGGGTTTTCATCGTCGTGTTATTGGTTAGAAAGTAGATATCGTATCGCCTCCTAAGGTGGTACTTGAGCAATTAAAATCATGAACTCAAAAAAAATAATCGTAGTAGGACTCGCCGCCGTAGCCTCGGTAGTGGCTATTTTTTTCCTTGCCCGAAAAATCACCACCGACAGTAGTGTTAATCCCAGTACTAACACCACCGCCGCCAATGACGATGCTGAAGCATCCTCAAAAACCGAAGAAAAAAAGCCAACTTCTAGTACCGTCAATGGTTCGACCGAAACCACAGGTTCGCCAAGGAGATAATTAGATTTTGCTATCAATTTGAAGTCGACCTAGAGCTGATGAGCGACGGAGCTGAAAAGCGGCCATTAAAAAATGATAGCAAAATCAAGCTCAACGCCTGGCTCTAAGATCCGGTCGACCGCTCATTTTGCTATCAAATTTTATTTTTATGAAAAAGAAAACAAAAAATCGAATCTTGATTGGTTCTGCGATTGTAGGCTTAGGTGGGGCAATCGCTTACCTGCTATGGAACCAAAAGGACAAAACAAATCCTTCAACTGATGCTACTGGTAAAAAAACGATTGTTCCCAAACAACCCTTTTCGCCGGACATCGTCCAAAAATTTGATGATTTCCTCAATACTAATTCAATAGCTTATGGGGATACCCTCATGGTGTATGTATCGAAAGGAGATAGGGAATATCAATATCTGAAAAATGACAACGACCCTGAAACGGCCATTGGGATTGCCTCAGGTTCCAAGCTACTTACGTCTGTTACTATCTTGTCGTTGGTGGATGCCGACTTGCTTAGCCTTGATGAGAAGTTATCTAAGTACCTGACTTGGTTGCAGGGTTATCCTATTTATCAAGACGTCACCTTACGGCAAATCTTAGCTCACCAAACCCCCATTGTGGCCGATTCTGTTTGGGACAGTACTCAAAGCCTTACCTTAGAACAAGCCGTAAGAAAAATAGTAGAAGAGAATCCGTTTAGCAATTTTTCCTATCCCAATCATTATAGCAGTTCGTCCTACAAATTCATTGCCCATGCGGCGGAGGCCGTCACTGGCCAAAAGTGGGAGGCGATATTTAAGGAACGCATCGCCAATAAATGCGATATGAAAAACACCTTCTTTGACCGATTTTCCGACAACCCCGATACGGGCAAAGGGGCGCAAAGCTCACTCAACGATTTTTCGCACCTCATGGAAATGATTCGCGACAATGGGCAGTATCTAGGGGAAAAAGTGTTATCGGCTGATGCCGTAAAGGAGCTTGAAAAGCTGCAAGCAGGTTCAACCCAATACGGCCTTGGTACATGGGTCTATCCTGAATTTAAAGAAACCATGTCCACGGGAGCTTTTGGCATGAGGGCATGGGTCAATCGAAACAACAATGCCTACGCCGTCATTATGACCATGAAAAACGATTCAGGGGCGGTTAGTGATGAGTTTAGGGCTTTGGTGAGGGGGATTTAAGGTTTTTGATAGCAAATTTTAATCCATATTTACATATCATTTATCCCAGTAAAAAGTTTTTGCTATCATTTTCTTGAAACTTCGGTAGAATTTGATTTAAAAGTAATTATTTTTGAAAAGTCAAGCAATCTTCAAATAAAGTGCATCAATGTATTTTATCTATATCTTGTTGTAAAAAAGCTTATAAAGTAATACGAAACAAATTCAATCAAGTAAAATGGCAACAGTATTAGAACTTAATCATATAGACGCAAGGTATTTTTTTCTCAAAAAAGAAAGCTATTTAACTTTTGACTTGCCCACATACTTTGTTTTTGAAAATTTATTACAAAAAGTTTCAGATTATATTCAGGGAAAGCCAATAGAAACTTTTTACGCAACTTACATAAATGAAGAACAGCGCCTCAAAAAGCATTCCCCTTCTGTCTTTGAAAATGTAAATTACAAGTTTCTAAATAACAAAGATGGGAAATTTGCTTGGCGACCGTTGCAGTTAATACACCCAGCACTTTATGTTTCTCTTGTTAACAAGATAACTGAAGAGGCAAATTGGTATACAATTATAGCAAGTTTTGAAAATTTTCGGAGTAATCCAAAAATAAGATGTTATAGTATTCCTCTAGTTTCTGACACCCACCAATCAGACCGTGCAACTTCAATTAACCAATGGTGGCAAGCGATTGAACAACAGTCATTAGAGTTAGCATTGAAATATGAATATGTACTACATAGTGACATTGCAGACTGTTATGGCTCAATTTACACTCATTCCGTTCCTTGGGCTTTGCATACTAAACCAATTGCAAAAGCAAAAAGAAATGACTCAATTTTAGTTGGTAATGTAATAGATAAGCTTTTGCGAGATATGGCCTACGGACAAACTAACGGAATACCACAAGGAAGTGTACTGATGAACTTTATTGCTGAAATGATTCTCGGGTATGCAGATTTGGAACTCTCTAAAAAAATTAATGAAGCCAACTTGCAGGACTATGAAATACTCAGATATCGAGATGATTATCGTATTTTTTCAAATAATCCTCAAACAGCCGAGCATATCACAAAATTGCTTACCGAAATTTTGATTGAACTTGGTATGCGATTGAACGCACAAAAAACAATCGTAACAACAAACGTCATAAAAAATTCAATTAAACCAGATAAGTTGTATTGGGTTTACTCAAAAAGAGGCGCAAAAGGACTTCAGGAACATTTATTAATCATCTATAAACTTGCAGAGGAGCACCCAAATTCAGGAAGCTTATCAAAAGCATTAGACAAGTTTTACAACCGTATTAAGACTATTATACAAACAAACCAAAATCTAAAAGTATTGATAAGTATCTTAGTCGATATAATGTATAAAAACCCAAGAGTTTATCCTATTGCTTCTGCAATCTTAAGTAAACTATTATCTCTAATTTCAACTATTAATGAGAAGGACGAAATCTTAAATCTTATCTATAAAAGATTTGAAAAAATACCAAATACAGGTCATATACAAATTTGGCTTCAAAGAATTACTATTAAACTTGATAGATCTAAGCAGTATTTTGAAGGACTATGCCAAAAGGTTAATAATCCAGCGTTACAAATTTGGAATTCAGAGTGGCTTGAGAGTAACCTGAAAGCTATAATAGAGACAACGCCAATAATAGATGAAGCAGTAATTACTAACATTGACGTTGTAATTGCAAGAGAAGAAGTTGAATTATTCAAGACAGAATACGACTATACTGAAAAAACACCAGAATAGAGAATCAAATTGGCACCGATTTTTTTAGCTTTTAAAATGATAGCAAACTTGATTTATATTATCATTCAAGGATAAGCTTAGTAGTTTTAGCTCCTTCATTGGTAATGATTTTAAGGAAGTATAAGCCTTGTGTTGCTTTAAAATTAACTAAAACTTTCCTTGAAGAGGTTTTCTCATTCAATAAGGTCTTGCCTTCCAAATTGAATATTTGATACTGCCAATTTCCTTCATCTGCTGCATCAATCCAAAACCTGCCTCGGTTGGGATTAGGATAGACATTTACAGAAGTAGGTATATCCACCGCAAGGATAGGGTTTACGGTCACAGTAACCACATCTGAAAAATCACTAAACAATTTCCCCCGCCCTACCGCTAATCGGTAGTTACCTGATTTTTTGACTGATAATTTTCTTTGGTTTAAGTTGAGCGATTGTCCATTGTTTTGCCAATCATAACTTGAAAACCCATCAGGCCCCGAAATCGCCAAGCTATCCCCTTCAAAAAAAGCAAGGCTACCGTTGTATGTGATGATAGGTTTATCAATTTTTATGGTAATTGCCTCAGACTGATTACTACAATTGTTCTGAGTAGTCGTTACAGAATATACTCCAAGGGCATCGGGAATGTAAGTCTTAGAAGTAGCCCCATTAATTGGTTTACCGTTTAGAAACCACTGATTCCCTTGTTCACTACTGGAAGCTAAGATAAATTTATCAGGTTGTTCTTCTTTGACAATGATAGGCTTTGCAGGAAGTGGATTCACCTGTATTGTTAGCCCATTATCAGGATTAAGCCATATACCACATTTCATTGCTTCAACCTTGTAAATACCACTTTCAGATACTGTTAATTGGTTTTTAGCAGTAGTTATCTGAGGGCTATTAGTGGGTAGTTGAACTCCATTTTTGTACCAACGATAATCTTCAAAACTAGCATCTGTACTTAAAATAAGGGCTTGCCCTTCGCAAAGAGTAGTATTACCATTAGCCGTAATGAAAGGTAATTCCAATGGACAAAAGGAAGTCTTAAAAGTATAAGGATTTAACTCCCCTAAAGCACTTCCAGTTCCTGAATTGCCGTGGATTGTAATATAATAAGTGCCTTGACTAGGAATTCTGTATTTAAGCTCTCTGTTAGCTACGGCCGCAGGAGAACCAGACCAATTTTGATTATAAAGTGATAACTGAACACCTGAATAACTATTTGCAGCTATATTAACAGTCAATACACCCGGTTTATCTATAAAAACTTTATAGGTGTCCATATCTAACCTATGATATTCTACGGGTAAATTTTTCTTACTTTCTACAGTGGGAGGTGTAAAGAAACCTCTGTACTCTTTACCCACCTCTATGCTAAAAGCTAGATCACCTCTGGAAGGCTCGTCAAGGGCATAAGTATTGATGAAGCGTTGTTTAGTGAGTTTCCCATGCCATAAACCAAATAAGGGATTTTTATCAGTAGGTGAATAATATTGATATGCCGTTGCCTCTTCTTCTGTTTTGTTTATTTCAAAATAGTCTCCTTGTAGCTCAAAATCCAAATTAAACAAGGAAGCTCTGGAACCTTCTACCACGCCATCTCCTGGGCTCAAACCTGAAATAAAAGATCCTGTACCCACTACGCAACTATAAGCTACAGAGGCTGGAAAACTTTTTTGATTTAGTCCTTGAACATACCCTAATGACCCATCACAGTTTACATCACTATTGTAATATTCATTCCCTAGCCTGTCAATGTTTTTTTCGTCACCACCATACAGATAAACACCTTTAACTACATTGGGAGAAGTATAACTGGCAGGGTATCGGAGGTCTCTAACCGCTTCTGACCATTCCACTAAACCATTTATGATTACTAATCCTCCCGAAGTAGAATTACTTCCTCTATTGGGCGTCCCAATTGTAACCAGCTTAGCGATATGATGCTGACCGTCCCCTAAAAGCCAGTTGACGGAGTTTTGGAGGTATTCACGAATTGCTAACCCTCCCATACTATGCCCTACCAAAATCACTTTGGAGGCTTTGGTCGCATTCAATACCTTCTTAACGGCCAGACCTACTGCAAATCCTTGTTTTACAATAGCAGCTTGATTACTAAGCCTTTTGCTAGTAGCTAGGGGAGGAATTATATCATTATCAAAATTGACAAAAAAAATGTCATTTTCGGGGTTAACATACGAATTATAATCATAGACGTCTCCATAATAAGAGGGGCCGCCTGCTCTATCTAAATAAGCAGCAGCGTTGTTTCCATCAGCATTTAAATGAAAGTCTAAACGGCTACCATATCCGCCTCTTCTAGCGATGTTGTCAAGGCTTACAGATATGCCATGTCCTTTAAGAAAGTCGCCCATTCCATACCAAGTAGAATCGCTTCCTACCCATCCATGCACAAAAATAATTGGATAGGGTAAGGTACGTTGAGCCTGACTAAAGAAAGAAATGAACAATAGAAATAGTAATTTTTTTTTCATTGGATAGTCTTTTAAGAATGGACTTATGAGATATTTAAAAGTCACGTATAAGAATTATAAATTGAGTAAATGGTAATTTTTAGGATAGATATAAAGGATAGTATAATGTAGAGTTTTTCATAAGTTGATATATTTATATGTTTAATTATCAGTGATTTGGCAAAGTTATAGATACTGAGAAACCAATTGATTGAAAATCTCAAGGTTCAGCGGTGTCGGGTTTGGTTGTTGTTTTTTTAGTTCGTATAAAATACGAGCGGGCATCACTGCTGAATAATTGGTGAGTTGTCTTTCATTGGTATGTCCCATCATAAACATTAGAGTTCGTGTTTCAACCATGTACTCGTTTTCCATCATACACGCGAAGGTGTCTCGAAAATCAGAGGTACTTAATCGGTATTCAATATTCGTAACTTCAGCAAGTACTTTCAGGTCTTTGTTTAAATCGCTTATGTCTGGACGTGGTATGGATTCAACACTTCCGTACTTTTGGATTATTGCGAAAGCATCTCGAAGCAAAGGAATAATAGAATAAATTTCAGATTTATCCCTTTGTTTTTTTATGAACATTTCTCCGCTTGGAACTCTAAGTAAATGATAGTCTGAAAGGGAAAGAAAATCAGTATAGCTCAATCCTGTAGAGAACAAAAATACAGCAACGTCTTTTTCTTTTTCAAGGCTTTTGATAGGACAATTAATCAATCGTTGTCTTTGGTCAGGAAGTAGATATACAGGAGGTTTAGCCTTATCGTAGGTCAAATCAAGGCGCCCGATAGGGTTATGAGTTATGTATTCTTCATTGACAGCAAAATCTAGTATTTGATTAATGAGGGTTATATGCTTGTTAATGTTGTTGCGACAAAAACGAGGTTTTCCATCTAAAGTTTGTGCAAACATCCATTCTTCCAGCCGTTCGCAGTGTCGATATTTAACCTGTGAAACTAGCAAATTCAATGAATACTTTTCTTTTAAGAAGGTTTCAATGTTTTGGCGTCGTGTTTGATAAGTGGTTAATGTTGCCTCTTTGCGTCCCTTGGAGCGTTTTGACTGAATAAGTTGTGATAACGTATCTAATAAGGAGGGAGTTGGTTTTGCTTTAAATCCTCCATTTTGCCAAAGTTGTTTTAGAGTGTTGGGGCTACACTCTTGTTGCATAACGGTAAGTGCCGTTTGGTAGTCAGCCAAAGTAGTTCTCATTTCACGGAGTTTGGCATTGATGTGGGCAGCACGGTAGTAAGAAGGGTTGACGGGAGAGTCAGCGTCATCGGGCTGCCAATAACGAGGAGGAATTTTGAGATTGATAGAGAAAGCAGTTCCCCTTTTATAGCCTGCTACTTCAATTTGTGCATAGATAGCACATTGCTCATTGGAACGAGCGGATTCCTTACCTCTAAGGAAGAAGCGAACCTCCATTTTTTTTTTGTAAACATAAAACCTGTGTATTTGGTGAAGGCCGTGACACAGGTCAGGTTAGGAGTGTGAGCAAGAAAAATCATACTGTGAGCGAAACTGTGAGCAAACTACTGAAATGGCTGAAAATTAGTAGTTTGTACAGGCTATAAAAACAGAAAACCCTGCTTTTCAGCAGGGTTTAAGTGGCTTCATCACGTCTTAGTGCGATTCTGTGACCCGTAGGGGAATCGAACCCCTGTTTCAACCGTGAAAGGGTCGTGTCCTAACCGCTAGACGAACGGGCCGGCTGGTTCCATTGTTCGCTGCGTGGGTGAAACGTGGTGCAAAGGTACGTTTATTTTCGTTCGTGTCAATAGCTGAATGAATTTTTTTTGAAAATAATTTTTTAGTGACTGATTATCAGTACATTTGAAATTAAATTTTTTTTGCATGAATAGTAACACAATCACACAAATACTCAAAGAACTAGATTTTCGGGTTGCTGGTACCCTCTGGATTGAAAGTAAAGAAGGTAGATTTTTAGGGCCGGGTAGGGTAGAGCTCCTCGAACGAATCTCCAATACAGGCTCTATCAACAAAGCTGCCAAAGAAATGGGCATGTCGTACAAAAAAGCGTGGGAGATGGTAAGCTCTCTTAATGCTCAAGCTCAAAAACCGCTTGTGCTTACCCAAACAGGAGGAGAGAAGGGAGGAGGGGCGGTGGTCACGGAAGAAGCCCAGCAACTGATTGAATATCACCGATTGATGCGCGAACGATTCCGAGCGTTTTTGGAAAAAGAAAGTGCGATGCTTACGCAGCCGTAAATCATTTTGTAGAATAAACCCATTATTTTTACCATGATTTGTTGACTCTATTGAAAAAAAAACTACTTTTGCACCCACGTTCGGGATGTAGCACAGCCAGGTAGTGTACTTGTATGGGGTGCAAGGGGTCGTGAGTTCGAATCTCGCCATCCCGACAATTGAAAAGCCTGTAAGCCAAAAACTTACAGGCTTTATGTTTTTAAAGTGGCGAAACTACGCAACCTTGCAAAATATAGTAGTAAAAATGTCCTTGGTGTATTCAAGCGGGTCGAGTTTGTGGAGCTGAAGTCGAAGAATCCTTTGTTTCAATTCGCGGCCCTAGTACTTGAGATATATGTCCAAGCGGTCTTCATCTATCTTGAGTACCCGTTTTAGTTTTCCAATTCCTAGTTTCTTTGCCATAATAAAATAAAAATCACACCCCAAGTTGAGGTGTGATTGTGAGAGTAAAAAGAACTGAATTTTTAGACCGCTGTTGACTAATTTAGTTTGCCACGCTTTGCTCCCTTTTATAACTTTACACGGTTAGTGTCAAGCTATGAAAGGGTGATTCAATCCGTTCAATAATGAATTTTATGATGAATACAATACTCTTTAGAGTAGAATGAATAAAAATAAAGCTTATTTATTTAAAGGCAATATAGCCTTTTATGTTTTAATTAAAGATTTTCTATAATAATTTATTGATATACATGCTTCCTAGTTGGTTCTCAGTCATTTTAAATCAATATTCTTCTCTTAAAACTGAACAGGTTAAATGTTATTTTATTTTTAACTTGGAGGAAGTTAACTCATGGCTTTCGACTTGCATCCTTCTACGATTAGATGATAGCGAAGGTCCTTTGAATATAAAAATGAGGACAAGAGAGGTGCAGAATAGTATAAAAATTAATCATCCTCAGTTCACAAATTGTGAACTGATAACTGTAATTGCCAAAAACGGCACTAACATCAATTTTCAAGAAGATTTTCATAGCTTGTTTATTGTACCTAATAACAATAAATACACTTTGTATTACTACAGCATTGATGACAACAAATCCCCTAAAATTATACACAATGATTTTAAGGAATTCTTTGTGAATATAAAGGGCGAATTGTTAGAAGCAAAAAGTGGCTTGATGTTGGGTAAAAAAACAATAATTAAATCAATGGGTGAAAATGTTGCTCAAAATTTCTATTGGTTTCCAATAAAAGTGAGGCCAAAAAAGAGAAAATCTTTAGATAAGATTATTAAAACAAAATTTTATACAAGCTTTGACATAGAAGGTTTTGTCGTTTCGAGTGACTATAAAGAGACCCTTTCTAAATTGTTAAAATTGACCCCCTTCTCGTATAGTATAATAGAAAAAGATATGGATACAAATATCTTAGAACTGGTACTTAATGGATATGTTTACCAATTGGAAGTAACAATAGAGGGAGATTATTTCGACATAAGTCTGATTGAAAAGTTAAATACAATAAATAGTATCCTCGATACTCAGCGAAAATTTTATGAAATTTATCCCTCTTCTGTATACAATTTAGACCAAACGATTAGTATTGGCTACCTTACTATTGAGGAAATATATCAATTAAAGAAGTACGAATATGTTAATTGAAATATTAAACCTGTAAAATTCGCATTGTAATCCCTGATACTTTTGAAAAAATCAGAGTGTCTGCCATAAAATGGACGCGTAAGAAAGCAAGAAAGCAAGTAGGATTGATATAGGATACCTAAAAGGTGTCAATGACGACTTTGCCTGATAATTTCCATCCAAATTTACCGGCTCAAAAAAACGGACTTTTCACAAGACAATCTTCGACATTAAAAACTTTCAGAAATAGTTACTAAAATGTCTTTTAGTGCTCTCTCACGAATCAAAGTCTTATTAACTCATTGCCCAATAAGTTAATAAGACTTAAAAAGCAGGAAAGCTACTATTTCAAAACAAACTTATCCCACTAGCTTTGTTGTTCCATTTTGCTTAGAATGTTTACGTTAAAAATTGATTATCAAATAGTTGTGTGTATTGTTTGATAGTGTAAATATCTCCTAGCACAACGGACTAAAAAAGCGTTTTTCTTGATTTTTTATTTTTTTAGCGTTTTTGAAGAGTCATTTTTTATGGCCATAGAAGGCAATATTTTTTTATTCTTAGGTTTTGGCGTTGGCTTTTTATCAGGTAAAGTATTATGTATAACCAACTTTTTAATATCACTCATGGGGATAACAGTCATGGCTGTATCCCTAGCGCTCCACATAAATACATAGTTCTTGGTTTTTCCTACATAATAAAAGGAAGAGTCGGATATTAGAGTGTCTTTATCGGTTACGATTTTAGATTTATAAGTGTTGTGTAGGATATTTATATCACTATAATTTTTGATTGAGACAATTGTTAGAAAACAAAGTACAGAATAGGGCATATAGAACAAGTCAATCTTTGCTTGTATTTTTTCTAAAACAGGTCTTATAAAAGTAAAAATATAATATAGCAAAAAACTGATAATTAGTAAATATATAAAAGTAGCATAGTTTCCACTTGTCAAATTTACTTTTGATTTAAGGTGTGTTGTCGTTAATAAATATGCAATTAGGTACTCTGTCGCAATCACTAAAATTCCTGTTTTTACAATTAATAATGAACCATTAATTCTTTTTGCAAAAAAGTAAAATGGCAAAGTGACCATAAGTATAAGAAGTATTGTCTCATCAAAAACACCCCCTAAATCTACAAAAGATAAGAGTAATATTTCGCTAATTTCTAGGTATGTTCCGACTCTAAATCCATATCCAAAAAAATAATAGGAATTAATATACACTGTTCCTAATAGTATGACACTGGCAATGAGTGAAGGGATAAAATCAAAACTCCCTTCCCACG
This sequence comes from Runella zeae DSM 19591, assembly GCF_000423565.1. GTDB lineage: Bacteria > Bacteroidota > Bacteroidia > Cytophagales > Spirosomataceae > Runella > Runella zeae. The sequence goes on along the minus strand of NZ_KE384036.1, from coordinate 529,350 downwards.
CTAGACCGAAAAGAGTTGGCTTATTTTTACCAGATGTCTTTTTTGCCCTTTTGAGAGGGGTTCTTTCTTTATCATTGATGTTAATTTCTTTCATTTTACATGTAGGTAAATCAAGGGAAAAGTCAATGTTACAACGCTATAATGTTACAACTGTGGTCTTAATTTCTTAAAAATCCATGCGGCAAGTGCTCCCAAAAATCCAAGTAAAGCACATATGGCCATCATACTCACAATAGCGTAAATCCACACAGTAGGCGTTAGTTCGAAATTCATAATAGATGCTTTTGCTTTTAAAAGCATGGAGATAGTCCAGCCAATAGTTGCATCAAACGCGCCTAGTAGAGCTGCATAGATGACGGCGGTTCTTTTGTTTGTTTTCAGCGATATAAAAAAGGGGATTAGAATGTAAATGGTGTAGGATAGAGGGTAAAAAGAAGAGTATTGGATATCATACACTCGTGAAATAATGGAGCAGACGGAATCTACTAAAGTGATGGAAAGAATCCCAATGTAGAAGATTGGGAGTCCTTTCTTTAAAGTTGTGCGAAATTGTGGCATTTAAAAAGGTGGTTTTAAGGTTTTCTGGAAAGGGTGTTTGCTATTCTGTTTGTTTTTCCGCGATTCCACTACCTCCCCAAATACTTGACGGAGCAAATGGAAGTCTTTTTCTTCAGCCTCCAAATTACGAAATTCTACTAAGCCCCCGCGATTGACGAAGGTGTCTTTTTGCTTCCAACAAAAACGCGTATCCTTCCAAAGCTACCGTTGAGGGCGCGTGTTGAGGAGGCTTATCCACTAGAATAAGTCACGGTCAAGATGACCGTACCACCAATGCCTAGAATAGGATGCGGATTCTTCTTACTTTTGCTGTTACAACAAATTCTGTGAGATATGCTTTATTTTTTCAAACCTTCTTCCCCCAAAAATTACACCGATTTGGGATTACTGATTTTGAGAATAGGAGTCTCTTTGCTTTTATTGACCCACGGCTATGACAAATTCCTCACGTTTTTAGAGGGCGCGTCTGATTTTCCCGATCCGCTGCACGTGGGTGCTAGGTTGTCGCACGCTTTGGCCGTGCTAGGGGAGGTGATTGCCCCTATTTTGGTCATGTTGGGCTTGCTGACGCGGGTAGCGGCGGCTATCGAAATCATTCATTTTTTGGTGGTTGCGTTTTTGATGCATGCCCACGAACCACTGAGCGAAAAAGAACATGCTTTGCTTTATTTGTTGCCTTATGCTACTATTTTTTTTGCAGGGGCGGGGAGGTATTCGGTCGATAGGTTTTTCACTCAATAAGACAACTATCTTCATTCACAAAAGCATAAAGACGGGACTTTAATGATAAGTTTTTGGTGGCCTAAGTACTTATCCGTTAATCGTAAAATACAGATTAACAATTGATTATATTTGTTTCCAGAATAAAAAACAATTTGCACATTTACTTATTCTTAAATGCAAACCCTAGCAATAATTTGTGGTGAATAAAAGATTTGTAGTATTTTTTCAAAACGATTACTCATAAAGTTTTTGAATTTTAATAAATGACAACAAAAAAAGCGCTTTAGAGGAAGCGCTTTTTTGTTCGATAAATGATTGTTGAGAAGCTTTCCTGCTTCAAATTATTCGCTAATGCGATAAAACAATGAAACCCGGAAAGGAATATTTATTTTGGTAAGACTTCCTAAAATAGGAATGCTTTCTTCGAGTTCTACTTTTGCTCCCGTTTTTACATCGTTGTATTTGTAAATAGGATTATAGCCCAAGCCCCCTTCTACGCTGTAGCCGAGGCGTTCCCAGATAAAGCCTTTTTGACCGATCATCAGACCTGTAGACAAACGAGTATGTCGGGTAGGCTCTTGAAAATCAATTTTGTCACTTCTAAAAATAGCATAAGGGCTGATATAAAAACCCGTGAGGTCGTCGTGGTGACCAAAGTAAAAATTACCTTTGAATCCCGCAATCCAGCCAAATCTTTTGACCGAAATATCCTGTCCATTTACACTTGTTCCGTCGGCCCATTTGCGAAAATTAAGTCCTACGATAGGTTCGAGGCCGATATTGGGCAGGGCCGGAATTTCATAACTTACTTCTAATCTTTGACTAGTGGCACTCATCAAATTGAGCTTTACATCTTGTTGAGCCAAAGCACCATAAACGGTAAACAATAAAACAAAAGTGGTAGTAAAAGTTTTAAACATAAAAAATTAAATGAGAGGTTGAGGTATAAAAACTGCGCAATATTATGCATAAATATTTATTATAAAATATTCGGATAAGGATAGAGTTAAATGGGATATTTTATAAAGTTTTGGTATTCAGCGATTTGAGGGTGGCGGCGAAAGAAATATTTTTTTTATTAGAAAGATATTGGAGCGTTTTAGGGGGAGTATATTGTGTCGAAAGTTGAAAATAAGGCTTTAAATATCATAAAACGGCGTTTTAATACTTTGCTAGATTCAATGATTAATTTCAATGAAGAATATTTCTATATAAAATAGATTAGGTAAGTGTGTTATGAAAAAATATACTAAAAAGAATAGATAAGATTGCTGTACTCTAAACACTGGAAGTAAAGGAAAAAGTGAAGTAAGTCCCTACGTTTTTTACATAGAAAGGTCATGATTCTCAAACAAATCTATTTGAAAATCATGACCTTTTTATTTTTTATAATCCTTCTGATTATTCTTTATTTTGGTTAGTAAATATTAGGAATGGGTCTGATGGAGAAGCTGCATCAACTTCACTGTTTCTACGGCTTCTTTTACGTCGTGTACTCTTAAGATACTCGCGCCGTTGAGCAGGGCTACGGTATTGAGAGCGGTGGTGCCGTTGAGCGATTGGTCGGGAGTGATGTTGAGTTTTCGCCAAATCATCGACTTGCGCGAGACACCTACCAAAAGAGGGACATTCAAAATCTCAAATGCTCTTAGTTCGCGTAGTAACACGTAGTTTTGGTCGGCGTTTTTGGCAAATCCAAAACCCATATCGGCTACAATATCTTTGACGCCTAGCTGCTGCAATTCATAGATTTTGGCTTGTAGCTCCCGCATCACGTCCGTCACGAGGTCGTCGTACTGATTCAAATCTTTCATGGTTTGGGGGGTGCCTCGGCTGTGCATCAGGATATAGGGCACCTGAAGCGCGGCCACCGTCTCAAACATAAGCGGGTCGAGGTTGCCTCCGGCGATGTCGTTGATGATGTGTGCACCTGCTTCGATGGCTTGGCGAGCTACCGACGCTCGGAAGGTATCAATCGAGATAAGGGCCCTCGGAAAGTGCTTGCGGAGCATTTCTACGACCGGAAGCACGCGATTGGCTTCTTCGGTTTCGCTTACGGCATCGGCCCCTGGACGGGTAGAATGCCCGCCCAAATCCAATATACTTGCCCCTTCGGAGAGCATTTTTTCGGCTTTTTTGTAGGCATCGTCTAGCTGTAGCACCCTACTGCCCGAATAAAATGAGTCGGGAGTGATATTGAGGATACCCATGACTTGTGGTATTGATAAGTCCAGTAATTTACCACCGATGTTCAGCGTTTTTTTCATAATTTAGCGGCCAAATAAACGAATAGATAGTCTGATTCGACTCGACTATCGCCTGAAGTGAAACCCAAAAACATGACTGACCTCACTCAAACTGAGCGCGAATATCGGAGTGTAATTACTCGTTGCAAAGATATTTTTACGAAAAAAAATAAAGACTATGGTCCTTCGTGGCGTATTTTGCGGCTGCCTTCGATTACGGATCAGATTTTTATCAAAGCCCAACGTATCCGTACGCTTCAAGAAAATGGCTTTTCGAAAGTAAACGAGGGCGAAATTCCCGAATTTATGGGAATTATCAATTATTGTGTCATGGCGCTGATTCAAATTCAGTTGGGCGACGACAAGCGGGTTGATTTTAGCGCAGAGCAGCTTACCGAAATGTACGACCAACAGATGAGCGAAGTATACGAATTGTTGTTCAACAAAAACCATGATTATGGCGAGGCGTGGCGTGATATGCGCATCAGTAGCATGACGGATATTATTTTGATGAAACTGTTTAGAATCAAACAAATAGAAGACAATGACGGTAAAACCCTCATTTCGGAAGGTGTAAAGGCGGGCTACCAAGACATAATCAACTATTCGGTTTTTTGTTTGATAAAATCGGGATTGGCTGCTTAACTTTTTATTAACACGTATTATTGGCGTGATTTTTGAAATTTGAGGCTTACAAACAAAATAATAGTCGCTTTAGAATCTTAAGAACCAAACCATTAATGAAAATCCTAGCCCATATCGTCCGCTTCTTGGTAGGTGGCATTTTTATTTTTTCAGGACTTATCAAGCTCAATGACCCGGTAGGAACCCAAATCAAACTTGAGGAGTATTTCGAGGTATTTGCTACTGATTTTCCTGCCTTACATGATTTTTGGATGGGCTTGGTACCTTATGCCCTGTACTTCTCGGTGTTGATGTGCGCTGCTGAGGTGATTTTGGGGGTGGCTTTGCTTGTTTCGTGGCGTTTGAAGCAAGTGAGCTGGGTACTGTTGGCACTGATTGTATTTTTTACGTTTCTGACTTTTTATTCGGCTTATTACAACAAAGTCACCGATTGTGGCTGTTTTGGAGATTTTCTAAAACTCAAGCCTTGGACTTCTTTTACCAAAGACGTCATACTGCTGGTACTGATTATATTTATCATATGGCAGCGCAAAGTATATCGGAGTTTTGTGACAGGGTCATTGGTAGGATTTTCGGCGATTTTTTCGGTGGCGCTGGCTTTGTACGCCATTCGGTACCTTCCCCCATTTGATTTTTTGCCCTATAAAGTAGGTAACAACATCCCGCAATTGATGCAGCCTTCGGAGCCACTCCGCTACAAGTATATCATGGAAAAAGACGGAAAAACCGAGGAGTTTGAGAAGTTTCCGACCGATACCACTTATAAGTACAAGGAGATGGTGCTCATCAATGAAGAGGCCAAGCCCAAAATCACTGATTACAAAGTTTGGAATAACGAGGGAGATTTTACACAGGAGACTTTTAAGGGCAAAAAGCTCATCATCATTATCAAAAATGGCCCTGATCTCAACGTGGCGAGTTTGGCCAAAATCCGCACTTTGATTAATTCGTTCAAAGGTTCAGAGGTGGAGGCATTGATTTTGACTTCGATGAGTGATGCCTCAATCCAAGAAATCACAAAAGCCTACGCCCTCGAAGCACCTTATTTCTTTGCTGATGGTACTGTTTTAAAAACCATCTCTCGTTCAAATCCGGGAGTGTGGTTGCTAAAAGACGGAACAGTGAAGGGAAAATGGCATTATAATACCACCCCCGATAAGGAAGGTGTATTGAAGAAATTGTAAGCCTTATCATGACAATTTCTTTTGAAGCGTTTTTTGAATCAATGAAAAATATTTTTTTGGTGGGACTGCCTTCATCGGGCAAAACTACCCTTGGTAAGCAGCTCGCTCGTCATATTCGGTATCGTTTTGTAGATATGGATTCTCTGATTGTAAAAGAAACAGGGATGAGTATCAGCGATATTTTTGCTCACAAAGGCGAACCTTATTTTCGAGAAGAAGAAGCCCGTATTTTGCGGGCTATCCGTCCTGATTCTAAGCTAATTGTAGCTACGGGAGGAGGAGTGCCGTGTTTTCATGACAACATGACTTATATCAAACAAAACGGCCTTAGTATATTTTTGGATGTATCGCCCGAAGAAATCGTAGACCGTATTCTGAAACATTCGTCCGACGACCGGCCTACCTACCAAAAAGCAGATGCGCAGCTGCTTGCCAATCTTCAGCAGAAGTACCACGACCGCCGTTCTTTTTATACGCAGGCTGATATTACATTGCAAGGAGAATCTCTCAAAGTAAATCATCTTTTAGATGTTTTGAAAGATATCGTAACAATCTGATTCCTTTAAATCATTTGTTGCGTTGGAATTATCCCTTTTCATTTGTAAAATCTTACAAAGGGTGGTTTCTTTGCGTTTCCGTTATAAAAAGCCCTCATCTCACAAGCAATGAATTACGATAGAATTTACGAGTACCGTTTTAAGCAAGTCGCCCACGAAAAAAAGAAAGTAATTTGGACACTAATCGCCGAATATTTTTACAAAAAATTAGGGAAACCTCAAAGGATTTTGGATTCGGCAGGAGGTATGTGCGAGTTTATCAATGCAGTACCTTCGCCCGAAAAATGGACGGTAGACATTGTAGAAGCTATCAAAAATTATGCTAGCCCAGAAGTGAATCTGATTATTGGGGATATTTTGAAGGTAGAGCTGCCAGAAAATTATTTTGATGCGGTTTTTATTTCCAACTTTCTCGAACACCTTCATAGTCAAGAAGAAGTGGCATTTTTTTTGGAAAGGATGTATAAATGCCTTAAGCCGGGCGGAAAAATAGGTATCATTGGGCCCAATTTTAAGTATTGTTATCGCCAATATTTCGATTTTGCGGATCATACTGTCGTTCTTTCGGAGCTTGGAGTAGAAGAGCATTTGTACGGAGCAGGTTTTAAAATTCATGAATCACACGCACGTTTTTTGCCGCTTTCGTTTAGGGGTGGGCTTCCCGTGCATCCGCTGCTTGTAAAACTATACTTGGCGATGCCCTTCACATGGTGGGTGCTTGGCAAGCAGTTTTTAATAGTAGGGGAGAAATAAGTTTACGATGTCAACAATTACCGTATTTTACATCAAATTGCTCTTGGTGATAGCGTCATCAGTGGGAGTTTGGTGGAGTGCTAATGCCCAAGGTTTTTGGGAAAGGTTAGAAAAGCAACAAAAAGGAAATCAGGTCATTGGGTTAGGGATATTGTTGTTTAGGTTACTTCCTTTTGTAGGGATTTATGTTTTATTGAATTTTATGCCGCGTGGCGATGTGCCTTTTTTTTGGGGCAAAGCTTCGGTCGCCTATCAAGGTGGCATGGTATACAGGGATATTGTCTCCTATCACGCACCTCTTTTTACTTATATTATTACACTGCCTTTGTGGCTGTGGTATAGTTCAAAAGCAATCGTTTTGTTGATGGTGCTGGTAGAGGCAGCGATTATTTGGGGCACCTACCATACTTATCGTAAGTTTGATGCCCGCGCTTTGCAGTCGATAGCGATATACCTGATTCTCTCAGCGCCAATGGTAATGGTACTATTAGGCGGCCAAGAAGACATCTGGATCTGGGGAATTGCGGTATGGATGCTCTATTATTATCACAAAACCCAAAACGATGGCTTGCCACTAGGGGTTCGTTTTTCGGTGGGTTTGATTGTCATCAAAGCCACTTTTGGCTTTTGGTTGTTTCCGTTGTGGTTATTGCTCAAAAAACGTTGGGGATTTCTATTGGGCATGTCGTTGGTCGGAATTCCAACGCTCGCTTTACTTTACTCAATCATGGGGTTGGATTTTTTGATGCCGCTTCAGATGACTACCAATCTCCTCACGCCCAATCTCTTTACGATAGCACGCCCCTTGTTGACGGCGATGCTGGGACATGCTCCTCCCTTGTCTACGTTTAGTTGGATAGGAGTCCTCGTGACCCTTTCTACAGCTATGTGGGTGACCTACCCAGCGCAGCGGTGGTCACTTACGAGAAGTTTGCCGATAGCCTTCTTGTCGACTTTCATTGCGATGACAATCTTTCAGGCTACTTCGCCGGGCTATTATACATTTACTTATATGCTGCCTTTGGTATTGGAAGTGGTTGACTGGAAAAAAAGCAAAGATGTTTTCATCCTTTTGTTTTTCAATGCGGTGTTGGTAGTGCAGCCTTTTTTGTTCACTCATTTAGGAAGCCCTACTTACGATGATGCCTCGATTTTGACATCACCGTTGTATTTGTTGGAGTATACTCTCCAAATCCTCAATGTAGTTTGTTATGGTTGGTATTTTATAAAAATATATCAAAAAGCCCGTGGAAGTGCTGCGCACTAAAACGGTCTTTTGCTGTCAGTTAGCCCCAAAAGCATGTTTGTAGTTGTAGCCAAGACGATTATTGCTCTTCTCTGTACGTTTGTCGTAGGAGGGCTAGTGTGGTACCAGGCGTCGATATTGCCTTGGCTTCAGCGCCAAAACCCCCGACTTGTGCTATTGGGAGCTTGGATGATGGCTCGCATTTTGCCTTTTGTGGTTATTTTTATTGTTTTAGATTTTACGCCCTTTTCGGATTTAGATGGCTTCTTCAATCAAGCCAAGGAAGCGGTTCAGCTCAAGATGGTGTATCGGGATTTTTACTGCATGTATTCTCCCTTCTTTCCTTATATCAATGGGTTGGCATTATGGTTTTGGCTCGACAAAAAAGCCATCATCTTGCTTATGATTTTGATAGAAGGACTTACGCTCTGGACTACCAATCGATTTTATGAGCCTGTTGTTGAGGCCTATGAGCGCCTTTACCGGAGTTTGATATATTTATTTTTACCGGGGGCTTTGGTATTGTGTGTGTTTGGGGGGCAAGAAGACGAGTGGATGTGGTTAGTTTTGATAGCGACCTATCTGCTGTGGCAGGGTACGCGTCAGGTAGCTTTGGTAGGAGTAGGGCTAGTGATTGGGTTTTTATTGACCAAAGCGGTATTTATACTAGTGGGGCCGGCGCTTTTGCTGTTGATTCCGAAGCCACTGAAATGGCTCTCGGCAGCGGTGATTTTTGGGTTGCTATGTTTAGGCGTATTGTATCATTATACCGAGTGGGAGTGGCTGGAGCAGCCCTTGAACGAGGCTGCCACCCTGCGGGCTCCCAACTGGCTCTCGGTGCTTAATCCGCTTACTTTCGATGTGCTGGGCGCGGGAGCAAAAGCTTGGAATTGGCTCGGTCTCTTACTCACTACGGGCATAGGTGCTCTGACTGCCTATCGTTTACGAAATTTAGATTTTCGCTTGTCCTTTTCTGCGGCTTTTGTGATGATTTTTGGGACGATGATGGTAGCTCAGCAAAGTGCTTACAGCAATTATATTTTTATCTTCTTACTGCCATTGACGTTCATTTGGGTTGATTTTAGAAATCGCCGAGAAGTGATTTGGTTCTTGATATTCAATGCGCTATCTATTGTTCAGCCTTCTTTGTGGTGGCGACTCAAAAGCCCCTACTATCGGGTTCCTAGTGATATATGGGCGCAGCCTCTTTATTTGCTCGACTATGCGATGCAAATAGGAGTCGTCATATGTACTTTTTATTTTCTTCGAATGGTCTGGCAAAAGTCTCTACGTTTAGTATGATTGAAGGTGAATGTAGGCTAGCTTGACAAACATTTTGCCTTGTTTTTTGTTTGAGAATACAGTTTCTTTTAAAATGGTGAAAGGCATTTTTTTAGAAACCGATATCATGATACACGCAAGAACCCATAAGTAGGAGTATATCAGGTGACTTCAAATGTTTGGTAGCAAGATATAGGTTGTTGCTCTCACTTTTAGGGGTTTTGGGTCTGAATACCCGACATTATCTTATGCTAATTATTACATTTGTAGTGATTGGGTAGGCACAAATCCGCTGCCATTGACCTCATTGAATTTAATTGACTGCTTAAATGATATATTGATGTATTGTCTAACCAAAAAAACACCCTCTTTTTACATTATATTGTCTATAGTTCTAGCTAGTTTGAGTGCTTGCAAAGAAAAAAAAGAGAAAAGCGAAGCAAAACCAGATAGACCTACCGTGGTAGATGTACTCGTAGCCTCTCCCAAATCTTTGACAAATATCATTGAAGCAAATGGGAGTGTCATAGCCAACGAAACTACCGATTTGCAACCTGAAGTAAGCGGTAGACTTACCTACCTCAATGTACCAGAAGGAAAATACGTAACCCAAGGTACGGTATTGGCGCGTATCAATAGTGCCGATTTAGAAGCTCAAATCCAACGCACTAAGGTGCAGCTGGAGATTGCTACCAAAACCGAAGAACGCCTCCGAAAATTGTTGGAAGTCAATGGTATCAATCAGAGTGATTATGATGTGGCTCTCAACAATGTCAATACCCTTAAAGCTGATATTGAGTATACTCAAACCCTGATTGATAAGACTGTAGTGAAAGCACCTTTTAGTGGTACACTTGGTTTTAGGAGGGTCAGCCCAGGAGCATATGTGTCTCCTGCGACGGTTCTTGCAACGCTACAGCAGCTCGGTAAAATGAAAATAGATTTTACCCTTCCCGATGAGTTTGGGTATTTGGTAAAAATCGGAAGCGTGGTGAAAGTAAGATTAGACGGAAAAGATACCACCATGAAAAGGGCTTCGGTGATTGCGATAGAGCCCCAAGTAAACCGTCAAACCCGTAACCTCTCCGTAAGGGCCATGCTAGACAATGCTTCGGCCAATCCTGGCGCATTTGCAAAGGTTTTTGTAGGAAGTAGCACCGATAAAAGCGCTATCATGGTGCCTACGGGTGCTGTCATACCTGATGATAGAAACAACCAAGTGATTGTGGTAAAAGGTGGAAAAGCCACTTTTGTGAACGTACAAACGGGATTACGCAACGACAACAACATCGAAATCACCAAAGGTATCACCCCCGGCGATTCGATTGTGGTAACAGGAGTATTGTTTGCAAAACCTGATAAAGCGGTTAAAGTAAGAAAAGTAGTAAACATATGAATATCTCCGAGCTATCAATAAAACGGCCTGTGTTGGCCACAGTTCTCAACTTAGTCATCATTATTTTTGGCGCAGTTGGACTTTCTTTTTTGGCGGTGAGGGATTATCCCGCAATTGACCCCCCGATGATCTCGGTCAGTACGTCTTATACCGGTGCCAACGCCGATATTATCGAAAGTCAAATCACGGAGCCACTCGAAAAACAAATCAACGGGATTCCGGGTATTCGGACCATTACTTCTTCTAGTTCTTTGGGAAGTAGCCAAATCAGCGTCGAATTCAACCTTGGCGTTGACTTGGAAGCGGCTGCTAGTGACGTACGCGATAAAGTAAGCCAAGCTTCGCGAAATTTGCCCCAGGACATCAACGCCCCGCCGGTAGTGTCGAAGGCAGATGCCAACAGTGATTTTATTATGTTGATGGCGATTCAAAGTAATACCAAAAGTTTGCTTGAATTGAGTGATTATGCCGAAAACGTACTTCAGCAGCAGCTCCAAACGGTGGATGAGGTAAGTTCTATTAATATTTTTGGTCAAAAGCGCTATGCCATGAGGGTATGGCTCAATCCCGATAAAATGAATGCGTACGGGGTGGCTTTCTCGGATATTAGAAACTCACTCAACAGCGAAAATGTGGAGTTGCCACCCGGAAAAATCTATGGTAACAACACCGACCTTACTATCAGAGTATTAGGGCGTCTTACGACCGAAGATCAATTTCGTGATTTGATCATCAGAGAAGATAGCCTGGGAATTGTGCGCCTCAAAGACGTGGCCAAAGTAGAATTAGGGCCAGAGGACTTAGAGCAAAGTTGGAAATTTAATGGATTACATGCGGTAGGATTGGCGATTATTCCGCAGCCCGGTGCCAACAATATCAAGATTGCCGACGAAATTTATAAGCGTATTGAGCAAATTGAAAAAAGCAATAAAAGTGATATTCAGATTCGGGTCACCCTCGACAACACCAAAAATATTCGGGCTTCATTGGCCGAAGTGGAAGAGACTTTGATTATCTCTTTTATTTTGGTGGTAGTGGTGATTTTCCTTTTCTTCCGTGATTGGCTCATTGCGATTCGTCCGCTTATCGATATTCCTATTTCGCTGATTGCCACCTTCTTTATTATGTATTTGGCCGGCTTTTCGGTCAATATCCTCACCATGTTAGCGATTGTATTGGCGACGGGGTTGGTGGTAGATGACGGGATTGTGGTGACCGAAAATATCTTCAAAAAACTCGAACAAGGACTTCCTATACGTAAAGCTGCCATTGAGGGAAGTAAAGAAATCTTTTTTGCGGTTATATCCACTTCTATTACGCTTGCGGTGGTGTTTTTACCGGTGATTTTCTTAGAAGGCTTTGTCGGAAGTTTATTCCGCGAGTTTGGGGTTTCACTAGCGGCAGCAGTCTTGGTGTCAGCTTTTGTTTCACTGACCATTACGCCAGTACTAAATGTTTATTTGAGCCGTAAAAATGCCGGACATGGTTGGTTTTATCGCAAAACAGAACCTTTCTTTCAAGGAATGGAAAATGGCTACCGTTCTCTTTTGCAAGGCTTTATGAAAATAAGGTGGATGGCGTGGGTGATTGTACTTGCTTGTGGTGGTATCATTTGGTTTTGTATGGGAACGCTCAAAAGCGAACTAGCACCCTTGGAAGACCGTAGTAGTATTCGATTCAATATGACTGCCCCGGAAGGAACAAGCTATAGTGCTATGGAGCAAATGGCCGACGAATTGGGCACTTTCTTGTATGACTCTATCCCGGAAAGAGACTTTGTGTTTGTGCGTACGCCTGGTGGTGGTGGTGGTAGAGGAGGTACCAACTCCGCATCGCCACGGATGGCTTTGGTGCCACCTACCGAACGTACCCGCTCCCAAACGGAGATTGTCAATAGCTTGCAACGTAAACTTGCCCGATTTAATCAAGCGCGGATTTTTGCGGTAGAAGAGCAAACGATTGCCGTAGGGCAAGGCTCACGTGGAGGATTGCCGATTCAGTTTATTATTCAAAACCAAGATTTGGATAAATTACGGAATATCATTCCTAAGTTTTTGGATGAAGCCCGCGACGACAAAACCTTTGCCAACGTGGATGTCAACCTCAAATTTAACCGCCCCGAACTTCAGCTTACGGTCGATAGGATGAAAATCAGAGACTTAGGCTTAAGTACGCAAGACGTAATAGCCACGATACAGGCAGCTTTTAGTGGGGGGCGATTGGCGTATTATATTCAAAACGGATTTCAATATCAGGTGATTGCGCAGGTAGAACGCAACGACCGCAACAAACCTGAAGACATTGAGAAGCTATATGTACGAAATTCAAGGGGCGAAAATATCTCGTTGATGTCGGTTATCAAACTAGAAGAAAGCACGAGTCCTTCTACTTTGTATCACTACAATCGCTACAAAGCCGCTACTATTTCGGCTTCATTGTCGGAGGGATATACGATTGGAGATGGAATAGCGGCTATGGAAAAAATCTCTGCCAAGTTGCTTGATGAAAGCTATCAAACGGCACTTTCGGGGCCTTCGCGCGATTATTCCGAAAGCTCGTCCAACATCCTCTTTGCCTTTGCTTTGGCATTGGTACTTATTTATTTGGTGTTAGCAGCTCAGTTTGAGAGCTTTATCGACCCTTTCACAATCATGATTACGGTGCCTTTGGCATTGGCGGGAGCTTTGTTGAGCTTGTGGGTATTTGGCCAAACACTCAATATCTTTTCGCAGATTGGAATGATTATGTTGATTGGGTTAGTGACCAAAAACGGTATCTTGATTGTAGAATTTGCCAATATCCGCCGCGAAGAAGGTTTACGAAAACTAGATGCTGTTATAGATGCTGCTACGCAACGTTTGCGTCCTATCCTGATGACTAGCTTAGCTACGTCGTTGGGGGCGTTGCCGATTGCGTTGAGTTTGGGAGCGGCTAGTACGAGCCGTGTTCCTTTGGGAATTGTGGTAGTTTGTGGTATTTTGTTTTCACTTATTCTCACATTGTTTGTGATACCAGCGGTTTATACGTTTGTATCTGGCGAGCATAAAAAGATTCAGGAAGAAAAAGTAGACGAGCCAGAAGTAGCAGAAGTACATTGATAATTGATAGAGGCCTGTTTACTTAATGAAATTTTCTGTAAAAAATATCTTCAAAATGAAGAAATACACTTTAACACTTTTTTCTTTTCTCATTTGTAAAGTCTTATATTCTCAGACGCTTTCTCTCTCAGATGCTATCAATATCGCCCTGAAGAATAGTCTCGAAATTGAAGTACTAAAAAACAATGTAGATGTCGCCAAAAACAATAATCATATCGGAGTAGCAGGAGGATTGCCTGTTGTAACTGCTACCCTCAACGATAACCAACAAAATACCAACGTAAACCAGAAACTGAATACGGGGGTGGTAATCAAGCGGGATGGAGCATCGGCAAATCAATTGGGCTCCAATGTGACAGGAAGTATTTTATTGTATAATGGTAAAAGAGTAAAAGCCACTAAAAACCGCCTAGAGCAGCTCGAACAGCAAAGCCAACAGTTTCTTAACGCCCAAGTTCAGAATACCATTGCGAGCGTGATGACGGGTTATTATGACATTATCCGTCAGCAGATTTATGTAAAAACGCTCGACCAATCGATTGATGTAGCGCAAAAACGACTTGAAATTGTGAAGGCGCAGCAAAGCGTGGGCATGGCCAATAACGCCGACTTGTACCAATCGCAGATTGACTTGAATACATTGCTACAAAATCGCACATCGCAAGAACTGATCATTGCTCAGGCCAAGACAGATTTACTATTGCTGCTCAATCTCTCAGCCGATACTTCGCTGACGATTAGAGACACTATTTTGGTAGACAAAGACATTGCACTTGATGATATTCTGAAAAATGTAAATCGAAATGCGGAGCTTATGGCAGCGGATTATCAAATCAAAATCGCCCAGCAGCTTGTAAAAGAAACAGCCGCACTGCGCTATCCGACGATTCGTGCCAACTTAGGATATAACTACAACCGCAACCAACAGACCGCAGGGCAGCTATTACTTAATCAAAATAGTGGGCCTTTTGTGGGAATTTCGTTGGCGGTGCCTATTTATAACGGTACAATTTTTAAGCGCCAACAATACGCCGCCGAAGTCAATACCAAAAATGCTGGTTTACAGAAAGATATAATAAAGCGAAATCTGAACAATACAGTCGTAAGAACTTATCAAGCTTATAGTATTAACCTTCAGCAAATGGAAGAACAAAAGAAGAATGTAGCCTTGGCCAAGCAGTTGCTTGATGTAATGTTGCAGCGCTATCAATTGCGTCAAGCCACGATTTTGGAGGTACGGCAAGCCCAAGAAAGTTTTGAAAATGCAGGATATAGCCTAATTAATCTGAGCTTTGCAGCCAAAGCAGCCGAAATAGAGCTATTAAGATTGGCCAATGATTTGAAGTAAGAAAGTACTTTTCCACCCTTAGCCTATATTTTCCTAATGAAGACTTGCCTTCGGGCGAGTCTTTTTTTTGGTGGAAAAGGAAAAATATTTTTTGACAAAACCCTCTGCTCATCTGAAAAACTTTCCAAAGCCTTTTTTGATTTTAAAGGCTTTGGAAATCGTAGAAAATAGCTTTTGTTCTAATAGCTTAATTTTTGGATAGTACCCAAAGCATAGCTAAGAATGTAGAATTCGCGGTTGGCGCTACGTTCAATATCCGTAGGCATCATGATGTTGGATATCAACACCTTGCCCGTTTCATCTATCACTTTGCCCGTTGATGGCACAAATCCAGTAGGCCCAAATTCGGCTAATTGAATAGCAATGGGTTTGTTGTTTTTGGATAGAGTGAGGTGCGAAAGCATCGTAAAATTGGTTTTGTATTCACTTACGGCGCCGTCGGTTGTGACTTGGTAAATTTTAGCATTACCTGCCGTAAACGGAAATCCACTAAGCGTAGTTACCAAAAACTTGGTACCGTCGTAAGTAATGCTGGTCGGAACAGCTTCTACTTTTGTAGCGGCATCGGGTAGTTTAGCAAAAAGGCTCAACGCACCCGTCGTTTTGTCGCGTTTAAAAATGGCATTTGCCCCCGCGTCAGCGATATACAAGTTGCCATCAGGCCCAAACGTCAAGTCAAATACATTGGAATTGACGGGAGTAGTAAGGTTTAGGCTGCGAATGTAAGTACCTACGTCTTCTTTTTTGATAGAGGCCAAACTTTGTGCCGCATCACCAGATTTGAAAGACGCAACCTCAAGGGTATAGAGTGTCCCACTTATACCATGAAGTACATACAGCTTGCCATCTTTGTACAAAGGATGACTCATCCCTTCGATAGACCCGTTGGAAATGACGGAAGGAAAGCCCGTAGCTACCGTAGTTTTGGTACCTTGAGGGGTAATTAACACAATACTGGCGTCGTTTTTACCCGTTCCGGCTTCGGTGACCCAAAGCTGCCCTTTGTCATCCAAACTAAAACCGATAGGAGCGCGTAGTTGTGTTACAAAATCGGTAGCGGTAAGCTGAGTAGGCTCGGGAGTTGGTTCCTCTTTTTCACTACATGCGACAATCCAGCCTAACAATAAACAAAAACTTAGTGCAGATAATAATGAAACTTGTTTTTTCATAACGTGATTTGATTTGTATTAAAATTGTAAAGAATGGGCGAGCAGTTCGTTAGCTGTTAGTTTCCAATTTCTAATGGGAGACTAACAACTAACCAATGAGGGTTTTGTCAATATTTCAATGAACTTGAGGGAGCGAAATATTACGCTTTGGTGTGGTAAACCAACGCTTCTTACTTATTGTTCCGACACCAATTCATTTTCTTCGGCGGCGAGGAGTTGTGCTACCTCTTTTTTTTGGTGGGCATTGGCCAAAGCCGCTTTTACGAAGTGCACAAACAAGGGGTGAGGAGCCATCACGGTACTTTTCAACTCGGGGTGGTATTGTACTCCGATGAAGTAAGGATGTTTGGGTAGCTCTATCACTTCTACCAAATCATTTTCGGGGTTGATACCTGATAGTACCATCCCACCTTTTTCAAACGCCTGACGGAATTCGTTGTTGAACTCATAGCGGTGACGATGACGCTCACTGATATTGGTTTTACCATAGATTTTATGGGCCAAGGTGTTGGGCTGAAGTTTACAAGCATACGCCCCTAAGCGCATCGTACCTCCTTTGTTGGTAATATTTTTTTGATCTTCCATCATACTAATCACGGCGTGAGAAGTATCGCTGTCCATCTCTGTAGAGTGGGCATCAGACCATTTGAGTACATTACGGGCATATTCAATCACGGCCATTTGCATTCCTAAGCATATGCCAAAAAATGGAATATTGTTTTCCCGTACATACTGAACTGCCGCTATTTTACCTTCGATGCCTCGCTCACCAAATCCCGGAGCTACCAATACACCATCCAAAGCCGCCATTTTTTCGGCAGCATTTTCGGGAGTAAGGTGCTCTGAATGAATCCATTCGATTTCAACTTTGCATTCGTTGACTGCACCCGCATGAATAAATGACTCAGTGATGGATTTGTAAGCATCATGTAGCTCTACGTACTTACCGACTAGCCCAATCCGAATTTTGTTTTTTGGGTTTTTGAGACGATACACAAACTCTTGCCATGCCTCTAAGTCCACGTCTTTGTCGTCGTATATGTCGAGCATGTACAAAACGCGTTGGTCGAGACGCTCTTTTTTCATCAACAAAGGCACATCATAAATCGTAGAAGCATCCAAGGCTTCAATGACGGAAGCGGCTTGTACATTGCAGAAAAGCGCGATTTTTTTGCGCATATCTTGCGGAAGTGGATGCTCGGTGCGACATACCAAAATGTCGGGCTGAATCCCCGATTCTTGTAACATCCTGACGGAGTGTTGGGTAGGTTTGGTCTTGAGCTCACCCGCCGAACTAAGGTACGGAATAAGAGTCAGGTGAATCACCAAGGCATCGTTTTCGCCTAATTCAAACTTTAGCTGACGTACTGCTTCCAAAAAGGGAAGTGATTCGATATCGCCCACGCAGCCTCCGATTTCGGTAATGACTACGTCGTATTCGCCCGATTCACCTAGCAGACGCATTCTTTTTTTGATTTCGTCGGTGATGTGCGGAACTACCTGTACGGTTTTTCCTAAGAAGTCGCCTCGACGCTCACGCATGATTACATCATAGTAGATGCGCCCCGTAGTGACATTGTTTGCTTGTGAGGTACGCTCATTGAGAAAGCGCTCATAGTGACCCAAATCTAGATCTGTTTCGGCTCCGTCGTCGGTAACATAGCACTCACCGTGTTCGTAAGGATTGAGTGTTCCTGGATCGACGTTGATATACGGATCGAATTTTTGAATAGTGACCGACAATCCCCGTGATTGAAGGAGTTTTGCAAGTGAAGAGGCTATAATCCCCTTACCCAAAGAAGATGTTACACCGCCTGTAACAAAGATATATTTTGCGGTCTTTTGCCCGTTAGCAGCCATGACGAATGGATTTTTTTTGACTGATTACGGGATACAAAGGTACAGAAAATTCGGTCTGTGTTGCTATAAGATTTGCAGATGATTTTGAAAGAGGTAGGTAAGTCGCTGATAAACAGAGATAATAAAGTTAATAAAATTCTTTAATATATTTCTAAAAACAGGATTCGGATAGGTATATCCCCAACTTTTGTAATTTTACTTTTCAAATTTTCAATATTATGACCACTGGGCTTCGTTTGCTATTTCGTTTGGGTATTTTCGTAATTCTAATTTTCGGGGTTATTAGTGTTTGGGAGAGCTTAAAAACGGGTAAATGGTTTTCATTAGGCGAAACACAAGATACACAAACCACCCATGCCATGGTGCTGGAGGAAGTGCAAGCTTTAGGAAAACTTGAGCTTGTTCGTTATAATTTTAAAGATATTGTCGAGCATGAGCAGATTGTGCAGTGGTTTCCTAATCCTAAGGCAGTGTTGATTGTACAAGGGGAGGCGATTGGTTGTATAGATTTAACCAAAATTACCACTTCAGATGTCAGTGCAGAAGCCGACACTGTAGTGGTGCATCTTCCCGAACCTGAGCTTTGTAGTTATAAAATAGATCACTCAAAATCAAAGGTTTATAATACCGAATACGCTTTTACGGAGCAAGCCAAACTCGTGGAGGCGGCGTATCGCCAAGCCGAAAAACAAATTCAAAATTCGGCGCTTGAAATGGGGATTTTGGAGCAAACCAAAAAAAATGCTAATCAGATTTTGAAGCCTGTGTTGGAAAAAATATCCGGTAAAAAGGTAGTGCTTAGGTATCGCATGAAAGGGACGATTCCGGCACCAAGATAAAATCCAAGAATAAAAATCCCCTCATTGCGTATATTCGCATCTGAAAGCGGAAACGCCCATTTCCAACCTATTATTCACCTTTATTATTCATTAACAACTGTGCGTATCGGAATCTTTTTTGGTGGCCCTTCGCGTGAACGCGAAATTTCTTACGCAGGCGGAAAAACTGCCTTCGAAAATATGGACAAACATCTCTTCCAACCCGTATTGGTGTTTGTTGACAGCCTCGGAAATTTTATTCTTACCGACGAGACGAAGCTTTATCACGCTAGTATTAGGGCTTTTTATCCCGGAGAAGCCTTCAAAGAAGACGGATTTGAGGTGTACATTGAGTCGCTACAGCAGCAGCTTGCCCCTCAGGAGTTGGAGGCATTGATGCATGGTATCGGAACGCCCATCCAACCCCAAGATTTCAAAAAATACTTCGACTTTGCTTTTATTATTTTGCACGGGCCTGATTGCGAAGATGGAGCGATTCAGGGATTACTCGAATGGCACAAAATCCCTTATATGGGACCGGGGCTATTGGGCTCGGCGGTGAGTATTGATAAAATTTTGCAAAACGAGCAGATTGCGCGCGCCAATGGACAGCAGAAAAAAATGCAAGTAGTACGGTGGGAAAAATGGAGTGGAGGGGATGAACAAGCCATTTTTGAAGAGGCCAAAGCGTATCTCGGTCTGCCTATCGTGGTCAAAGCACCTCATCAAGGCTCTTCTATTGGGGTATCGATTGTGAAAGAAGATGATTTAGGAGCTTTCACCAAAGCCATGAATCAGTGCTTTTTTGTGTTGAAAGTTTCGGCTGACGATTGGAAAAGCTGGAGTAATACCGAAAAACACGCTTTTGTGCAGCGTATTGCCAATCTCGATGAAAGCATCGGATTTCCGGTAGTGATTCAAGAAACAGGCGAAATCATTTATCATCCCGTCGATTTGTTGGAGAAACTAGAGACTGTATCTGGCAGTGTTTCGTTGTTGAGCGTCAATGCCGAAGATCAAGTACTTCTGGAAGAGTTTATGGTAGGGCAGGAGTTTTCGTGCGGGGTGGTGCAAGATGATGACGGAACAGTCATTGCTTTGCCTCCTACCGAAATCGCCAAAATGGACGAAAGTCAGACTTTTGATTTCAAAACAAAATACAAACTCAACGTAACTCGGAAGCTTATTCCGGTGGCAACCACGCTCGAAAACAACCAAAAAATTCAATATAATATCGCTCTGGTATTTGAAAAATTGGGAATGAATGCCGTAGCGCGCATTGATGGTTTCCTGACCCCTGATGGAAGAGTATTGCTACATGATCCTAACACGCTGCCGGGTATGTCGCCTACTTCGTTGATTTTTAAGCAGATGGCTGAGATTGGCCTTGATGTCACTCATGCTATTACTTATCTGATTCGGCAGTCGTTGCGCGAGCGAATTCGTACCGGAAAAGATACCGTACATCTACGTCAACTTTTAAAAGGACTTGATGATAAAATTGCGCAGCAAGTAGCTACTATTTCTACCCAAGCAGTGGAGTTTGAAGCTACCCAAGAGGCTTACATGGAAGCCCGTAGAGCTTACAGCCGCTTGTCGGCTACTGGAGTCGTAAAACCCGTCGCCGTACTCAAGACATCCCACGGAACTACCTATGAACTTCCGATTGGCTTGTTGTTTAAGGATACGATAGAAGATGTGTTGGAAGGCGTAGATAAGCCTGTGCATCCTTTGATTATCGAAACGCGTGAGAAGGCAAAAAATATTACGCGTCGTTTTGTAGGATAAAATAGGAAGGTGCTGTGGGTAAAACGTGATTTACGCACAGCACCCCAAAAATCTATTATTTTTCGGGCAAATGTACTTCGGCCATCATGCATCGAGCCGAGCCGCCGCCGTTGGCTTCGATGACCGACAAGTCGGCGTGGAGCAGTACAGCATAGTCATCAATTTCGTCGCGTTGCTTAGGCGTCAGTGATTCAAACGCCTGAGTTGACATCACTAGCAGTTTTTCACCTCGTTTGTTATAGACTAGAAGCATATTACCAGCAAAGCTATTCATTTGCTCAAGGGTAATCTCGATGATTTGCTTACCCGTTTTTTCGAGTTCTTCGCGTACAAGCAATCGTTCGTCAGGGTTGGCGATAGCCTGCAAGCACACTACCGCAAACGCATCTCCGATACACATCACTACGTTGGTATGATATACTGCTTGACCGTTGGCGTCGCTGGCATTGAATTTTACAATTTTATAACCGGTAGCGTCGGCAAAAGCATCCAAAACTTCAGAATGAGTACGGGGCGATAAGCACGCAAAGGCGATTTTATAACGACGGTCAAATACCATACTTCCCGTTCCTTCGAGGTATTTACCTTCGTTTTCAAAATACGTCAGGTCAATGATTTCTTCTACATGAAAGCGATTTTTGAGGTCTTCAACAATATCCAAGCGGCGTTCTAAACGGCGATTGGGAGCTTGCATAGGATACAATACTACCTTGCCACTTTGGTGGAAAGAAATCCAATTGTTAGGAAAAATCGAATCGGGCGTGTAAGGTTCGGCGGTATCATCATACACCAGAAGGTCTATGCCGGCAGCAGTTAGCTGAGAGGTCATGACTTCAAATTCTTCTAGTGCCTTTGCTTGGGTTACATCTTTGGTTTGGGCGGCTAATATTGCATTCTGAAAGGCGTTGCTTGGGGCCGTTTCTTCATTAAATCCAAACCTCACGGGTCGAATCATCAAGATGTGTGATGTGGCTTGGGGTTGCATTTTGTAGGACATCATATCTTACTTTTCTGATTTTTAGGGAATTAATACTTTGTACAATGGTGCTTAAATACGTTGTTTGAGAATTTGAAAAGGAGATAATTTAAAAATTCTCTAATTATCCACTACTTACAGCCTTTTCTAATTATTTAATTAACAGGGTATCAAAATCATTGTACTAAAAATACTTATTTTCATCCTAAAGTTAATCAATAAAAACCAATTTAGCCCTAAAATCCATCTCTTAAAATGGGCAAACTCATGCAATGAGAGCCGCCACGCGCCCGCGAAAGCTCTGCCGACGGAAGCATGATGAACGTATCGGAGAGGGTATCGGGCGATGAAACGCCAGCCTCAAACTCTTCCAATAAATCCTTGGCGCGTACGGTGCGGAAGCCCGCCGCCCTAAAAGCTTCGAGGGTTTTGTCGTTGCGGTCGTAGCCAATCACCACCCCGTCTTTGAGAGCCAATAAGTTGCAAGAGTCTGTCCACTGTTCGCGGGCACCAAAAGGAAATTCATTGTTGCCCGAATAGATAAACTTCACGGGGTCTTTGCAACCTAGGTCGTTTTTGCTAATATCTGCTAACAAATCCTCTAGGTTTTCAATCTCAGTAGGTTTGTTTTCCCAACCTTTATTAAACTGCATGATTTGGAGTCGGTCGGGGTTTTCTTTGGGGGCAAAAAAGTGCAATACATCCTTTTGCTTGGCTTCATCGCCTTGGCGGGCTATCGACCCGAGCAGCACCCATACGTTGCGTTTTACTTGGGTAAATACCGTGTCGATATGCATATAATCCCGTTTTTTGGGGATTTTTACAACCGTAATGGTATCTATTACGTTTTTTTCAAACAGCACTTTCATCACTTGTTGAGCCGCGTAAATAGTAGTACGCTCACTACATCCAATCAGCAAATGTCGCGGTGCTACCATCATCACATCTCCACCTTCGAGCGTGGAGCGGTGATAGTCGCTTTTGAGCTCGTCGTCGGTCAATAGAAAATGATGCTCATTATCAGGGATTTCGATGATATGGTCGCGATAAGTTTCGAATTGGGGATGATAAAAGAAAATATACTGTGTTAGGAGAGATTCGCGGGTACGGGCCGTTTTGGCAGGCTTGTTGAGCAAAATATAGTTGTTGATGACAATGCCGATGTCGCGCGTGAAAATAAAATTGGGGAGAGGGGCAAAAATCATCGACTTGTCGGGAAGAGAGCCGGAGATGAGAATTTTGGCCAATTCCACTGTCGAATATTCTTTTAATTTTTGTTGAATCCGAAAAGAACATCGCTCAACGGCGCAAATGGAGGCGATAAGTTTGGTGCGAACTGTGTCATCTTCCAGAATTTCGGCCAACAATTTTTGAATATCAATCACTTTGTCGGAATTGAAATAAGCGGGGTTGTCAGGAATAAAAAAAGACCGCGAAGCATCGGCATCTATTTCTTTGATTTTTCCTTTAATCTTTTCAGGGTCAAGAAAATAGAGTAAAATTTTTACGTAGTAATCATACTCTTCACGCCGCATGGTATCAAGATGTACAATATCTTCAAAAAGCCAATCTTGGGCTTTTGAAGGTACTACCTTGCCGAGACCGCGGTCTGGGCTATGAATGAGAAGCCGACGCAAAGTACCCACTTCCGACGCAACGTTTAGCTGATGATTGGAATCCATAAAAAAGTAAAGAAGGTTTAGTTTTTGCTCTATTTCCGACGCCCCCTTTGGATAGTGAGGATAAGAATTAAAACTTGTTTTTTGCAAAATAAAATTTTGACTTAATTCAAACTCATATTAAGTCAAAATGTCTTATAATAATCAATAAAAAACAAATACATCTCATTAAAGAGATAATGAGTAAGTGTTTTGACTTTTAGGTTTACTGCACACTAATCGCTTGACTGCTATAAAATACTTGCTTTGAAACACGGTCGAAAGTAAAATCTAGACGCCCCAAACTTGCCCCACCCCAGCCAGCTTGATTGACCAATATAGGTTTTCCAGCGAGGTTGGTGAGGGAGGTAGGCTCGTTCAAGAAAGTATGCGTATGCCCGCCGATAATCAAGTCAATATTTTTGGTTTGGGGAGCCATTACTAAGTCGGAGACTTCGCCACCGCTCATTTTGTACCCTAAATGCGAAAGACACACCACCAAACTGCATTTCTTGTCATTTTTTAGAAATGCCGCCGTTTCGTTGGCCGTTTTGATAGGGTCCAGGTATTTGGTACCTCCAAAGAGTTTTTCAGGAATAAGTCCATCGGGGTTGATACCTAGTCCAAACACCCCAATTTTCACCCCTTTTACCGTAAAGATTTTATAAGGCTTTGCGAGTCCTTGCATCGCTGTGCCGCTAAAATCGTAGTTGGCCACCAAAACAGGAAACGTAGCATATTCTTTGATTTGTTTGACATACAAATCGAGCCCTCCGTCAAAATCGTGGTTGCCCATCGTCACGGCATCGTAGCCCATTTGGCTCATCAATTCGATTTCGGGGCGACCTTTGTAGAAATTGAAGTAAGGCGTACCTTGAAAAATATCCCCCGCATCAAAAAGAAGTACATTGGCTTCTTCCGAACGGATTTTGCTCAGCAATCGAGCCCGATTCACTACTCCGCCACGGCCTGCGAGGCGGTCGGTTTTAGGGAAAGGTTCTAGGCGGCTATGTTGGTCGTTGGTATGTAAAATGGTGATTTTGACGTTGGAGGCGGCGGTTTCGGCCCAAGTTTCAAAGGGCCATTGACCCAGCGCTACTACTCCACTTGCCGAAAGTATATTTTTGAGGAATAATCTTCTTTCCATTTGATTGAATGTTTGATGAAGTCTAACGCACTACAGTACGACCGTCTTTTTGGGGATTAAGCTCTTGGTTTTGTTGGCCTTTACGTCTCAGATAATCTGCGATTGCATCACGCATGAGATAATTCAAAACTACGAATCCTTTATTGGTTTTGACCACAGAAGCCATGTCGCTGCTTAGTGCCATATAATCGCTCGTGACGATGGTATAAGTGCCTTGTAAATCAAGAGGCTTTCCGCCAATGAGTACTTCAAGAGGTTTGTTGGTAGCTTTATCAACCAAGAGTTTAAGCCCAGATTGAGGTTCTTTGCGTTGGGCTACATATTCAATCACTTTTTGCATAACTTCGCCCGATACCGTGATAGCGACGAGTTCATTGTCAAAAGGCATTACTTCATATACATTGCCCAAAGTGACATTCCCAGCCGGAAAATCGGTACGAATGCCTCCTGAATTGGTGATAGCTACATCGACGGCTTTGCCATATTTTTCTTGTCCCATTTCGCGGAGGATGTCTGCCATCAGATTGCCCAATTCGGATTCGGGAAGCCCCTTGCTCAATCGGCGAGGAGATTTGACCAATACGGTATTCATGCGGGCATCTAGGCTATCATGAAAAGGCCTTAGATAAGAGGACACTTTCTCTGAAAGGGGGCTTGTGGGCGCGGAGATAGTATCACTGATGGCGATAGGGGTAAGTTGGACAGGTTTTCCTACAAAATAGCGTGTACAAGACGTAAACGCTACTGCTATTACCGCTAGTGCTAAAGCACTGTTTTTCATTGTTGATGAGAGGATTTAAGGTAAGACAACTATTCTAAAAATCAGCGAGAAATTTAGCGAATATAAAACTTACTAAGGAGGTACCTAAGCTTTTTGGGAAAAACCTCCTTTCGCTGTTGTAAAATTAGGCTACTGACTTTAAAGTCAACTTACTTCTTTTAACTCTTTTTCTAAAGAAGCGCGGTTTTCAGCCAAAATACGCTCATAGTAAGCTTCATATTTTGGTAAAATATTGGCAAGGTCAAATTCTTGGGCGCGAGCCAACGCATTTTCTTTGAATCGTGGAAGATTTTCTTCTTGCAAAATATAAGCAGCATTTTTGACCATATCATTGATGTCGCCTACATTGCTCATGAAGCCTGTCACTCCTTGCACGTTGAGTTCGGGTAGTCCGCCGGCATTGGAAGTAATAAGCGGTACTTCGCAGGCCATTGCTTCCAAAGCAGCCAAACCGAAGCTTTCGGTTTCGGAAGGCATCACAAACAAATCTGCCACCGATAATACCTCTTCGATAGCATCCAAATTTCCCAAAAAGCGCACGTCGTGCATGAGTTTTAGTTCTCTACACATATACTCAATGCGGCTGCGCTCAGGGCCGTCTCCTACCAAGAGAAGCTTAGAGGGAACAATGTGGCGTAGTTGGTCAAACATCATCACGATATCTTCGATGCGTTTGACTTTTCTAAAATTGGAAGTGTGTACCAAAAGCTTTTCGTTGTTGGGACAAATCGCCAATTTAAAGTGGTCTTTCTTTTGTTTTTTGAACCGATTCAAATCAATGAAATTCGGAATAACTTCGATTTCTCTCGTGATAGGAAATGACTCGTTGGTGGCATTTTTCAAGAAATCCGACACGGCGGTGACTCCATCCGACTCATTGATGCTAAAAGCAATCACGGGTCCAAAAGCAGCATCGCGACCTACAAGCGTAATATCGGTACCATGTAAGGTCGTAATCACTGGAATATGAATGCCTTGCGAACGCAAGATTTGTTTGGCCAAGTAAGCCGATGAAGCGTGCGGAATGGCATAGTGTACGTGCAAGAGGTCGAGCTTTTCATCATTCACTACGTTGACCATGGTACTCGAAAGCGCCGATTCGTAGGGTGCGTACTGAAAAAGGGGGTAATTGGGAATATGAACCTCGTGATAAAAAATATTCTCGCTAAAATAATCTAGTCGAGTGGGTTGGGAGTAAGTGATGAAGTGTACTTGGTGGCCTACTGCCGCAAGTGCCTTGCCCAATTCGGTGGCTACTACGCCGCTTCCGCCAAATGTAGGATAGCATACAATTCCGATTTTCATTCGCACACAAAAAGTTAGATGAATAGATTTATAGCTACAACAAAAAAAATCCTACTTTTTCTCCGTAGGGTGTGTAAAGATTTTGTGAAGCCCGATTATTTCTTGTGTGCTAATAAGTCATCTACCATCAATTTTCCAGCTCGTTCGGAAGCACCTTGTTCTCCTAAAATCGTTTTGATATTTTGATAATCTTTCTGTATTTCTTTGTTTTTGAGTCCATTAGGTAAAACAGCGCGAAGCTCCTCTGTCAATCTTTCGGTATTCAAATCCGATTGAATGAGTTCTTTTACTACTTCCTTTTGGGCAATTAAATTTACTAAAGATATATAGGGTACTCGGATTAATCGCTTGGCGATATGGTAGCTTAGGGCGGCGGTTTTGTAGCATACCACCTGAGGAACTCCCAAAAGAGCCGTTTCGAGCGTAGCTGTTCCCGAAGTCACAAGCGCCCCCTGAGCCACCGATAATAAGTCGTAAGCGGCATCGGTCACTAAGTGTACATCATTTTTGAGAAAGGGCTTATAAAGTTCCGAGGGTAAATTGCTCACTCCTGCTATGACGTATTGATAATCAGGAAAATGTGGCTTAGTAGAAGTCATGATTTGGAGCATTTGCTCTACTTCTTGCCGGCGACTTCCGGGCAATAGCGCCACGATGGGGCGAGTGACAGAGAGAGTGTGGTCGCTCAAAAATCGGGGATTGGGGCTGAAATCGGCAATGGCGTCGAAGAGAGGATTGCCTACATAATCGGTTTCGTAGTCAAATTTTCTAAAAAAATCTTTTTCAAAAGGAAAAATCACAAAAAGTCTATCGACATATTGTTTGAGTTTCAGCGCACGTTTCTGATTCCAAGCCCAGACTTTGGGAGAGATATAATAAAAAGTACGAATGCTATTTTCTTTAGCAAACTGAGCAATACGCATATTGAAACCAGCATAATCAATCAAAATGACTACATCGGGCTGATAAGTCAGGATATCTGCTTTACATTTTTTAAGGAACCCTGAAATGGTACGAAGGTTTTTGGCCACTTCCCAAAAGCCCATAAAAGCCATTTCGGAATAATGAGTCACGAGCTGAGCCCCTGCCTCTTGCATCATATCGCCTCCCCAAGCTCTGATTTGAGCGTTTTGGTCGTGGCGTTTGATAGCCTTGATAAGGTTGCTACCGTGCAAATCTCCTGAGCGTTCGCCCGCAATGATGTAGTATTTCATAGCTCAATCAATCAGTTTAGCATGAAGAGAATCAATGCGAATGATTTGGTTAGAAAACTTTAAATCAAAACCTTGAGGTGACGCCGATAAAATGCCAATACGATAATCTGCCGGTACAAAGTTTTCGTTATAAAAGGTAGATTTAAAACCCGATTTATATATTTTCCCTTGCCTTACAAATAGTTTTCGGCCACCCGATTGAGGAATCGCCGGCAACACATAGGTGGTATTGTTGGAAGATTTTAGTACAATAAATGCTCCTTTACCCGTATTAGGTTGGGGAATACTTTCATTTTCTAACGTAAACTGAGCGACCGTTTGAGGATGGCCAAAATAATCAATCGGCTTTGAGTGAGTACTGAGTGTTAATTGTAAAGGGGCTAGTTTAGTAGTATCTGCGGGGGCATCTAGGGCCGCTTCGGCCGTAGCCAAGGGCGAATTGTTGAAGCGATATAGCCCTTTATCGTAAGCAGGTTGGGTGTAAAAGTCGGCTAGTTCGCTCCTAAAATGGGTAAGCAACTTGCGATGATGTCGCCAATTATAATGGTCTGCTACCAGACTTCTACGGCGCGTTTCTACGTCGACTTGGTATTGATAGTAGCTTCCTATCATAAACAAAACCCCAAGGCCAGATGCAATACTGATGAGCCATTTATTAGGGATAGGTCTAGTTAGCAACAAAGCTCCATACGCAATGGTCAGAATATGAAGAGGATACAAACTGTAGCGACTTGTAAAAACCGAATAGACGTCTCGTCCTCCTCGTGAAATAGCAATGATGCCGATGGTCATGACGCTGAAAAGGAAGACACCTATCCAGAAATAAGGTTTAGAAGAGGTAGGTTTGAGAGGTGCGAGTAGAGTACGCTTTAAAAACCAAGTCAAAAGCCCTATCAAAGTGATGATGCCTATGATAAACGAACTTACCAAAAGCCATGAAGGATTTTGGCCTCGGAATGCGGCCGCCCAGCCTCCCACAAGGGCTCCAAAACTAAGAAGGAGGTTTTGGAAGAAATCACCCGATACCTTGACTTGCGTGGCTTGGCCGAAACTATAATTGAGAAAATAGGCCAATAAAGATAGCACCATGCCACTTCCCCAAACGATGCTTTTTTTCCAGTTTTGGGACAAGAGTAAAATCACAAGCCCAGCTGGAAAAATTAAAAAGCCATTGCCATTGGTGAAAGTAGCTGCAAACGCCAATAAAATAGCGATGGCAGTACCTATTGTACTAGGATAATATACCAATAAATATAAAGATGCGAATACGAGCAGATTGAGCGTGGTGTGTTGCATGCCATTGATGCCCCACATCGTAACATCAAAAACAAAGGGAGTACAATACCAAAGTAATACCGGCAAAATCGCCCATTTGCTGAGATGATTGCGCCGAAAACTTAAAAACCAAAACACTAAAATTCCTAACAGGCTTGCATTCACAAACCAAATCAGGCTGCGGTAGTTGATAAAGCCTTCTAAAGCATAGTCGAGCAGCGCTACCGACCTAGGCAATAAAATGCGGTGGTCGTTTTCGGGTTCGAGCAAAATCTGTATGGTTTCCCACCACGAATAGTTGCCTGTCATCAGGCGATATTTGACCCTTACCAAGTCATAGTCGTCCGAAATGGGGATATTGACAGCAGAGGCATCAATATAAAAAAGATAACCAACGACAATACCGACGATAATACTTCCCCAAATGAGAGATTTGGTGCTATTCCCCATAATATTCGACGTAATTCTTGGGGGTTTCGATGAGTTTTAGATAGTGAAGCTTGGCATGAGGGGCGGTTTCGGCAAGGCCTTTTGCCAGAATTTTCCAAATTTCAATTACAAAGTTTTCACAACTAGGAATCACGCCTTGCATAAAATCCACATCAAGGTTTAGATTGCGGTGATCTACTTTGTCAATCACCGCGCTTTTCATCAAATTACCTAATTTCTTCATATCTATCACAAAGCCCGTGTCGGGGTCGATGGGGCCTTTGACCGTTACCAATAGTTCAAAATTATGCCCATGATAGTTGGGATTGGCACAAATCCCAAATACCTCAAGGTTTTTTTCATCCGACCACTGGGGGTTATATACACGGTGAGCCGCGTTAAAATGTTCTTTTCTAGTTACGTAAATCATTTTTTATTCCTCTATCAATAGTCCACCTATGGCCCAATCCAGTATTGTTATTACTTGTTTTACGAGATAGGCGCTTAAATTTTTTGCAAAATTACGACCAAAAATGGTAGTAAAAAAACACTTTCATCGAAGGTGTCTTTTCTTTGAAAAATTAAATTTTTTCTCAAAATTTTATATGGTTTTGTATATATTTAATTACCTACCTTTGTAAATCTTTTTTTGAGTATTTTTACCTGACCAACCAGTTGAAAACCCACTATTTGAACGCCTATCATACACTATTTATATGATCATTGTAACGGGGGCCGCAGGCTTTATAGGAAGCTGCCTTATCAGCAAGCTAAACGAGGAAAACTTCAATTTTATCATTGCAGTTGATGATTTTTCAAAAATTGAAAAAGCTCACAATTTAGAAGGAAAAAAAATTCAGGAGCGCGTTGAAAGAAGCGAGTTTTTTGAATGGCTCGCCCAAAACTACTACGAAGTAGAGTTTATCTTCCATATTGGTGCCCGTACGGATACTACGGAATTTGACCACACGATTTTTGATGAATTAAACGTACGTTATTCTCAACAAATCTGGCAAAAATGTATCGATTATCAGATACCCCTTGTTTATGCTTCTTCGGCGGCTACCTATGGTTTAGGAGAGCTGGGCTATGACGACAATGAGTCGTTGATTCCGCAATTGAAGCCTTTGAATCCTTACGGAGAGTCCAAAAACGACTTTGATATTTGGGCCTTGCAACAAGACAAAAAACCTTTCTTCTGGGCGGGGCTCAAGTTTTTTAATGTATATGGCCCCAACGAATACCACAAAGGCCGTATGGCATCGGTGATTTTTCATGCTTATCACCAAATCAAAAAGACCAACCAAATGAGATTGTTTCGCTCTCACCATCCTGATTTTAAAGACGGTGAGCAAATGCGGGATTTTGTCTATGTCAAAGACGTAGTGGAGGTGTGTTCATTTTTGATGCATCACCGTCGCAATTCAGGTATTTATAACCTTGGAAGTGGTAAAGCCCGTACTTTTGTGGATTTGGCCACCAATACTTTCCACGCAATGGGTGTGGAGCCTGCTATTAATTTTGTAGATACGCCTGCCGATATCCGCGATAAATACCAGTACTTTACCCAAGCCAACATGAACAAGCTCCGTTCAATTGGATATACCAAGCCATTCCATACTTTGGAAGAGGGTATTACTGATTATGTACAAAACTACCTCGAAGGCGAGCGTTATTACTGAGATATTTTTGGGATAAAAATAAAAAATCCTTTTCAAGTTTGAGCGACCCGTCGAAGGTTTCAAATTTGAAAAGGATTTTTTTTATAAAAGAACTTATGCCAAAAGCTCCACTAAATCACTGGTTTTGTTGATGATAGTAGCATTGGGTTCGAGTTGAATGTCTTGACCAATAACCTGATAGCCAGTCAATAAAATTTTAGAATCGGGAAATTGCTTACAAAGTCGATCTACATAGGGCTGAACTTCGTCGTTGGAGGGGACGGAAGTGATAGTCGAAAATATAAAATCAGGTTTATGGACATCGTAAGCAAACATAAGCTCCGTAAAAGGCAAGGTTTGGCCTAGATAAACTACGCGGTGGTTGTGGGAGCGAATGATGTAGCTCGCAAACAACAGCCCGATTTCGTGTAGCTCTCCTTCGGGCAAAAACAACATGAACTTTTTGGAATCGGGGCGATATTTGATGACTTGGCTGTCGATGGCTACGATGATTTTTTGGCGAATCAGGTTGGTCATAAAATGCTCCTGAGCAGGGCCGATAGAGCCTGTCATCCAGAGGGTGCCAATACGACTCAAAAAAGGATAGATGATGTTTGTCATCGTATTTTCAAACCCAAAACGCAAAAAATTGGTACTAATGATTTTTTCGAAGCGCTCCTCATCCAAATCAATCATCGAAATCGTGAGGGCATGAATTTGGTCAGGATAGCTAAGTTTTTGGTCAGAAATTACCAATACTTCATTGCTTATCTCTTCTAAAGACAATTTTGATATTTCTGATATTTTGTAGCCGTTGTCTTTAAGAAGAGAAATATTAAGGATCAATTTTAAGTCTTGATCGTCGTAAGTTCGGATGTTAGTATCCGTCCTTTTGGGTTGAATGATATTGTAGCGTTGCTCCCAAATTCGGATAGTATGGGCCTTAATACCAGATAATTGCTCTAAATCTCGGATAGAATAGCTGCTCATCTCATTACATATTTTCCTGATTACACTTTCCTAAATTCGACCAAAAGATTCAAAGTATAAGTTGTTAAGTACTCTTTGGATTTGATATATCTTTCAAATGTAATAAATATTAAACTTAATAATTACAATTGAAATGAAAATGTTTAACCTTTTATTGGGTATGTTAAACAAAGTGCTTTGGTGAAAGATAGGTTAAAATATATTTTAGTAGTTATTAGACATACTTTGAAGGGTGTCTACAAACAATCTCTCATTTATCATTGGTCTCCATATATAGAGAACAAGACGTTTATGAAAATGTTTTAAAAATTTATTCTTCACTACTTTACAAACCCTATGATTTAATAGTGTTTTTGTCTATGTTGTTGATAAATAGCCCTTTATAGCTTGGTGTGCCACTTTGCGATTATCTATAGTAGCTGATAGATAAAATTGTGAACTGCAAAGAATAATGCCTGGCAGATAAGGAGTAGGCCTGCAATACGATTTTTTTTTGGAAAAGAAAGACTATAAAATAAGCATAACAATCCAAATGATATAATATACCAAGCGATGTAGTTTTGTAAAGGTACTGTGGGTTCTTCCCAAACCCAAAAGTCGAGTTTTATGGCCACAGGTTCAATCAACACATCAATGAAAACTATGAGAGCGGCACCTACGGCGGCTTTGAGCCATTTGTTGGGATGTAAGTGCTGAATCACCACGCCAGTAGAGAAAACAAGTATGAGCCAATTGGCTCCTATCAATACGGGGATGTCAATAATTTTCCACCCTAAGGTTTCGCCATAGTGATAGGCCCCAAAAATGAGCCCCGTATGCACGCCAAGTGCTTCGATAAAAAAGCCTACCAAATATGACGTAAGCCATAAGATAATGGTAGACGTGTTCCACTCTTCTTGAAAAAGAAATAGCAATCCAACGCAACTCAGAAGGTGAAAAGGTACCAAAGTTTTGAAGAGCGATTGAGATACTGGCAGCTGAAGTCCTACGACGCCTGCAATGTGCATGAGTGGCAAAATCACAAAAATAATACGTTCGGCTGAACTAGATAAACGGATGGGGTTGGGGAATGAATACATAATAGCTTCAACTAAGTAAACCACGAAAAGTTTGAATGATGAGTTACTTTTTGTGTCAAACAAAAAATCCCAACGAATACCGTTGGGATTTTAAATGAAAGAGAATAAAAGGGAAAAATATTGGCGAATAAAACGCAGACTTTATTTTAATTTTAGACTCTTTATGAGAGGGAGGATGATGGGGTTCGAACCCACGGCCTTCGGAACCACAATCCGACGCTCTAACCGACTGAGCTACAACCTCCGTGTTTTGGGAATGCAAAGATAATGAACTGATTTCAATTTTTCCAAGCATACAAGCGTTTTTTTGTAGATTTGCACCACAAAAATTATCATGCTTGTAGAGGGGGAGCGGCAGGCTTTGAAGTAAAGTTCAAATTATCAGTCACTTAAAAAAATAGCGTTCTTCCCTGCAAAACTCATTTTTTATTTAACCACTTTAAAAATTTACCGATATGTCGCTCAAACAAAGAATCGATGATGATATTAAGCAAGCTATGCGCGAAAAAAATCAGGATACCTTGCGGGCATTGCGTGCGATCAAGTCTTTGATTTTGTTGGAAGAAACCAAAGAAGGGGCCAATGCTACTCTTAGTGCTGATGATGAATTGAAGCTATTGACCAAGGCCGCTAAGCAGCGTCGTGATTCGGCATCAATTTATGAGCAGCAAAACCGTCCCGATTTGTTAGAAAAAGAATTGGCCGAAATCGCGGTTATCGAAAAATATCTACCTCAGCAGCTTACCGAAGAGGAGGTAAAGGCTAAACTACAAGAAATCATATCAAAAGTAGGTGCTAAAGCTCCTTCGGATATGGGAAAAGTGATGGGAGTAGCTATGAAAGAACTGGCCGGACAAGCCGATGGCAAGCTGGTACAGACTTTGGTTAAAAGCCTCTTAGTCTAAGAAATATGAATTGTTAGGATTGAATCTTAACAATTCATATCCTCTTCTTTGCCCTATCTTACCTAACAGCACATGAATACATTAGACTTATTGATTTTGATTCCAATGGCTTGGGGGGCTTTCAATGGCTACCGTAAAGGACTACTGATCGAAATAGTAGGAGTCGCTGCTTTTGTGATAGCGATGATTGTAGGCTTTAAGTTTTTACGCTTCGGAACCGACTTGCTTGCCCCTTATCTTACTGCCGAACTTACCCGACGTTTTTTGCCTTTTGTAGGGTTTTCAGTTATTTTCTTTCCTACTGTTTTCATGGTAAACCGTATTGGCTATTCTATGCGTAGGATGTTACGGTATACGTTGTTAGGAACACTTGATAATTTGGCGGGGGCTGCCGTTGGGATTTTTACGTGGGTATTTGGGATTAGCGTATTCTTTTGGCTCTTAAGTACTGTTGGTATTCAGATTCCTCCCAAATACCGCCTAGAAAGTTTTTTGTACGAATATACCGTCCCTATTGCCCCTCAAATCATCAGCGTGATTTCGGACTGGATTCCGATAGGTGGAAATCTTATTAGAGAATGGGGCAGGGGAGATTGATTTTTATCTCCGTCTGATACTCTCGGTGAGGATTTCATACAGACCTTGCCAAGCTGGATATTTTTCCAGAAAATCCAAATGCCTTTCAATGGTGTTTTCGTCGCCTCTTCGGGCAGGGCCTGTCTGTACTACCGAAGGGTCGGGGGCTTCTAGTGCTTTGCGGATGGTTTCGCGAATGAGGGGTTTGAGTAGTTCAAATTCGAGGTGCTCGGCGTCGAGTATTTTCTTAGAAATACCAAGCAAATGATTGGTAAAATTACAAGCAAAAACAGCGGCTACGTGCAAAATTCGCCTTTCTTCGGAACTCACTAAATACACAATACTACTTATATCTTGGGCAAGTTGGATGAGGATTTGTTCGGTTTTGGGTTCTACGGCCTCTACGCACATTGGTACTTGGTTCATGTTGATGGCTACCTCTCTACTAAAAGTTTGGAGAGGATAAAACACCCCTACTTGTGCCGGGACATCGCTATAGATATGAATTAGGTGCTTGAGGTCGTCGAGCGATTGCGTACCCGAAGTGTGTACCACGATGCAGTTTTCGGGCAGTAAAAGTCGCGATATTACTTCTGGCAGGGCATCATCGGCTACGGCCAAAATAAGGAGTTCGGCGGTACTTTCGGCAAAATCCAAATCAGGAGCGATGTTGGTATCATAGAGTTTATTGACCAGACGCCGAGCATTGCGTGAATCGCGACTATACACTTCCACAATATGATGGCCGGCGTGTTCGAGTGCTTGTGCCATATGCCAAGCTACATTGCCAGCCCCTACAAATGAAATACGCATAACAAAAAAAATCAATGATGACTGCCAAAGATAAAAAAATAACCCGTCGGCTTGTAAGCACGGCGGGTTATTGGTTAGGTCGGAATGGAAAGAATTTTAAATAGGCTTCTTACCAAATTGATATAATACTTTCAGGCGAACTCCCATATTACGATTGTCGGTGAGGTATTGGGGTTTCTGTAAATAAGGGGCTGTGTAAGCTTCTACTTGGAATACGAGTTTGCGCCATTGCTTTTCGATTCCTGCCGATAAAATCACATCATTTGATAGGGCCGGCTGAATCGCAAAACTTCCTTTTTCTTCTTTGTATTGCTCGTCGCGGTCTTTATAATAAAACTCATAACACTGCTTGGCATTTAAGTTGAGGTGAGTCCCGCCCGAAAACAACAGCGCAAAGTCGTCTTTGATAGGCCACCGGTAAGTCAAGCTAATAGGAAGCCGTACTAGATTGACTTCCGTTTTAATATCAAATACTTTGGGTTGCATCAAAGGAGGTTTTATGCCTGGAGACTTATGCCAAGTCTGAAAAGGTCTTCCTGTTTTGTCTTTGAAAATATCATCTGTAAAATATTGAGGTCCTTTGATTTGAGCCCATTGGATGCCCGCGTTGAGACTCCAATATTTACCCAAAAGAAGGCTAGAGCTAAAACCGTAGCCGGTATATTTATCACCAATACTCAGGCCGCCACCTAATCTCAACCGCACATCCCGCAAAGAGATAGAAGGGGGCGGAGAAGTAGTAGTTGAGGTGTTGGCAGTAGAAGATTTGCTTTGTAATGTAGCATAAGCATATCTTTTTACTTTTATTTCGGCAGGAGCCAGGCCACTCAATTCTTGGGTGTCATCAATCGACTCTAAAAGCTCGATAGCAAGTTTGTTTGAGCTGGTAGAGGTTTCGTTAGTAGTAATACCTTCGACTGGAGAAACTTGGGAGGCAATGCCATTTTCGGGATTCGATGTGTTTGCCGCCAAACTTTCCTTTCGCTGTATTTTACTTTTATTGGTTGTCGAGCTTTCTATAGTTGTATTGGGCGAAAGGCTATTGTTTTTTCGAGGAAAAGAAGCAGTGCTGCCTTTGCCTTGATTCAAATCAGCATTTTCTTTTGGCAATACATCCTCATTTTCGGTTTCATTTATTAGCTCTTCAGGGCTTTTTTGTACTATTTTTCCAATATTCTTAAAACTTTCGGCAATACGAGCCTCATTACGAGGGTGTAGGCCGTTGGTTGAAGGAGTGCCTTGATAAAGAGAAGGTACAGATGGGTCATAGGCTTTAGGTTGAGAAAAAGAAGATTGAATAGGGATGTATTTGGTGATATAAACCGTATCGACTCGGGTAGTAGTACGCAGGGGCTCTTGCTCTTTTTGGGAGAGTTGTTGTTTGAGTTGCCCTACTTGTTTATCAAGTTTTTGATTTTGTCGGTATTGATATACATTCGCAAATACCATTACAGCCGCCGCTACACTGGCGGCAGTGTAGAGCATCGACCGCCCAAATCGGTGGATAAACGATGGGGGAGCTTGGATGGTTTGGTACGCCTTAAATTTCGCCCAATCTTCGTCCTGAAAACTAGGCTGAATCCCTTCCAACTTCTGGCGTATAGCTTCGTCAAATTTATCGGGTTTCATTTTTATTTTTTGAGTGCATGTGCACTGATTTTTATCGTTAACAAGGTTGAAATCAACCTACTCTTTACAGAATGTGTGGATACTATTTGAATTTTCTATCAGCTTCCCCTGCCGAAAAAAAAGGATAAGACTGCTTGATGAGTTCTTGAAGCCTAGTGCGGGCTCTAGCAAAGTGCGAACGTACGGTGGCTTCATTAAAATTGAGGGTATCGGCAATTTCGCGTAGCTGATATCCATCGACCACATGCATCGTAAAGACAGTACGATAAATGGGCTTCAACTGTTGCACAAGTGACAAAATCTCTTCTGCGGATATTTGGTCAATGACCGATTCGTCAAAAGAAGGCTCCTGAATATTGTCGAGGCCAATCTCCCCATGAAACTTCTGGTTTTTGCGGTAATAACTAATAGCGGTATTGACTACAATGGTGCGAAGCCAGGCTTTGAAAGGCTGAGTAATATCGTAGCGGTCGAGGTGCTGAAATACTTTTAAGAAACTTTCATTTAAGATTTCTTCCGCTTCTTCCATCGACGAAGAGTATCTCAGACTAATTCCTTTCGCATACCCAAAAAACTGCTGAAAAAGTATACGCTGCGCTCGCCCGTCGTTGTTGAGGCAGGCCCGAATGACTTCTTCGAGGTCGTCTTCCGTAAAGTTAGTTTTCTTTCTAAAAAACAAAGTCGTAGAGCGGTTTAGAGGTGGTTTTAGCTACACGAAACATCATTACTATTACCCGCATGTACGCTGTATTTTGGACTAGCGTTGCAGTAATTTAGAAATATTTATGTTAAAAAAAATAAAATATTTTAATGCCACGCTCTTCAAAAAGGCCGCGTAATGCTCTCTGAAATCAATCAATTTTTTGTTCAAACCAAAATTTAAAAAACACAACCATGAAAAAATCGTTGTTTTTCGTTTTTGCTCTTGTGGGCCTTTTTTTGGCAAGTTGTAACCGTGATGAAGTAAGTGCGGTAGAAGACGATTTGACCGAGTCGCTTCAGCTGTCGGCTGCTCGTGCTGCCGCTACTTCCGACACCGTAACTAAACAAAAATGCAAAGGTAAGCTTACTGAAGTTGCCGCAGCTGACTTGCCCGCTGCTATCACCTCTTACATCTCAAGCAACTATGCCGGTGCCGAAATCCAATTTGCAGGCAAAGATTCAGCAGGACAAATCGTAGTAGGGCTAAAATTGGCTGACGGAACCCACCAAGGGTTGCTCTTCAATGCCGATGGTACTTTCAATAAAGCGTTAGAAAAATACAAAAGGGGAGCTAAGCTAACCAAAGTAGAAGTATCAGCACTGCCTGCGGCTATCACAACTTACATTGCTGAGAAATATGCGGGTTATGAAATCAAAAATGCAGGTACCAATACAGAGGGAGTGTATTTTGTAGCTATCAAAAATACAGATACTGTCAAAGTGCTTCAATTTGATGCTAAGGGCGCTTTTGTAGAAGAAAAAGCTGCTCCTACTCATCCAGAAGGCCCTAAAGGCAAACGTAAAGGAGGTAGATAAAAAAGCGAGGGAGTATTTTGAAGAAGCCTTCTGCGAGGTCAAAATACTCCCTTTTTTACCACACGTATATTTGTTAAAGTTAATGACTTAAAAAGCCAACATCCACTACTTTTTTAGTAAAATACTCTACCTGCTGGTTTTATCAGACTATTATCCACTAAACAAAACTCATTTTTATGAAATCCTTACAAAAGCTGCTGTCTATCAGTATGCTAGCGATAGCTGTGTGCGTTGCTAGCTGTTCGAAAAGTGAAGTAGAACCTGAGCCTGCCGACCAAGTCATTGGTACTTATAGCGGGACCACTTATACTCAGTCGATAAGTGGAGTGGGGCAGACACTTGATCTTACTAATTCTTTAATCAAAGACAACCTTGTGATTTCTTTTGATCTCACAAAAAAATCATCGAATGTGCTCACACTTATCCTCAATATTTCGCAAAGAGATAGCTTGGGTGTGATGCAGCCAGATAATATCACTTACGACAATGTAGAACTCAAAACCCTCAGTAGCGGAAGTTTTGAGATGTTGAATGAAGGAGTTCGTTTAGGCGAAATCAATTCAAAAACCCTCACTTTTGAAGAATCTTTTGAGGATACGGATGAAGCAGGCAATGTAGCCGAAGTGAATATCAAAATCGAAGCGACAAAAAATAATTAAATGATAGGCACATTTTGGGTAATTATCTACACTTAGATTACTAGTGCCACATTCTCAAAACAACAAACGTATGGAGAGGTACGAAAGAAAATCACCGGCTCTCTATGAAACCCACTAATGCGTCTCCTAATAGCTTCTACAGACATTATCTGTGGAAGCTATTCATGTCTGAATCTATATCAAATGTTAAAAAATAATTCACTATTGAAACACCTATACTTGTTATGCAAAAACAACTATTGCTCATTTTGTGCGTGCTTGGGCTGACGGTATCTTATGCACAAAACCCTTCTGAGTCGGCGGCTGAACTTATCATTAAAGACGAATTTTATAACAACAAACCACTCAGTGAAATCATCGCCGACTTACAAAAGAAATATAAATTTAAGATTGGGTATGATGCCGAATTGCTGAAAAAATACAAAGTTTCTTACTGGTTTGACAATACCAAACTCCTGGATGGTATCAAAGGCGCTTTGAAAGAAACCAAAGATTTGACGTTTTACATTGATGAAACCAATGTGATTCAGATTGTACCAAAAACCGCCACCGAAATCCTGAAAACGGCTAGGCGCGACTTTGATACGCGCTACCGAGGAGAACCTACCCGTACCGATTTTACGCTGATGGGAAGAGTGGTAGAGCGCAAAACT
Source organism: Runella zeae DSM 19591 (assembly GCF_000423565.1). Lineage (GTDB taxonomy): Bacteria > Bacteroidota > Bacteroidia > Cytophagales > Spirosomataceae > Runella > Runella zeae. The sequence continues at coordinate 489,412 of NZ_KE384036.1, read as the reverse complement.
TCCGAAAATATGCCTTTTGCTACGGTGGCAGTATTGGGGAGCAAAATCGGGGTTCAGACCAATGTCGATGGGTATTTTACTTTACTCAAAGTACCTTCTGATACGGTGACGATTTTGGTAAGCTATGTAGGTTACAAAAATGCCAAAGTGCATCTTTCTCCCAAAACGCCCCTCGAAAACTTTGTGATTGAAATTGAGCCTGGCGAGCAAGTACTCGAAGAAGTGATGGTTTTGGGCGAAAAAACTGAAGTACTTAAGGCCAACGAGATTGTGGGCATGATCAAAATGACTCCCAAAAACTTGGCCAAATTACCCAATATTGGGGAGCGAGATCCTTTTAGGGCGTTTCAGTTGATGCCTGGTGTGAGTGCTTCCAATGAGTCATCTTCGGGGCTTTATGTAAGGGGTGGAACACCCGACCAAACTTTGGTGCTTTATGATGGCTTTACGGTATATCACGTCGATCACTTGTTTGGCTTCTTTTCGGCATTCAATTACAATGCCCTCAAAGATATTCAGCTGTACAAAGGCGGCTTTGATGCGAAGTTTGGGGGGCGTATTTCGGCAGTAGCTGAGATTACGGGCAAAGAAGGCAACAAAAATCAATTCAATGCCGGGGCTGACTTGAGCTTGCTCAGTATGAATGGCTACATCGAAACTCCTCTTAGCAAGAAAATGACGCTTCTTGTGGCGGGGCGACGTTCGTACAAAGGGGCATTGTACGAAAAAATATTTAGCACGTTTACTACCGAACGTCAGACCAATGTGTCGCAGCCGGGAGCGGGTGGTTTTGGGGGAAGACCCGGGGGAGGGCGTTTTGGAAATATGGCTACCCAAAACCAAACAGCCCAATCCTACTTTTATGATTTGAATGCCAAACTGACTTGGAATCTTTCCAAGAAGGATATTTTTACGTGGAGCCTTTATAACGGAACCGACAAAATGGATAACTCCTCTGCTTCCAATTTTAGTTTTGGACGACAGGCTTTGTTTGGGGCTTCTACTTCTTCTACTGATGTGTCGGCTTGGGGAAATCTCGGAAGTAGCTTTAAATGGTCGCGCCGTTGGAACGACAAGCTATACAGCAATATGCTTATCAGTTATTCCAATTTTTATAGCAATCGCGACAATAGCCGCACCGTAGTCAATACTATTCCGGCCACTGATAGCACCGTAGCTACTACTCGCAATGTTAACATTGGTCAGGTGGAATCCAATGATTTAAAGGACTTTACGGCCAAAATAGACTTTGAATACAAACTTACGCCTCACAATCAACTCCAGTTTGGGATTCACTCCACGGCCAATACGATTGTTTATAAATATACCCAAAACGATACCGTGGATGTACTCAGTAAAAACGATAGGGGAGTGATTACGTCTGTGTATGTGCAAGACCAAATCAGGTTGTTGCAGACACGACTCATGATCAAACCAGGCGTAAGGCTCAACCATTTTGATGTGACCAATAAACTCTATTTTGAGCCTCGTCTGAGTGCTACATATGCGTGGTCGGATAAAATAAAATTCAAAGCAGCAATCGGGCGATATTATCAATTTGCCAAACAAATCAACCGCGAAGACCTTACACAAGGCAATAGGAGCTATTGGTTGCTAGCCAATGGCGAGTCGCTGCCCGTCACAAAATCTGACCACTTGATTTTGGGCGGAAGTTATGAGTTTAAAGAATATTTAGTGGATGTAGAGTTTTATCAGAAAAACAATGTCGGTATTACGGAATACACCCTACGTTTTGTACCCCAAATCAGACAGGGACTCAGTGTGCAGGAAACATTTTTTAATGGTGATGAAGTAGTGCGCGGAGTAGATGTGCTGTTGCAACGTAAGTTTGGGGATTTCAATGGATGGATAGGATATACCTTGGCCGAAGCGGTAAGGGAGGTGTCGGCTTTTTCGGATCGCCCTTACCACGCCGACCAAGACGTCAGGCATCAGTTTAAGTTTATCGGAGCCTATCGCTGGAAAAACATTGATTTTGCGCTTACCCAGATTTTCTCAACTGGGCGGCCTTATACTTCTATTGCAGGGGCTTATCAAATCAAACTGCTCGACGGCTCGGTGCGCAATTTTACGATGCCTTCCGACAAAAACGCCACTCGTTTTTCGCCTTATCATCGTTTGGATGTGTCGGCTACTTACAATGCCCGTTGGGGTAGCATTGGGCTTTCTTTTTTCAATGTGTACAATCGTAAAAATGTGTGGTACAAGCGCTTTGAAATCATTACAGAAGGAGACGAAAGTGTACTACAAACCACAAATGTCAACTACTTAGGATTTACGCCAAACGTAACTATCAGCTGGAAACTACACTAAAATCGACTCATTTTATTTAGATTCAAAATCATGAAAAAATATATAAAATCTATTGTTTCTTTTTGGTTAATGGCAGTTTTGTTGGTCAGTTGTACCGAGACCCATAGCGTAATTGATGCCAACGAAAAGCCTGTGATTGAGGCGTTTTTAGCCCCAGGACATCCCGTAAGCTTGAAACTAACGACGGTGATTGGCTATACTGGGGCAGATAGTGCCGACTCGGTAGCGCGCCCAATTGATGGCCAACAAATCCAGATAAAAGTCAGTGACGGTAGTATTTTTACACTCAGTTCGGTAGGTGAGGGGATATATGAATCCAAAGCTACCGACATTGTTAAATTTGGCTTGACTTATACCCTTGACTTTACTTACAATGGGCTGCCGATTTCGGCAACGACGGTTATCCCAACCCGTCCTACGGGTTTCAAAATCAGCAAAAACATTGTATATCGCTCCAAAATCGATTTGAGTAGTGGTACAGGTGGCTTTGGCGGGCCGGGTGGTTTTCAGGAAGACCGCACGCCAATTGAGGCAAGTTGGGATAACCCAAACGGAGAATATCATTTTGTAGCACTTATCAATACCGAAGAAGACCCCGAACCGATTGTGATTTTGCCTACGGATACCGATACTCCTTTACCGCCCTTTAATCGCCGTATCAACAATGAGCCCACTACTGCGACCGTGACCAACATCATGCCCCAAACATTTCAGTATTTTGGGAAACATTATGCGATCCTTTATCGTCTCAATCCAGATTATGCGGCTTTGTATCGTTCAACAGGTACGACGACTCAAAACATTAGCACTCCTCCTACCTCTATTACCAACGGACTGGGGATTTTTACGGGAGTCAATGCCGATACGCTTATTGTGAATGTGTATCGTTATTGAAAATATTTTATGCTGTACGCAATATGCATATTGCGTACAGCCTCAAGCAGCACTTAAAAGTACTTATTAGATTCTTTCCGTTGAGAAGTATAGATGCCCGACTGTCCCGAAAAAAGATAGCTCACTATACAGGCGAGTGCAATATAAGGGGTGGAGTCTGACCCAAAAAGTTCAACCCCCATGAGGATGCAGGCAAGTGGGGTATTGGTTGCTCCCGCAAAAATCCCAACAAAACCCATACCAGCCAGTAGCGGAAGAGGAAGTGGGATGAAAAGCGCAAGGGCATTGCCTAGGGTAGCTCCAATAAAGAACAGCGGCGTGACTTCACCTCCTTTAAATCCCGCTCCAAGCGTGAATGTCGTCAGGAGCAATTTGAGTAAAAAATCGTAAGGAGGTAAGGTGTCTTGGAAAGATGCTACAATGGTGGGAACGCCCAACCCAATGTATTTGGTAGTTCCTAAAAGCCAAACCACCACAGCAATAATCGCACCCCCTACGACAGGCCGAAGAGGAGGATAAGAAATTTTGGCTTTGAAAAAGTCACCCCAAAAATGAACAACTTTGGAGAAAGCAAGGGCGGCTAATCCAAAACATATACCTGCCAAAATACTCCAACCTAGGTTTTGAGCCGTGAGATGTGGGCTAAACGGAATGCGATAATGGGTATGAGCTACTTCCCAAGCATGGCAGGTATAATCAGCGATGAGGGCTACAAAAAGACTTGGTAGGAGTGCTTCGTAGCGCATCTTGCCCACTATGAGCACTTCTAATGCAAAGACTGTACCCGCCAAAGGAGTACCAAATACCGAGGCAAAACCCGCACTAATTCCCATGACTAAAATGATTTTTCGGTCGGTATCAGAGAGCTTCAGCCACTTTGTAAATTGGTCGGCAATAGCCCCGCCCATTTGTACAGCTGTACCTTCACGCCCCGCCGAGCCGCCAAAAAAATGAGTCACCAAAGTCCCAAAAAGCACCAAAGTGGCCATTTTGAAAGGAATGATTTCTTGGGGAGAATGAAATTCTTCGATGAGTTGATTGTTTCCCTTAACGACCTCTTTTCCCCAATAGTGGTAGGCTGCTCCTACCATAAAACCCCCTACGGGCAGTAGTCCAATAATCCACACATGTGCTTCGCGCCAATCGGTGACCCAATTGAGTGAAACCAAAAAAAAGGCCGAAGCAGAGCCTACCAAAACCCCAATCGGTAAGGATATAAAAAGCCACTTAACAACAAAAACAAGCGTAGATTTGAAAGACATGCCTTAAAAAAGACTGGTTGAAGGCCGAAAACTACAAAAAAATGAGGAGGACGCGTGAAGCTTTTATCCTATTTGAGAAAATGCAATGAAGTAATAAAGTGACGATGACTACTCTGTTGTACTTTTCTAAGGTTATTTTTCTTTCAAAAGGGTGTTCTATTTCATATGGCATGAAGTTTGTGTTTAGTGTTTTACAACTCTTTCTGTGGGTACTATTTGAAAAAAGTTATCGCTATCGGTCTTTTATTGTTACTGCTCTACAATATGTTTGGGCTGACGGTAGCGCTTTTGTTTTTTGAAGAAGAATTCCGAAATGCTTCTCCTATCACTCAAAACGACCAATGGAAAACCTTTAAAGTGCCGATTCCGGCTCTTCCATATAATACCGTTTGGGAAAATGATGAAGGAGAAGAGGGGCTGATTAGAGAAGGAGAAAATTTCTACAATATCATGGGGCAACGTCATGAAAATGATACGTTGTATATTACACTTAAAACGAATCGTGATGCTCACGAACGTTTTGTAGAGCTTTCTGAGAGAGTCCAAGAACTAATGGATTTAACTTCTCAGTCATCGCAGAGTCCTCTGAATAGAGCCCTCAAATTGCTTTATGAATTGACCAAAATATATCTTTTTACGCCTTCTTTTATACTTACTTCTCCTTCTCTCATAGAGGTAGATTCCTATTCACTGATATATGAGAGACCGAATCAAAGCCTTCTTACGTCATTTTGTTGTCTTCTTACACCTCCTCCTGAGCAAGGGTACAATATTCTCTTTTGATTTCCTGATTCTGCAAAATGTAGTTTTTGCAAGTCAGGATTTGTTACGTTTTGAACTAAACAGAATTACCTATTCTGATTGATTCAGAAGAGATAACTGTCTATTTCGTTCAAATTCGGTGCTGGGCATGTGGCTTACGCTTGGGCGTAGCCATCCATTACGTATGAGCGTTAGGGGTTTGATTTAACGCTATTACCCTTGAGAATAAACGCGTATTTACTGACTTATTACAAAATTTTCAGGAAGATGACTAAACATACATCTTTGTTTATAAATCCTTTTTCATCAGATACATCTTATGAAGAAAGACTTTTTTTCTGGCTCAGATTTAGTTTGTTGGGCTGTTTTGTTGGGCATGGATTTTGGGGACTTGTAACAAAAAAAGGATGGATTCCTTTCTTTGAAGTTTTTTTTATTGACTCCTCCACGGCTTTTGCTTTGATGCCCTTGGTGGGCATTATGGATATTATGGTAGGGATTATAGCTTTTGTATATCCTACTCGTGTCTTACTGTTATGGGCTTCTTTTTGGACCTTATTTACAGCGGCTCTCAGACCTTCTGCTGGCATGGGAATGTCAGAATTTTTTGAGCGGGCGGGCAATTTTGGTGTTCCGTTGCTTTTTCTTGGGCTTTATGGAATTCCGGCTACTTTTCATTATCGGCAATGGTTTACTAAGCTCAAACCACTTTCTGATTTGACATTTTCCCAAGGCTACTTCCTTGAATGCCTCATGCGCTTGAGCCTTTTGAGTCTCTTAGTAGGGCATGGGGGTCTGTGTGTGTTTATGAAACATCAAGTTGTAGCTCGCAATTTAAGTATCTTGGGCATTACAGAAGTGTATGGTCTTCAATATTTTGGGCTATTTGAAATTGCTTTGGGGCTTGTGGCTTGCCTAAAACCCCGCTTGTCATGGATATTACCTTTTGTAGGCGTTTACAAATTGACATCTGAGCTATTGTTTCCAGTGGCAGGAGTACCTATGGACATCTTTGAAACCATCGAACGGATGGGGGATTATATCATTCCAATTATACTGCTCCAATACTATCGTTCTCCCTATTATCAAAAAGGGCAAACGTCCTCTCATTCCTCAGGAGTGTATGCTGATAGAGCATATCCATTTCAACATTAAAAAAATTACCATCATGAAATTGTTTATAAATCGACTGTTAATTATACTACTCCTCTTCACAGTGGCAGCCTGTAATCGGAATCAAGATGTCACGCCTCAAAAAAAATTAAATGAATACGATGCCGACATTGTACTAAAATGGGGAGTACTTTTTTTGGATTTAGATCAATATGCCCCAGGGTATCGACCACCCGTGGCAGCAAGAGCGCTTGCCTATATTTCACTTGCAGGCTACGAAGCTATCGTTCCGGGGATGGATAGTTATCAATCCATTGCTGGCAATTTTGCTGGACTTACCATCCCTAAACCAGAAGCGAGCCAGACCTATCATTGGCCCACGGTGCTTAATTCGGCTTATTGGACAATGATGAAAAGTTTTTTTCCTCATCTACCGGATGTTCATAAAAATAAAATTGATGAATTAGGCTCAAAAAACGCGCAAGGACTAAAAAGCCAAGTAGAAGCAAGTACTTTTGAACGTTCGCAACAATACGGCAAACAAGTGGCTGAAGCGGTATTTAATTATTCAAAAACGGACACCAATGGACATGAAGCCTATCTCAATGCCCATCCGTCTTCTTACGCTCCCCCGACTGGTCCGGGAAAATGGCAACCTACTACGCCCGATTTTACCAAAGCGTTGTTGCCTTATTGGGGACGTACTCGGACGTTTGTCATCGGCCCTGATGATAAAATAGCCCGGCCTCCTCTGGATTATAGTTCGGTTGTGACCTCTCAGTTTTTTGCACAGGCATTAGAAGTTTGCTCTATTCCAGATAATTATGAAAATAGATGGATTGGGGAGTTTTGGAGTGATGATATTTTCGGACAAACCTTCGAGCCAGCGGCTCGTTGGTTAGCAATAGCCAATCAAGTGATTGTTTTAGAAAAAGCAGGACTAGAAAAGGCAGTATATACCTACGCCAAGCTATCTATTGCACTCAGCGATGGAGCCGTGGCCTGTTGGAACTCTAAGTATCTCTACAACGTAGAGCGCCCTGTGTCATTTATCAATAGGGCTATCAACGGAAAATGGAAAACTTTGCTTGATAATACCGTTCAAAAAGTAAAGAGTGTCACTCCTCCTTTTCCAGCCTATCCTTCTGGACATTCTACTTTTGGTGCAGCGGCCGCGGAGGTATTATCAAGTATTTATGGATACGACTATGCAATGACAGACAAGTGCCACGAGTTTCGATTGGAGTTTAATGGCAAACCTCGCTCGTTTAATAATTTTTATGAGATGGCCCAAGAAAATGCTATTTCACGCATCTTGCTGGGGGTTCACTATCGCATGGATTGCGATGAAGGCCTCCGAATGGGGTATAATGTGGGCCGCAAAGTAAATAACCTAAAGTGGGTCAAGTAAGCTTTGGGTTAAATTTACGATTAAGCTTTTACTGATATTCCAATTCTTTTCCCGTGAGCTGGACTGTAATGGTCTTGCTCATGGGAAAAGAGTGTGGGTCAACAGGCTGATGGGGAGTTCGGCCGTGAGGGAGGCAATGAGATAATCCAGGCCGTTGAGGTGGTACTTGATCCCAAAATCAAGCTGCGCCAAGTCGCTTTCGTTGAGCATCAAATCCATCTTTAGATAAAAAGCCGTGGCTTTCATCGCCTCCGTACGCTGCCAGTACTGCGCCGCCAAACCCGTCGCTCTCTTCCAGTTACGGCAAAAAGTGACGTAACCGTCAGATTTTGCCGTAACCGTAAACTTAACTGTAGTGCAGGAGCTTGGGGATGAGACCCTAATCAGCAGAAAACCAGCGCGTTAGAATACGCATTTGCCTCATTAATAACATCTTTCAGCAGAGGGGAAGAGATTCGAACTCTCGATACGGTTGCCCGTATACACACTTTCCAGGCGTGCTCCTTCAACCACTCGGACACCCCTCTGTTTGGTGGTCTTTGTTTGACCTTATTTTTGAGGTTGCAAAAATAGAAAATAGAAACACATTTTCTAATAATCCCTATCAAAAATCTCCGCTATGTTGCCTATTATAGGCTCATTTCGCCTGCAAGAGGTTGGCTGAGGCGTTGGCGTATCAGGTTGTGGTCGGTTTCTTGACCCAGTATCCACATCATTTTTGTAATGGCAGCTTCGGTTGTGATGTCGCCGCCGCTTACTACGCCTATTTTATCAAACCAACTACTGGTTTGATAGCGCCCTTGCATTACTCTGCCACCGTCGCATTGAGATACGTTTAGTATTATTATACCGCGTTCGGTGGCTTCTTTGAGTTCGTGTAAGAACCACGGTAGGGTAGGGGCATTGCCCGCTCCAAAAGTTTCGAGTACTACACCGCGAAGACCTGAGATACTGAGGACTGAGCGTACTACGTTTTGAGTCATTCCCGGGAAAAGCTTCAAAATCGCTACGTTGGCATCAAGTTGGGCTTGTACCCCAAAAGGTGCGTCGGTACGGTAAGAAGCAATATAAGGACGGTTGTACTCGATAGTGACCCCCACTTCGGCCAATGCAGGGTAGTTTTCGGAACGAAAAGCGTTGAACTGTGAGCTTTCCTTCTTTTTGGCGCGGTTACCGCGCAACAGATAGTTTTGAAAGTAAATACACACTTCTGGCACGAGTGGTTGACCGTCGGTTTGGGCAGCGGCTATCTCCAAAGCGGTGATGATGTTTTCGCGGGCATCCGTACGAGCTACCCCAATAGGCAGCTGCGCACCCGTCAAAATCACGGGCTTGTGGAGATTTTGGAGCATAAAACTCAATGCCGAGGCCGTGTAAGCCATCGTATCGGTACCGTGCAGTATTACAAAACTGTCATAAAAGGCGTAATTGCGCTGAATTAAGTTGGCGATTTCGGCCCATACTTCGGGGCGCATGTTGGAAGAATCCATGATTTCTTCCAAACTCGTAAAGGTGATTTCGAAGTCCAGGCGTTTGATTTCGGGTAGTTTGTCGAGGATTTGTTCAAAATCAAAAGGCACAAGATTTCCTTTCTCAAACACCATTCCGAGAGTGCCGCCTGTATAAATGACCAATACCGAAGCACGGGGGCGATTGGGTAAGGCGGGGTTGATTTTGACTGTTTTGTAAGCTGGCAAAGTTGATGAAGTTTTTTGTGACGCTGCAAAATTAGATGAAAGCTCCCAAACCAACACTTTTTTCTCCCAAAACCGCTCGATGTTTCGTATCTGAAAAATACATCGAGCGGATAGAACACATCGCGAAAATTATTGAATGAGAGTACCGTTGCGAATTTCTTCGCTGCCTATTTTGATAATTGCCCAAAGCCCATTTAGAGACTACGAAGGTATTAGGTAGTTATCGGAAAGGTGTTGATGAGATACTCTTTTAAGTTTTAGTGAATCTGCTACATAGAAGGAAGAAGAGAAAGAGCGTTGGCCGTCGTTTGGGAAGCCACCATCTCCACCGATACTTGCATCAGGTCGGCCACGCGTTGAGCTATGAGCGGTACATAGGCTACCTCATTGCGCTTGCCTCGGTAAGGTACAGGTGCTAAGTAGGGACTATCTGTTTCCAAAACGATGTGTTTCATATCAATATAGGGCAACACTTTGTCGAGACCCCCGTTTTTAAAGGTAGCTACTCCGCCAATCCCCAATTTAAAACCAAGGTCAATCGCTTTTTGGGCTTCTTCGAGCGTACCTGTAAAACAATGAAAAATGCCTGTCAGTCGGGTATCTCCTACTTTTTCAATAAGTTCTACAACTTCCCAGAAGGCATTACGGCAATGAATGTCAATCCAGAGATGATGCTTGAGTGCTAAATCGCATTGGATCAGAAATGCTTCTTTTTGCTGCTCTACAAAAGTTTTATCCCAGTACAAATCCATTCCTATTTCACCTATCGCCACAAACTGTGGAACGGACGACCCGTCCGTCAAGCTAGCATCTATCGAAGTGGGGTTGTTTGTTGAAATAGTCATTTTATCAAGCCAATTTTCAACAATGTACAATTCTTGCTCAAAATCAGCCTTAACATAAGTAGGATGAAGCCCCATCATAGGCCGGCAGACATTAGGGTATTGGGTTGCAAGTGCCAGCATTCCGTCGATAGTAGTGTGGTCACAGTTGGGCATCCATATCTGTGTTATTCCTGATTCAAAAGCCCTTTCGAGCATTTGGGTACGGTCTTCATCAAAAGCATCGTCATAAATATGGGCGTGGGTTTCAATCATGTTTAATTTCAGCATGGGAAGTAAATAATTTTTCTAGTACTCGCGGCCCTTCCAAACGGTGGATTGACGCGTGTAAAAATTGATAAACATTACAAAATTCATAAAAATGTGGTAAAACCAGAAAATAGGAACACCTATCATAAGCGCGGGAAGTTGCAGCCAATTGATAATGCCGACCATCCAGGCCACCACCAAAAGATAATGGAGGAAAGCCAAAAGGAGGATGGTTTTTGGAAAGCAAAATCCCATTATAATCAAGAAAGGCAATAGAGAAGCATTGAGATAAACCCCTAAACGCTGTTGCCACGGCAAAGACATTGCCCCAAACATCCATCTTTTGCGCTGACTCAACAATTGGCTGAAAGTAGCAATCGGACGAGAAATAGTAAGCACACGCGCATCGAATAGTTGCACAAAATGAAAACCTTTTGTCAAAATAGCATGGAAAAGGGCGTAATCTTCCGTAATAGAAAAAGCAATTCCCTCATATTTTCCAACGGCCTCATAAGCTTCACGACTGACGGCCATATTGTTGCCCATAGCCGTCATAGGAATGCCAAAAAGGGCGAAAAGGCGTATCATCGATAGATAGTAAAGCCATTCAAGCCCCTGCATTAGCCCAAATATCCCTCCTTTTATCATGGTAGTAATACCTGTAACCACCCCTACATTTGGCTCAAAATGCACCAACATATTTTCAATCCATCCGACAGGTACTTCTATATCGGCATCCGTAAAGAAAAGGTAATCGCCCGTAGCATGGTGAGCAAGTTGGGCCAACACATTGGTTTTGCCTTTCAGTTGAGGGAGGGTAGAGACGATAGAAATCAACTCAAATTGAGGTTTATCTTTGATAAAATCCTTAATCAAAGTAGCGGTATTGTCATCAGAGGCATCATCTCCGACCAGTACTTGCAAGTGGGATATGGGATAACTCAACGCGGCTACCGAAGTCAGACAGGCTAGGATATTGGCAGATTCGTTGCGGGCAGCAATGAGAATAGATACTTTTTTCACACGAAACTTTTTTTGCAAAGTTAAGAGGTGTCAGTCATTTGTTAGAAAATAAAAATAATCTGAACGTAAATGTATATTTGTGGTGTTTAACGGCTAATTCAGACGTTATGGAAACAACAGTTTATTGCAATGAATAATCAATTTGAGAAAAAAATGCAAGATGCCAATAAGCGTACCAAAAGCTACGCCAAATACTCTGGTATGGGTATACAGATGCTGGGGACGATAGGGCTAGGGACGTATGCAGGGTATAAACTTGATGAATGGCAAGGCAATAAAATCCCGGGATGGACACTTACACTTTCTTTGGTGTCGATTGGCGCAGCTTTGTATAATTTCATTCAGCAAGTAAAACATTAAAGACTCAAGACTTAGATTGTCGATACTTGACATAAATCTGTGAAATACCCGACTTGTTAAAGTCTTTTCAAAAAAGGCCTACAGAGGAGTTTAGATTATGTTGTCTTGTATATTTGAACTTAACCGATATAAAATGCTTCGTTCGATTGTTTTTACCATTTTTTTAGGAATTGTACTTTTTACAGCCGATTACATTTCTCTGGGCCAATATATTCACCCTAAAAAGTGGTCTATTTTGGCTTTTTTTTTAGCGCTGGCTTTGCTTCAACACCGCCTAATGGAGTTTGGATTTCGAGAAAATCGTAAAAAATTCGTTCAATTTTACCTTTCCTCGCTTACTGCCCGTTTTGTGATGTGTTTAATCTTCGTTGGAGTATTTTTATATTTGAAAGTGGAAGACCCCAATGGCTTCGTTCTTACCTTTTTTGCATTTTATTTATTTTATACTTGTTTTGAAATATACGGATTGTATCGTAACTTGCGCCGCGATTTAGAAGAATAATAATGTTTGTCAGTCGTTATTTGTTAATGGTCAACATGTTACGTCAATTACGTCATAAATTTGCTGCGGCAGCCCTCGCTTTATTGTCTGCTTTTTCCTTCGCATACGCCGAAGAACCTGCTCATAATCATGAGCACAAAGAAGAAAAATTTAACATCGGTGAGATGATTATGCACCACATCTCAGATGCTCACGAGTGGGAGTTTGCACATGGTCTTGCTATCCCTTTACCAGTGATTATTTATGACAATGGATTGAAGGTTTTTTCTTCTAGTAAGTTCTACCATTCCCCTGATGCTACCCACGAAGATCACGAAAAGCACATCTATCCAAACAAAGAATTAGGCTATGTATTGGAGCATGAGCATGTGTATCGTTTAGGGGTTGACGGTAAGGCAGATAAAGAAGCGCATGTTTTGGATTTTTCTATTACAAAAAACGTCGCCTCACTTTTGTTAAGTGCTGTTCTCTTGTTCCTTATTTTTACGGCTGTAGCCAAAGGATATAATAAAAACAAAGGCAAAGCGCCTTCAGGAATTCAGTCGTTTTTAGAGCCAGTCATATTGATGATTCGCGACGACGTTGTGAAACCTGCCATTGGTCCTAAATACGAAAAGTACCTTCCTTATTTGTTGACTTTATTTTTCTTTGTTTGGATAAACAACCTACTTGGACTTCTTCCAGGAGGTGCCAACTTGACTGGTAATATTGCCGTGACTTTGGTATTGGCGGTGATTACTTTCTTGATTGTACATTTCAACGCCAACAAACATTATTTTGCCCACCTTGTCAAACCTACGGGTGTACCTTTGGCTTTGTTGCCTGTCATGGTACCAGTTGAGATTGTGGGGGTATTCATGAAGCCTTTCTCATTGATGGTTCGTCTTTTTGCTAACATTACCGCAGGTCACATCATTATTTTGAGTTTGTTAGGGTTGATTTTTATCGCAAAAAACCTAGGTGGAGGTGGTACTGGCTGGTCTATTAGCCCATTGGTGTTGATTTTTACTTTATTTATGAACCTCATTGAGTTGTTGGTTGCCTTTTTGCAGGCTTTTATCTTTACGCTGTTGTCGTCGATGTATATCGGAAGTGCCATTGAAGAGCACCACGAAGCTGATCACGGTCACTAGTCATTTTATTTAGTTTTTCTGAATTCTTTTGTTTCACTATATAATTTTTTACAATCATGTTGCTTCAAATCTTACTTCAAGCAGCTGCTGAAAGCGGTGCAGGTCTTGCAGTATTCGGTGCCGCACTAGGTGCAGGTTTAGCTGCTATCGGTGCAGGATTAGGTATCGGCCGTATCGGTGGTAGTGCTATGGAAGGTATTGCTCGTCAGCCAGAAGCTGCTGGTCGTATCCAAACTGCGATGTTGATTATCGCGGCTTTGATCGAGGCCGTTGCTCTTTTTGCTGCCGTTATTTGCTTGTTGATTTCTTTCAAGCTCTAATCGCAACAATGGCGTTTCGTACTGCTCGCATTAGGCGTCAGTACGAAACCCACCTTTTAAGTTATATAGTTTTTAACAACAGGAATCATAAAATTTATACTTTTAATCATCTGTAAATTGTATTAAAATGGAATTATTGACCCCCGCAATCGGCTTGCTTTTTTGGATGTTGGTGGTATTTGTCATCTTGGTGGTTATTCTACGCGTTGCTGCTTGGAAACCTATCATGAATGGCTTGAAAGAGCGTGAACATCAGATTCAGAGTGCTTTGGATTTGGCCGAAAAAACCCGCGCTGACATGGCTAAGTTGCAGTCTGATAACGAAAAATTGTTGGCAGAAGCACGTGCTGAGCGTGATAGCATTCTAAAATCCGCCAAAGAAGCAGCTGATCGTATCATTGCTGAATCGAAAGAAAAAGCTACTGTTGAAGGAAAACGTATTATCGAAGATGCTCGCGAAGCAATCGACAATGAGCGTGCTGCTCTATTAGCCCAGATCAAAAAAGAAATCGTTACGGTTTCGCTTGATATCGCAGAAAAAGTACTACGTAGAGAGTTGAGTGACAAAAGTACCCAAGAGAAATTGGTGGCAGATTTGGCTCAAGAAGCAAGACTCAATTAAGAAAGCTTGTAAGACGTTGAGTTGCTTTACGTTTTTCTCTCTAAACTTTACACTTTAAACAAATGTCAGAATCGACCGTAGCTATAAGATATGCCAAATCCCTCATTGATTTGGCGCTAGAACAAAATGTAGTGGATACTGTGTACCAAGATATGCTTTTGTTTAAGCAAGTATCTGAACAAAACCGTGGATTGATGCTTGCTCTTAAAAGCCCTGTAGTACGCCATGATAAAAAATTGGCTATTCTGGAAGGCGTTTTTAAGTCAAAAGTAAGTCCGGTGTCTTACACCATTTTTTCAATCATTACTAAGAAAAATCGCGAAGCTATCATGTATAGCATTGCCGAGGAGTTTGTAAAGTTGTATGATATCCAAAAAGGTATTGTTAAAGCTTTTATCACTTCGTCTACACCATTAACGCCCGAACTGCGCAAGCAGTTTACGACGATTGTGGAAGAAGCTACTGGTAAGACGGTGGAATTGGAAGAAAAAGTAGATGATAAACTCATCGGTGGATATGTGTTGCGAGTAGGAGATCGCCAAGTAGATGTTTCGATTCGCAAACGCCTAAACGATTTGAAATTGCAGTTGCTCAACTAAGATATTTTTTATCTGCTTAAGAGTGACAGAAGCCCTCACTGCTTTGCGGTGAGGGCTTTTTATTTTTAAGCTAAAGCAAAGACCTGCTAAGTTTTTGAAACTTAGCAGGTCTTTTACAATACACCCCTCACATTTCATCGTAGATTGCTTCGATGGCGTCGGCCAATGCTTCATCTTTTTCGGTGACGGTATTGCCCGCATCGTGGGTCGAAAGCTCAAAAGTGACTTTGTTGTATACATTTGACCACCACGGATGATGATTCATCTGCTCGGCGATTTCGGCCACTTTTGTCATAAAAACAAAGGCCTCTTTGAAGTCCTCAAACTCATATTCTCTAACGAGTTTATTGTTTTGCTCTATCCACATAAATAATTTTGTTTTTTTGTTAATAACGAACAATCCTCCGAAATAGCGCCTATGATTTTATTCTACCGTTACAGATTTTGCGAGATTACGGGGTTGGTCTACATTGCGTCTTCGCATGACAGCTATATAGTATGATAATAATTGGAGCGGTATCGACGACAGTAAAGGCATTAAGATTTCGTGGGTTTGAGGGATTTCTATTACAAAATCTACCATGCTTGGAATCAAGGTGTCGCCTTCCGTAACAATGGCTATTACCCGACCTTTACGCGCTTTTACTTCTTGGATATTAGATACGATTTTTTCATAAGAACTGTCTTTGGTTGCGATAAAAACCACGGGCATGTCTTCATCAATTAGGGCAATAGGGCCGTGTTTCATTTCGGCGGCAGGATAGCCCTCGGCGTGGATGTACGAAATTTCTTTGAGTTTGAGAGCTCCTTCCAACGCCACTGGAAAATTAAGCCCTCTACCTAGATAAATAAAATTGCGCGCATAAGTAAAGATGTACGCGATTTCCTTGACCTTATCAGCAGCTTTCAGTACTTGTTGTACTTTGCTTGGGATGCTTTCTAACGCTACCAGAAGCTCTCTATAAAGCTCATCAGAAATACTTCCTCGTCTATGAGCTACTGCAATAGCCATCAAAGTAAGAACTGTTACTTGGGCGGTAAAAGCCTTGGTACTTGCTACACCGATTTCGGGACCCGCATGGGTGTAGGCCCCTGCGTGTGTTTCTCGCGCAATGGAAGACCCTACTACATTGCATACCCCAAAAATAGTAGCTCCTTTGCTTTTAGCGAGCTGAATTGCTGCCAAGGTATCAGCCGTCTCCCCTGATTGAGAAATAGCCACTACGAAGTCATCTGAGTGGATAATTGGATTTCTATATCGAAACTCAGAAGCGTATTCGACCTCGACAGGGATACGCGCCAATTCTTCAAAAATATATTCAGCCACAAGTCCTGCATGCCAAGAAGTCCCACAGCCTACGATTACAATCCGTTTGGCTTGGGCGAGCTTATCCATATACCCCTGTAAACCTCCTAACTGCAAAAGCCCTTCGTCGCTGTGGAGTCGCCCTCTCATGCTATCGGCTATCGAACGGGGTTGTTCAAAAATCTCTTTGAGCATAAAGTGCTCATACCCTCCCTTTTCGATAGCTTCAAGTTCGAGTTCTAATTTTTGGATATAAGGTACTTGTCTCTCATTGTCAAGATTTACTACCTTCAATTCTCCGTTTCTGATGAGGGCAATCTGATTGTCGTCCAAATAAATAACATCTTTGGTATATTCGATGATAGGAGAAGCGTCGGAGGCACAAAAAAACTCGCCCTCGCCTACGCCAATCACCAAAGGGCTACTTTTACGGGCAGCGATAAGCTGAGTAGGAGCATCTTCTGACATCACTACGATAGCGTACGCTCCCACGATTTCTTGCAATGCCAATCGTACGGCTTCTTCGAGGCTACACTGGGTCTCCTGCTGAATATCTTCAATGAAATGAACCAACACCTCAGAGTCAGTTTCTGAGCTGAAGTAGTGGCCTTTTCTAAGGAGATTTTGTTTGAGTGCCGCATAATTCTCAATGATTCCGTTGTGAATGATGGCGAGTTTTTTGTGAAATGAATAATGGGGGTGAGCATTGACATCGTTTGGCTCACCGTGGGTAGCCCAGCGAGTATGCCCCATACCCACAGTTGCGGTTAGGTCTTTGCTGATAAGCTCAGCTTCAAGTGCCTTTACTTTTCCTTTTTTCTTATAGATACAAAGGTCGCCATGATTGAGCAATGCGATACCGGCGCTATCATATCCGCGATATTCGAGTCTTTTGAGTCCTTTAAGGATGATTGGACACGCCTCTTGATGCCCTACGTATGCCACAATTCCGCACATTTTCTTAGATTTTAAGGTGAGTCAAATAGTTGAAAAAAAATAGGGTAATTTTTTGAAAAGCCTTTTTATTATTTAGAATTAGTAGAATAATCGGGTCTATTATTAAATGCTTTCTGAAACAGAAACCTATTTTTTAAAAAATATTATCAACACTTTGGGGAGATTAAACTTTTTTAAAAACTTGGTTTTGTACAACGATTAATCCTTTATTTTTCGAAAAATACAGAAATATTACAAAAATAAAAAGCTCGTAAGGAATCCCTTACGAGCTTTTTATTTATTTGAAAAACGAAAATTATACTTATTTAGTAGTGGTATAAAATATATAAAGTTTTACGTTTTCACGAGTGGGATTAATTGTTAATCTCTCCAGTCGATTGTTGAGATAAGGATAATAAATTGAGAGTGGCTGAGATAGGGATACCAAAGAAGAGGTAGAGCTAACTGGCATCAACAAAAGTCCCGTACTTTTCTTAAATCCAATCGATACCGCTTGCAAGTAAGTAGTCAAAACGAAATTATAATTTCGGAACTTATCATTGTAAACAGATACTTGAGGGAGAATATAAGATTGGAATGTACTTCCATCAACAGGCAGCAGTAGCTCTGTGCCACCTACCGACCGTAGTAAACGATTTGTTTGGTCTGTTTCGGCCATAGTAAGACCTGTAGGTAAGAAAAACCTACCTTGAGGCTGCTCAGGTACGATGTTGAGCTCCGCCCTATTGATAGCTACTCGCCCGTCAGCAAATAATTTTGGCAAGTACGGAAACTCTACCTTCGTCACAATTCCCAACGCATCTTGTACGTAATTGAGTCCTCCCGTTTCGGCAGCACTCAGAGGTTTGAGAGGCTGTAGTTTTGCTAATTCCGTTCCTTGGCGATTGGCCTGTACATGGTTGAATCTTTTTAGGAGTGGAATAGCTTGTACTTTACCTACCGTATCTCCAGTGATATGCACATACAAGTTGAGTGAAATACCAGAAGATGATGGCAAGCCCATAACCATGCTACTATTGTTGGAAGGAACGAGCGTAAAGCCTTTAAAAGTTTGAACAAACTTAGAAGCCGAGCTTGCGTCGGGTTTGCCACTTAAATCAAAAATCTGTTTCCCCAAAGCATCAGGTAACTTAAATTTGAAAGTATTATTAGTGGCGGGCTTAGGGTCTATGGTTAGCGTAGCAATAGGAGTCGCTTCATAAGGCATGGTACTATTGTTATAGTAGGTTTTGCCTGTAATCAGCGTATCGGTAAGGCGGTGAAGATTCATCTGAAATGGCTGTAAAGTATCACCGTAGTAATAAAAGTAGGCCAAATCTAAAGTAAGCGAATCGTACACATACGTCGTCGTACTACCATCGGCATTGAAATCAATTCTATTTCCGAGCTCGAAATAGGGCTGAGCTGTGACGCGGCCAAAGATAGGATCCCGATAACTCCCCAACAACAACTGCGTTGCGCTATTGGTACGAACCGAATCAAGCAAAACAGTGCTTGTTTTGACCGTAAGCGTATCCGTAAATTGCACTTCTGCAATTACCTCGGGCGGAAGCCCGATTTCCTTAGGAGCTTCGCAGGCGGTCAAAGAAATGGTGAAAACAGTGACCAGAAAGAGGGCAGCTTTAGCCTGCCAGTTCATTGTATAAGTTGTAATAAGCTTCTGTAAAATTTGCGTCTTCTTCGACCAGTTCCAACTTGCGTTCGGGCAATTCATCAAAAATTTTGTTTAAACTTTCACTAAAATCATCATCAGCTTTTACAACGGCGTCGGCGTAGGCACAACCAATTTTGATAAATCCTTCAAAATCAGCCGAGCGTAGATGAGCTAAAGCTTCATCACTAACGTCCATGGCTTTGGCTTTGTCCATAATCCCTTCTTCAAACTTAAAGTTGAAGGCGTTGTTATAGACAGTAAAAACACACTTTGTATCCTTAAACATAGGATCATTTTTGTAAGTGGTTTTCAAATAAAGAGGAATGAGGGCGGTCATCCAATCATTACAATGTACAATGTCGGGAGCCCATCCTAATTTTTTGACAGTTTCGAGCACACCTTTGCAAAAAAAGATAGCGCGTTCGTCGTTATCATCAAAAAAGTTATTGTCCTTATCTAAGAAAACGGACTTGCGATGAAAATAGTCTTCGTTGTCAATAAAATAAACTTGCAATTTGGCGCTTGGGATAGAAGCTACCTTGATTACCAGAGGTTTTTCATCGTCACCGACCGAAATATTAATGCCCGATAGACGAACAACCTCGTGGAGGCGATTTTTGCGCTCATTGATGAGTCCAAAACGAGGTACTAATATTCTGATTTCCATGCCCCGCTCTTGCATAGCTTGGGGAAGTTTTCTTACGTAGTCGGCTACCTCTGTGATTTGGAGAAAGGGATTTATCTCGCTGGCTACATACAAAATCCGTAGTTTACTCATAGGCTTTGGTGAAGCTTGATAGGATTGGTTTTGAAGAAAAATTTTGCAAAATTATACAAATTTTTGGCGATATTCAATCATATTGCTTGAGAATTATTTCTTATTTAATAAACCTTGTACCTTTGATACCTTAATCATACCAAATATATGAAAACTCCTATTGTTGAAAGTATGGCAGGTTGGGCGTCGTTGGGCTTCTTTATCCTTTGGGTCATGGAGTTTCGACGTGTATCGTTTCAAGAGAGTTATTGGTTGCTGATGTTTTGTTTATCGTGTTTATTGGGCTTTCTGCTACTTCGTAAACGGCGAAATGCCGAACCCGTGCTTTCTAAATATGTGCCAGAAAAAAAAGAAAGCAAACCTAAAACAACCATAAAACCTTCGATAAAAAAGAAACAAAAATAGCAGAAGAGGTCAATTTTGTAGTAATTTTAAAGAAGCCAAAGCATATAAAAAAAGATGCCATCTCCTGCCCAACGGTAACGCTCATGACCTAAAAATTGAGAATGATGTTTCTTTAAAAAGTACAAACTGAGACTCATCGAAATGACTGCTACCGAGGTCCTGATACTATAACGGTGAGTGGTTAGAAATAAGATTACTAAAGCTCCAATTACTACTAAGATAGTCAGGATGTTGATGATTTGACTCACTGTATCTGTGCCCCATGCAATAGCCAAAGAATAGCCTTCCTCTAAGTCAAAAGACTCAAACCATGAAAATAAAAGTAGGTTTTGGAAAGCTATAATCCCCAGTAAAACCATAAATGAAGTCTCTTCCCAAGAGGTGTGTTCTTGGCCCAAAATCGCCGACCCCCAAACTCCAATGGTGTATATTATAGCAACCATCGGCTCTTTAAACAACTGAAAAGTATCGGTAGGAGAGATTTTCTGAATTACTTTTAGATAAACGCTTACTACTACTATCAAGCCGATTCCAAGCATGATGACTTTGAAAGGAAGCCAGAACAAACAAATCAATCCTACCACGCCTAGTCCCATCATTACTTTGAGTAGGATGGCTTCGTGTTGGGCGTGAAATTTGTGCCGAGCTGTGGTAGGAGTAGTGCCTTTGTGATTGTCAATCAAACGATCTGCTACATAAATAAAAAACACACTGATGCCTACCAATACCGTGGAAGCCCAAGAGACCTCTCCCTGACCATCGGGTAGGCGAGAGGCTACTACGTGGGTCAGCATGGCACCAGCTACTACATCTAAGCTTAGCCAGTGAATGCGGATAAGGTAATATTCAATTATGAAGAAAAAATCTTTTAACCACTTCATGGGAAGGAGTTGAGAACCAAAATATTGCTTAATGATACACTAACCATAGGAAATTATAAACTTATTCAGTTTTATGGCTAGTAAGACTTCGCTTGATTTCGCGGATACGCTCATTGAAATTCCAGTGATGAAAATCTACGTCAGATAAACAAGTGGCGGCCAAATAATCCATCACCGTAGGAGGGTGTACTACGCGTTGCCCTGAGCGAACATCGATGTATTTGGAAGTAACCCACAGCACATTTTTCAACTGAGTTCGGCTATCATCGGTCATGAAATATTCGGTGACGATGGTATCTTCATTAAAAAAAATAAGACGTGAAGTAATCCTGACCCATTCGCTTACCATCGCTGGCCTTACGTAGGCGATTTGATGCTGATACACGACCCAGCTTTGACCGAGCTCTCTGAAAAGTCTTCCAAAATTAAACTCGTACAATTTGGCTACTTGATCTTCGCGGGCGTTGAAATAATAATCAAAGTATTTGGCGTTGTTGAGGTGCTGAAGTGGGTCACAGTCCTGAAATCGGATAATGACACGTGATTCAGGCTCTTTAGGATATTCTTTGTCGGGAATACGTTCAAAAAACATAATCGATTTGGATTAATTGTGATGAATAAAAAGCCATGCACCAAACTAAAGCATGGCTCTTCTCAAACTTTACGGCATTTCAAAAGCCTTTTGTCTCCGTTGAGAAGGGTTGTGGCCAGCAAATATACATCACCCCCGTCTTTTAACTTTAGTTTTTTGCGAAGTTCGTCGGTAGTAGCTGGAAAATTCCGTACGGTAAGATTTGCTTTGAGATCAGGTAAGTGTTCTCTAAGTGTCTTTAAATCAGCTTTTAAGATGGTTTCAAGCGCAAAGCTACGTCCCGGAAAATCAAGAACCAATTCTGGCGAAGTGTATATATGGCTATGAGGCGCGATTTTGGAAATATTGAGCGAATGAGCGATTGATTTAAAAGCACCGCTTTTTAAAATGGCGGCGTTGGGTTCATAAATATAGCGAAGGGGAGGACTCAATGATACTGGAGTGTGGGCTTCCTGTGCCCAATCAAACTCAAAATACTGATGGGTGTTATCTGATTTGAGATTGATAGTTTTTACAATTATGTTTGGTGACACAACACAATCGCTTATCTCAAACAGTAGTTCTTTGCACTCATTATCAACGGCTACTACGTGTACTGTGTGAATAAAAGGCAGCGTCTGGATGGTCTGCTTAAGATCAAGTAGCGGCGATGCCTTGAGCAATATATGTCGAGCTTTCTTTAACAACAATGCTAAATGCTTGGTAACGTCGGGTTCGCAATCGGGGAGGCTCACGACGCGCTTTTGGTCGGCACTACGGCGCGCTGGGTCGAGGTAAATGCAGTCTACTTCTTGAGGAAATTTCTCCAAAAAATCAATAGAATTTTGATGTACGCAGCGAATATTTGTGGCTTTCAAAACGGCAAAATTATGGAGAGCACGCGCTACCAAAGTTTCGTTTTGTTCAATATAAATGACAGCTTCACATTGTTTACTGAAAAAATAACTATCAATCCCCATACCACCGGTTGCGTCGATGAGGGTGCCGTCTGAGATAAGAGATGCTTTGTAGCGGGCGGTAGTCTCAGAAGAACTTTGCTCAACTGATAGCGCAGGAGGAAATATCACGTCAGGATTGGCATACCATTCAGGCAATTTGGTGCGTGATTTTTGGCGGGCTTCAATCTGTTTGATTAGGGTTTCTTTGTCTTTCCCGTGTTTTAGAAAGAGTGGGCTGGTCTCCGTATGAAGGTGCTGTTGTATAAAATCAATTTCTTCTTTTGAAAACATTGTGTCTCTATATCCTGCCTAACAAAAGCAGGGTGATTGGTTTGTATTTGAACTTGGTGATTGTTAATTGTACCAAAACAAAATCAGGTAGCTGACGGTTCGTCGGCTACCTGATTGAGAAAACTTGAGTGGTTATTTTTCGCTTGATTTTTTGAAATAGCTGTCCGCTTCGCGCTTATAAAAAGGTGCAAAACTAGGCGGAACTGTACGCAACAATTCCGTTTGTCGCTGCTTGTCTTTGACATACTGCTCAAAAGCGGCAGGTGGTGTGCGTGGTTGAGGTTTGGCGGTTTCGGCTTTGCGTTGGGTATCTTCTTCTTGTTGTCGCAACGCTTTTTCGGATTCCAACAAACGCGTGATGATGTCTTGTTGACGTTTGAGAAGATTGGGATCTACGCGCTTGTTGACCAAATCGGTTTCGGTTTCGTCCATTTTCTCTATCAAATCTTTGACCTCATTGCCTACTTTTTTGCCACCTTCAGTGCCTTTTTGAGAGTCCATCAGTTCTTTGAGCATCTGTCTGATTCGGGCTTGTTCAGCGGCCATTTGGGCAAGTTGTTCCGACATTTGTCGGCCACCCATACCTCCTTTTTGGCCCTGTCCTTTCTGGATTTCGTTGATACGTTTATTGAGTTGTTGCTGCAATTCTCCTAAACTCTGACCTTGCTTTTTACCGCCCTTTTTCTTGCCTTGTCCAGGGCTACTCATTGCCATCATAGCAGCTTGCATTTGTTCCAAGGTTTGACTTAGCATGAGCGATAGGTTGTTGATAGAAGTCATCGCAAATTGCTGTTTGCTAGTGGCCATGTTGAGGCGGCGCTCGCGGATATAGCGCGTGCTTTCATTCATGTGAAACTTCATGTCGTTCAATTCTCTCGTTACAAACGTTTGAATTTGCATCACACGCTTCGCTAGTGCATACAGACTATCTTCAATCACCTTGGCATCATCTTGCAGTTTGAGCTGTTCTTGGGCAAGTTTGACAAAGCGCGGGTCTTGTAGATTAACTCCTCTAAAGTCCTTCATCACGCGCTCTTGGTCAAACGACAAATGAATCAGGTTTTCGAGGATATCGCGCAGGTCGTCCATGTTTTCGCTCATTTCTTCCATTTCGGCACTTTCCATCGACTCTTGCATTTGCTGAGCCATTTGGCGCATCGACTTTGCTGCTTTTTTCTGCGATTGAGATGCGTTTTTGTTTTGCTTTTGTTCTAGTTGTTTTGAGCTATTTTCTTGCTGCTTGTCCACCTCCTGCTGTTGCTCTTTGCCGGTGTCCATTTCCTGCTTATTGTCCAGCTGCTCATTGAGTTTTTCGAGTTCTTCAATGTCTTTTTTTGTTTCTTCAAACTCTTTGTTTAGCTCTTCTTGCTCTTTCTTGAGTTCTTCTTGCTGAGCGTTTTTGTCTTGCTGTTCGTTTCCTTTTTGGTCTTTTTTGTCTTGGTCTTTACCGTCTTTTTGGTCTTTGTTGTCTTGCTCTTTGCCTTTTTTATCTTGGTTGTTTTTCTGGTCTTTATTTTCAGAATCTTTACCTTTCTGTTCCTTTTCTTGCTCTTTGGCGAGTTGTTCGGTTTTTTCGGCGAGTTTTTCTTCTTTATCAGCCATTTCTTTCAAATCCTTCTGAATTTGCTCGGCTTTTTGTTGAAGCTGAAGTTGCTTAAACATCTCCAATGCCTTTTCGATTTCTTTTTGGGCATTGAATTCTTTGTTTTTGAGTTTGTTCATCAACTCCTGTATTTTCTCATCCTGCTGTTGCTGTTGGAGGAGTTTTTCGAGTTGCTCATATAGCTTTTGAGTTTCGGGGTCGAGCAACTCCTTCATCAATTTCTGCAATTGCTCCATTTTTTGTTTCATTTCGGGGCTTTGCTCCGCAAAACGGTCTTGTTTTTCTTGGGCCGATTGAGCTTGCTCTTGCATACTCTTCATGTCGTTCATGAGCTCATCCCGCTTTTTAAGCAAATCCTCTATTTGTTTTTTGTCTTGGAAATCTAAATCGCGGTCGGTTTTGAGACGTTGGTCTAGTTTTTCCAATTCTTTCTGCAAAGTTTTGGCTTTTTGGAGGGTTTTATTGATTTGAGATGCCGTTTTCTCCGCAGACTTTTCGGCTTCGGCCCTTACTTCTTCTTTAGACGGCACCGCAAAATCTATCATGCGTGATTTGGCTGATTTTGGTCCATTGATGCCGTCGTTGTCCCATACTTGTACATAGTATTCGATGCGGTCGCCGGGAGTAAGACGAAGGCTATCCACGTACCATTGGAAGTAAAAAGTCTGATTGGTTGTGGATTTGTTGAAGGGAATACCAAAGCCCTTATAAACGACTTTTTTCTCGTCGGTTTTATCTCCTTTTCGGCGGAGGTTATAAAACACCCGTAAATTTGAAAAGCCGTAATCGTCAGCAATATTTCCGCCTAACACAAAATAATTGTACAAGGTGGTGTCTTGGTAGTTTTCGAGGGTAAGGGTTGGATATTTGTCATTGATGACATTGAGGAAATAGCTGATTTTTTCGCGATTTCCTGATTCTTCGTTTTTGAGTTTTATCTCGTAGTTTCCTGAGCGTCTGGCACTTTTTTGGAATTCATAACCTCCTGTAAGCTTACTTTCGGCAGGATATAGATTTTTGTCGCCTTCAAATAGGAGTGCCATTTCTTTGGTGGCATTGGTATTAAAATCCCAACTAATAACAGTCCCTTCGGGTACGGTCAAATTTCCTACATTACTCAGCTGTTCGGCAGGTTTTCCCAAATAGGCTGGGTAGCGTAGGGTTACATCAAAAGACAAGAGACTGGGGCGTTCGGCCAAAGTAAGTGTGTACGTGCTTGATTTATAGCCAGCAGCTTCAAAATAAAACTCAATAGGGCGCTGAACATTTTTGAATGTATACGAATAAGAATCGGCGCTTTCGGGGTCGAGTTTAAATTTGGCTTTGTTGTGCACCACATACACCGCTTCTGGAAGCGCTCCACCTGCTAGCGACAGCTCCAGTTTGAAGTCTTCATTGCGAAAGGCTTTCAGGTTAGGATTTTCGAGTTTGAATGTAAATGGCGCATCGGTATATTCTTTTTCAAAATGAATAATACGGTCTGAGCTGCTTGCAAAAAAGCGAGGATTGATCAAGAGCACCATTGCAATCGCCGCTAAGGGATAAGCGGCGTATTTGAGATAGCGGCGATTTTGGTCGATTTTGATGGCATCCGAAAACCGCACAATCATCAATTGGCTTGATTTTTGCTGAATGCTGGCCTCAATGAGATCTGTTTGTGTGCCCGATAAATTTCGTAGTTGAAGGGTATTGATAAGTTTATCACCTACCTCTGGAAAAAAACTGCCAATCTGAGTGGCTGCTTCTTCATCAGTGATGGATTTGCGTAATCCGTACAAATGTATCAAGGGAATCACTACCCACCGAACAACGGCATAACCTAAAATGCCTAAAAAACCGAAAAATAACGTGGCTCGTACCGTAGAACTAAAGCGTCCAAAGTACTCTAGTGTATTGACAAATAGATAAGCCGATAGCACAAAAGCTACGGCAAAAATGACACCTTTGACGAGTTGATTTAGATAAAACTTCCGTTTGTACTCACCAATGCGCTCCAGCAGTACGGAAAGGGTTTGGGTTCTCATATAGTAATGTTTTGGCTGGTGTTAGATTGGAATCCCACTTTTTCCAAAGTTACGTATAAAGTTAACGCAAAAATGATGCAAAAAGTAGGCAACTCTCCAAAAGATTCTGATAATAACGCAAATTGAGGGATAAACTTCGTAGTTGGTAAAAAAACATGAAATAAAGAAGATTGTTTTAGCATCATGCTATCGTTGGGATAACAACCTCAATACTTTAGGAAAATGGTGAGAATTCATGGTATGTTGTCTTTTCATGAAAGTATTACAAACGGCTTATTTGTTAATCTCTTAAATTTTTGATAATTATTAGATTGTGATAACTTCAAAACAAAACTCCTTAAGCACCGACAAAGTTTTTGCTGCTTTTGCATGCCTCTTATTTCTCCTTTTCTCTGTCTCATTATTTTCCCAAAATCGTGCCACTGAACTACTAGAGCTTCAGGAAGGCGACCGAGTGGTTTTTGTGGGAAACTCACTTTTTGAGAATGATTTGCCTTTTGGGTATCTAGAATTCGCGCTTACAAGCAGGTGGCCTGCCAAAAACATTACTTTCCGAAATATCGGTTGGATTGGCGATACTGTGTGGGGGGATGCGCGCAGCTATTATACCAATCCGCCCACTCCCTATGAATTGTTGATGGAACAACTCACCAAGGCCAACCCTACTGTAGTGATAGTGGCTTATGGTGGGATTGAATCGCAAGAAGGGGAGGCTGGATTGCCACGATTTACGGAAGGTTTAAACAAATTGTTAGACAAAATCCAAGAATTGGGAGCTAAGGCAGTTTTGTTGTCGCCAATTCCGCAGTTTGGGGCGCCTTCTCCCGAAAAACTAGCTCAACGCAATACGAATCTTGAACTATATGCTTCTACAATCGCTACTACTGCTGCCAAGCGCAACGCTAAGTACGTGGATGTATTCAAACCTCTTCAAGAAATCAGTAAAAAAGAACGCATTTCCGACAACAACGTGCATCTCAACGAGCTAGGATATTATCATTTGGCGGTAGCTCTCGAAAAAGGACTTGGATATGCAGAACGTTCTCATTTGCTAGAAATCAATTTGACTAAAAATGGAGTTGAAACTAAGGTACCTGTGCAAAAAGGCAGTTGGGATGCCAAACAAGGTAGCCTGAGTTTTGGGGTCGCAGAACCTATTTTGCCTTTGCCTCTTCCTGCTTTTCAGAAAGACGATAAAGCATTGACCGTAAAAATAACTGGTTTAAAAAAAGGTATTTATGCGTTGACTATTGATAGTGTGCAGGTGATGGCTGCCTCAGCCAAGGAATGGGAGAAGGGGATAGTAATTAAGCATACACCTTCGCTAGAACAAGCCCAGAAATTGCGAGAGTTGATTGTCCAAAAAAACGGTTTATTTTTCCAACAATATCGCCCTTTGAATCGTACTTATATCATTGGATTTAGAAAATACGAACAAGGCCGTCATGTGCAAGGATTGGAAGATTTAAGCCACATTATCAGATGGATAGAAAGTCAGGTTTCGTTGGTGCGCGTTCCTCAGCCTCATACCTATGGATTGATACTTTTGAAGTGAAAAATTGATTGATTTGATAAAAGATTTTACTGGAATGACAAAAAATACCTTGACAATATCTACCAAATTTTTGAAACTGTGTGCCAAAGTCATTAGCATTCCGCTCATGTTTTTGATTACCTCTTCAGTCAATCCTGATGATCGAAAAGAGAATCCCGACCCACAAAAAGAGCTTGATTCTTTCAAAACGGCGGAAGGTTTGGAAGTGACGCTCTTTGCCGCCGAGCCGATGTTGGTGAAGCCAATTCAGATGAATTGGGACGCCGACGGGCGCTTGTGGGTAGTAAGTAGTACCACTTATCCTCATTTGAAAACGGGTGATGTCGCCAACGATAAGATTTATGTCCTTGAAGATACCAACGGCGATGGCAAAGCCGACAAGTCAACCATTTTTGCGGAAGGGTTGTTGACGCCAACGGGGATTTTGCCAGGTGATGGTGGGGTATATGTGGCCAACTCTACCGAAATTCTTTTTCTTTCCGATACCGACGGCGATGGGAAAGCCGACAAACGGCAACAAGTACTAACGGGATTTGGGACAGGCGATACGCACCATTTAATCCATACATTTCGGTGGGGACCCGAAAGCCGACTTTATTTCAACCAATCGATTTATATCTATAGCCACATCGAAACGCCTTCTGGCATCAAACGGCTAGAAGGGGGAGGCGTATGGCAGCTCAATCCTCAGACTCTTGATTTGGATATTTATGCACGTGGCCTTATCAATCCTTGGGGGCTGATTTTTGACCGTTGGGGACAATCATTCCTTACCGACGGAGCGGGCGGAGAAGGTATCAATTTTGCTTTTCCGGGCGCTACTTTTGTAACCGCCCCTAAGGCCGAAAGAATCATTCGGGGGTTGAACCCGGGGCAGCCCAAACATTGTGGCCTGGATATTGTATCGGGGCGACATTTGCCAGAAGCATGGGCAGGAAGCTTGATTACAAACGACTTCCGCGCCAATCGGGTCAATCGATTTAGGCTAGAAGAGCAGGGCAGCGGGTATGTATCTAAACAAGCCGAAGACCTACTCTGGACCGATCACGTGGCCTTTCGTCCCGTAGATATTTCGGTAGGGCCTGATGGGGCTATTTACGTGGCAGATTGGTATAATCCTATCATCCAACACGGAGAAGTGGATTTTTATGACCCTCGTCGCGACCAACAACATGGCCGTATTTGGCGCATTACAGCCAAAAACCGCCCCTTGCTCAAAACGCCTAAATTATCGAAAGCTTCAATCGACGAACTGTTGAGCGCACTCAAATCGCCCGAAGATTGGACGCGTGGACAAGCCAAACAAGTACTTAAGGGACATGGCGCGGCCAAAGTAGTGCCTTCTCTCGAAAAATGGGTAGCTGGACTTAACCCGCAAGATGCTAATTATGAACATCAGTTGTTGGAAGCACTGTGGGTATATCAATCTCTGGACGTAGTCAACGAAAAACTGCTTTTGAGCTTGCTTAATGCCAAAAATCATCAAGCGCGGGCAGCGGGCCTTCGTGCGCTTGGATTTTGGTACAATAAAATTTCGAAGCCAGAAGCTTTGTTGGCCAAAGCCGTGGCTGACCCTCATGCACAAGTGCGCTTAGAAGCAGTGATTGCTTTAAGAAAACTTCCCACGGCCGAATCTGCTCGCGCAGCACTGACGGTATTGGATGCCCCAATGGACGAATTTTTGGATTTTGCTCTTTGGCAGACCGTCCGCGAACTTGAACCTGCTTGGGCTAAGCGCGTAAAAACTGAACCTTCGTTTTTGGGAGATGATAAAAAAACAGTTTATGCCCTCAAGTCGGTAAATAGCCCCGAAGCTACCGCACGTTTGGCACAGTTATATGCCCAAAATAAAGTACCCGAAAGCTACGAAAAGGATGTGATTGGAGTGGTGGCCAAAAGAGGAGGGGACATAGAAATCGAAATATTGCTTGATAAAGCCACCAAAACCCCCAATAGTTCAATCCTGCTGGCACAGCTCGCAGGCCTTGAAGATGCCGTAAAACAGCGGCAAATAAAACCCACTCAAAATCTTAGCCGCATTGCTACTTTCATCAATCATTCAGACGAAGCAGTGGCCCTAAGTGCTATTCGACTGATTGGGTTGTGGAAATTGGAAGATTTGAAACCGCAACTGACGACTTTGGTACAAACTGGTGAAAAAAATATCAAGAAGACAGCATTGGCTTCATTAGCCAACATGAATCCAAATGCCAAAGCGATGCTGCTTGAAATGACCACCGCAAAAAATACGCCTGAGCTGCGACTCTTGGCCGCTGCGCAATTGGTCTCTACAGATGCCAATGAAGCCGCACAAGTAGGAGTAGGGGTTTTGAGAAACTTACCCGCTGGTACCGATGTGTCTGATTTATTTCAGGCTTTTGTGGCTAACAAACAAGCCATGAAAGCCTTGGGTGAGACCTTGTCAAATCAAAAAATTCCTGAAGAGTTTGCCAAAGTAGGACGTCGAATAGTGCAACGGCAGGTGAATGCTAACCGCCAAAAAGACGCAGAAGTCGTACTTCTCAAGCAAGGGTTGGAGGCTTCGGGTGGTACACTGCCTCCGGAGCGTATGCCGCAAGAACTCAACAAGCAGGAGTTGGCATCTTTGGCCAAAACGATTAAGGAATCGGGCGACCCCGAAAAAGGGGAATTGATATTTCGTAAAACTTCGACCAATTGCCAATCTTGTCATGCTATCGGTGGCGCGGGTGGTGCTATTGGGCCTGATTTGAGCAGTTTGGGGACTAGCTCGCCCGTAGAGACAATTATCCGTTCGATTTTGGCACCTAACGAATCTATCAAAGAAGGATACGACTTGAAGCGAGTTGTGAAAAAAGACGGTAGTGAAATGATGGGCTACTTAGTGAGCGAAGGGACATCGGAGGTAGTGATTCGTGATGTATTGGGTAAAAAAGTATCGATTCCAAAAAGCCAAATGGAACTAATGGAAAAAGTGCCGGGCTCGCTCATGCCCGCAGGACTTACTGCCGATTTGGACAAGCAAGATTTTATCAACCTTGTTAGTTTTCTTTCAAAACTAGGAGAATCGGGTAAGTTTCGTGTACCCAACACCCGCTTTGTTCGTCATTGGGAAACTGTCTTTGCCGCCAAAGAACTAACTCGCAAACTCAAAGAAGAAGGCGTAAATTATGTGGCTAAAGACAATGCCAAACTTTCTTTGTTGCCAGGTTACAGCAAAGTGGCAGGAGATTTGCCCTTGAATGAACTGCCGATTGTGGAAGTAAATGCGACCAAAAAATACAGTTTTGTGAAGTTCGACATTGAAGTACTCAACAAAGGAAATGTGAACTTTTCTTTCAATTCGACTGATGGCGTGAGCGCATGGGCAGGGACTAAACCTTTGAAAATAGGACAATACGGGATTGTGACCGAATTGCCACAAGGTGTACACACGATTACGTTGGCGATTGATCGTGCTACAAACTCTACCAATTCCTTAAGTATTCAGCTGCAAGAGGCCGATACTTCTCCTGCTCAGACAAGACTCATTATGCGTTAGTATGGGGGTAAATCGGTTTGGGCGTTGTTTATCGTAAACAGCGCTCAAATCGTTTTCCCTACACTTGCCCGATTTTGGCGACAGCGTTCGCTACAATATTTTACTTCTTCCCAGACTTTTTCCCATTTTTTGCGCCACACAAAAGGCCTACCACAAACGGTACATACCTTTTGAGGTAAATTCTCTTTTTTTACGTTTTTCATATCAAACAATAATAAGGCCCTCATCGGTCTCCCCAAAAGTCAGGTGCTGCTCGTTCACAAAGCGATAACCCGACAACCAAGCCAGAAAAGCATCGAATTGGTGCTGATTATGAGGAAGATGTGCTAAAGACAAAGAAGGGTGTTTTTGGATTAAAATTTCACATAATTGCTCCATTTCAAAAACCGAAAGTTTTTTGTGATAGCTATTTCCTAGCCACAATTGAGCCAGTGCTTTTGGGTAAACTTCATAGGTTTTGATATTCAGAGCCGAACTCAATTTTTGGGTTAATTCCATGGCGCGCGCTGTCAATCCTCCCAAAAATAGGGGCGACATAGCTTTTAAGGCAAGGTCGCATTGGCGATAGTGATAATTGACAAAACCCGCACGCTGAAAATAGACAGCAGGTAAGGAAAGAGGCGCATCCAAAAAAAGGTTTGAAACCAATGGGTTTTGATGCATCCACTCAAAAATGAATGAATCCGCGTCTTTTTTGAGAGCATCAAAAAAAAGGAGATATTGGCCATCATGATAGCAAATTACGGTATTTCCAGATGTTTTGGCGCCGTAATCAATCCCCGCAAAAGTACGTATATCCAAATTGAATGTGTTGGTTTATCCGCGTTTAGCGATTTTGTTGGCACTAATGCTACGCTGTTGCGAACAATGAAATCGCTCTATATCAAGGGCTCGCAAAGAGCGGTGCTTTGTGTTGCGTCCGTTCATTCGTTTGCGCCACATTTCAAAACTACTACGCTTCATCTCTTGACGCATCAGCGCGATAACATCTTTCTCCGCCAACCCAAATTGGGCTTTTATAGCCTCAAAAGGAGTACGGTCTTCCCACGCCATTTGTACGATGCGGTCAAGGTCTTGAGGGGTCAAGTTCATGGGGTGAGTGTATAATTAAGTGTTTTTGGATTCAACTATTTTGCGAAGAATTTGTTTGACCAAAACTTAAATGCTAAAGCAATCAAATAGCTAATTTGTTAAAACCCATGTAAAGATTTCAAACCTTCATAAGGATTTGACTGACATTCAATGTCTTAAATGGAAATTTGCGTAAGCCTTCGTTCTAATTAAAAATAAGAGCAGCATTAAACCTTCGTATGACTTCTACATCAAAGCTTACGAAACAAAAAACAGCCGCTGAGGCGGTAAACAGAAAACCATGAAAAAAACACAAATGATTCGCACCCTGTTGGTAGTAGCTTTGGCTATTGGTGCTCAATTTACAACCTTTGCCCAGCGTGGTCAGATGAATCCCGAAAAACGTGCAGAGCGCGTTTCGGCAGATTTGAAACAAGCATTGACGCTTGATGATGCTACCACCAAAAAAATCTATGATTTGGAATTGGCGCGCACCCAAGAAGCCCTTAAAATCAGGGAAGCCAATGCGGGAGACCGCGAAGCAATGCGCAGTAGTATGAAAGGAGTTAATGAAAAATTTCAGACGAGCATGAAGGGTGTTTTGAGTGAAGAACAGTACAAAAAGTACCAAGAATGGCAAGCTTCTGAGCGCCAAAAACGCGGACCTCGCGGAGATGGTAATCGCCGCCGTCGTCGCTAAAAAAACTAACCACCTACTCGCGATAGGCAGGTAGGTGGTTTTTGTTAAAGTTCAAAGTGTTTTAGCCATTTCTTTTCCCCTTCTCCGCACCATTTTCTAAAATTATTTCCTACAGGCCGATGATGAGGTAAGTATTTCATCAGAACTGAAAGGTCGAAAGCCGCCGCAGCGACGCCTCCGCCTACGCGCTCAGTATCAGCGGCATTGCAGGCTTGCTCATAATGAATCGGAACTACCATCACGGGTTTGTCCAGATACATTGCTTCACATACCGATTCAAATCCCGCCGTGGTCACAAGGGCTTTACACTGTGACATCATTTCTAAAAACTTCACCCCGTCGAGTTTATGTAAGGTCAGATTAGGGCTGACTTTTTCTTCTGGGGGAGCATCGGGTTTGCTCCAAAAACAATGTATTTCAACATCGGGGTTTTGTCGATGCCACTCTTGAATCTGTGAAAACAAAGAGGGATGATTGAGATAAATTAAAATAAAAGCTTTTTGGTCTACCGTCAACGTCCGAATATCCCGACGGAGTAAGGGAGAAACCACCCAAAGCTCCTTAGATGGCTGGTCGGGCAGCGCATCAAACGATAGTGCCAGGCGTTTTTTTGCTCCTATGGCCGTAAACCTTGTATTAAGATTGACTAAAAAACGGTCTAATTTTTTTTGCGGGGGAAACTTAAAATCAGGATGAAAAAAAAGATACTGATGCCCAATACAAAACGTAGGAATAGAAGGACGATAAAAGAGGTTATAAAATCCGCATAAAATTTCGTAAAAATTGAGAATAAGCTCAGGCTGATAGCGTTGAATGGCCGTGTCTATTTGTTTCAAACTTCCTAAAAAACGCCCGATGTGGGGTAAATGATGTACTACGGTTTTGGTGAAATCTACTTTGCCAGCGCCGCTAAAAACGAGATTAGGACTGGCAAAAGCCTCTACGGGAGCGTTGATTTGGTCTTGAAAAAAAGCAGGAACGGGGCGGTCTTGTGGACCTCCCACCAATACGGCTACTACCTCATGCCCAGCCTCGCGTAGTAGCTGACTCATCGAAATGGCTTGGGTCAAATGCCCACGTCCCTCCCCTTGCACCAAGAAAAGTACTTTCGTCATTTTACATTTATTAAACTAGTTGCTTTACAAAACTAAATAATGATCCCCTTCAATTGATGAATTTGAAATTATGTTTAGGTTACCAACCCACGTAGCCTTCGGGCGTGATTCCCTTTAGGCGGAGATAGCAGATAGCTTGGCCTCGATGGTGAATGATGTGGTTTTCCATGGCATAAAAAAATTGCCATACTTGGAGTTTTCCGCCCGCAAAAGCCTCCTCTTTGGCAAGGCGTTCGGGAGAAACTTCACTAGCTACCTTTTCGACCCATGCATAAAATCCTTTGATTTCGTCAGCCAACTGAGCTTTGGTGAGTTTGTTCCAATCTTTTTTGTTTTCATAAGGATTTTTGATTTCCAATCGACCCGCAAACTGAAGAGAAGAAAACACAATGCAATGCACAAATTGGGTACGAAATGAGAAGGACTCAGGCGTGTATTTATAGTCCAAATGCTCTTCTGGCATTTGATTAAAAACAGTGACAGTATAATCTAATGAGCGTTTCCATGCGCTTGAAAACTCTTGACTAAAATTTTGAAGGTCTTTGCGACTGCGCGACATTCCCACAAAAGGAATGGAGAGTAAGCTTCCCGTGAGGGTGTGGATGGCTGATTTACGGCTGATTTTCATGAATAAATTGCTTTTAGTGTTGTGATGGATAAAATAAGGCTGTCTCAAAAGTAACAGGGCACAAAATATTCTTTGGTTTTAACCTCATCCCAACCCTTCTCCTGCCAGGAGAAGGGCTTTAAAAGTCCCCCTCTACTGAAAGGAGAGGGGGATTTAGGGGGTGAGGTTGAATAGACACCGAAGATAATTTGGTACTACTAGACTTTTGAGACAGCCTTGTACTGATTTTTGAATATCAATGCACTCAAATGTACAAAAAGCCTCTTATAAATCTGAGACTAATTGCGAAACAATCACCGCTTTTTGGGTATTCTTCACTGCTTTTTTAATAATTGTTGAGCGTCTTCAATACTTTTCAACATATCGTCGCTTACTTGTTCGATTTTTATTTTTTCGTTGGTAAGTGCTTGGATAGCCTCTTTTGGAGGAAGCTTTTTGAGCGAATCACCTTTGTATTGGTGCATCCAATTCATCATACCATCATCGGCCTTTTTGAGGTCAGTAGCAAGCATGGTAGATTGCTTCAGGGTATTTTGGAGAGAGGTATCACTGGGGGTGATTTTGAGAAGACTGTCAGTATAAGCAATGTGCTTGCTGAGGGTGCTTTGCAAAGCTACCAATTCGCCCATTTTGGGCATGACAGCATCATGAATCATCATTACCTCTTTTTCGAGGGTGTCGATTTGTTTTTGTTCTTGGGTTTGACAAGAAGCGATACTTATAGCTACTGCTATAAGCAATGACTGGATTTTCATTGAAATGTGGATTGCCTAGTTGAAACAAAAATTGTTGACTAAAAAACTCTGTCTGAGATAGATACACTAGGCAACAGGAGGCATGAGAGGTGTTAAAGTAAAGCCTTTTTGGATAGAGGAGTGAAAATAAAAAAAAATCAATGTCTTTTCGTGAAATACTTTCTCAAGATGAAGCTCAGGAGGAAGAATTTCAAATATTTCTAGGAGAAGTTTTTTGGTGCTTTCGCTTTGTTTTTGAGCCGCGTCGCGGGCGTGTTCTTGGGCTACTTTTTTGAGCTGCTTGGCCAAGTAGCATTTACCATCGCAGTGTAATTGGGGATTGAAGCGATTTTGGCAGAGGTTTTGGATGATGTATTCTTTGCGCAATTCAAAATCCAAATAAATAAACGGTACCACCAGCGATTTGAAACTGATAAGCACTAAAAGAGAAAGCACTATGTACCGTTTAGAGGACATTGACGAATAAATAAGCCGGCACAAATATACTCAAAATGCTATTGAGTATATCTGAAAATCTACCAATATGCCCTGTGTGGTTTACTAAGCTTTTTCTCCCACAACGGCTTTTTTGCCATTGATTTTGTTTTTAATCCACGCAATCATCTTTTTTTCTTTTTCCCAAAAGAAACTAAACTGACCAAACAAAAAACCATAAAGAAGCAGAAGCGTTTGGTAGGTTGGGAAAATGAAGATAAGATAAGTGACGGTTTTGAGCCAGAAAGGGGTAGTTTCGTCATAGCCGAGAAGATAAAATAACCCTTTTCGGAACCATACTACGGAAGAGCCTGCAAAAGTGAAAGTCAGTAAGACTGCGATTACTTGCCAAGTGTTTTTCAAGCCCCATTTGTTTTGGAGGCGGGCAAGCCAATGAGTTTGATCGGATGTTTGCATATGTATGGGATGAGCGATTGGCTTATCCTGTTTTTGTTAATAATCCCAAAAGCCTGAAATTTTACTCACAAAAAATGATATTTGTCGCAATCAAAAGGCTTTTATATAAATTACGATTAAAGCAGGGGTTTGGTTTTAGAGACTAGCGTAAAATCTTTTTATTTAAAATCTGACTTATTTGCTGCATTACTTTTTCGGTAGCGCCACTGTTTTGGTGTACATAAATGCGGCAAATTTCGCCTTTTTTGCGCCGCAAAGTTAAGTCATCATACAGTTCTGTGAAAGTTTTCTCGAATTCTTGAGTATTTTTTACTGTAATAGCCCCGCCCAAACGTAGCAAATCCAAGGCTTCTTGGAACTTTTTAAAGTAAGGTTGACCAAAAAAAATAGGCATTCCAAACACCGCCGGCTCCATGGTATTGTGCAGGCCATCTTTGAAAGCTCCCCCCACAAACACAAAATCAGCATAACGATACATGGCAGAAAGCATCCCGACAGTATCAAGAAACAAAACGCAGGTCTCAGGAGAAATATGCCCTTGGGGCAATTGCTCAAGATAGGTGGCCGTAGGTACTTGTAGTTGCTGCTGGTATTTTTTTATTTGTTCAGCATTGATTTCATGAGGTGCAACAACGACTTTGAGGGGCTTCCTAAATTGATTAATAAACGGAATAATCACATCAAGGTCGTCGGGCCAAGCGGAGCCTACTATCATTAAGGGACTGTCTCCTTTAAATGCCTTAATGAGAGGGTAGTTACGGGCTTGTGAGGCGATTTGTACGACGCGGTCGAGGCGGGTGTCACCGGCAATTATGACGTTTGGATAGTGAATCTGTTGGAGCAATTGGGCTGAGGCTTGATTTTGCACTAAAATGGTATC
The DNA here is from genome assembly GCF_000423565.1 of Runella zeae DSM 19591. Classification (GTDB taxonomy): domain Bacteria; phylum Bacteroidota; class Bacteroidia; order Cytophagales; family Spirosomataceae; genus Runella; species Runella zeae. The sequence continues at coordinate 451,745 of NZ_KE384036.1, read as the reverse complement.
TAAACAAAAAAGAAGCTTTCGATAAAAACCCCCATAAGATTTAAAAAACAGCTGATTGGGGCGAAATATAGCCGAAAAAAGTAGGGCTGGAACTTGTCTTTTTTTGAGTTCGGATAAGTAATGATACCAAAATTCGTATTTAATAAACAAAGCAATATCAGGCCGTACAATATCTAAAAAACGGGAGACGTTGGTAGGAGTATCAAGTGGTAAATAGGTTATAATATCTACTTGATCGTAATTTTGGCGGTGTTCGTATCCCGAAGGCGAAAAAAAGGTCAGGACGATTTTGGCGTTAGGATATAATTTTCGGCAAGCTTCGATGACGGGCCTTCCTTGCTCAAATTCGCCTAACGAAGCTGAGTGAAACCAGATGCAAAGTGAAGAACGAGAGGTGTCTTTTTGGGGAAAAGCATCGCTTTTGGCTAAAGATTTCCAAATGTTTTGTTGTCCTTTGACCCATTTTTGGGTTTTGGGATGGAAAAGGGCAGCCACCTGTGCTAACCCGTAAGAAAGCCGAATGAAAAGCGTATATAAAAAAGCGAACAATTTTGGAATAGGTTGTGTTTTGTTGGCAAAGCTAAGGGGGATTGCGCTAAAAATGAGCTTTTACTCCTAAAAAATAACATTTATTCCTCCTCTAAGAATCATTATAAAAGAATTGACAAAATGAATTGGCATCAGATTACCAACGCTACGGCATTAGAAGAAATCAAGCAAGAGTCTTTTGAACACCCGATTTTGATTTATAAACACAGCACTCGTTGCTCTATTAGTTCGGCCACTCTTGGGCGTTTAGAGCGGAATTGGAAACAAGGAGAAGTGGGTACGCTCAAACCTTATTTTTTGGATTTGATTGCCAATCGTTCTATCTCCAATCAAGTAGCGGAGGAGTTTGGAGTATGGCACGAATCTCCTCAAGCGCTTATCATTCACAAGGGCGAAAGTATCTTCGATGCGTCTCATTTTGATATTTCGTTTGAAGACATCAAAGCTCAGGTATCGGTTTTAGAGAAGTAAAGTAAAGCCACTAGCCTATATCATCTTTGACTTTGAATCGGTACAAGTAAGGCGCTTTGTTGGCCGCACCCGTAAATTTCTTTTCGAGGCGTTCTAATACATTTAATTCAAGAATCATTTTCTGGAAATTGGTACGTACAAACGGCCTGTCGAAGATGGTTTCGTAAAGTTCTTGTACTTCTTTCATCGTAAATTTTTCGGGTAGTAAATTGAAGGCATTGATTTTTTCATTGAGATCAGTCCGTAGGGCTGTCAGGGCTTTTGCCACAATTTCGCTATGGTCCATAATCATCGGAGGCAAAGAATGCACATTGTACCACTCGATAGAGTGATCCAAATCTATTTTCTGGGGAATCACTTTGTTTATATCTACTAAAGCATAGTAGCCAATCGAAATAAATCGCTGGGTAAACCATTCATATTCCCGCTGATTGTCGTTTTTTGAAACTACGATATGAGGGTTACTAGCGATTAATTGATCTAAAAAAGCCTTGTTGTTACGGCTAGCGTTACCAAATACATGAAATTGCTCTAAGTAAATGTCTTTAATGCTAGTTCGTTCTTGTAAAATCCGCTTGGCAGCGCGGTCTATATCTTCATCTTGATACACAAATCCGGCCGGTAAGGCCCAAAAGTCACCTTTAAAATTGAGCTTTGGAATCAAAACCTTAAGCTGACGTTCGTGATACCCAAAAATGACACAGTCTATTGATACTTGGGAGATATAATTTTGTTGGCTAGGATTTTTCATAAAGTAGTGTCTTGTCTCAACAGGCCTCTAATGGTGTGTTGAAGACCAAAGTAAATGCAAAATTATTTTTTCTATCGACTTCTTAAAAAATGTGGGACTGCTCTCTATTCTGAGTTATTGACCGTGAGAAAGCCATAACGTATTTGTAATCAATGAATTTGTGACTCGAACAGAGGTTAGTAAATTTATAAATTTTTATTGTATAATTATTATACAATAAAAAAGTTTTTGCTAATTTTGCCTTGAAATAGTTACAAAAACAAATGTTGACAAATGAAAAAGCTACTTGTTATTACGCTTACACTATTTTTTAGTGTCGTCTTTAATGGATTTTCACAGTCCACGGCTTCCGCAGATTTTTATGCCGGCAAATGGGAGATTGCCGTAGCAGGTACACCGCGTGGTGATATTGTATTTAAGACCAACTTGACACGAAAAGACGGCAAACTCACAGGTGAATTGGTAACAGATGACACCAAACGCCCTATTACTAAAATTGAAGAAAGCGATAAAAAATTGGTCATCTATTTTGAGTCTTCCCAAGGAGGAGAGATTTCGATTGATTTAGATAAAATAGACAACAACACGCTCAAAGGGGCACTCATGAGTTTTGAAGCAAATGCCAAAAGAGTGAAAGAATAACTTGAGGAAAGTTGTCTATGAATCACTAAAACCGGTATAACCTGTCTCGAATCCAACTTAAAAATCAATTTAACAAATCAATCCAATGAAAAAATCAATTGTATTCGCTCTCGCATTTGTGGTTGGGGTAGTCCTTCAAGGATTTGCACAAACTGATAAGCCTGCCACTGACTTTTTTGTGGGGAAATGGGAGATTTTGGTAGTAGGTACACCCAACGGTGATGCTAAATTTGCAACTGAGTTGAGCCGCAAAGACGGCAAACTGAAAGGAGAGTTAGAAATGCCCACCGGAGACAACAAAGAGAAGATTCCGACCACGATTGAAGAAGGCGACGGAAAAATTACAATTTACTTCTCTACCCAAGGGTATGATGTCAACATCGACCTTAGCAAAGTAGATGACAACAATCTCAAAGGAACCCTCATGAATATGTTTGAGGCAAAGGCAGTAAGGCTAAAATAGAAGAAGAAAACTTGGCAAGTTTTATTGGTTGGATGCTTAAACTTGCCAAGTATATTTCAAAATTACTGCTCTATATTGGCAAAATATTCTTTGACTTTGTGGGCTTTGTCTTTTCCTACAAACTCCGCAATTTTTTCTTCTTCTGCCTCGCGAATAGCCTTTACGCTTCTAAATTCTTTGAGGAGGTTGGCGGCAGTTTTTTTGCCGATTCCCTCTATGTTTTCTAATTCGCTCACAATCGCCGCTCTACTCCGCTTGTCGCGGTGATAAGTGATGGCAAAGCGGTGCGCTTCGTCGCGGATTTGTTGAATAAGCCGCAGTGATTCTGATTTTTTGTCGATATAAAGCGGCAGAGTATCTTCGGGAAAGTAGATTTCTTCGAGGCGCTTGGCAATCCCTACGATAGGTATTTTGCCGTATAGCCCAATGCCCTTGAGCGCATCGCAAGCGGCACTCAATTGGCCTTTGCCACCATCTATGACAATCAAATCGGGGAGCTCGGCTTGCTCTTCGAGTAAGCGTGTATAGCGCCGCGTCACTACTTCGTGCATACTCGCAAAGTCATTAGGCCCTACTACGGTTTTGATGGTAAAATGTCGATAATCTTTCTTAGAAGGTCGCCCTTCTTTAAAACACACCATCGCCGCTACGGGATTAGTGCCTTGGATATTGGAGTTGTCAAAACATTCGATATGCCGTGGGAGGCTTTTAAGTTGTAAATCAGCTTTGAGTTTAATCAAAACACGGTCGCGGCGATTGGTAGTGGCACTTGCTTCGATGAGCTTGCGTTCGGCTTTTTCTTTACGGAAAAAATGAACGTTTTTGAGCGCCATATCCAGCAAACTCCGTTTATCACCAATTTTGGGAATGGTGATTTCGGCTTTAAAATCTACGCTGATATCGATATTGGAAATGATTTCTTTGGCGTCGCTTTCAAAGGTGGTGCGCATTTCAAAAAGCACGAGTGCCAAGATTTCCTCGTCGGTTTCGTCGAGTTTTTTCTTGATTTCGAGGGTTTGGGCACCGTTGATATAGCCATTGACGATTTTGAGATAATTGACGTAGGCCGCTTCTTCGTCCGAGGCAATCGCTATGATGTCCACATTGCCAATTTTGGGATTTACTACCGTCGATTTGGCTTGGAAATTTTGTAAGGTTTCGAGCTTTTGCTTCCATTGGTGAGCCTTCTCAAACTCCAATTTTTCGGCAGCTTCCATCATATTTTTTTTGAAATACTGCTGCGGAATAGTGAGTTGCCCTTTCAATATTTGATGAATCTGGGCGATTTCTTCTTCGTATTCTTCGCGTGGTTGTTTGCCTTCGCAGGGGCCTTTGCAGCGTTTGAGGTGGTATTCCATGCAGACCTTAAACTTGCCATCTTCGATATTTTGGGGGGTAAGGTTGAGGGAGCAAGTCCGCAAAGTATACAATTCGCGAAACATATCAAGCAGATGATACATACCCTTTACGTTGGCAAAAGGGCCATAAAAAGTACCCGTCTTTTTCTCTACCCTCCGAGTACTTTCAACGCGCGGAAAAGGTTCGTTAAAGACCTTGATAAAAGGATAAGATTTATCGTCGCGCAAGAGAATATTGAAGCGCGGCTGGTATTTTTTGATGAGCTGATTTTCGAGCAATAAAGCGTCAAATTCTGTATGAACAATGGTATATTCGATACGCCTAATCTGACTTACCAAGCGGCGGGTTTTGCGGTCGGGGTGATTTTTGATAAAATAACTACTTACCCGATTGCGGAGATTTTTGGCTTTTCCTACGTAAATAATTTCTTCTTCTTCGCTAAAATAACGGTAAACTCCTGGTTCAGAGGGGATTTTGGCTAACTCGGCTTTGGCGTCAAAAACAGACATATCGGTGGTTGCTCCTGATTTTTATCTTAAATGAATACTTCTTAAACACAAAATACCTAAAGTTTGTCCCCAATCAAAAAGTGGATTTTAAGATATTGAGTGGGGTGTAGGTTTATCGGCTTTTTGTCTTTTTTGCCATTTGTAGATTTCAAACCATACTGTGGCCAAAAAACCAATCGCCGAAGAGATACCAAAGTCTTTGCTAGACAAAGGAGATAACTGGAAAAAATCAGCAAACAATGGTATATAAATCAAAGCAAACAGCATCAGCACGGTCAATAAAATAATGCCTAGTAAGAGGTTGTTTTTGTACTGAAAACTCGTCAAGAGCGATTCACGAAAGGAGCGATTGACCAAGGTCAAAAATACATTGGCGATTACCAAAGTCGTAAAAACTATTGTACGAGTAAGGGGTTCATCATAACCCTGATGAAGGGCATATTGGTAAGCCATCAAAGTGCCAAGGGTAATGATGAACCCTTGTATGATGCTGATAGATAATTCTTTAAGGCTCAAAAACGTATCAGTAAGGGGGCGGGGTGGTTGGCGCATGCTGTTTTTTTCAAGAGGCTCGTTTTCATAAACAATCGAGCAAGTTGGCCCCATGATGAGTTCCAAAAAAATAACATGAACGGGCGTGAAAATCGCGGGATAGGCCCACCCCAAAATCAGCGGAATAGCCACTGTCAAAATGATAGGAATATGAATGGAGATAATATACTGAATGGCTTTTTTGAGGTTATTATAAATTTTTCGACCCATGGCTACGGCATCCACCATTTTTCCGAAATCATCGTCCATTAAAATCAGCGAGGAAGCTTGCTTGGCAATCTCGGAGCCGCGCTTACCCATAGCAATGCCGATGTGGGCCGCCTTGAGCGCTGGCCCATCATTGACTCCGTCGCCTGTCATACCTACTATTTGGTGTTGGGTTTTTAAGGTGTTGATAATCTTTAGTTTGACTTCTGGAAACATACGCGTAAAAATGCTCGTTTCGGCAATCTTACGGGCTTGTGTGTCGGCATCTAGTTGGAGAAGTTCTTGCCCGGTAATCGGGGGCGTGGAACTGCGAAAATGCGCTTGCTTGGCAATAGCCGCCGTAGTGAGGGAGTTGTCGCCTGTGATGATTTTGACCTGAATTCCGGCATCATAAAATTGCTTGAAAACATGCCCAATGTTGGGTTTAGGAGGGTCATAAAAACCAACCAATCCTAAAAATTTGAACGAAAAATCTTGTTGTTCTTCGGGAAAAACTTCGCCGTCATAAGAGGCAATGCCTACGCCTAGTACTCGGAGACCATCAGAGGCTAGGGTGGCTATTTTCTGACGACAATGTGACTGCTCCTTTTCAGAAAGCTGCGCGAGTTGGATAATCCCTTCGGGGGCTCCTTTGCAAGCGACGATGCGTTGATGAGCCTCATTTTCAAAGATATGAGTCATCATAGGAGGCTTGCCCGAAAGGGGATATTCATGGATAAATTTGTAAAGAGGGCGCTCGTCGACGGAGGCCAATCGTTGATAGATTTCGTGAAGTGCCTTCTCCATAGGGTCAAAAGGTACGGGTTCGCTGGCCCACATCGCGGTAGCGATAAGCCGTTGGGCCGCCGCTTCGTGCCATTGTTGAGGAGCAAGAGTTTGGTCAGTTTCAAACACATAAATCCGATGAAGCTCCATTTTGTTTTCGGTGATAGTGCCCGTTTTGTCGGTACAAATGACAGTCGCCGAACCGAGCGCCTCGACAGTTTGGGTTTGTTTCACAATCACCCCTTGCTGCATCAACCGCCACGCCCCCAAAGCCATAAAAGTGGCAAAAGCCACGGGGATTTCTTCGGGCAATACCGACATTGCAATGGTAAGCCCTTTGAGTAAGCTTGCCAAAATATCGCGCGATTGGAAATAATTAATCCCCCAAATCAACAGGAAAACTACTATGCCCACGGCCGCCATTTTTTTGACGAAGTTTTCGATTTGTAATTGAAGGGGTGTTTTTTCGGTTTCAATTTCTTGAAGAGACTTGCCAATTTGACCTAGCTTGGTGTGGACTCCAACGGCTGTTACTTCAAATATACATTGACCCGACTGCACCAATGAGCCTCGATATACTTCGCTATTATCGGCTGTATTGAGTTCTTTATGAATCGCAAATGCTTCGCCCGTGAGAAGAGATTCATTGATAGAGAAGTCATTGATTTGTTTTACTTTCCCATCGGCAGGCACAAGCTCACCTTCCGAGACCACTACATAATCGCCCACCACTACCTCATCGACAGAGATTTCAGCGAGTTGATTGTTGCGAATCACGTTGGCCGCTGCTTGCGAAAAGCTTTTAAGTGCTTCCAATGCTTTTTTGCTACGCGAATCTTGGTAAAACGAAATCGTGGATACTAGCACAATGGCCCCTAGCATGAAAAAACCTTCGGATGTTTCGCCCAACGAAAAATAAATGACAGTGCAGGCTACCAACAATAAAAACATCGGCTCTGTGACGGCATCTTTGAGTGAGCCTAGCCAAGCATTGTTGGTGTTTTTTTGGAGAGAATTGTCACCATTTTTTTGACGAGAAACTACCACTTCATTGTCAGAAAGCCCTTCAAAAGGATAAGGATTGGCAGCCATACTAAAATTGAGTTGAAATTTAGTTTTGAGCTTGTCGGCGTAATTGATAAGTTTGCTAAAGCTACAAATAATCGTGGCAATCATTAAAAATTATTCATCTACAAACATCCTCATCCTTTTTTCTACCTATGAAACAACTCTTCTTACTGTGTCTCCTGCCTACTTTTGTATGGGGGCAGCGTTTTACCACCGCTGAACTCACTCGATACCAGCAACAAGCCAATCGGGTCACTATTGTGCGCGATAATTGGGGTATTCCGCATATTTATGGCAAAAGCGACGCCGATGCGGTTTTTGGACTTTTGTATGCTCAATGTGAAGATGATTTTAAACGGGTAGAACTCAACTATATCGAAAAATTAGGCCGACTCTCAGAGCTAAATGGAGAAAAAGACTTGTACAACGATTTGCAAATCAGGCTACTTATCGATACTACTGAGGCCATAGCAGACTACAAAAAAGCAGCTCCTTGGCTCAAAAAACTATTGAACGCGTACGCCGATGGTATCAATTTCTTTTTGCACAAAAATCCGCAAATAAAACCCCGTCTCTTGACAAAGTTTCAACCTTGGTATCCATTACTTTGGACCGACGGGAGTATTGGGGCTATTAGTACGGCTGACTTGACGGTGACCGACCTCAAAAATTTTTATTCGGGTGAGGCTACGGCAGCGATTCCCGAACCCAAAGACCCAGAGTATCAAACAGGTTCTAACGGCTTTGCGTTCGCGCCTTCCAAAACAGCCTCAGGCAATGCCATTTTGTACATCAATCCACACGTTACGTTTTATTTCCGTCCTGAGGTACAAGTCGTAAGCGAAGAAGGCTTGCATGCCTATGGAGCAGTGACATGGGGGCAATTTTTTGTCTATCAGGGTTTTAACCAATATTGTGGTTGGATGCACACTTCTTGCAACGTAGATGTAGCAGATATGTATGCCGAAAAGGTTGTTAAAAAAGGCAATACGTTTTTTTATGAATACGAGCAAAAATTAAAACCTGTTACGGAAAAGCAAATCACAATTAAATACTTAGACGGAACGGTGTTGAAGTCTAAAACTTTTACAATATACTATACGCATCATGGGCCGATTATGGCCAAAAGAGATGGCAAATGGGTAAGCCTCCGTTCGTTTAATCGCTCCCTGACGAGCTTGATACAAAGCTGGCAACGCACCAAAGCAAAAGGATTTGATGATTACAAAAAAGTGATGGATTTGAAAGCAAATACTTCCAACAGTACGGTTTTTGCTGATAATAAAGGAAACATCGCCTATTGGCACGGAAACTACGTACCCGTACGCGACAAAAGCATGAATTGGTCGAAAGTAATGGATGGGAGTGTAGCTACTACCGAGTGGAAAGGACTACATTCGGTGGATGAGACGGTGCATATTTATAATCCTGCCAACGGATGGTTACAAAACTGCAATTCGACGCCTTATACTGCCGCCGGTGAAAATAGCCCCAAAAAATCGGATTATCCAGCCTATATGGCTCCTGACGGTGAAAACTTCCGTGGCGTAAATGCGGTGCGCGTATTGAGTGCGGGGTCGGGTTATACTATCGACAAAGTCATTGAAGCGGGCTATGATACCTATTTGTCGGCTTTTGAGGTATTGATTCCTGCCCTTGTAAAAGCTTTTGACCAAAGTATAAAACCGACAGATTCGCTGTATGCGCAGTTGGCTGCGCCGATGGATATATTAAGAAAGTGGGATTATCATACTTCTGAACAATCCATAGCGGCAACTTTGGCTATCGAATGGGCACAAAAATTGACCCCTACCATCATGCGGCTATACATCAACGAAGGTGAAGCCGATCAAGTACAAAATACCAAACGCTTTGTGGCTTCGGCTACACCTTCTCAGTTGATTACGCCTTTTGTTACGACACTTGGTGAACTCAAAACGCGCTTTGGAAAATGGAACATGCCTTGGGGGGAAATCAATCGTTTTCAAAGATTAACGGGAGATATTCAGAGCAAATACGATGACAATCAGCCGAGTATTCCGGTGGGTTTTGCTTCGGCTATGTGGGGGATGCTTCCCTCTTACAATAGTCGTCCGTATGCTGGTACACAAAAACGCTACGGAGTGAGTGGAAATAGTTTCATTTGTGCGATAGAATTTGGTCCACGTATCAAAGCTAAGTCACTGTTGGCAGGTGGAGAAAGCGGCGACCCTGCTTCAAAACATTTCAACGACCAAAGTGAGATGTATGCCAAAGGGAAATTTAAAGAGGTATTGTTTTACAAAGAAGATGTTCTGAAGAATGCAGAACGAACTTATCATCCTGGACAATAAATTTTGACAAAAATGAGTGATTTCAATCCTCAATTACTGGAGGAATTGGTGAAGATACCGATGCCATTTGGCAAGTACAAAGGCGTGTTGTTGTGCGATTTGCCTGAGCCGTATTTGGTGTGGTTTTATAAAAATGGCTTTCCACAGGGAAAACTAGGCGTTTTGCTTGCTACTATGTACGAAATCAAACTCAATGGGTTGGAGTATCTGCTAAGACCTTTGAAAGAAAAATATCCGAAAATGTAGTAATTCCTGTGGCATTCTAGAGTGAGATAAAATTTTTTAGAGACCTTCCAAGTTTTCAGAACTTGGAAGGTCTTCTTTTTTATTATTAGAAAGAGAATTACAATGTTTCTTTAAGCCACTTGAAAAATTCACGTTGCCAAACCTGCGCATTTTGAGCGTGCAGTACCCAGTGATTTTCGTCAAGCAATACCACGAGTCGGCTCTTAATACCTCTGAGTTGGGCGGCTTGGAAAGCTTGTAGGCTTTGTTCGAGTGGTACGCGATAGTCTTTACCTCCCTGAAAAATCAAAATAGGAGCGTCCCATTTTGCTACAAAATTGCTAGGAGAAAATTCACGGTAAGATTTTTGGGCAGCTAGGTTTTTTGTATCCCAATAAGCACCACCATAATCCCAATCCGGAAACCACACTTCTTCGGTGCTTCCATACATAGAGCGAAAATCAAAGATGCCATCGTGGGCGATAAAAGTCTTGAAGCGTTTTTGGTGCATGCCCGCCAGCATAAATGCCGAATAGCCTCCATAGCTTGCTCCCACGCATCCTAGACGATTTTTATCAACAAAAACTTCTTTGCTTACATTGTCGATAGCACTCAGATAATCTTGCATCACAATACCACCGTGGTCTTTGCTAATTTGTTCGTTCCAGCGCGTACCGTGGCCTGGCATTCCACGCCGATTGGGAGCTACCACTATGTATCCTTGCGAAGCCATTAGTTGAAAATTCCAACGGAAAGAGTAAAACTGCGTAAGGGGGCTTTGCGGACCACCCTGACAATAAAGCAAAGCGGGGTATTTTTGTTTAGGGTCAAAGTTGGGTGGATAAATCACCCATACTAGCATGTTTTTGCCATCAACAGTTTTGACAAAACGACGTTCAGTTTTACACATACTTAGTTTGGAGTAGGTGTCGTCGTTGACATGGGTGAGTTGGGTCAATTGTCCATCCGTAAGATTGACGCTGTAGAGTTCGGCTGCGTGGTTCATATCACTACGACTCACGATGAGGGTATTACCGCTTTGCCCTACGATAGCACTAACGTCAAAGTCTCCTTTGGTAATCTGCGAAATCATCGGCATCATTTTGGTGAGGCCCGGATAAGTCACTTTAAATAACTGCAATGTACCATTGGTGGGGGCGATAAAAAAGAGGCTTCGCCCATCTTCATTCCACGTATAGCTTTCGACATGAATATCGTCCCTTTGCGCTGTGAGGTTCATTTTGGTAGTGCCATTGCTCACGATAAGGTCTTGTTTGTCAGATTCATACCCGTCTCGTTTCATTTGTAGCCACGCCATTTGCCCATGCTGATTGAAAGTGGGGTTGATGTCGTAGCCCTTGTTTTCTTCGGTGAGATTGGTGGTGGTTCCGGTCGCAATATCATAAGCATACAAGTCGGTATTGGTACTAATGGCATAAGGTGTACCAAATTTTTTCTTGGCAACGTACACTACTTTTTTACCATCAGTACTCCAGACAAAATCTTCATCGCCTCCAAAAGGTTTTTGAGGACAATCATAGGGTTCTCCTTGCATCAGGTCTTTGGCAGGGTCTCCGTTGATGGGGGTAAGCATTACGTGTCCAAACTTCCCGTCTTCCCACTCATCCCAGTGGCGATAGTTGAGTTGGTCATAAATGAGGACATTGCTTTTGGGTAGGTCAGGATAAAAATCACTGCCGCTTATTTTTTTGATTTTTACTTCTTCGCTGCTGATTTTGTATTTGCCATCAGGCGATATTTTGGTGTTGGCAAGCAGACTGTCAGCGTTTTTGATTTCGGTTGGTGTACCACCGTTGATTGGGATGATGTAGGTTTTACTGCTGCTTTTGTCGGTCTCGATGTTGGGTGTGCTAACGCTATAAACCACATATTTACTATCCTTTGAAATACCTCGCCCACTTACTCTTCCTAGCTTCCAGAGCTGGTCGGGGGTAAGGGACGTTTGTGCTTCTGCCACTATACTGACAGCCAAAAACAACAAAAAAGAAAGTTTTTTGGGATACATATCGACTATTGTTAGAAGATTGATAAAGCTGTTTTTAAACAAAAGTACGGGTGCCAGAATAATTCTCGCGGAATTCCTTGGGAGTGCATTTATGCTTTTTCTTAAAGATACGGTTAAAATAAGAAAGGTTGTTGAACCCACATCTAAATGAAACCTCCGAAATCGTAAGGGTCGTATCAATAAGCAGTCGAGAAGCATGACCCAAGCGAATACCATTGAGACTGTCGATAAATGTTTTTCCCGTTCGTTTGCGCATAAATCTACTAAAACCTACCTCTGTCATGTTGACTATCTTGGACATGTCTTCGAGCGAAATGTCTTTTTCATAATTAGCTTTCATGAACTCAAAAGCTTTTTCGATACGACGGCTGTTGTAGGCAGTATTTTCGTTGACAAACGAAGAACTAGTTAGGGTTTGGACGTGGCGCGAAAGCGATAATTCGTGCAGCAGAGACATCAGATCCATTACCGAATCAAATCCGCTTTTTTGTTGGAGTGACAGAAGTCGAGGCTTAATGCTTTGAATAGTTTCTTCAGGAAACGAAATCCCACGGGCGGAGCGTTCGAGCATGGTTCGGATGAAACTGAGCTGATTGCGCTTTAAAAACTTATCGTCAAAAAGATCGCGGTGAAACTGAATCGTTGTTTCGTGGATTTCGCTACTGACGCATTCGTGCATAAACCACCCGTGCGGGATATTAGAACCTACCAGCACTAGTTCCAAATTAGAGATGGTCTCGATATTGTCACCCACGATTCTTCTAGCGCCTTGCCCTCCTTCGATAAAATTCAGTTCGTACTCTTCGTGATAATGAAGCGGAAAGTCGAACTTGTCTTTTATCCGAGTAAATACCATGAAGCAATCGTTGTCGGTCAGGGGTGTTATTTCGTGATAAATGTTGCTCATTGAGCTAGGAAAGTAGTTTAAAATCAGCCAAATGGTTGCTAGGGGTTATTTTATTTCAAAAACCCGCACACTATTTGCATTTATTGAAAGAGGAATGCCTTCATTAGCATTTATATTTATGGTTTGGGGATATTGAAAAATTTCTTTTAATGTATATTTCCCTTGGTTCGACAGCCCCATAGTTTCCCAAGCATGAGCAGGGATATTGATAGTGGTTTGAGTACCATTATATAAATCAAAATTGCAGACAATCAGGAGCTTCTGTTGGTCAGTATGACGGAGATAAGTATACATTTTGGCGTCGTTGTATCCGCTACTTTGGCCACCGTTGTTGGCGTATTGTAAGTCATAAAAATGTCCTTTTTGAATTGCTTCGCTGGTATGGACAAGATGTAGTAAATCGGCATAAAACTGTCGTAGTTTTTTCTGATCATCGTTGAGCTGACCGCCGTCAAATTTACCGTCGTTTACCCAAGCTTGAAATTCGGGTACACCCCAATAATCAAACATCGTAGTACGGCCATCTTCGCCCGAAAATCCTTCCGCTAGTGTAGGATTTACCCCCACTTCTTGGCCAAAATACAACATCAGAGGCCCTCCATGAAGCGTAGCCGAAACTACCATCGCAGGGATGGCATAAAAGGGGTTTTTGGCAAAATACTTAGAGGCAATGCGTTGTTCGTCGTGATTTTCCAAAAAGCGTAGCATTCGATTGGCAAAATCTCCCGATTCTTGTTGCCAGACACGTGTAATATCGCCCGTATGGCCGTGGCCTTCCATGAGGCGGCGTAGGGAGTCATACAGCCCTACTTTATCGTACAAGTAGTCAAATTTGCCATTGAAGAGGTAATTGCGGTACTCGGCTGGATTGTAGATTTCGGCAATGAAAATGGTCTTTGGATACACTTTTTTGACTTCAGGAATCACCCACCCCCAAAATTCAAAGGGTACCATTTCGGCCATATCACAACGGAATCCGTCTACACCTTTGGCGGCCCAATACAGCAGGATGTCACGCATTTTGAGCCAAGTGCTAGGAGTAGGCTCAAAGTGCCGGGTGCGTCCATTGAGATAATCGACGCCGTAGTTGAGCTTGATTGTTTCAAACCAGTCGTTGATACTAGGTTTGGCTGAAAAAACGTCATTTCCAGTAGCTTTTGCTGGAAACTCTTCATAGGGAAAAGTGGAAATACGAGGAGGAATCGGAACATTGTCGGGAACAACAAATTTCCGATGAGGAAGGTAATAGAAATTGTTTTGGGGATTAAATGCTTCATTCTCATGGTCTTCTTGACCGAAGTCTTTGACGCCTTCGGGTTTCATATCCGACTTGTATTGACGAGCCACGTGATTGGGAACAAAATCAATAATGACTTTTAAATCAGCTTCGTGCGAGCGTTTGATGAGTGCTTCAAACTCCGCCATCCGATGCCGCACATCTACCGCTAAATCAGGGTCAACATCGTAGTAATCTTTGATGGCATAAGGCGAACCCGCGATTCCTTTTACCACATAGGGGTTGTCTTTTGGAATTCCATAAGCCGAATAATCGGTCATCGTGGCGTGTTCGATTACGCCTGTATACCATGCATGAGTAATGCCAAATTTTTTGAGTTCTTGAAGAGCCGTAGAGGTAATATCATTGAATTTGCCGACCCCATTTTCGTCGCGAGTGCCGTAAAATTTGTTGGTGCTATTAAGATTGCCAAAAAGGCGAGTGTAGATTTGATATACAACAATTTTGTCAGATTGTGGTGAATTCATATAAGGTTTCAGTTTGGGGGATGGTTGGGCGGTGGTTAAGAGTGCCAATAAATAAAAAAAGAGCCAAATATTGGCTTTAAGAAGATTTTTCATGTGTCATAGGTTTGAAAAAAGTAGCTACTTTTTTCAAAAATACGGGGATTAGCCCATATTTGCAAAATGTATTCACCTCCCAAACGTCGCCGCGTCTTACTGCTCAGTACGGTTCATTCTGTAATAGACCCGCGTATAATGGGCAAAATCAGACCTGCGCTTTTGCCACATTATGAGGTGTATTGTGCTTTAGTGAAAACCCATTCGGCGGACGACTCTTTATCTCTAACACAAAAATTAAACCTACATGCTTTTGCTAATTTCCGTCGATTGCTATGGCGGTTGGTATGGCTACATCCACAGGCCCTATGGTATTTTCTAAAAATCCGACCGCAGATTGTTCACATTTTTGTGGCCGAATTGCTGCCTTTGGCTTTTGTATTTCGTTGGTTAGGGGCGGAGGTAATTTATGAAGTACAGGAAAATTTGTACAAAAAAATTCCTTTGAAATCTTACAATCGTGGTTGGTTTTTTGAGCGAATGTTTCGCCATTTTGACCAACAAGCAAGACGGTTTTTTAAGTTTGTATTGACGGAAGATGCTTATTTGCAGGAATATAAAAATCTGTTACGCCCTTTTGCGGTTGTTCACAATTTTGCGGAGTCGAGATGGCTTTCATGGCCCTTGCCTCAGCCATATTACCACAGTCCTAGTTTTTTTTATGCGGGAGTAATTAGTCTCGAACGAGGCTTCGACACGATGGTGGCAGCGCTCAAAAAAGTCAGTTTGCAGTATCCAAATGTCCACCTTCGACTATTTGGGCATTTACGTATTTCGGAGGAGAGTCTTCGGGATTTGTCAGATTATGAAGCCATGCAAAACCACCTTACTTTTTACGGTTATGTTTCGCAAAAGCAAGCTTTTGAGTACGCCAAAACCTCCTTAGCCGGGATTGTTTTGTTAAAACCCGTCGGTGATTATGTTGATTCTTATCCTACTAAGTTGTTTGATTATATGGCTTTGGGGTTACCGGTCATTACTTCAGATTTACCTTTATTGAAGGAAGTGATAGAGGCTCATAAGTGTGGATTTTGTGTTTCGGCTTACGATGCTGATAGCCTAGCTCATACCATGATAACTTGTATCGAAAATCCTGGTTTGATGTCTCAAATGGGACGGAATGGGAAAGAAGCTGTAATCAATAAGTACAATTGGGAACGAGAAGCTGCTAGTTTGTTAAATCTCTACGAAAATTGAATAAAAACAATCTATGAATCTCCCAATTGAAGCGGCTGAAAATTCAAGTTTTGACTGCTTTTTTGGTAAAAGTATTCCTACCTTCGCTTTTTCAATTATTAGTCTAAAGCCTTATCACAGTTTACTGTCGTTTTTTAACTCATATTGATATGAAAGCTGTTTGTTTTGGTATTTGTTTTTTGATGCTAATGACCTCTCGGATTCAAGCTCAACCTGCCCCCAAACAAGCCCAGTGGTCTAAACTGTACATTGTACCTGATAAAAGAGTGATTACTCGGGGAGATGGTAAACCTTTTTTTTGGTTGGGAGATACGGCTTGGGAGTTGTTTCATCGTCTTACCAAAGAGGAAACAGATTATTACCTCAAACGCCGAGCCGAACAAGGTTTTACGGTGATTCAAGCGGTAGCTTTGGCCGAATTTGACGGACTTACACAGCCTAACCAGTACGGGCAGCTTCCACTCAAAAACAACGACCCCACCCAACCCAACGAGCTATATTTTCAGCATGTCGATTACGTCATCAATAAAGCGGCTTCGCTCGGAATGATGGTTGGGCTACTGCCTACTTGGGGAGATAAATTCAATAAAAAATGGGGGATTGGCCCCGAAATTTTTACGCCACAAAATGCAAAAATATATGGCGAATGGCTCGCTAAACGTTACAAAGGTAGACCTGTAATTTGGATATTAGGAGGTGATCGAAGCCCAGAATCAGAAAAACATTTTGACATCATCAGAGCCATGGCCGAGGGTATCAAAAGTGGTAGCGGCGCAACGCAGCTTATCACTTATCACCCTATGGGAAATAGCAATTCGGCGGGCTTTTTTCATAAAGACAACTGGCTCAATATCAATATGTACCAGTCGGGGCATTCGGCCAAAAATGCTAAAAACTATGTGATGCAGCGACAAAATTACCAGCTTTTTCCCGTCAAACCTACCCTCGACGGAGAGCCTCGCTACGAGGACCATCCGGTAGATTGGAAACCAGAGCAAGATTATTTCAACTCGCACGATGTACGCCAAGCAGCATGGTGGGCGATGTTGGCCGGCGGCTGTGGACATACCTATGGCAACCATAATGTTTGGCAGTTTTTTGACCCAAACCGCAACAAACCCGTTTCATCTGCTCGTACGCATTGGCGCCGGGCGCTTGACCAAGAAGGCGCGTGGCAAATGGGATATTTGAAAAAACTATACGAAGCTCATCCTTGGCAACAACTCGTACCAAACCAAGCCATTGTGAAAGGTGATAACCCCGAAAATGCGGGCTATCAAATGGCAGCCATGGGCGAAAACAAAGATTTTTTGATAGCTTATACGCCAGTAGGGCGTGCTTTGAAGATAGATTTGGGGCAATTGACAAGTACTCAATTGGTGGCTTATTGGTACAATCCACGCGATGGTGTTTCTACCAAAATTGGGGATTATGCCAACGACGGGGTGAAGGAATTTAAGGCACCAGTGACCTGCCCTACTTGCGATTGGACTCTTGTTGTAGATGATGCCACCAAGCCGTGGGCGGGTTATGGTTTACCCAAAAACACCAAAAAGTAGAATTAACAAACGCATGAACTTTCCATTTTTTATAGCGCGACGCTATTTTAGTTCGAAAAAAAAGAAAAGCTTTATCAGTCTGATTTCCAACATGTCCATGTTGGGGGTAGGGGTAGGTACGATGGCACTCGTGATTGTGATGTCGGTTTTTAATGGCATGGAGGAACTTAATCGACAGCTTTTTCGAAGCTTTGACCCTGATTTGAAAATAACCCCTACCAGCGGTAAAAGATTTGTGATAGAACCTACAAAACTAAAGCAACTCAGCCAATTGGAAGGTGTAAAGTTTGTCACCCAAGTGATTGAAGACAATGCACTTGCGAGCTATGGTGGCCGCAGGGTGTTGGTAAAACTCAAGGGTGTGGATGAGACATTTTCTCAACGCAAACAGCTCGATACAGCTATGATAGAAGGAAAACTGCTCCTAAACGACCGTGATGAGCTGAAAGCAGTGGTAGGAGCAACGGTACAGCAGATGTTGGGTATCAATACCAACGATATTTTTACTCCATTAGAGCTTGCCTATCCCCGAAGTGATACCCGTACCCTCAATCTCAATTCGCCTGATGCCTTCAATGAGCAGATTATCCGTGTGGGAGGTGTGTATATGTTGGAATTGCGCTTTGATGATTATGTCATTGTGCCTTTACAGTTTGCGTCTTCGCTTTTGGGATATGGCGATAAACGCTCCGCTTTGGAGATTCAACTGACGCCCCAATCCAACCCCGACCGTATCAAGGCAGTGGTGGCGTCACAGCTTGGGGAAGGGTTTCGAGTACAAACGCGCGATGAGCAAAACGCAGATTTGCTGAGAGCTATCCGACTCGAAAAACTTTTTGTGACTATCACGCTTGGCCTGATTATTTTGGTAGCTGCTGTCAATATCTTCTTCTCGCTTTCAATGCTTGTCATCGAAAAAAAGGACGATATTCGAATGCTATTTGCGATGGGAGCTACGGCGTCGCTTGTGAAAAAAATCTTTTTGTTTGAAGGAGCTTTGGTCGCTTTTACGGGCGCTATTGTAGGACTAGTGATGGGGGTGATTATTTGTTGGCTTCAACAAACCTACGGTTTTGTGTCGATGGGTATGATAAGCTCGTTGGTAGATGCTTATCCTGTCAAAATGCAATGGCAAGATTTTGTAATAACGACCTTTACCGTAATCCTCGTAACGATGATTGTGTCTTATGTACCTGCTAAAAGAGCTTCTTTGAGTCCTATACGTTAGCGACGTTTTATTCCCTCATGAATATGCTTGCCCGAATGATCTTTTGTATGTTACTTAGCTGCGAAAACAATCACAACCCATGAACCCAGCCGAACGAATTGTCGAACTTTCTGATTTGCTGAATTACTACAATCATCGTTATTATCAAGAGAGTGTATCCGAAATCAGTGATTATGAATTTGATAAGTTGTTGGAAGAACTTATCCAACTCGAAAATCAATATCCTCATCTAAAACAATCCGACTCACCCACACAGCGAGTGGGAGGAACGATTACCAAAAACTTTGAAACCATAGCACATCGCTATCCGATGCTTTCGTTGGGCAATACCTACAACGAACAAGACCTCAGAGATTTTGACGAAAGGGTGCGAAAAGGACTCAACGGAGAAGCATACGAATATGTGTGCGAACTCAAATTTGATGGTATTTCATTGAGCATGACTTACGAAAATGGAGTGCTCAAACGAGGGGTGACTCGGGGCGATGGTACACGAGGAGACGACATTACGGCCAATGTCAGAACGATTAAAACCCTTCCTTTGAAGATTCGGGCCACCCAAATACCTGCCAATTTTGAGGTGAGAGGAGAAGGGTTTATGCCTAATAGTGTTTTTGAGAAATTGAACAAAGAACTAGAAGACGCTGACGAAACCACCTACGCCAATCCTCGCAATGCTGCGTCGGGTGCTTTTAAGTTGCAGGATTCGACCGAAGTAGCACGGCGTCAACTTGATTGTTATGTGTATTATTTCTTAGCCGACGATGAGGTATTTTCTACTCACTCAGATAGTTTGCTAGCCCTCAAATCTTGGGGTTTCAATGTATCGCCAAGCTGGGAAAAATGCGCTACTATCGAAGATGTACTAAATTATATTCATCAGTGGGAAACCAAGCGGCATAGTTTGCCGCTAGCTACCGACGGGATTGTCATAAAAGTAAATTCTATTGCGCAGCAGCGTGAACTTGGGTTTACGGCCAAAAGCCCCCGCTGGGCTATTGCCTACAAATACAAAGCCGAAAATAAACCAGGCGTATTGCGTTCTGTATCTTACCAAGTAGGCCGTACGGGGGCGTTGACTCCCGTGGCTAACCTTGACAATTTAGAACAAAACGGCAAAGGGCTGTGGCTTTCTGGTACAAGAGTAAAGCGAGCATCGCTTCATAATGCCAACGAAATAGAACGCCTTGGTCTGCTTCTCAATGATGTGGTTTTTGTGGAGAAAGGTGGCGAAATCATTCCCAAAATCACGGGTGTAGACCAAACTGCTCGGGCTACAAGGCTCACTTTCCCGATTCAGTTTCCCACTCATTGTCCCGAGTGTGGTACCGAGTTGGTTAGAAAAGAAGGAGAAGCTAATCATTATTGCCCCAACGAACGCGGTTGTCCGCCGCAATTGCGCGGAAAAGTAGAGCATTTTATTCACCGAAAAGCGATGAATATTGATAGCTTAGGCGAAGGAAAAATTGAGCTATTGTTTGATAAAAAACTGATTCAACAACCCGCCGATTTGTATGATTTAAGTTATGAAAAGCTGTTTGGATTAGAAAAAGTTATTGTGGATGATGAGACAGGTAAAACCAAAAGAATTGGGTTTAAGGAGAAGACTGTCGAGAATATCTTGAAGGGAATTGAGCAGTCTAAGCAAGTGCCTTTTAAGCAAGTGTTGTTTGCGATTGGAATTCGCTTTGTGGGAGCTACGGTGGCCGAGAAGCTAGCGGCTTATTTCAAAAATATCGACGCCTTAATGAATGCCGATTTTGAAACGCTACGTCAGGTACCTGAGATTGGCGAAAAAATCGCCCAAAGCATCGTAGACTTTTTTGCCGAGCCTGCTAATCGGGAGTATGTCACCCGTTTACGGGCGGCAGGTTTGAAAATGGAAACAGATGATGCTCCTATTGTGGTAGAATCCAATGCATTGGAAGGCAAATCATTTCTTTATACAGGTACTTTTGGAAATATGACCCGTGAAGAGTTGGAAAATAAAATCGAAGCCAATGGAGGAAAACTGGTAAGTGGGGTATCTGCCAAACTCAACTTCTTGATTGTAGGCGAAAAACCGGGCGCTTCAAAAGTGGATAAAGCAACCAAATTAGGAGTAAAAATGATTTCGGGAGAAGAGTTTTTAGCAATGATTGGTAGCCTAAATGGTGAATAACGCTCAAGCGTGCGCAAGCACGCATGGTGAGACTAAAAATAGAATGGATATTATGAATCAACATCGTCTTATATTGAGCAGCCCTTTGCTCGAAATTATGGTGAGCCGACTTTGTCAACAAGTCATCGAAAATCACCAAGAATTTTCTGATTCAGTTTTGTTGGGACTTCAGCCTAGGGGCATTTATTTTGCCGAAAGGATAGCCAACGAACTTCGCCAAATTACGGGTTTACACATTCCGTTGGGGTATTTGGATGCCACTTTTTACCGAGACGATTTCCGGCGGCGTGAGCCACTCAAACCCAATGCCACCAAAGTAAATTTTGTGATAGAAGAAAAGAAAGTAATTCTCATCGACGATGTACTGGCAACCGGCCGGATGGTACGCGCTGCACTAGATGCTATGCAGGCATTTGGGCGTCCTCGAAAGGTAGAGTTGTTGGTTTTGATAGATCGGCAGTATAATCGAGAGATTCCGGTTGAACCAGATTATACAGGTATGAAAGTCAATACTTTAGATACGCAACGTGTATTGGTAGAATGGCGTGAGCAAGGCCACGAAGCAGACCGGATTTGGATTGTGGATTAAAAAAATAGACTAAGAAAATATGACTTTAGAACAAGCCCAACAAGAGGTAGATAAGTGGATAAAGACTTATGGCGTTAGGTATTTTAGTGAATTGACCAATATGGCTATTTTGACCGAAGAAGTAGGAGAACTTGCGCGTATCATGGCGCGTACCTACGGTGATCAGTCGTTTAAAAAATCAGATTTGGAGAAAAATCTACCCGATGAAATGGCCGATGTGCTGTGGGTATTGCTTTGCTTGGCCAATCAAACAGGAGTAAATTTAACGGAAGCATTTGAGAAAAATCTGGCTAAAAAGACCCAAAGAGATGCCACTCGACACTTAGACAACGAAAAATTAAAGTCCTAAGTTTAAGGCTGATTTTGAGTGACAACTACCCATTAGTTACAAGAAAGCTCATAGCTGTATACCGTTTCGCGAAGGGTATTGTTGGTGGTTTTGTATTTAAGCACTGCCAAAGTCGGCACCCGTTTTAGGTTATATTGGTACGAAGCCTCTACGCTTTGGCCAGAGGCAGTGTAGTTGAGAGGGTTGCGTCGACTAGGCGCACGGCCCGTTAACAAATTGATGAGTTGAATTCCCTGCGAAAAAGCGTAAATATTCACCTTATCGTCGAAGTTGCCATATTCGGCGGCTAGGCTGTCTGCTTGCATTAGAGGTGTTTTTACAAACCATTTTACGGCATTCCCTTCAGTATCGTATTCCCATTTGGACGAGACTCCTCGCCGTGACGAGAGTTCCGTAAGCCGATTGTTGGGGTCGTATTTGACAAATAAAGTATCTTCCGAACGTGCACCAGAATTATATACTCTTTGCACTTCTATTGCTTCTAGAATATTTTTATTGTTGTAAGTCAGGTTATAAATAAAGTTTTGGTCACGAACTGCTAAATTGGTTTCTCTAAACTGCAAAATTCTACTTTTGGAGTCGTACACAAACGAGTATCTTTTGAGAAGGCGATTGCTTTGGGGGATGCCACCATATTCAAATACACGCGTAAGACGGCGCAAGGAATCATACTCATAAGTTTTGAGCAAGGCATCATTGATTCTTTCTGACATCAAAATGCAAGAAGAAAGTGCCGTAGAATCTACGGAAATAGGATTGGTATCATCGTTTTTGGGGCGACAGCTTTCAGATACAAAAAAGCCAATCAACACCACTCCCAAAAGTATTCCTAAAAGATTGCTAAATTTTTTTGGCATATACACTTATTGCATTGTTACTGGTATACTAAATAATAAATCAAAAAAAATGCCAATATTGTGATTCTTCTTTGACTGGCGATTTTGTGTAAAAAGAGCGCCTTTAAGGCGCAATTTATACCAAAGCGAAAAGACCATTTTCAATACAGCAAAAAGAATGCCTAATTGAATCTTAAAGAAGATATTAAAAAAAATGGCTGCCCAGAAGGCAGCCATAAACAGGATGTTATGTTTTTTCTTTTTAGTTTTCACCTTGCCGACGTATGCGACTCAATCCATTTGCATTTGAAGTCAGATTAGGGATATTGCCCATGTTGGCTTTGCTTACGCCTGAGGCTTCAACTTTAGCCGTCTGAATGTTCATTTGCTCAGCATCTAGCCAACAAGTCCCTGCCAAATTTGCCTCTAAGTTTTTGGCACTTCCGCGCAATTCTGCTTTGGATGTTCCTGAGATACTTAAATCAAGTCTTTGGACATCCACGTTGATAAGGGTTTTGGAAGCACCTGCAATGTTTACTTTAAGCGAACTAAGGTTGTTGAAATTTTCGATACGGGATAAAGTGGCTCCTGAAAAATCTATTTCTTCGACGCTAGGTACTACGATAGTCAAACCTATTCTTTTTTGGCGCCCTGTGAGTTTGATATTTCGGCGATTTTCGACGCGCAAAGTGCCATCTTCTACTTTTACTTCCACTTCGTCTAGCGAATCCTCACTGCCGTCGGCTATTACTTTGTGCGTCTCTCCTTTTTTAACAGTTACCACAAATGCTCCTCCCACTCTGATTTTATTGAAATTCGCTACATCAAACTGCTTGCTCATTTCACCTTTTTTGTCAAAAGAGCGGTCAAAGGCTTCGTTGAGACCCGACTCAATATCGTCGCTAAGTTCGTCTATTTCGTTGTCGTCGCTATAGTTGTTGTCGTCGTTGCTTTGCTCTACCACAGGGCGGTCAAGACATACCAATCCCGAATCTCTTGAAATACTCCAACGTACGTTTTTGAAAAGCTCGTCATTGATTTCGAGGTCATATTCTTTTTGGGCGGTGTGGCGAACTCCCCAAAAGTGGTCGTAAAAGTCGCGACTCATTCTAAATGCTTTATCGTAAGGCATATAAAGTGTCATTGTGAGGCGTTGACCACGGAAGCGAGAGGCCTTGCTGGAGAGAGTGAAATCTTCGTCAAACAGCAGAGAAGAATCACTTTGAGTTACATTATAAAGAATATTGGAAGCATTAAACTCGGCATCTTGACGCGACCTACCTTGTGAGCGAAAACGAAGCTCCAATTTGGCCACATTACCTTCATAACCTTCTAAATCTAAATGAGTATTGTTGTAGTTGCCGCTTGAGTTTTGATTTTTTAAATCAATCAATAGTGGCGTTTGTGGAAGCGTATAAGTCTGTACTTTTTCTACGGTGCCTTCTCTTCTAAAATTGGCTCCATATCGAAATCCAAAAATCGTACTTCCGACAATCCCCACCAAAAATAACCCAAGTAAAGTTTGCCAAACCGCCGACGAAAATTTGTTTTCTTTTGCGAGAAGCGATACCCCAAGCCATCCAATAGCCGCAAAAGGAGCACCTACCGCAAAAAAGAGAAAAATATAAGCCATGGGAGATACTTCACCGATAAAAAAGTGAAGAGGCATAAGATCATTATCAATATCTCCAAAATCCCAAGTTCCTAATCCCAGCACCGCAAGCAGTGCCGTAATAAGTCCTAACAAGGCTCCTGAGCTAATCGCTACGAGCATCAGCCCTGCGAAGATTCTCATAACTACTACCAAAAAGCGCATCAGGGGAGTCAGCCCATTAAAAACAATCGCTACGGCACGGAAAGGAAACAACAATAATTTTGTAAGGATATTTTCTTCTCTTTGTTCAGGTTGTAGTGCTTTCTTTACGTTAGTTTCTATGTTTTCGAGGGTGATAGGCTGGCCTTTCATCTCCATTTTTTCGGTGAGGGTGTTGGCCCGAGGTGTAATCAACCACAAAATAATGTAGAGCAAAAACCCTGTACCAAACAATAAAATGCTCAATACCCATACAAATCGGACTACCCCCAAATCCACTCCAAAATAAGCGGCTACGCCTGCGGCAACTCCGCCTACTACTTTTTTGTCAGGATTGCGGTAAAACTTCTTGATGCTCTTGTCTTCTTCAAGTGTATGAGATCCTGGAAAAGAGATCCAAAACGCGATGTACATTAAAAATGAAATTCCGCTCAAAGGACCAAAAAACTCAATGCTATCCCCTCCAAATACGCCTCCACTCAAGGCAGGTAGTCCCATGAAAAAGAGTAAGAAAAGAAGTCTTACCAAAAGAGGGTCTACATTGAAATAATGGGCAATTCCAGCACATACGCCTCCCAAAAGCTTACGTTTGGTATCGCGAACGAGTTTGCGAGGAGCAGTAGTAGTGGAAGAAGAAGTATACGAGGCGCTGGGAGTGGACCCAACTGCTTCGGTTGAAGTTGGAACTGTGGTAGTTTGTACTACTTCGTTGGCCAAGTCTTCTTCTTCTTGAATAGCTTCAAAATCCGAAACAGTACCCATACTTTTGATGAGTTCCTCGACATCCTCAAGGCTAATTACCTGCTTTTCGGTGGCTTTTTGTTTGTTTAAGAATTTTTCGGCAATCCTTCCTTCAATATCAGAAATGATTTCCTTACTATCTTCGTAAGTGGAGAAGTACTTTTGGATTGAGTTTAGGTAATTTCTAAGTTTATCGTAACCGTCTTCTTCAATATAAAAAATTAGACCGGCGATATTAATGCTAATAGTCTTTTTCATGGCAATGGATGCTGGCGCATCAGTTAACAGTTGTCCGTTTTGTTTGTCAATTAGTTGGTTGGCTGTTGCTCGCTTTTTTCTCCCAAGTCATGTGTCTTTTGCACAATCGTGTTGACGGAGTCGGAAAGCTCGACCCAAGTTTGTTGCATATCGTTCAAAAACTGCTTGCCCATTTCAGTCAATATATAATATTTGCGTGGGGGGCCAGACGAAGATTCTACCCATTTATAATCGAGCAGACCAGAGTTTTTGAGACGAGTCAAGAGTGGGTACAGCGTACCCTCCACTACCATGATTTTGGCTGCGGTCAGTTCGTCTAGCATATCGGAAGCGTAAACTTCGCCCCGAGAGATGATGTGCATGATACAAAATTCTAGAATCCCTTTTCGCATCTGCACTTGAGCGTTCTCAATATTCATGCTGTTGTCATGTTTTGAAATTTTTAGATTGACGGTCATGGCTGTAAAAAGTACAGGGAACAAGAGCAAGTATAAAAGGTCAGATGTTTTATAAGCTTCTCGCCCTCCTACACTCACTCCACATTCCCTTGCTTTGTTTTCAAATGGCTGTTAATAGGTAATCGATGGTACAAAGCTAATATAAGGTACTTTGTGATGCAAGGTACTTGGCTAGATTTTTTTTCTTAGTTTGAAGAACGGCCCAAAAAACAGATGAAAGGTCGTGAGAAAGTATAAACAAAAACCTCGTAGCTTTGCGAAGCTTTTACACCTTCATCCTTCTTAAATGTATGCCCATTCCAAACTTTAAAGAGATTGTCTCAGTCACCCTGATTTTGTTTTCGGTGATTGATATTTTGGGATCTATTCCTGTTATTATTGATTTACGTCGTAAGGCAGGAGCTATCAATGCCCGCCGCGCCACTTTTGTATCGGGTGGCTTGATGATAGCTTTCTTATACATTGGAAAAGAAATCCTTCGGCTTTTTGGGGTAGATGTCGAATCGTTTGCAGTGGCGGGAGCCTTGATTTTGTTTTTGATTGGCTTAGAGATGATTTTAGGACGCAATATTTTCAAGCATGATGCTGTCCATACCAATGCCACCTCTATTGTGCCGATTGCTTTTCCGATGATTGCGGGCGCAGGTACGATGACTACCATTTTGTCGTTGAAAGCGGCTTACCAAGAAATCAACATCATCATCGGGATTTTGATTAATCTTATTTTTATTTATTTGGTCTTACGTTCTTCGGTCTGGATTGAAAGATTATTGGGAGTAGCGGGGACAGATGTTTTACGCAAGATTTTTGGATTGATTTTGATAGCTATCTCCATCAAATTATTGAGAAGCAATATTTAAGATTGAGTGACATTTTGATTGTTTAATTTTAATCTTTTGGAGTTGGAAATTATCTTGGCGTCGTTAGCGGCATTATTGGCTGGTTTTGTAGATTCTATTGTGGGGGGAGGGGGATTGGTACAGGTTCCTGCTCTTTTTGTTTTATTTCCGCATTTTTCGGTTTCTCAAGTGATAGGCACAAACCGTTTTGCTTCATTTTTGGGCACAAGCGTGGCAGGTTATCAATATGCGCGTAAGGTAGACGTGCCGTGGAAAGTGGTGTTACTCACGGCTTTGGGTACTGCTTTGATGTCGTATTTGGGAGCAACAGTAGCAAGCCACCTGAAAGCTGAGATATTGAAGCCAATCATACTGGTACTGATGGCCGCTATTGCGATTTATACGTATGTCAATAAGCGTTTAGGGCATGAAGAAAATCCCCCTGTATCCCTTACTCGACTCCTTGGGTATGGATTGTTGATCGGGATGACAGCCGGATTTTATAATGGATTTGTGGGGCCAGGTACGGGAAGTTTACTGGTTTTTGGTTTTGTAAGTATAGTAGGGTATCAGTTTTTGAAAGCCTCTGCCATTGCCAAAATCATCAATGTAGTAGCCGATGTGTCTTCTTTGATTTTCTTTCTATGGAAGGGGTACGTAGTGTTTGAAATTGCCTTGCCAATGATGGCC
The DNA here is from genome assembly GCF_000423565.1 of Runella zeae DSM 19591. Taxonomy (GTDB): domain Bacteria; phylum Bacteroidota; class Bacteroidia; order Cytophagales; family Spirosomataceae; genus Runella; species Runella zeae. Next base: position 424,343 of record NZ_KE384036.1, on the reverse strand, counting down.
TGTAACATCGTAGGTTCGTTTTTAGGAAGCCGAATGGCTATCTTGCGCGGCAATACCTTTATACGAGCCGTATTTTTGGTGGTAGTGTTTGGTTTGATACTTCGGTTTGGGTATGATGTGGTTAAAATGTTTAGTAATTAAAAAATGTTTTAATAAATTCAAGAAAATAGTTGAAAAGTAATAAAAAAGGGTCTATTATTGTGTCGAAATGACACATTTAATGAACCGCTATTTACATTCCACTCGTTTACTTGTTGCAATCGACTGTATTATATTCGGTTTTGATGGGGAAGAAATCAAACTACTGCTTATCAAAAGAAATTTTGAGCCTGAGAAAGGCAAATGGTCGTTGATGGGTGGTTTTGTGAAAGAAGAGGAAGATTTGGAGGTGGGTGCCGAACGGATTTTGTATGAGTTGACAGGGCTTGACAACATTTATGTGGAACACCTTCAAACTTATGGCAAAGTAAATCGCGATCCTGTCGAACGCACAATATCCGTTGTCTTTTTTGCTCTCATTAATATTCATGCCCACGACCAAGAATCGGTTCGGGCTCATAATGCCCAATGGATCAGCCTTAAAAATGCTCCTAAGTTGATTTTTGACCATGATAGAATGGTCGAAAATGCGCTGGAACGTTTGCGGTATAAGGCGGCACTTCATCCGATTGGTTTTGAACTATTGCCCGAAAAATTTACCATTCCTCAGCTACAAAAACTCTACGAAGCTATCTATGATATGCGTCTTGATCGGCGCAACTTTAGTCGCAAAATCTTATCGACGGGGTTATTGATAGATACAGGCGAAAAAAACGAAAATTCGGCTACTAAAAAAGCGATTCTTTACCGACTCGATAAGCAAAAATACGAGAGCAAATTCAATGCCTTTTGGTATTTCATGCCAGAGTCGTCGTAAGAGCCTTTTTGTGAGTGATAATTTAACTACTTAACCGTTAAAATTTGTTCAAAAGAAATGCAAAATCAATATGTGATAGGAGTTGACTACGGCACTGATTCAGTGCGGGCGTTGGTAGTCAATGCTCATACGGGCGAGAGCGTAGGAACCCATGTATTTGAATATCCACGTTGGAAACAAGGGCTTTATTGTGACCCGGCTATTTCTCAATTTAGGCAGCACCCTTTGGATTATTTGGAAGGGTTAGAAGCATCAATCAAAGGTGCTTTGGCGGCGGTATCGGACGAAGTACGTCAGCAAATTAAAGGTATCTCGGTAGATACTACCGGCTCAACGCCCGTAGCAGTAGATAAAAACGGCACGCCTTTGGCCCTTTTGCCTGATTTTGCCGAAAATCCTCACGGTATGTTTATTCTTTGGAAAGACCATACTGCCAATGCTGAAGCCGAAGAAATCAATGATTTGGCGCATCATTGGGACGTAGATTATACCAAATACGTAGGAGGAATCTATTCGTCGGAATGGTATTGGGCCAAAATTTTGCGAACACTTCGTACGGATGCCGCTGTTCGCCAACACGCATTTTCGTGGGTAGAGCATTGTGACTGGATTTCGGCAGTGTTGACTGGAAATACTGACCCACTATCGCTCAAACGCTCTCGTTGCGCTGCTGGACACAAAGCCATGTGGCACAATGAATTTGATGGGTTGCCCGGAGAGGAGTTTTTAGTGAAGCTAGATCCGTTGTTGGCAGGTACCAGAGACCGACTTTATACCCATACTTATACTTCTGATGAGCCTATGGGCTTTATTTCTCAAGAATGGGCTACTAAGCTGGGTTTGTCCACAAGCGTAGTGATAGGTGTCGGGGCTTTTGATGCCCACATGGGCGCGGTAGGAGCGGAGATAGAGCCTTATACTTTTGTGAGGGTGATGGGAACCTCTACCTGCGATATGTTGATTGCCCCTAATGAAGAAATCGGGCATTTGCTCATCAAAGGAATTTGTGGTCAAGTAGATGGGTCGATTGTACCCGGAATGCTAGGCATGGAAGCAGGGCAGTCGGCTTTTGGAGATGTATATGCTTGGTTTCAGAAGATAATAGTGGAACCAGTAAAAGTGCTTTTAGGAGAAGAGGCCGCACAGAACCTTAGCAAACAACTGATTCCTTATTTGTCGCAACAAGCTTCTCAACTACCCGTAACGGAGAATGACCCTATTGCCCTTGATTGGATCAATGGTCGCCGTACACCTGATGCCAACCATACCTTGAAGGCCGCTATTTCGGGGTTAAATTTAGGTACGGATGCTGTCCGAATCTTCAAAGCCTTGGTAGAAGCTACAGCCTTTGGCTCGCGGGCTATTGTCGAAAGATTTTTTAGAGAAGGAGTTTCTATCAAAAAAGTAACTGGCATAGGAGGCGTAGCTAAAAAGTCACCTTTTGTGATGCAGACGCTTGCCAATGTGCTCAATATGCCCATCAAAGCGGCGAGTGCGGATCAAGCTTGTGCGCTTGGTGCGGCTATGTGTGCGGCCGTAGCGGCAGGAATCCACCCTTCTATGGAAGTAGCCCAAAAGGCGATGGGCTCGGGATTTGATGCCGAATATCTGCCTGAAGTAGACAAAGTAGCGGTGTATCAAAATCTCTACCAAAAATATTTAACGTTAGGAGAATTTGTGGAGAAAAAATAATCGGTCAATTAATTAGGGGCTAATAGCATGGGTTTATGGTGGGTGCTTTGTTGTCTGATTTCTGGGATGGCGGTAGCTCAAAAAGCTACTTATCAGGATAATTTTGAGCAAGGGTTCAACGCTGATTTGTGGTTTGTAGAAACGCTCGATAGCGCTCACAACAGTATTTATGTCGAAAACGGGCAGATGATTATGGATGTGAATGGGGAAGCTACTATTTGGCTAAAACACGAGCTCAACTCACAATGGACTATGGAGTTTGATCGTACTGTGCTGGTATCAGGCAAGATAAACGACAGAGTAGCCAATGTTGATTTTTTTTGGCAAGTCTCTGACCCCCACTCAAGTAAAGTAATGGGGCGAAAACCTCTATTGGCAAGTTATGATTCTTTGAGTTTGTATTATGCCAAAATTGGCGCAGAAAACAACACACTGACCGAATTTGGTAAGTATCAAGCAGATCAAGAACATGTGGTGTTGCTCGAATATACTGATAAAAAGCATCTTCTGGAGGCCAATAAAGTATATCATTTTCGAATCTCAGTACAAGACCGTATCACGCAGTTGTATGTCAATGACCGACTGTTTTTTAGCTTTACTGATGAGGCACCCTTACCGAAGGGATATTTTGGGTTTAGAACTACCAAATCCAGACAATCAATTGACAATTTTAAGGTAGTTCAAAAATAAAAGTTATTAAGAAACAACTCGCTATTTATAAACAATCATGCTAAAACAATTTGAAGTCTGGTTTGTCACTGGAAGCCAGCATTTGTACGGAGAAGAGACACTTCGCCAAGTAGATGAGCATTCGTCCATAATCGCAGGGTCGTTAAATGACTCGCCTCAAATCCCCGTTAGGGTAGTATTCAAACCCGTGGTCAAAACCCCCGAAGAGATTTATGCGATTTGTCAAGAGGCCAATGTAGCGCCGGGCTGTATCGGAATCATTGCGTGGATGCATACTTTTTCGCCAGCCAAGATGTGGATACGAGGGTTGAATGTTCTCAAAAAACCATTGTTGCATTTACATACTCAATACAACCGCGACATTCCTTGGGATAGCATTGACATGGACTTTATGAACCTCAATCAATCGGCGCATGGAGATAGAGAGTTTGGATTTATCATGTCGCGGATGCGCCTCAATCGTAAAGTAGTAGTAGGGCATTGGCAGCAAGCAGACGTGATTCAAAAAATCAACGTGTGGAGCCGGGTGGCAGCCGCTAAATATGAACTACAAACCATGAAAGTGGTACGTTTTGGTGACAATATGCGCCAAGTCGCCGTGACAGATGGCGATAAAGTAGCCGCCGAAATGACCTTTGGATTTTCGGTCAATACCCACGGCGTAGGAGATTTGGTAAAATATATCAATCAAATCTCAGAAGCTGATATTTTTACGCTTATCCAAGAATATGAAGATACCTATGAACTCATGCCTTCGCTCCACAATGGAGGCCTTATGCGTCAGTCATTGATAGAAGCGGCGCGTATAGAGTTGGGTTTAAAAGCGTTTTTAGAAGAAGGTGGATTTGCGGCTTATACCAATACTTTTGAAGACCTCCACGGAATGCGGCAATTGCCTGGTATTGGTTCTCAACGTATGATGGCTGCGGGCTATGGCTATGGTGGAGAAGGAGACTGGAAAACGTCGGCTTTGGTACGTGCCCTCAAAGTAATGGCTACAGGATTGGAAGGGGGCAATTCTTTTATGGAAGATTATACCTATCATTTCGACCCTGCCAATCCCCTTGTTTTAGGCTCGCATATGTTGGAAATTTGTCCGTCGATTGCCAAAAGTAAGGTTAAGTGTGAAGTTCATCCATTAGGTATCGGCGGTAAAGAAGACCCCGTAAGGTTGGTTTTTGACGCAGCAGCAGGCCCTGCCCTCAATGTATCTTTGATTGACATGGGCAATCGTTTTCGCTTATTGGTCAATGAGGTGGAAGCCGTAGAAGTAACCGAAGCATTTCCCAAACTTCCAACCGCACGTGCCTTATGGAAACCCCAACCAAGTATGGAAGTAGGCTTACAAGCTTGGATTTTGGCAGGTGGAGCGCATCATACGGCTTATAGCCAAAACCTCAGCACCGAATACATCGAAGATTTGGCTGATATGTTTGGCGTAGAGCTAGTGGTGATTGACAAAGATACCAAGATTCGTGATTTGAAGAATCAGTTGAGATACAGCGAAGTAGCCTATAAATAAGCTAACTTTAAGCAATAACATTTTCAGGAGAAACGAATTTCTTATGAGCTTATATCAATCATTGAAACAAGAATGTTACGAAGCCAATATGCAGTTGCCTAAATTGGGCCTGGTATTATTTACTTTTGGCAACGTAAGCGCCGTTGATAGAGACAAGGCTGTTTTTGCTATCAAACCTAGCGGGGTTCCTTACGAACTTCTCAAACCCGAAGATATCGTTATCATGGATTATGATGCCAAAGTCGTGGAAGGGACAATGCGCCCTTCGTCTGATACCAAAACCCATGCGCTGCTTTACAAAACTTGGGACGACATCGGCGGTATCACTCATACCCATAGTACTTATGCGGTAGCTTGGGCACAAGCGGGGCGCGATATTCCTATCTTTGGGACTACTCATGCCGACCATACGCATCAAGACATTCCGTGTGCGGCGGTACTCTCTGACGAAATGATTCAGGGAGATTATGAGTACGAAACAGGCAATCAAATCTTTGAAGTTTTTGAAGGAAGGGGATTGTCGCACAAAGAAGTCGAAATGGTATTGCTCCAAAATCATGGGCCGTTTACTTGGGGTAAAAATGCCGAAAAATCGGTGTACAATGCAGCGGTGTTGGAAGAAGTGGCCCGTATGGCTTACTTGACTTTACAAATCAACCCTCATACCCCACGTATCAAAGACAGTTTACGCATGAAGCATTATGAACGCAAACATGGTAAAAATGCCTATTATGGGCAAGGATGCTGATTAATGTTAAACTAACCTAGCGAATTATTCCAAACCTTACCTCTTTTACCCATTCAAACCTAGCACCCTATGACCCTTGGACTCGAAACCCTAGACTACGTAATCTTTCTCGTTTATTTTGTGATTGTTTCTAGTTATGGCTATTGGATTTACAAACACAAAGGCAAACAAACCGCCGATTCAAAAGACTTCTTTTTGGCCGAAGGCTCCCTTACTTGGTGGGCAATCGGGGCTTCTATCATTGCTTCCAATATCTCCGCAGAGCAGTTTATTGGAATGAGTGGACAAGCTTTCCAATTGGGAATTGCCATTTCGGTATATGAATTGCTGGGAGGAGTGGCGCTCATTATTGTAGCGGTTTACTTTTTACCCATGTATCTCAACAACAAAATTTATACCATGCCTCAGTTTTTGTCAAAACGCTACAATGAGCGATTGGCGACTATCATGGCCGTTTTTTGGTTGTTTTTGTACATTTTCGTTAACCTCACTTCTATCATTTATTTAGGAGCATTGAGCCTCGAAAAAATGACGGGTTTTGCTTTTATGCCTTGTGCGATTTTTCTGACCACTTTTGCCGTCATTATTACCCTAGGTGGAATGAAAGTAATTGGATATACGGATGTTATTCAGGTGGTGTGCTTAATATTTGGTGGTTTGGCTACTACTTATCTAGCGCTAGATTTGTTGTCCGTAAAAGTAGGCACAGGGGCTGGAGTATTAGAAGGGCTAGGCTTGATTCGAGAAAAAGCAGATAGTCATTTACACATGATTTTTACCCCCGGCCAATACCAAGTTCATGACGGTCGTGGGGGCTTTATCGATGCCTACAATCAGCTCCCGGGTATCATGATGTTTATCATTGGGGGGCAGTGGGTCAACAATCTTAATTATTTTGGATGTAACCAATACATGACCCAACGTGCCTTAGGTGCCGACATCAACACTGCCCGTAATGGAGTACTTTTTGCCGCATTCTTGAAAATGATGATGCCTTTTATTGTGGTATTGCCTGGATTGGCTGCTTATGTATTGTTTCAAGAAAATGCCGATACCTCTATCGTAAATGGTATTACCCAAAATGGCATCGTCAAGCCAGACAATGCCTATCCTGTATTGCTCAACCTTCTTCCTGTGGGCTTGAAAGGACTGGCTTTTGCAGCCCTCACGGCGGCGATTGTGGCAAGTTTGGCAGGAAAAGCCAATAGTATTTCTACGATTTATGTATTAGATATTCACCAGAAGTTTTTCAACAAAAACCTCACCGAAAAACAAACCGTTTGGACAGGGCGCTTAGTGATTGTTATTGCTTTTATCATCGCTTTGTTGGTGAGTCCATTGTTAGCTAATTTTGGACAAGCCTTCGAATACATTCAAGTTTATACGGGCTATATTTCTCCGGGTATTTTGAGTATCTTTTTGTTGGGCTTTTTCTGGAAAAAAGCCACTGCCAATGGCGCTTTGGCAGCCGCCGTATTGAGTATTGCACTATCGGCAGTGATTGAAAATTTGTATCCTGATTTTCCATTCCTCAATCGTATGGGAGTAGTATTCTGGATTTGTTCGGCGGTGCATATTGCGATTAGTCTCGCCCAATCCAAAGGTAAAAACCAAGCCAATGCTTTTGAAGTACGTACCGAATGGTTTAAAGTTACCCCTGAGTTTCGGTATGGTGCCATTGCTGTCATTACGGCTTTTTGTTTAATTTATTGGATTTTCTGGTAAAAAAACGATATTCTCACAAAGAAAGGGGAGGAGACTCCTCTTTCTTTGTTTTAAACCATATCCGTAGACGCAAACAATCAAAAATGGCAACCTGTCAGTCACTATTTTTAACTGTCAATTTGTCTGAATAAAATATTGTGAGGCAATTATTGTTATTAAACTACTGACAAAAAGCTAACTTTGCGAAAATGTTGAACTTTAGGCGCGATATTGGTGGCGTATAAAGAACTGGCATCATTGAAACGTAAAAACGATAAACCACTGCGACCTTATACGACGATAGTTGCAGCTTATTATATATATAAAAATGATAAAATTCCTCACTAAAAGTTTTACAGGGCTCTTTGGGACGAAATCGGACCGTGACTTGAAAGAACTTACTCCCTATGTAGAAAAAGTAAATGCTGAGTTTGTTAAACTTCGCAATCTCAGCCATGATGAGTTACGTAAGGCTACTCAAGAACTCAAAACGTATATCGCAGGTCAACTTAAGTCAATAGATGACCAAATCGCGTCTCTTCGCCAGCAGATTGTTGACAATGCCGAAATGGATGTCAATCAGAAGGAAGAAATTTTTAAGCAGATTGATACTTTTATCGCCGAGCGCGACAAAGAACTTGAAAAAGTTTTGATTCAAATCCTACCAACCGCTTTTGCGATTGTGAAAGAAACCGCGCGGCGTTTCACCGAAAATGAATCGTTGGAAGTAACAGCAACCCTCCTTGACCAAGAGCTTGCTACCAAAAAAGACAATGTCAAAATCAACGGAGATAAAGCCATCTGGAGCACTACTTGGAATGTAGTAGGACATCCTATTAAATGGAACATGGTTCATTACGATGTCCAAATCATCGGGGGAACGGTGCTTCACCAAGGTAAAATCTCTGAAATGGCTACGGGTGAAGGTAAAACCCTCGTGGCTACGCTACCAGCATTCTTGAATGCGTTGTCGGGGCAGGGGGTGCATGTCGTAACTGTCAACGACTACTTGGCTCGCCGCGATAGTGAGTGGAATGGACCTCTGTTTGAATTTCACGGGTTGCGCGTGGATTGTATCGACCGTCATCAGCCCAATACTTTTGCGCGTCGTCAAGCGTACTTAGCCGATATTACTTATGGAACCAACAATGAGTTTGGTTTTGACTATCTGCGCGATAACATGGCGCATACGCCCGAAGAACTCGTACAGCGTAAACATCACTTTGCGATGGTCGATGAGGTTGACTCTGTATTGATTGATGATGCTCGTACTCCTTTGATTATCAGTGGGCCGGTGCCTCGTGGTGATGAGCAGGATTTTGCAGAATTGAAGCCTCGTGTGTCGCGCATAGTGGATGCCCAAAAACGTTTGGTGACAGATTTGCTCAACGAAGCCAAGAAAAAAATTGCGGCTGGCGATAAAAAAGAAGGTGGATTGGCGTTGTTTCGTGCGCATCGTGGATTTCCCAAATACAAGCCTCTCATTAAGTTTTTGAGTGAGACTGGGATGAAAACCCTCATGCAGGAAACCGAAAAAATCTATTTGGCCGAAAACCAGAAGTTGATGCCAGAAGCTGATGCCCCGTTGTTTTTTACCATTGAAGAAAAAAACAATAGTGTAGAGCTTACCGAAAAAGGCTTAGATTATATCACAGGAGAAGGTGAAGACCCTACTTTCTTTGTACTTCCTGATTTGTCGATTGACTTGAACGCCATCGACCAAAACCCGGATTATAATGACCAACAGAAATTGTTGCGTAAAGAAGAGGTCATCCGCGATTACTCTATCAAAACGCAACGTGTGCATACGGTACAACAATTGTTGAAGGCGTATTCTTTGTTTGAGCGGGATGTGGACTATGTACTCATGGACGGCAAAGTCAAAATCGTAGATGAGCAAACAGGCCGTATTATGGAAGGGCGTCGCTGGTCAGATGGACTTCACCAAGCCGTAGAAGCCAAAGAAAATGTGAAGGTAGAAGATGCTACTCAAACCTATGCGACTGTTACGCTCCAAAACTATTTCCGTATGTACCACAAGCTGTGTGGTATGACGGGTACAGCCCAAACGGAGGCTGGGGAGTTTTGGACAATTTATAAACTTGATGTGGTAAGTATTCCTACCAATATTCCTGTCGTACGAAAAGACGAAGAAGACAAAGTATATCGTTCAGTGCGCGAAAAATACAATGCCGTAGTAGACGAAATCGTGGAATTGGTAAGTAAGGGACGTCCTGTGTTGGTGGGTACTACTTCGGTCGAAAACTCAGAGCTACTCAGCCGGATGCTCACCTTGCGTAAGATACCTCACCAAGTATTGAACGCAAAACAACACCAACGTGAGGCCGAAATCGTAGCAGAAGCCGGTAAGCCAGGTACGGTGACGATTGCGACAAACATGGCCGGTCGGGGTACGGATATTAAACTTAGCGCTGAGGCAAAAGCGGCGGGAGGTTTGGCCATTGTAGGTACAGAGCGCCACGAAAGCCGTCGTGTAGACCGTCAGTTGAGAGGGCGTGCGGGTCGTCAAGGTGACCCTGGTACTTCTCAGTTTTTTGTATCGCTCGAAGATGGCTTGATGCGTATGTTTGGTTCTGATCGTATCGCTGGTATAATGGACCGTATGGGCCTTGAAGAAGGTGAGGTGATTCAGCATTCAATGGTGACCAAGTCGATTGAGCGTGCACAAATCAAAGTAGAAGAAAACAACTTTGGTATTCGTAAACGCTTGCTCGAATACGACGACGTGATGAACATGCAGCGCGAAAACATCTACAAACGTCGCCGCAATGCTTTGTTTGGAGATCGCTTGTCGATTGACATCGCTGATACGCTTTATGAAGTTTGTAACGAAATCATCACCAATACCGAAAGTAACTACGAAGAATTGGAATTGGCGGTCATTACTAACTTTGGAATTGAGCCACCTTTCCAGCGTGATGAATACAATAAGTTGAAGCCAGAACAGCGCGTACAACGATTGTACAACGCTGCTGAACAACATTATGCCCAAAAGAATAAAGTTATCTCTGAACAAGTAGTACCCGTACTTAAACAAATTGCTGCTGATCATGGCGGGACAATTCAGGAGATTGTGATTCCGTTTACGGATGGTATCAAGGGTACTCAAATCGGCGTAAACTTACAGAGAGCTATCGATACCAATGGTCGTGAGATTGTACGTGAAATGGAGAAATTTGTGGTACTTTCACTCATCGACCAAGAATGGAAAGAACACCTCCGCGACATGGACGATTTGAAACAGTCTGTTCAGAATGCGGCTTATGAGCAAAAAGATCCATTGTTGATTTATAAGTTTGAATCGGTGGAGCTATTTAAGCGTCTCATGACTAAGATTAACTTTGAGACTATCAGCTTCTTGATGAAGACTTATATTCCGCAGGAAGAAGAGCCTCAACAGCCCGCCCCTCGCCCGGCACGTCGTGCCCCCGAACCCAAACTACAAACCAATCGCGTAGAGGAAGAAGAAGAAGAGGTAGGGGGACCTAATGCTTATGCAGCTCGCCAAGTCGAAAAACAAGCCCCTGTACGCTCTATCAAAATCGCCGACCGTAACCAAAAAGTGACCGTTCAGTACCGTGACGGGCGCGTGGTGAAAGATGTGAAGTACAAAAAGGTAGAACACGAAGTGGAAAGGGGTGATTGTGTGGTAATTGCGTAAAAAAATATAAAAAATGTGACCTTATTCCTTTGCTCACGTCTTAAGTATAGAGTTTTTCATAACGTTGAGTAAAGATATTAAATCCGAATGGGCTTCCTGTTCGGATTTTTTTTTTGCCCTTAAACTGCTATTATTGTTGTATCGAATTTGACCGATTTACTTCTGCACAACGACTAACCTAGTATCCAATGAAGTTTCTTGCTTTTGTAGGCTTATTTTTGATTACTCAATCTAACCTTTTTGCCCAAAAATATACCTTTACTCATGACGATACTTTGAGAGGTAGCATCACCCAAGAACGCGCTTGGTGGGATTTGGAATTTTATCATCTTAACGTCCGCATCAATCCTGCCGACAGTAGTATCAAAGGCAGTGTAAACATTCGCTACAAAGTGCTTCAGTCTGCCCAAGTATTACAAGTAGATTTGCAGCGACCCCTTACGATTCAACGAATCACCCAAGACGGAAAAGAACTAGATTTTCGTCGTGAGGGTAATGCTTTTTTTGTAACACTCCAAAAACCACAATCTAGGGGTAATCAAGAATCGATTTTGGTAGAGTACAGTGGTAAGCCACACGTTGCTAAACGTGCTCCTTGGGACGGAGGGTTTTCGTGGAAAAAAGACAAAGAAGGTTTGCCTTTTGTAGCAACGTCGTGTCAGGGACTAGGGGCAAGTGTGTGGTGGCCTTGCAAAGACCACATGTATGATGAGCCTGATAGTATGCAAATCAGCGTAACCGTCCCCAAACCATTGATGGATATTTCTAACGGACGTTTGCGACGTATCATCGACAACAATGATAATACCCGTACTTTTGAATGGTACGTTCAGAATCCAATCAACAACTATGGCGTCAATGTCAATATTGGGAATTATGTAAGCTGGACTGACACCCTGAAAGGTGAAAAAGGGACGTTAGATTTATCGTTTTATGCCTTGACCGAAAATCTGGAAAAAGCCAAAAGCCAATTTCAGCAAGTGAAGCCAATGCTGCGCGCTTTTGAGCATTGGTTTGGACCCTATCCCTTTTACGAAGATGGCTATAAATTGGTAGAAGTACCTTACCTAGGAATGGAGCATCAAAGCTCGGTAACCTACGGCAATGGCTACCAGAACGGTTATCTGGGTCGAGATTTATCCGCTACGGGTTGGGGTTTGAAATGGGATTTTATTATCATCCACGAATCTGGTCACGAATGGTATGCCAACAACATTACTTACAAAGACGTAGCTGATATGTGGATACACGAAAGTTTTACTAATTACTCCGAAAATCTATATACAGAATACTATTTTGGTAAACAAGCAGGTAGCGAATACGTGATTGGATGTCGAAAACTAATCCGTAATGACAAACCCATTATTGGCATTTACAATGTCAATCATAGTGGGTCGGGAGATATGTACTATAAAGGCGGAAATATGCTTCACACGATTCGTCAATTGGTAGATAATGATGAAAAATGGCGTCAAGTATTAAGAGGTATGAACCAAACTTTTTACCACCAAACTGTCACTACCCGTCAGATTGAAGATTATATGAGTCAGCAAACAGGAATAGACTTGTCGAAAGTTTTTGACCAATATCTGCGAGATACCAAGATTCCAGTACTTGAATATAAAATCGAAAAGAAAAAGTTGCTGTACCGTTGGAACAATTGCGTAGAAGGCTTTGCGATGCCAGTTAAATATAAAAACGAGAAAGGGGAATGGGAAAAAATACAACCCACTTCTGACTGGAAAACCTTGAAAATAAAGAAATTAGGAGAGTTTGAAGTTGACAAGAACTTCTATGTAGATGTCAAAAAAGTGACTAGCTGATTATCAAATTTTGAATGTAGACATCAAGCGTAAGTCGGTACGTTGTAAATCAACTCGTAAAGCATACTGTTGAGATCAAGCATAAACTTAGTACCGGCCAACAAATCGCGAAGATTAACCAGCTCACAGAGGGTTAGTTTGAGCGATAGATTAGCTTGGGGAGCTTCGATTACTTCAAAATCATAATCATCAGATAAGTTGAAAATCATGGCGTGCAAATCTACACTGTCAACTTTTCTTTTGAAGTAAAGAAAATCGGTGATTTTGAAAGCCATGATATAGCCGCCAAACTCCACGATAATCCGTGCTGTGCGGTCACATTGATACGTAACCCCCTTGCTATTACTAAAAAGTTCTGTTTGATATGTTGCTCTGTCAATCATGACCGCAAATATACAATATTTTGGGATGTTATTTAGATAGAGTCAAAATAAACTTAAAAACTTGGAGGAGCGAATAGCATTGATAATGCTTCAAAACGTAAAATCCCCGAAATCTGTCAAATAGACATTGTCGGGGATTTTGATGGATAAAAGTACTGTTTTATAGTACCCTACTTATTGATAAAGTCGTGCCTAACGGTCTGCCATTTCAACAAATTGACGTAAAGTAGCTCCCGTATAGATCTGACGTGGGCGTCCGATAGGTTCTTTGTTGGTACGCATTTCTTTCCATTGAGCAATCCAGCCTGGCAAACGTCCCAATGCAAACATTACCGTAAACATGTTGGTAGGAATACCCAACGCCCGATAAATGATTCCTGAGTAGAAGTCTACGTTTGGATACAAGCGGCGGCTCACAAAATATTCGTCGTGCAGTGCGGCTTCTTCAAGTCCTTTAGCAATTTCAAGAACGGGATCATTGACCCCCAATTTGGCTAAGACATCGTCTGCTGCTTTTTTGATGATTTTGGCACGAGGGTCAAAGTTTTTGTAAACTCGGTGTCCAAATCCAAAGAGACGGAAGCCGCTTGTTTTAGCGTTTTTGGCCATATCCACATATTTGGCTACATCGCCGCCATCGGCTTTGATATCTTCGAGCATTTCGATTACTTCCTGATTCGCACCTCCATGAAGAGGGCCCCATAAAGCACAAATCCCCGCCGAAATAGAAGAATATAGATTGGCACGTGATGAACCTACGAGTCTTACTGTCGAAGTTGAGCAGTTTTGCTCGTGGTCAGCGTGAAGAATCAAAAGTTTGTTTAGGGCTTTTGATACAACAGGGTCTACGGTGTATTCTTCTACTGGTAAGGCAAACATCATATGAAGGAAGTTTGAGCAGTAGTCGAGTTCATTTTTAGGATAGTTTACCGGATGCCCTTGTGATTTTTTGAATGACCAAGTAGCGATCGTAGGCATTTTGGCCATCAATCTGATAATGTGGGTTTCGGTGCTATCGGGTGCTTTTTCATTGTAAGAATCAGGGTAGAAAGCACTCATCGCACTTACTAGCGACGAAAGTACGCCCATAGGGTGAGCATTGACTGGAAATCCTTCAAAGATTTTTCGCATGTCTTCGTTTACCAGGGTATGGGTACGAATTTCATGCTCAAAATGATCATACTGGGCTTGGGTAGGAAGTTCACCATAAATCAACAAGTAAGCTACTTCAAGGAAGGTGGCCTTTTCGGCTAATTCTTCGATTGAATAGCCACGGTAACGCAAAATCCCCTCTTCGCCGTCTAGAAATGTAATGGCGCTCTTGGTTGCTCCCGTATTTTTGTAGCCACTATCGATTGTTATATAACCCGTTGAGTCGCGCAAGGTATTGATATCAATGGCTTTTTCTTGCTCAGATCCTTCGATGGTGGGAAACTCATAGGTTTTACCTTCTAATATAAGTTGTGCTTTATCTGACATAGAGCAGTGGTAGGTTAATGAATATTGGATGGATTCGGACAAGGGTACAATTTTGCGAAAAAAAATCCATTTTCACTATATTATCCCCAACGATTTTGCTTATTTTTTCACTTATAACTAATATAAGTGATTTTAGTTTAACATCTATTCCTTAAAAATAATGCCATTTTTCATGACCATTTTTACTTTTCTAACATCACTGATCTGCTCGTCGGGGCGACCCTCTACGGCTACCAAATCAGCCAAAAACGACGGTTGTATCTGACCGAGTTGTGCTAAGTGAAATACCCGAGCATTGATAGACGTAGCAGATTTTAATACTTCAAGGGGTTTCATGCCATATTCTACCATCATTTCCATTTCGCGGGCATTGTCGCCGTGGGCAAACACCCCCACGTCGCCTCCAAAACAGATGATGACGCCCGCATCAAGGGCTTGTTTGAAGGTGAGGCGTTTGTTTTTGATACGTTCAGGCTCAGGTTCTACTCCCTTTTTCCAGCCTCTATACTGACTCACAGCATCACCAGCGGCTAGTGTTGGGCAGAGAGCTACCCCTTTTTCTTGCATCAATTTAAAAATCTCAGGAGTACCTGCATCGCCATGTTCGAGGGTTTCGCAACCTCCCATTATGGCTCGTCGCATTCCTTCGGTGCTACCTGCGTGAGCTATAGTAGGGCGTCCACTGCTGCGAGCAGTTTCTACGATGAGCTTGATTTCGTCTACTAAAAACGTTGGGCGGGCTTCTCCCATCAAGCCCCATCGATAATCAGCGTAAATTTTGACTACATCCGCCCCTTTTCCTATTTGCCTTCTTACGGCCTGAATCAGTTTGTCGTGCCCGTCTGCTTCTTCTGCTCCTTGAGGTACTTCTATATCAGGGCTGAAGCCTTTGGGAGCATAGCTTCCAGTAGCAATGAGTGCTTTGGTCGCGATGAGCATTCGAGGCCCCGGAATAATCCCTTGATTGATAGCCTGCTTGAGCCCCACATCATCAAATTCAGCTCCTTCGGTTCCTAAATCCCGCACTGTCGTAAATCCTGCCTTAAGGGTGAGTTTGGCGTGGAGGGTGGCTCGGGCAGTGCGCAGAGAACGAGCTTCTCGCAGTACTTGGTCATCCCAAGGTGTTTCGTTGTAAGGGTGCAAAAAAAGATGTGAATGCCCTTCAATCAAACCCGGAAGCAAAGTACAGCCTTTGAGATCAATGGTTTCGGCAGAAGTATTCGATAGGTTTTTAAAATCGGTAGATGGCCCTACCCTGACAATTTTTTCACCCTGAACCAATACCCACCAACCTTCATGGGTAGCAATCCCATCAAAAACACGAGCGGGTTTCAACAAATAGGTTTTTTGGGAAAATCCTATGCTTAAATGAAAAAATAAAACTCCAAGCAGTAATAGTTGAGAGCGGTATCTCATTGGGTAGTTTGTTGGGTTTATAGAAATAAGTAACGAAGACTTAAAATCTATCTATATTATTTTGGTAAAATAGTATAGATATTTTACCAAACGGTCGTTTGGCAAAATCATTTTTAAGTTCTAATCTTGTAACAAAAAATGTAAAATCAATTGTAAGATGCCCATTCAGAAGGTTACAAAAGAAGAGGTGGTAAGGCAGGCTTTATTGCTATTTAAAAAGCAAGGATATCATCGTACAAGTATGGCTGATTTGGCGGCGGCCTGTGGCCTGCTGAAGGGGAGTTTTTATCATTATTTCCCTAGTAAAGATGCTTTAATGAGTGAGGTACTAAAGCTGGTTCATAGCTATTTTAAAGAAAAAGTATTCCCGATTGCCTACGATGAATCATTGTCTCCGCGTCAACGGCTTGAGAAAATGATTTCAAAAAAAATAAAAATCGTAGCTAGTACCGAAGGTGGATGCCTGATGGGAAACATGGCTATCGAAACAGCATTGGTTACAGATGAATTTTTGCCCCAAATGCGGGTATTTTTTGAAGAATATTTACAAGTACTCTCACATGTGTATGCTTACAAATATACTCCTGAGGAGGCACAAAAATTGGCAGAGCAAGCAGTGGTGGAGTATGAAGGCGCGTGGATCATGGTCAAGCTTACGGGTAAGAGCCGCTATTTAGAGGATGTATTACAGCGGGCAGTTTATCGTTTCGACACTCATAATTTATAATTGAAGTACCAACAATTCAAAAACAATCAAATCATCATGGAAAAAGTAGCTATTCTTTCCCTATTGTGGACAAAAGCCGATGCAGTTGTATCTTTTATGAATCATATTCCTTCTGAGGTACTTTATGTGAAGCCTGCCGAAAATGTATGGTCAGCGGCTGAAAATGTGCAGCACCTAATTCAGTCGGCGCAGCCTTTTGTAAGGGTATTGGGGCGGCCTGCTTCCTATTTTGTAGAGAAGTGGGGGCAGGCTTCTTACGCATCTAGGTCGTATGAAGTCATGGTGAGCACTTATCAAAAAGCTTTGGGTGGGGGAGTTCAGGCTCCAAGTGTCTTTGTCCCTATTTTAGAAGGAAATAATACCGAAGAGTTGGTAAAAGCTTTTACTTCTGTTTATAAAGAATTGGAGAAGGTGTTTTTGGTGTGGTCTGAAAGTGACCTAGAAAATTGCTTGATTCCGCATCCTCTATTAGGCCCCATTACGCTCAAAGAAATGATGCTTTTTACGGTCTATCATACCGAGCATCATCTTCAAATTATGCAAAGAAGGGGTGAGCTAGCAATGTTGGGATAAGTGTCAAAATGACGTTTTTGTACATTTTGGGTAGCGAACTGGATTATTGAGTGTTGTACTTTTTCTATTTTTGTTGTATTATTTAAAGAACTTTTCGATTTTGTGAAAAATTTAATTGTATGAAACCTAGTGCGTATTGAATTATCTGGTTTTAGAATTCTTTGTTTTGTACTATTTTGAGAAAAGGTTTAAATAGTGTATATGACTTTATCAAGAGGTTGTTTTTACCCTATTTTTTTATAAATCAAAACCTTACAACTTTGCAATGTCAAAAACAAACCACCTCATGAAGGTGTGACAAGATGGTACTAAAACAATAAACACAATGAAAAAGATCACAGTACTTTCGACAATCTTAGCAGCTATGATGTTGGCCAACGCAGGAAGCGCCATGGCAGAAAGTCATCTAATCAACAAGGATGTAAAATTAGTAAAACGCGATACAAAGAAAGTTGAATTACGCATCAACCAACCAAACGTAGGTACGTTGGACGTAGAATTGAAAGATAAAGAGGGTGTCATTGTATATGCAGGTGAAGTTAAAGGTAACGAAAATGTTACTACTCAATTTAACCTCAATGCGTTGCCTTCTGGCACTTATTACCTCAACTGCTCAAACGACGGTTTTTGGTCTTCACAAGAACTTTCAATCGAAAACGGTAACGTTGAAATCAACGAAAATAGCTATAAAGAAGTAATCATTCCACAAGTAGAATCGATTGGACTCAATCGCTTCGCAGTGACTACTTCTAACAAAAACGTAGCTGACTTGGGAGTGGCTATTTTGAACCTTTCAGGTGAAGTAGTGTATGACGGTTATTTGTCAAATGCCAATCGTTTTAACTTAGGACATCTAGCTTCTGGTGAGTATGTCTTCGAATTTACGGTTGCTGACAAAATCTTCAAACAATACGTAAAAGTAAAATAATTTTTCTCTAATGTCTTCAGTCAACAAATTACTATAACTACACCATCTTGGTAATGTTGAGACACCCGTCAGTGCTAAACTGACGGGTATTTTTTTGTTTTTTTAATCCATGAATGCCCCTGCAATAGAATGCGCCAACGAAAGCCCTAAGCTAAACAAAAGCGCCGCCAAAGCACTATTGACATCAAAGCCATCTACCAAATAGGCACACAAGTACACCAATGCAATATTGATGATAAAGTAGAATAGGCCGAGTGTGAGAATCGTTATTGGCAAAGATAAAAACTGCAAAATAGGCTTGATAAATGTATTGAGAATACCCATTACGATAGCCACGATGATGGCGGTTTGGGTAGTATCTACATAAAAGCCTTTGAGTACGCGGCTTGCTACAATCACTACCACTGTACTCACTACAAGTCGGACGATGAGGTTTAGCATATCATTTAGAAGATTTGAATGAATATTGGATGATTTAAATGACTCTCAAAAAAATAAAAACATAATTGAAAATCAATGATATTGTAAAATAAAGATAAATCGTGATTTAATCGACCATCTCAAACTGTAGTTTGATTAGGCTAGCATAGAGCCCGTCGGGAGAAGCCGTGAGCTGCTCATGTGAGCCAGATTCAAGAATAACTCCATCTTTGATGACATAGATACAATCTACATTACGGACGGTGGCTAGACGATGTGCAATGATAATGGTGGTACGGTTTTGCATCAAGCTATCGAGTGCTTCTTGCACGAGCTTTTCTGACTCGGCATCGAGAGAACTAGTGGCTTCATCCAAAATCAAGATTTTTGGGTCTTTTAAGATGGCTCTAGCGATAGCAATCCGTTGACGTTGGCCGCCCGAAAGCTTGATGCCGCGGTCGCCTACGAGGGTATCAAATTTGTCTGGAAATGATTCAATAAACTCCAAGGCATTGGCTTTACGCGCAGCAGCTATTAGCTGTGCTTCGGTAGCTGAAGGGTTGCCATAAGCGATGTTTTCGCGAATACTCCCTCCAAATAAGATAACTTCTTGGGGTACTACGGCGATATTGTGCCGATAGGCACTAATATCAAAAGATTGGATGTCTTGCTCATCTACCAAAATACGACCAGAGATAGGCTGATAATACCTCATCAACAACTGCACAATGGTAGATTTGCCAGCGCCGCTATAGCCCACCAAAGCGATTTTACGACCTGCCGCGACTTCTAAGGAGATGTCTTTTAGGACGGTAATGTCGGTGCGAGTAGGGTAGGCAAATTTTATATTTTCAAATTTTATATTTCCAGTCACTTCAAGGGGAGGGGGAGGGGTGGTGAGGTCTACTTCTGAGTGTTCGTCCAAAATCTCTAACAAACGCTCAGATGCCCCCAAAGTCCTCTGGATTTGGGCATAAATATCGCCCAAACCTCCAATAGACCCTCCAATAAACATGGTATAAAACAAAAAAGTCATTAGTTCAGAAAGTGGCATTTCGCCGCTTTGTACCAAAGTAGCTCCAAACCACACGACGCCGACGATTCCTCCAAAAAGAGCAAAAATGATAAATGAAACAAAGCCTCCCCGAAATCTAGCGGCTTTGAGGGCGGCTGTCACTACCCGCGACAGGGCATTGCCGTAGCGTTGCTTTTCTAAGAGTTCGTTGGTAAAAGCCTTGACGACCATTACCGATTGAAGTGTTTCTTCCACTACTACATTGGCTTGGGCAAGTTCATCTTGGGCTTTCTTGGATAATTTACGAATATGACGCCCAAAAAACATAGCAATCACAATAGCCACTGGAAAGGTAGCCAACATAAATATAGTGAGCTTCCAAGAAATTAGACAGATAATCACGATACCTACCACAACGGTGGCAATTGACCTAAAAAACTCTGCAAGCGTAAACGAAAGTACATCTTGGAGAGATTGCACATCGGACGTAATGCGGCTCATGAGAGCACCTACGCGGTTTTGTTCAAAAAAAGGAACAGGCAATGAAATGATTTTACTGTACACCATCTGCCGAATGTCGGCCATCGAACGCTCGCTAACAATCGAAAAAAAGAAAATACGACCAAAGGAAAAGAGAGATTGAAGAATGAGGATACCTATCAAAAAAAACACAACTTGGTTGAGTCCATAGTTGGATTTGCCTTCAATGACGGATACAATTTCGCCGATGAGTTTAGGAAAAATGAGATTGGTAGTTGTTGATAAAATTAAAAAGGCAATTCCAATCAAAAATTTGTTTTTGTAAGGAAGTACAAATCTAAAAATCTTAAGCGCCTTTGAGATATTTTCTCGGTTGAATTTAAGCTTGGGAGTAGTTGCATCAGGATCCGTATTGAAATCGTTGCGGCGAGCCATGGGTTGAGTCGTTTATATATTAACTTGGCTGAGTAGTATGAAACAAAAGCACAATCATTCTTCTTCTTTTTGACCTTTGTATTTAGAGTCTTCCAAGATTTTACGAGGGTCGGTAGTATTCATCAAGTCTGTCAATGAAGTGCTGGGTTTTTCTTGTAAATACCTGCTTACGATGCGCCATCCTACCCACCGTGCAATCCCTCCGGGGCAATATTGACTAATTTCGGGGGTAGCTGGTCGCTCGCCGATAAAACGATCTTTTTCGGCGTCACGGGTTTGATATAATAGTTTCCTGTCAATAAAATAAGCCCAAATATCTTCTTGGGAGGCATACACATCGGCCAATTGCTGCGTAGAATACCCAATAATGAGACTATCGGCTGTAGCAGGAGCGATATGTTTGACAAATTCAAACCCCTTACCATACCAAATCATATCAGCTAAGAGGGTCTGGTCTTCTTTGGCAACTTTGTTGTATTTTTCAGAAATAAAAAACAAAATCGCTGGCACAATGTATTCTTGCTGATATCGACGCAGCTGGTAATCATGCAATTGAGGGCGATACTTGGCTTTGGGGCCGCCAAAATAATCTAATCCAATTACGATTACACTGTCTGATACGTACAAATCCGTACCCATAAAACCCGTGATGGCAGTCATGACTTGAGGGGCTTTGAAGGTGGGATAATTGGCCTTAATTTTTCCAAACGCCCCTTGAAGCTGGGTTTGGAGGTCAGCCAAATCGCCAAATTGCGCTTGAAGCTCTTTTTGAAATTGTTGCAAATCTTGATTGTTGATATTCGCAAACAGCTGTGCTACCAACAAAGAATCAGAGGCGTTTTTAGGAAGTCCAAAATAGGCCTTTAGATAGGGGTGTTTTTTGAATAAAGCAGCCAAATCGTTGGGAGTTTTGGCACCAAAAATTTCCGTTTCTAAACGCTGAATACTCACTGGAACAGTTTTTTCCGTTGGGTCTTGACAAGAACTCAATGCAAAAGAAAAAACGGCTAACAAAAAAAGGTAATAATAAACTGGTTTCATGCAAAGGAGTGATAATCTACTCAAACGAAAAACGAAGAGCAAAAAGTTTGATTTTTATCCAATTTTAATCCGT
This sequence comes from Runella zeae DSM 19591, assembly GCF_000423565.1. Taxonomy (GTDB): domain Bacteria; phylum Bacteroidota; class Bacteroidia; order Cytophagales; family Spirosomataceae; genus Runella; species Runella zeae. Next base: position 402,596 of record NZ_KE384036.1, on the reverse strand, counting down.
ACTTCGTTTAGATGACGGCACTTTCTAAGAAGCGAATCGTGCCAGCTTGGGCGTCCATTTCGGCTTCGATACCTACTGGAATTGTGAACTTTTGGCGAATATGCCCAATCATAGCACCTGCGAAGGCCGGTTTTTGCGAAGGACGGATGTGGTCGTTCCAGAGGTCTTCGAGGGTAAGTGAGCCGTAGCTACCATCACCGGGGTCGCATTCGGTACATTTGCCAAAAATAAAACCATTGACTTCTTCTAAGATTCCTGCCAACTTCACTTGCGTAATCATACGATCCATGCGGTAGGGAGCCTCACTTACGTCTTCCGCAAAAAAAAGTGAACCTTCCCATTCAGGTAAATAAGGCGTACCTAGTAAGTGACTCAAGACGGTAAGGTTGCCGCCTAGTAGACGCCCACGGGCTTTACCGGGGTTGATTAGGTCTATGCGGTCAGCTACTTGAGTGAGATTATCACCTATGACTTTTGGGTTTTTGTAAAGAACCGCTTCTCCGTTCATCAAAACTTTTCGTAAATAGCTCACCGTAAATTCATTCCAGCTTACCGCTCCTACGGGGCCATGGAAGGTCACAAGGCCCGTTTGACTATAAATCCCTAACAACAAAGCCGTGATATCTGAGTAGCCAAGGAGTACCTTGGGGTTTTTGCGGATCATGTCGTAGTCGAGAAGCGGTAAAAGGCGTGCACAGCCCCATCCACCATGTACACACACGATACCTTGTACCGAACGGTCGGCAAACATTTCGTTGATGTCAGCGGCGCGTTCGTCGTCTTTTCCTGCCAAGTAGCCATATCTTTCCCACATTCTTTTGCCATATTTGACCTTAAATCCCAATGCCTGCATAGATTCTGCAATGACCTCTACGGTTTGTTTGCTATAAGCAGGAGCAGCAGGGCAGACCAAACCGACGGTATCGCCGGGCTTGAGGCGGGGAGGTTTAATAATTGGCTTTGCTTTTGAAAAAGCTGGCACGGTGAGTGTAGTGGTTGCGGCAAGGGTTTGGAGGAAATTTCGACGTTGCATGGAAATCAGTTTTTACATTTGTGCAATATAGTGATTTGAAAACACAAAAATGAACCTGATTCCGTTAGAGTACAAGGTATATACCAAAAGAAAATTATGTGATGATTAAACAACTTACTTACCTATTTACAATGTTTTTGGGCATAACCTTGAATCTTTTTGCTCAAAAACTCAATGGCCTGCGTTATGAAGATGCTACTTATGAAGCCAACATCAAAACAGTAGCGGTGTATCCTGCTCCCGTGCAGTTGCAAGACCCCGCCCGTACTACTTATCCGCCAGTGGTGAGTATGGATTCCAATACCCCACTCATTGCTGAGTTTGACGATCTTTCGGCGCGTTTTCGTAGTTTTCGTTATAAGGTTTTTCATTGTAATGCAGACTGGACTCCTTCCAATCTCAACGATATTGAGTTTACGTATGAATACAATGATTACCCTATCAATGATTATCAATCATCGTTCAATACCAAAGTTCCTTACTTTCACTATGTATTTGAATTACCCAAATTAAAGCTTCCTGGAAACTACGTAGTAGCGGTATACGAAGACAAACGTCCTGGCAAATTAGTATTGAGTCGGCGGTTTATGGTGTATCAGGCACGGGTAAATGTATGGCCTCAAGTTCGACTTTCGACGGGGATAGCCGAGCAGCGTACTCACCAGCAGATAGATTTTGATATCGAATACAAAGGATATGAGTTATTGTCGCCACAAGATGATTTAAAAATAGTAATTCGACAAAATTTCCGTTGGGACAAAGTCCTTACAAAACTACGTCCTACCAACGTACGCGCTTTTGATTATCGATTGGAGTATCGTCCCTTCGACTTATCTAATAATATCCTAGGGGGCAATGAGTTTCGATGGTTTGATACCCGCCTATCACGCGCCGTAGGAATGAGCGTCAATGACATTGAGCAACTGCCCGACCAGACCATAGTGCGGCTTCACAAAGATGCTTCGCGACTGGGAGGGGGAGCGAGTTTTCAGGCCCAAGACCTCAATGGGCAGTACATTGTGCTTAATCGAGATGCCGCCAATAGTTCCAACGAAGCCGATTACCTCAATGTCGTATTTACGCTTCAGTCGCCCTCCTATCCCAATGCGCAGGTATATGTAGGGGGAGCTTTTAATCTATGGCAGCACGACGACGCCAGCCGCATGACCTACAATACTAGCTCGGGAGCTTACGAAGCGAGTATGTACATCAAGCAAGGTGTCGTAAATTACTGTTATTATGCTTTGAAAGGAGACGGCCAGATGGACGATGTTTCTTTTGAAGGAAGTTTTTCTAACACCGCCAACGATTACGAAATCTTTGTATATCACCGCCCTCCGGCTGCTAGAGCTGACCAACTTGTGGGGTATCGATTGATTGAATACGGAAGAAGGTAAAAGATATAGTTGATTTCCGAAAGATGATTTCCGATTTTTGCGGCCTACATGGTCTTCCATAGCCCCCATGGCATTTTTGTAAACTACTACCCCATGAATCTTACCCCCGAACAAGCGCTCAAAGAAATTCGCCAAAAAAAACTACAACCTTTGTATTTTATCTACGGAGACGAACCTTACTATATTGAGCAATTGGCGGAGGCCATCGAAAAAGTGGCAGTTCCAGAAGCCGAAAAAGGATTCAATCAATTTGTGCTCTTTGGCAAAGATGTCGATTTGGGATCCATCCTAAATTATGCTCGTCGGTTTCCTTTTATGGCGGAGCGTCAGCTTGTGTTGGTCAGAGAAGCCCAGCAGGTTGGCGGTATCGACAACAAAGAAAAAACCACTTTGCTAGAGGACTATGCTACGCGACCCTTGTCTTCTACGATATTGGTATTGTGTTTTCAGGGAAATTTTGACATGCGAAAGTCCTTGCCCAAGACTTTTGAAAAAAATGGAGTACTGGTACAATGCAAAAAAATGTACGACAACAAGCTCCCCGATTGGGTAGGCGAATACACCCGTAGCTTAGGAGCCAAGATTAGTATCAAGGCGATTCAGATGCTAGTCGAAAATATTGGCAATGATTTGAAACGTATCACGAGCGAAATCGATAAAATTTTGCTTAACCTTTCGGCAAGTGACGAAATCACCGCCGGAGTTGTAGAAAAATATGTGGGTATCAGCAAAGAATACAATGTATTTGAGCTTCAGAAAGCACTCACTCAGCGTGACGTGATTAAAGCCAATAAAATCGCTAATTATTTCGCCACCCATACCAAAGAAAACCCCTTGCCTCAGGTGCTGATTATTCTTTACAATTTTTTCACTAAAGTATTGGTCATTCATGGTACTCAGGATAAGTCAGAAGGAAATTTGGCTTCGGTATTGGGGGTTAATCCGTTTTTTGTGAAAGATTATTTATCGGCAGCGCGTCAGTATTCATTAGGGCATGTGGTCAATGCCATCAAAGCGATTCGCTATGCCGACAATGCCTGCAAAGGCATTGAATCAGGCACCGTCAATGAAGAAGCTATTTTGAAAGAACTTATCTTTCGGATTTTGCATTGAGCCACTATTCTTCGTCATTTTCGTCTTTGGGCAAGGGCAAAACTTCCGCCTTTACTTCGTCATATTCATTAAATTGTTCGAGCTTTTTTTGGTTGGAAGAAGGAAGTTGCATATCAATATTCCACCCCATCGATGAGGCCAACTGAAACATCATGAATTGTACCTGATTGTTGGCAATACGGGGCAAGTCGCTCGTAAGCGCTTTTTCGTTCATGGCTTGTTTGGCATCTACCAGCAGGTTTGTATAATCTTCGTGATTGAACCTGTTCCAAATGCCGTGCTCAATATCATAAAATTTGTAATCGGTATCGATTGAAAGCACCTCTGGTTCGGGAAAATACTCTATGACCATTTTGTTGGTTTTTTCGTCAATATGAAATCGCATCTTTGCAAAATCAAATCCTACGAGCACTTTCGCTTTGGCGATGATGAGTGCTTTTTTTGAGTTTTTGAAGAGATATAAAAACTTTTTGTCGTCTTTATAATCAAATATTTCGGTAAAATAGCCTTCAGCCATCACTACCTTAAACACCTTTTCGATGCGTTCTAACAAAATAGTAGAAGACTGAACGAGTTGCTTATTGGCATTTTGTTTGGACTTTAAAAAATATAAAGTACCAAATCCAAGCCCACCCCCTAGGCCGAGCGTAATAAGAAAAAAAAGTAGTAAAGAAAAGTCCATTGCTTGTGATGATTTTGCGAAAGTTAGATAAATTTTTCGTTTTCTAATTTGTGGAAGAAACAAAGGGTAACTTTGGCAAAATCATTGCTTCTTTAAAAAGAAAAGCGTTATTTTGAATAAATATAATTTGAAAGCATGAAACTTGTTTTTACGTGGTTGTTGGCAGTGTCACTAGTGGTGGGAGTGCTAGGATGTGAGACTACAAAAGGAGATGACGAGGATGACCCCCAACCCGAGCCAGGTGTCACCAAGACCGAATTGCTAGCCGGAACCTCCACTAAATCATGGCGGGTAGAAGTAGCCAAAGTAAATGGTTTGAATGTATTGCCTTACACACTTGCGTGTGCGAAGGATGATAATTGGGTTTTTAATACCAACAAAACGTATGAGCGTAATGAAGGTGCCACTAAATGTAAACCTACTGACGAACAAGTTTATGAAAAGGGAAGTTGGGAATTTAATACCGCCGAAACGGAACTTATTCTTAATAAAACCGCCAAATATACGATAAGCAACTTTACGCGAAATACGCTGGAAATATCAACCAAAAACGTATCAGGAGAAACGGAAGAGTTGACTTTAAAAGCAAATTAATTAATACATTTTTGTTGGCTAAGTGTTGAGTAAAAGGTTTGAAAAAGCCTGATATTGAACACTTAGCTTTTTTTTATGATGATATGCCAACTCCAAAAACGCTGGTAGTGATTGCGGGCCCCACGGCAGTAGGAAAAACAAATCTGTGTGTGCGTTTGGCAAAATTTTTTGATACAGAAGTAATCTCGGCCGATTCGCGGCAGTTTTATCGAGAATTGACCATCGGTACTGCCAAACCCACCCCCGAAGAAATGGCAGGTGTACCGCATCATTTTATAGATTCTCATTCGATTGATATTCTATATAGTGCAGGAGCCTTTGAGCGAGATGCTTTGGCGGTGATAGATAAAATTTTTGAAACAAAAGACATTGTGATCTTGACGGGAGGCTCAGGGCTTTATATTAAAGCAGTATGTGAAGGATTGGATGATTTGCCTGAGACCCCTCCCGAACTTCGCACCGAACTTATGCAGCGACTCGAACTCGAAGGACTCGAATCTCTCCAGATGCAGTTGCGTGAATTAGACCCCGTTTATTGTGCCCAAAACGACCTCCAAAATACGCAAAGAGTAGTGCGGGCGCTTGAAGTATGTATTATGACAGGCAAACCTTTTTCTTCTTTTCGCGAGCGTCAGCCTGTAAAGCGATCCTTTCAAATCATCCAAATAGCGCTCGAAAGAGATAGAGAAGAATTGTATCAGCGCATTGATATGCGAATGGATGATATGCTTCGTAAAGGGCTTGTTGAAGAGGCCAGATCTCTACTGCCATATCGCGAGCATAATGCTCTCCAAACGGTAGGTTATAAAGAAATTTTCGATTATTTCGACGGGCAATATGGATTTAATGAAATGGTTAGATTGTTGAAGCGCAACTCGCGCCGCTATGCTAAGCGTCAACTTACATGGTTTAAACATCAGGGAAATTTTAGGTGGTTTAAAGCGTCTGATTTTGAAGGAATTGTAAAAGAAATTGAGTTGGATTTAAAAAGATATAGTTAAAATTACCATAAGCTATTGCTTTGTTAAAAATATATTACTATATTTAGATAAAATTTCACTAATAGGTAGTGGAGTTTGAGCGATAAAGTAAATAGGTTGAATAAGTAATTTTAAAAAAATGCACCCTCTGGTCGCGAGCAGAAACTCTACAATAGAACTCCAACTGATAGTCGATCTTCAGGCAGAGGCTACCTCTTTGGCAGAGGCTGCTTTCGCTAAAGTATATCGTTTATATAATCGGTATTTGTATGGAATTGCTCTGAAATATCTTAAAGACCCCGCTTTGGCAGAAGATGCACTCCAAGATATTTTTTTGAAGTTTTGGACTCATCGTTATCAATTAGATGCCCATCAGTCTCTCAAAGGCTTTTTGGCGACTATGATGAAAAATCACGTTCTTAATGTGTTAAGGGATCAAAAACGCGAGATTTTGCGATACATCGAATACACCCTCGACTGGTCTGAAAGCGAAGGAACAGGGGAGGAAATCAAGCAATGGGACGAATATAGTAGCATACTTCAGCAAGGAATTTCAAAGTTGTCGCCGCAAAAAAAGAAAGTTTTTGAACTAAGAATGCAAAGTGGACTCAAAAACGAAGAAGTAGCGTTTCAAATGGGCCTCTCTATCAATACGGTTAAATTTCAATTTTCTCAAGCCCTTCATTTTCTCAGAACCTACGTTCAGCACCGTATTGAAATTATTTTATTTCCAATATTATTTTGGATAATGTTTTGATTTTCAATCTTCTAGGTTTTTTATCTAAAAAAAACTTAAAATAATCTTCATTTAATATAATACCACTTCTGAGGTTTGGTGTATAAGGAAGTAACACTTCTTACACGTCAACCTATGCAATCAGAATTAGTCGAAAAGTATTTTAATAATCAGTGCAGCGTAGAAGAGGCTGAGCTAGTACTCAAATGGTTTGATACTGATGAAGGACAGCAGTACTTAAAGCAGCGTTTAGATGATGACTTAGCCCATAGAGAGCTTAGTGAATCAGAAGCAGCTTTTGATTCGGAAGCTTTATTGGCTCGCCTTCAACAAAAAATCAACAGGCGCACGGCTTTTTCTAATGCGCATTCGGTGTATTGGACATGGGCGCGTTGGGTGGCAGCAGCTATGGTAGTAGTAGCGGGAGGGTATTGGTATCAGTTTATGAAAGAGGAGATTGTTCAGACTGCCTATGGCGAAAGGCGCACCGTAAAACTAGCCGATAGTACGTTAATCATTCTCAATGGCAATTCAAAATTACGTTTCAAAAAACAGTGGCACAGTTTTCAGAAGCGGGAGGTATGGATTGAGGGGGAGGCGTTTTTTCAGGTAGCTCATACTCCTAATCATCAGCATTTTTTGGTGCATTTGCCCAATAAAGTAAATGTAGAAGTACTCGGGACAGAATTTGATGTGTATGCCCGTAAAACCAAAACTCGCGTAGTACTCAATACTGGAAAAATTCAACTCACTCATTCAGAGCAAGACCACAATCCTTTGGTAATGAAGCCCGGGGATTTGTACGAGTCAAATGCTTATGATACAAAACTTGTCACTCGCAGGGTCAACTCTGAAGTTTACTCTTCGTGGCGTAATGCTCGCCTCACCTTTGATAAAATGTCGCTGGCTGATATCGCCCAACAGCTAGAAGATACTTATGGATTAGAAGTAGTAATAGAAGACAAAACCCTACTTCGCCAAGAATTTTCGGGGACAATTCCTACTCAAAATATCGATATTCTACTAGAAGCGCTAGGACGTTTGTTTGACCTGAAAATTATTAAAAATCAAGATAAAGTCATTATTCAATCCAATCAATAGCCATTTTTCAATTAATAACCCAAAACAAAGTTAAACTCACTCAAAACCTAAAACTGCACACATGATGAAACGAATTGTACACTGGCTGGTGAGCTTGGGACTTGTGGGTGTTCTGTTTACAGAATCATCACAAGCTCAATTGGTAGCGTCGAATCAGCGTTACACGCCTCAAGAGAATGGGAGTACCTCCGAACGCCCCAAAATGATAGCCCTTAAGACTGTACTTACTGATTTAGAAAAACGGTATAAAGTGTCGTTTATTTATCGTAGCGAATTAATGGACGCCGAAATTCCGTTGGTAAATACCGGAAAAGCATCTAAAGTAGAAGATCAGCTTGATCGAGTCCTAAAAAATAGTGGACTTAAATACGAAAAAGTACGCGATAATTTTTACATTATTTTGTCGAGTGAGCAAAAGAAAGAAAAAGTGATTCGCAAGCTCAACAAAGTCGATTTCCCTGAAAACTCTTATAGCGTAAGTGAAATCAATACACCTAATACATTGATGGCCTCGAAGATAACCCGTATGGGGTTTAGCATGACATCAATCGCTGACCGTACAGTCCAAGGTAAAATTACGGATCAAGAAAGTGGCGAAATGCTAGCAGGGGTAAGTGTACTTCTAAAAGGTACTAACAAAGGCACTACTACCGACGGACAAGGACGGTATCAATTGTCAGTACCTGACGGAGATGTAACCTTGGTTTTTAGCTTTATTGGGTACGCTTCTCAAGAAGTGAGAGTAACCTCGGGACGTACCTCTATTGATATCGGTTTGGCTCCTTCTACTTCATCTTTGAATGAAGTAGTTGTGGTAGGCTATGGTACTCAGAAAAAATCCTCGTTGACAGGGGCCGTATCGTCAGTAACTCAGAAAGAACTCAAGGCTTTGCCAGTAGTGAGCGCCACGCAAGCGATGCAAGGACGCGTACCGGGAGTATCAATTACCAACAACAGCGGCCCAGGCTCTGAGCCAGTAGTAAGGATACGGGGTGTAGGCTCTATCAGCTTGAATCCCAATCCATTGTATGTCATAGATGGCGTGCCTGCTGGCGGGCTCAACAATATTGACCCCAAAGATATTGAGTCGTTGGAAGTACTTAAAGATGCAAGTGCCGCAGCTATTTATGGCTCTCGGGCAGCCAATGGGGTGGTTTTGATTACTACCAAAAAAGGCTCCAACAATGGAAAATTGAGTATCAACATTGATTCTTATGTAGGTACCCAATCGGCTTGGCGGACCCTCGATTTGCTCAATCGGGATGAATATATCCGCTATGGTACAGCGCTTTTGACGGCTGCGGGCCAGCCTATTCCAGGGCGATTTACGAATCTGAATGTTCCTATTTATGACGGTGCTACGCAAACTTTTGCACAAACTGATACCGACTGGCAAAAAACGATGTTTAGAAATGCCCCTATTACCGACAATCAGGTATCGCTATCGGGCGGCAATGCCACCTCACGTTTTTATGCATCATTGGGGTATTTCAAACAGGAAGGGATTTTGCCTTTTACCAACTACGATCGCCAAAGTTTTCGTATCAACTCTGACCATAAGGTCAATAAGTACCTGACGATTGGACAAACCTTATTAGCAGCTACCGACTTCCGCACCCAAGAGCGAGACGGAGGTGGTCGGAGTTTGGTAATGAATATCATGAGGATGATTCCCTATTGGCCCGAACGCGACCCCACAAAAATCGGAGGGTTTAGCACAACAGCGCAAGGCTTAGACGCTACTGACCCCGAAAACCCACTTCGCGTAGCAGAACAAGAGCAGCAATACCAAACCGATCGCGCCTTTAAGTTTTTAGGGACGATGTTTGCCGAACTTAAGTTTACCGATTGGTTGAGATACCGCTTCACAATGGGGGGAGATTTTGCTACCTCTCGTTTCAATTCGTTTTTGCCTATCTACAATGATGGCAACCGTAGCCGAGTGATTGCCGAGGTGAGCGAAACCCGTAACCAGTACTTTTCGGCAGTGTTTACAAATCAATTGACTTTTGAAAAAACGTTGGGTAAACATTACGTGAATCTGACAGCAGTGGCCGAAAAACAACGGGCTTCTTCAAGAGGTTTGACAGCGCGAGGACAACGCCCCGACAACAATATTCAGGTGATTCAGGGGGTATCTAATCCCAATGGCTCAAGTACATTGTCAGAAAACACCTTGATTTCGTACGTTGGTCGTCTCAATTATGAGTATGCTGGTAAGTATTTAGTGGGAGGATCGATTCGGAGAGATGGCTCTTCTAAGTTTGCTCCAGGGCGTAAATGGGGAACTTTCCCGGCGGTGTCTGTAGGATGGCGTATCAGCGAAGAAGAATTTATGAAGTCTTTCCCGATGATTTCTGAATTAAAACTCCGTGCAAGCTATGGTCAAACAGGGTACAACTCTATTGGCGACTATGAATGGCAGCCGTTAGTGCAAGCCAATAATACCATCTATCCTTTGGGTAATCAAAATACTAACCTAGGCTCTTACTTCAACCGATTGGGCAACAATGAGCTGAGCTGGGAGGTGACAAGTATGAGCAACGTGGGATTTGATTTGTCTCTTATGAGCAACAAAATCACCGTGAGCACCGAATACTATACTCGTCAAACAGAGGGATTATTGTTGAGTGTACCTTTGTCTGAGTCGCTCGGATATTCAGAAAGCCCCCTTGCCAACGTCGGCAGCATGAAAAACTGGGGTTTTGAATTGGCCGCAGGCTATAATTATAGTAGCAGTAACTTTAATTGGAATCTTACTGGAACTTTTGATGTGACCCGCAATAAAGTGTTGAGTTTGGCTACGCCAAGTGCTACGATCAATTCGGGTGCTAATTCTGATTTTGGAGGCAATGACATTACACGTACCGAAGCAGGGCATCCTATTCAATCTTTCTATGGATGGCAAGTAGAAAAAATCTTCCAGAATCAAGCCGAAATCGACGCTGTGAACAAAAAAGATGCCAATGGACAGACGATTTATTACCAAAATGATAAAACCGCTCCTGGCGATATCAAATTTAGAGACCTCAATGGCGACGGTAAAGTAGATGCAAGCGACCGTACTTATTTGGGAAGTTTTATTCCTAAGTTTTCGTATGGGCTCAACTGGTCTGGTAATTTCAAAAACTTTGACTTTACCCTTTATTTCCAAGGTGTTCAAGGCAATAAAGTCTATAATGGTACCAAGGTGATTGGGCAAGGAATGCTTCGTTTGTTTAATTCCACTACCGACGTGCTGAATGCTTGGACGCCACAAAATACCAATACGGATGTGCCAAGAGCTGTAAGTGGGGATCCTAATCAAAACACGCGCACCTCGGATCGTTTCTTAGAAGATGGTTCTTATTTGCGTCTTAAAAACCTGAGCATTGGCTATACCATTCCGGCGGCTTCGCTTAGCAAACTCACCCGAAATGCTGTAAATAAGCTGAGAGTGTATGTGTCAAGCCAAAACCTCTTGACCTTTACCAAATACACTGGTTATGACCCTGAAGTGTCTTCAAAGAGCTATAATTTATTGAACAATGGAATCGACTATGGTCAGTATCCACAAGCCCGTACTTTGATGTTTGGGGTAAGTTTAGGATTCTAACCTCGTAAATTTTGGAAAAGTGTGAGGACTTAACACATTAAAAGGATTTCAATAATGATGAAAATACCAATGAAAAAAGCAATCGTAATTACTGGCATATTGGCTTTTGGGATGGCCACCAGCTGTAGCGACGAAGACTTAAACAAAGTAAACCCTAATGGGGTGACGTTTGAGACTTATTTTAACAATGAAGCCGAACTTACGGCGGGCGTAAATGCTGTCTATGCCCTGATACAGTCCAATAGCTTGGTGTCGAGAGAATGGTTTTTTACCCATGACCTTCGGGGAGATGAGATGGCGTCGGGCGGAGGGCAGCTCGAAACTCCTCGTAATCAGCTCTTGATTGGGGTGCATGACCCTGCCAATGGGCTCACAAATAGCATCTGGAGAGGCTGGTACCGTACGATTCACCGTGCCAACGTAATCATCGAGAAAGGTCCTACCGTAGCCAATATGCCCACCGCTACCCGTGACCGCCTTGTGGGAGAGGCACGTTTTTTAAGAGCATGGGCTTATTACGAACTAGGGGTGTTTTTTGGAGGGGTGCCTATTTATAAAGAGTTTGTAAAGTCGGTCGAAGGCTCAGCGCCACGTTCTACCCAAAAAGAAGTATTTGATTTGGTGATTGCAGATTTGAAAGCGGCCGAACCTGCTCTCCCTGCTTCCTATAATGCCAATAACCAAGGGCGTGCTACTAAGGCGGCGGCTCAGACGCTCTTAGCGCGTACTTATCTTCAGCTGGGGGACTACAATAGTGCCAAAACTGAATTACAGAAAGTTGTAAGTTCGGGGCTTTATAAATTGGTGGACAATTACCTCGACTTGACCAACGAAGAAGGAGAATTTAACAGTGAATCGATTTTTGAAATTGTGTATGCTCCCTCTGGTGGCGCTTACAACTGGGGCGGCGATAGTGATGGCTCGGCTGTCCAAGAAGAAACCGTACGTACGCAGGAATATTCAGCCGTAGGTTGGCGAAATGTAATTCCTTCCAACAAAATACTGAATGCTTACGAACGGGTCTCTAAAGGTGATGCCAAAAATGACCCTCGTTATGATATGTCTTATTGGAAAGAAGGTGACAAATTCAACAACGGCGCAAGTACCATGACTGCCGACCGAGTACAAGGAAATTCTTCAGTAGTAGACGGAGTGACGCAGAAAGTAAGTTGGCGCAAATATTCTGTTTTGTATAAAGTTGATAATGGGTTTGTGACAAGTGGTATCAATATGCGTATCATGCGTTATGCGGATGTGCTTTTGATGCTAGCCGAATGTGAAAATGAACTGGGTAATTCGGCGGCGGCTATTTCGCTGATGAACCAAGTCAGAGCGCGAAAATCAGTAGATATGCCTCCGTATCCTACCAAAAACTATCCATGTAGCAATCAGAGTGAAGTATTTGATGCGGTGGTGCATGAGCGTATGATAGAGCTTGCGGCTGAGCAAATCCGCAATTTTGACATCATCCGGTGGCGTAAAAATAAAAAGCAAAAAACAGAACCTATTTCTTACTTTATTGCCAATAAGCATGAGTTGTTGCCGATTCCACAGAGTGAAATTGACAACAATCCCAAAATTGAACTAAAAGACCAAAACCCTGGCTATTAGTTTGAAGGCTTCATTGACAAAGCCCCTTCGATTTGGAGGGGCTTTTTTTCATAAATTTGTGATATGAGTACTAGACTGATTCCTTTGTTTGTGATAGGGCTACTGAGCGTTCTTATGGGCTGCCAGTCGGATGATACCCTCTTCTCGCGGCTAGATGCCTCCCAAACGGGCATTGATTTCCGAAACGATATCCAAGAAAACGACACGCTCAATGTGTTTAATTTTGAATACATCTACAATGGAGGAGGTGTAGGCGTAGGCGATGTCAACAATGACGGTAAGCCCGATGTGTTTTTGGCGGGAAATATGGTAAGTAGTAAGCTCTACTTAAATGAAAGCCAAGAAGAAAAGATTCGGTTTAAGGATATTACCAAAATAGCGCGTACCGAGACCGCTTACTGGTGTACGGGGGTCGCTATGATTGATATTAACCAAGACGGTTGGCTGGATATTTATGTTTCTACGGCTTTTCCTCAAAAAAACAAACCTGCGCCTAATCTGCTTTTTTTAAACGAAGGAAACAACAAAGAAGGCATTCCTACTTTTCGGGAAGTGGCGGCCGAAGCAGGGCTGGCCGATTCGGCCTATGCTACCCAAGCGGCTTTTTTTGACTATGACCACGACGGGGATTTGGATGTTTATCTCTGCAACAATTCTCATGAAGATTTTAACCGAAACGAAATCATGGGGCAACGCACCGACGGTACCGGCAATAGTCAGGACAAACTGTTACGAAATGATGGCTCTCTTCCCAAAAGTTCGGGTGTAGCTTCGCCTAATTTTCCACATTTTACAGACGTATCAAAAGAAGCTGGAATTCAGATAGAAGGCTGGGGGCTAGGGATAGTGGTCAAAGATTTTAATGGAGATGGCTGGTCGGATGTGTATGTGGCAAATGATTTTCAATCCAACGATCATCTTTACATCAATAATCGTAATGGTACATTTAGTAACAAAATAGCGGATTATTTGGCGCATCAATCCCACAACTCAATGGGTGTAGATATGGCCGATTTCAACAACGACGGATTGGAGGATTTGTGTGTAGTAGATATGCTTCCCGAAGACAATCTACGGCAAAAAACGATGTTTCCGACCGTGACGCATGACAAATATGAGCAACAACTTTTGAAAGGCTATCAGCCGCAGTTTGTTAGGAATATGCTCCAACTCAACAATGGCCCCGTTGGCCTTGGCAAGGGTGCTGTGACTTTCTCTGACATTGGATACATGGCTGGCGTGGCTGCTACTGACTGGAGTTGGGGGCCGCTTTTTGCAGATTTTAACTTGGATGGCTGGAAAGACTTGCTGATTACCAATGGCTATGTCAAAGATGTGACCGATATGGATTTTACGTCTTATGCCAATGAATACAATTTTGGTGGGAAAACGTCGAAAATTCAACAATTGCGCGAAAAAGCCAATGAGTTGGGGGAGGTTAAAAAGCCCAATTGGTTGTTTATCAATAACAAAGATTTGACATTTACCAATAAAGCTCCCCAATGGGGCTTGCCCGAAAAGACCTTTAGCAATGGTACTGCCTATGCCGATTTTGATGATGATGGTGACTTAGACCTTATCATGAACAATCTTAACGATGAGGCTTTTGTGTATCAAAACAATGCTCGAAGCAAAGACGCAGAACCCAAAAACAATCATTTTTTGAAAATTAAACTCAAAGGCGAAATAGGTAATTTGGAAGGAATCGGCGCCAAAATCACCCTTTGGCATCAGCAACAGCAGCAGTATGCCGAGCATACCCTTCAACGGGGTTATTTGTCTTCGGTCGAAAATGTGGAATATTTTGGTTTGGGCAATACTCCTTCGATTGATTCACTTGAAATAAAATGGTCTTCAGGAAAACGCCAATTATTAAAAAACATAAGTCCAAATCAGACTTTGGTGCTTGCCGAAAAAGAGGCTAAAAATGGCAATCGCGAGCTACCCCAAACGCTCGAAAGCCCGCTTTGGAAGGAAGTGAGTCAGTCTTTGGGTATTTCTTTTATGCATGAAGAAAACGATTACATGGATTTTAATTATCAACCCACTTTGCCGCACCGTTACTCAAGGCAAGGTCCTAAAATTGCCGTTGGAGATGTCAACGGCGACGGGCTAGAAGATTTTTATGTGGCAGGTGCTTCGCGTCATAGCGGATGTTTTTTTGTACAAACTCCCCAAGGGTTTATCAAAAAAAACATGACCAATCAGCTTGTCGAAAAAAGACAAGAAGAAACGGGCGTATTACTTTTTGACGCTGACAATGACGGTGACAATGATTTGTATTGTGTAGCAGGCGGGAATGAGTTTGCCGATGCCGATGCCTATCAAGATATGCTTTTTGTGAATGACGGCAAGGGCAATTTCAGTGCTGCCTCGCAGGCACTGCCCCTTACTACGGCTAGTGGCTCGTGTGTGGTAGCGGCTGATTATGACCATGATGGTGATCTGGATTTGTTTGTAGGTGGAAGGGTAGTACCGCGAAAGTGGCCGCAGCCTGCGCGTAGCTATATACTCCGAAACGATACTCCCAAAGGTCAATCAGATAAATTGAAATTTACGGATGTGACCGCCCAATTGAATCCCGAACTTGCCACGATTGGTATGGTAACGACGGCTCAATGGGTGGATATGGACAATGACCACTGGCCTGATTTGGTAGTGACGGGAGAATTTATGCCCCTTTTGATGTTCAAAAACAAGCAAGGCAAATCATTACAAAAAGTAGAGCATGATCTAAATCAGCAAAAAGGATGGTATAACAGCTTGGCCACCGCTGATTTTGACAATGACGGTGATGTAGATTTTGTATTAGGAAATTTGGGCTTGAATTCTCGTTATCGGGCTTCTGAGCAACAACCTGTGAGGGTCAGAGCCAAAGATTTTGATAATAATGGCAATTATGACGCTTTTTTATCGCTATACAATGACGGTCGAGAGTATCCCGCACATCCGCGCGGAACGATGGTGGAGCAAGTAGCAAGCCTTAAGCGGAAGGTCTTGTATTATCATAAATACGGTAAAATGGGCTTTGATGATTTGTTTTCGAAGGAAGACCAAGAAGGAATGTACAAAGAAGAAGCCAATACTCTAGCCTCCGTGTATATAGAAAATCTAGGTAATGGACATTTCAAAACCAAACTTCTTCCTACGGCTGCTCAAGTTGCGCCTATAAACGATATTTTACCGCTTGATTTTGATAAAGATGGGAAATTAGATATTGTGGCAGTAGGTAATTCGTACGCAACAGAGTCACTAACGGGGCGCTACGATGCCTCGCAAGGATGGGTACTGAAGGGCGATGGTCGTGGGAATTTTACGCCACTTTCTACTTCTAAATCAGGATTTTGGGTGAGAAGTGATGCCAAAACGGTAGCTAAAATCACCCTCAAAGATACTCATACAGCACTCATCGTAGGCTCAAATGCGGATAGCTTGAAAGTTTTTAAGCCTTTGGGCGACATAAAAAAAGCGCGGTAATAGTCCGCGCTTTTGTACAATAAGCCAAGAGAGGCTTATTTCATATTGGTATATACATTCTGAACATCGTCGTCTTCTTCAATGCGCTCAATGAGCTTATCCACTTCGGCAGCTTGCTCTTCGGTAAGCTCTTTGAGCTCCGTCGGGATGCGGGTAAATTCCGCTCCTTTTAGTTCATAGCCTTTTTCTTCCAAAAAGGTTTGGAGGCTTCCGTAGGCCGTAAACTCTCCGTAGATGTTGATTTCGTTGGTGTCTTCGTCCAAAAATACTTCTTCGGCACCATAATCAATCAATTCAAACTCTAGCTCTTCGAGGTCGATATTGTCGGCTGAAATTTTGAATACACATTTACGGTCAAACAAGTAATCGAGCATACCCGACGTGCCAAGTGTACCGCCAAGCTTGTTGAAATAGCTACGCACATTGGCTACGGTACGGTTGGTGTTGTCGGTAGTGGCTTCAATCAAAATCGCAATTCCGTGCGGGCCTTTTCCTTCATATACTACTTCTTTGTAGTCTTCTTGGTCTTTAGACACGGCACGCTTGATCGCCCTTTCGACGTTGTCTTTGGGCATATTGGCCGCTTTGGCATTTTGGATGATAGCACGTAAGCGTGAGTTGTTTTGAGGATCAGAACCTCCCGCTTTTACGGCCATTACAATATCCTTACCAATACGGGTGAAGGTTTTGGCCATCATTCCCCACCGCTTTAGTTTACTTGCTTTTCGGTATTCAAACGCGCGTCCCATATCAAATGAGTGAATCTATGTTTTAGTAAAAGGTAAATAGTTCTTTTTGAAATAAAGTCTTAACCCTATTGTTTGAACTCTTTCCCTGTGATTATTGAATATTTAAAAGAATTTGATTTCGTAATATATCTTCCATCGTTTCGCGAGCTCTGATGAGGTGTGCTTTACCTTGATACACAAGTACTTCGGCGGGACGAAAGCGGCTGTTGTATTGGCTACTCATCGTAAATCCATAGGCTCCTGCGTTGAGTAGCGCAAGCACGTCGTTTTCGTGTACTTCATTGAGGGTTCTTGCTTCTGCAAAGGTATCAGTTTCGCAAATATACCCTACCACATCATAAGTATAGGTGTGTGTACTTACTGGATTAGAAACATTCACGATATGATGATAAGAGCCATACATCATAGGGCGAATCAAGTGATTCAGTCCTGAGTTGACCCCCACAAAAGTACGATTAGGGGTTGGTTTCACTACATTGGCGTTGACCAAAAGAACCCCTGATTCGCTTACCAAAAACTTGCCTGGCTCAAACCAAAGTTGAAGTTTGCGGCCTAGCTTTTGGCTTAGTTGGTGAAAAGCTTCGCTAAGTTGAGCTCCCAGTTCGGGCATCGCAGTGATAGGGTCTCCTTCTTTATAGGATACTTTAAATCCTCCTCCCAAGTCGATGATTTGGAGTTTAGGAAAAGAAGCTGCAAATTCAAAAATGATGTCTGCTGCGCGTACAAAGGCTTCGGCTTCTTTGATGTCGGAGCCGGTATGCTGGTGCAGACCCACCACGTTTATATCATATTGATTGACGATTTGAAGGATTTCGTCGCGTTGACGAATGTCAATTCCAAATTTTGAACCTTCATGAGCCGTCATGATTTTGGCGTTGCCACCCGCTGCCACATTGGGCTTAATCCGAATCATGCAAGGTACACTAGTGCCGTATTTTTCACCAAATTTTTGAAGCACCGAAAGGTTATCCAAATTGATAATCGCCCCTGCTGCAACTGCGGTTTCGATTTCGTCAAAAGATACTCCACTTGGCGTAAACGTAATGTCGCTACCTTGGTAGCCTGCATGTAATCCTAACGCTAATTCTTGGGGAGATACCACATCAATCCCGACGCCATTTTGGCGCATGAGTTGGAGAATAGAGATATTGGTGAGGGCTTTGCAAGCAAACTTTATTTTCAAATCAACCGTCGCAAAAGCGCTACGTAATTGATTGATTTTTTCTACAATTGTATCGGCATCATACACATAAAGAGGAGTGCCAAATTGCTGGGCAATATCCAGCACCGGAATGCCTTGTATTTCGTATTGGTTGTTATTGATTTTCACAGAGCGACTAAATTACAGAACTCTTCCAAAGGGCTATTGGGCGATGTTCCAGATTTTGAGGCGCAAAGATAGTCAATGGTTTCTTTTAGCGAAAAAATATAACACAACATTCCGGTGCGGTAGCTTATTTTTCTTCTTTCATCAACACCAATTTAAAAAGCCCGTCTTTGAGTACAATCTCATCTTTTTGGGATTGTTTTTTGTAGTCCCACTTTTCGGGATCAATGTCCGAATCGTAGCCTGTGGCACTTGTGATGGCTTTGTCTTCCATTTTGTTGATAATACGCCCTACGCCTCCAAAAACCGTCGAGCTTGTGCGTTCTTTCCAGTAAGTGCCGTCGAGGGTAGCGTTGAATTTACCTTCTAGGGTTTTTTCGGACGAAGCCGTAATTTCTATTTCACCACCGTTTTCGCGGCGCGATTTTCCCATGTGAAATTCCATACGAGGGCTACGGGTTTCTTCGGCATACCGGACTACGGCGATGCCCTTGTATTTGCCATCTTCGGTTAATTCTTTCATGGTTTTTTTGTTGGAACCATAATCTTCATCCACAATCTTGTATAGCCCTGGACTAGGGACTTCTTTTCCTTCTGACGAAAAAAACCAAAAACGCAAAGACTTATCGGGCTTAACGGCGTTGGCGGTAATATACCATGTGGGGCCAATCCTGATACGGCGCGGGGCGGTCTTGTATTCTTTGCCGTCGATTTGTACACTAAGGCTATTGTCGTTGGAAATTTGGGCAAAAGAGGAGGCAGAAATGGCCAAACCTAGTAGCGTGATAACGAGAGATTTCATGGTAAGTAATTGATAAAATTGAACAATGAAAAACAAATTTTTCAAAAAAAGATAGCAATACCTAACTCTCTTCCGTGATTTTATTTAACGGAATGAAGTATTAAAGTCCTGATAATGGGGCAGATGATTGGGGGTAAGAAGAAATTTATACGATGCCAAGCTGGGCAAATACTGGAAAGGTGACGGGTAAGGTAGAAGACGTGCCCCACAGGAGAGAGAGTTTTTCTTCTAAGGCAGGAATAGGATTAAAGCCGTTGGTTTTTTCAAATTTACGTACGCTCGACCACGTATTGAGATACAAACAAAGCTGTGTAAGAGTCCAATCATATTGTTGTGGAAAAACTTTTTTATCAACATTGCGATACGGAAAAGGAATATCGGTGTATTTGTTTTCTGTATGCCGCCGTTCAGCGTCCCAAAATGCTCCTACCACATTGCGATAAAAATCCCCAATGATAGCGTCGATTTCGGGTGAAATATGCAATAGCTCATACCCCCATACCGAAATGATAGCATCTTTTTTGGCAACTCTTTTTACTTCGGCATGAAACGCTCCAAAATCAAACCAATGAAGCGCTTGGCCTACCGTAATGAGGTCGAAAGTAGCGTCTAGGAAAGGGGTGTGTTCGGCAGGGGAAGTTTGATAATGTACATTGGGCAGTGCTACTGCCTGACTGATTTGGGCTTGACTGAGGTCAGTGGCTTCTACTTGCTTAAAACGCTGCGCTAGCACCGAAGCCACTTGGCCGTTGCCAGTGCCGCAGTCCCAGGCACAATCAAACTGCTTGACATGACTAAATACCCATTCATACAGAGCGGTAGGGTAAGTGGGACGATAGAGCGCATACTCATGCGCATGGCCAGAGAAAAGGTCTTTCATCAGATAGAAGTTTACAAAAACTTTACACCAAAACCTGCCCACGCGGATTTTGACTCCGCATTTGTTTTTTAACTTGCATCAAAAATAACGATAACCATGAAGAAAATCTCCTTTCTTTTTTCTCTTATGTTTTTTTGCGCTTTGAATGGCTTAGCGCAGATTCAGTCAGGGCCTATGGTGGGCTATTCGGAGATGCGAGAAGTGCTACTTTGGGTACAAACCAAGCAAGCCGCTAAGGTGAAGTTTATGTATTGGGAACAAGGGAATTCTGCCCAAAAACTAAGTACAGATGAGGTAACTACCGCCAAAAATACCGCTTTTGTTGCACGCTTGGTTGCGGACCAAGTACAGCCTAGCAAGAAGTATGATTATGAAGTGTGGATTGATGGCAAAAAAGCAAATATTAGCTATCAGCTCAGTTTTCAGTCGCAGACTTTATGGCAATGGCGCACCGACCCACCGGCCTTGAAATTTGCTTTTGGGAGCTGTGCTTACATCAACGATGCCCCCTACGACCGCCCCAATGCTTACGGCGGAGAATATGAGATTTTCAAAAGCATTGCCGCCCAAAAACCTGATTTTATGGTGTGGGGCGGCGACAATACTTACACCCGTGACCCTGATTGGAATACCCGTACGGGAGTGCTTTATCGCTATACCCACACGCGGTCGTTGCCAGAGCTACAGCCTTTGCTAGGCTCGGTGCATCATTATGCTATTTGGGACGACCATGACTATGGCCCCAATGACGCCGATCGTAGCTTTGCACTCAAAAATGTTACTTCGGAAGCTTTTCGGCTTTTTTGGGGAAATCCTAATTATATTTTTGAAGGTGCCTGCACGGGTACTTTTGAATGGAATGATGTGCAGTTTTTTTTATTGGACGATCGCTGGTTTCGTAGTCCCAACAATCGCATCGACGACCGCACCTATTTTGGTGATGCCCAAATTCAATGGCTTATCGATGCACTCATCAATAGCAAAGCATCTTTTAAATTTATCGTGACGGGTGGGCAAGTAATCAACGCGGCCAATTTGTTTGAAAACTATGCAACTTATGGTGAAGAACGGGCACGTTTTCTTCAAAAAATTGCGGATGCCAAAATCTCAGGTGTGGTATTTTTGACAGGTGACCGCCACCACACGGCTTTGCACAAGTTGGAGCGTTTTGGGACTTATCCCCTCTACGATTTTACGATTTCTCCTCTTACTTCAGGGGCTGGAAAACCCAATGATGTAGAAAAAAAGGCCGCTACTTTTGTGGAAGGGACTACGGTTGAAAACACCCGAAATTTTGGCATTTTTGAAGTGACAGGTCCAGCCAAAGAAAGGGTGCTAAAAGTAAGTGTGTACGATGCCCAAAATAAGCCGCTTTGGACGCGTGAAATCAAAGCTGGTGAATTGAAATAAGTGTTAACTAAGCAGGCATGTATAAAAAAGTGCCTGATAAATAAAAAAATATGCTCACAGTTGCCTTGATTCAGACGGCGCTTTATTGGGAAAACCCCACCGCCAACCTTGCGATGCTGGAGGAAAAAATAGCCGAAATCACCCAAAAAGTCGATTTAATTGTATTGCCTGAAATGTTTACGACGGGGTTTTCGATGAAACCTGAGGGATTGGCAGAGCCCATGAATCTCACCACTTTCAAATGGATGCGTCAGATGGCTGAGCAGTCGGGAGCGGTGCTTACGGGGAGTTATATTGTTCAAGAAAAAGGTCAGTATTTCAACCGACTCCTTTGGATGCCGCCCAATGGCGAATATGATTATTATGACAAGCGGCATTTGTTTAGAATGGGAAAGGAGCACGAGCATTATACCGAAGGGCAGCGGCGTATCATCAAAGAAATCAACGGATGGCGAATTTGTCCACTGATTTGCTATGATTTGCGTTTTCCGGTATGGGCTAGAAATCAGGGGCTTGCGTACGATGTGTTGCTGTATGTAGCCAATTGGCCTGCGGTGAGGCGAGGCCCTTGGAATACGCTTTTGCAAGCGCGAGCTATCGAAAATTTGAGTTATGTACTAGGAGTCAATCGGGTAGGGGAAGATGGGCATGGTGTGGCTCATGCGGGAGACTCAGTCGTAATTGATTTCAAGGGAGATTTGCTTACTGACCGAGATTCAGCCGAAAAAACCGTCATTTATACCTTAGACAAAGACGCCCTCATGAGTTTTCGAGAGCGTTTTCCAGCGCATATGGATGCCGATGCGTTTGAGATTCAGCACTAAAATTCGACTACCGAATAGGCGGCTTGATGGGGCTGACGCGTCTGGTCGCCTATTTTTGTGCGGTTTCGGTCGTCATCATGAATGACCAACAGGCGATGAGCGCCTACAAGGGTTAAATCTTCCGCTTTGTGATTGAATTTGAGAGGCTGACCGGCACGGTCATGAACAAGGTTTAATTTGTTGTTTTTGAGGTCGTTTTCGGTGGCCCACCACAGATAGGCACAATTGAGCTGGGTGTCGCTTTCCATAGAAGTAAGTACCCAAAATATTTTGCGTTGTGGGTCATATTCGATACAAGAAAGGGCGAGAGGTTTGGGCAAAGAAGGTTGAAGTTCGGCAATGTTAATATCGGACATCGTTTGGAGGTTGTTCTCAAATATTAAAGAATCTCCCGCCATGTGATAAGAGGCCGTCAATACTTTGGCTTTATACTTGAAGTTATCATACTGTTTTCCTTCTTCCCGCACGCCAAAATAAAGTTTGTTTTGCGTAGCTGCTAGTCCCTCAATTTTAAAATAAGGCATCCCATTCGGAAATTCGGGTGAAGTGAGGGCTTTGGAAAGAGCATTTCGTAAACTGACCGAAAATTTTTCACCTGCTACAAGATGCACGGCTTTGGGCTGTATCTGCTGAGGGTTGTTGCCGACGGGCCAATACAAAAGCGTATTGTAAGTATCCCACTCGTGGCTACCTTCTTTGATACGGTCAAAGGCCGTGGTCAAAAAGGCAACTTTCCCATTGGGTGTCAAGGCAAAATCTTCGTATTTCTGAGCTGCTTTCAACAGCGATTGGGTAAGATAAGTGGGCTTGGCAGAAAACGTACCCATATCGGCATAGACCCAATAAAACACCGAAGCGTTGGCACCAGGCATATCTTTGTCATTCGCCAATGTCACATTTTTGCCGTCGTACAAAATCGCCGAAGCTTCGCACCATACATCTTTGCCTCCCGCTTGAAGCCCTGCTTCAAAACAATCAATAAATCCCTCTTTGGCAATCGTTGCGCCTTGAGATAGTTTAGTGGCGGGACGCTGGCACTGAGTGAGTACCAAACAAAAAATCGCCAAAAGGAAAATAGAGAGTGAGTTTTTCATGAGAGAGAGTGGGGAGGAGGCTGTAATGCAATGAAGGACTAGTAAATAGAAAAACTCTGGAAAAGCTGAGAAGCCTTTCCAGAGGAGTGGACTTACATCCGAGCTTTGATGATATTGGTAAACTCGCGAGATTTGAGCGAAGCACCACCAATCAATCCACCGTCGACGTCTGGACAAGCAAAAAGCTCAGGAGCATTTTTTTCGTTGCAGCTACCACCGTACAAAATAGTAGTATCATCGGCCACTTGCTCGCCATACTGAGACGCGATATGAGCGCGAAGGGCAGCGTGCATGTCTTGCGCTTGCTGTGAAGTAGCAGTAAGACCTGTACCAATGGCCCACACAGGTTCGTAGGCAATCACTACTTTCCCGAAATCTTCGGCTGATAAGTCAAAAAGAGCCGCCGTGATTTGATTTTTTACAATAGCTATAAAATCTTCATTCTGGCGTTGTTCGAGCAATTCGCCGCAGCAGAAGATAGGCTTGAGCCCGTTGGCAAGGGCGATTTTTACTTTTTCGGCCAAAAGCTCGTCGGTTTCACCAAAGTACTGACGACGCTCGCTGTGCCCGACGATGACATAGGGCGTCCCCAAAGCAGCAAGCATCGCGGCTGAGATTTCGCCTGTATAGGCACCCGACGCTTTGTGATGACAGTTTTGGGCACCCAAAGAGATGCGGGATACTTCTTCCACATATTTTTGTAGTACTGGCAGATAAATGTAAGGCGTACAAAGTACTACTTCTACATCGCCGCGTACTTCGTCGCGCACCATATTTACTACTTCTGAGGTGAGAATGAGCGCTTCATCGAGCGTTTTATTCATTTTCCAGTTGCCAGCAACAATTTTTTTTCTCATTTCAATCGAGCGGTTTAAACAAAAATTGGGTTAATTTTATTTTATATTATACGGATTACAAAACTGATTTTGAAGGTAAAACTCAAAACAACAAAATTAACAGTAATTTACCACATTTGTACTTGAAAAGTGTTGCGAAATTAGCAAGAATAAATTAATTGAAAACGGCACTTTTTTGGGTATATTTTTTGTTTTTCTAAGAAATAAGTATATCTTTACTAACAGCCTACGAATTTTTAGGGGATAAAGCTATGGCGCGACGTTATCTACAACTGGCCTTGTTATCCATGCTGCCTTTTTTCTTGTTTGCCCAAAAGGCCCGCAAAAAAGAGGACAGGTTTGGATATTTTTTGTCGGGAAATTCTAAATTTACCCGAATCCCTTTCGAAATGCACGCTAATCTCATCGTTGTGCCTGTAAAGGTAAATGATTCTGATACGCTTCATTTCATTTTGGATACCGGAGTGAGCTCTGTTCTCATCACAAATCCTGATGCCATCAAAAAACAAAAACTCCATTTTACGCGTAAAGTGCAACTGACTGGAGCGGGAGAGGGGCAAGCACTCACTGCCTCGGTGGCTATCGGCAATACCATCCAAATGAGTAAGATGATGGCTACTCATCAAAATATGGTAGTGCTTGACGAAGATGTCCTCAAACTATCTGAGTACGTGGGCGTGCCGATTGATGGTATATTTGGGTATGATGTTTTCAACAATTTTGTCGTAACCATTGACTTCCTGCACAGGGAGCTATTATTGGTACGGCCTGAAAGCTACAAATACCGTCGTAAACAAGGAGAACGCTATCCTATCGTAATCGAAGATACCAAGCCTTATGCGGATGTGGTTGCTTTGGTAGAAGGAGGGCGGGAGCTTCCCATCCGAGTGGTGATAGATACGGGAGCTGGACACGCCTTGTTGATTGACAAAACACCTACCAACAAAATCCAACTTCCTCAGAAGGTACTTCGAGCGCAGCTAGGGCGTGGTCTTAATGGGGTCATTAATGGAAATTTGGGAAGGATTGATAAGGTACGTTTTGGTAAATATGAATTAGAAAATGTATTGGCTTCTTTTCCGGATAGTGTAAGTTTTGGAGTGAAGCTAGCTTCACGAGACGAACGTCACGGAAACATTGGCTGTGAACTGCTTCGCCGCTTCAAAGTAACCTTTAACTATGCCGACCGCTACATGATTCTGAAGCCCGTTAAGCGTCGTCTGAAAGAGACATTTGAGCATGATATGAGTGGTATGGAGGTCAGGGCCAAAGGTGACGACTTTCGCCAATATTATATTGATAAAGTGGTAGAAGATTCGCCCGCATGGGAAGCAGGCTTACAAGAGGGAGATGAAGTGCTATTTATCAATAATAAATCATCTAACGACTTGATAATAAGTGAAATATATAAAATTCTTCAGAAAGGGGAAGGGAAAGAAATCAGCCTTCTTGTAAGACGAAACGGCTCAATTCAGTTTGTGAAATTTCAACTCAAACGTATGATATGATGCAATAGGCTTAAGTTTCGCCCCAAATTGGAAATTTGGGGCGAAACTTTTTTAAAAAGGAAATGAAATTTTTCCCATCGAAACACTCGGTACGCCTTCTCTACTTCCAAAATCGGTGTGTTGACCACACAAGGCTTCATTGGCCAAAATTGCAAACAACACTGCTTCTTTGGCATCGCCCGAAATCCCAAGTGTATCTGTACTCGCCATCGGCAAATCCGGTAAAAGCTCTCTTAAGGAAGCAATCAAAGCAGGATTGTGCATACCCCCTCCACTCAGATAGAGACGATACTGCTCGTCAGGTTTACAGACGCGCTGTATGGCTTCGGCAATGGTTTCGGCCGAAAATTGAGTAAGCGTAGCCATAAGGTCTTCAGGAGCTAGCGAAGTAGTTTGGCTACGTTGTTGAGCTAAACGCACGTAGTCAAGGCTAAACAGCTCTGGACCCGTAGTTTTGGGAAAAGGCCCCGAAAAAAAAGGGTCTTTCTTTAAACATTTGAGCAGCTCAGGATGAACTTTGCCACTGAGGGCTACTTTGCCACCTTCATCATAGGGACGATTAAAAAACTTACGCATAAAGGCATCAAGGAGCGTATTGCCAGGACCCGTATCAGTCACAAATACTTCTTCAGAACTGAGCGTACCGGGTAGGTACGTAAAATTGGCAATACCGCCCATGTTGAGCATGATACGATTTTCGTCTTTTTTAGAGAAAATAAAATAATCTCCATATACCGCCAAAGGAGCCCCTTCTCCACCTGCCGCACAATGTTTTTGGCGAAAATCACTGACTGTAATAATGCCCGTCTTAACAGCTATGTGATCTCCGTCACCTATTTGTAGGGTAGCATTAGGGTATTTAGGAAGTCGGTGGAGGATTTGAGGGGCATGAAAAACAGTTTGGCCATGACTCGCCACAATGTCAATCTCCGAGGGAAGAATGCCCCATTGGTTGAGGCAATCAAGTACGATTTTTCCGTGTAGTTGGCCTATCCAAGGATTGAGTAGGCAAAGGTGCTGAAAGTCGATTTCTTTTTTCGCGAAGATTTTTCGAATTTCATCTTTAATATCTTCAGAAAATGAAACAGTTTCAAATTTTTCTAAAGTCAAATTAGTATCTACTCCGCTGCCTACGATGCGACAAAGTGCCACATCCAGCCCATCCATAGAGGTCCCAGACATCAGCCCGATGATTCGTCTTTCGGGCTTTTGGGCGATTTCAAAAAGTTTTGTTAGGTTTGGATTCATGGGAAAAACGAGACGTATTCTTGGGGATTAAAGATAGGTATTTTTTCATAACGCTAAATTCAATTTTGACGATACACTTATGTGGATTGGAGCCGAGCAGTATCAATTTTTTGAGGCCATACTTTTCAAAACCTTTGGGCACGAAATAGAGATAAAGGATATAAGGTTTATATCAGGAGGTAGTATCAATACCGCAGCACGTGTTTCGACCCTCGAAGGTACATTTTTTGTGAAATTCAATCACTCAGAACACGAAGATATGTTTGAAAAAGAAGCCAAAGGTCTAATGCTTCTTCAGGATACAAACGCTCTTTGTATTCCGGAAGTAGTAGGATTTGGAGAGTACAACGATAAATCATATTTAGTACTGGAGTTTATCGAAAATGGTGGACAGCGCCCAGATTTTTGGCAAGAATTTGGTCGTTCACTATCTGTTTTGCATTCTCATACGCATTCTTCTTTTGGATTATCTTTTGATAATTATATTGGTTCATTGGAACAGCGAAACCAGTATTATGAAAATGGTATTGACTTTTTTGTAGAAAAACGACTTCGTCCTATGGTAGGGCTGGCATTGTACAATGGATTGATTACTCAAAATCTTCGAGATTGTTTTGAGCAGTTTTATCCTTTGCTTCCTCATCTTCTACCCAACGAAAAACCTTCCTTACTACATGGGGATTTGTGGTCTGGCAATTTTCTTTCCAATCCTTATGGTTATGTATGTCTGGTTGACCCAGCCCCTTATTATGGTTTAAGGGAAGCCGAAATCGCTTTTACTCACTTATTTGGAGGCTTTGATGATGAATTTTATGAAGCCTACAACGAGGCTTATCGACTTACTCCCAACTTTCAAAGTCGTATCCAGATTTATAATTTATACCCGCTCTTGGTACATGTTAATTTGTTTGGCAAAAGTTACCTTCCACCTATCGAACGACTTTTGCGCCGATTCGTTGGAAGCTGAGCATAACCGCAAAATGGAAAAAATACAAGATATTAGGAATATATAACAAATTGTATATTTCTAATATTTTTAAAATTATTTATTTATTCAGGAATGAATATAAAAATATAACTTTTCATAGTTTTGTGTAAAATCATCTTTAGGTCTTTATCTCAAACCCCCGAAAATCATGGAGACTACTATTACACAGAGCATTGCTGTTCCAGTAGGTGTAACCCTCGACCGTTATATTATGCACAACCAAAATGCTTTCCCTTTTGCGACGGGGGAGCTATCTCAGTTGTTGAGGGATATTGGGTTGGCCGGAAAAATCATCAATCGAGAAATCAATCGTGCTGGATTGATAGATATTACGGGAGGTTTTGGGACCAACAATGTACAAGGAGAAGCCCAGCAAAAACTAGATGTAGTAGCCAATATTCGGTTTATAAGGGCGCTTATCAATGGAGGTGAAGTATGTGGAATTATTTCGGAAGAAGAAGATGAAATCATTTATACGGGCAACAATCAAAGCAAGTATGTGGTAGCGATAGACCCCCTCGACGGCTCTTCTAACATTGACGTGAATGTCTCGATTGGTACTATTTTTTCGATTTATCGGCGGGTATCTCCTCTTGGCGAAAAACCTATATTAGATGATTTTTTGCAAGGAGGAGATAAACAGGTAGCAGCGGGATATATTCTTTACGGTTCTTCTACGATTCTGGTGTATACAACCGGAAACGGCGTGGCCGGATTTACGTATGATTCGTCGTTGGGGGAATTTATATTATCTCATCCGGCTATTCGTAGTCCCTTTGACGGGAAGATATTTTCTTATAATGAAGGCAATTACAATAGCTACGACAGCTTCGTGCGGGAGTATTTGATAGAATGCCGCAAACGTGGCTATGCGGCTAGGTATATTGGGTCATTGGTGGCCGATTTTCATCGGAATTTACTAAAAGGTGGGATTTATCTTTATCCTCCTACCCACAAAGACCCTAACGGAAAACTTCGCTTGATGTATGAGTGTTTTCCTTTGGCCATGATTGCTGAGCAAGCAGGAGCTAAGGCTTCCAATGGCTATCAGAGAGTTTTGGAGGTTGTACCCGAATCATTGCATCAGCGGGCCCCACTTTACATAGGCGCTGATGCAATGGTGACTGAACTTACCAATCTGATATGAGTTTCGTGAGATTTCTAATTCATATTTAGGGAATTAGCTTTCTTGGATTTAGAGATAATTAATAAACCTATAAAGACCAAAAAGCCATTGAGCATGAGCCGTTCGAAGCCGATTTTGTATCCCCCAAACCACGCTTCTGAGTTTTGGTTGAGGATGTAAGTCAAAATAGGAGCGGCTACGCATACCAAGGGTGCAAGTGTATCTTTGATGGGGCGCTTGGTGTAAAGCCCAAAGGCAAACAATCCCAACAAAGGCCCATATGTATAGCCGGCTATATCAAAAATGGCCGTAATTACTTCTTTGCTATTGAGGCGGTTGAAAAGCACAATGACAAAATAAAACAAAACCGAAAAGCCAATATGAACCCAGTGCTTAATGCGGGCGCGTTCGGCTTCAGGTTTGTTGGCAACGTTCATAAAGTCAATACAAAAAGAAGTCGTAAGAGCCGTAAGCGCCGAATCGGAGCTAGCATAAGTAGCAGCGGTGATTCCTATCAAGAAAGTAATAGCCACAATTAGGCCGGCAGTCCCTTCGTTGACCCCAAAATGATTGAGAGCAAGCATCGCATACAAATCGTCCGTTTTGGCAGGCAGGGCAATGTTTTTGCTATGGGCATAAAAATAAAGTAGTACCCCCAGACTCATAAACATCAGGTTCACAAAAGTGAGGGTAATCGTAAACCAAAACATATTCTTCTGGGCTTCTCCGATGTTTTTACAAGTAAGGTTTTTTTGCATTAAATCCTGATCCATACCCGTCATCGTAATCGCAATAAAAGCCCCTGACAAAAATTGCTTCCAAAAATATTTGTTGTCTTTTGGGTCATCAAAAAAGAAAATTTGGGAATATTCGCTATCCGAAATGGCACTAACCATGCCTCCAAAAGAATAGTTTAATTCTTTGGCTACCAAATAGATAGTAAGCGCTACGGCTGTTACTAAAAAGGTAGTTTGTAGCGTATCTGTGATGATGATTGTTTTGACGCCACCTTTGAAAGTATACACCCAAATCAAGGCAATCGTAATCAATACCGATATTTCGAAAGGAATACCCAGGCCATTGTACATCGCAAGCTGCAACACCTGAGCCGCTACATAGAGTCTTACGGCGGAGCCTAGGGTACGAGAGAGTAAAAAGAAGGCAGAGCCTGTCTTATATGACCAAAACCCAAAACGCTGTTCTAAATAAGTATAAATCGAGACAAGGTTGAGGCGATAATAAAGGGGCATGAGTACAGTACCAATAAATAGATACCCTAAAATATATCCCAATACGACTTGGAAATAAGAGAACTGAATTTTGCCTACGGCTCCCGGGACTGAAATAAAAGTAACACCAGAAAGGGAGGTCCCAATCATCGCAAACGCTACTAAATACCAAGGAGATTGCTTATTGGCCGTAAAAAACGTGTTAGTATCCGCTCCTCGTGAGGTATAAATAGAAACCGCAATCAAAACAGCAAAATAAATGACGAGAATTGTAAGGGCAATATAGGGGCTCATAAGCTAGAAAAATGGTTAAAAACATTTTGTGTTTTGCAAACCTATAACGTTTTTTGTAAATTTGTTACAAGTGTTTATAAACTATAATATAATCTTTACCCAATGCAACTGTTTGAAATGCCCGAGATAGACGTAGTAGAAGAAATCGAAGAGAGCGTGGTCGATACGGCTTTGTATAGTTTATTAGTATTCAATGACGATGTAAACACTTTCGACTGGGTCATTGAAACTTTGATGGATGTCTGCAATCATACGCCTGAACAAGCCGAACAATGTACCATCATTATTCACTATAAGGGGAAGTGCCGCGTAAAAAATGGCTCTTGGGAAGAACTTGTCCCAATGAGAGAAGAGATTTGTAGAAGGGGGATTTCGGCTGAAATTATTTCGTAACAGAAATAGTTTTATAAGTTCATAATATTGTCCAATAAGTCTTCTAGTTATATTTTTTGAAAAAAAGGCATAAACTTGGTAGGCAATTATCATAGCGATAATTGCTTTTTTGTATTTGTCACCATTCTAGCCCTTTTTAACATGAAAAATAAACTCAAAGAGGAACTACTCCATACTGCTCTTGTGCTAAACCTAGAGTCAGGGCTACAGGTCGAATTTGTGAGTGTGACTTCCAAAACGACGTTTTCGGTGGAGGCCAATGAGGTTGTATTGTGGGATTCATTAGCGCCGATGAAGGTATTTCAAAGCTCCTTGGAATATCAAATAAAAACGCAATTTCTGTCTTTTGGAAGTGAGTCTTTCGAAATAGAACCTGTGAAGAAGGTAGGAGTAGGGCAGTTACTCAAAATATCGTTTAGTACAGAATGGCTGGAGAGGAATGATGTAGCGCATTATCTGCATCCTCTGAGAAACTCCCCCTATGATTTTCCAGTTTTTCCCTCTTTTTTTCATTCACTTCAGCATCATACCTCTTTGTTTAAAGCGGGGAGTTATGTGCCCACTACCAATAGTCTACTGCTCAAAAGTCTATTGTTCAATTATTTAGATAGTTTTTGGGAGATTCTCAAAAATACATCATCATTAGAAAATGACTCACTAAAAATGGATTGGATTGTCCAAAACTACATGAGTGAATTTGGAAAGCCAATTCCTACGATTGCGGAGTTGAGCCAAGAGTTGGGTATGAGTGAAAGCAAGTTTAAATATCTGTTTAAGGAACACTTTGGGATGCCATTTTATCAATTTTATCAGCAGCGCCGTATGCAGCAGGCTAGTCAATGGCTGAAGTCAGGAAAATGGAATGTAGCTGAAGTAGCTCAGCGGCTAGGCTATGCCAATTCGGTGAAATTTATTACCCAATTTAAGAAGAGTTTTGGACAGACCCCATTACGCTACAAAAAAAATAAAACGCGAGGTTAGGGTTTTACGTGGAGTATAAAGTGAATGAAATTAGTTATAGGTGTTTGAAACTTTTACTCCTTTTTTTTGAAATCCCGCCATTTATATACTGATATTATCACCAAAGAAAACTCTACGATTACGAGTGCTTTTCGCGAAGCAATTTGTATTTTTGTGAGAGAATTTTGTGTAGTTGTCGCTTGAGTTATCTATGAATTTCCCTTCTAAACTTATTGAAGAAGCTGTTGGTGAGGTCTCTAAATTGCCTGGGATTGGTAAGAAAAGTGCTTTACGAATTGTTTTACATTTGCTAAAACGTACTGAAAAAGAAACCCATTCGCTTGCAGATGCTTTAGTGGCGGTTCGGACTCAGACGCACTATTGTAAAAAGTGCCACAATATCTCCGATGGAGAGCTTTGTAGTATTTGTCTTAGCCCCAAAAGAGATCAATCTGTCATATGTGTAGTGCAAGATAGCCGAGATGTATTGGCTATCGAAAATACCGGCCAATACAACGGCCTCTATCATGTTTTGGGAGGAATTATCTCGCCCCTTGAAGGAATAGGGCCAAGTGATTTGAAAATAGAATCGCTCTTAGAACGACTAACTCACGCCCCCGAAATACACGAGATTATTTTGGCATTAAGCCCCACTATGGAAGGCGATACTACTTCTTTTTATCTGCAAAAAAAACTCAAACCTCTTTCTCTAAAGATTTCGACCATTGCCCGTGGAATTCCGATTGGAGGCGACCTCGAATACACGGATGAAATAACGCTCGGTCGCAGCATAGTGAGCCGTATTAATTATGATTAATTGGCTGACAATATCAATTTTAGCCACCTACTGACTCCAACCACAGGATAGTACCGGATAAAAAAATTGCCTTTATGTCAGTAGAATGTGCCGGTTGGTCTCTTCTTCATCACATAAACTCTATAGAGACTCGCCAAAGTATCAGATGAAAAACTTTGCTCATTACACCGTTGAGGACTTCGCCGCTGAGCCGCTGTTTATTCAGTGGGTACAACAGCCCGACGATGTGGAGCTGAGTAATTTTTGGCAAGTGTGGCTTACCCATCACCCCTACAAATCCCACGAAATTGCTGAAGCTCGTACATTGGTAGGGCAAGTGTCGGATAGCTACAGTGGACTATCGTCTGGCGAAATGCGTACTTTGTGGAAACGCGTGCTAGAATCGGTCAATACTATTCCTGAAATAGACCCTCTCGACCAAGAAGTAAAACCTTTGGCTTCTGCCTTCTACTTGGTTCGTTGGCTTACTGCTTTGATTGTGGGGCTTATATTG
Organism: Runella zeae DSM 19591; assembly: GCF_000423565.1. Taxonomy (GTDB): domain Bacteria; phylum Bacteroidota; class Bacteroidia; order Cytophagales; family Spirosomataceae; genus Runella; species Runella zeae. Next base: position 369,278 of record NZ_KE384036.1, on the reverse strand, counting down.
GTAGGGTTTATTGTTTGGAAACTCTATTAAATCATATCTTTTGGAGAATCCAAAAACAATTTTTGGGAAAGAAAGGTTATAGTGGTATTTGAAAAATACTAAAAAATGCTTTAAAAGTTAAAGGCTTTTTGGTCACTAAAATGACAATAAAACTTCAAATTAGTCAATTATAAATTTTAAAATTCATACTTCGGGAACGTTCCCGATAACGATTGCATAAAATATTTTTAACTAACCTTTGTGAAATTTGCCGATTAGGTCTAAACTCGAATGAATATTAACCTGTGATTTTTAGTAATTGAACCCAAAATAGTTACATTTTAACTTCACTTAATTTATCTAAATTTTCTTAACATCATGCAGAAAATCTCTACTTTGTGTAGTGTGTGGGCTGCAACTGTGATGCTTGGGGCATCATCAGTAATGGCATATACGCCGCCCACCAATGGAAGTGGTAGTAGAAATACTACTGTCGTTAGTATTGATAAAACAGTCAGCGGAAAAGTCATTTCTTCAGAAGACAGTTCGCCTTTACCAGGCGTGAGTGTGGTAGTTAAAGGTACTACTACGGGTACCAATACCGACGGAGACGGCAGTTTTAAACTAACCGTAAAAGACAATAAAGCTGTTTTAGTATTTTCAGCGGTTGGTTTTGAAAAAAAAGAAATAGTAGTTGGCGAAAGTAGTGTTTTTAATATTACCCTTTCAACTGACCAAAAAACCCTGAATGAGGTAGTAGTAGTAGGGTATGGTACACAGAAGAAAAGCCAAATGACAGGGGCTATCTCACAGGTAACTGCCAAGCAAATCACAGAGATGCCTTTAACTAACCTCGGGCAAGCGTTACAAGGTCGTGCAGCGGGTGTTGACGTTTCACAATCAGGGTCTAAGCCAGGTGCAGCCCCACGAATTTTGATTCGTGGTCGCCGGTCATTCAATGCTGGAAATGATCCCCTGTATGTTGTTGATGGAATACCACTGTCAGCGGGTTATGAAGATGTTAACCCTAACGATATTCAGTCTATTGAAGTTTTGAAAGACGCTACGGCAACGGCCATTTATGGAGCCAGAGGAGCAAACGGAGTTGTTTTAGTAACCACCAAAAGAGGGGCAAACAAAGGAAAAACAACGGTTACGATTGATACTTATGCGGGTACTTCTAAGGCTTACAGTAAATTGGAATTGTTTTCTGGAGAGGAATTTGCGGAATACGTAAGAGAAGCTTACAGAGCTACCGGCTTATATAGAGACGCCGCTGGTAATCCTGTTCCAACGGGAGTTGCAGATGCAGCAGCAGATGCTAAAGTGGCGGTTTTAGGAGGCGATCCTAATGTTGCGGCTGGTATCGCAGCTGGTAGAAATACTCAGTATCAGGATTTAATCCTTAGAACGGGAGTAATGCAAAACCATACTATTGGTATTCAAGGAGGAAATGACCGAACTTCATTTTATATCTCAGGTGGGTTTTTCCAAGACAAGGGTATTACAAAACTCTTGGATTTTACTCGTAATTCGCTTCGTGCAAATATTGACCACCAAGTAAACAGAAGATTGAAAGTGGGTATATCAAGTTATATGATGTATTCAATCAGAAATGGTGAAAACTTGAACCCTTATGGAAATACATTGAATGCAAACCCACTTGGTACGCCTTATAATCCAGACGGAAGTTTGCTATTCGAACCTACAAACGATGCCCTTCTGTCTAACCCTCTATCTGAAGTAGAGCCAGGGGTGAATGTAGATAATACTAAGCGGTATCGAATCTTTAATTCAATTTATGCAGAAGTTAAAATCCTTGATGGCTTAACTTATCGTTTGAATTTAGGCCCTGACTTCACTATATCACGTTGGGGGCGTTTTATTGGTTCAGAAACAAATGCTCGTCGTCGTGGTGATGCCCAAGCATTCAACGAAAATCGTTTTGGGTTTAACTTCACGATGGAAAACATCGTGAACTACAACAAAACCGTCGGAAAACATACCTTTAACGTGACGGCGGTACAATCTATCCAAAAGGATAATTTTGAAAGATACAGAAGTGAAGTTCAAGGAATACCCGCTCAGGCACAGGCATTTTATAGCTTAAACTCTGCCACCTCCGTATTGGGAGTTCAATCTTCGCTTACCGAATGGACGATTTCTTCATTGATGGGGCGGGTAAACTACTCATTTGATGACAAATATCTGTTAACAGCAACACTCCGTCGTGATGGTTCGAGCCGTTTCGGTGAAAATACCAAATATGGTAATTTCCCTGGTTTTGCGTTGGGTTGGAATATTAGCAATGAGACTTTCTTGAAAGGTGTTTCATGGATTGATTTGTTAAAACTCCGTGCAGGTTGGGGACAAGTAGGTAACCAAGGGGTGGCTCCGTACCAAACTCAAGGATTATTGTCACGAACTACTTATGCTTTTGGTGCCACAGGAGCATTTGGATTTAGACCAGGTACCATTAGCAACCCAGATTTAAGATGGGAGTCTACTGCAACTGCTAACGTGGGATTAGATTTCTCTGTTTTCCGTGGGCGTATACAGGGTTCATTAGAGTTTTATGAAACAAACACCAAAAGCCTTCTCCTAAACGATTTCTTACCTGGTTCTGTTGGGTTTAACTTCTTCAGTAACAACGTAGGTCATACCAGAAATTCAGGTATTGAGTTAGGAGTTACTACGGTAAACGTGAATACAAAAAATGGCTTTAAGTGGACAACTGACTTCCAATTTACACGCAACAGAGAGGAAATCGTTGAATTGTACAATGGTAAAGTGGATGACTTAGGCAACAGATGGTTTATTGGCTATCCATTGAATACTTATTTTGATTTCAAAAAAGCAGGAATTTGGCAAACTAGTGAGGCTGACTTAGCTAAATCGTATGGTTCGGAAGTTGGACAAATCAAAGTGCAGGACACTGACGGTGACGGTAGAATTACCGCAGCTGACAGGGTAATCATTGGAAATGACGTACCAAAATGGTCGGGTGGTCTTACCAACAGATTTGAGTTTAAAGGGTTTGACTTGAGTTTCTTCTTGTTTGGTCGTTTCGGTAACACTATTTTGTCTGGATTCCACAGAAACCAATTACAACTTGCTGGCCGTTATCAACAAATCAAAGTGGACTATTGGACGCCTAATAATCCTACCAATGAGTTCCCTCGTCCAAAAAGCAACCAAGAGTTTCCAGTGTATAACTCAACACTCTTTTACTACGACGGGACTTTTGTTAAGCTGAGAAATATCAACTTCGGATATACATTTAGCAATGCGATTGCCAAGAAAATCGGTGCTGAGTCGTTGCGGTTGTATGCCTCAATCCAACAACCTAAAATATGGTCTTCTTATTTGACCAAATACAACGGTGTAGATCCAGAAGCAGCTATCACTGGTTCGCCAACGGGTACAACTGAGGTAAATAGTGGAGTTACTCCTTCTACTACAGTAACTACATTTGGTTTGAATGTTAAATTTTAAAAGCATTAATTATCATGAACATCAATAAAATAAAAGTATTTGTATTGGGTAGTATGCTACTCATCAGTACTTCTTGCCAAGATTTACTCAAAGAAGAGGTGATTTCAAACATCGGAAACGATTACATAAACACTGCTAAAGGGTTTGAAGATGCCACAAAGGCGGCTTATTCATCGCTCAGGACGTTTTATGGTACTCAATTAGGCTTGACATTCACGGAGTACGGAACCGATATTTACGCCACGGGGGCTGATGGTGGATACAAGGGTTTTCATTTTTATGATAACCAAATTCAACCAACCGTAGATTACTTGGCTATCTTGTGGGATGAAATGTATAGAGGTATAAATACCTGTAATGCCGTAATCGAAAGAGCTGCGTCTGTAAATGGAGTTTCTGATGCAACCAAAAAATTGAGAGTGGCTGAGGCCAAGTTTTTAAGAGCGCACTATTATTACATTTTACACGAACAGTTTGGCCCGCTTGATTTGAGATTAACTGAGACGTTGGCTCCTACCAAAGAATCCAAAAGAAATAGCTCCGCAGAAGTCTATGCTCAAATAATCAAAGACTGTAATGAAGCCATTGCTGATTTAGAAAATAAGGCACATTCCAATGATTATGGTAGGGCTACAAGAGCTTCGGCAGAGGCACTCTTAGCTAAGGTATATTTGGCTAAAGCTTATGGACCAAATAAAGCGGCAGACGATTTTCAAAAAGCCGCTGATTTGTGTACAGGCCTCATTACAAAGTATGGTTTTAAATTATTGGATGATTTTGCCGCTGTTCACGACGAAAACAATCAACAAAATTCAGAAGTGGTTTTTGCAGTACAATACACTACCGACATGATTACCAACGCTACCAATGTAGGTGGAGAAGGTGGCGGTGGTAACAACCTTCACTTGTTCTTTGGTATGCAGTATGATACCCAAGCAGGTATGGTGAGAGATGTATTCAATGGTCGTCCATTTAAAAGATTAAGACCAACCGCTTTTTGCTTGAACAATATTTTTGGTGAAAGAGTAAATGATTCTCGTTACAAAAAAACCTTTAAAGATACTTGGTTGTGCAATAGCCCTGGTACTTTCAATACGTCATTCGATAACTCAAAGGCAAAAGTTACTTTTGCCGCTGGAGATACGACCATTTTCATTCCGGGTTTTGAAATGAGTGTAGCGGAAAGAGCGAAAAGAAAATATCAGGTATTGGTTCCAAGTAGATACGATGAGGCGCTCTTCCCAACGTTGCAGAAGTTTTTTGACACCAAACGTTCGGATAGAACTGAGCCAAGAGGGTCAAGAGATTATTTTGTATGGCGATTAGCGGATATTCATCTTATGCGTGCTGAGGCATTGTTCCAGTTAGGTAAAAAAGCCGAAGCAGTTGCCGATATAAATGTGGTAAGACAAAGAGCGGGTTGGCCAGGTAAAAAAGACGCCATGAAAATCACTGAGGCTGAATTGACTTTTGATTTTATTGTAGATGAGCGCGCTCGTGAATTGGCGGGAGAGCAAACTCGTTGGTTAGATTTGAAACGTTGGGGGATTTTGGTAGATAGAGTTAAAAAATATAATCCACAAGCTCAGGCTGTGGCAGAGAAACACTATCTGCGTCCGATTCCACAAACACAAATCGACCGTAGTGCCAAAAACGCGGAAGGTACCTCTGTATTTGCCCAAAATCCAGGGTATTAATAAATTACATACTCACAACAAAGTAAAAGGGGAGCATTTGCTCCCCTTTTACTTTGTTGTGAGTATGTCAACGACGGTTGTCTTCGCCACCTACCATACTCAAGTAGCTTTCAAATCGACTTATAGCGATTTCGCCAGCTTCTACAGCCGCTTTTACGGCGCATTTAGGCTCGTCGATATGAAGGCAATTATGAAACTTACACTCATTTAACAAATCCCTCATTTCAGGAAAATAGTGACTTATCTCTGCTTTATCAATATTTGATAGACCTAGTTCTTTAATACCGGGCGAGTCTATGATAAATGTGTCGGCACTCAGCTCAAACATCTCCGCAAAGGTGGTGGTATGAACCCCCTTGTTGGCAAAGGTAGAGACTTCATTGGTGCGTAGATTGAGATGCGGAGCAATAGCATTGACAAGGGTCGATTTGCCAACACCCGAATGCCCTGATAAAACAGAAATCTTTCCAGATAGAAGTTCTTCAAACCTTTCCACTCCTTCGCCTGTTACGCTCGACGTAGTAAAACAAGTATAGCCAAGTCCTTGATAAAGCTCAATTAATTGATTTTGATAGGCTTTGGTTTCATCATCAAACAAGTCTTGCTTGTTAAAAATCACCGCACTCGGAATTCGAAATGATTCGGCTACTACCAACAGGCGGTCAATAAACCCTAACGATGTACGTGGAAACGTAAGAGTAGCTACAATAATGGCTTGGTCAACATTGGCAGCAAGTAAGTGTGAATGAGCTGACTTTTGGACCGACTGACGAGCAATGTAATTGGTACGAGGCTCAATGTCGTTGATGATGCCTGTTTGTAAAGACTCATCTTCAATTTCCCAAAAAACACGATCACCCACAGCGACCGGGTTTGTTACTTTTAAGTCCTGAAACTTAAATTTTCCCCGTAGCCGACAGCGCCAAACATTTGTTTCCTCATCACGGACGTCATACCACGAGCCTGTTGAACGAATGACTAATCCTTTCAACGAATTAGCGTTTATTTCTTCGGTTCGTTTGGCAATAGCGGCCGCGCTTTTGGTCTGAAATTTGACGGGAGGTGCTTTTATTTTACCTGATTTTTTCAAATTGATAAATTTATTATGAGGTTTTTTTACCTTTTAATTTTGAATAGAGTGGGATTGTTTAAAGTTCCATTAAATTTATTAGCCTAGGGTCAGGAGTAAATTTGTGGAATTGGCTATATTCTTTCGCTCCACCAAACCATTCTAAAACATATCCCCGTTCTAGTTTTGTGACGCGATCGTCAAGAAAAGAATGATAAGATGTATAATGCCAATCATTCAAATCTTTACAAAATCCATGATGTACTGGATTGTAGTGAATGTAATGAATGAGTTTTGTAAAGTAGTTTTCGTTTTTTACTTGTTTTCTCTTGATAAAATCTAAAAACAAAGCTCTTTTTCGATCAAACATCCGATTGAAGGCCTGGGCATAACCATTACAAAAATTCTGAAATTGCTGCATAACAAAATCGTGAAAATCGAATTCATTATGGTTGATTACTAGCGGTTTGTAGTCAGGGTGTTTGTTGAGCTTTCGTTGATGATAATGTTCAATGATTGTATTTTTATCCTTGATTCTAATTAGAAGATGAAAATGATTTGGCATTAAACAATAGGCATAAAACTGATAAACTGCTTCTGTGTGCTTGGCGAGTTGTTGTAGAAAATAATGGTAATTCGTATCCGTTACAAATAAATTATTGTTATGTACTGCATGATTGAACACATGATAACATCGATTGGGTTCAAAACTATCAAGATATTTCCCCATGTTATTGTGGTAAACTTAACCTTAATAAGGTTCAAAAACCTTATTAAGGCTAGTAAATTACAATCGTCTAAAAATCGCTTCGATATCTGCAATCGTTACTTTCTCTTTCCAGTCATATCCTACCGCATGATTCCACATATGGTCGAGTTTGTACGACACATGCGCCATAGCCGTGATTTGCTCATCCGTCCAGTGTTTAGATAATCCTTGGGGAAGTGTGATATTGTGTTGGGCAACCATTTGTTTAAATTCGGCTACTCCTTCGGGGTAGTAGTCTTCCAAATGATTGAACGCGATACAGTTGGAGTAGCAGTGGCGCATTCCCAAAATCTTAGAAAGTCCGTAGCTAATGGCGTGACAAATCCCTACTTCTGAGTATGTTAAGCTCAAACCACCCATCAACGACGCCACCATCAATTTATCATCGTTTTCAGCAGTTTGTCCACTGTTTTCGCCTAAATAAATCTCCCGACAGAGCTTCATGGATTGCTCAGCGTAGGCATGAGAATAAGCATTGTTAAACTGTCCATTTTCTGACTCGATGCAGTGGATGTAGGTATCCATTCCGACATAAAACCACCAGTCGCGCGGAACGGTCGCAATCAACTCAGGGTCGAGTACTACTTGGTTGAAAACCGTCCATTCACATTTTAAGCCTAATTTTTTCTCAGGGCCAGTCAATACGGCTGTCATTGAAACTTCGGCGCCTGTTCCAGAGATAGTTGGAACGCCCACGTGGTAAATGCCAGGTTTTTTGATAAGGTTTAGACCTTGGTACAAAGTAGAAGAGCCTTCGTTGGTGACCATCAACGACACGCATTTAGCAATGTCCATGATAGCGCCACCCCCGATACCAATAATTCCTGAAGGTAAGCCTTTGGTGGCCAAAATCTCATCGCGTAGGGTGTCGATTTGCTCCGTTGTTGGCTCGTGCGGGTCAACATCAATAAAATAAACTGTATCTTCCGCTTGAACAGGTAATCGACTTTCCAGTTCTTTGCCTTTAAAATAATTGTCAACAATAAACACCATGTAGCCATTGTTTTCGCTACGGTGTGGGGCAATGATTTCGCCCAATTGTCCAAAACTTCCCCGCCCGAAGACGGTTTTTTCGATTCCTTTGAAATTCTTATGCATGAATCTGTACGTCTAAAAGAAAAATTTAAAGCGTTACTTAGGTTGATTGTATTTGGCTGCTAAATCATCCAATGCGGTAATAATTTGAATTTTTAGCGGATTTTCAGACTTGAAAATTAGCGACGCCGAATAGCTAAAGCCGTCAGCCTCGCGAAAACCTTGGTCAATTTTCATAAAACCTCGGCCTTCAAAATTGAGATAAACAAACCACCCATCAAATTTGCGCTTACGAGCTTTGCCTTTTCCGCCGCTATCGTCGCATACATAAATGGCAATGTTTTGTTCCTTCTTGAAAAAATCCTCGGCGATGGCAGCAATAGTGTATAAAATCTGCTCGTCAGGCGGAATTGGTCCCTCAGGTTTTTCGATTCGGGCAATGACTAGTTCATAGACATTATCGGCAATGACAGGAGCAGCGTCAAGAACGTAAAAGCTGGGTTTGAAACGTATTGCATAGCGAACTTCATATCTTGTTTTAAAAAGATAAAAATGTTCATCAGGAAAAAACTCAAATAAGTATGCTTCCATCGCTATTATTGAGTTTTTTTCTCTAGTCTTTCAAAAATTTCTCGAATTCTTGGGTTTTTTTTATACGCCTCTTGCATTTCTTTCTGGGTTTGACGCTTGCTTTCCATTAGCCAACGCCCCAAACTTTTGGGTTGTTCCGTAAGTTTTTGTTCGGTTGTTTTCATGTGCTTACTTGTTTTAAATGTTGAACAAAAATTTTAAAGCAGTTCACCTATCATCAGAACCAAGCCTATTAGCACGTATAAGCCGCCATCGCCTTACGAATAGCCTTTTCTAGGTTGTTTGCGAGGGTTTCAAGTTCGGTTTGAGTCCAAGTGACACGTACACCAAACGAAATGAGACGACCGATTACTTCCTGCGACTTTGGCAAATCAAGGTTGGCATAATCTTGCGGAGCACCCAATACTTGAACCGCTAATTTACTCGCCGTACGCGTTTCTTTGAGGTGATCCCATTGATTAATGAAATGGTACATATTCGTAAACCAGTAGTTGAACCCACCCACCCCTGTGGCGTTCAGTTCGGCTACAACTGCCTGTGCGCTTTCGGTATCGGGGAGTAACAAATTCAAAAACGTAGCAGAGTCTCCGTCGGCATCAGGAAGGCGAGCAAACGAAACCCCAGGCACGTTGGCTAGACGGTTCATCAACCACTTTTTATGCTCGTTGTTTTTCTCTACTAAGTACGGTACGCGGCGCGTTTGGGCCAAACCTACAGCGGCATGAAGTTCCGAAATACGATAGTTGAACCCGATGATTGGGTGTTGTTCCATGCCACGGTTGCTTCCGATATGGTCGTGGCCGTGATCGGCATAGCTATCGGCAAATTTGTAGGCTTGCTCGTCGTTTGTTACAAATACTCCTCCTTCACCAGCGGTTGCAATCTTAAAAAAGTCGTATGAATAGGCACCTGTTTTGCCCCAAAGACCAGTGAAAGTTCCTTTGTAGCTAGCGCCCATGGCCTGTCCTGCGTCTTCAACCAAGATGAGGTTATGCTCGTTGACAACCTCCATAATGGCATCCATATCAGCCATTTGGCCGCACATGTGCACTAGACAAACTCCTTTGGTTTTAGGAGTAATGGCTTTACGAATTCCTTCCGCAGAGAGGCAAAGTGTTTCGTCGATTTCGGCAAAAACTGGCAAGGCACCAATCATCAAAACGGCCTCTACAGAAGCGATATAGGTAAATGGAGGAACGATGACTTCGTCACCAGTGCCAATTCCAGCGGCAACAAGAGCCGTCTGAATAGCCGTCGAACCACTCGAAACAGCGTGGGCATATTTAGCTCCTACCACTTTACATACTTCCGCTTCCATTTCGCGGGCTTTCCAGATATTATTACGTTGTGCTTCGTGGTTATAACGAAAGAAAATTCCTGTTTCCAGTACATCGTTGATTTCTTTGCGCTCATCGGCGCCATATAGTTCAGTTCCTGGCATGTTTTATTGTATTGACAGTTTATAGTTGACAGTATGTATACGTATTAGAACTTGCCACCAACGACAAGTTCTTTAGAACCACAAAGTTAGTGATTTTAATGCGTAGCCAAATAACTTTTTGCTCTATAAACGGAAGGCAACATTAGTTTTAACAGGGTGGTAATTGACGGGCGCATCTGTCAGAAAAACAAAATACAAGGCGTATTTTCCCTTCCAAAAGTGTTTTTTAGGAAGTATAATCTCAAATTGAGGAAAGTCTAAGTGATGACGGTCATTTTCCAGTTCCATGTCTAGTATCATGGTCTGGTCGTTGTTGGGATTAGTAAATTCGTTGTGACTGCAATCCAATGGGCTGTCATCGTTATGAATAAATAAATATTTAAGGCCAATTTTCTTGAGTTGAGCTGCTGCATCAACAGGAGATAGAAATGTACAACGCAGGTTAATGTTTTTGTTTGTTACATAGGCTCTATCTACCCGTAGTTTTATATGGGGTAATAATGGGCGATTGAGACTATCATAATAACTCTTGGGATGGATGGGCTCTGTAATAGGGTAGTCATAAAAACGATTTTGAGCCAAGCGATGCAAAATACTAACTTCAACGCAGGTATATCCCGAATCGTTGAGATGATAGTTTTCCATTTTGGTCAATAGCTTGAGTTTTGTCCCTTCTGGGTCGCGTAGTTTGAGTGTCACATATTTGAGATTGAGTAAAATACTTAAGATACAAAAACCAATGAGCGCATAGTTTTGACTGCGGGGTGAATCTTTTAAAAAATCATAGACAATCACAATAGCGCAAGCCGACATAAGCATTGAATAAATCGAATAACGTTCGGACAGAGCCGTATTAAATCCATGCTCGTAGCGCGTCAAGCTAGTCAGAAATGTCATAGCAATGCCATAGGTAAAACATAGGAAAATGAAGGGATTGCGTAGGTAATAGCGCCGATAAATGATGTACCCAAATAACCCTAAGAAAACAATCCCAGTAATTTTAGCCAATCGTGGTGAAAAAGCAATACTTCCCGCAAAGGCTATTAAAAAGCGTGCTGCTTTGGGGATTTGTTCAAAGAGTTTTTCAGTGGTAGGATGTCGGTATATTTTCTCATAATTCCAGAAATAACCCGTAAAAATGATAAGCCCATAAATGGCCCAAATGGCGAGTAATTGATAGCGACGCTGAAAAAAGAAGATGCAACCCATCAGCCCAAAGCTGACAAAGCCTCCACCATTAGAAAAAATGGCTAGGAAAGCAAACAAGAAGGCATAGAAATCAAAGGCTGGCTTGGTGTTTTTGAGGGCGAAATGTAGCGAAGCTAGCCCAAAAGCCACAGAAAATAAATTGGCATTTTGCATCGCAGCTAGTGTATTAGAAGCGGGGCAAATGATGATGAAGGCAATGGGAAGAAAGAGCCAAGAATCTGGGGAGATATTTTTATAAAATAGCCAAGCAATCAATAAAAGAGAGAGGTTGCCGACGATAATCCACCACCGTAAATCAATGTAACCACTGATATTGTATTGAAGCAACGCTACCAGCCGAGTTACCAAAATACGGTGTTCGTTGTGTTGGGAAAACAAAAGTTGAACCTTATTCCACCAAGTAGGAGCTGTTTGGAGCTGATTAAAAATCTCCATAGTGTAAATGTCGTCACCAGTAGGGAGATTAATAAGATTGGGGTAAATGGCAATTATAAATAAACCTATGGGAATCAGACTAAATAAAAGTCTGTACTTTTTTAAGAAAGATAACATAGAAATTAATCAAAACAAACAACCTGTCTGAGAGCTTTGTGGAATTTTAGGCGAGTAAAAACAAGGGATTAGGGAAGAGTATAACCTTTTACTTTGAGTTGCTTGGCGTTTAGATACAATACATTAACGTCGAGTTTAATAGGAGAAAAAGGTGTATCTGTTGAGTCGGTTTTGACAGCCACTATGGCATCTACTACGTCCATGCCTTTAAATACTTGCCCAAATACGGTAAATTTATCATCCAGTCTCGCCAAGCCATTTTTGTTTTGAACAATATAAAACTGACATCCTGCCGAGAGCATTTCGGGGTTGTTGTCGCGCCCTGCGCCTACGGCTCCGTATATGTGGCGGATGTTTTTACGGAATTCGGGTTTTAGCAAATAAGGCGAATCCGAAAATCCGGCAGGAGTATCGGGGCATCCTCCTTGTGCCACAAAATTGTTGATAACGCGATTGAAGGTCAGCGTATCCCAATAGTTTTGCTTAGCTAGCTTGATGAAGCTAGCTTTGTGATTGGGGGTTTCGTCGTAGAGCCAAAAGAGAATCTCGCCCATGTTGGTTTTGATTTGACCTACCGCATAGGTTTTTTCTTTGTAGTTTGAGCTAACAAGTACAGCAGCAAGGGCGAGCAATAAAAGAGTTTTATACATAGTTATTTTTGACAATGTAAGGTTGTCAAAAATAATAAAAACATATTTAAATCAAAATACCTTATTCTTCTTCACCTGCATCTTTGGTAAGCTCTGCTTGAAGGGTTTGGGCACCACTAAGCACGATAGGGGCGTTAGGTTTTGACGAAAAAATGACTTCTACAAATCCTTCTTGCGAAACTCCCGCTTTTACTTCTATAGGCTGGTAAATGCCCTGTGGTGTCTTGATAAAAACGTGGGCCGTTTCGCCAGTACGTACCAAGGCCATATCGGGTACTGTCTCTGCTTGGCGGGGCGAAGATTCCAGTTTGGCATTGAGGTATTGACCAGAGATAACACGCACCCCTTGGAGAGTAGCATACACATCTACGGTACGGCTTGTAGGGTCAAAGTAATTGCTGATGGAAGTAATCGTTCCTGAACCACCCTGAAACACTATTTTTTGACCTATCTTGATTTGGGGAAAGTCTTTTTCGAATACTTTCAATACAAGGCGAGCATTGACTTGATTGGCTATTTCAAAAAGTGCTTCTCCTGCCCCGACCGATGCTCCTATGCTAACTTTGGTTAGTTTTACGGTACCATTTATCGGAGAACGTAAGGCAATACTGCGGACGATTTGGTTGGTTTTGAGGCTATTTGGGTCAAGGCCAATAAGCTGTAGCTTGGCTTCTAAACCTTGTTTGCTTGCTTCCAATACCCGTACTTCTGATTCGGCTTGTTGGAGTTTTCGTTTGGTACCTACATCTTCTTGATTTAGGGTGGTTTGGCGTTGGCGTTCTTGTTCGGCAAATATAAGTTGTCCTACTGTTTTCCAGTAATCTTCCTGCAATTGAATAAGTTCGAGGCTCTCAATGGTAGCAAGGTTACTACCTTTTGAGACTTGACTTCCTGCTAATACATGAATGCTACGGACAGTTCCCGTCAACGGGAAACTCACGGAGGCGGTTTGCTGAGGGGGAACTTCGACTACTCCATTGAGTACGATAGCATCATATACCGTACGGATTTGAGAATTTCCTAATGTAATCCCAAAACTTTTTTCTTGCTCAGGCGTAAGACGAAGTTCTGAACTATTGGCAGAGGGTTCTTCAGTTTGGGTAGCATCGGGTTTGGTACAGCTTAGTCCCAAAATGCAAATGAAGAAAGATAAGAACGTATTTTTGGCGCTTGCCCAAATCATTTTAGGAGAGGATATGAATTGTGAGGAAATTTTCATGGTATTTTTTATTAAATCATTTCTTAAGTTGAATCATACTTTTAGGAGAGGATTTACTCTATTCCGAGCCATTTTTCCAGTTCAATGAGCTTTTGGGTAAAACGAAGCTGTTCGGCTAAGTACCCTTCACGGATTTGCCATGCTTGCCGGGTATTCTGAAAAAACTCAATGTATTCAATGTCTCCTAGTCGAAATTGTTTGTAGGCGGTTTGTATCAGCAAATCAGCTTGTGGCAAAGCCGATTGTTCATAATATTGGAGGGTGTTTTGAATTTGATTGAGTACTTGGCGTAGCACTTTGACTTGTGTCTCTGTCTGAAACGTGACTACTTTGAGTTGATTTTGAGCAGCTTGCTCATTGAGACGAGCGGCTTCTATGCGTGCTTTTTGAGGTTTGGTGTAGAGGGGAATGCCAATACCCCCCGACACATAACTAAACCCTAATCTTCCCTCGATGGATTGGTTGGCTACTCCCACGCGCCAATCGGGCTTGAGTTGTGCGCGTTCGAGGTCGATATAGTTATGGCTTAGCTGACTTTCAGCTTCGGCCAAGGCCACATAAAGATTATTTCCTTCCACTGCCGACGGAGCGCGTTGCAAACTCAAAGTGGTGTCTATTTGTAAAGGTTCATTTGAGTAAACCCACGCTTGTAGAGTAAGGTAGGAAGTTTGGAGTTCTTGTTTCAAAATGACTTCCCGATTTTGGACTTCTCGTAGATTGGTAAGAGACGCGACTTTTTCTAATTGGCTTCCTTCGCCTGTTTGGTATCTTACATTCGTAGCTTCTACGGCTTTTTGATAAAGACTATCTTGCGCCTGTAAAAGATGTTGGAGACGATACAAATACAGAAGTTGATAGTATTGTTGTTTGATGTTGAAAATAAGTTCGTTACGCTGAAGTTGTTGCTGTTTTTTTACAACATTTACTTGTTGATTCAAAACTTTTTCACGGCTTCGATACACCCCAAAAGGTTCAAAACTCTGAACCGCATTGAGTGTATAATCAAAGGGACGTGCTTGAACTTGCCCTGCAAGTAAATCCGTAGAGAGTTTAGGAATAGCCCAAGCGGAGCCTACGAGGGCTTGTTGCGATTCTACATTGAGTTGGGAGGTTTTGAGTGAGAGGTTTTGCTGAGTAGCGCGTTCAATCACTTGGTTGAGCGAAAGGGCTGGGGATGTTTGGGCGTTGGCGATTCCTATTGTTACCAACAATACAACTGCCGTAAGTCCTACTTTGGGGGTGGAGCTGTCTTTTTTTACCGAAAACAAGGCATATAATACAGGCAGTACTACCAACGTAAGCAAAGTAGCCGACAAAATACCCCCAATCACTACCGTGGCCAACGGACGTTGCACTTCGGCTCCGCCTGAGTTGGAAATAGCCATCGGCAAGAAGCCCAACGATGCTACGGTAGCAGTAATAAGCACGGGCCGAAATCGTACTTCTACGGTTTTGATGATTCGATCATATACATCGCTAATACCTTGCTTTTCTAAATCATTTAGATAACTTATCAATACAATTCCATTCAATACCGCCACGCCAAACAAAGCAATAAATCCTACGCCTGCCGAGATACTAAAGGGCATATCGCGCAGCCAAAGGGCAAAAATGCCCCCAATAGCCGACATTGGTACGGCCGTGAAAATAAGCAACGACTCTTTGAGGGAATGAAAGGTAAAATACAGTAAAGCAAAAATTAGAAATAAGGCCAGAGGTACCGCAAAACTAAGGCGTTCTTTGGCACGCTGTAGGTTTTCGAATGCGCCACCGTAAGTATAAAAATAACCCGATGGTAAAGCTACTTTTTTCTCAATTTGAAGTTTTACATCCTTGACTACGCTTTCAACATCCCGGTTCAGTACACCTATGCCAATGGTGATACGGCGGCGGGTTTCCTCGTGCGAAATCTGCGCCGGTGCTTTACGAAAATCCACCAAAGCTACTTCTGACAAAGGCACCGTTCCGCCGGAGGGGAGGGGTACGAGCAATTGCCGTACGTTTTCGATGTCTTGCCGATGAAGCGAATCTAAGCGTACCACGAGATCGAAACGACGTTCTTCTTCATACACTGTACCCGTGGTCTCGCCCGCAAAACCCGCTCTGATGAGTCGATTAAGGTCAGCAATGTTAAGGCCGTATTGGGCGATTTTGGCGCGGTTGTATGCGATACTGATTTGCGGCAAACCTACGATTTGCTCCACACGCACACTCGCAACTCCTTCCACTTTTTCGATGATTTTGGCGGCGGCATTGGCGCGTTCGTATAGCACTTCCAAATCATTGCCAAACAATTTGACGACCACATCCGAGCGCACTCCCGTAATCATCTCATTGAAACGCATCTGAATAGGCTGAGTCATTTCGACGCTAGTACCCGGAAGCTCTTTGGCCAATACATCTGCCATCTTTTCGGACATTTCTTGGCGATTCTTCGCATTTTTCCATTCCGAAATATCTTTCATGTTTATCATCTGATCTACCATTTCGATGGGCATGGGGTCGGTGGGGATTTCAGAAGCACCCACCCGTCCTACAATCTGCTGGATTTCGGGAAAGTGTTTTTTCAAAATTTGGTGGGCTTTATTGGCCGCATGGATGGTTTCGGTGAGTGAAGTACCTGAAGCGGTGCGGAAGTCAATGGCAAGGTCTCCTTCGTCGAGCGTAGGAACAAACTCCCCACCGAGCTGAGAAAATACCAAAAGGGCGACGGCAAAAAGGGCAGCAGTGATGCCCAAGGTGGCTTTTTTCCAGCGGAGTGCCCAACGAATCATGGGCTCGTAGCGACGATAAAGCCATTGAAGTACTCGCTCCGAAAAAGTCCAATGTTTGTGTAGGTTTCGACCCATTACCAACGACGACATCATTGGTACGTAAGTCAATGACAAAATAAAAGCACCTAAAATGGCAAAACCCACCGTCAGCGCCATAGGCTTAAACATCTTGCCTTCGATGCCTACGAGCGATAAAATAGGTAAATACACCATCAAAATGATGATTTCGCCAAAAGCTGCTGACGTACGAATGCGTTTGGAGGTTTCGTACACCATATTGTCACGTTCGGCGGGGTCATCTACATTATTTTGTTTGTTTTCTTCGTACCATACCTGAAAACGGTGTACAATGGCTTCTACAATAATCACCGCCCCATCCACAATCACCCCAAAATCAATGGCTCCTAACGACATCAGATTGGCAGATATGTCGAAGGTATTCATCATTCCGATGGTAAACAGCATCGCTAGCGGAATCACCGAAGCCGCTACTAAACCCGCCCTCAAACTTCCCATGAGCATTACCAATACTACAATCACAATAAGCCCACCCAGAAGTAGATTTTCTGTAACGGTAGAAATAGTCTTGTTGATAAGTTTGGTACGTTCGATAAAAGGCACAATCTCAATGCCTTCGGGTAGGGTTTTTTGAATACGCGCTACCCGCTCTTTTACTGCATTGACAGTATTGGCCGAGTTGGCACCTTTGAGCATGAGCACTATCCCGCCTACGGCCTCGCCTTCCCCATTTCTGACGAGTGCCCCAAACCGATTGGCATGGCCAAAGCTCACAGAAGCAACATCGCGTACCAATAATGGAATTCCGTTGTTATTTTTAACCACAATTTGCTCAATATCGCTGAGGCTTTTCACTACACCTTCGCCTCTGATAAATTGAGCCTGCCCGACCCGCTCAATATAACTGCCACCTGTATTGGCGTTGTTGTTTTGAAGCGCGGCATAAAGTTCTGGTAGTGTGGTATTGTGAGCGCGAAGACGTTCGGGGTCGACACTGACCTCGTATTGTTTGACAAATCCGCCAAAACTACTGATTTCAATAACTCCTTCTATCCCAACCAATTGTCGTTTTACAATCCAATCCTGAATCGTCCTTAGCTCAGTAAGGTCATAGCGGTCATGAAAGCCTTCTTTGGTGGCAAGCGTATATTGATAGATTTCGCCGAGACCTGTAGTAAGAGGAGCAATCATCGGTTTGCCAAACTCCGCAGGGATTTCGGCTTCTACCATTTTGAGTTGCTCGGCCACCCATTGTTTTCCTCGTATGATGTCAATATCATCCTTAAAAACAATCGTCACTACCGAAAGCCCTAACTTAGAAACGGAGCGAATTTCGGTTACATCCGGGATATTGGCCAGAGATAGCTCAATAGGGGTGGTCACAAATTGCTCTACTTCTTGTGCCGCTAAAGTAGGTGTAAGGGTGAGGATTTGTACTTGATTGGTGGTAATGTCGGGCACGGCATCTACCGGCAAACGCGATAACGAATAACCGCCCCAAATGATGAGCGTAAGTATCGCCAACCCAATAATGAGTTTGTTTTTGATACTATAATGAATCAACGAATCAATCATGATTGATTTTAGTAATAAGTAAAATGAAAAAAGGAGAAATATCAATAAGAAGATGCCGCTGAAAGAAGCATCAGATGGGCACAATTATCCCATGAAGAAAAAGAGACTAAGCTCGGGGTGGGCAAATAAGCGCCTTGAAAGAGAGAAAGGCGTAAGAATTAAGCCACTGAAAGTTGGCTTCTTTAGAAAAGAAAACGGGAATATTACTTTCAAAAGATAAGATAGCAATAGGAAGTACACAAAGTCCCGCCATGCCATTAGCATCCATGCTAGGAAGATGATGTTTGGTTTGTTTGGTATGTGTGGAGTCGGCAGAGTAATGCATCCACAAAAACTCCCAAAAACTGAGCGGCGCAGGGGTTTCTTGCTTGTGCTCTTTGAAGTGGGCCCATACTTCTGGAGAGTGCAGGAGGTCGGTCGCCGTCCGAGGAAGGAGACTTTGCACCAGCACGATACACGCCAAACAGTATGCCACCAAAACTTTCATGGAAGAATGAAGTTATCAATCAAAAATACATTGAATGATACCAACAATCCACACAATTGGTTCGGCTTTGCCAAAATTTAGAATTAGAATAGATAATGGTTGGTATAACTGATTGAAATATAGATGCTTACTTTTTTTATTTTAAAAGGATGATACCTATCATTTGAAATTGTAGTCTTAGAGATGTTACTTTGTAAGTGTTTTATTTAAACTCAATCTAAATAGATTGGGCGTTCTAGTAGAAATTATTGTTGAAAGATACTAGAATAATAAACCTATCGAGAAGAAATACCTAATAACTTATGAAAACCATTGCTGATTTGAAGATAGGAGAGAGGGCTTTTGTGAAAGAATTTCAACAGGTGGATTTGTCGTTGAAATTACTTGAGATGGGATGTTTGCCGGGAAGTGAAGTAATGCTTGATTTTATTGCTCCCTTGGGCGACCCTCTTGGTATTCAGGTAAATGGCTATTGTTTGGCCATGCGCAAAGAAGAAGCAGCAACGGTTTTGGTAGAAGAAAGCATCTGACTATTTTGAAAAAGACACCTATCATTGCCCTTATTGGAAATCCCAATAGTGGCAAATCTTCGTTATTTAATCAGCTTACTGGCTTACGCCAAAAAGTAGGTAATTTCCCAAGTGTAACGGTCGAGAAAAAATCGGGGCCGTTGATGTTGGAAGGGCAAACCGAAGCGACGGTGGTTGACCTACCTGGGCTATATAGCCTTTATCCTAAAGCACTTGATGAGCGGGTGGTGATTGATATTTTGGCTAATCCCCATCATGAAGATTATCCTGATGTAGTGGTAGTAGTAGCCGATGCATCAAACCTCAAGCGGAACTTGCTGCTTTTTACGCAGGTAGCTGACCTTGGACTACCTGTGGTGTTGGCGTTGAATATGCTTGACGTAGCAGAAGACAAAAACCTGCAAATCAATGCCGTAAAGCTGGCAATGAAGCTAGGCGTGGCAGTGGTTCGTATCAATGCTCGGGTCGGCGAAGGGCTTGATAATCTCAAAAAGGCTATTGTCCAAACCTTAGAAAAACCCAAGAATCTTCAGAAATATTATTTTGATCCCGCAGAACAGTTTCCGGGCTTGATAGATGAAGTAAAAAAAGGCAGCCAATTGTCAAACAATTATTTGGCGCTTCATTATGTACAGCAACATGATATTTTTTCATTTTTATCACCCGAAAAACGCGTCGGATTCGACAAATTGATAGAGAAGCATGATTTCAAAGAGAGTGGCTTTCAAGCCGCCGAAACCATGCACCGCTATGCTGTGATTGATGGATTGGTAAAAGAGTCGGTAAAAACGACCGACAATTTTCTGGTAAAACCCCTATGGACCCAAAGATTAGACAATATATTGCTACATCCATTTTGGGGATACGCCGTCTTTTTTTTGGTGTTGTTAACGATTTTTCAAGCCGTATTTACGCTGGCTTCGTATCCCATGGATATGATTGATGCAGGAATAGCCTCCTTCAATGATTGGCTTAAAGAAACCTTACCACCGGGTTTAGTTACTGATTTGCTTACGGACGGCTTGGTGGCGGGAATTGGAGGCGTCGTGATTTTTATTCCTCAAATCGCCTTTTTGTTTTTGTTGGTAGCTCTTTTAGAAGAGTCGGGTTATATGGCGAGGGTGATGGTGATTATGGATAAACTCATGAGGCGTTTTGGGTTGAATGGCAAAAGTGTTGTGCCGCTGATTTCGGGTGTGGCGTGTGCGGTTCCGGCCATTATGTCGGCCCGAAGTATCGGTAATCGTAAAGAGCGTTTGCTTACCATTTTGGTCACGCCTTTGATGAGCTGTTCGGCGCGTTTACCTATTTTTACCATTTTGATAGCCTTGGTCGTACCTGCTACGCCAGTTTTGGGCTTTTTTACGCTACAAGGTCTTACATTGATGGGTTTGTATTTGTTGGGGTTGTTGAGTGCTTTATTGTCGGCTTGGGTCATAAAAGGCTGGGTTGCCAATACCGAGAAAGGGTATTTTGTGATGGAAATGCCTACTTATAAAGTACCACGTTGGTATCATGTAGGCTTGGCAGTGTGGGATAGTGTCAAGTCTTTTGTGACAGAGGCCGGAAAAATCATCGTAGCTATTTCGATTATCTTGTGGGTATTGGCTACTTATGGCCCGGGCGATAGCATTGAAAAAGCTGAAGAGCAGGTAAAACAAGAAAAACCAATGCTACAAGGAACGGAATTGGACAATGCGATTGCGGCTCAAAAACTTGAAAATTCGTATGCGGGGCATTTTGGGAAATTTATCGAACCCGCCATAGCTCCTCTTGGATATGACTGGAAAATAGGCATTGCGCTACTGGCTTCTTTTGCCGCACGCGAGGTGTTTGTGGGGACGATGAGTACTATTTATAGCATTGGGAGCGAGGCCGATGAAGACAACGGCACCATCAAAGCCCGAATGCGGGCCGAGATTAATCCCAAAACAGGTAAGCCGATGTACACTCCTGCTTTGGCTTTTTCGCTGTTGATTTTTTACGTATTTGCCATGATGTGCATGAGTACGATTGCTACGGTATATCGCGAAACGCATGGCTGGAAATGGCCCCTCATTCAGTTGGCTTACATGACAGTTTTAGCCTATGGATTAGCATTTTTGACGTATCAACTACTGAGGTAAAGCGCCCGTAGGGATAGGCTTTACGTCTATCCCTCGTACTACATGTCTATCCCTCGTACTACATGTCTATCCCTCGTATTACACGTCTATCCCTCGTACTACACGTCTATACCTCGTACATTTTTATTTTAAAAATAAATCTCCTGAGCTACTCGGTAAGTGTTACAATGCGCTTCAACAATATCGGCCAAACGCGGTGAATAACCTCCCCCCATCGAAACCACCACAGGGATGTTGTGTTGGCGACATTGCTCAAATACAAATTGATCGCGTTGGCGACAGCCACTAAGAGAGACCTTGAGGTGTCCTAATTTATCAGTCTCTAAAATATCAACTCCTGAAATATAAAAAGCAAAATCTGGGTTTTGTTGGTCAAATAGGTTTGGTAAAGTAGTGGTTAATAGGTCTAAGTAAGTTTGGTCGTTGGTGCCTGTAAGCAATTCAATATCAAGGTCAGAGGTTTCTTTGTGCAAAGGATAATTGTCTTTGCCGTGCATCGAAAAAGTAAAAACGCGCTCTTCGTTTTGGAAAATAGCCGCCGTGCCATTGCCTTGATGCACGTCCAAATCAATCACCAAAATCTTATGAGCTTGTTTGGTTTCTAACAAATAATGAGCGGCGATAGCCACATCATTGAGTAAGCAAAAACCTTCTCCTCGGTCGGCAAAAGCATGGTGAGTTCCGCCGGCAACATTCATCGAAATTCCGTTTTTTTGAGCAAAATGTGTACATTCGATAGTACCTTGGGCGATACGCGTTTCGCGTTTGACAAGCTCCGACGAAAGCGGAAATCCAATCCGACGAATCATTTTATCCGAAATTCTTAGATACTTTAAGTCTTCCCAGTATGTTTGTGTGTGAACTCCCAAAATCCAGCGTTCGTCCAACTCAGCAGGCTCAAAAAAATGTTCTTTAGTACAAGTTCCTTCATACATAAGCTGTTCGGGAATGAGCTCGTATTTGAGCATCGGAAAGCGGTGTGGTTCGCCATGAGGACCTTTTGGTAGAGGATGACAATATAAAGGAGCGTAGGCAATTTTGAGCATGAAAACAATAAAATGATTTTGAGGAAAATTTCGTTATAGTAAAACACACATTCTAATTAACACTTGAACACGATGAAAGTTAAGTTTTTGAACCTTTTTTTGGGGCTAGTAGTCGCCATATTGAGTTTTTCTTGCACGCCCGATCCCTTGCAAGATTTGAGCCTAGAAGATTCGCAAGTTTTTATTACGAACTACGATAAAAATGCCAACTTTAACAATTATGCTACTTTTAGCTTGGCCGATAGCGTATTTGTAATTCAAAACGACCGTTCGGGCGTATCTACTTCTGCCTTTGATTTTAGGGTATTGAGTAGAGTCGCCGAAAATATGACAAAGCGGGGCTATAATCGTATTTTGAAAGACGCCAAGCCTGATTTGGGCGTCAATGTGATGCGGATTAGCGAAACCCAAACGGGACTTGTGGCCAACTACAACCCTTGGAACAGCTATTGGGGATACGGAGGAGGTTTTTATTACCCACCTACCTATTCTTACTACCAATCTACGGAGACCTATTGGTACGTCGAAATCATCGATCTCAAAAATGCAGGCACGAGCCAACAAGCGACCGTAATCTGGAATGGTCAGATTCGAGGCAATGGTATATTTGACGAAAATGCCCTGTTTTCGATTATAGATAGCCTCTTTGCCCAATCGACCTATATAAAACGTAATTGATTTTTTGATTAACCACACTCGCTAAAAGCAGCATTCTAAAAAATGAGAAAAATATTGTGTTTGATAATAGCGGCAGGTTTCTTTATTGAGGCCTCTGCGCAACAGGTAATCACCCGCGATCAGCTCTATAAGCGTGAGTCGCCCTATGAACGCTACACTACCTATCGAATTTCGGTGACAGGCGGATTAGGGCTTCCGATGGGGAGCTTCGGGGATTATATGGAAAAATCCACTTTGCGGAATTATTCTATTTTGATGGATTTCGTTTTTCCTAAAAATAACCTTTCCGTAGGGGTTTCGTTAGGGTCACAATACTTCAAAAATCGCCTACCTCGTCAGTTGTATAATTTTGATAGTCAGGATGTATCAGCAGTACAAACCCGCACCTTGTCGGCGATTCCGCTGGTAGTGACGGGTAGCTACCACATTGGCAAAGTCAATGCCCCTATTCGTCCTTATGTGCAAGTAGGTTTAGGAGGAGCTTTTGCTGAATTAGCGAATTATTATGGTACTATCCCTACCGGCGACAATGGCTTTAGGTTTGTGGCACAAGCAGGGGCTGGTATCAGGGCCTTGTTTAATAAAAATGGGAAATTTGGCTTAGAAGCGGGGGCTACCTATCAGCACTTACCGTTTGAGGTAGCTGGCGAAGGTGTCAAAGATGCTTCCTCCTTTAATGTTCGTGCAGGTTTGTTTTACCGTTGGTGGTAAAGGTCTAGTTAAAGTACTAATAAAGATAATCCCCCTTATCTTCAAAAGTAAGGGGGATTATCTTTAGGCTTCAATCGTAATTTCGTGGGTAATCTGAGCCAACGGTTCAAACTGCGCCGTAGCGGAGCAGTATTTTTCCATCGAAAGCTTCACGGCCCTTTCTACTTTGGCAGGGTCCAGATTTCCTTTGAAAAAATAATGGATTTTGACATTACGAAAGGGCGAGCGCTCAGTGTCTTCTTCTTTGACACGTTCGCCTTCTACCGATATGCGGAAATCAAGAATTTCTTGACGTTGTTTTTTCAAAACCAGTACTACATCAATCGCTGAGCAACTTCCCAAACCCATCAGCAGTAGTTCCATAGGGCGTACACCTGCGTTTTGTCCACCTATATTGGGAGAAGCATCCGTGTGTACAATGGCCTCAGAGGAGCCTCGGGCTTCGAAATGAAACCCATCATCTACGCGCACTAGTTCTACTTTCATATTTTAAGCTTCTTGTTCTTCGATGATGTTGATTTTGAGGATTTTGTTGCCCTGACGAATCGCATCAATCACCTCCAAACCTTCTACTACTTTACCAAAGCAGGTATGTTTGCGATCGAGGTGGGCGGTATTGTTGCGGCTATGGCAGATAAAAAACTGAGAACCGCCAGTATCACGGCCGGCGTGAGCCATTGAAAGTACACCACGGTCGTGGTATTGATTACCGCCGGTAAGTTCACATTTGATATGATAGCCTGGGCCACCACGCCCTGTACCTTCAGGGCATCCTCCTTGAATGACGAAATCTGGAATCACTCGGTGAAAAGTAAGACCATCATAAAAGCCACTTTTAGATAAATTGACAAAATTGGCAACGGTATTAGGGGCATCCTTTTCGTAAAATTCAATCAGCATGGTCCCTTTTTCGGTAATCATTTCTGCTTTAAGCATATTCCAAATATAGTTTGATTGTTTTTTTCAAATAAATACTAGTGAACCAGATAACCAAATCTAAATTTACTTAGTTCGGCAAAGGTAGGGCTTATGATTTATTGAAGCAAAGTTAGCTTTGAATGCCTCTAAAAAGGATGCCGTTGTGCTTTTTTTGCCGAAGCCAAAAAACTATTTTTGTATAAAACAGTTCCCTTGATATGGCAAATCACGAAGTTGTTATCATAGGCGCCGGTGTAGCGGGTCTTACTTGCGCCAAATATTTGAAAGATTATGGGATAGAATCTCTGGTGTTAGAAGCGTCTGATGCGGTAGGAGGAAGAGTAAGAACCGACGTTGTAGACGGATTTTTGTTAGATCGAGGTTTTCAAATTCTGTTGACATCTTATCCCGAAGCCCAACGCCTTCTTGATTATGAAGCTCTTGAGCTAAAGGCTTTTCGGTCCGGGGCGTTGATTCGTCTCAACAATACCTTTGAAGTCATGAGTGATCCATTCAAAGAGCCGCTCCAATTGTTCAAGACGTTGTTTTCGCCAGTAGGTACTTTTGCTGATAAGCTAAAAGTGCTTCAATTGTCAAATGAAGTAAGCAAAGAAGCCACGGAAGCGTTTTTTGAGGAAATAGCGACCGATACGCTTTCATATTTGAGGCATTATGGATGGAGTGAAACCATGATTAACAATTTTTTTAAGCCTTTCTTTGGAGGCGTTTTTTTAGAAAACTCGCTGGAAACAGCAAGTAATTTCTTTCGATTTATTTTCAAACAATTTTATACAGGCTCGGCTATGCTGCCTGCCAAAGGAATGCAAGCCATTCCCGAACAAATCGCTGGAAAATTGCCTGCTGGAATGGTGCGGCTAAATACCAAAGTAGAAAGAATTCAAAACTCAAACCTCCATCTTGCAAATGGAGAAGTACTCGCTGCCAAAAATATAGTGATAGCTACGGATGCCTATCAGGCAGATAAGCTTTTGAATAGAAATGCGAATCGCCAATACAATGTTACGACATGTACTTATTTTGAAGCCACTGACTCACCAATCAGAGAAAAAATGCTGGCATTGAATCCCAACCGAGTATCGGTAGTACATAATGTATGCGTGCCTAGTGATATTTCGCCTGCCTATGCTCCTGCGGGAAAAACGTTGATTTCGGTTAGTACTCAAGGGTTTACCTTGTTTGATGAGAAAAAACTAACCTCTCACATCATTTCTGAACTTACAGAGTGGT
Organism: Runella zeae DSM 19591; assembly: GCF_000423565.1. Taxonomy (GTDB): domain Bacteria; phylum Bacteroidota; class Bacteroidia; order Cytophagales; family Spirosomataceae; genus Runella; species Runella zeae. Next base: position 343,461 of record NZ_KE384036.1, on the reverse strand, counting down.
TTGGTGACGAGGTGAAAACTTGGCGACATTTACGAACATATCATATACCCCAAGCGCTCATGAAATTTACGGTCGATGCCTCAAAAACCAGTTTAAGATTGAGCGAAAATCTCTACGAATGTGGCGACCATGTGGCTTATCCTTCTCTCAATGCTGCGATGGCTACTGGGCGGCAGGTAGCTGACTTGATAGCAGGAATCTAAACACAGACTTCCCACAGAAACCTCACGAGCAGGATTCTGTGGGAAGTAGAATTTATTTTTTGAAAAGAAATTGAGCCATCCGAAAGCCTGATTGAAAGGCCCCTTCTACATTGCCCATCCCAAAGGCATCCCCGCCAATCAAAAGCGAGTCCGAAATATCTAGCGCCAAATAGGGTGCTGCCCATCGCTGCTCGGCCAAGCTATAGCGCCAGCGGTGGACTTGCATAGTTTGGAGATTGGAAGGTACAATCCACTGAACTAAGTCATGCATTAGTTCTTGTCCTACCGTATTCAAGTCTTCTTCTAGTTTTTGTCGGCTAAAATCAGCACTTGCATGAATCGTGACAGAAGGGTGAGCTGTGATACCTTTTTGGAAATTGTCGGCTACCCAAGCAATAGAACCTGTATCAAACTTCAAAACGCCAGGATTCGGAATCAAGCTCTTTTGATGTAACGAAGCCACAACCGCAATGCAAGGCGCATATTGAATAGAAGTCAAGGCAAGATGGTGCTCTGGTGAAAGAGCAATAGCACTCTGAGCTAATAAATCAAGCGCTTGAGGAGCAGGAAGAGTCAAAATGATATGATTGGCTGTATAAATATTGCCATTTTCTGTATTTACCGCCCATTCTGCTTCACTTTTTGTCAATGTTATTGCTTTTTCATTGGTCAAAACGCTCAAGTTCTGAGCCATGTATTTGGCAATGCTATTCATGCCTTCAACCCCTATGTAGCGAGGGTGCTGAAAGGTAATATCTGTGGTTGAAGCACTGCTTAAATTCCATTCTTTGACGATGCCAGCTTGCTGCCAATCGGCAATATGCTGTTGAAATTCGGGGGTACGAGCGGTAAAATATTGAGCACCGTGGTCGGCACGAGAAGAAGACAACCGACGCGTAGCAAGCCTACCGCCCACACCACGGCCTTTGTCGAGTACGGTCACTTGCCAGCCGTCGCGCTGTAGCAAGTTGGCGGCGGTAAGGCCTGTCATACCTGCTCCAATGATAATACAAGAGGGCATTTATTTACTTTTTTTAAAACGGTTTGTAATTACAAACTCAGAAGGAAGAACAAAGTTTTGAAAAAGGGGTAAAAGTAGAGAGAACTATCTCCAATAGCTTGGTCTCTTATTGGTAGCGCCCATGTGGCGGCAATCTGAGCAGGCAATGCTTCCGGTAGTATACCAAGGAATTTCTGAACCAGGTACGGGAAATTCAATCAATACTAAAAAAGGAGCCTCCTTTGCTTGTTTGATGATTTCGTGCGTGGGAAGGGTATCAAGCGGTGCACATGCTTGATCTGCTAGGGTATTACGTCCCAAGTTTTCGGTAATAAAAATCCGTTGTTGCGTGGGAGTAGTAGCATTAAAAAAACCGAAAACTATTTCTTCCGAATCAGTAAGGCAGGTAATGTTGCCCGTAACTTGGGACGGCTGAGGGTCAAAAAGCCCTCCAGTCGATTCGTTGGTTTTGGCGATAGCGGTCCAATATTCAAATTCTTCTTGTGAAAGCCCGTATTGAGTTACCAAAATACTGTATTTGCGGGCGAGTTTACCACTCAATGCCGTCACTTCCGTAATCGGGACGTCCTTTATCACATCCTGTGAGAGATTAATAGACGAGCCTAGCGTAATTTTGGTGGACTTTCGAGTGGGCCAACAAAGCTCAATTTGCTCGGTACGAGGTTTTATTTCACCATTTATGATTTCATAACCTGAGAATAGAGGCGCGCGGTATTCCCAAGTTTCCTCAAAATTCCAGCGATAAAAGCGTGTATTATTCAACGGGTCATGGGTGTTAATGCTAATCCTAACGCCTTCATTGTTAGGTAATAAACGATAAGTAATGCTGTCGATAGCGGGGGTTTTAATCACGGGTACATACGAAGAACGATATTCTTTGCCATTCGTAGTTTTGATAAAAAGCCTAAATTGTTCGTTGGGGGCATAAGATACCGCTCCCAATTGGTATTTTCCGGGCTGATATTCCCTAAAGTTGAAGCTACTGCCTTTATCCCCCTCTACCCTAACTATGGCGCGTTGCTCCCTATCGGGTGCCTCTTTTTCTCCTATATTTTGGGTTCGACTTAGTTGAATTTCACTTATGGCTGAAGGCGATAGATTCAAAGAACCTTCAACTACTAAATAGCTTTGAGCTTGTTTGATTTCGGGGGGATTGTAAGGCAAAACACAGCCGTAAATCAAGCCTATTAACAATACTACAACGACGGTGCCTAGAAATGGGAGGTATGGTTTCATGGTTTTGCGGACTTATGGTCTATAAGTCCACTTTTTTAAGAAAATACCTGATTAAAATTGTATTTTTTCTGACAATTCATTTGTTTTCAAGGGCTTTCATAGCAGCTTTTTTGAGAGTGTCAAAGTCATGGGTATTGATTTCTCGTATCCACGTTGCTGTATCGGTAGGTAAAAAATCAAAGTTAGTTTTACGAGTAAGAGTACCATAAATGGTAAGTGAGGCCAAAAGGCTTCCTTTCAAACTAGGGTGGAAATTATCTTGTCCGTAGAGTGAGAGTTGAGGTTCGAGCTGCCAAGCATATTTCCAAGCCAACCCCGCCGGACAGAGCAATAAATTGATCTTTTGGGCAGCTTGCGTATAAGACTGAATGACGTTTTCTAAGTCAAAAGAACGTGCTAAAGAAGGCCAGACCATATACAAGGCCATTTTGACGTTGTTTTTTTTGCAAATTTCGGCCAAGCGAGTAGCATAATCTGTCAATAAAACTTGTGATTCGGGCAAGGCTGAAGGCCCTTGCTGCGCTACCACAAAATCGAAAGTTTGGCTTTCAATGGCTCGTTGTACTTTACCTTCTTTCCAATGGTCTTCCAGCGAATAGTTTGGATATAAAAAAGTGGTGTATTGGAGCTGCACACCGTCATGTTTGGCTAGTTCTTGCACTATCTGAGGTAGGTCGTTGGTATAAGTGAGGCTGTTGCCTACAAACAAAACTTTGAGCGTAGGAGACTGACTAAGTACCTTATGGTGATAAAGTAGAATACTTAGCAATAAGCATACTCTCACGATATGGCTAGAAATCATAGACCAAAAGGTTGAAGATAATGATGGCTTAGGAATGTAAATTACGTTTTTTAGAAATACAAAAAAAGCCTTCCATTGCCACCTTCTCCAATTATTGCGAATGTACATCTTTGAAGAGCAACATCTCTTTAAGACGTTCTTCTTTGTCGGGGTCAAAGCCGCAGGAAGTCGTAAATTCTTTGGGATTGTGATAGGTCCCAAACAACATATCCCACCAAACGATATCGCCGTAATTATGAGTATGTTTGTTGTATTCGTGATGAATGCGATGCATTTCGGGGCGCTGAAAAATATATCCTATCCATTGGGGTGTTTTGACATTGGTATGATAAAAAAACTCCCCTAACGCGGTACACAAGGTATAAATACCGCCCGCTTCTACATTAAGCCCTAAAAAAGAATAGACTAACAAGCTCCCGATGATAGAATTGACGGTCATTTCGAGGGGGTGTTTGTAAAATGACGTAATGACTTCAATTCTTTGGGGGCTATGATGGATTTGGTGAAAATGTTTCCATAAAAAATCGATGGTATGTCTCCAGCGATGCCACCAATAAAAAACGAAAGTAGCGATAAAGTAGGCTATGATACCGCCGAAGATATTGCCCACATAAGTAGATAAATGAAATACTGAAAAAGCGGATAACCATTTTTCCCAAGTCCAACCCGCAATCAGCACTACGAGTAATTGGATAAAATTAATTGCTAATACACGAATCGTCCAAGTGGGAACTTGAGGGAGCTTCCATCCCGGAATAAGTTTTTCGATGATAAAACATATTCCAAAAACTGCAAAAATAATAGATAATATCATGGAGATGAGGGGTTTTGTGTACCCAAAAATCTCCAAAAGGTATTTTCAATAAATTGACCAATATCAATTTATTTGCCCCTAATTTGTATTTAGTACGAAGTAAAATCAGGTGGGACTATAGAAATAGAGGCGAAGAAGTGAGGTAGAATTGTACAAAAAAAGCGCGAACCTCGCTTCGCGCTTAATAATGTGATTACTGTAATACTGATTTTAGACGACTTGAGCCTCGCGGTGGATGATTGCTTCGCGGTCAGGGCCTGTCGAAATAAAACTGATTGGCAATTGGAGCTCGGCTTCCAAAAAGTTAATATAAGCCGCCAACTCAGTAGGCAATTCGTCGTAAGTATGTAAGTTTTCGAGCGAAGTAGCCCAGCCTTTCATGGTTTTGTAGACAGGGGTTACATCATTATGACAAAGGTCATAAGGGAAGCGGTCAGTGAGCGTTCCGTCGGGCATTTGATAATGGGTACAAATCTTGATTTCATCAAAAATATTCAAGACATCGACCTTCATCATCACCAGCTGCGTGACACCATTGATCATGATAGCGTATTTAAGGGCAGGCAAATCCAGCCATCCGCAGCGGCGAGGCCGACCCGTAGTAGAGCCAAACTCCCGACCTTCTTGGCGCATACGCTCGCCTTCTTCGTCAAAAAGCTCTGTAGGGAAAGGCCCGCTACCTACGCGCGTACAGTAAGCTTTGAAAATACCATAGACTTCGCCAATGCGACGAGGAGAAAGCCCCAGTCCGGTACAAGCACCCGCAGTGGTGGTATTGGAGCTAGTCACGAATGGATAAGAACCAAAATCAATATCTAGCAGCGAGCCTTGGGCCCCTTCGGCCAAGACTGTTTCTCCTGCTTCTAAAGATTCATTGACGAGGTATTCGGTATCTACAAAATTGTATTGTTTCAAAAATTCGGTAGCCTCAAAAAACGTCGCTTCTGCTTCTGTTAAGGCCGCTTCATAGTCATATTTATAGAAATCCAAAACGACTTTGTGTTGATTGACAAGGCGCTCATATTTCTCTTTGAACCCCGGCGATACGATATCGCCCATGCGTAGGCCTTGGCGTGCTACTTTATCTTGATAGGCGGGGCCAATTCCGCGCAAAGTAGAGCCGATTTTAGCATCACCTTTTGCTTGTTCATAAGCAGCGTCAAGCAAGCGGTGGGTAGGGATAATGATAGCCGCTTTTTTGGAGATAAAAAGGTTTTGTTGGAGTGGAAGATTATATTTTGCCAATCCTTCGATTTCTTTTTTCAAAACAATTGGGTCAAGCACAAGGCCATTGCCGATGATATTTTTGATTTCTGGTCTGAAAATACCAGAAGGAATCTGGTGGAGTACGTGTTTGAAACCATCAAATTCGAGTGTATGACCTGCATTAGGGCCGCCCTGAAATCTTGCAACCACTTGGTATTGTGGTGCTAATACATCCACAATTTTCCCTTTTCCTTCGTCGCCCCACTGGAGGCCGAGTAGTACGTCAACTTTCATTAGAACTTGTAAGCCCCCAACCCCTTGGGGGAGTTTATGATTTGGTGAAAGACGTGCCGTGGGGTTTGGGTATATGAGCACGTATGAGTATGAGGTAACGAGAACAAATAGGGGATTATTCTATTTCTACTCTTTTAGGTCTTTCTAGCACTGCTTTGGTTTTGTTTTCGCAGTTTTCACGGGTACAATTGCCGTAAAAAATAAGAGAATGGTGCAAAACGTTGAATTTCAATAAATCACCCACCATGTTTTGGATGTTCTGGACGCGCGGGTCACAAAACTCCATCACTTGATGGCAATCCATACAAATGAGGTGATCGTGCTGACGGTAGCCATAGGCTTTTTCGTACTGTGCCAGATTTTTACCAAATTGGTGTTTTGTTACCAAATCGCAATCTACCAACACATCGAGTGTGTTGTAAACCGTAGCTCTACTGACGCGGTACTTTTTGTTTTTCATTGATATATACAACTCATCCACATCGAAATGGTCTTCGCGAGTATATATTTCTTCCAATATAGCAAAACGTTCGGGCGTTTTGCGGAGACCTTTACGCTCCAAATAAGCAGTGAGGATACGCTTGGCCGCTTCTAAATTTTCGTGTTTGGCTTGGGGCATTGCTTTTTGAGTTAAAAGTTAAAAGTCAAGAGTCATAGGGAATGAGGGCATAAAAAGCTAAATTTTATCCTTAAAAGCACCTATTGACTCATAACAATTAACGGGGGCGAAAAATCGCGATTAACTTCTACAAAAGTACTAATTTTCAATCAAATCGCGCGACTTTAAACACGCCATCTACTTTTTCTAATTTTTGCATGAGTTGTTCGAGGTGGCGTGTATCATACACATAGAGCTTGATGATAGCCTCAAAAATACCCTCCTCAGTCTCCACCGCAATCGAGCGGATGTTGATATGGAGTTCATTGGAAATGATACGAGTGAGGTCATTGACAAGACCTACGCGATCAGTACCTTCGATACGCAAACCTGCCAAAAAGGCCAACTTTTGTTGGGAAGTCCATTTTGCTTTGATGACTCGGTTGCCGTGATTAGAAAGTAATTCGGGGGCATTGGGGCAAGTAGTACGGTGAATTTTAATCCCTTCGTTGACGGTCACAAACCCGAATACATCGTCGCCCGGAATAGGGTTACAGCATTTGGCGAGGATATAGTCGATTTTGTCCATGTCTTCCCCAATCAGCAGCGCATCGGCATCGGCGCGTTCGCCGTGCATTCTTTTGAGTTCTTTCGTAAACTGCTTGCCGTCTTGAAGCTGATCGGTATTGATTTTGGCCTGAATATTGAGCTTGGCCTCTTTCTCATTTTTAAACTTCTTGATTTCGTCGGCGTTGATGTAGCCTTTCCCAAAGCGATAATACAAATCGCTAGGAGTCTTACAATTGAAATAAGCCCTGAGCTGATTGATAAGCTCGTGCGTAACTTCCAGGTGAAGAATCTTACATTTTTTCTCAATGATGTTTCGGCCGTCGGTTACATATTGTTTGTTTTCTTCCTTGATAAGCTCTTTGATACGGGCTTTTGCTTTGGAAGTTACCACAAATTTGAGCCAATCTTCGCTTGGTTTTTGACGTTTGGCCGTGATGATTTCGACTTGGTCGCCGTTATTGAGAGGCTGACTGATCGGCACAAGCGAATTGTTGACTTTGGCGGCGATACAGCGCGCGCCTACTTCGGAGTGAATATCAAAAGCAAAGTCTAGGGCCGTGGCACCGCGCTGCAATACGCGAAGCTCGCCTTTGGGAGTAAACACAAAGACCTCTTCGGCAAAGAGATTGCTTCGAAAATCATCCAAAAACTCCAAGGCCGCCGTTTTGTTATCTTTGGTAGCTTCCAGCATTTCGCGCACTTGATTGATCCATTGGTCAATCCCTTGCCCTGTTTTGGTATCATTACCTTTGTATTTCCAGTGGGCAGCTACGCCTTTCTCCGCAATTTCATCCATTCGTTTCGAACGGATTTGGACTTCTACCCACTGCCCTTTGTCGGTACCTTCGGGGCGGTACATTACAGTAATGTGCAGTGATTCGTAGCCGTTGGCGCGTGGCGTAGCAAGCCAATCTTTGAGGCGGTCGATATTGGGGGTATAGTGATCAGTGACGATAGAATAAGCGTGCCAACAGTCCGATTTCTCTTCTTTAGGGTCATCTTTTGAATTCATAATGACCCGCACCGCAAACAAATCATAAATCTCTTCAAATGGCTTTTTTTGCTTACGCATTTTATTCCAAATGGAGTAGATAGATTTGGGGCGGCCTTTGATGACAAAATCATAACCTTGCTCTCTCAAATCATCTTCGATAGGTTCGATAAACTTCGCAATAAACCTGTCACGTGCTGTTTTGGTAGCCCGCAGTTTATGTTTGATTTCTTCGTAGCCTTCGGGTTCGGTGTATTTGAGGTAGAGGTCTTCAAGGTCAGTTTTGATAGAATGAAGACCCAAGCGGTGAGCTAGAGGTGCATAGATGAAAATTGTCTCAGATGCAATTTTAAGCTGCTTGTCGCGAGCCATGCTATCAAGGGTGCGCATGTTGTGCAAGCGGTCGGCGAGCTTAATCATGATGACCCTGATGTCGTCAGAAAGTGTCAACAACATTTTCCGAAAATTTTCGGCTTGTTGCGACGTTCCAAATTCAAACTGTCCTGAAATTTTGGTAAGACCGTCGATGATTTGGGCCACTTTAGAGCCAAATTGACGCTCGATGTCTTGCAGGGTAAAATCCGTGTCTTCTACTACATCATGCAGAAGGGCACAAATAATGGAGGTAGTGCCAAGTCCAATTTCTTCTACGCAAATCTGCGCAACGGCAATCGGGTGGTAAATGTAGGGCTCGCCGGATTTGCGGCGCATGTCTTTGTGGGCTTCTACCGACAGATTGAAAGCTTTTTTGATGAGTTTGGCATCATTGTCTTTCAAAAAGGGCTTGGCCGCGCGGAGCAATCTGCGGTATCTTTTCAATATTTCTGACCGCTCAAGCTCCAAATCAATCTCTACTTCGATGGGCATATTTTTGTTGTTTCGGTCTGCCGAATTTGCTGTACTCAATACGACTAAAGTAGGTAAAGATAATAAATTTTACAATTTTTTAATGATTATAAAACATGAAAAAAAAAGAAGATAAAGAGGCAAGTGTTTGATATACAATAAAATATGGTAGGCTGTGGATGTATTCCAATTTAAAGAAAGTATGAAAAGTTGAAATTTTTTTTGGCTTTTATAAAATTGTGTATAATTTTGCAGCCCGAAATAAGTGGTAAAAATAGTTTCTAAAAGCCACCTTTCGGAAATGCCTAAATACACGCTGCGGGCGTGGTGGAATTGGTAGACATACCAGACTTAGGATCTGGCGCCGCAAGGCATGGGGGTTCGAGTCCCTCCGCCCGTACCTTTGCTGACAGCTCTCTTCAATAGAGAAATGTCAAAAAGCTAAACCCTCAAACTCGTCATAGTTTGAGGGTTTTTTTAATAATTAACCACTCACAAATCATCTGTTTGAAATCATCACAGATTATTAATAACTGCAACAATGGAGGTTCTGTTAGAAAAAAGTACGCCTACCAACGCCACCCTAACCGTAAAATTGGCGAAGGAAGATTATCAACCAAAAGTAGAAAAAACACTCAAAGATTATAGTAAACGTGTCAATTTGAAGGGCTTCCGTCCGGGCAAAGTGCCTACGCAGGTCATCAAAAGGATGTATGGCAAAAGCATCGTTATTGATGAAGTAAATCAGCTTCTCAGTGATACGGTCAACGGCTATATCCGTGACAACAAACTTCAAGTAGTAGGTGACCCTCAAATCGACCAAGCTAAAACCGCTACGATTGATTGGGATGCCCAAAGTGAATTTGAGTTTGCTTATGAATTAGGTCTGGCTTCGGATTTTGAAGTAAGCTTATCGAATCTTCCTGCGGTATCAACTTATAACATTGAGGCAGGTGAGAAAGAATTGAATGATACGATCGAAAACCTTCGCAGTCAGTTTGCCGGACAAATCAATCCTGAAACTTCAGAAGAAGGCGATATGCTTTATGGGGAATTGAAGCAGGGAGATTTTTCGACCAAAACAGCCATCCCTTCTAAACAAATCAAAGAAGAAGCGCAGGCAAAATTTGTTGGCCTTGCCAAAGGTGATGTGATTACGTTTGATATTCGTGATACTTTCGTGGATGACAAAGCTGTGGCACATCTTACAGGTTTGAAAGACGAAGCTGCTGCCGAATTGAGCGGAGATTACGAATTTACGATTGAGGACATTACTCGCCAAGCGCCTGCCGAAATCAACCAAGAGTTTTTTGATAAAGTATTGGGAGTAGGCAAAGCAGATTCGGAAGAAACGTTTCGTAGCCAAGTAGCTGAAATTATCCAACGTAACTACGCCCGCGAAGCCGATGCCTTGTTGCGTCGTGATATCGACCAAGCGTTGTTGGACAACATCAGCATCGACCTACCCGAAGCATTTTTGAAAGATTGGCTTTTCAAAGTAAACGAAGGCAAATTTACGCCTGAGCAAATTGATGCCGATTATCCACAATTCACTAAGTCGTTGAAATTGTCGTTGATTAAAAATAAAATCGCCGAGCAAGTAGACGTTAAAGTTGATTCTGAGGAGGTTGTTGCTCGTGCCGAAGATATGGTACGTGAGCAGTTTGGGTTCTATGGCAATGACATGGGCGCCGAAATGAACGATACCATCCGCAAAATCGCGATGAACTATTTGACTTCAGAAAAAGAAAATAACTACTCTAAGATGTATAATTTGGTGTTTGACGACCGCATTTTTGAGGTACTCAAAGGGCAGTTGACCCTCGAAGCCAAAACCATCGATGTAGACCAATTTCAGGAGATTGTGAAGAGCTTGAGCCAAGATTAGTTGACAAATCTTATTTTTGTAAAAGAGGCTACCAAACATTTGGTAGCCTCTTTTGCGTTTTAGGAGGCTAAATATCTGAATACCATGGAAAAGCTAATCGGGCTTATTCGGCTGTTGTGGCCGGAAGTGACCACTGATTTTGAATATTCTTTGCGGCAGGTTTTGGTGAGAGAAGAGGTGCCCAAAAAACAGTTCGTTTTAAAAGAAGGCCAAGTGGCCCAGAAAATGTATTTTATTGAAAAAGGCTGTGTGAGGGGGTATTATCTAAAAGACGGGCAAGAGGTGAATTCTTGGTTTATGAAAGAAGGCGACTTTGTGATTTCTATTGTTAGTTTTTATGCCAAATCACCTTCCGAAGAAATCATCGAAACCTTAGAAGAGAGCTTGTTATGGTCTATTTCGCGCCAAAATCTTGAGCGTCTTTATCTCCAATACCCTGCCTTCAATTTGGTGGGAAGGTTGCTGACCGAAAAGTATTATGTATTGAGCGAACAGCGCACTCAAAACCTAAGAAAAAAAACGGCCGATGAGCGTTATAGAAACCTCGTTGCTTCTTTTCCCGACATAAGCAATCGCGTACCGCTCAAGTATATCGCTTCTTACTTGGGAATTAGCTCCGAAACCCTCAGTAGATTGAGGGCCAAGAAATGGTAAAGTTTGACTTTCTAATTGACATATGTCAATTTTTTGCTGCGTATTAGGAGGGAGTTTTGTAGCGAAAAATCTATTGGTATCTTGTTTTGAAAACTTGATACGGATAGGGTTAGAAGTAAAAATAAACTCTCATGAAAAAATACAAACTCCTCCTGTACCTCTTGCTGTTTATCATTTTAAGCAACTTACCCCCTTTAAATGCATTCTTTCGCATTTTCGGAGGAGATTCAATTGTGAGAGGTACTAATGAAAGCTTGTATGTGACTAAAGATTTAAAGTATATCTATGGTGGTAAAATAAAAGATACCTTACAAAATTACTGTTATCGGCAATATCGGGCGATGTATCCCTTGTCCAACCCGACGCTTTATCGATTGCAACCTATTGAACCGTGGAAATTTTGGCGTTGGGGTGAGTATCTGCTCAAAGAGAAATGGCGTCAACCTTACCGATATGTGTCTCATAAGGAGTTAGAAGAGGCTGATTTATTTTTCATTAAGACTTATGATTCTCCCAGCGGTACGCTTGGCTGTGAAACTTATCCTTCGCGCTAATCAAGAGTGATAGAGTACTTAGGGGAGTGAGCTATGTGGAAGCTCCCCTAACTCTCTTCTTTCTGGGAAAACCTTTTATCATCGGCTCTCATGAAAAAGTACAAACCCTTCCTTTACCTATTGCTATTTATCATTTTAAGTAACCTACTGCCTTTAAACGTATTCTTTCGCATTTTTGGAGGAGATTCAATAGTGAGAGGTACTAATGAAAGCTTGTATGTAACGAAAGACTTGAAGTATCTCTATGGTGGTTATTTGAAGGATACTTTACAAAATTACTGTTATCGGCAGTATCGGGCGATGTATCCCTTGTCCAACCCGACGCTTTATCGATTGCAACCTATTGAACCGTGGAAATTTTGGCGGTGGGGTGAGTATCTGCTCAAAGAGAAATGGCGTCAACCTTACCGATATGTGTCTCATAGAGAATTAGAAGAGGCTGATTTATTTTTCATTAAGACTTATGATTCTCCCAGCGCTACGCTTGGCTGTGAAACGTATCCTTCATACTGAATTTATCCTCCATCAGAAATCCTCTGATGGAGGGTTTCCTATTTTCGTACCATCACCACCACTCCCGACGCCCATGATAGTTTGACTAGCTGAAATCGCGTGTCATTGTCAAGGGTTTGGAGGAGGGTGGTTACTTTATCGGCGTGGCCTTCGGGCCAATTGGGCTGGGGAAGCATATCGTCAATGATATAAAAACCGCCTTTTTTTACCAACGAAAGGGCTTCTTCTAAATGGTTGTATTTGCCTGGCCAAGTATCGGCAAATACCAAGTCGAAATCATTGGGTGGGAGAGTGGTAAGCATCTCTTCTCCGGGCTGACAAATCAACTGCAAGCGTGTGTCGTGTCCCAAATGACGGGCGGCGATTTCGATAAGTTGAGCATCAAACTCCACTGAGATAAGCGTCGAATTTTCATCCATACCTTCTAAAAGCCAAGCCGTGGCGCGGCCTGCGCCTGTGCCGAGTTCGAGAAAGTGACCATTGGGCTTGCTTGCTACAATGGTACGCAGTAATGCGCCCGTAAGATTGTCGGAGGGCTGTCCAAAATTGTGTTGGGTGGCGTCTGCGTCAATCGCCGTAATTACGGCAGGAATGGAAGAAATTGAATGGTCGTTCATGCTCTTTGATTAAATAGTGTTACAAAATTGGCTGAAAAAAAGAAGAGAATCGGCAATGTGTTTTTCCCAATAAGGCCATTCGTGACCTCCCTCAAATTCGCGATATTGATGCGAAATCTGATGCGTTTGGAGGGCTTGATGAAGGGCGCGATTGGCTTCGATAAGGACGTCGCTGTGTCCACAATCAAACTGAAAAGGAGCTAAGTGGTGGCGATGTACTAAAATAGTATCTATCACGGAATCAGTTATTTGGGTGGAGGCTTGAAGCCCTTCAAAATCTTTGACAAAATGCCGTAACTGGGTGAATTCAGTAATGGAAGAATGCCCCGAAAAAGCCCGAAAGAGATTTGAATATTTAGCGCCTAAGCGCAATGCCCCATATCCGCCCATAGACAGACCCGTAACGAATAAAGGCAAAGGGTGTCCCACTATTTCTTCTTCCACTACTTTGGGTACATCTTCTACAATCCACTTTTCATAGTCTTCGCTGAGGTGTGGTACATAGCCACTTCCATCCCCAAAAAGCCCATCGGAGGGCATGACTAGCATCATGGGAGGGATTTTGTTTTCGTTGATAAGTTGAAGCGCCGTATGATGTACACCGCCTTTGAGCGTCCAAGCCCAATGACTGCCATAGACGCCGTGCAGTAGAATAACCATACCTTTTAGTTCTGAAAAGGGAACAGGTGGCACAAAAACACTGATGTCGGCGCGTTTTTGGAGCGCATTGCTTTTGACGGTGATGAGCCGTAAATGATCGCGTTCAAAACGTGGCTCTGAGAGTTCGACAGTGAAAAAGGAGGCCATAGCTTTAGTAAAATTGACCTCAATTAAACCTAAATAATTTGTTTTTGGTAATGATTAAGGGTGAGGGACTAAAAGAAGCTTTGACGGTGGTTAGTACTATTGTTGGTATTTTTTGGATTTTATAAAAGAATAGTTTTAAAAATAACTCATTGCTAAAATTTTAATTGGTAATGGTGTATTTTGCATAATAATAAATTATTACTTCTCAACATTCTATTCTTCTTTTTTGAACCCTAATTGCTGAAACTTATGTTCAGAAAATCTATCCATATTATTGTTGTGTTGGGGTTGCTTTTACAAATTGCCGAAACTCACGCCCAGCAAAAGCCTTCCTATAAACAAGCCGAAATATTGTGGGATACTTGGGGAGTACCGCATATTTATGCTAAAAATAATGAAAGCCTTTTTTATGCTTATGGCTGGGCACAATCTAAAAACCACGGCAATCTCATTCTCCAACTCTATGGACAGGCACGAGGAAAAGGGGCAGAATATTGGGGAGAAAAGTATGTTTCGGCCGACCGTTGGGTGATTTTAAATAGTGTATACGAAAGAGCACAAGAATGGTATAAAGCCCAAAAACCTGCCATGCGCAAAAATCTTGACGCTTTTGCCCAAGGAGTCAACGACTATGCTTCGCAAAATCCTGATAAAATCAGCGAGGAGGCCAAGCGCGTGCTTCCGATTGATGCCATAGATTTGATTGCACACTGCCATCGGGTTACGCACTTTGTGTTTTTGGCTTCTGAGGCGCGATTGGCCGCTACCGAAAGAGTGCAAGGTGATAAAAATGGTTCGAATGCCTGGGCCGTAGGCCCTTCCAAATCAGCTACGGGCAATACCCTTTTATTGACCAATCCGCACCTACCATGGCGCGATTTGTACATGTATTTTGAGGCGCAATTGGTCGCGCCGGGGGTCAATACTTACGGTATTAGCCGCATGGGATTTCCAGTGCTGACTATGGCATTCAATGCCACTGGTGGCTATGCCCAAACGGTCAATACCAACGACGGGCAAGATTTTTATGAACTCTCGCTTGCCGAAGGAGGGTATCGCTGGGATGGCAAAGTGAAGGCTTTTGAGACGAAAGAAAAAAGTTTAAAAATCCGACAAACTGACGGAAGTTTGAGAGAGGAAAAAATAGTAGTGAAACATTCGATTCACGGGCCAGTAGTGAGCGAAAAAGGAGGAAAGGCGATTGCGATGCGGGTAGCAGGACTTCAACAATCTGGAATGATAGAACAATACTGGGACATGGCCAAGGCCAAAGATTTGGAGGAGTTTGAGGCGGTAGTGAGTAGGTTGCAGATTCCGATGTATACCTTGATGTTTGCCGACAATAAAGGCAACATTTTCAATCTTTTTAATGCCGAAGTACCTAAGCGCCCCGTGGGTGATTGGAAATATTGGTCAGGCGTAGTAAGGGGAGATACCTCCAGTACACTTTGGACCCAAACGCATCCCTACAAGGATTTACCAAAAGTAAAAAATCCCACCACAGGTTGGCTTCAAAACACCAATGAGCCGCCGTGGACTGCCACCGTGCCGATGGTCAACAATTACAAAGATTTTCCGGCTTACATGGCACCGCCACCGCAGATGTCGTTTAGGACGCAAAGCTCAGTCAGAATGCTTTCAACGGCTTCTAAGATTACCTTAGATGATGTTGTGGAAATGAAACTCTCCACCAAAATGGAACTTGCCGACCGCATTGTGGGCGATTTGGTGGCTTTGGCACAAGCAGAGGGTAGCACCGAAGCCAAAGAAGTAGCGGCGGTATTGACGGCGTGGGATCACCGTACCGACAATGAAAGCAAAGGGGCATTTTTGTTTGACCGCTTTGTACGAAAATGGGTAGGAGGAAATGAAAAGCTTAATTCGCTCGGCACGGCTTCTACTTTATTTGCTAAACCTTGGGATTTGAATCAACCTTATAGTACCCCCAGCGGAATCGCTGACCCTAAAGCAGCACTCTTGGCGCTTTTGGATGCCGCCAAAGAAGTAAAAGCTACTCATGGGCGCTTGGATGTAGCATGGGGAGAAGTATTCAGGTTTAGAATCAATGACGTGGATTTGCCCGGTAATGGGGGCCCGGGACCTATGGGGGTGTTTCGAACTATGACTTTAGGACCTACATCTGATGGCAAATTTGTACCCGTACACGGAGATACCTATGTAGCCGCTATTGAGTTTTCAAAGCCCTTAAAAGCTAAAGTTCTTACTAGTTATGGCAATGCTACTCAGCCCGATTCCAAACATCAAACCGACCAGTTACCGCTTTTGTCTGAAAAGAAAATGCGTCCTATTTGGTTTAGTCGAAAAGAAGCTGAGCAGCATTTGGAAGAAAAAACAATATTTGACAAGTAATGCCCTCACCGTACTATCGGTACCCAAATTGTCATTTCAGACGGGCCTCGATTGCTCCAAGCATAGTAAGGGATGAGTTTAAGAGGAACGGTTTTCTTTTGTTTAGAAACAGGACGATACAGCGTTTTGTCCCATTGCTGGTCATTGATACGCACTCCCGTGGTTTCTAAAGCGGTGATAGGCGCATTGTCTAAAGTAGTGGGGGTGGGTTTGAAGGTAGCGGTACTTGGAATCGCTACGTCAAAAACACGGGCTCCTGAAGGCATATCGTTTGATTCTAAACAATAGACCATCGGGCCTCGTTTGACGGCCACTTGGTTGCGGGTTTCTTCCACAAGCGGATTCGATTCCAATAGCTCGGTAGGCATAGCCATATTCCAAGTGATGATATCGCCTTTTTTCCATTTACGATTGATATTGACATAGCCTTTGTCGGTGGTATAAGGCGTGGACTTGCCATTGATAAATAGCTTGGCTTCTGAGCACCAACTTGGCAGGCGAAGCCGGAGCGAAAAATCGTCGGCTGGCAGTTGTTCTACCGTAATTTTTACATTACCATCCCAAGGGTAGTTGCTTTCTTGTTGCAGGCTTACAGCTTGCCCATTTTTGAGGGTTGTTTGTAACTGACTGCTCCCAAAGAGATTACACCAGACGGCATTATCGCTGAGGCTATAAGCATAGTCGCTTACTTCGGTGATTGTACGGACGGTATTTGGGGGGCAGCAGTTGGAGATTCGGATATAAGGAATCCGCCCACCCATCCAGCGGAGTTGATAGGGGAAATCGTTGGACGCGGCGAGGGGATTGGTATAAAAAAATTTATCTCCCGACAAACTGATTCCCGACAGTACACTATTGTACAAAGCCAATTCTACAACATCAGTATAGCGAGCATCGCCTGTAAGCGCAAACATCCGCCAATTGAAAAGTACATTGCCGATGTTGGCACAGGTTTCGTTGTGAGCACTGACGTTGGGCAGTTGATAATCGCGCCCAAAAGCTTGGTGGGTTTTCTGGACGTCGTTGGGCTTGTAAGAAGTTCCATAAGGCGAAACTCCGTCAAAAAGGGCACCACAAGCCCCTGTGACGTACATTTTGCGCTGGGTGAGATTGTCCCAAATCAGATTGAGCGAGCGCATGAGGGAGTCTTCGCCTGTTTCGGCATATACATCAGCCACCCCTGCATAAAGGTAGGTAGCACGTACGGCATGGCCCATCGCCACTGTTTGCTGACGAAATGGAATACGGTCTTGGTTGTCGTCGGTGCCTTCGGTCGTACCTTTGATATTGACAAGGTACTTCACCAAATCAAGGTAGCGTTTTTCGTTGGTAGTGCGATACAGCTCGGTCAAACCCATGTAGTGGGAGGGGCATATGGCGTTGCGAGCTTGCTCAGGCGTAGCAATTTTGTAAAACCCAATGAGAAAATCAGCGGCTTTTTTTGCCACGTTGAGCAGCGATGTTTTGCCCGTAGCACGATGATGCACACAAGCGGCGGTCATCAAATGTCCAAAATTATAAGCCTCAAAACTCAGTTTGTCGTCAAACATCTTTGCTTGTCCCGATTTCTTTTGTTCGATGATAGCTTTGGTATAAACGTAGCCATCTTCGCGTTGGGCTTTGGCCATTACTTCGATGGCTTTGTCCATGATAGCGTCGAGTTCGGGGTCTTTGGTGGTGGCATATAAGCTTGCCACGGCTTCAAAGGTTTTATAAAAATCGCCATCGTGAAAAGAAGGCCCTTTAAAATTGCCTTGTTCGAGGCCAGCAGCAATTTCAAAATTTCTAAACGAATGACTGATATTGGGGTCGGTGTAAGTTTTCCAAAGTTGGGGAACCATGGTTTCTTTACAAACCCGAAAACGGTCGGCCCAGAAGCCTCCCGTCCAACGTACATCGGCGAGATTGGGAGTGTAAAGTTTGGCGTAAGGGCTTTGACTTGTATTGACCAAACCCTTGTTTTGCGCTTCTACGAAAAGCGTAAAAACGAACAAAAGAGGAATGATAAAAGCGTTTTTTGTCATGTTAATTTTATTTTATGGGTGGGGTATAGCCTATTTAAGTTTTTGATAATCAGATGAATAAAAGTACAAATGTCTATTTGGAGGTCTGTTTGGTTTTCTTGGGTGGTGGCGGTACAAAAGTGAGGGTACTTTTTCCTATTTCTTTGGAAGTAGCAACGGCTATGCCTCGTTGGTCGTCTTTATTGACCGCACAATAAAAATGATAAACCACTCCTTTGTGTTTGATTACGTACGATTTATGAGCATACATATTATCATAAGGCTCGGAAGGGTTGATAAGGTCGGGGCCGTTCCAATCAGTCCAGTTGACCATGTCATACGAACAAGCAAAACGATTGTAAGCGTCTTTGCGCTCATTCCAGAATGCCCCAAAATAAAACATCACCCATAAGTCTCCCATTTTTTGCAGAACTCCATCACCCGTGATGCCCGAATAGTGATCCAAAACGGCCTCTGATTTGAAACGTTTCCAAGTTTTCATATCGTTAGAAACAGCCATCCCGATGCGCTCAATTTCCCGATATTTGGGGTTATTATTGCTGCTATCGCCGTTGGCATTGTAGTACATTACAAAAGGATAACCCGTCGTTTTTTTCTTATCCCAGACTACCGTGCTTTTGTATTGTTTTTTGTTTTCCCACCACCTTACATCGGTGTCGTTGGGCGATAGCACTGCCTTAGGAAATCGTTGCCATTCTACCAATTTGGTTGGGTTTTGGTCGCTGTAAGCCATTCCAACGGAGAGTTTGCCTGCCTCATAGCCTCGGCTATTGCCACCACAATACGGCATCCAATACTTGCCTTGGTATTTTAAGAGATTGTACTTTCCTCCCCATTTGGTGTTTTGAAGGGCTACATAACCCGCTTTTTGGTTGCTGTCCCATTGTAAAGTATCAGCCGAAAAAGACATGATTTTGCCGAGTATTTCCCAATCAAGCAGGTTTTTACTTTTGGCAAGCCAGGTTTCATAACCTCGCCCATCAAACACCAAATAAGTCATGAACCACTGTTTGTTTTTACGAAATACGGTGGGGCAATCTAGCTTTTTTGAATTGTCCGAGGGAATCATTACCAAGCCGTATTTATGCGGGGTTTTTATTTCATCATACACTTCTTGCATTTTTTGGGGAGAAACGGTAGGGTTTTGCGACCACACTTTGCCCGTACAAATGATGAATACCAGAAATAAAACCTTACGATAAAACATGAATGTAATGTGTTAATTTGAAAATGTGTTAGTGTCTTTGACTTCTTCTACGGGATGGCGGCGCCAATAATTGGCCAAAATAGAACCCGAAATATTCATCCAAGGGCTAAAAACCGTGGCAGGTAGTCCTACCGTACCGAGTTTGCCCATACTTCCGGCCAATCCTGATGCCATACCGCCGTTTTGAAGTCCTACTTCAAAAGCAACAGTGCGTGAAGAATTAACATCCAATCCAAATAAACGACTCAGCCAGTAACCAAAAAAATAACCTGCGGCATTGTGAATCACCGAACAAATAAAGAGCAAAAAGCCTACTTTTAGGAGGTTTTCGCGGCCAGCGGCTGTAGTAACGGTAGTAAAATAAATAATACCAAACATCGAAAAATAGGGCATCAAATCATCTAACTTGGAAAAACGACGGCTAAGAAAATAATAGCCCATACCGACCAGAAATGCCCCCGCAAAAAATCCTAAAATTTCGAGTGACTGTAGTGCTGCTTGCGAAGTAATATGGGCTTTGAAAAAATCCCACATTCCGACGGGCAGCGCCAAAAGCCAAAGCGCAGCAATAAAAGCAACGCGTGTTACCTTGTACCATTGGGGACGGGTGGCCGTGGTAAGAAAATCGTATAACAAGGCTGCCCCGATAGGGACAATGATTATCTTGATGATTTCCATCATCATATCCACAAAATGAACTTCAATCAGTGTTCCGGCCAGCAATTTCATGAGCAGAGGTGTAAGAAAAGGAGCTACTAGCGTAGCCATTGCTGTTACGATTACAGACAATACCAAATTCGCTTTGGCCAAATAGACCATCACATTGGAAGCCAATCCGCTCGAACATGAACCAATGAGAATGATACCCGCAGCGATTTCTGGTTCAAAATCAAAGACTTTGGTAAGAAGCAAACCCATCAAAGGCATGACCGAAAAATGGCATAAAAGCCCAATCACGACCCCTTTGCCGGTAATAGCCAAGCTCGAAAAATCGCGTACACTCATGTGGATACCCATCCCAAACATCACCGTTTGTATGATGATGAGAATGAGCCATTTGTTGCGTAAATCAAAGTCTCCCCATTTGGTAAAAGCCGCTGGATAAATCATTCCAGCCACTACCGCCGCCATAATCCATGCGGTATATTGATAGCCTTTGAGAGCAGGGATTGCCCCCAATCCCAACGCAATACACACCGCTAGCCCCAGGGCTGAAGGCTGCCATAAAGAAGGCGTAGAAGTAAAAATCCCCCATAAAAGTACTGCCAAAGCTACAGCGCTACCGTATAGGGCTATTTTTGATAATTGTTTCATAACAAAGTCGCTAGATATTCCATCGCAATGGGGGGGCTTGCCAAAATAGGCACTTTCTTTTCTGTGTCTGAGAGGGTATCAACCACGCGTGCCATTGAGGCTTGCGCTAGTACAATTACATCCACTTCATGACTCAATTCTTTCAGTGCCGCAGCGACCATTTGGTCGTGTAGGGCAGGGTTGCCGCCCATGAGTGCGTCAAAGGCCCCTTCGCACAAAACTGATTTAATTTCAATAGATTTACCAGCCACAGCCGCGCGGCGTTTTACTAAATCAGAAGTAGGCGCAAGGGTGGTAGGAAGGGTTGCAATTACGCCTATTTTTTTACCCATCGATACGGCTTTGTCAGCCATCGGTTGGTCTACGCGGAGCACTGGAACTTGGGTCAAGGTAGCGGCAGTTTCGACGGCCGCGCCAATGGAGGAGCAAGTAAACATAATGAAATCGGCACCCGCACTTTCAGCCGAATTTGCGTAATTGACCACGCGACGTGCCGTATCGGGCTGTAATTCTCCTCGCGTGATGACTTGTTTGATAAGACTATCATCCACAATATTGAAGACATTGATGTGAGGTAGGTATTGTGCGCAAAGTTGCTGAAAAACAGGAACTAAAGTGGCCGATGTATGAACTAATCCAAGTGTTTTTTTCATAAATAATAAAATAGGTTTATGTGACGCTTAACTGAATCCCCTGACCAATTCATAATAGTTTTCAGGACCTACCTGACCACCTTTAAAAATGATTTGTTTTTGATGCAACGCAGAGTGAGGCGCATGGGCTACGCATACAGGTGCGCCGGGCGTAAGTGGCGCTATCATTTCTACTGCTTCGATTTCCATAGCGCGTGCAGCATAGCTAGACGTGTCCCCTCCTGCTACAACGATACGCTTAATGGCTGAGGAAGCCAGAATTTCTTTGGCTACTATCCCCAGCGCCCTGCCAAAAAGCTGACCTGTACGGGATTGAATTTGGGAAGGGCTAAAACCTTGTTGTATAAAAATGTCGTTGGCTTCTTTGATACGAGGGTCGAGATTGCTACTGCTCGAATGAATGATGATACTCCGACCTGCTTGGGCATAAGTGAGCGCTTGCTCAATGGTAGTGTTCAAAACCGAATCGTCGTTGGGATGCGCCGCAATAGTTGTAGTATCTAAGCCAATACTTACAAACCCGTAGCGTTCGGCCCACGCAATTTGCTGGGCAGAGACGGGAGAGCAGCTTCCCGAAATCACCAAAATTGCCGACTCAGGCTCTAAAGCATCCCAGTGGGTGCGCTTGTTTAAAAGACCTTCTGTTTGCCAATAACTCCCCAAGGCCATTTCAATTCCCGAAGAACCCACTGAAAATAACGCTTGATTTTTAGATTTTTGAAATTGGTCTATCAACTCCCCAATCCGCAGGAGGTGTTGGTCATAAATAGCATCAAATAGTACATTGTCATAGCCTAGTTCGATGAGTTGAGCTAACTGCTCAGCGGCATCTGCTTGGACGATTTGAAGAATGTCCAATAAGCCCGTTTTTCGGGTGGTTTGTTGGGCTAAATGCAGCCTTAAATCACTTTCGGTAGCGGGAGTCACGGGATGAACACGCATAGAAGGATGGCGGTCGAGGCGATGAATGACGCCTTGGCTGCCAATACCCATGCGGGCAAAAAGATTTCCGAAAGTACAATAACGCCCCAACGAAGGTGCCGCAACCAGAATTGGAACCCATTCACTTTCAAGCACTTCGGCTCCTATTTCCAAAGCTTTTCCGATGCTGCCAATCGTAGGCGAAGAATCGAAAGTAGAACACACCTTATAATGGATGTGTTGGGGATTAAGTTTTTGTAGGGCTTCAAATGCGGGACGTAGGTATAGCTCCATTGCTTGGGGCGACAGCGAGCGCGATAGCCCCGCTACTCCAATAGCCTGTAAATCTTCGTATTGGGCGAGTTGAGAAAGCGTAGGAGGTTCGATAAAAAGCACCGTACGTGCTCCTGCGCGGCTCATGAATTCTAGGGCGTCGGTTGAGCCCGTGAAATCATCTCCGTAATAGGCCAATAATAAAGAGCTGTTTGTCAATGACATTTAAGAAAATACACAAATCACCAAGGCGATTCGCTTGAGGGTTGGGTTGGTGATAAACTAGACAAATGCTAAAATCAATTTGACATAAACGAAAGTGACTTTCCAAATTTGGCAACAGACTTAGCAAACTCAGGATAAAGTGCAGCAGTTTGTTGTATTGATAAACCCTTGACCGCTCCTTCCCACGCTTGATTAAGGGCAATCACTCCTCCTTTGGGGCCGTCAGGATGCGCCATGATACCGCCGCCAGCCATGTATAGCAAATCCACAGTTTGGGTGCGGCGGTAAGTTTCGGGAGCTTGCCCGCCCCACTGTCCCGACGATACCACGGGTAGTACTTCATAGCCACCAAGCATAGGCTGACGACAAGCTTCTATAGAGCGTACTACGGAGTCATCGCTTTCCCAAAATTTGTTTTGGATACCATTGACATGGAGCTGATCTACCCCTACCAAACGCCATAGCTTTTGATAAGCCCTAAAATCTATTCCCAAAAGCGGATGACGGGTCATCATTCCCCAACCATTGCGGTGGGCATGAATAGGCAATACGCCTTGGTCGCAGATTTTCTTGGTACCCGCCAAACCTACGCTATTGATGCTCACCATAGCACAAGTCCCTCCTGCTTCTATCAAATATTCGTAGCGGCGGAGCATACTATCTATTTCATTGCTAAGGTTGAAAGCATACATTACTTTTTTGCCCGTGGCATCGGCATGACGATTGATGACTTCCATAACTGCATCTACGCGGGCTTCGAAAGAAGAATTGGCCGAGGCAGATTGGAGTTCATCATCCTTAATAAAATCAATACCTGCCTCCGCTAGTGTTTTAACAAGCGCGGCGGTATCGTCGGGTGAAAGCCCAATGCTAGGTTTGATAATGGTACCTATCAGAGGCCGCTTATAAACATGAGTAAGATTACGACAACCTTCTATGCCAAAACGCGGGCCTACAAAATGCTGAGCAAAAGAGTTTGGAATGTCAATATCCATGAGTTTGAGCCCCGTAAATTGGGTCAACTCGTATAAATTGCCCTGCAAAGTCGAAATCATAACGGGCAGATTATACCCAAAGTTTTCGATAGACCAAGAGATTTTGAGTTCGGCACGGTGATATACAGGATAACCTTCTGCGCCGGGCAAGGAAGGATGATAGGCAGGCTCAAGTAAATTTATGGATTCTACTTTGGCGGCAAAACGCTCTTTTAAAGCTTCAGTTTCACCCGGAATTGCCACAAAAGTACCGCTGGATTGTTCACCAGCAAGCACTTGTGCCGCTTTTTCAACGTCAAATGGCGTTTCTATAAAATAGGTAGCGATAATTCTTTCCATTCGCTAAAAATCAGTCAAGATGATTCATTGTGATTAAATACTAAAATGGCCAATACTACACTGTGCTAATAACCTTATTTTATGCTAATTCTACTTTCTCATGATAGCCTTTCCAAGTTTGTTATCAGCGATTTGAGCAACTTGGAAAGTCTGACGATATTTTAGCCGATACTTTCCAAGTTTGTTATCAACGATTTAAGCAACTTGGAAAGTCTGACGATATTTTAGCCGATACTTTCCAAGTTTATTTCTATTTCGTTATCAAACTTGGAAAGTCTTCATCTAGTAGCCCGCGTTTTGAGTGATTTTGCTATTTTGATCTCTCACTACGTTAGGAATGGGAATTAGCAATTTGGCTTGTGTCACGGCTTTACCTTTGCTTGGCAATACTGTAAGCGCGCGGTTGGTTCTTTTGAGGTCAAACCAACGGTGAAACTCAAAAGCCAATTCAACGCGGCGTTCGTGCTCAGTAGCTAGCTCGATGCTATTGTATTTGGAAGGGTAGGCAGCGGTTCCGTATTCAGGCAACCCTACCCTTTTGCGTACTTGATTTAAGTATTGAGCATCGCCAGTCGCTTCGGTCAACATCAACAACACATCGGCGTAGCGTAATACCATAAAGTTGTTGTTGGCCGCGATGCGTTGCCCAATGATAGGGGCGGTTTTGTCTTGCCATTTTTTAGGGAATTTGACTTTGGTAAACACGCCTTTTGCATCCGTAAAGCCCGTGTCGATAGAGGCTACGCGGCGGCTATCGCCTGTTTCATATTCGTTCCAAATATCATCTACTACTTGATTCATGCCACTTCCGTAGAAGCCAAGCGCGTTGGAATTGGGGAAAAAGCCCAAGTAATAATCACTGAAAGGAGCCGTAGAAGAACCGCCCAAAAACTGAATTTCGAAGATAGACTCTTTGGTATTTTTGTTTTTAGGATCCCAAAGCGAAGTATAGTTGGGAAGCAATTGGTACTGCCCACTATTGACTACTTCTTTGAGGGTATTGGCGGCTTTGGTTTTATCGCCCATGGTCAAATATACTTTTCCGAGTAGCGATTGAGCCGCTCCTTTGGAGGCTTTTCCTACGCCAGCGGCGGAAGCGAGGGGCAGTTTATCGGCCGCAAACTGTAAATCTTTTACAATCTGAGCATATACTTCGGAAGCTGGTGAACGTAATACTCCATAACTTTCGGCGGCGGTAATGGGAGCAGTTACGAGCGGCAAATCTCCCCAAATTTGCACCATATTGAAGTAATAAAGTGCCCTTAAAAACATCATTTCGCCTTTGATTTTGTCTTTGCTGGCAGCTTCTAATTCGCTTGTTTCTACTTTACTAATAACGATGTTGATGTTGTAAAGCGAACGATAGAAATCTTGCCAAAACTGATAGACCATGGTATTGGCAGGCGCAAGGGTATAATCCCTGAATTGCCACTTATCGGCCATATTCCCCGAAATATTCAGAATCGTGACATTATCGCCCATGAGTTCACCCATGTATGAGATAGGCCCTTCGGGATTATAAATGGTATAAAGCGTAGCGTAGGCGGCATTGGATGCCAAGTCAAAATCAGCTTTGGTTTTGAAAAATGTCTCAGCGTTGGGATTGGATACCGGGGCGAGTTTGAGAAAAGAATCGCTACAGCTGCTCATCACTACACCAGTGAGGCAGGCGGCCAATATATGTTTAAACTTCTTCATTTCTTTGTTGGTTTTATTTGATTAAAAATCAGCTTTGATACCTACCGTAATCACGCGAGGCAGTGGATATGAACCATAATCTACCCCCTGAAACGCACCCGGCACGGGAGCATTGCCACTCGTATAGGAGCCAGAAGTCTCCATGCTGCTGCTGTAGGTAGTGGTGCCGTAGGTGGTATTTTCGGGGTCGTAGCCGTCTTTGTATTTGGTTAGGATAAATACGTTTTCGGCATTGACATATACCCGCGCCGATTTGCAAGCAATTTTGTTTAATAACTTGCTCGGAATCGCGTACGACAAGCGGATGTTTTTCATACGTAAGAAAGAGGCATCTTCTACCCAATACGACGAAAACTGTTTCTGCAAACCTTTGTAGCTGACGTTGGGCTTGAAATGAATCCCATCGCCGGGGTCGCTTTCTGAGCGCCAGTAGTTGTACATACTCGCATAAAAATTACGACCATTGTCCCAAGTGCCTAAGTAGCGAATATTGTTGTTGGCGATTTCGCCACCGTAAGAACCTTGCAGCATAAACGAAAACTCAAAGCCTTTGTAAGACAGGGTGTTGGTCATACCTGCAATAAAATCAGGCTGATTGTTTCCGATGATGGTACGGTCGGCGTCGGTGATTTTTCCGTCGCCATTTACATCCCTTACTTTAGGGTCGCCGGGGGTAGTGCTTGCGTGGTGAGGATAGGCGTCGATTTCGGCTTGGTTTTTAAACACCCCATCAAAGATATAACCATAAAAATTAGACACTGGCTGCCCTACTTCTGTTCTGACAGTCACGACATTGTCCACGTATTGAATAGGGGCATTGCCCGGTCCCAACTGCAATACTTTGTTGCGATTGCGTGAGAAGTTGAAGTCAGTAGTCCAGTTGAAATTTCCTACTACGTTTTTAGAACTAATATTAAGTTCGATACCACGATTGCGCATTTGCCCGATATTGGTCAACTGCGACGAAAAACCGGTGATGTCGGGTACAGGCACAAACAGTAGCATGTCGCGGGTCAGAGAGTTGTAGTACTCGATTGACCCAGAAAGGCGGTTGTTGAGTATCCCCAAATCCAGACCAATGTTGAACATATTGGTTTTTTCCCATTTCAAGTTAGGATTGGCAATGTTGCTGACTCTCAGTCCATTGGACATGGTGCCGCCGTATACATAATTGGAGGCTGCCAAAAGGCTAATCGCACCATAGTTGGGGATTTGGTTGTTGCCTGTTACGCCGTAGCTTACTCTTAATTTCAAGTTATTGATGCTCTTGATGTCGCTCATAAAAGCTTCATCCGAAATGAGCCAACCTGCTGATACCGAAGGGAAATATCCCCATTTGTTGTTGTCACCAAAGCGCGACATACCATCGCGACGAATAGCCGCCGTCAAGAAATAACGGCTGTTGTAGTTGTATTGCAAACGAGCAATGTAAGATAGCAAAGACCATTCGCTAGCGGTAGTATTACCTGCTGTTACAGTTCCTGCATTTAGGGTATGTACCAAATCATTCGGGAAATTGTTGGCAGCTACGTACATCGTTTCGTCGCGTTGTTTTTGGGAGGTATAGCCTACAAGTCCCGTAAAAGAGTGGTCGCCGATTTGTTTGTCGTAAGTCAAAGTGTTTTCACTCAGCCAATTGAGCATGTAGCTATTGCCAGCGTTGGCTTGAGCCGCAAGCACTGCCGAGTAGCCGTATTTTTGTTTATCGTTCCAATAAAAATGATTACGAGTATTGAAGAGATTGGCACTCAGACTAGTGCGGAATTTTAGATTCTTCAAAATGTTGTATTCCAAATAAGCTGTGCCTAAGGTATTGAATGATTTGGTGCCTTTGTCTACTTCGCGGGTCAATGAGTACGGATGCCAGAGGTTCATATCGCCAAAGGCCGTAAAACGAAACCAAGTAGAGTTGGGGTCACGGTAGCCGAGGTTGCCATTTTCGTTATAAACTGGGAAATGAGGGTTGCTTTGAAGGCCAAGGCTAATCACGTCGCTTTTTCCTTTGGTTCCTTCAGTGCGGTCAAAAATCGTCGTTACTCCCAAATTAAGCCCTACTGTCAAGCGGTCGGTTACGGCAGTTTTGATATTAGAGCGTAGCGCCAATCGTTTGTAGTAATTCATGTCTAGCACGGCAGTTTGGTCCAAATACGCCCCCGAAAACATATATTGGGTTTTCTCGGTACCACCTGACACAGAGATTTGACCATTGTACGAAGGTGCGACTCTAAACATTACATCTTGCCAGTTGGTACCTGTACCAAACTGCTGAGGATTGGTCAGAAAATCTTCGGGGATTTTGAGCAACGTAGGACGAAGGGCGTTGCCATCGGTGGCTTTACCACCCGCATCAATCCAGGCGTTGTTTTTGGCGTCGATGTAGGTTCGGATAAATTGCTGCGCGTCCATCATTTTGATTTGGCGGGTCACTTTTTGTGAACCATATTCAAAATTGGCGCTGACGTTAGTTTTGCCCACTTTTCCTAATTTGGTAGTAACAATGATAACCCCACTCGAACCTCTCGACCCATAAATTGCCGCCGACGAAGCATCTTTTAATACTTCTACCGACTCAATGTCCTGAGGGTTAATCATATTTAGGTTAAAGTTTTCTAAAGGAACGCCATCCACTACTAACAATGGATTGGTGCCGGCGGTGATAGAGCTCACACCTCGAATCTTGATAAAAGGGGAAGACCCTGGGGCACCTTGCGCTTGCGAAATATTCACCCCCGCCACTTGCCCTGCTAGGGACTGTGCCACATTGCTGAAAGAACGGTCTTGAAATTGCTTATTGTTGATAGAAGCTACTGCTCCTGTCACGGCCCTTTTGCTTTGAGTACCATACCCTACTACCACTACTTCATTAAGGATTTTGTTGGATGGCATCAGGGTCACATCAATCACCGAACGTTTATTGATTGCGATTTCTTGCGATTCGTAGCTTACCGAGCTAAATACCAAAATGGCGTCTTCTGGAACAGGAAGGCTGTAGAGTCCATCTTGATTAGAAATTGTACCCGTGGTCGTGGATTTGAGTACGACTGATACCCCTGGAACAGGTTTCCCTGCTTCATCTAGTATTTTTCCTTTGACAGAAATTACTTTCGATTGTCCAAAAACCTGAACAAAACAAAATGAAAGAAAAATAAAACAAAAGTACCTCAGGTACTTGAGTGATAGAAAGGATTTCATAGGGTGTAAGTTTGACGTGATAAAATACAAGTTTTTAACTAAAAAATGCTGAACTATGGTAGGCAAAGCTAGAAAATGCCCTATTGATAGCTGTCCTGAGCCGTCCTGACAAACGAAAATAAACGAAAGTTTTGTTTTTAAATTTTAAAAGCCACTATATTGGATATATTCAATTTTGAGGACTTGTATAATTTGATGTTAAAGTTTTGTTTTTTTAAATAAATGCCCCTTATTGGACTTTTTGTTGACTAAATGATAATAGAAAATATTAAAATAATCTAATTTGTGAACATAAAACCCTTCCCTGCTTTTAAGAATAATTTTGGGTAAAATTTTTTTGTTTTATTTCTTTTTGTTTCTTTTGTTTGAAATTTAGTTTCGATAATCATCATTGAATGACGCTTTTGAGAGCGGATGTAAAAAAGACAGTACTTGTAAACAAGGGCCTAAACAGAAGAGTGTTGCAAGAGAAGCTTGTAAGTCAACGACAAAGCTGTCGAGGATTACGAATCAGCAATAGGAATAAAGATTAGGAAAAATAGATTGAACAGCCTAAAACATCCTTTTTTGTTTTCTTATTATTTCTTTTCTTTGAAGAGAATGCGACTTTTAAAATATCAAAAAAGAAAACCAATGCTTCCTAATCAAAGAAGAGAAAAAATACTAGACCTGCTGCATGAAGATGGGTCGGCCAAAGTAGCTGATTTAGCCTTATTGTTTAAAGTTACGGAAGTAACCATTCGGCAAGATTTAGAAAAATTAGAAAAAGAAGGGATACTT
This sequence comes from Runella zeae DSM 19591, assembly GCF_000423565.1. Lineage (GTDB taxonomy): Bacteria > Bacteroidota > Bacteroidia > Cytophagales > Spirosomataceae > Runella > Runella zeae. The sequence goes on along the minus strand of NZ_KE384036.1, from coordinate 313,856 downwards.
GTGCGCGAGCATGGTGGTGCCTATCTCAAAAGCGTTAAAGACCAAGTACAGTCGTTTTCGTTGGTACATCAAGAAAACATGGACAAAAAAGAGAGCATAGCCGCTACTTGTTTGGACTACATCGACAATGGGGATACCATCATCCTCGACTCGGGTAGTACTACCACCGAAATTGCCAAAAAAATCAGAGGTAATCGTCGATTGACGGTCATCACCAATGCCATGAACATTGGGTTGATGCTAGGAGCAGAGCAAAACATCGAGGTGATATTGACGGGTGGAGAGTTTAAACCCCCAACCTTATCGTTGACGGGGCAAAAAGCGGCAGATTTTTTCAAAGGAATCCACGTACAAAAATTGTTTTTGGCGACGGCAGGTATTTCTCTCAAAGCAGGCTTGACTTACCCTAGTATCAGCGACTTAGTGGTAAAAAAAGCAATGATTGATGCCGCCGAAACTACCTATCTCGTGGCTGATTCAACCAAAATCGGTAAGAGTGCTTTTGCAAGTTTGGGGGCGTTGTCGCTTATCAGCTATTTGATTACTGATAGCGGTATCGAAAACAACCACTTGCAATTGTTCAAACAAAACGACATCGAAGTTATCATTGCTAAATAATTAGGCAACCAAAAGAACATGAACATAAAGGGACGTAAGTCCTGATTTTTTGACTATATGACAAGTATTGGAATTATTATTGGAAACCGAGATTTCTTTCCAGATAAGTTGGTAGCAGAGGCTCGCATTGATTGCATTGAGTTGTGTAAAAAGCTCAACATCAAACCTATTTTACTGAGCGATGCCGACACTAAGCTAGGTGGAGTCGAGACGTTTGGGGATGCTCAAAAATGTGCCACTCTCTTCAAAGCTCATGCCGAAGAAATCATGGGGGTTTTGGTGGTGTTACCAAATTTTGGTGATGAAAAAGGCGTAGCCGATACCCTCAAATTATCGGGACTCAACGTGCCGGTTTTGATTCAAGCCTACCCCGACGACCTGGACAAACTCGACGTAGCGCGCCGCCGTGATGCATGGTGTGGCAAAATCTCGGTTTGTAATAATCTCTACCAATACGGTATCAAATACTCCCTTACCGAAAAACACGTCATTCGTCTTACCGAAAGCACTTTTGAAAAAGAATTGCTGGATTTTGTGGCGGTTTGTAGAGTGGTGCGTGGGCTGCGCAATGTACGCATTGGAGCCGTGGGAGCGCGTCCTGGGGCATTTAATACGGTGCGTTACAGCGAAAAAATCTTACAACGCAATGGTATTTCGGTGACTACTATCGATTTGTCGGCGATTTTGGGAAATGCCAATCGCCTCAAAGATACCGATGATGTGGTCAAGCAGCGCATCGACAAAATCCGTGGTTATGCTTCAGTAGGACGTACCCCCGACAGTCGTTTATTGCAAATGGCCAAACTCGATATTGCCCTTACTGATTTTATGGAGGAGTTTTCTTTGGATGCGACGGCGATTCAGTGCTGGACTAGTTTGCAGCAAAACTATGGCTGCAATGTATGTACTAGCATGAGTATCATGAGCGAAAATATGCTACCAAGTGCTTGTGAAGTAGATGTGACGGGCACTTTGAGTATGTATGCCATGCAGCTAGCATCGGGCTCGCCGAGTGCCTTGGTCGATTGGAACAACAACTACGCCAACGACGAAGAAAAATGCGTACTCTTCCACTGTGGTAACTGGGCTAAGTCGTTTTTGCCCGACATCGAAATCAGTACGGCGCCTATTTTAGGGACTTCGGTAGGAGAAGAAAATACCTACGGCGCATTGGCTGGTCGCACCCCTGCGATGCCGCTTACCTATGGCCGTATCAGTACCGACGACCCCAAAGGCGTTATGAAAGCTTATATAGGAGAAGGGATGTTGACCGATGACGAGCTTCGCACTTTTGGAAATCGAGCGGTGGCGAAAATCCCTGATTTACAAGGATTAATGCAGTATGTGTGTCGCAATGGCTTTGAGCACCACGTAGTGATGAATGCTTCCAAAACGGCCCATATTTTGAAAGAGGCCTTTGAAAACTACATGGGTTGGGAAGTGTATCACCATTAGTGCTCAACAAATACTAGGAGATGAATTTAGAACTAAAATCGAGGGAATACCGCCGCAAAATCCTGAAGTATATTCTGAAGGCCAAGGCGGGGCATACGGGTGGGTCTTTGTCGTGCATTGATATACTGAATGTGCTTTATAATGAAGTACTGAATGTAAGTCCCGCCAATGCGGATGCCTTTGACCGTGACCGATACATCCAGAGCAAGGGGCATTGTGTGGAAGCGTTGTATGTGGTATTGGCCGACAAAGGCTTTTTTCCCGAATCTGACCTAGAAACGCTGTGTCAATACCAGTCGCATTATATCGGACATCCTACGCGCAAAATCAAAGGTGTAGAGCAAAATACCGGTGCATTGGGACACGGCTTGCCTATCAGTGCCGGCGTGGCTTTGGCGGCCAAAATGGATGATCTTTCTTACCGTGTTTTTACACTTTTGGGCGATGGCGAACTGCCCGAAGGTTCCAATTGGGAAGCGGCATTGTCGGCGGCGCATTACAAGTTAGATAATCTGTGTGCTATCGTTGACCTCAATGGTCTGCAAATTACAGCACCTACTACCGAAGTATGTAATACCGAACCCCTCGACAAAAAATTTGAAAGTTTTGGGTGGGCCGTACGTCACGTAGATGGGCATGATATTCAGGCATTGAGAGACGTTTTTGCGGATTTGCCTTTCGAAAAAGATAAACCCAGTGCCATTATTGCGCATACCGTGAAAGGCAAAGGAGTGAGTTTTATGGAAAATGAACTGAAATGGCACCACGGCGTTCCGACCGAAGCACAATACAAAGTGGCAATGGAAGAGCTCGAAAACCCCTAGCCACTGAAGAAGTAATATAACTAACTGCTATTTAAGTTTAGTTCGGATGTTTTGTTAAATGGTTGATTGTCAGTAAGAACTTAAAATAAAAATGGGCAACGAAATGATAGAGGTTCCCTTAGCAGGGACGGCGATTGCCAATCAAGAGGTATTTGCTGAGACGCTTCAGTCTTTGGCCGCGCTTGATAAGCAGGTCGTAGTAGTAACAAGCGATTCGCGAGGTTCGGGAAAATTGGTACCCTTTGGTAAAAAATACCCTGCTCAAATAGTAGAAGTAGGAATAGCCGAGCAAAACCTCGTAGGCATGGCGGCAGGATTAGCGTCTACGGGTAAAAAAGTATTTGCGGTTTCGCCTGCTTGCTTTCTGACGGCGAGGGCATTGGAACAAATCAAAAATGACGTGGCCTATTCCAACAATCCCGTCAAACTCGTGGGTATCAGCGCAGGAGTAAGTTATGGCGCTTTGGGTTCGACTCACCACAGTCTTCATGATTTTGCGGTGCTGAGAGCGATTCACAACATTACAATCATTGCCCCAGCCGATGGTTTTGAAACAGCGCAGGCCGTAAAGCAAGTGGCGGCACTTTCACAACCTTTTTATTTGCGTTTTGGTAAAAAACCAATGCCTTTGCTCGACATGGAAGATGCGATTCCTTTCGAAATCGGAAAGGGTAGGGTGGTAAGAGAAGGTGATGATATAGCGCTCATTGCCACGGGAGAGACCGTCTATCCAGCCCTGCAAGCAGCGCACAAATTGGCTCGTGAGTATCATATTGAAGCGACTGTTGTGAGTATGCACACAATCAAACCTTTGGATGAGGAATTGCTGGCTCAATTGGCGCAAAAATGTAAAGCGATTTTGACCGTAGAAGAGCATAGCGTTTATGGTGGCTTGGGAGAAGCCTGTGCTGCATGGCTTTTAAAGAATAGATATCATAAAGCTTTTGACCTCATGGGCATTCCTGACGAATACACCGTGACGGGTTCTCAAACCGAAATCTTTAACCATTACGGTATTTCCGAACAAGGCATTGCTCATCGAGCTTTAGCCTTATTGCGCGTTTAACCAACCTCAGTAAGATTAGATACATTTCCCCTAAACCACTATTCCTAAAATCAATGAGGCTATTTGTTTATGTTTTTTTGTTGTTTTCCATTAAGCACTTGTACGCTCAACCTTCCGAAAAACTTCGGGTGCTGATACTTACCGACATCGAAAATGAACCCGATGATACCCAATCGATGGTGCGTTTTTTGACTTACAGCAATCAGTGGGATATTGAGGGCATTGTGGCTACGACTTCTATTCACCAACGCAACCGTACGGCTCCAGAGAGCATTCGGAAGATTGTGAATGCCTACGACAAAGTGCGGAGCAATTTATTGTTACACGAAAAAGGTTTTCCTGAAACTGCTTTTTTGCTGGGCATCATTAAATCGGGGTATCCCAAATGCGGCATGGAAGCCGTAGGCGAAGGCAAAGACTCAGAAGGTTCAGAGTGGATTATCAAACAAGCTGACAAAAACGACCCTCGCCCGCTTTGGATTCCGGTGTGGGGGGGAGCCAATTGTTTGGCGCAAGCCCTTTGGAAAGTCAAAATGACCCGTACACCCGATGAAGTGGCAAAATTTGTGTCAAAACTTCGGGTTTATACCATTTCAGACCAAGACGATAGCGGCCCTTGGATTCGTAAAAATTTCCCACAGTTGTTTTATATCGCAAGCCCCGGTTTTCATGCCAATGGTGCCTATCATTATGCTACTTGGTCGGGTATCAGTGGCGATAAGTTTCACGGGCGATTTTCGGGCGCTAATTTTAGTATTGTCGACAATCCTTGGTTAGAACAACACATCCGCAAAAATCACGGGCCGTTGGGAGAAGAATATCCTGCCGTGAAGTTTTTGATGGAAGGAGATACGCCTACTTTTTTGTATCTCATTCCCAATGGCTTGGGCGATTCTGAGCATCCTGACTATGGAAGCTGGGGAGGGCGCTATGAGTTTTATACGCCTCGTACTCAAAAGTGGTTTTACGAACCCGAAACCCGCCCTCTGTGGGCCGATGCCGTAGATGAAGTCATAGGTATGGATAGTAGCTACCAAACCAGCAACAAAGCCACCATTTGGCGTTGGCGTGAGGCATTTCAGCACGATTTTGCAGCGAGGATGGATTGGTGTGTGAAGTCTTACAAAGAAGCCAATCACCCGCCCGTTGCCAAACTTTCTCATGCTAATCTTCTGAAAGTAAAAAGTGGCGAAAAAGTACAATTGAGCGCTAAAGGCAGCACCGACCCCGACGGCAATCTCCTCAAATACGATTGGATATACTATGCCGAACCGGGTACTTATGGCAATAAAAACGGAATTCAAATCAATGATAAAACCAAAGCAGAGGCTTGGTTTGTGGCGCCTAAAGTAACTCAGCCGGAGACTATTCACATAGTGTTGGCGGTATCCGACAACGGCACACCTTCTTTGACTCGTTATCAGCGGGTGATTGCGACAGTTTTCCCCTAAAAGCGTATCGACAATGATTAATTATTTGTGGCAATTGAAAAGTAATAGAGGGATTGTTTTTAGCCTTGCTTTTTGTCTCTTGTTTTTGGGGAGCTGTTCAAACAAAAATACCTCGGAGACTCCTAAGAAAATGGCTATTGTCATTTCGACGCTCAACAACCCGTGGTTTGTGTTTTTGGCTGATAATGCCGCCGCCAAAGCCAAAGAACTTGGCTACGAAACCAAAATTTTTGATTCACAAAACAATACGGCTCTAGAATCTGACCATTTCGAAAATGCGTTGGTATCGGGTTACAATGCTATTCTTTTTAACCCAACTGACGCCGAAGGCTCGGTCGTAAACGTTCAGAAAGCTAAGGCGGCGGGCGTGCCTGTGTTTTGTATGGATCGGGAAGTAAACTCGGCCGACGCTGCCACTTCCCAAATCTTATCAGATAGCTATTCGGGTTGTGTTTCGTTGGCTAAGTATTTTGTGAAACAAATGAAGAAAAAAGGCAATTATGTAGAATTGCTCGGATTGGTGGGCGACAACAACACTTGGGCGCGTTCACAAGGGTTCCATAGTGTGGTTGACAATTATGCTGGGCTAAAAATGGTGGCTCAACAAAGCGCTGATTTTGACCGTAACAAAGCCATGGACGTCTTGGAGTCTATCATGCAAGCTCATCCCAATATTGATGCGGTTTTTTGTGGCAACGATGCCATGGCAATGGGCGCTTATCAAGCACTTGCGGCGGCAGGAAAGGCCGATAAAGTCAAGGTTTTTGGGTTTGACGGGGCAGCCGACGTGATAGATGCTATCAAAGACGGAAAAATTGCCGCCACTGGGATGCAATTTCCCAAAGTAATGGCCCAAACAGCCGCTATCTATGCTGATCAATATTTGAAAGGGAAAAAAGATTTTCCACAAAAATTGCCCGTTGCCGTCGAATTAGTAACCAAAGAAAACATTGAAGATTATGCCGCATTCGGAAAAAAAGAATAATCTGACCATAAAGTATTTGCTAGGGGTGGGGGTCGTGCTGTTTTTGGGGTATCATTCTGTTTATTTCAAAAAATTGGACGAAGTCAAAAATGTGGCCAACAAGAAATTTGATGCGGCAGCCTATGCTCAAAAATTTTTTACCTCAACGCTTACACCACAGCTTGCCAATGCCTCGGGGATTCAGGAGTTGATTCAACTATTGACGATTTCTAAAGACCAAGCTTTTGAAAAATATGCCCATGCTACGGCAGTAGGAAGTATCAAATACTTTTTAGTCAAAGGTACGGGGACTATTACCGCTATCAACGAAGATGAGGTAAATCTTCAAGTAGGTAATCAATCGCTCACTTTGGCTACGGAGTTTATTTATGGCAATGCCATTCGGGATGCTACGGGTTTGTTTGACATTACGACTTTTACCAATACCACCGATATCAATAATGTATCGGCGGAGTTGAATAAAATTGTAAAAAACAAGGTGATTCCTCCTTTCAGAGCAAAAGATAAAGTGGGTGATAATGTGGTCTTTACAGGAGTGATGGAGCTAAACAGCGCTCGCCTCAATCTTGATAATATCGAAGTAATTCCTGTTTCTATTCAGTAGTATTCTATTCCCAAAATCGACCTCATTGTGCTTGTTGCAGACAACATAACCAAAAAGTTTTCGGGTGTTACGGCACTAGACCGGGTGTGTCTCGAACTCCACGAAGGCAAAGTAAATGCCATTTTGGGAGAAAACGGGGCCGGCAAATCTACCTTGATGAAAATCTTGTCGGGGGTGGATAATGATTATGAAGGGCAGATTGTGTGGCACGCCAAACCCACCCGCTTTCAGAACACTAAGGAAGCGCAACAGGCCGGAATCGCTATCATTCACCAAGAACTCAATCTGATACCTTACCTGAGCATTACGGAAAATATCTTTTTGGGGCAAGAAATCTTGACCAAATGGGGTACGCTCCATAAACGGCGAATGCGCGATCAAGCCACGGTTTTGCTCCAAAAACTTAGGCTGGATATAGACCCCGCTACGCCCGTTCAAGAACTAAAAGTAGGGCAGCAACAGCTAGTTGAGATTGCCAAAGCGTTGCTATTAGAGCCAAAGGTCATCATCATGGATGAGCCTACCTCGGCCATTACCGACCAAGAGGTCGAAACTCTCTTCGGCATCATCGAAGAGCTAAGGGCTGACAATAAGACCATCGTTTATATCTCCCACAAACTCGACGAATTGTTTCGCATTGCCGACCGCTACATTGTATTGCGCGATGGTAAATCTATCGAATCAGGAAATATTCAGGGAATGACCCATGACCAGTTGATTCAAAAAATGGTAGGTCGCGAAATCTTCATCCCACCGCCAAAAATTATTTTGAATAACCAAGAAAATGTACTGGAAATCAATGGTTTATCTTTGAAAAAGCCTAATCACAAAGAGAGTTTTATTTTATCAGATATTTCTTTTCATCTCAAAAAAGGCGAAGTACTAGGTATATTTGGACTGATGGGGGCAGGCCGTACCGAACTCCTCGAAACGATTTTTGGGCTACATCCCACAAGGGCTACGGGGCAAATGTATCTTAATGGAGAGGCGCTTCATCTCAAATCATCCGTAGAGGCAGTGAGGGCGGGTTTGGCTTTGGTACCCGAAGATAGAAAAAGGGACGGAATCGTGCCCGGAATGACCGTGAGCCAAAATATAAGTTTGGCATCTTTGGGGGAGCAGGTCGAAAAAAATGGCTTTTTGAGCAACCAAGCCGAATCCCAATTGGCCGAAAAATACATTCAAGAACTAGGCGTAAAAACTTCATCGTCGCAGCAACTTATCAAAAATTTAAGCGGCGGAAACCAACAAAAGGTGATTTTGGGTAAATGGCTTGCCACGCATCCCAAGGTATTGCTGCTCGACGAGCCTACCCGTGGAATCGATATTCATGCCAAAAGTGAGATTTATAAGCTGATACTGAAATTGGCCGCGTCGGGTTTGGGGATTATAATGGTTTCTTCCGAATTACCCGAAATTTTCGCCGTTTCAGACCGCGTATTGGTATTGGCCGAAGGCAAGCTCACCTTGGAGATGTTGACCCAAAATGCCACCGAAGATATATTGTTGAAAGCCGCTATTCCTAAAGTTTTGCAGAATTGAAGGAGACTGTTATTTATCTAATTTGAAAATGATGTATAAGTTTTCGTGCAAAAAAAAACTTTTCGACATCCTAAAAAATCAGAGGTAAATGGAGGCAGAGTTGGAGCTACTAAGAGAAATAACATCTCGTATAAAAGGCTTTAGCCTTGACTTTTACATAGATTTTTAAACGCTGTAATAATTAAGTTATCGGAAGAATCACCATCACGACACTTTACCACAACGGAGAAAACAAATACCGCTGGGTGACCCCCGTTGTGCTTTAGCACTTAAAAGAAATGCAAACAACCATCGATTCACAAAAAAAACTTTTGTCTAAACTTCAACCGCTGATAGCACTTTTTGTGTTGTGTATGGTGATAGGTTTACTATCTGACAAATTTTTTACCGTTTCTAATTTTTGGAATGTATTACGCCAAATTTCAGTAAATATCTGTATTTCAACGGGTATGACCCTCGTGGTACTTATGGCAGGAATTGATTTGTCGGTAGGGTCGGTATTGGCATTGAGTGGGGCTGTGACCGCTGGTTTATACAAGTCGGGCATTGAGTTTCCTACCCAAAATCTTTTCGTAGGTTTCACACTTTTGGGAGGCATTCTAGCGGGCATCGTAGTAGGTGGGTTGTTGGGTTTTTTTAATGGCGTGGCTATTACGCGTTTCAAAGTACCCCCTTTTGTAGCTACTTTGGCTATGCTGACCGTAGCGCGTGGTCTGACCATGCTCTGGACACAGGGCTTTCCTATCAGTGGATTAGGCAAAGACTTTGCTTTTTTGGGTACAGGCTGGTTTTTGGGCGTGCCGGTTCCGGTTTGGATAAGTGCCTTAGTGGTGGTGTTAGCGATTTTACTTTCCAACAAAACCAAAATCGGGCGTTATATCTATGCCATTGGAGGCAATGAAAATGCGGCGCGGTTGTCTGGAATCAATATCAATCGGGTCAAAGTGATTGTGTACACATTGGCGGGTGTGCTGGCGGCGGTAGGAGGTTTGATGGTGACTTCACGTCTTGATTCTGCCCAGCCCAACGCCGGTACAGGCTACGAACTTGACTCTATTGCGGCAGTGGTGATTGGCGGGACTTCGTTGTCGGGCGGAAAGGGCAGTATCGGCGGGACGGTCTTGGGGGCTATCATCATTGGAGTGTTAAACAATGGCTTGGTATTGCTCAATGTATCGCCTTTTTGGCAACAAGTAGTCAAAGGACTGGTGATTTTGATAGCGGTCGTTATCGACAAAGCCAATACCAAAAACCACTGATTTTAGGCTGTTTTTTCTAACGCAAAAGACTTATTTAACACAAGTACTTAAGTGAATGCGCAAAGCTAAATTAGCTTATAACTGTTTGGTAGTTGCTGATTATCAACAATTAAAGATTAATGGTGCGTAAGCACTTACTGCATTGTTAGCTAAGGTTTTTTATTTTACCCGCCGATTGGCGCAGATTTAAAGTCGCAGACAAACGCAGATAGGAGACTGTATAAAGCCCTTTTTTAGCGAAAATCCGCGTTTGTATTATTCAGCGAACTTCTGCGGGTAAAAAACAAAACTTTTTACTTAACAATGTACTTACAATCAACCGCACTTAAATTTATAAATGTCTTTCATTTTAGCCATCGACCAAGGTACAAGTAGTACCAAAACGCTTGTTTTTGATGCACAAGGGCAAGTGGTATCACGGGCTTCCGAACCCTTGAAAACCCACTATTTTGGAGAGGGCTTTGCCGAGCAAGACCCCGAGGGTATTTTCCAAAATGTAATGTCGTCGGTCAAAAAATGTTTGGCTGATTTTCAAGCCAAAGGCCATTCGTTGACCTCCATTGCCACCGTTGGAATCTCTAACCAGCGCGAAACCTTCATCTTGTGGGATGAGCAAGGAAAGCCTTTGCACAACGCGGTCATTTGGCAATGTAAGCGCTCGGTAAAGATATGTGACCAACTCCGTGAACGAGGTTTAGGGAATACCATCCATGAAAAAACAGGCTTGCTCATTGACCCCTATTTTTCGGGTTCTAAGCTCATGTGGCTTCAACAAAATCAGCCCCAAATCCGTGAAGCTATTCAAGCAGGTAAGGCGTATTTTGGGACGGTAGATACCTGGCTTTTGTATAAATTGACAAAAGGTAAAAAATACTTGACCGATTACACCAATGCTTCTCGCACCTTGTTTTTCAATCTTTCTACCTTGGATTGGGATGCCGATTTGCTGAGAGAATTTGGGCTGACAGGTCTCCAATTGCCTCAACCTCAGCCTTCTTCGTATACTTTTGGAGAGTCCGATTTTGAAGGCCTTTTTCCCAAACCCGTACCTATCATGGGTATGATTGGTGATTCGCACGCAGCCGCTTTTGGAGAAGGGTGTTTTTCGGAAGGAACCGCCAAAGCCACTTTAGGGACAGGCTGTTCGATTTTGATGAATGTGGGAAATCAGCGAAAATCCTCGGCCAATGGCATGGTTTCTACGATTTGTTGGAGTACGGCCGAGCGCGTCGATTATGCCTTAGAAGGGGTAATTGTGACCTGCGGAGCTACCATCGAATGGCTCAAAAATGAGTGGGGAATCTTTGAAGACAGCAAAGATACCGAAGCAATGGCAAGGAGTGTAGCGCACAACAATGGCGTCTATCTGGTGCCGGCCTTCAGTGGTTTAGGGGCGCCACATTGGGACATGAACCGAAAGGCTTCTATTACGGGGCTTACGTTTGGTGCTACCAAAAACCATCTGGTAAGGGCCGCTTTAGAATCCATCCCTTATCAAATCAAAGATATTATTGGCGCGATGGAGGCTGATGCTGGCTTAGAATTGAAAGAATTGATGGTAGATGGCGGCATGACTTCCAATGGTTTTGTGCTACAATTTTTGGCCGATTTGTTGGGAAAACCGGTCCTAAAGATAAATATGCCCGACGTATCGGCGCTTGGAGCAGCGTATATGGCAGGATTGGCGTGTGGATTGTTTACTAACATTGCCCATCTCCAAAGCCTAAAAAAAGAAGTAGAAACCATAATGCCATGCGTAGATAATAGGGCCGTGATGTCTTATTATGAAGGATGGCAAGAAACGGTTCATTATTATGAAAAATAAATCCTTGGTTCAGCTTATCTCGATTGATTGCTATTCGGCAACTCCTAAGTACCTCCAAATCGCCAATTCGATTATGGAAATTATTGGGCGGGGAGAATTGGAAAAAGATGAAATCCTACCTTCTATCAATGAGCTAAGTTTTGAGTCGGATATATCAAGAGATACCGCCGAAAAAGGCTATAAATACCTCAAAAAAATTGGGATATTAGACTCAGTGCCAGGGAAAGGGTATTTTGTAAAAAGCACAGCTACCCCTTCTCAACTAAAAATTTTTTTGTTGGTTAATAAAATTAATGCTCACAAAAAAATCATTTATGATTCGTTGGTATCCTCCCTAGGCGAACGAGTCATGATTGATTTTTATGTTTATAACAACGACTATAATTACTTCAAAAAACTCGTTCAGACCAATAGTCACGATTATTCGCATTATGTCATTATTCCTCATTTTATGGAAGGAGGAGAGAAGGCGCACGAGATAATCAACGCCACTATTCCAGCCGAAAAGCTTATCATCGTCGATAAGCCTATTGCAGGTGTTAAAGGGCAATATGGCGCTGTGTATCAGAATTTTAAGATGGATATTTATAAGGCTTTGGAAGAAGCCCTCCCTCGCCTTTCCCAGTATCATACCATTAAGATTATTTTTCCTAAAGATTCACACCATCCCAAAGAAATAGTGGAAGGCTTGCGGCTTTTTTGCCAGCAATATTCGTTTGAAATGCAAGTGATTCCAACTATTCTTAATGAACCTATCGGGGAAGGCGAAGTCTATATCAGTATTACCGAAAATGATTTGATTGGTTTGGTAGAAAAACTCTTGCCTACTTCTCTGAAAGTAGGCAAAGACGTAGGGATTATTTCATACAACGAAACCCCCTTAAAGAAGATAATTTTGGAGGGAATTACGACTATATCGGCTGATTTTGAGCTCATGGGACAAAAAACAGCTCAACTTATCCAAGAAAATTTGAAGGAGCAGATATACGTGCCATTCTACTTAAAACTACGGGCTTCCTTATAAAATCAGCAGCTAAAATCCGTGGTGATAAAGCAAAAATGCGAACAAATACAACCACAGAATATCCACAAAATGCCAGTAAATAGAGATGAGCTTAAATTTGAGCTGATTGGGTGGGTTGACACTAAATACAAAGGCATCTACATAAGTGATATTTTTGAGAGAGTGAAATACCAGCCAACACAAGGTAGTGATACCCAGCGCAATGTGTAAAATATGAAGACCTGAGAGTAAATAAATAAAACCTACCGACGGATTGCGCAAAGTCGAAATTCCTGCTTCAATGAGCTGATACCAACCCCACAACTGTAGCATTACAAACAATACCCCAAGCGATAAAGTAGCTCCTAAATATAATCGAAATTGGGGATAGCGGTCGGATTGGAAACTTCGATTGGCTAGGTGTAAAGTAAAGCTACTGACCATGATAGCCAATGTACTTACCCAAAAAAGCCCTGGCAACGGTACATCAGTCCAATACACTCCGTTGGCTTTTCGAATCACATACACCGCCAAAAGTATAGTAAATACCAAAACACTGCTGCCTATGCCTATCCAAAGCATAAAATTGAAAGGTTCGCGCCTTTTAGTGAGTGGATTTTGTTTTTTTACGGTGTTCATCGAAGTTTTTCTTACGCTTACTTTTTAATGGGCGAACGCAAACAATTAATTCACTTGATGAAATATGCTTGTTGATGGATGAGCAAATTGGGTACGTAATCACCCTCTCAAGTGTGATTATTTACAGGCATTCTCCTTGCCAAACAGTGGAAGAGGGGAAATTGTTCTGTAAATGTATTGGTTTGTCAAAAATACCATAAATTGTCGAACCCGAACCAGTCATGCTTGCATAAATTGCTCCGTATTCGTACATTTTTTCTTTGATTTGGGATAAAATAGGATATTTTGGAAAAAGCCCAGCCTCAAAGTCATTATTTATACTATGACGCCATTCTTGCATTGGGCGTTGCAATGTTTCTAACAAATTTACTTCTGGCAATTGAGGTTTTACGCCTGCATAAGCTTCAGCGGTAGAAATAGCGAAATTGGGATAAACCAGTACGATGTATTTGCCTTTCAGATTCAAGGAAATATCGGCAAATTGGTCACCTTTTTCGTAGCAATATTGTGGCCGATTTTGGATAAAGAAAGCACAATCGCTCCCAAGCTGACGGGCATATTGCTCTAGTTCGGCTGTTGACAACCCACAGTTGCCGATATCGTTAAGCATTTTGAGCATAAAGGCCGCATCCGAAGAGCCTCCTCCCATGCCGGCTCCTATGGGTACGATTTTGAGTAAATGCGTAGCCAAAGGAGGCAAATCAAAGTCTTGTTTTAGAAGCTGATAGGCCTTCACACATAGGTTTTTAGTAGCATCGCCGGGGATGGCAATTCCCGAAGAGCTAAAACTAAAATCTGCCGCTGGAACTGCCTCTAATACATCAGCCCATGCTACTGGATAAAAACACGACTCTAGATTGTGAAAACCATCGGCTCGTTTTTCGGTAATGTGTAAGCCAATGTTGATTTTGGCATTAGGAAATGTAATCATCTTTTTAACCTCCAATCACCTCCCATACCGACTCTACCACAAAGTAAACGACGTGTAAAGACGAGGCAATGATTAAACTATAAGCGGAAATATTGAACAGAGGCGTATTGAGTTTTTTGAGATAACTAAAACCAACCGCCATGATAAACAATAAAGCGACCATGACGTGCCCTAAAAAGCGCCCATGAAAAAAGGACCAGCCATCGTACTTGATACCTGCCCCAAAAACGGCTAAGAAACTGAGCGTAAAAACGGCGGTCAAAAAAACTTGATATAAACCGGTCGATGAAAAGCCCTTTCCCCACAATATATCCCAAACGGTAAGGATGCTATCTTTGATTTTGATGAAAAAACCTCCAAAAAAAGTAAGCGTAGGCAATAACCCAAAAATGTAAATAAGACTTCCTATGTATTTGAAGCTCGTATAATTGCCGAGGTTGAGGTTGTTTTCGAAGTCGATATGCTTATACCAAAAAGTAGCATAAAACGTCAGAAAATAGGCGTATCGAGTGGCATGGTCGTCGTTGAATTCGCCCGGAAATGTAACCAAATCCCAGAGATTGAAATTGATAAAATTTTCGATGCCTTTATAAGTAGCTTGGTGATTGAGCGGAAAAAAGTCCAGATTATGAAGGAAAAACTTATGCTCATAGTGTTTGTTTTCGATGAATTTGTAGCTTCCCAAAAAGAAAACAATGGAGACAAAGGCTACTAAACTAATCACCACATCGGCTTTGGCGGGGCTTGATTTCCAGCGCATAAGCAGCACTACTAATACCACCAACGGAATAAAAGGCAAAAAAGTGGTTTTGGTAAGCAATGCAAGTCCTGTCGCTATGGCCAGAAAAATCTCGGTTTGGCTAGTGGGATTGTTGACATAAAGATAAATCAAATACAAAATGCCCGTCCCCATCAAAAAAGCCATGGTGTCGTTGGAGACATAAAGCGAATAAGCCAAAAAGGTAGGGTTGAAGGCTGCTATCAAAAAAGCTAAGTTTCTCACCAAAACATCAGCCACTAGCTTTTGGTGTAATTTATAAATCAAATACAGATTAAAGGTACCAATCAGGAGTGATAAAAGCTGCGTAAGTTTCAACGAAACGGGGTCGTCAAACCAATAAAATGGCAAGGCTACCAGATAATAAAAGGGAGGGTGAGTTGCCAAAAACAATTCACGGATGCGAGGCAATCGATGAAATTCTTTGATAAACCGCAGTACCTCGTGATGCTGATCGGGATTGGAGGCATTCATGACCAAAAAGACCATGATTCGGAGTACACACCCTGCTATTAATAAATGAAAAAGGGTTTTTTCGCGGGAGAAATAACGAAGCATAATTGCTGATTTGGCAAAGATGAAAAGGAGCGGTTGTTTCTTAATGATACTTCCGCTCCTTTCGACAATATAAAATTTAAGTAGAGTGCAGGTCTAAACGTTTGATTAGTAGAGCATTCTGAACTTAATGGTTTCTTCCATTTCTTTGATTTCTTGGATAAAACCTTCGGCATAGCTACGGGCTACGTCCATGATAACATACCCAATCTGCTCATTGGTTTTGAGGTATTGACCAGTGATATTGACATTATAACGCGCAAAGATATTGTTGAGTTTGGCCAAAATACCCGGTACATTGCGGTGAACGTGCAACAGTCGGTGCGAGCCTTTGAGGAGGGGCAACTGTACTTCAGGGAAGTTGACACTTCCTGTAGTGCTACCATTGTTGATGTATTCGAGCAGGCGCTCAGGTACATAGTGACCAATACCTTCTTGGGCTTCTTCAGTGCTACCGCCAATGTGCGGCGTCAGGATAACGTTCGGGAAGCCGCGCAGCTCACTTTCAAAAGTCTCTTTGTTGGTTTTGGGTTCGTACGGAAACACATCCACGCCTGCTCCCGATACTTTACCACTTTTGAGGGCTTCTACGAGGGCTTCTACATCCACTACGTGGCCGCGAGCAAGGTTGAGAAATACCACCCCGTCTTTCATCAACTCAAACTCCCGCTTGCCGATGACATTCTTGTTGTCTTTGCGACCATCAATATGAAGGCTCAACACATCGGAAATTTGCAAAAGTTCATCAAGAGACTTGAGTTTTTTGGCATTTCCGATGGGCATTTTGTCAACCACATCATAAAAATAAACTTCCATTCCCAAGGCTTCTCCAATCACCGACAGCTGCGTGCCAATGTGGCCGTAGCCTACCAATCCTAGTTTTTTGCCGCGTACCTCGAAGCTATTGTTGGCCGACTTATCCCATTTACCAGCGTGCATTCCGCTGCTTTTCGGGAATACATTCCGAATGAGCATAATCATCTCACCCACGGCCAATTCTACCACCGAGCGGGTATTGCTATACGGAGCATTGAAGACCGCAACACCATTTTCGGTGGCGGTTTTCAAATCGATTTGGTTGGTACCGATACAAAAAGCCCCAATCGCAATCAACCGAGGTGCATTTTCAAGAACTCTACGTGTCACCATTGTTTTGGAACGGATTCCTAAAATGGTCACGTCTTTGATTTTTTCGATGAGTTCGTCTTCATCCATCGCTCCTTTCACAAATTCGACATTGAAGCCTTCATCTTCAAAAGCTTGGCGTGCCACTGGGTGTACGTTTTCGAGTAGCAATACCTTGATGCGGCTCTTGGGGTAAGATTGTGAACGAGGAAGATTTTTCAGAAACAGAAAATCATCCAGCGAAGGAACTACATAGTCGGCTACTTTGGTCACATTTTCACGTTCGACATTTTCGGTGAAAGCATAGAAGTGCTGCGCCACGCCTGATTCGCGTAACTCGTAGTCGGTGTAGCCATCGCCGATAGCGCACACATCACCTTCTAGCTGTAGTGATTGAAGGAGCTTCACTTTGCCCTTGTCTTGCGAAAGCACGTTGTCGTCGTCAAGGCCGATGATGTTTCCTTCTTCATCAAAACGAAAAGTATTGGCATACACGTTTTCTTCTTTGAGCCCAAGCTCCGTAACGATAGGCACAATAAATTCTTTGAAACCACTCGATACAATCAAAATAGTATCGGCATAATCTTTCAAAAAAGTGCGGTTGCGAATGAAAGAGTCGGATATTTTGGTGCGTAAAAAATCAACGAGCGCGTCGATATGAGAGCGATTGGCTTGCAAAAGGCTCACGCGACTACGCAACCCCTCGGCAAACGACATCTCACCGTTCATGCCTTTTTCGGTCAAGTCTCTGATTTGTTGCACAATTTTTTCGCGGTTGGGATTGCCAGCAAGGGCAATATTTGCCAACTCGTCTAAGCCCTCAACTTGCGTAAAAGTGCTGTCGAAGTCAATGACATAGTAGGTCTGTTCAAGCGTGTTGGTAAGCATTGAGCGGTAATTTTAGAATTTTTATCGGTGGGTGATACTGAGTTATTTGCATTTGAACGTGCAAATTTACCGTTCCTTTTTGGCATTTTTGCAATGTTATCTAAAATTGGATAGACGACCTTAGGTTTTCAACCTCAAAAACAGCCAAAACTGACAAAATGAGCATGAAAATTCTTCATACCGCCGATTGGCATTTGGGCAAACAACTTCATAAATACAGTCTCGAAGAAGACCAGCGGTTTTTTTTGGAGTGGCTTTCTGATACCATTCAGCAGCGTAGCATTGATTTACTGTTGATTTCGGGTGATATTTTTGATACCGCCCATCCTTCCAACCTGGCCTTAGCTCAGTATTATGGCTTTCTTAAAAAATTGATTGGGACGGATTGTCAAGTGATTGTGACGGGCGGAAATCACGACTCGCCCGGAGTACTCAATGCACCCCGAGAATTGCTTAAGTTTCTGAATATCAAAGTGGTAGGAAGTGCTTTGGAAAATCTTGGTGATGAGCTTTTGCATATCCATACTCCCAAAGGAGAAGTAGTAGTGGCTGCGGTGCCTTACTTGCGTGAAGCCGACCTCCGAAAATCGGTCAGTGGGGAAGGATACGAAGACCGATTATCGGCCTTGCGGCAAGGCATACGCGGGCATTATGAAAAGCTAATAGACCTCAAAACAAGTCAGTTCAAAAACCTCCCTTCCATTGCGATGGGGCATTTGTATGTCAATGGAGCTTCGGTGTCGGAAAGTGAGCGGGATATTCACGTCATTGGGGGGGAAGCTGCTTTTTCGGCGGAGTTTTTTCCTGAAGGTTTTGATTACGTAGCTTTGGGGCATATTCATCGGCCGCAACGGATGGGTACCTCCGAAATGATTCGTTATTCGGGCTCGCCGATTGCCCTTAGTTTCAGTGAGCGCAATGATACCAAATACGTATTAGAACTGACCCTTGATAATGCGCACATCACCCAAGTAGAGGCTTTGGCCGTGCCCACATTTCGAGAGTTGAGGTGCTTCAATGGTACACTTGACGAGGTAGAGGCGGCCTTGAAAGCCTATTCTTTTTCAGCTTCTTTGTCGTCTTTTGTAGAAGTACACGTAACAGAGCCTTTTGCTGACCCTCAAAAAGAAATGTATTTCAATTATCTGTTGCAGGAGTTTGACAAAGCTCCTTTTCAGATTATTAAGCCGCGTTTGTCATTTGAAAACCGCACTCGCGGTGCTGATGAGCTTTTCATGACAGGTACTTCTATTCAAGACCTAACCCCCAAAGACGTATTTTTGAAGCGTCTGGTGGCCGAAAACCTAGACCAAGAAACCCAAAGCTTGTTGGTAGAAGCTTTTGAAGAGATGTGGCAAGAAATGAATGAGCATGATTGAGGGGGCGATTTAAATTGAAAGTTTTGTTAACGATTTGATAATCAAATTGTTTGTTAATAGACATTAGCACTGTTGTCAAAGTGCTAATCCAATAATTTGAAAATGACAGGTAAGTGTATGATAGTCCGTAGGAATTTTTAAGCGATTTGCTGTAGCAATTACCTCATTTTCAATTTTCAAATGTACCTGTTGAATGAAAATACTTCGTACCCGTTTCAAAAATATTAATTCATTTTATGGTGAGCCTTGCTGCGTCGATTTTTCCATAAATCCGCTGGCTATTTCGGGCTTGTTTATCATTTCGGGGCCTACGGGCGCCGGAAAATCTACTTTACTCGACATTATTACCTTGGCTTTGTACAACGAAATTCCGCGTTTTGGGGGAATTTCAAAGACCGAAATCGAAAAGCTAGGCTCTATTGTCAACCTTAAAGCCGCCGACGAACCCAAGGCTGAAGCCTACGCCGAGGTAGAGTACGAAGTAAAAGGACGGCAGTATCGGTCACGGTGGAGTATTGCCCGCAATCGCAACGGTAATTGGAACAATTATCAAATGGAAATTGCCGAATTGCCTTCTGGTAACTTGTTAGACATCAAAGGTTTGTCAAATTTTCCCAGAAAAAATGAAGAGCTGATTGGCTTGAGTTATGAGCAATTTGTGAAGTCGATTGTATTGGCGCAGGGGAGTTTTGCCGAATTTCTAAAGGCCAAAGCCCATGACCGCGCCAAACTTCTTGAGGATATTACAGGGCAACATATTTATCGGCAGCTCGGTAGTGCCGCTTTTTTGAAAGATAAACAATGGAAAGAAAAACTTGACCTGAAAGAAAAAGAACTGCAACTCGTCTCGATGCTTTCGGAAGAAGAAGTAGCACAATTGGAAAAAGCCGGAGGAATTGCCGAAACGCAGCGAAAACAGGCCGATGATGATTTGAAATTTTGGGAAAAAGAAAAAAATACCCTGCTTAGATGTTTTGACCTTCAACAAAAAATTGAAAAAGCCGAGACCGAAAAAAAAGCCCTAGCGCAACAAAAAGAAGCTTTTGAACTACAAGCGCAGCGACTTCAGCAGCATGAGCAAGTAAGCGAGTGGATAGGCGATCTAGCTACGCTCAAAGCACAAAAAAATCAAGTGGTAGGTTTGGAAGGAAGATTACAAAATACCAATCAGCAAATTGCCCTTCAACAAAAAAGCATTGCAGAGACGCTGACCCAAACCCAAGCTTTGATTCGGCAGGAAGTGACGGTCGAGAATTTGGTAGAAAAACTGACTGCTTTTGAAAGTGAGATTTTAAATTTAGAAAAAGAAATAGAAAATCTAAATGTCGAAATCCGACCTGTTTTTGGGTCTATCAAACAAGACGCTGCGGGGGCTTCGCACCCTTGGGTGAAGGGATTGATGCTCGAAAAACTCGATGATACTTATGAAAATCTTCGGCAGAAAAGCCTTGAAAATCAAAAGGAATTGAGCCTTTTTGCGCCAAATTTTGATGCAAAAAATGAACTTACTTTCCTTAGTGCTCAAGAAAAAACGCTGATTGAGCTTTCGGCAAAGCTAGGCTATCGTCATGAGTTGATGATGAGAGGGCAAGAACAAAAAAATATACTGGCTGAAAACGCACAGTACTTACAAGAAAACAAACCCAAGGCGGCACAACTCCAACAAGCCCTCCAACAAGCAGAACTGAAACTAAAAGAGCTACAACAGAAAAAAGAAAAAGAACAACAAAAGTTTAATTTAGAAGACCTTCGCAATGCCCTGCAAAATGGAGAAGAATGTCCTCTTTGCGGCTCTACGCATCATCCTTATGTTCATGCCTATGTCAGTGCGTTGTCGGAGGTTCAGGTGGAGTTGGATTTATTGGAAAAAGAATACCGAGAGATAGATTCTCAACTCAAAAACTTAGCGACTGAAATCAGCAAATCGGAGGCTTTAAAGGCAAAAGCTGAGGGGGATTTGGATAAGTTGCGTGAAGCTTACAAAGATGCCAATGCCGAATGTGAAAAGATGTTGGAAGGAATGGCTTTGCCCCCTAAAACAACCCTTGAGCAATTGGCAGATGTAAAAAAACAATTGCAAGAACGCCAATTAATTATCGATAATTGGTTGAAAATCAAAGAATTGGAAGATATGATTCAGCGTTTGTTACTCCAATATGCCCAATTGTTTGAGTTGCGTATCAAGAAAATAGAAAAAGAGCAACAAAAGCAAAATCGCTACTTGGGACTAGACATCCGAAAAGATACACAGCGGTTGAAGGAGGTTTTTACCCAAGCTCAAACGACGCTGCTAATTTCCCAAAAACAATATTCTGAGATTAGCGAAGCACTCAAAACCGAGACGGAGACCATGAAAGGTTTGGAGGCTTCGTTGACCCAACAATTGCAAGCCAAAGGTATCGCGAGTATTGCGGTTGCCAATGAGCTATTGCTATCAAGCCAAGAAGTAGAAAAGCTTAAAAATACGCGTAAAGAGCTGGAAGACAAAGATAAAGAACTTTCGATAAATCATAAGTCTTGGGCCCAGGAGCTATTGGCAGCCGTACAGCTGCGCCAAACTGCTTTTTCGGACGAAGAGGTAGATTTTAAGCTAAAGTCTTGCCTTGACCTACGCAATCAGTATCTGAAAGAAGCGTCGGAAATATCAGCTGCTTTAAATAATCATGCCCAACAAAAATTAAAATTTGCGGGCTTGCAAACTGAGCTTGAGCAACTACGACAGCAGCGACGTAAATGGGATTTGCTCAATCGCTACATTGGTGATAAAGAAGGTAATAAATTCAGCAATTTTGCCCAAAATCTGACCCTTTCCAACCTCATCGGTTTGGCAAATCAACGTCTGCGTCATCTTTCAGACCGTTATATTTTAGATAAACCCAAAGAAGATACCGATAGTCTTTTTGTAATAGACACTTATCAAGGCAATGCCCAACGGGCCGTCAATACGCTTTCGGGAGGAGAAACCTTCACCTTGAGTTTGGCGTTGGCGTTGGCTTTATCAGACTTGGCCTCACAAAATGTAAGTATTGAGAGCCTTTTTATTGATGAAGGCTTCGGAACACTCGACCCCGATTCGCTCGATATGGCTTTGAGTATGTTGGAGCGGTTGCAGTCCGAAAGTCAGAAAACAATCGGCATAATTTCGCACGTAGAAGCACTCAAAGAGCGGATAGGAACCCAAATTCGCCTTTTTAAGAATGCCAACGGACTTAGTACCATGGAAATTGTGGGTTGAAAAACACGAATAGATGTTGTATATTGGGCCAAACCTAATCGATTACTGTTCCGGCTATTTTTACCTTCATGCGTTTTCGGGCTTTTTTGTTTGTGGCTATAGTTAGCTTTATACCGTATATGGTATGGAGTCAAAATACCGTGCCCACTCAATCTGCTAGCGAATTTTCGATTCCTCAATTGAGTTCTCCTCTTGCTGATCCTTTATCCGAAACACATATTGCTACTCCTCTGAACCTGACCCAAAATAACTTTGGAAAAGAACTGCTAGAATTGCCGCCTTCTATGCAGATAGCGATTACAGGAAGCAAAAGGCCCGTCAATATTATTACTTGTAGGGCGTTTGACCGGCAGACCAACAAACTGGTAAAAGCAATTTTTAGGATTACAACCGATGCTGGTGAGTCTTTTGAGGGAGTGAGTACAGAAAACAATTTGTTTAGATTTACGATTAGCAAAGGGTCTATTTTGAGAGTGGAAGTAATATCAGAAGGATACATAAAAGCCCTAGAAGATGAAAATATAGAATTAGGAGAAGACAATCGGAGTTTCAATTGTACGGCCAATCTTACGAGAGAAACGCAGGCGACAGCATCAGTCAAAAAGGAAGTACAAAATATAGGCTCGTTTGGAGATAAACTGGTAAGTGCAGCGGTTTTGGATAAGCCTACCCTAGGGGCAGAGACCACTCAGAAGAATGATTTATTACCAGAAAAACAAGAAAATATTTTTGAGAATCTAGTAACAGGGACAAAAATCAACTTAGAAAAGATATATTTTGACCAAAGTAGCTACGTCTTAAAACCCGAATCATATACACAGTTGGATGAACTGACGGAGGTTTTGAAACAAAACCCCAATCTCAAGATAGAAATTAGCGGGCATACCGACCGCATTGGTGATGCTCGCCTCAACCTTGCTTTATCAGAAAACCGTGCTAAAGTAGTGTATAGCTATCTTACCGAAAAAGGAATTGATGCGAAACGACTAAAATACCGAGGCTATGGTCAAACTCGGCCTTTGACAACAAACCTCAAAGAAGAAGAACGAAAGAAAAATAGGCGAGTAGAAGTAGTGGTTTTGGAAAATTAAAGCTTATCGAAGCTTTTGGGTTTTATTGTAATGATAAAGACAAATGGAGTAAAAAATAGTTTTGTACTAGAAACATAGTTTTATTAATTTCGTTTTCTAATGAAAACAAAAAATGGAAAAACTGTTTTTATTTCAAAACAATATTCTACAAAATATCCCTGTCGAATTTAAGAGGTATCTCTATGAGCAAGTTCCCTTTGAGAGTCGTTTGGTGGGGATTAGAGGTATCCGAGGTGTAGGCAAAACAACCCTGCTTTTGCAATACCTCAAAACCCAGTCATTAGCTACTTCCCTGTATATCACGGCCGATTACCCTTGGTTTTATCAGCATTCTCTGCTCGAAACCGCCGAAGAATGGCATAAGCAAGGAGGACGGCTGTTGGTCATTGATGAAGTACACAAATACGCTAATTGGTCGTCAGAGTTAAAAAATATCTATGATGGTCTCCCTACCATGCGGGTTTTATTTACAGCTTCTTCGGCCTTAGATATTTACCGAGGTGAGGCTGATTTGAGTCGGAGAGCTTTGAGTTTTACCCTTCATGGGATGTCTTTTCGTGAATACTTGTCGCTATATCAAATTGCTGATTTTCCCGTTTTTTCGCTCCACCAATTACTCACTAATCACCAACTGTTAGCCATGCAAATCATGGAACGATTGGAAAGCCCATTGGTTTATTTCAAAAAATACCTACAGACAGGTTATCTGCCTTTGGGTATTCAAACCACCTCTGCTCAGGAATATAGCACTCGAACTTTTCGTTTGATTGATGCTGTACTAGGATTTGATTTGGCTTTTTTACATGACTATTCAGCCTCTCACCAATCCAAAATCCGTCGTTTGTTAGGAATTTTGGCCGATGCAGTTCCCTACATTCCCAATATTCAAGAGTTAGCCACCACCTTGCAAGTAAGTCGTAATACAGTACTGATGTGGCTACAACATCTAGAGCAAGGGGCTATTATTCGTAACATCCATAAAGAAGGGCATGGCACATCTATGCTGCAAAAACCTGATAAAATTGTACTAGAAAACACCAATTTTAATTATGTATTGGGGCAAAATCCCAACGAGGGTACTTTGCGGGAAACCTTCATCGCTAATCAATTGAGTAACGCGGGACATCATTTGTTTTTGGCCGACCAAGGAGATTTTATAGTAAACAATAAATTTATCTTGGAGGTGGGAGGAAAAAACAAAAAAAAGAAGCAAATCAGTGGATTATCCGATGCTTGGGTAGTCAAAGACAACATTGAGATGGGTTATACCAACGTGGTACCAATGTGGTTGTTTGGATTTTTGTATTAAAAACTGAAGATGCGGAGCTTGGTCCCGTAATGAAAAACAATAGAGTGGTAAAAACTGTATTTTCAGGTTTTACCACTCTATTGTTTTGAACTCAATTTAATCGAAACAAATACATCAGTCTAAATGCCAATTAGCAATGAACACTTAATGGATAAGTCTAAAGAGTCGATTCCAACGGATTTTATTAAGAACTGATTTGGGATTGGGATCTATCGACATCCAAATAAACACCGCTTTGCCTACAATGTGGTCGGCGGGTACAAATCCCCAAAAACGAGAATCTGCCGATTCGTAGCGGTTGTCGCCCATCATAAAATAATAATCTTGCTTGAAAGTATAGCTAGTAATGGCTTTGCCGTCGATGCTTATTTTTCCATTGGCAATCACTACTTTATCGGCGTCGTTATGATCAAAATACTTAATTACATTAGCGTATTTAGCGACATTGGCCGAGTCAAGCTGGACTGTGAGTCCTTCTTTGGGGACTTGTACTGGCCCCCAATAGTCAAGGTTTTGTTTGGCCGAGACCGGAAAAAGCCCATTTTCGGTACTTGTAGGCGTATAAGGACTCTCGTGGGTTACACTTTTGATAAAACTATGTTTTTTTAATCCATCCACAATCTGCGGAGTTGTACGGATTTGATAAACGTATTTGCTTGTAGTAATCGAGTCGGCTGGATAAGCACTATAAGCTTGAATATCTTCATTTTCAAAAAACCGGTCATCCAACAAATCGTTGGATTCTAAGCGGTAAAAGAATTGAGCTTTGGGAGGAATTTCGGCTTCTTTCCCATTGACATATACTACTGCTTTTTTGATTTCAATCACATCTCCTGCCACTCCGATACAACGTTTGATGAAGTTGGTACGCAAGTCTACTGGAAAAGCCTTGTAGCCGCCATTTCCTTGAAGTGGGTCTTCGAAAGGCTCATCAGGGTCACCCGGATAATTGAACACCACTACGTCGTTGCGCTTCACATCAGAGAAGCCCGGTAGGCGATACATCGGAAGCTGGATGAGCGTAGAGAAAGAAGGAATATTGGTTCCCCAAATGGTTTGGTGGGTAAGCGGGACTTGCAGGGGAGTGCCGGGGGTACGTGCCCCATAGTGGAGTTTACTTACAAACAGAAAATCGCCGATTAAGAGGCTTTTTTCCATCGAAGAAGAAGGAATAGTATAGGCTTCGAGAAATAGCCAACGAATAAGTGTAGCTGCTACTACGGCAAATACAATCGAATCGAGCCACTCTCTAAAGGCCGACTTTTTAGGTTTGGGTTTTGACATAAATAAAATTCTTTTTTATTAACGACTAACAAATAGCGAATTATCCTTCTCCTAGCATATCGTCCATACCAAAAACACCTTGACGGGTAGATAGCCATTCAGCAGCTACTACGGCGCCCAGGGCAAATCCTTGACGGCTATGGGCTACGTGCTGAATTTCGATACTATCTACTTCAGAATCGTACCGAATGATGTGGGTTCCAGGAACTTCACCTTCGCGCAAAGATACAATTGGGATTTGATTTTCGGCAACTTCGGATTGGTTAATCCACTCGGTTTTGGTAGGCAGGTTTTCAATAAGCCCTTCAGCTAGCGTAATTGCCGTGCCGCTAGGGGCGTCAAGTTTGTGAATATGGTGAATCTCGGTCGTGTGAACATTGTACTGAGGGTAATTGCCGATGAGGCGGGCGAGGTATTTGTTCAAACGAAAAAAAAGATTGACGCCAATGCTGTAATTAGAAGCATAAAAAAAAGCGGCCTTGTGTTGGAGGCAAAGCTCTTCAATTTCAGGGCGATGATGCAGCCATCCCGTAGTACCACATACGGTAGGAAGCCCTTTGCTCATACACCATTTGAGGTTTTGGTAAGCGGCTTCTGGAGCACTAAATTCAATGACAGCATCGACATTTTCGCGATTAAATGTATCTAATTCGTGGCGATTGGAGACATCAATTCTACCCACGATTTGGTGACCACGGCTCAGGGCGATTTGCTCGATTACTTTTCCCATTTTGCCATAGCCAAGCAGAAGAATATTCATTATAAATGTACTGAAAAGATGATGATAAAATATGTGATAGCTTCCTATCTAAACCAAATACAAGTGGTAATTTACTTAATTCCAATCACTAATTTTGCGCCAACAACCCCACCCGTAAACTGATTGTAACTAGCATCGGGCTGAAAACGTAGCGATATATCTTCTGACATATCGAAGGTTTTGAGGTGAGCTGCTACATTGGCTTCTACTGCATTGAGTGCCCATACGGCTGCCAGAAGAATATAATTAAGATCTCTGTAGCGGCGATAAAACTCTTTTCCTTGAGTAATTCGATCAAGCGTTAAAGTACGGGTTATTTTCTGACCTCGAAGATAAACTTCCGCTTCTGTACGTAGCTGAGCTCCTGTTTCGGGATTGTAACTGGCCTTATAAGGACCTAAAAAATCCTTATAACGTATGTCATAATATCTGATAAAGAATATAACCGTTCCAAAACCCGCATAGACAAAGGGCATTTTCCAGTACTGCTTGTTATAAGCTTGGCCAAGCCCGGGAGCTACCAATGAATACAACGCAGCCTTGCGAGGGCTATGTTTAGTGGTAGATTTTGGCGTTTCAGCTTTGGCTATAGCACTTTTGAGGGCTTTTGTTTGGAGCGTATCTGAGCGCATCGTATCTGCTACCGCCGCTATTTTGGAGAGTCGCTTTGCCAAAGAATCAGTAGTGATTTGCTGTGCCTTCACTCCCCATGCTCCTATCCCTAGCCACAGCAAACCTATGAGAATACTTAGCTTTTTCAAGACTCAAATTTTAGCACTTTTAAGATACGGTCTAGCTCATCTTGCGAGGTAAAGGGGATTTTGATTTCTCCTTTTTGTTTGTCATCCGTTTTGATTGAGACTTTGGCCCCAAAATAAGACGAAAGTTTGAACTGTAACGAACGTATCTCCTGCTTCAATGCAGTAGGGCGGCGATCTTTGCTATTGGTGTCTTCGTTGTTGAGTTTGAGGGCTTGTACTGCTTCTTCTACCTTACGAACCGACCACGCCTCTTCGATAGTTTTACGGAAGATTTTGAGTTGTACTTCAGGGTTTTCGATATTGATAATCGCCCGTGCGTGTCCCATTGTGATTTGGTCATCACGCAAAGATGCCTGTATCATTGGAGGGAGTTTTAAGAGGCGAATGTAATTGTTGACTGTAGTTCGATTTTTGCCTACGCGCTCGCCTAGTTCTTCTTGCTTAAGGCCACAATCCGAAATCAAACGTTGATAACTTAGCGCAATTTCTATGGCATTAAGGTTTTCGCGTTGGATGTTTTCGATAAGGGCCATTTCCAGCATTTGCTGATCGTTGGCGGTACGGATATAAGTAGGAATATGGGTAAGGCCGGCAAGCTTCGACGCTTGTAAACGTCGCTCCCCCGAAATCAACTGATAGCGGTCGCGCCCAATCTGACGTACCGTAATCGGCTGAATAATCCCTTGAACACGAATCGATTCGGCTAGTTCGTTGAGGGCATCTTCATCAAAACGAGTACGGGGCTGATAGGGGTTGGTATCTATCTGCTCGACGTGAATCTCGGTCATCATGCTCACGTTTTCGTAAGGAGAAGGGCGAGTAGAGCGATTTACGTTGTCGCTATCATGGAGCAATGCCCCTAAGCCTCGTCCCAAACCAGTCATTTTTTTTGGAGCAACTTTTCCGATATTTTCCATGTCATATTGAATGTTTATAGATTATGCGAATTTTAGATAGCTCTAAAATTCGTCTATCTCAACTACTGAAAATCATTTTTAAAAAATCGGCTATTAACCAAAAAGCCTACTTGAAACTAGTGACTCTTTCGGACGATTTGTTCGTCTTGTTCGAGCAGCCCGTTTTTGCTCAAAATCTCCCGAGCCAAATTTAGATAACTAATCGCCCCCTTGCTGTCTGAATCTTGGGCGATGGTAGGTACGCCATAGCTAGGAGATTCGCTCAGGCGTACATTGCGCGGGATGATGGTATTGAATACCATGTGTTTAAAATGAGCCGTTACTTCGTTTACCACTTGATTGGATAGACGAACCCGCATATCGTACATGGTAAGTAAAATACCCTCAATTGCCAAGTTGGTATTGAGACGTGTCTGAATAATCTTGATGGTATTAAGGAGCTTTCCGAGACCTTCCAAGGCAAAATATTCGCACTGTACAGGTACAATCACCGAGTCGGCGGCGGTGAGGCTGTTGATAGTAATCAAGCCCAAAGAAGGTGAGCAGTCAATCACCACAAAGTCATAATCATCTTTGATAGGGCGTAATGCTTCCTTCATTTTCTCTTCGCGATTTTTGAGATTGATCATCTCAATCTCCGCACCTACCAAGTCGATGTGGGAAGGAAGCAAATACAAATTCTCAAAAGTAGTTTCTACGATGGCATCTTGAGGAATCACCCCCTCTACCATACACTCATAGATACTGTACTCAATTTCTTTGGGGTTGAAACCCAATCCTGAGGTTGAATTTGCCTGAGGGTCAGCGTCTACAATTAAAGTTTTATAGTCCAATACTGCCAAACTTGCCGCTAAGTTGATTGCAGTGGTTGTTTTTCCAACGCCGCCTTTTTGATTGGCTATAGCTATGATTTTGCCCATTGTTGTTAGGTTTATCGCCTTCAAATATCCGTCTTTATTCGGAATAACCCAAAATGTTCCACGTAAAATTTGTTAAATGTTTCACGAAACTTTAATAAATACCAAATCCCCACGAAGTTAGATAAAAGCCACAAGACCTATATCTGGCTATTTATCCAAACAAAAGAGGAGATTTTACGGTAGTATTCCTTACTTTTATTGTACTAAACTCTTAATTATACTCCTTTATTCCTCTTTTTAAGAAATGATTAAATTTTTGATTAATAGGCATATGCTTTCACTCATCTTCTTAAAACAACATTGTGATGCTGAAAGATTTAAGGATTAAATGAGTATCTGTTGGTTGAAAAATGAAACTACTTATGAATAAGCGAACTTTTCTTAAAACCTCATCCGTTCTGATTACTGGAAGTATGCTATCCAATCTCATGGCCTGTAAAGAAAAGGCCACCCCTCGCACCAATTGGGCTGGTAATCTCACCTACAGCACCGACAATTTATACACTCCGCAAAGCGTGAGTGAGCTTCAAGAGCTTATCAAAAAATATAAAAAAGTGCGTGGACTCGGTACTAAGCACTGCTTCAACACCATCGCTGATAGTCCCGAAAACCAGATTTCTACGGCGGCTTTCAACAAAATCTTATCGCTTGATAAAGACAACAATACTGTCACGGTAGAGGCGGGTATCAAGTATGGGGAGCTTTGTAAATATCTAGATGATAATGGCTATGCCCTGCACAACTTGGCTTCTTTGCCTCATATTTCGGTGGCCGGTGCGTGCGCTACATCTACCCATGGCTCGGGACTGCGAAATGGCAGCTTGGCTACGGGAGTGGTTGCCCTAGAAATGGTCAACGGCAAAGGCGAAATCGTGAATCTCTCGCGTGAAAAAGACGGAGATGAGTTTTTGGGCGCAGTCGTAGGCTTAGGAGCATTGGGAATTGTCACCAAAATGACCCTTGCCTTGCAACCTACTTTTAAAATGAAGCAAGTCGTATACCAAAATATGCCTATGAGTGCGCTTGAGAAAGATTTTGAGCGGATCATGTCGAGTGGATACAGCGTGAGTTTGTTTACGGATTGGACCCGCCAAAACATCAGCGAAGTATGGATTAAAAGCAAAGCCGAAGAGATGAAAGAAGTAGCTCCCGAATTTTTTGGTGCTACATTGGCTACCAAGCATCTTCACCCTATCGAAGCGCTAGATGCCGTAAACTGCACCGAACAAATGGGGGTAGAAGGGCCATGGTACGAACGGATGCCTCATTTTAAAATGGGATTTACGCCAAGCAGTGGCAAAGAGTTGCAATCTGAATATTTTGTGGCTTTTGAACATGCTTATGCGGGATTGCTTGCTATCGAAAAATTACACGAAAAAGTCTCGCCTCATTTGCTAATCACCGAAATCAGGGCTATTGCCGAAGATGATTTGTGGATGAGTCCTTTTTACAAAAAAACATGTGTAGCTTTTCACTTTACATGGAAGCAAGAAGTAGAAGAAGTAACCCAATTGCTCCCTCTTATTGAAGAAGCATTGGCACCTTATGAGCCTCGTCCTCACTGGGGAAAACTCTTTCGCCTCAAACCATCAGTGCTTCAATCTCGCATCCAAAAACTAGCTGATTTTAAAAACCTGATGGCCAAACACGACCCCGAAGAAAAATTTAGGAATGAATTTATAGACCTGAATCTTTTTGGAGAAAGTCAGGCTTAAAAATAAAGCGTCTTGCACCCATATGGGCAAGACGCTTTATTTTTTGTTTTCAATTATGTTGTACCTATACCGCGAAACTTTCGCCACAGCCACATGTACGAGTAGCGTTGGGGTTCACAAACTGAAACCCTTTGCCATTGAGCCCGTCTGAGAAGTCCAATACAGTCCCTGCCAAATAAAGAATACTTTTTTTGTCAACGACGATTTTAATGCCTTTGTCTTCAAACTCCATATCAGTGGGTAGTTTTGAGCTATCAAACTCAAGGTTGTACATCAACCCTGAGCAGCCACCACCTACCACCCCTACCCGAATATGGTTTTCGTCCGTTTTGCCTTCTACTTGGCGAAGTTCCAAAATTTTGTCTTTGGCTTTGTCAGTTACCGTTACCATTGCGATGAGTTATATTTTAATGTTTATAGCTGATAGTTTTCAGAATATAACTACTTAGCAATAGGCTTTACGCCGTAAGCAATAAAGTTTTTATTAAAAAAGCTTTTGCATCCTTAACAAGTCTCTGGTATGATTCTCTAAAAATCTCGTAAAGAATGCCTACTGCTTATTGCCTAAGTAATTGTTTCAAAACTATGAGTGAATAAACGGATGTTTTGTTTCAATAAATAGCTATCTATAAAACCAAACCCTTCTTTCAAAAGTTTCATTATAAGAGTCGGTTGGCTTGGTTTTTTCGGAAGAAAGACTGAGTTAGAAAACAAATCGTACCTTTGTCGGTTAGAAAACATAAGAGTATATATCTACAAAAGCATGTCTGTCAAATATTATCATCTCAAGGTAAAAGAAGTAATCAAGGAAACGCCAGAAGCCGTTACTATTTCGTTTTGGCATCCTTTAAGTGAAATGATTAAGTACCATCCAGGGCAGTTTCTGACGTTGATTGTGAGTCCAGAAGGACAAAAAATAAGACGGTCGTATTCGATGTGTAGTTCACCTCACATGGATACTGCTCCCGCCGTAACGGTAAAGCGCGTGCCCGGAGGGCTGGTCTCTAATTGGCTGATTGACAACATCAAAGAAGGTGATTTTATCGAAGTAATGGAGCCTATGGGGCATTTTATGGTGCAGCCTGATGCTCGCAATGCGCGTACGGTGGTATTGATAGGAGCGGGTAGTGGTATTACACCGTTGATTTCGATGGCTAAGTCTATTCTGAAAGTTGAAGCCGAAAGCCGAGTGATTTTATTGTATGGTAATCGCCACGAAAACAGTATCATATTTAGAGACAAATTGGAAGAATTAGGAGCACAATTTGCGGGGCGTTTTGAAATAAAACATATATTGAGTCAACCGCTGGGAGAATGGCAAGGCGCGGCGGGCCGTTTGAACCAATCCCAAATTCTGAAATTTTTGGAGGGAATCTCTGATTTACAACCAAATCAAGCCGAATATTATCTATGTGGCCCTGAAGGTCTGATGGAGGAAGCCAAGAGTGCTTTAGCGATTTTGAAAGTAAATCCTGATTTGATTCATAAAGAAAGTTTTATCACCTCTCATACTACCCACGGAGAGGTGACAGAGCAAGAGGATGATGGCAGTCTGAAGGCCCAAGAAGTGACCGTGTTGTATGAAGGCTCAGAATATAAATTTACGGTAGAGCCTCATCAAACCGTCTTGGAGGCTGCTTTGGAATTGGACATAGATTTGCCCTATTCGTGCCAAGCAGGAATGTGTACGGCTTGTATGGGTAAGTGTATCTCTGGTAAGGTCCATCTGGACGAAGACGACGGACTTACTAAATCGGAATTGGCGGCTGGGTACATTCTAACTTGTGTGGCGCACCCTCTTTCAAAAGACGTAGTGATAGAAATAGAATAAGTGAAAGCCCTAGGTTGGCACTTTTTTTGCCTTTTTTTTGATTGAACGATTCAAGCATATACCATGGAAATTGTAATACGCCCTTATGAGTTGAGCGACCGCACTATTTTGGAAGAGATTTTTATGTTGAATACCCCAAAATATTTTGCACCCGAAGAACTCGGCGATTTTTTAGAATATTTAGACTTATTTGGCGACGACTATGTCGTGGCCGTAGTAGGAGGGCAGATTGTGGGCGGCGGTGGCTACTGGATTCGTGAGTCTGATCAGCAAGGAGGCTTGTCATGGGCTTTTTTACATCCCGATTCTCAGGGGACTGGTGTAGGGAAAGCCTTGGCGGTTTATCGTATCGACAAAATCAAGGCTTCGGGACAAGCCAAGACAATCATGGTTGAGACCTCACAACATTCGTTTGGTTTTTACGAAAAATTTGGCTTCAAACTAGTCGGGCAGCAGTCGGATTACTGGGCACCGGGTATAGATTTGTGTTCGGCAGTATTAGATTTATAGAGAATATTAAGTCGTAGAGCATCCCTATGAGGGGTATTCTACGGCTGCGCCTGTTTCGCGATAGGTTTTAGGTTCAAAGAGTCGTCGGATACCTTCTTGCAAAAAACCAATACCGTAGCCAAACAATTGTACAAAGGCCGCACAGATACTTAAGACTCCTACTTGCACGCTGCCAGATTGGCGGGTAGCATCTACAAAAAGCAGGCTGACATACAAGGCCAAGAAGCCAATTCCTGCATACAAAAGCCAAGGGTGAATCAACCCTAAGAAAGGAATACTCACGCAGCCAAGGGTGAAAAGCAACGGAAAAGCGTGTACTAGTTTTAATTCTTTGGGATAAAACCGACCAATGTTGATACGGGCGCGTCCGAAGAATTTTAATTGGCGAAAAAAAGCCCCAAATCCTGTACGGCGTTTGTGATAAATAAAAGCTTCTGGAATCAACGCCGACTTGAAACCAAGCGTAAGAGCCGATATGCTAAAAATGATATCTTCGCCCATGCGGCTGATTTGAAATCCACCTGTACGTTTCCAAACCTCCCGCGACAGACCCATGTTGAAACTTCTGGGGTGAAAAGTGCCACCAAGATTGTTTTTTTTACCCCTGATTCCCCCTGTTGTAAAAAGAGATGTCATCGAATAACTGATGGCTTTTTGGATAGGCGTAAAACTTGGGTGGTCGGTGTCGGGGCCGCCGTATAAGTCTACATACTGGGTGTTGAGTCGGGTGTCGACGATTTGGAGATAGTTGGGTTCTAATAAAGCATCTGAATCTAGCAAAATGAAATAATCTCCTTTGGCACGTTCAAACCCATAGTTTCTGGCAAAACCTTGCCCGCCATTTTCCTTGTAGAAATAATAAATTTCAAGTGTTTTCGCAAAAGAAGTCACTACTTGGTCGCATTTGATGCGTGAGCCATCTTCTACAATGATAACCTCAAAATTTTTGAAAGTCTGCTTTGCTAGGCAAGTCAGTAGCTCAGCTAGCTCATCGGGACGGTTATAAACAGGAATAATGATGCTGTATTTGCGCATGATTTGCTTTGATTTCGGCAGCAAGTTAGTATTTTTACCCCGAACGACACCTATGAAATACCATGACAAACGACGATTACTTATCTTCTAGAAAAATCCTGAGCTGGGCCGAAGAAGACCGCCCACGCGAAAAATTGATGTTGAAAGGCAAAGCGGCGCTTTCTGACGCGGAGTTGATTGCAATCTTGATTGGGTCGGGTACGGTGGAGTTGTCGGCGGTAGATTTGGCCAAAGTGATTTTGCAAAAAGCAGGAAATAACCTAAACGAATTGGCCAAACTTTCTCTCAAAGATTTAACCAAAATACGAGGTATTGGCGAAGCCAAAGGGATTACGATAATGGCGGCGCTGGAATTGGGCCGCCGGCGCAAGGAAAGTGAAGTGGTACGCAAACCTCGTATTACAAGTTCGAAAGATTGCTATGAGCAGCTTCGGCCTTATTTGCTGGATTTGGCGCACGAAGAGTTTTGGGTATTGCTGCTCAATCGCGCCAACGAAATCATCCGTCCCGTGCAAATAAGTCAAGGAGGCGTGTCGGGGACAGTGGCCGATTCTAAAATTATTTTTAAAGCAGCAATAGAACATTTGGCAAGTGGGATGATATTGGCTCACAATCACCCCTCTGGCAATCTACGCCCTAGTGAGGCCGACAAAGACCTCACCCGACGGATATGTGCTGCGGGCAAGCTGCTTGATATTCCAGTATTAGACCATTTGATATTTGCGGATACTGGTTATTTTAGTTTTATGGATGAAGGCCTGATGTAAAACTCTTGTTTTGAATAATACATTTTACCGACTTAAAAACTAACAAACCTAACTACCTTGCCTCTTTAATCTACCTTTCTTCATGTCGGATCAACTTAAAAAACAAATTACTCTTTTTAGCCTTACGATGATTGCCGTGGGGTCGAGCATTGGCTCAGGGATATTTCGGACGCCTTCGGAGATTGCGGGCTATTTGCCCACTACAGGATGGATGCTTGCGGTGTGGGTGGCGGGCGGTTTGGTGGCTTTGTGTGGTGCCTTGACCTTCGCAGAGATTGCTTCTATTTTTCCAAAAGCGGGTGGGTTTTATGTGTTTTTGAAGGAAGCTTTTGGCGAGCTTCCTGCTTTTTTATACAGTTGGTCGATGCTGCTGGTTATTAACACAGGCTCTCTGGCGGCACTTACTTTGGTTTTTACTTCTTACCTCAATGAACTGATTCCTATGTCTGAGTCGGTACAGCTTGTGGTGGCCGTTGGCACTATTGCTTTGCTGACCCTCATGAATGTACTGGGAGTGAAGTGGGGAGGGGTATTTGCCTCAGTTTTTACCTCGGCCAAGCTTATCGGAATTGCTGTAGTGGTAGTGATAGGCCTCGTAGCAGGTATGAATGCGGTGGATATTGCTGATTTTTCGTGGAGTACCAATGCCGAAAATTTACCCCTGGTATCGTCGTTTGGTTTGGCTTTGATTGGGGTTACGTTTTCGTATGGGGGGTATCAACACGCTACTTTTATTGCAGCCGAGGTAAAAGACGCCAATCGATTGGTGCCACGTGCCATGCTGTTGGGAATCGGAATTGTTTGTTTGGCGTATTTGAGCGTCAATTTTGCGTATTTGAAACTCATTCCTATTGACCAAATCGCTGCTTCAAAAGGCGTAGCTTCCGAAGCCGTAGGAAGTGTGTGGGGATGGGGGGCAAAATTTATTTCTTTTTTGATTGTATTGTCGGTCTTGGGTACGATTGGTATTTATATTCTGACGGCACCTCGTATTTACTTTGCTATGGCGCAAGATGGCTTGTTTTTTAAACAATTTGCCGAGATTCATCCGCGTTATCAGACTCCTTTTTGGGCGATTATTTTCCAGTCTTTTTGGACAATCCTGCTGCTCATTTTTTGGAAAACATTCTCCAATCTTATCACCTATGTTGTATTTGTGGATACCGCTTTTTTCTTCCTGACGGCGGCTACCATTTTTAAATTTAGGAAACAAAAGTTAGCGCGCAATTATAGCTCCTTGGCTTATCCTGTTACACCGTTGATTTTCATGGGCTTATCGGCCTTTGTGGTAGTCAATACCCTCATCGAAAAACCCGAACAAGCCTTGGCGGGATTATTCTTTTTGGGATTAGGAGGCTTGGCTTTTTGGTACTTTAAAAGAAAAAGAGATACTCACTCATCATGATGACCCAAACTTTAATTACCCTTTTTGAAAGAGACCTAAACAAGCTCAAAGAGGAGCTTTGGGCTTATCAATCCGAAGAAAATATCTGGAAAGTAGAAGGCAATATCGCCAATTCGGCAGGCAACTTGGTACTGCATCTGATTGGTAATTTGAATACTTATATCGGCGCCGAAATAGGCAAAACTGGCTATGTACGCAACCGGCCTTTGGAGTTTAGTGACAAGAATGTGCCAAGAACCAAATTACTCAAAGAGCTTGATGATACTATTCAGGTGATTAAAGAAGTTCTTCCAAGATTATCGGCAGAGGATTTTGAAAAAGAGTATCCGATTTTGGTCTTTGATAAAAAAACTTCAACCGAATATTTCCTTACTCATTTGGTAGCTCATTTGGCGTATCACCTAGGGCAAGTAAATTATCATCGCCGATTGTTGGATGAAGCGTAAAAGCGTAAAAGCATAATAGAGCTTCCAAGTTTCAGAAACTTGGAAGCTCTATTATGCTTTAAATTGAGATTGGTTTTCTGAAAAGGTACTTGAGAAGATAGTGGTAAGAGTACTTTTCCGTTTATGAAGAGGGCGATTTTACTCAGAGCTTTTTTGGAGAGAACGAGAGTACATAAATAATGCTTAAGAACGCTTTGATTGTCAGAAGGTTATTTTGTATCATAGCTTATGTATTATGGTTTTTATACGATTTGCGCTAAAAAACCGTTAGCCAAAAGTAAAAATTGTATAATTCTAACGTATTTTTACATCTCCCCAATAAAATTACAAAGACTATCCTATGAACATGAACCGCAGAGAAGCATTGTCGAGAGTAGCCCTTTTGATGGGTGGGACTCTTTCGGCGCCGTCTTTAATGGCTTTTGGTGCAGAGCCGAATCTTTCCCCCAAAATAGGCGCTGATTTCAGCCTTACGTCTACTCAACGCGCTTTAGTGGCTGAAGTAGCAGAGCACATTATTCCCCGTACTTCTACTCCCGGAGCCAAAGACGCTGAAGTTGGTCCTTTTATCGAGCTAATGCTAAAAGATTGTTATCGCGAGCAAGAGCAACAAAATTTTTTGGAAGGCTTGGCCGATTTGGACGAAAAGGCTACCAAAGCCCACGGCAAAAAATTCTTAGATACTACTTCGGCTGAGCAAGTGGCTATCTTGAAGCAAGTAGAAAAAGAGACCATCGAAATGATGAAAAATGCCAACGTGCAGCAAGTCAAAGTAGGTGATAATGTAGACAAAGAAGTAGTAGATTCTAAAAAAATCAAAGGCACGCCTTTCTGGCGTTTGATAAAGGAATTGACCTTGTTTGGGTATTTTACTTCTGAAAAAGGTGCTACGCAAGCGCTTGATTATGTACCTATTCCGGGAAAATACGAAGGGTGTATTCCGCTCAAACCGGGTCAAAAAGCATATGCTTTGTAAAATAGGTAGATTTTGACAAAAACATTAAACAATTAACCTAAGATGTATCTAAATATTGATGCCCAAAAAGAATTGACCTACGATGCCATCGTGGTAGGTTCAGGGATAAGTGGCGGATGGGCAGCCAAAGAATTGACAGAAAGAGGCTTGAAAGTGTTGTGTTTGGAGCGCGGACGAGACATCAAGCACGTAGAAGGCTACGAAACAGCCATGAAAGCTCCGTGGGAGTTTGCGCACCGTGGCCGTCCTACGATTCAGGCCGCAGAGGAGTATTGGGCAGGGATTCGGACGGGCTATACTGTCAATGAAGAACACCGTTATTTGTTTGAAAACGATAGCAAAAACCCTTATCTCGAAACCCGTCCTTTTGACTGGATTCGGGCTTATCATACGGGAGGTCGTTCTCTTTTGTGGGGACGTCAGAGTTATCGTTGGAATGAAGAAGACTTCATGGCCAATGCCAAGGAAGGTATTTCTATCGATTGGCCAATTCGCTACAAGGACCTAGCGCCGTGGTACGATTATGTAGAGCGCTTTGCCGGCATTAGCGGTTCTAAAGATGGACTTTCGGTATTGCCTGACGGCCAATTCCTTCCTCCGATGGAGCTTAATTGCGTCGAAAAACACGTAAAATCGGAAGTAATGAAAAAAATGGGGCGGGTGATTACGGTAGGTCGAGTAGCGCACCTCACCAAACCCCAAGGTGTTCATACAGCGCTAGGGCGTGCTTCGTGCCAATACCGCAATATGTGTATGCGGGGTTGCCCATTTGGAGCGTATTTTAGTACGCAGGCAGCTACCCTGCCAGCGGCGATGAAAACCAAGCGCCTGACTTTGGTCAATGATAAAATAGTATCAGAGGTAATTTATGATGAGAAAAAAGGTAGAGCCACAGGTGTGCGTACTATCGATCAAAATACCCTCGAAGTCAAAGAATATTATGCCAAAATCATCTTCCTAAATGCGTCGGCGATTCCTTCGGCTTCTATTTTAATGAACTCCAAATCGAGCCGTTTCCCCAATGGTCTTGGCAATGATAGTGACCAACTAGGCCGCAACATCATGGATCACCACCTAGGCGTGGGAGCTTCGGGGACATTTGAAGGATTTAATGACCAGTATTACTTTGGCCGTCGTCCCAATGGTGTGTATATCCCACGTTATCGCAACTGGGGCAAAGACAAGCGCGACTATGTGCGTGGATTTGGGTATCAAGGTGGTGCAGGCCGCTCAGGCTGGGGACGTGGCACTGGTATGGAAGGCTTCGGTGCCTCTTTCAAAGAAGAAATGAGCCAAGTGGGCGGCTGGACAATGGGTATCGGAGGTTTTGGGGAAGTATTGCCCAACGAAAACAACCGCTTTACATTGCACCCTACCAAAAAAGACAAATGGGGAATGCCTATTGTGGTGTTTGATGCAGCTTATGGTCAGAATGAGCTCAAAATGCGCGTAGATATGAAAAACGACGCCGCCGAAATGCTCGAAGCTGCTGGTCTCAAAAATATCAGTACTTACGACAATACGAAGGCCAATCTAGGAATTGGTATTCACGAAATGGGAACAGCACGTATGGGAAGAGATCCCAAAACATCGGTACTCAATGCGCATAACCAAGTCCATACTTGCAAAAACGTCTTTATGACCGATGGTGCTGCGATGACTTCGGCCTCTTGTGTCAATCCTTCATTGACTTATATGGCGCTCACGGCTCGTGCGGCAGCTTTTGCAGTAGATCAGTTGAAGAAAAAGAGCCTCTGATTTTTGGACGCATAAGTATTTATTTTCATCAAAAAAGCGGCTGAAAAGCCGCTTTTTTGATGGGCGTAGTTTTACTTTTGTTTGACCAGGGTATATTTCAATTCTCCAAAATCCACCCACCCGCAGGTTTCGTTGGCTTTGTCGTATTCAACACATTTAAGATTGAAAACCAATAAAGTATCGCCTTGAAATTGAAAACCCATCCAGTTTTTTTTGTCTTTAGTAGCACTTAGACTCAGTTGATCTACTTGCATCTCTGGGCCTATGTAGTCGATAGCTGCTTCATAAAACTGAACGTCCTCCAGACCACTCACTTGTCCGTTGTTTTTAAATATTACTTTCTGTCCATCGGGTAGCGAATAAGTACCTTTAAAGAGTATTTCTTCTAAAATAAGTGGATTGCCTGCTTCGTGAGGGTTTACATGAGGGGTGATTTTGACAAAGCCTTTTTCGCCAATGCTGATTTTGGTAGGGGATAGAATTGTAATGTTATTGTACAACTGCGTAAGCGAATCATCAATCGACTCATAAAGCTGGTATTGATTGCCATTTTTGACTACCCTCATTTCGGGACTGCCTTCATGGAAATTCCAAATCACAGAAGTAGGCTGAAGAGTGCGCTCAGGAATGATGACCATGCAATCTTCACTCCCTTCCTGAGATTTTTGAGGAGATTTGTGTTGCTGAATGTCTTTGAGATAACTTTCGCTCAACCAATATCCCGCAAACGAGAGCGTAGTGTCAAGTTTTTTGAAATCCGTACTAGAGATAGTTGTATCTTGTTTTTCGTTGAAAGTACAACCTCCCAGAAACAAAACAAACATTACAAATAGAAGATATTTCATGGATATGTGAATCGGATAAGTATGACGTCAAACATACATCGACTTTGTGATATATCCAATGTCGATTTATTTTGGGGTTAGGCTGATTGGCTGTTCCTGAAAATGAAGCACGCGGGAGGCATTGCTTCCCGCGTGGCTTTACTCACTTAATTTATCTAAAAAAATCTTTGAATACAGGACTAAATCCTGAATATATATCAGTCGAAAAAATGTCTTTTAGTAAAGATGATGAAACAACCACCAAATAATTTTGGCTAGACTTACAGAAGCATAGAAAAACTAAAATGGGTGGTTGAGCGCCTTAAAAGTAGATAATCAGAGTGAGATAGCGAAACAAAAAAATACAAATGACCTCTTTTAGTAGCTAAATCGGGATATTTGAGGGTTGAATGGGCCTGTGTTTGGTCATTTGCCTAGCCACTCTTTAAAACTGCTGATTCGGTCGCCACTCACAAAAACTTCATGCTTACAAGCAGGCATTAGTTCTATTTTTAGTTTACTTCCTGTATACATATGCACAAGTTTTATACTAGATAAAGCTATCAAAAACGAACGATTGATTCTAAAAAACGCATGAGGGTCGAGGAGCTGCATGAGCTTGTCGAGGCTATAATCGAGGGCGAGCCTTTGACCTGAATGAGTGATGAGAAAAGTACCTTTGTCTTCAAATTGAAAATAGGCTATTTCTGTCGTTTTGATAATGAACAATTTTGTACCTACTGTGACCATAAAACGGTCTCTGTAGCTAGGGGAAGCACTTTTTTCTAAAAAATCCAGCATTTGGTTAAAACGAAAAGTAGGAGTGGTAGCACTTCCCCAGATTCGTTCAAACTTCTGTAAAGCGGCGGCGAGTTCGTCGGCATCAATGGGCTTAAGCAAATAGTCTATGCTGTTTACTTTAAATGCCTTCAGCATGTATTCGTTGAAGGCGGTAGTGAATATAATAGGAGTAGTCAGGTTCAAAATTTCGATGATTCGAAAACCAAGGTCATCTTCGAGATGAATATCCAAAAAAATCAGGTCTGGTTTTGGGTTTGTGGTATTCCTAAACCAACTCACCGTTTCCATAACGGACGGAAGTACCGCCAAAACTCGGATAGAGGAATCGTATTTGAGTAGTAGATTTTCTAAGCGAGAGGCCGTGAGTTTTTCGTCTTCTACAATCAATACATTCATGCGATTAATGGGATGCGTACTACAAAAAACTTTTCTGTTTCCTCAATCATAACTGGAAGCTGAGTCAATAGTTTATATCGGTTGACAATATTGTGCAATCCCACCCCCGTGGAGGTTTCGGGCTGTAGTCTGGGCTGTAGCGGGTTTTTGACTACGATGTAGCCGTTTTCCAAAAAAATGTCTACTACGAGGGGCACCCTTTCCGACATTCGATTGTGCTTTACGGTATTTTCAATTAGTAGCTGTAGCGTTAAAGGCGCAATATAGCATTGAGCTGCTTCTTCGGTTGAGATAGAGACATTGACTTTGAGTTTTTTATCGAAACGTGTAAGAAGCAAAAAAACATAAGTTTCAATGAAATCAAGTTCTGATTTTAAGCTAATGTATTCATGTTCGTTTTGTTCCAAAATATAACGATAAGCTTTTGAAAGGCGGTTGACAAAAGTTACCGACAAATCTGAATTGGTTTCAATTAATGAGGATAAAATACTGAAGTTATTAAATAAAAAATGGGGGCTTATCTGATTTTTTAGGGCCGCAAATTGGGCGCGAATATTTTCTTTTTCGAGGCGTTCGGCTTCGATTTGGATATTTTGAAGCTGGCGATAGGTACGGCGATTTGAGGTAAAGTAAAACGCCGATAGCAAAGCCATAAAGGTTAGTCCATTGTTGGACTTTCTTTTATGGTCGCGGGTATAAAAATGAGATAGGGTATTTCCGATAGATTGTTTTTGGACAATACCAAATTGCTTTTCAAGGGCGATTTCGGAGGTATTCCATATTATCCTAAAAACAACATTGAACAATACGGCCAAGCCACAGGCCGTCAAAAAGGTAGCTATTTGGGCGGGGGTCTTTAAATCAAGAAGAAAATTTCGCCCAAACCACCCAAATAGTTGTTGCTGAACCCATTCGATTACGATAATCCAGAGATAAAAAAATAGAAAA
This sequence comes from Runella zeae DSM 19591, assembly GCF_000423565.1. GTDB lineage: Bacteria > Bacteroidota > Bacteroidia > Cytophagales > Spirosomataceae > Runella > Runella zeae. The sequence goes on along the minus strand of NZ_KE384036.1, from coordinate 271,240 downwards.
ATCACAATGAACTCCATCGTCCATAAAGGCAACCGGAGTATCCATGAGACTTGTTCTAAATCATGGATATTGACATATAGGCGCAGTGGGAAATAAATCACCGATATGTTCAACGCTAATTGAGCCTTTTGGCGTAACGAAAGATGGTCAGTATGGTTTGATTTTATCACAACCCCAATATAGAGTAAGGCAGGCTGATTGTCAAATCATTGTGATTGAGTGACCTTTTTAGAAGGTTGAATGCCTTCAACTCCCACGCCACGCTTATTCTTGGGTTTTAACAGTCGGCCAGTTTTTATCGGCTTTTATGATATAGTTTGCACGGTCTTTTTGCCATAATCCAAACACCTTCTTGTTATAATTGAGATACAGCTTGCCGTCTAATACTGTCCATGCTTCAGGGTCAGTAGGGGCTTTGTGGCCATCGGCGGTGCCATAGGCACAGTAGCCCCCGTATTGAGGCGCATATTTTTCGGGGTTGGCTTTGAAATCATTCATGTTTTCTGCACTCGAAAAAAGCCACTTGCCTCCTTTCCACAGATAAGTAAATTGTGTTTGTCCTTTTACGGGAGCTGATTGCTTAAAATAAGCCACTGCATCATAGCCGTTGATGGCAATACTATCTTTCACAAAAATTTCGGATTTTTGAGCTTTTAGGCTTGTCAAAGTCCATACTGAGAGGCAGAAAATAAAAACAAGTCGTTTCATAAGGTCTGTTTTGTTAAATTTTAAAATCTTAACAAAAGTCCGCATCTGTGACGATACCGAATGTCGGCTTCCTGACCAAGAGCCAATATTTTCTATTAGTTTTGTGCCCTTTATGTTTTTATTCACAAATTGAGTAGTTATGAAAAAAACGTTTGCCTTTTTATTTTTAACTTTTTATGGCTTAGTAGCTGTGGCTCAAAACGAAGACTATCCTCATGTGGTAAGTGTGCAGTCGGGGGTGAGCCTTTTTTCGCCGTTTAGAGGTACTATTACTTCTTCGCAAGAATCGTCCGATACTACATTTTCGTTTTCTTCGGGTAGTGCAAGCAATTTCCCCCAACTCAATGTTGCTTACGATTATGGCGTCAACCATTGGTTTTCGATTGGTGGAGCCCTTAGTTACAACAAGACTACCCTTGATTTGAAAGACCTCAAGTCGCGTGAGCAAGACTACGGAAACGTCAAATTAGGTGTTTCCCGCGTGACTCTCGGCGCTAGAGCATTGTTTCATTACGGCAATGCCGGACGGGTAGATATGTATTCGGGTTTCAGATTAGGAATCGGGATTTGGTCAGTAAAGGCCAATTCGAGCGCTTTGGACGATAAGATAGACGAAGTTTTTAAAGAAGCTGGCGGAGGAGGTATTTGGCGGGCGCTTCTAGGAAGTCGTTTAGGAGGAAGTTTTGTAATGCCTCAAGTGCAAGTGATTTTGTTTGGGCTGCGTGGGTATGTTACCGAAAACATTGGTATTAATGGCGAGCTGTCGGTCGGAAGCCCTTATTTTGCTTCTATTGGTGTCAATTATCGCTTTGGAGGAGGATATTGATAGTCAGTCACCTTGGCAACGCTCCAAGCGTTGCCAAGGTTTGATAATGATTAATCTAAAGCAAACTCAATCGGCAGTATTTGTTGTACAGCTACATTTTTGCCACTTTGGCGTCCAGGAACCCACTTTGGAAAAAGGGTTACTACTCTCAAGGCTTCTTCGTCGCAACCATACCCAATACCGGATATTATTTCAGACTTGGAAATTTCTCCATTGCTTCCTACCACAAAACGTACCATTACTTTTCCTGTTATCTTAGCCTGATAAGCTTGGGTAGGATACCGTAAATTATTTTTGAGATATACAGTCAGTGAATCTTGTCCGCCCACGAATTGAGGAGGTGTTTCTACTCGAAGGAAGACCATTTCGGTTTGAGATAAACAACGCATGATTGTTCCAAAATAAGCCACAAATAGCCCTAGAAAGAAAAGTTTTGAAAAAGAAGAGTTCATATTAACAAGGTTTAAAGAATTAGTCTTGAAGAGCAAATACGATAGGCATGTTGAATTTTACTCTCACCGCACGCCCTGATTGTTTGCCGGGTTTCCATTTGGGCATAAGTTTCAGTACCCTTGATGCTTCTTCGTCGCACCCAAAGCCAATTCCCCTCTCTACAGTGATATTTGATAGCGAACCGTCAGGTTCGACCGTAAAACTCATAAACACTTTTCCTTGTATATTGCTACGCTGAGCCATAGGTGGATACTTTAGGTTTTTGATGAGAAAATTTCGCAAGCCTTCCAATCCTCCTACAAACTCCGGTTGTACTTCTATGGGGCCAGTCCATATAGGCTCTTCTGCTTTGACTTCGGCAGGTTGGGTTTTGGTGTCAGGGATATTTTCAGGAGGTGCTACAATTTCGGTAATTTCATCACCCGTACCTTCGACGGTTTCTTGTCCTGGTGCCGCATGTTCAAATTCAGACACTGGAGGGGGGAGTTCTTCTTCTTGGACTTTCTGATCCTGCTTTACTTCGGGCATCAAACTTTTGACGGTCGTTTGCTTGGGGGCTTCAATGGGCTTTTCGGGGAGAGGAATAGGTTTTTCTTTTGGAGGCGGGTCTAGGTGTACGTTTTCAAGCTCAATAGTACGTTTAAACATGTCAACTTCTTCGGGTTTGAGCTGATTATAAACAGTCGGTAAAATAAACATCATCAAAAAAATGCCGACTCCAATCAATACCGCATTTCGTAAAGTGACGGGATACGCTTTGCGTAGGTCATAAGCACCATAAGCACGGTGCCGATTCATAAAAATAATGTCATCAAAAGACATAGCTTCGCTCAGCTCGATAGTGGTCGAGAGGGGGGATAAGGGCGTTTCCATTGCTGCAAGTATGTTGGGTTTAAGTAAGAATGATGACTTTTGGAGGGTCGATGATTGCCTTGATTTTCAATTGTTTAAATGGGTGAGTAGAGTAATTATTTTGATAACTACTATAGATTAAATATAAAATTAGAAGATACTCTAATACAAAATGATCGTCGCTAAGTGTAAAATTGCTGATGTGTCAATTTAGGCGAGCTAAAAAGACCTTGCTAGAAGAGGGAGCCTAAGAAAGTTTTTGAAGGTGGAATTCTTAGTAAAAAGGGCTGTTAATAGGAGTTGAAAACCACAATAATCTCAAACCCTTAGTCTAAAAGACTAAAGTAAATATGATAAGAACCAGTAAACTAACTAAATAGGTACTGTGAGTCGATGAGGAGGACGGTTAAAAACCCAAGTCCCAATGGAGTAAGCCATTCCACAAACCCCTACCATCCACATGATTCCCCATGAGCTGATAAATGACCATTCGCCTTGATTCATTCCCGACAAAAATGCCATCAGCATCATAAAAAGACTTATGCCCAAAATGAGGGCATTGCGTAAGGCCATCGGATAAGATTGGCGTAAGTCATAGGCACCATAAGCTTTGTTACGAAACTCAAAAACGATGTCGTCTAGCGTAGCGGTTTGGAGCTGCTCTTCACTCATTGCTACATCGTGGCGGTAGGTTTCGCGGAGGTATTTGACCGCTTTAGAATTTGCTTCTTGCGTGATTTTTTCCAGAGCTAAGTCAAAATTATATCCTTTCCAGAGGTACTCCTCGGCTTCACAGGCCAGATGATCGAGGAGCTCGGTCAAAAGAGCATCGTTGGTATTGTTCCGAATCAGATGGTCTTGCAACAGGCCTAATTGGTGAGAAGTTAGTTTTTTCATTTCAAAAGTCTTTTAGGAATAAAACAAAAAGGAATCATGCCACATGAAAATGGGCTTTTAGCCCATTGATAGACCTTGTTGGGGCTGTAGAAGAGATTGCATAGCTTCTACAAAGCGTTCAAACTCAGAAACTTTTTGGGCGGCCGAAGCACTCCCACTGGGAGTAAGAGAATAATACTTTCGTAGCCGCCCATCTACTTCTACCGACTCTGTAAGTAGAAATCCTTCTTGCTCAAGTTTATGAAGTACAGGATATAACGCCCCGAAAGTCAGCATTATTTCACCATTTGTACGGTCTTTGACTGATTGGGTGATTTCGTATCCGTACATCCGCCCTCTTTCTGCCAAAAGCTTAAGGACAATTGTTTTGAGAGTACCGCGCAAAAATTCGTTATTACTTGCTTCCATATTAATTGAGATTCTAATTTATGCGAACAAATATATATAAGATTTTTATATATCAAAAGAGAAGGTCACAATTTTTTTTAAATTTATAAAACCCCTAAAATTTTTGCATCAATTTGGGTATATTAAGCGTTATGAATAGAAAAGAGACCAAAGCGGCATGAGAAATCAGTATTACATTGCTGTATGTTTGCTTTTCACAATGAGCATTAAGATGCTGATTGTGCCTGTGATATATTTGGATTTTGAGTTGACCAAACCTTCAATCATCGCTCATTGGGGGGAACATCGTTTTTTGCCGCATCTGCATCATAAAGGAAAGGGCTATTTGGCCAAACAGCTTCAAAAAGTGGCTTTGGAACATGCCAAATCTGCAGCCGAAAAACAAGCATTTACGCTTAAATTGTCATTTTCTGATTTTTTTGAAGGTATTTTCATAAGCCAAACTAGCCTTAAAAAATGGGTGGAAAAAATACCTCCCCATGATATGTATAGTTTGAGACCCATAACCATGTTTTTAGGGGCATTGTTACACCCCCCTAGTGATGAGGGGTTATAATTGGCAAGGCCTTGTTAATTAAATAATTTGACAGCTTGAAATGAAGCGTAAGTTTTTGATAGACAGAGTTTTTTTAAAATATTTTGCTTGTAATTATTTCTAAAATTAGCGTACTAATCTCATGAAAAATAAAATACTTTGGGCAGGTGTGGTGGCATTGCTTGCAGGGCTTTTGAGTCAGTCCTGTAAAACTACTCCTGACCCCACCGAACAAAGCACCCTGACTCTATCTTTTGTACCACGGGTAGGTAGTCAGACTCTAGAAGTGGGAACAGGGAAGTACAAAAACGCCGTAGGAGAGGAGTTTACGGTGACCTCATTTAATTATTTTGTCAGTAATATTTCTCTCAAAAAAGCCGACGGCACTACATTCACGATTCCTCAAGATTCGAGTTATTTTCTCATCAAAGCGACCAATCTTGCGTCCCAAAAAGTGACATTACGTGGAATTCCAACGGGCGATTATACAGAATTAAGATTTGTGATAGGAGTAGATAGTTTACGCAGCACCATGGATATTAGCCGTCGAAAAGGAGTCCTTGACCCAGGAGATGCTACCCACGATGGCGACGGAATGTACTGGTCTTGGAATTCGGGTTATATTTTTATGAAGCTGGAAGGGACTTCGCCAAGCGTAGCTCCCGATGCTGCTGGTAATCAGAAATTTAGATACCATATCGGAGGTTTCGGGGGGTACAATGCCAAAACTTTCAATAATATTCGTCCTGTGGTTTTATCTTTGGGCAGTACAGCCGCCAAAGTAGGACCTACTCAACAGCCTACTATCGAAATAGAGGCAGACATTGCCAAAGTTTTTGAAGGAAAGGAAAAAATTAGTTTAGCCCAGTATCCCACCATTATGGTATCAGACTACTCTACTACTGTGGCCAACAACTATGCATCCATGTTTCGGGTATTGAATGTAAAAGACTAAAGACGTATGAAAAATACGTGGCTGATTTTGTTTTCGTTGGGGCTTTTTGGGTGGGCATCGTGTAGCCGTAGTACCGATGTACCTACCCCCGAACCTCAGCCAGAGCAATTGGAAATGCCTATTCCGACTTATTTTCCCAAAATGGTCTACAATCTATCTTCTAATCCCATCACTTATGATGGGTTTCAGTTGGGTAGGTCGCTTTTTTATGACGGGATCTTGTCGCGCAATGGTACTATTGCTTGCGGCACGTGCCATCAGCAAGCGGTGGCTTTTACGCACCACGGACATGATTTGAGTCACGGTATTGACGACAAAATCGGCATGCGAAATGCGCCTCCCATTCAGAATATGGCATGGGAAAAAACATTTTTCTGGGATGGTGGTGTGCATGATTTGGATTTGTTTCCAATCGCTCCTATCGAAAATCCGGTAGAAATGGACGAAAAGCTTCCGAATGTCTTACAAAAATTGCGCGACAGTAAAAATCCAGATTATCCTCAGCTGTTTAAGAAAGCTTTTGGCACTACCGAAATTACGACCGAGCGTTTTACCAAAGCTTTGTCACAATTTATGGTATTTTTGGTTTCTAATAATTCTCGTTATGACTTGTATTTGCGTGGTACGACCAATGCCCTCACCGCTACTGAAAAAGAAGGTTTAGCGATTTTTAGGCAAAAATGTGGCACTTGTCATGAGGGTGAGTTATTTACAGACCAATCTTTTAGAAACAATGGGCTAAGTATCGCCCGTTCTACCGATGAAGGGCGTTTTAGAATTACGCAAAACCCAGAAGACAGATACAAATTTAAAGTGCCAAGCCTACGCAATGTAGGCTATACCTCACCTTATATGCACGACGGGCGCTTTGCTACCCTCGAACAAGTGCTTGACCATTACGCTCAAAATGTAAAGCAAACGCCTAATTTAGACCCACTGCTTCAGCAAAATAATCAACTTGGTATCTCACTTACTTCCGAAGAAAAGCAAAAAATAATTGCCTTTCTCCGAACACTTTCGGATGAGCAATTTGTAAAAGACTACCGCTTTGCTGACCCAGGTTTTGGGAAGGCGTTTTAGAAAGGAGAGAAAAATATGTGACTTTTGTCATACAACGGTATAAGAGGAGAGTTATCTTTGCGGCTGATTAGTTAGTCCAACACATGAACGGCAAGAAAGTCATAGCTTACTTTTTATTAACACTTATCAGCTTCAAAATGCTGATAGTGCCGTTTGTGTATCTTGACTTTGAGCTACGTAAAGAGTTCATTATCAAAAACCTCTGCGAAAATCGCTTCAAGCCTCAGTTACATTGCGATGGTAAATGTTATCTCGCCAAACAACTCCACAAAGTAGCCGAAGGCCATGCTCGTGAAGAAGCTCAAAAACAAGATGATGCCTTCAAAAAAATCATACAAGATGTGTTCGATGAAGTGGCTTTGACGATTTCATCAGTATCTATAAGTTATTTTGAGCGAATTAATAATGCTCATTATCAGCCTAATCCTACGACCGATTTTACCTCTTCGCTGCTTCGCCCACCTGCATTTGTTTTGTAATGCGTTTGTTTAGTTACTTATTTGATTGAAGTAAGTAAGCTGGATATAATTGATGTTTTAACCCCACGCCTTTGGGCTGGGGTAATGAGAAAATAGCCCCAGTCTAAAGGCTGGAGTTATAATATCTCTTCTAATTGTACGCATATTCATTCAAAGCAAATATTCCATTTTAAATGAAAAAGTCATTCTTATTTTCAGCGCTTATGGCGTTGGCAGTCTCTGTTGTGTTGGTATCGTGTAGCAAAGACGAAGAAATTAGCCCTAATGATAAAAATGCTGTCATCCTCGAATTTGACAACTACGTAGGCAACGAAAAGCTTGTATTGGATACCAAAACTTACAAAAACGCGGCCAATGAAGATTTCACAGTAACAACGCTTAACTATTTTGTAAGCAATATTGTCCTCAAAAAAGCAGACGGTACTGAGGTGAAATTTCCTAACCAATATTTCTTGGTGCGTCAGGCCGATACGAAGTCATTGAATGTCACTTTGAAAGACGTACCAGCCGGCGACTATACGTCTCTCAGCTACGTTATCGGGGTCGATAGCCTCAAAAGTACTTCGGATGTGTCGCAGCGCACAGGTGTGCTTGACCCTGCTTCGTATGGTACAGACAACATGTACTGGTCGTGGAATTCGGGATATATTTTCTTCAAATTAGAAGGAAATTCGTCGGTGGCGACTACGCCTACCAAAAAATTCCAATTCCATGTCGGTGGTTTTGGCGGGATGAATTCAGCCACTGCCAACAATCTCCGCACCGTCACTGTATCCTTTGGGACTACTTCGGCTCAAGTTCGTAAAGATGTAGCGCCTACTGTGCATCTCATTACAGACGTACTTCAGACATTTAGCCAAGGGGTGAGTATTGCCAAAACAAGCGTGGTGATGAACCCGGCGGCCTCAAAACCTATCGTGGACGGTTATACCAAGATGTTTAAAGTAGATCATATCCACAACGACAAAATGTAATCTCATGAACAACTCTCGTTGGCGCCTTGTGGCGGTGTCGCTGAGTTTTATCGGATGGCTTGCTTCTTGCTCTATTTTGGGGGGAGAGGCAAGCCCCGAACCCCTTTTCTCGGTACCTCAGGGTTTTCCCGAACCTACTTATGACCTTAGCAAAAATCCCCTCACCAACGACGGGGTGGCGCTTGGAAAAAAGCTTTTTTATGACGGAATTCTCTCGCGTGATGGTAGCATTTCGTGCGGCGAATGTCATAATCAAAGTCACGCATTTACGCACCACGGGCATGGTTTTAGTCACGGAATAGACGACCAAGAAGGAACACGTAATGCCCAACCGCTGGTCAATTTGGCATGGCAAGATTCGTTTTTTTGGGATGGCGGAGTCTTTGACTTGGATTTGTTTTCGATTGCACCGATTGAAAATCCCCTTGAGATGGACGAAAAAATCGGGAATGTGCTTCAAAAACTGCGGACTCACAAAGACTATCCACGTCTTTTCAAAAAAGCCTATGGGACCGAAGAAATCACCACGGAGCGTTTTCTGAAGGCATTGTCTCAGTTTTTGGTGACGCTCGTTTCGGCCAACGCTAAATATGACCAATACTTGGCAGGCAAGGCGCAATTGACCGCCGATGAAACAGCTGGTTTACAGCTTTTTAAAGACAAGGGATGCGCCAGTTGCCACAGCGGGGTTCTTTTTACCGATCATAGTTTTCGGAGTAACGGGCTCTTACCCGAATACACCGACGATTTAGGGCGCTATCGAATCACCGAAAATCCGCAAGATAAAAACAAATTTAAAGTGCCTACGCTACGCAACATCGAGGTCACTTATCCCTACATGCACGACGGTCGGTTTTTGAATTTGGAAGGGGTATTGGAGCATTATGCGGGTGGTGTAAAAGAAACGGGCAATCTAGACCCACTTTTAAAACAAAACGGGCGCTTCGGAATCGCAATGACCAAAGAAGAACAACAAAAAATTATTGCGTTTCTTAAAACACTGACCGACCAAGAGTTTTTAACCAATCCACGCTTTGCTGCACCATGAGAAATTTAGTTTATGCCTTCTTATTGAGCCTATTGGGAGTACTGCCCACTCATGCCTGCGATGTATGCGGCTGTGGCAATGGTGGTTCTTTTTTTGGTATTTTACCCCAATCACACATGCGATTTGCGGGGGTGCGTTATCGCATCAAAAACTATGAATCCCACCTTGGTAGTACTTTTTTTCGCGCTCGTGAAAACTTCCAAACGGCCGAATTGTGGGCGCGTTTTTATCCTTTCAAACGGACGCAACTGATGGTGTTTGTACCTTATAGTTTGAATACCCAAACACTTTATCGTACCGAGACACCACAGAGAATCAATGGACTAGGGGATGTGTCGGCCTTGTTTCATTACAATATTGTCAATACATTTTGGGATTCTACATCGCATAAAGTGGATCAAACCCTGCTCATTGGGGGAGGAGTAAAAGCCCCTACGGGTAAGTTTCGATATATAGAAGACGGTAGTGAGGTGGCCAATGCCAATTTTCAATTGGGTACGGGCAGTGTCGATTTTGTGTTGAATGCTATTTACAACCTACGTTACCAAAACTGGGGTGCCAACGTAGATGTATCTTATAAAATCAATACGACCAATCCCAATCAATATCGTTTTGCCAATCGTACAAGTGGGTCGATTTCGGTATTTCGGACGGTGTCGTTGTCGTCACTTACTTTGATGCCCAATGCGGGGGTGTATGCGGAGCGTTTTGGATATGATACCAAAAACGGCACTAAAAATACTTTTACGGGAGGAGTTCTTTCTACTGCCAATCTAGGATTTGAGTTGTATTTTAAAAAGATTTCGGCAGGTGTTACATATCAAACGCCTCTTTATCAGCATCTTTCGGACGGAGATTTAAAACTGAAAAATACCACTACGACTCACATTACTTTTATGTTTTAAGAAAGAAAATCGACATAATTGTGAGGTTTGTTACACTCATTTCAAACCAAAACCTATTATCTTTGTATTGATTTTCGCGCCAAAATGCTATTTCGTTTGCGGATAGATATTGCCAAACTAACTCAGCCTCAGATTCGCCGTCTGCGTGGATGGCTTCTTGTGGCCATTGTGGGGGTGATGTGCATCCAAAGTATCTTGACCGCATTGATTGTGTTTTCGCTCGACAATCCCCTTTCTTTCCAAGAGTCTTGCATAAAATCGGAACATAAGGTAAGTAAATCTCAGCAACGCCTTCGGGAACAGTTGCTATCGCTTTTGGATTTTGGACAAGAGCCTACCAAGAAAAAACAAGCGTCGTTGAATCTTTATGTTTTTAATCTTTTTGTGGAAGATGTACAGATTGAAGTCCCTGTTTGCGTTCCGATTGATACCCGAAAGAAAGCCTTGTTTGCTTATTTAGATGGCAAAGGCTTATTGCTTCATCAAAAAATCCCGCACCCTCCGCGCTTTGTTTAATGTAGTCTGGTAAGTTGCTCACAATCAGTTGGTTAGCTTTTTTGTTTTCTCTCTCCTCTGGTAGGGTAGGGCAGAAAACCCATATCTATATGGTTTCATTAAACACTTTATTCTCGTGGATTTTCCAATATTTCACCTCGATTTTTTAGGCAATCGAGCTTTGATTGCCATTATAGCCGTGATTCATGCTATCATCAATCACGCTTTGGCGGTAGGCCTAATGCCCGTAGTGGCCATGCTCGAAATCAAAGGTTTCAGGCTGATGCAAACCAATCCCGAACTAGCCGAAAAATGGGATTCGTTGGCTTACCGAATTTTGTTCGTTGCTTTTCTGATTACGACCACCATTGGTGCGATGACGGGCGTAGGTATTTGGTTTTCGGCTTCGCTGGTCAATCCCGCCTCGATTGCTAGTTTGATTCGCGTCTTTTTTGGGGCTTGGTTTGTCGAATGGATGGTATTTGTGACAGAAGTGGTGTTGATTCTCCTTTATTTCTTGACTTGGAAAAAGCTCAAAGCCAACATGGTAAAGAAATTTAAACATGTTAAGTACGGGCTTTTCTTGTGCTTTTTCTCTTGGATAACAATGGCCATTATTGTTTCCATTTTGGCGTTTATGATGGATACCGGCAACTGGAACAATGACCGTACTTTTATATATGGTTTTGTCAATCCGCTGTATCTACCGCAATTATTGTTTCGTACTCCACTTGCCATGACTATGGGCGGGATGATTGCTTTGTTTTTGACGTTGATTTATACCCGCAAAGACCCCGATTTTCGAAAAAGTGCCCTCCGTTCGATTAGGAAATGGGTGTTGGTATGGGGACCATTAGCGGCGGCGGGAGCCATGCTATACTATTATGTGATTCCCACCAACCTTGTCGGCAACTTACCTGTAGCCATGGGCACGATTGAGTTTCAGAGCTGGTACAGTCAGATTATTGTCATTGTGATTGTGGCGATTGGATTGGTAATCGGAATGGCCAATTGGGCTTACTTCCGCCCCAATACCGCCCCGGCTTGGTTGGCAGCTGTGAGTATTTTGTTGATTGCTGGTTTGATGGGGCATTTTGAGCGCTTGCGCGAATTTATCCGCAAACCGTACGTGATTGGCGAATACATGTATTCCAATGGCTTGCGGGTAGAAGACTATCCATTGCTCAAAAGAGACGGAATCTTGAAACATGCCAATTTTGTGGCCACTAAAGAAGTAACCGACGATAATATGATAGAAGCAGGGCGGGATGTATTTATTCTGACTTGTAGTCGTTGCCACACTGCCAATGGTGCTGTGAACCCTATTGTGGGGAAGTTTACGGTAATGTTTGGAAAAGAGCCTTGGCAGACACCTCAGCTGAAGGGCTACATCAAAAATATGCACTCTGCTCGGTATTTCATGCCACCCTTCCCAGGCAACGACCGCGAGCTAGACGCACTTTGTGCTTTTATCAAAGAACTCCAAACCAATCCGCAGCCAGTGACTGGTGCCCAAGATGGGCTTGGGTTTAACAAACCAAAACCAGCTCAATCTGTCGCAGCTCGTTGATTAAGTTATTCATTCTAAAGATTTTTATCATGTTTTATAGTATTCTTTTGCAAGCTCAAACCACCATTGTTCAAAAAGACATTCCACTGCCCTTACCGGTGCCTGAGTGGTTTTTGGTTTTGATATTGGTATTGATGTTTTTAGTGCACATTCTGTTTATCAATTTCATGGTGGGTGGTTCTATTCTGACGCTAGTTTACCAGTTGCTGGGTCTTCGCAAGCCCGATTACGACAAACTAGCTTATGAAGTAGCCCAGACTATCACCGTCAACAAATCATTGGCAGTGGTAATGGGGATTGCGCCGTTGTTGGCTATTAATACGCTCTATACTACCTATTTCTACACGGCCAATGCCCTCACGGGTTTGATGTGGATTTTGATTATTCCGCTGGTGACGATTGCGTTTTTGCTGCTATATGCGCACAAGTTTATGTGGCATCGCCTCGAAAACAACAAGCTCCTGCACATCAGTATTTTGGCCACTTCGGTAGCGATTTTCTTGTTTGTGCCGTTGATTTTTTTGACCAATGTCAACCTGATGATGTTTCCTGATAAGTGGTCGGTGGTAGAAGGGTTTTTGTCGGCGCTAGTGCTGCCCAATGTTTTCCCCCGTTATCTCCATTTTCTGAATGCGTGTTTGGCGGCATCTGGGCTACTGTTGGTGTGGTATTTTGGTCGTAAAGACTTCGATTTTGAGGTAAAGTTTCCTTCTTTGAGTCGTTACGAAATTCGTAAGAATCTTTATACCGTTACATTTTACGGCTCGGTCGTTCAGTTTTTGGTAGGGCCCATTGTACTCATTACGCTTCCTACCCAAGGTTTGGGTTGGAATGTTCTTACCGTGATTTTGACGGGTGCTTCGATTGCCATTGTCGCTATGGTATGGCTATGGAAAGAAATCACGGGACCGGTAGCTCAGTTTGGGAGGCATTTTACCAAAATCGCCCTTACTATGGGCGTGGTAGTGCTTTTTATGGGTTCAGGACGGCAGCTATACCGCTCCAATGTGATTGACCCACACCGTAAATTGGTCGCTAAGAAAACCGCTGAGTATGAGAAACTTGTCAAAGAAGCGCAAGCCGAAGCTTTGAAACCCAAAAACACCGAAACCGCCACCGCAGCCGCTCATCCTGGTGAAGCTATTTTCCAGATGAACTGCGTAGCTTGTCATCAAGTGAACGAAAAACTCGTAGGGCCAAGTATGGTAGAAGCAGCGGGCATTTACAAAGGCAATATCGCGGGGCTGATAGGCTGGATCAAACAGCCTGGTAAAAAACGTGAAGGCCCTGCCATGCCAGCTCAAGCGCACATAGGGGATGATAAAATCAAACAAGTGGCTCAGTGGATGGATGGGACTTTAAACAGTTTGTGTTAGGCACGTTGTTCTATCGCTTCATCAGTGAAAACTTTACCAATTACATTGAAGGTGGTGATGAAACCATTCAATATGCAAAATTATCAGATGATGTAATAACCCCTGAAATAAAAGATGACGCCATTAAAACAAAAGGCTATTTTATTTATCCAAGTCAACTATTTGTGAATGTTGCTAAAACAGCTAATACAAATCCTAATCTGAATACCGACTTAAAAGCCATTTTTGACGCTATTGAAAGTTCTGCAAACGGTTATCCATCCGAACCAGACATTAAAGGATTATTTGCTGATTTCGACACCACAAGTACACGATTGGGTAATACGGTTGAAAACAAAAACGCTCGTTTAGCTGCTGTTTTGAAAGGCGTAGAAGCATTGAATTTTGGGAATTTTGAAGACAATCAGATTGACCTTTTTGGTGATGCCTATGAGTTTTTGATTTCCAATTATGCCGCCAATGCCGGCAAATCGGGCGGTGAGTTTTTTACACCTCAATGTGTATCGAAGCTGATTGCACAATTGGCTATGCACAAACAGACCACCGTAAATAAAATCTATGACCCTGCGGCTGGTTCGGGTTCTTTATTGTTGCAAGCAAAAAAACATTTCGATAACCATATTATTGAAGAAGGATTCTTTGGGCAAGAAATAAACCATACGACCTATAACTTGGCCCGTATGAATATGTTTTTGCACAATGTCAATTATGACAAGTTTAATATTGCGTTGGGTAATACGCTCACAGACCCACACTATGGCGATGAAAAACCATTCGATGCCATCGTTTCTAATCCGCCCTACTCTATACCGTGGATTGGTGACGGTGACCCTACGCTCATTAACGACGACCGTTTTGCCCCTGCTGGCGTGCTTGCTCCTAAATCTAAGGCCGATTTTGCTTTTGTGCTTCATGCCCTTAGTTATCTATCCAGCAAAGGCAGGGCGGCTTTGGTTTGTTTTCCGGGTATTTTTTACCGTGGTGGGGCTGAACAGAAGATTAGAAAATATTTGGTTGACAACAACTTTGTGGAAACGGTTATCTCTTTGGCTCCCAACCTTTTCTATGGTACTTCTATTGCGGTTACTATTCTGGTACTTTCAAAACATAAGACGGATACCAAAACGCAGTTTATTGATGTAAGTGGCGAAGATTTTTTTAAGAAAGCCACCAATAACAATGTGCTTACTGATACACACATTGAAAAAATCATGGACATTTTCGATAAAAAAGAAGATGTGCCTCATGTCGCTGTTTCTGTTGATAATGTAAAAATTGCCGAAAACGATTATAACCTTTCGGTGAGTTCTTATGTAGAAGCCAAAGACAATAGAGAAAAAGTGGATATTGTGCAATTAAACGCTGAGATTGCCACAACCGTAAAAAAAATAAATGCCCTACGTAGCAGTATTGATGCTATCATTGAAGAAATTGAAGGTTAAACGATGAGCCAAGAAATAAGCCTAAATAAAGAAGAGTACGATAGTATTTTGAAACAAGCGGTTGAGCAAATTCGTACCACCAAGATAATAGTTGCCAAACAATTAAACCGTGCCGCACAATCGGTTTATTGGAATCTTGGTAAGTTGATTTTTGAAAAGCAATTAGCCGAAGGTTACGGCAGTGCTGTGGTCAATCAACTTTCGGTAGACCTCAAAAAAGAATTTCCCGATATGGGCTTATCACCCCGCAATTTGTGGAATATGAAACTATTTTATGAGCGTTACTATCAAGCAGACCAAAAACTGCTACAAGCTGTAGCAGTTTTGCCGTGGGGGCATAATTTGTTGTTAATCAATAAGGTTCAGTCGCTCGAAGCTGTACTTTTTTATGCCAACGAAGCCATAGCCAAAGGCTGGAGCAGAGATTGGTTGCTCAATGCCATCAAAATGGATAGTTTCAGCCATCATCAAATACAAATCAAATCGCACAATTTTAACGAAACACTTCCTGGCATTGATGCAGATTATGCCAACGAAGTGTTTAAAGACCGTTATAACCTTGGCTTTTTGGGTATTACCGAAAAAGTAAAAGAAACGGAGTTGGAAAAACGATTGGTAGAAAAAATTAAAAACTTTGTCTTAGAATTAGGCAAAGGCTTTACATTTATTGGCAACCAATACCGCTTAGAATACAACAACAAAGAGTATTTTGTAGATATGCTTTTTTTTCATCGTGGCTTGCGAAGCTTGGTGGCTATCGAATTGAAAATAGGCAGTTTTAAAGCCGAATATATAGGCAAAATGAATGTATATCTGTCGTTGCTCGATAAATTGGAGAAGGGCGAAACCGAAAACAATTCTATCGGAATTATTCTTTGTGCCGATAAAGACCATCTGGATGTAGAAATTGCCCTCCAAGACATCAATAAACCCATTGGCGTGGCAGAATATCAGCTTTTATTACCAAAAGATCAATTGCAAGACTTGTTGGTAAATGAAATAAAAGCTTATAACAACTAATTATTAAGATAATAAAAGCATGAGCGAGTTAGATAAATTATTAGAAGGAGTTGAGGTGGAGTGGAAACCGTTAGGGGAAGTGGGTGAGTTTATCAGAGGTAATGGATTACCAAAAACAGATTTTACAGAAATTGGTGTACCAGCTATCCATTATGGTCAGATTTATACCTATTATGGAATTTCCACTAAAAATACTATTTCTTTTGTGTCCAAAGAAACAGCAGCTAAGTTACGTAAAGTAAATCATGGTGATGTTGTGATAACAAATACCAGTGAGAATTTAGAAGATGTTGGTAAAGCTGTTGTTTATCTTGGAGAAGAGCAAGCCGTTACAGGTGGACATGCTACTATTTTTAAACCATCAAAGTATATTATTGGTAAATATTTCGCATATTTTACCCAAACAGAAATGTTTGCAAGCCAGAAAAGGAAGTATGCAAAAGGGACAAAGGTTATTGATGTTTCTGCAAATGATATGGCAAAGATTCTAATCCCCATCCCTCCCCTCTCTGTCCAACAAGAAATTGTTCGTATTCTCGACACATTTACAGAGCTTACAGCAGAGCTTACAGCGAGAAAAAAGCAGTATGAGTATTATCGAGATAAGTTGCTGAATTTCAGTGATTTAAATCGGGGGGGTAAATGATAAAAAAGTAGAGTGGAAGACTTTGGGGGAAGTTGCAGAGATTAAACGTGGTAAAAGACTAATCAAAAGCCAATTAGAAGAAACTGGGAAATATGCAGTATTCCAAAATAGCATGATTCCTCTTGGATATTATCATGAAAGTAATGTACAAGCAGACACTACTTTTATAATTAGTGCCGGGTCTGCTGGCGAAATTGGCTACAGTGGCGTTGATTTTTGGGCTGCTGATGATGTTTATTATTTCTTAACTCCCAGAAATTTGAAAAGTAAGTTTTTGTATTACTTCCTGTTAATTCAGCAAGTAAAAATAACTGGTCAAGTTCGTCGTGCGAGTGTACCCCGTTTATCAAGAACTGCTTTTGAAAAAATGCAAATTCCGATCCCCTCACTCGCCGAACAAACCCGCATAGTTTCGATTCTCGACCAATTCGATACCCTCACCACTTCAATTAGCGAAGGTTTGCCAAAAGAGATAGAGTTACGTAAAAAGCAGTATGAGTATTACCGAGATAAACTGCTAACATTTGTCTAAACTATGATTTTTGTGATTGGTATGATTATTATGATGAGAATAAATCACAGTTTAGACAATTATTGCGGTTTGATTACTCATAGAACGATGAAAAAAATCGACAAAAAATTAAATCAAAGCAATCACAAAAATCAAATAAATCACAGTTTAGACGAATGGTAAATGAACAATACAAATATTCCGAATTGACATCAAAAATTATCGGATGTTCTATGACCGTACATAAAACATTAGGAAATGGATTTCAGGAAGTCATCTACCAACGAGCTTTAGAAATTGAAATGCGGGAAGCGGGCATATCGTTCAACAGAGAATTTGAAATGCCCATATTTTATAGAAAGCAACAAATAGGGGTTCGTAGAGTAGATTTTTTAGTAGAAGGTATTATTTCAGTTGAATTAAAAGCAGTCACAAAATTAGAGGATGTGCATTTTGCACAAGCTATCAATTATTTGGAAGCCTATAACCTAGAAATTGGCTTACTAATAAATTTTGGCGAAATGAGCTTGAATTTTAAGCGTTTAACCAACAAAAAATTCAAATCAGGACAATTGCAAAAATCAAATAAATCATAGTTCTGACAAATGAGTACCTACAAAACCATAGCAGAATCAAACAGCTTCATTGTACTAGACAAGTTTACCAAGTACTTCGAGGTAAACGAACCCCCTGCCGTTTATCAAACAGAGGCGGCATTGGAGAAAGAATTTATCCAAGACTTAATCAATCAAGGGTATGAAAATCCGCTCAACTTAAATACACCAGAAGCGATGTTGGCGAATGTAAGATTGCAATTGCAATCGCTTAACAATGTGGAGTTTTCTAATGGCGAATGGACTCGTTTTGTAGAAGAATATTTAGACAAACCAAGCGATAATCTTGTCGAAAAAACAAGGAAAATACACGAAAACTACATTTACGATTTTGTTTTTGATGATGGGCATATTCAAAATATATATTTGGTTGACAAAAACAATATTGCAAGGAATAAGGTGCAAGTAATCAGACAGTTTGAACAAAAAGGGATACATGCCAATCGCTATGATGTAACTATATTAGTCAATGGTTTGCCGTTGGTTCAGGTAGAACTTAAAAAACGTGGAGTTGCTATCCGTGAAGCATTTAACCAAGTTCATAGATACTCAAAGGAAAGTTTTAATAGTAAAAACTCACTCTATAAATACGTTCAGATTTTTGTCATTTCAAACGGTACTGACAGCCGATATTTTGCCAATACGGTAGAACGAAACAAAAACAGTTTTGACTTTACCATGAATTGGGCAAAGGCTGACAATACGCTGATTAAAGACCTGAAAGATTTTACCGCTACCTTTTTTCAGAAACATACTTTATTGAATGTATTGCTTACATATTCTGTATTTGATACAAGTGATACATTGCTCATTATGAGACCTTATCAAATTGCAGCAACAGAAAGAATGTTGTGGAAAATTGAAAGTTCCTACCAAGCCAAAAATTGGTCGAAACCCGAAAGTGGCGGCTATATTTGGCACACTACAGGTTCTGGCAAAACGCTCACCAGTTTTAAAGCAGCAAGATTAGCCACTCAATTGGATTTTATTGATAAAGTATTCTTTGTGGTTGACCGTAAAGACCTGGACTTTCAAACGATGAAAGAGTATCAGCGTTTTTCTCCCGATAGTGTGAATGGCTCTGATAGCACATCAGGATTAAAAAGAAACATCGAAAAAGATGACAATAAAATCATTGTTACAACCATACAAAAGCTAAACAATCTGATGAAAACGGAGAGTGATTTAGCGATTTACCAAAAGCAAGTCGTTTTCATTTTTGATGAAGCACACCGTTCCCAATTTGGCGAAGCCCAAAAAAATCTGAGAAAGAAATTCAAGAAATTCTATCAATTTGGTTTTACAGGAACGCCAATCTTTCCACAAAATGCTTTAGGTGCAGAAACAACCGCAAGTGTTTTTGGTCGTGAACTGCACTCTTACGTAATTACGGATGCGATTAGAGATGAAAAAGTACTGAAATTCAAAGTTGACTATAATGATGTTCGACCACAGTTTAAGAGTATAGAAACTGAAATAGATGAGAAAAAGTTAAGTGCAGCAGAAAACAAAACAGCTTTGCTCCACCCTGCTCGTATCAAAGAAATATCCCAATACATTTTACAGAATTTTAGAATAAAAACCCATAGGAATCAAGGAAGCAACAAAGGTTTTAATGCCATGTTTGCAGTAAGTAGTGTTGATGCTGCAAAATTGTATTATGAGGAATTAAACAACCTACAAAAAGCGAGCGACAAGCCTCTGAAGATAGCGACAATCTTCTCCTTTGCAGCAAACGAAGAGCAGAGTGCAATAGGTGAAATACTTGACGAGACTTTTGAGCCTTCTGCAATGGATGTTAGTGCTAAAGAGTTTTTAACCAAAGCAATCAATGATTATAATTCCATGTTCAAAATGAATTATAATGTAGAGGGAGAATTTCAAAATTACTATCGTGACCTTGCCAAACGTGTAAAGAACAAAGAGATTGACTTAATTATTGTTGTTGGAATGTTCCTTACTGGTTTTGATGCACCGACATTAAATACATTGTTTGTTGACAAGAATTTACGTTATCACGGTTTAATACAAGCCTTCTCACGCACCAATCGTATCTATGATGCAACAAAGACTTTTGGAAATATTGTAACATTCCGAGATTTAGAAAAAGCAACTATTGACGCTATTACTCTTTTTGGCGATAAAAACACTAAAAATGTCGTTCTTGAAAAGAGCTATGAAGAATATTTAGAAGGTTTTACAGACATTGTTACAGGTGAAGCACGCAGAGGTTATGTAGAAGTAGTAAAAGAGTTGAATGAGAAATTTCCTAATCCTGACGAAATTGTAAAAGAGAAAGACAAAAAGGCATTTGCAAAACTATTCGGAGAGTATTTGAGAGTAGAAAACATACTCCAGAACTACGATGAATTTAACCACCTTAAAGCACTTCAAGCAATTGACATAAACAATCCTGAGGCAATTGAAGAATTTAAAAAAACTCATTTTGTAACAGATGAAGATATTGCTGCAATGCAAAAAATTGAATTGCTCAAAGAAAGGACAGTGCAGGATTACCGCTCAACTTACAATGATATACGAGACTGGTTAAGACGTGAAAAAAGCGGAAAGGAAAAAGAAGAATCTACCATTGATTGGGATGATGTAGTATTTGAAGTTGACTTATTAAAATCACAAGAAATAAACCTTGATTACATTCTTGAATTGATTTTTGAACATAACAAGAAAACTAAAGACAAAGACACTTTAATTACTGAAATACGCAGGGTTATTCGTGCAAGTGTTGGGAATAGAGCGAAAGAGAGTTTGGTTGTTGATTTCATTAATGAGACAGATCTCGATACGCTTCAAGACAAAGCAAATGTTATAGATTCATTTTTTCAATTTGCCCAAAGCAAGCAACAATTAGAAGCATCAGAATTAATTGTAGAAGAGAATCTGAATGAAGAAGCTGCGAAACGCTATATAATAACTTCTTTAAAGCGCGAATATGCGAGTGAAAATGGAACTGAATTAAACGCACTTTTACCAAAAATGAGTCCTTTAAATCCTCAGTATTTGACTAAGAAGCGAAGTGTTTTTCAAAAGCTAGTATCGTTTGTAGAGAAGTTTAAAGGAGTTGGGGGACAACTTTAAATAAAAGCAAAGAATGTAGAATGAATATCCATCTCAACAGCCACACATTGCCAAGCTGCTTGAGCTAAGGTTCAAACCCAAAAATAAACTGACAATGAAACACATAACTCAAGCGTAGGGGCCACTTTCAAACATGGTGTACAAGAACGCCAACTACGGTTTTGTGTCGGGCAGGGGAAGTTCTTAAATTCAACTGCAGTTTTTCAATTTAATTTTAGTGCTGGATGGCTTGGGGGGCTATTGGCTAGCCGAAACCCCCACCGAAAAAGGGAATCCTTTTTTTGGGAAAAATGACAAAAAGTGGGGTGGTATTATTTCGGAAGTGCCAAGTAATAAATAGAGAGTATGTAGCTTTGTGAAAGCATACTTCATACTCAGTGATTTATAGTTTACAAAACCACAACCAAACCAATCTATGCGTAGAAGAGATTTTTTTAAGAATGGTTCCTTGGCTGCTTTAGGGACTCAGCTATTCAACCCTTGGGGAGCCGGGGATGCCATCGCCAAAAAGCGTGGCAAAGTCAAAAATATCATATTTATGGTAAGCGATGGCATGAGTATCGGCACACTCAATATGGCTGATTTGATGCTACAGCGCCATCACGGGCGTGGGAGTCATTGGGTACAACTCATGCGCGACAATCGCGTCAAACGTGCACTCATGGATACTGCCTCGGCGAGTTCTCTAGTGACCGACTCGGCGGCGGCGAGTTCGTCGTGGGGGGGGGGAGTGAGAGTAAAAAATGGAGTGCTCAACATGGGCCCTAATGGCGAAGAATACCGGCCTATTTTGCAGAAATTCAAAGAAGCTCGCAAAGCCGTGGGCTGTGTCACTACGGTGCCTATTACGCACGCAACGCCGGCGGGTTTTGCGGTAAACTCCAAAAGTCGTAGCATGGATCCTATTGCGGTGCAGTACTTGTCACTGAAATTTGATGTAATGATGGGTGGAGGAACAGAAGTATTTTCGAAAGAAAATCGGGCTGATAAACGTGACTTACTGCAAGATTTCCGAACAGCGGGCTATCAAGTAGCGCTTACGCGTCAGGAAATGCTAGGATTAAATTCAGATAAGCCTATTTTGGGAGTATTTCACAACGACGGACTGCCGTATGCCCTCGACCGTGCCAATTCAGAAGAACTCAAAGCGAAAGTGCCTACCTTGGCTGAGATGACCCAAAAGGCAATCGAAATCATGCAAAAAAATCCCAACGGCTTTGTACTACAAGTAGAATCTGGCAAGGTAGATTGGGCGGCTCATGCCAACGACATCGGGGGCTTGATTGGGGAGCAAATCCAGTTTGATGATGCGCTCAAAGTAGCGATAGATTTTGCCGAAAAAGATAAAAATACGCTTGTAGTACTCACCACCGATCACGGCAATGCCAGCCCTGCGCTTTTGTCGGGTTCTAAAGCCAATGCCAATTTTGATAAAATCGCGACTTTTAAGCACACTAATGAGTGGATATTGAATGGTATCGACAAAAACTTTACGCCTGCTCAGATTATTGAGCGCATCGAAGCGGCGCAGGGAATTGTGATAAAACCTGAGGAAGCGCTAACGATTTTGAGTAATTATTATTTGCTCGGTGAAGACGGCGTTTATAACGCGCGTAAATTACCTTTCCAAAAATTGGCCCAAATCCAAACACCTTTTACTTCCATAGGATGGGCTGGCACCGACCATACGGCAGAGTTTGTGGAGTTGTCGATGTTTGGACCCGGCAGCGAGCTACTCAATCCTTTTGTGAAGAATATTGACTTGCACAATTTTATGCTTGATTTGACCGAAGTAAAAGTATAAGGCTTAACCCTGCCAACGTTCTTAACCCTGCCAACGTTTTGAACGTTGGCAGGGTTGGCGAGGTATTCAACGCAGGCACTGTTCAAAACAGTGCCTGCGTTAATCGTTAGACAGCCTCTTTAACCGTCAAATAGTTGTTAATCTTCATCAACTTATGAACATACAGCGCAAGCTTTTTACACTTCACTCATGGTTTGGCCTCATTACGGGCTTTTTTTTATTGCTATTGGGTTTAAGCGGGTCTATACTGGTTTTTAAAGAGGAACTTGAACCGTGGATGTATGGTCAGATTACCAATGTCGTACCAACGGGCGAGCCTTTGCCGCTTGACAGTCTGTATCGAATTATTACTCAAAAATACCCGAATCTAGACGGTATTGCGTGGGTGAATCCTGCGGCTCCCCCCAATCATTCCTATCAATTTCGGCTTTATCTAAATGATACACGCTTGATTTCCTATGATTTAGGTGCAATCAACGTTAATCAATATACGGGACAAATCATCAGACACGGACGCAGCGACGACCTCGAGGTGGGCTGGATTGAATGGATTTTTCAGTTCCATTTTTCGTTTCATTTGGGGATGCCTGGCGCTGCTTTAACTGCTATTTTTGGGCTAACAATGTTGGTGTCTATCCTGACGGGGGTGGTCGTTTATCGCAAATTTATTTGGAAAGTGTTGACTTTTAGACAACGTTTTAACCCCAAAAACTGGCGTACGATTTCTTCTGACTTACACCGTATGGTAGGCGTATGGGCGTTGGTTTTCAACGTAATTATTTTCTTCACTGGTTTTTGGCTCAACTTATTTGCGTTTGAAAAGAAAACCTGGGACAACGAAGTCGTACCTACCCCGCCCAACTCCCTTGCCAAAGTTTCGTTACAAAACTTATACGACGAAGCACTCATCAAAGCTCCTGAGTTGACGCCAAGCTATGTGTATCTACCCACGCAGCCCCATCGTAAATTTAACGTAAGAGGAAATTATGAAAACGAAAACCCTTTGTTTTCGGCCAAAAATTCTATTCAATTTGATGCTTATACGGGCGAATTTTTAGGCATAACCCGCTACTCAGATTTGTCGCCTTGGAAAAAAATTGAAGCTACTTTTCATCCGCTGCACGTAGGAAATTTTGGCGGGATTTTCCTGAAAATTCTGTATATTGTGATTGGCCTTACGCCTGGACTACTGTCAGTGACAGGGTTTTTTCTTTGGTGGCGTCGAAAAAGAAAAATGAATAAACACAAAATACTCAAGCCTGCCCTATGAAACTTCCGCTTGAAACTACTAAATCTACTACCTGCCCTCATTGTGGGAAGGCATTTGGTTGTCAGGCTTCGTTGGGGGTAAGTTGTCCGTGTTTTCAGGTGCAGCTGAGTGAAGATATAAGGGAGTTCCTTGCCCAAAAATATCTCAATCAATGCCTGTGCAATGATTGTTTGGTGGCTTTGGGAGGAGTATTGATTTCCTCCACTGATAGTTAAACTTCTATTGTCGAAAATTGTCTATGCTAGAGATAGTTATAAACGAGTAAATTACGTTATATTCACACGTTTTACAGATAACGGTTTTTGACTGATGAATACTTTCAAGTTTTACATTGGAGTTTTGGGAATAGCAGGGGTTTCGGCGGTGATAGTTAGCTCATGTCATCAGAAGGTGGAGGAGCAAGTACTTGAAGACGGTTCTTTCAAACTGATTCAAACGCAAATATTTGATAAATCATGCGCTACTTCGGGCTGTCATGCGTCGGAGCAAGACGCTGCCTTTCGACAGCATGGACTTGTATTGGCAGGAGTAAATTCGTATGACAATCTCATCAATAAATTCCCCAAAAATACCGCTGCCAAGACCGATTCGATGCGGCTCGTGATGCCCGGAAATGTGTCTAAGAGTTTTTTGTTTACCAAAATCAATTGTAGTGCCGCTTCGCTGTTGGCTAATAAACAATACGGCAATCCCATGCCGCTCGGAGCCAATGGGCTTTCGGTAGGGGAAATAGAGTTTGTTCGTAAGTGGATTGAAGCGGGAGCGCCTCGGGCGGGTGGTTCGGTAGATGCGTCGCTCATTACCAATTCGGTGCCGCTGTGTGGCTCCAATTTTGGAAGTACTTTTACGGCTTTGGAGGCACCCAAATCCAATGAGGGTATTCAGCTACATTTGGAGCCTTTTGAGGTTTCTAACACCTATGAGCGCGAAATTTTTGTTCGCAAGCCCGTTGGCAATACATCGGAGCTATATATCAATCGCATCCAATCGCGAATGCGTCCTGGTAGTCACCATTTTATTTTGTATGATTTCAAAAATCTTAAGAATCTTCCTGCCGAGGGGCAAGTTCGTGATTTGAGAAATTCCGACGGAACAAGCAATCTGTTGACTTTTTTAAGCATGCAAAATCACGTGTTTTGGGCAGGTACCCAAACCCAAGAGCATGATTATACTTTTCCGGAGGGGATAGCATTGCGGATTCCGGCCAATTATTCCTTTGATTTTAACTCGCATTATGTCAACAAAACCGCCGGAAAAATTCCCGGAGAGGTGTATGTCAATTTGTACAAAATGCCTAAGGAGCAGGTGAAAATTGTGGCAAATTCAATCAATATGGGTAATGAGGATTTTCGTTTAGCTCCTAATCAGGTGACAATCGCTACCAAAACGTTTAAGTTTTCGAAACCTACCAAAGTATTGATGCTTACGTCGCACACGCACAAGTTAGGGGAGAAGTTTGTGATTAAAATTGCAGGAGGTACGCGCAATGGCGAAATAGTATATGAAAGTACCGATTGGGAACATCCTCTTATCAAGACCTTCAATATTCCGCTCGAATTTAAAGCAGGGGAGGGGCTGACTTCCGAAATTACCTATAACAACAATACTACCAAAACTGTCAGATTTGGACTGACTAGCGAAGACGAAATGGGTATTATTTTTGGATATTATTACGAACAATAATATCGTTGGCCGTTACCGACCAAATTTCAACGTTGTTCCTACGCGGAAAATGGTTCGGTAATATTTATAATTTTCAAAAACTGCCACGCCTTCTACTCTAAAAAAAGGAAAGCTCGGAATCAAACCATCGAGACCATAGCCTATTTCCATATATTGAGGTATGGTAGGAGTGGCTAAATAATGAACCATAAGATTTTCTTTCAAACCCGCCAATCGGATGAGGGGAATACGCGTCAGCAACAAGCGTCGCGATTCGTTGATGATATGAGCTTCAAAAAACCGTTGAGAGGTACTATACATATAATATGGTAAACCACGAAAAGTAGAAAAAGCATCGCCAAATTGCACAAAAGTCTGATTGCCTGCAAAGTGTTTGTAATCCATAAAGTAGGGATTGCGATTGTTGAGAAAAGCGCCCGCCGACACCGAATAATGCAGCTCACTTCTTACACCCGTTTTGACATCTTGGCGGAGGGTAAGTTCGAGGAAATCAAAATCTGAAACACTACTGCCGACATTAGGAATACCTTTCACATAATGCAAGACTACCGACGGGTTTTTGTTGTTGAGATAGCGTTTGCGACCATTATAAATACGGTACTGTTGACCCGGCCGCCATGTCAAAGAAAGGTCTAAGGTGAGGGCGCGGTGCGGCTCAAAACGATAATACAAAGCGGAAGCCGTAGAGCGATTGGCATATTCTTGATTGAAGGGAGCATTGGGCGAAAACGCAAATTGGTTCCAGCGTATCCACGAACGAGCATTTTCGAGGTTCTCAAGTTCGTATCGCTGCCCATATTCGACAAAACCATTAAGTGAAAAAACATCGGCCAGACGTGCATAATAGAAAGAAAGCCTCCCGAAATCTTTTTCGTAGATTTTCATAAAATTGTTTTCAAAAAACAAAGTCGCGGTGGTGTTGGCATTGGCATTGATTGGATTGTTGGCATTGAACTGTGATACATACCTCCCTCCCGACAGCGAAATGCCACGTCGCCGCCCAGTCCAGCCTGTAGTTACCGTACCCGACACTACTTCTCGGCCAAACGCATATCGTACCAAAGGTTTGATATAGACAGAGTTGTCGCGGTTGAGTTGTTTTTTGAAATTAAAATTACTCTCTAACACATAGCCATCTACAGTATTGTAAGTAGCATTTTGGGGATGAAGAGGCCCTTGATAATCAAGCGTCCATTTCTTGGATAATCTAAAAGAACGCCCCGTCAAGAGTGAAAGAAAATCGACCTTAGAAGAATCTCTCTTGGCTTTTGTACTATCGGCCTTGATTTTGATTTCTTTTACAATACGAATACTGTCCGAATGTTTATAGCTTTTGGTTTCAATTTCGGTAAGAGGGATAGTACGTAGTTCGTTCCAGTAGGTATCGGTGCGGCGATGTGCCATCGAATCTACTACAATCGAGTCATTCCTAACTACATTAATATCTTCTTTTTGGGCCTTGCGTTCGCGTTTTTCTTGCTTCTCATATTCTTTCATGAGCTTACGCATTTGTTTGGTCGAAACCTCCTTTTGTTGAGCGGCAAGGTCGCTGAGCTTTTTAGAACGGAGGTCTTTTTTAGAAAGGTCGTTGGCAGGTTTCTCAAATTTTTCGTCCACAACCGTAGGAGGAGCTTTGAAAGAAGGGTTGATTTTGAGGTTTTTATAATTGAGCGACACCACGTATTTGAACTCGCCCGAAAAGCCCATCATCGATCCCCCAAAGCGAATCTGCACATTGGTAGGCATCCATACATCTTGCACCAGACTAGATACTTGCTTTATATCTACGTCAAAACTCTGTACCGTGGTCTGAAGATTTAGGCTATGAATCGCCCAAGTGTTTTCGATGATATAAATCTGCCCCTTGAATACCCCTTCGCCATACGAACGTGGTATTACCTTGATTTTGTTGACTTCCAAATCTCCCTCTCGAAATGAACCTTCATACTCAAATTTATAATACCCAAAAGCTTTGGGCGAAAGAGGCGAAACGGCATCCCCCACGGTAGGGTCATAAAAACTAGCAAGGACGAAGGCATTGGGACTCGGAGCGCTGTTGTCGATGCTATTTCGGGTCGAGACCACGCGCTGACGGTAATTGTTGGGTTGTTGGAAAGTAATTTCGTTGACACTTTCATTCAATATCGGACGGCCTTCTTCGATACCTTCTTTTTTGAGGGCTTTTTCGGCCAAAAAGGGGATATTGGTAATCACTCCCGTAGATTTAATATAAGCACGTGCGTTGTATGATTGTACTTGTAAGGCATGAAAACGCGCCGTTGCTATGGCTCGTCGCATGATGGTATAAGCAGGGTCTTCGGAGTTGGAACCGATTTTTACTTCGTTGAGATTAAGGGCTTGTTCCTCTAGTATGACGTCAAGGTTTTGGGTGTCTGCCCCTATTTCTATGGTTTTTATCAAGGCTTTGAAACCCAAGTATTGAAAAATGACTTCATATTTTCCTTTTTCCAAAGCAAGTTCGTAGCGCCCTTCGGCATTGGCCATAGTACCTAAGTTTGTGCCTTTGACTACTACCGCTGCATAGGGGAGAGGCTCGCCTTTAGAAGTTTTGATAATACCTTTGATTCCTCCCGCAAAAGAAGAAAAACTTAGAATGAGGAGAAGAAAGGGTAGAAAAAATGATTTCATGAATTAGGAATTAACTACAAATAAAAATGTTGAAGCCCGACGTTTATCAACGAAATTGCCTTCAAAAAGTTACAAAATTTTTAGTTCTTATTCACTTGCCTATTGAGTGATAGCAAACCTGCCACCCATAAATACATACAAAATCACAATAGCCACACTAAAACTTAGAAATAAAATAAAAAAGGCGTGCCAGTTAGCTTGATTAGGGCTTATCCAAGCGATTATTTTTTGACGATGTATACTTGCTATATGCACTCCCAAAGAAAATACTCCCAAGAAATAGTAGGGAACAAAATAGTATTTCTGAGGGGACGACAATACCACGGCTGCCGCAAAATGAAAGTCAGTCTCGCCGTGCCATATCAGTCGTTGAACCATGACTGCACTGAGATGCTGTAAAATAAACAACGCAAACACCACACCCGAATAGATTTTGCAACGGTCGAGAAAAGTGAGGGTGTTTTTAGTTCGTAAATATTTTATTTGTGAAATACCACTAATCACCTGGAATCCTACGCATATAAGCAACAATATTTCAACGGGTGGAAAGCGATACACCTGCCTAAAAAGCTCCATGAAGTGGCGGTGAGATGCGATACCAAACCATGCCGTAAGATGATTGAACAAATGAAAAGCTGCAAATATGGCAATCACGATGCCACTAAAACGATGAAAAGAAATAAGTTTCATAGACTGAAAGAGAATGATTTGGACGCAAAATTGTAGTCTATCATCTTATTTTTCATTAACCAAAGTTAAGAAATAGTGGTTAACGCAGGCAACGTTCCAAAGGTTGCCTGCGTTAGGTTACGTCAAAAATCTGGTAATGTGATTAACCCTTTGCACTGTGGTTAAATGCAGGCAACGTTCCAAAGGTTGCCTGCGTTAGGTTACGTCAAAAATCTGGTAATGTGATTAACTCTTTGCACTGTGGTTAAATGCAGGCAACGTTCCAAAGGTTGCCTGCGTTAGGTTACTCGTCAAAAAGGCCTTCTTCAAAAGCCTCACAAAACTGAAAATAATCTTGGTGGACTTTGGTAGGATAATCTTGACAATACGCCAATAAATCACGTTGCCATTGGGTATCATGCGCAAAATCAATCAACTCGTCGGCGATAGAAGAGCCTTGCCGACCCGCACTCCGAAGGTGCCCCGAAGCGGTGATAGTGCCCAAGGTAGCCACCAAAGAAGTGAGTGATTCAAGTTCGCCATCCCAATAATGAAAATCAAATTTATCTTGTTCGGGTTGCAATTCTTTTAATACAAAAGATTGAGATTCACATACTAGCGGATTGAGCAAAGTCGGTAGTACGTTGTTGACTCTACTCTGAATACCCACAATTCGGTGAGCTTCACTGACCCAATAGGGCTGTGGCAACTGAATAAACGCAGCTAAAGTAGATTGGCGAGCTTCTTTCAAATCGAGCAAGTATAGTTTTTCTTTAGCACTTTCTACAAGTACCACGTAGCGCTCAAGTCCTAAACTAGCCGTACCCGTCACGCGTATGCCAATGTCGCAGATTCGTTCATAAAAGGGAGTAGGATGTTGGCTATGCCAATTTTCTAACATTGTTTTTACTTTGGCGTACTGTTGGGGTAAGATAGGCATCACTTTTTCGTGATCCACATTCAAGCGCCTTCCCTCGTCAGATTTGAGAGTTCGCTCCTTGATGAGGTCGCGGCGGCGGCGTTTTTCAAGGTTTTCTAAAAATTCCTTCAGCAATCCCTCTGCACTGCGGCGGTCTATGTCGGTAGGCTTGCCCGCCGAAAGAGTGGCTGTGTAGCTTTTCAAAAACGCAAGAAGAAGTGCCTTAGCTTCGGTAGGTTCGAGGGCAAGTTCTTCGGCAGCAAGCAAAATACTCACAAGCATTCGGCTAAGCTCCCAAGTAGCAGGAAGAAGAAACGCATCGTCGAAATCGTTTAAGTCAAAGTAAACCAGACGGTTGTCGGCTTTATAAGTGCCAAAATTTTGGAGATGTAAGTCACCGCAGCCCCATACACGGGTGAGGTCGGTAGTGCTAAAATGTTGGATAAAATCTTGGTAAAAAACAAAAGACGTACCTCTAAAAAACCGATAGACGCCTTCGGTCATGCGGTAGTATTTTTGTTCCAAAAGCAGTGGATGACGGCTTTGGTTGCTTTGCTTGATTTGTGCGACGACTGGCATATGGTTTTCGGGCTAACGGTTCGTTTTGAGAAAATATCAGGGTGTTAATACTTCTCATGAATTTCGGTTAAAATCCGCTCTACTTCTTTACGGATTTCGACAGTTTTTTTGATGTAGTTGTTATTCATTGTGCTGAAAATCAATATTTTGCCTTTTTTTGTTTTCAAAAAACCGCTCAGACAATAAATGTTGGACAAAGACCCTGTTTTGGCAAAGATAAAAGGCTCACGCGATTTGTACTGATTTTTGATAGTGCCCGCTTTGCCGCCAATAGACATCAAGCCAAACAACCGCTCTTGGTCGGGGACTCTGGTTTGTATTTTTTGTAAAAGCTTAATAATCGAACGCGGTGTAAAGAGATTGTAACGGGATAGCCCTGAGCCATCTTCCCAGATAGGTTCGTCGGGGAGGTCAACCAAAAATTGCTTTTTCACATATTCAATGCCCTGCGGAATTTCAAAGCCCACGTTGGTAGAGTCAAGTTTGGCGGCGCACATTAGCATGATTTGTTCGGCAAACATATTATCGCTGACTTGCAGCATTCGGCGATATAGGGTGTCGATAGGAAGGCTATAAAGGGTAGAAGAGGGGCTGTTCAATGGTATTTTGGGAAACAATCGGACTTCTTTTTTGAGGGTATCAGCCAACAACTGCGCTACCATAAGCGGAGAAGTGCGGTAGGGGACGTCTTCGGTGAAAGAGCCAGTAGGCCAGCCAGTTGAAAAAAATCCGTTGTTGAATTCGTCGCGAGAAAGGTTGAATTTTTCGGTCCATCCTGCTGTTCGCAAACTGTCTTTGAAGATGCGAGGGCTTACGGTGTTGTTGGTAAACCGAACGATATTGCCATAAACAGGTAAAGGAGAAATTTCGCATTGATAATATTCGTCATAATCTCCCCAAGACCAGCCTGGGCCAAAGCGTTTGCCCGTGTAGTGGTGAGGGTAATAAAACAATTTGCCACGCCAATTTTTTAAGAAGTCAAGGACATTGCTGGAAGGCATATCAGGATGTAGCAGCGAAGGGTCGCCAGTACCCCAAAATATCAAAGAATCTCCTTTGGTGATGTAGCGTAGAGCCGGGATAGAGTCGCCAAGGAGCGACAACCCAGCATAGAGAGTAAAGAGTTTGGTGTTGGAAGCAGGGGTAAAGTAGCGGTCGGCTTGGTATTCGGCTACCATAGATTGCTGCTCAAGGTCATAGAGGGCAAATCCAGTATGACTTTGCCGAAAAATGGCCGAATTGGCCACCAAATCGCGCCATTTATTGGTTTCGGGCGGGGGCGAAGCTTGCGCTTTTTTGGGTTGGGAAGTAGCACAGCTTGAAAACAAAAGACAACAGTAAAACGTAAAAAGATAAGTTTGTAGATGACGCAACATAATAATGAAAATTGTGGGAAGGTTAGGCGGTTGTTTTTAGCAAAGTTTCAAACTTTGCGAAAGTTTTTCATACAAATTACTCAAAACTTTTTTGATTGGTGGCCGTTTATAGTGGTAAGTTCCATTATTTTTGACTCGAAAGCTATAGCGGCTCAACATTTACCATTTAAAGCATGACATTTCAACCCTTTTTAGAAGCAATTTCCAAACAAGTAGAAAATACCACTTACGGCCAACAGCCAGCCGAATTGTACGAGCCTATTCGTTATATTATGTCATTGGGAGGCAAGCGTTTACGTCCTCTTTTGACGGTTTTGTCCACAAATTTATTTGTAGATGATTGGCAAAAATCCCTCAAACCTGCCGTGGCAGTAGAGGTATTTCATAATTTTACCCTTATGCACGACGACATCATGGACCAAGCCCCGCTCCGCAGGGGCAAGCCTACTGTCCATGAAAAATGGAATGCCAACACCGCGATTTTGTCGGGCGATGTGATGCTTGTTAATGCTTATGAACTGTTGCTTCATGTAGATGCCCAACATCTGCCTCTGGTGATTCGGCGATTCAATCGTACCGCAGCGGAGGTATGTGAAGGGCAGCAATGGGACATGAATTTTGAAACCCGTCGCGATGTGTCGCAAGAAGAATATATCGAGATGATTCGCCTCAAAACTTCCGTTTTATTGGGATTTGCGATGGAGCTAGGGGGAATCATCGCTGGTGCCGATGAGACCACAACCCACCTTCTATATGATGTGGGAGTCAATATGGGGTTGGGTTTTCAATTAAAAGATGATTTGCTTGATGTATATGGTGATCCCGAAAAATTTGGGAAACAAGTAGGCGGGGACATCATTGCCAACAAAAAAACTTTTATGTTGATAGAGGCGCTGCTTTTGGCCGAAGGAGATACCAAACAGCAGTTGGACTACTGGCTGAGCCTTCCCCAAGGTACGTACGATACCGCTACCAAAGTAGCTGCCGTAACCGAGATTTATTCAAAACTAGGAATTGATAAAATTGCCGAAGCCAAAGCCGAGGAGTATTTTGCCAAAGGTTTTGAAGCTTTAGCCCGTCTCAATGCCCCCGCTGACCGCAAAAAACCGCTGCTTGATTTTGCAGAATTTTTGGTAGGGCGCGAGAGTTAGACCGGGTAGTTGTATCCTATTATTGTCACCATGTTATCTTAATAAGACGGTAGGTTTTCGTTAGAAATACCGACCGTCTTTCTTTATAAAAATAAAACCTTCCAATGAAATCTAATCTATCACGTCGCGATGCGATCAAAGCACTAGGAGCTTCAGCGGCAACTGTTTCTACTGTGATAACAAACGACACTATGGCCGCCGAACCCACGAAACTAAAAGGTAATATCAAACACTCCGTAAGTCGCTGGTGCTATAGCTCCATTCCTTTTGAGGAGCTTTGCCAAGCTGCCAAAGAAATCGGGATTGAATCTATCGAACTTACAGGGCCGAAAGAGTGGGCTATCATGAAAAATTACGGCCTTACTTCGGCGATGGGCTGGGCTGATCCTTGGCCCGAAAAAACAGGCTTGACGAGTTTTCTCAACAATCCCAAAAACCATGATGCCATCTACAAATGCTACGAAGAACTTCTTCCACAAGCCA
Organism: Runella zeae DSM 19591; assembly: GCF_000423565.1. Classification (GTDB taxonomy): domain Bacteria; phylum Bacteroidota; class Bacteroidia; order Cytophagales; family Spirosomataceae; genus Runella; species Runella zeae. Next base: position 237,767 of record NZ_KE384036.1, on the reverse strand, counting down.
AAGAATACGGCATCAAAAATGTGATTTGTTTTTCAGGAAATCGCAACGGATTAGGTGATTATCAGGGACTTCTCAATTGCCAAAAAGGCGTCAAACGCCTCATCCCTTTGGCCGAAAAATACGATGTTACGCTTACAATGGAGTTGTTGAGTTCGCGTGCTAGCCACCCTGATTATCAGTGCGACAATATTGAGTGGGGGGCGGTGCTTTGCGAAATGGTAGGGTCCGAGAAATTCAAAATGCTTTATGATATTTATCACATGCAAAGCATGAGTGGCGACCACATTCGCAATATCCAACGGTATGGAAAATACATCAGCCACTATCATACGGGTGGGCATCCTGGTCGTAACGAAATCGACGAAACGCAAGAGATTTATTATCCTGCCATTATGCGGGCGATTGTGGCATCAGGCTACAAAGGATACGTAGGTCAAGAATATGTACCCAAGGCCAAAGACAAAGCAGGGATGATAGACTCATTGAGAAAATGTGTTTTGATATGTGACGTTTAGGAAAGTTTCTATACCAAATAGATAGAGCCGTTGAAGTGTCAAGTCTTCAACGGCTCTGTTGTTATAAAATGTTCTTTCTAAGTATAAAGTCGGAGACTTTATACCATTTTCGCACCGACATCCTGTCGGTGCGAGCGCAAGCTAGCCCCAAACTGTAATTGGGGGCAAAAAAGGGACTGCGTCTCCGACGCAAAAGCTATAAACGGAAGAGAAAATAACTTACCGAACCTTAGTTGTTATGAAATATTCTTAATTAGCGTCGGAGACTTTATGCCGTTTTCGCACCGACAGGATGTCGGTGCGAGCGCAAGCTAGCCCCCCAAACTGTAATTTGGTGCTAGAAAGGAACTGCGTTTCAGACGCAAAAGCAAGCAGACGGAGGTATGATAAAATAACGTACAGTGGTTCCAACGATTAGCACTTCAGAGGCGTCCTATCGTTCAGAACCTTAACTGATTATTTTATGAAAAACATTTTTGCTTTTTTATTATTGCTGGTGGTATTGGGAAGTTGTAAAGGTGATGACCTAAGCCAAGACCCTAATGTGCTAGAAGGAGTGTACCGCACTAATGCTTTTTTGGACCCCTTATGTATTGCCATCACTGACGAAAATCAACTTCCCCGTCTTGATATTGTCAAGAAAAACAATGGCACTTTTGAATTGACACGTACCAATTTTATTCCCCAACCTGCTACCCAAAAACTTTCAGGCATTACTACCAAAGAAGTAAAAGACGGGCTAGAATTGTATTATGAAAATACCAAAGTGGGTACCTATGTAGTAGGAAAATGGTATGATGATAAAAAAGACAAAGAAGTATCTTCTAAAGTGCTGATGGTAAGCTATTCCAACCAAAGTAAAAGTGAGTTTTTCTTTTATGCAGGTGTAAAAAAATAAGTCCCCAATTTACGGCTACGCTTGCTGCATTTTTGAAATCATCTTTAACAAATCGGCGCGATGGGCGGCTTTTTTGATAAAGACCGGCAAACGGCTTACCATGGAGCTGTTTTTTCGGATAGTATTGCGTGGGCTGATGCCTCGTTCGCGAAGTTTGGCTTCCACAAATTGACGAAGCAAGGCCAAATGTTCGTAATTATAAGCCCAAAACAATTCGCCCCGAAACTCCCGTTGAAGCCATAAATCTAACCCAAATACAGGGTCGGTCATGCGGCCTTGGTGGAAAGAATGGTAAGTGATATGGGCGTCATATTCGCATTGGTCGCCACATTTGTCGCATTTTATGGCTAATTTTTTCCAAGTTCCTTTCCAAGGAGCTGAGCGCCTTAAAGGATGATAGCACTCCCGACACTTGACCGACACGAAAGCCGTAGCACCTCCGTACCAATGGGCAGGGGTTTCTACATGAAAACAAGAGGTACATCTAAGGCGGAAGGTGTTAGGGGAGGAATCAGAAGTAATAACGGCACGACCTTTGCATTGGGGGCACGCTACTACATACGACGTGGCTAAGTCATATAAGCTGGCACCCGTGTCAGCAAATCGAAGATTATCGAGCTTTTTCATGTTTTTTCAACCATTGATCTAATACCGGAATACACCTCAAATTGGCTTTGACTTGATAGCTATCAAGCGGAGTATCTAAGGCCGCTCGCATTTTACGAACGGCAGGAGCATAATCCACCCCCATACCTTCAAATTTAGCAATGGTTTCTAAGACGTCTTCGGTTTCGCTGTAAAACTGACCATCGTAAAAAGTGTGCGTACGTCTCATACCATCTTCAAATACCTTTGCCATTTCTAAGATTCCTAGTTCGATAGGTTTTACAAAAAGATTTTTGTTGTCCACTTCATTGTCGGCCATAAACGAAAATACTTGGGGCGCCCACGGAGTAGCCAATCGCTCCACAAGGTATTCTTGCCATTGAGGATTGGATTTGATTTTTGCGAGCGCTGCATTTTTTACGTCGGTGTCGTGGTATTTGGTGGTAAAAACCAAAATCGTAATAAGTGAAGTTTGGGCGTTGTTTTGGGCAATTTCGCTCAAAAATTGCTGCTTTTGCTTGTTGTCTGCTTCTACTCGTGCTTTGCTTTGCTGGGCTACTTGAATGGGAATATTGACCAACCATTCTCCAATCATGGCAAGGCAGCTCAATACACTCAGGAGAACGACTGCTTTGATGGGCCATTGCCATAAAGTACTGGAAAGAGAAGTCCGTAAGGAGGGATTGAGTAAGACAAGAGTAGTCCAAAATACGGGAGGCAACAACCACACTACGGTATGTTTTCCCAACATACGCACCACCCAAGGCGCACCACCCCCATTGCCCATTGCTCCAAAAAAACTGAGTATAAGAATGGATAAAATGCCTGTGAAAACCAGTATGTTACGCACGGTGTTTTCTTCGGATACCCAATCAAATCCTCCTTTCCAAAACACCATCGCCCATGCTATGCAAAGACCAATGGCCACGCCTGCATAAGAAAACAAAAGGGCAAAGGCATGACCTACCCCATAGTCGCCTCCTGGAACGGGCTTCCCAGCCATAGAGGCTAGACTTAAATAACACAAGAATGAAATGAGTAAGGCGAGATTGCCAAAGAGAGACATTTTATAGGATTGGCTGTAAGAGTTTTTCGAAACTGATTTGGAATACAAAATTGAATAAAGGCAGATTTTTATTCCAAACAAATAAAGCCAAGCGTATATTAGAAGAGCTGAGGCGTTGGGTTTGGCAATTGGAGCGTAATTGAAAAACCTCGGAGAAACCCCGGCAACGTTTTGAACGTTGCCGGGGTTGGGTGTACTATTTCAAGCCTCCTACCATGTCTTCGGGGCGTACCCATTCGTCAAATTGCTCAGAAGTCATGTGGGTGAAATCTAAGCCTTTGAGTTCCATTTCAAGGGCAGCTTGTTTGAGGGTAATACCGCGCTTATGAGCATCTTGGGCAATCGCCGCTGCATTGTAATACCCAATTTTAGGGTTAAGAGCCGTTACTAGCATCAAAGAATTGTTGACGTGTTTGCGGATATTTTCGGTCAGTGGCTCAATACCTACGGCGCATTTGTCATTGAAAGCCACGCATACATCCCCTATCAAACGTGCCGAATGCAAGAAGTTGTAAATCATGACCGGTTTGAATACATTCAATTCAAAATGACCATTTGACCCGCCGATGTTGATAGCTACGTCGTTGCCCATTACTTGAGCGGCTACCATCGTCATAGCTTCGCACTGGGTAGGATTTACTTTGCCGGGCATGATAGAGCTACCAGGTTCGTTGTCGGGGATAAAGATTTCGCCGATACCTGCCCGTGGCCCTGACGACAACATCCGAATATCGTTACCGATTTTCATGAGACTTACAGCTACGGTTTTGAGCGCCCCGTGGGCTTCTACGATGGCATCGTGGGCAGCTAGGGCTTCAAACTTATTTTCAGCCGTCACAAAAGGTAAACCCGTCAAAGCAGCGATATGCGCAGCTACGTTTTCAGAGTATCCTTTAGGTGTGTTGATACCTGTACCTACGGCGGTTCCGCCCAAGGCGAGTTCTGACAAGTGAGCGAGCGTATTTTTGATGGCTTTTAGACCGTGGTCAAGCTGAGATACATAGCCTGAAAACTCCTGCCCTAGCGTAAGGGGCGTAGCGTCCATGAAGTGAGTACGTCCAATCTTCACCACATCTTTAAAGGCTTCTGATTTGGCTTTGAGGGTATTGCGGAGCTTTTCGATGCCCGGAATGGTGATTTCGGTCAAAATCTGATACGCCGCAATGTGCATTGCAGTAGGAAAGGTATCATTAGATGACTGCGACTTGTTGACGTCGTCGTTGGGGTTTAAGTATTTCTTTTCGTCCAAAAGCGACCCTCCATTGAGTACGTGGGCACGGTAAGCAATCACCTCATTACAGTTCATATTGGACTGTGTACCCGAGCCTGTTTGCCACACTACGAGTGGGAATTGGTCGCTGAGTTTGCCTTCTAAAATTTCGTCGCATACTTGGCCGATGAGGTTTTTTTTGTCCTCTGGAAGAACTCCCGCTTCAAAATTGGTAATCGCGGCGGCTTTTTTGAGATACGCAAACGCCCGAATGATTTCTTTGGGCATTTTGTTGATGTCCTGAGCGATAGGAAAATTCATAATAGAGCGTTGGGTTTGCGCTCCCCAGTACACATGAGCGGGGACTTCTACTTTGCCCATGGTATCTTTTTCTATGCGGTATTCCATTATATTGGTTGATTGATGACGCGAGTGAGGCGTCGTGTTTAAACGAATGTATTGACGCTGCAAAAGTAAACACAAAACCTTAAATGGCTTTTGATAGAAATCATTATCTGTTTTTTTTTAATAAAAAATAGATTTTTTAGTAGACGAAGAAGGGGCATAAAAAACACCAAACCCCCTTAGAAAAGCGTCGGAGAGTTTCTAAGGGGGAGTGATAGCATTCACAATTATTTATGCGTCAACTTTTCCCATGAGTGGGTCACTCATGCTAGGTTTGCCAGTTTCGACGCGACCCGCAAAACGCTGTTCAAAATTAGAATATCCGTCTATTTTTACGCTAAAGTCGTACCAACCAAAGCTAGATTTGAGGTCAAGAGCTATGGATAGCGTGCCGTTTTTGTCCACGGTTTTGGTTTGCTTGCTGCCTTTGTAGGCGTGTTCGGCCACCTCTACTTTTAGTTTACGTTGAGAATCGAGGTTACGGAGTTTGATAGTCAGGTTGCCGGTCAATTGTTTGCTTTTGGGAGCGGTACGTTCATACTCGCAAACAATCTCCACTTGTGGGTCGTTGGCATTGCCACTGAATTCTCTGAAATAGCCATTGGGGCCATAGACCCGTAGGTGATACTGATCATTTTCAAAGTTTTGGAGTGGGTAGCTATCTGTCAGAGAGTCGCCTGGCAATACAGCATAAGACCAGGCTTTAAGGTCTTCGTTGTGATATTTACCCGGAGCATATACATTAAAAGGAGAACCCGCCGCTTTTTCACCAAATACTTCGTTGTGAGCGGTCATCTTCAATTGAAAAGATTTTTTGTCGGTGCTCAATTTTCCTTCCGTATAAAGCTGATAAGGAAGGGGAGAGGCAGGCTTAATACCTGCTTCTTGTTTAGCCAAGAGAGGCGAGTTCAGAGGCTCACTTTTGATTTGCTCAATCTCCTGAGCCGAAAGTTGCTTAAAATTGGCTGGAGGATTTTTGAACTTGGCTTGGTGTACGCTTTGGATGAAAGCATTTTTATCGACGGAAGTAGGCAGTTTTATATCTTCTCCATTGTAAGGTCTGAAGGCCGAAGTCAAGTCGCCGCACACGGCTCGTCGCCATGCGCTGATGTTGGTTTCTTTAATAGGCTTCTTGGTTTTGTTGGTCAGGAAATGTTCCATAAACTGCAACACCGACGTATGGTCGAGTACTTGGGAGTTGACATAGCCTCCTCTACTCCAAGGAGACACTACCAGCATAGGTACTCTATATCCAAGGCCAATTGAGCCTGCTCGCGAATCTTTGGGGCTGCGTTTGTCGGCTACTTCTTGCTCCATGCGCACATGCTCCACACTGCTGTCTATTCCTTTAGAGACATTGCCCGTCTCAGGTCGGTAAGGGTCAGGGGCAACAAAAGGAGGAACGTGGTCGAAGTATCCGTCATTTTCATCATAGGTGACGATAAAAATAGTTTTTTTCCATACTTCAGGATTTTTGGTAAGAATATCCATCACTTCCGAAATATACCAAGCGCCGTACCAAGGAGCTCCGGGGTGGTCGGAGAAGTTTTCGGGGGCTACTACCCAAGAGATGGTTGGTAAGTTGCCACTATTGACATCGGCTCTAAACTGATGCAAGACATCGCCTTTGGGTACCGACATTTCGCGTTCGGTGTCTCCGTCTTTGTATTTTAGAGTTGTAATTTTATGATAATCGGGGTCGTTGATATTGGTCGTAAATGCTTTTTGGTGCAGATTTTTTTCGCGCTGAGAGAGTTTTTGAAAATTCTCTTGGGTCCAGAGCTCTCGGTCTTTTTTTGCGATTTCGAGCATTCTCTGTTTGTTGGCAAGCGTTTTTTTTGCCGTGTCGGTTTCGGTACCTGTGGCAGGTAAAGTTTTGATTTTTTCTTCTAATTCAGCAATTTCATTTGGCAAAATTTGAACTTGTTTAGCCAAAAACTTTTGATATGCCTGCGAGAAGCGGACATGATACTGCGAAAACCACTCGATAGGATTATCCGTAAAATTGGCTAGCCATTCTTCTTGTTCACCCGTAAATCCAACAGGCAGACTGAGTTCGTTTTGGTAGATTCGCCACGAAATGTTGTTGTCTTCTAAGCGTTCGGGAAAAGTGGTCCAACTAGCGAGATCATCATAATCTACGTCGGAGTTTCGGACGTTGGCTTTTGATTCAATAGTGGGTTTTTCGCGCACCGTACCCGTCCAGAGATAGAGCCGGTTGGGGGTAGTACCAGTCAAAGAAGAACAAAAATGCTGGTCACATACCGTAAAAGCATCTGCTAAGGCATAATAAAAAGGAAGGTCTTCTCGGTTGAAATATCCGAGCGTAAGCGGCATATGAGCATATTCTTTACGGCCAGAGCGCTTGCTATATAGCCAGCGGTCGTATTTGCCGTCGTTGCGGGCATCTACTTGATCTACCCACGAATGAGGCAACGAGCTCATCCAAGTTACTTTAGTATTTTTTATGTCAAGGCGGAAAGGGGCGTAGGTTTCGCCGTTGGGATTGGTTTGTAACCAAACGGGGTTTTTATTAGGCAAACTTATCGCACGGGGGTCATTGAAGCCCCTAACACCTTTGAGTGTACCAAAACAGTGGTCAAAAGAGCGGTTTTCTTGCATCAGCACCACAATGTGCTCAGCATCGAGATAGGTGCTGCCTTGGGCAGGGTTGATTTCTAGGGCTTTTTGAATAGAGGCAGGCAACATGCCCCAGAGACTTGCTCCACTGGAGAGCAAAGCTGCTTTTTTGAGAAACTCTCTTCTGGTATCCATAAAAAGGTATTGTTGTAATTGGGCTTTGATAAATATACTACGACCAAAATTGACATTAGGACTATTGTGCAAAATTGACTGCAAAACAATACCTATTCCTCATTAAAAGGTTTTATCAAATTGTTAAGAATGGCGTTCTATTTATAAGCCCTAGGTTGGGGTTTGGTTTGTGGTACGGCATCAAATTTAAGGTTTCTTCCTTAAAAAACTCAATGCTAAGTGATTGAAGATTTTGGGCTTGTCCATGTTGGACAGATGGCCCGCACCTTTGATAATACGTTTTTGAGAATAAGGTATTTGAGTTTCTAAAATTTTGGCGATACGGTGCATACTTTCTTCGTCTTTTTCACCTACGAGGATGAGCAAGGGACTTTGGATTTTGGATAATAATTGCAAAGTACTGGGGCTGCCAAAGTCAGGATTGATGCGGGGATTGATAAAGTGATCGCCGTGATAATCGGCAATGATTTCACTCAGGTTGATAATCGCTCTATCGTCGGCAGTGTAGAGGCGAGTAAGTGGAGACCGAAGCCACACGGCTTGCTCTTCGTCGTGCCATCCGCGATGAGAGGCTAAATCTACAATCTGATTGAGGGTAGCATTAAAATCGGCAGTATAGTCAGAAAAACCGTCTAATGTAGTGTCGACAGAGATGATTTTTAGGACTCTGTCGGGGTATTTGGCCGCAAAATTCAAGGCGATATTGCCGCCCATGCCCTGGCCTACCAAATGGGCTTTTTCTACTTTGAGAAAATCAAGTAATGCTTTTAAATCTTCGGTAGGGTCGTGGGGGTCATGTGCGCGACCTGACTGCCCATAGCCGCGCACATCGTACCTTATAGCTCTAAATTTCTTGGAAAATACCGACCATTGGGCATCCCAAACGCGAGTATCTAGGGCGATACTGTGAATAAAAACCAAAGCTTCTCCGCGCCCTGCTACTTCGTAGTATAGCTTAGTGCCATTGACGGCGGCTATGGAAGAAGAGTTTTGTGCACGAACTGTCCAGGTGAGAAGCAAACAAAAACTTAGCAACGTGGATAGACGCATGGAAATTCAGAGTTTGAGATGAATAGTGATGAATCAATAGCTTTTAGTATCTATCATCATAATCATCGAAGTCGCCGGCACCAGAGCCATAGTAGCCGTCTTCATCTTGGTGTTTTTTCTTACCCAAGCCTTTGTAGAAAAGGGCTTTTTTGAGGATTGATATTTGTCCGGCATGGTATAAGTCGTGTTGTAAAATGCCGTGAAGCATGGTATAATAATCGTACTGACGCCCCGGAACGATTTCTTCCAAAAACTCGTCATCTTCTCTTTTTTCGAGTTCGGCAATGAGTTCTTCTTGGCTAAGGCTAAGTTCCATTTGTAGGGCTTCCCACTCAAACTCGTCAAAGATGGGGAAAGTCTTCCAATCACGCGCTTTAGTAACTTCGTATTCGCCGTCACCTTGGAGGCGTTTTACGACAAAAATGCGCCAAGTAGTCATATGATATACCAGTTCGGCAATGCTATGAGTATTGGGCATGATTTTTTCGGCCGCCATTTCCCACGAAACATCGCTCAATACCTCTACCACAGAGGGGCCATGCCATGCTTCTTCGCTTTCGTAAATAAGGTTAAATTGGTCAATAATGCGTAATAACTCTTCTTTTGCGTCCATTTGTGAATATATTTCGTACACGTCTGCTTAGGCACTCCATGTACTTATGTCTTTGTATGTAACTATTGAATTTTAAAATTGATTAAAACGAAAAGCAAAGTTACTCAAATCTTATTATTTCTGTGTTTTAAAAGTACACTTTACCATAAGAATCATCAGGAGATTGAGTATGCGGTAGTTGGGCACACTTAGCTAGGTTCTTAAAACAAAAAATTACGCTTTTGAACCCATTCATAATATCCTCATCACTTTTCCCATAAAAAATACCAATCGAACTAGTACTTTTGCAACAATTTTGAAGCCTCTGGAGAGAAATAAACTCTGATGGGGTGTTCAAGTATCAACATCTAACTTCATGTTTCATGTCTCGTAATTTCAAAATAGGATTATTCGTAACGGTCTGTGTGGTAGCGACTACTTTTAGTTTTTATTTTTGGCAGGTAGCTAAGACGCCCAATTTTCAAGGAGAAAAAGAAAAAGATTTTGCGCTTTTGATACCAGTGGGAGGTACCTATGAAAGTCTTTTAGATACCCTCAAAAAAAATGATGTACTCAACAATGAGATGTCTTTTCGGTTTTTGGCTAAATTTTTGGATTTACCCGAAAGAGTAAAACCCGGGCGCTACCTTTTGACCCGCAAAATGGGCAACTGGGAGGCAATCCAAAAACTCAGAAATGGACGCCAAGATGCGGTGCGGCTGACTTTTAACAATATCCGTCTCAAATCCGATTTGATACAGCGCATCGGCAACAAATTTGCTTTTGGACCAGATTCGTTGCAAGCCTTGCTCGACGACCCACAAGTATGTCAGAAATACGGCTTTGATACCGCCAATGTCGTAAGCATGTTTTTACCCAATACTTACGAGATTTATTGGACTACCAATGCCTCCAAATTTTTGGGTAGAATGTATGACGAATACCAAAAATACTGGAATACCGAACGCACAGCCAAAGCGCAGGCTATCGGGCTAACACCCATCCAAGTTTCGATTTTGGCATCGATTGTGGAAGAAGAGCAGGGACGTAAGAAAGACGAAAGACCTCGTGTGGCGGGTTTGTACATCAATCGACTCAATTCGTCGATGCCTTTACAAGCAGATCCTACCATTAAGTTTGCCCTCAAAAATTTTGAGATTAAACGGGTTCTTAACGCGCAACTTTTGGTGAAATCTCCTTACAATACTTATACCAACGTGGGACTGCCGCCAGGGCCTATCCGGGTGGCAGATTTGAATTCAATTGACGCTGTTTTGAATTACGAAAAACACGATTATACTTACATGTGTGCCAGTGCTGATTTTTCGGGTTATCATATGTTTGCCAGCAATTATGAAGACCACCTCAAGAATGCTCGCCTGTATCAAGAGGCACTAAATCGATTGAATATCAAAAAATAAAAAATACAGTATAAATGAAGAAATAAATGCGGAGAGATATTGGCCATTTATTTGACTGCCAGTTCTTTACATTGTTTTCGGATTGTTTCAATATTTGACTAAAAATATGTTTGTTTACGAAGTAAAAGGAACCCGAGTGAGGTATGCCGATACCGACCAAATGGGATACGTATATTATGGAAACTATGGGCGATTTTATGAAATAGGGAGGGTGGAGGCATTGAGGAGTATCGGGTTTTCGTATCGTGATATGGAGCAGAGTGGCACTATGATGCCCGTATATGAAAACTATTCGCGCTATCTTCAGCCTGCACGCTATGATGATGAGCTTACGATTAAAGTATTGATTCCTGAGTTGCCCGCAGCACGGGTGGTATTTCGATACGAAATTCGAAATCAAGACAATGTCTTATTGAATACCGGAGAAACAACGCTCGTGTTTTTGAGCCGTGATACCAACCGTCCAACGCGAGCACCCAAAGGCCTTCTCGAACGACTTGCGCCGTATTTTTCTTGAAACACATGAATAAATCACCGGGAGTGAATGCTTCAAAACTGGTCAACATCTAAATACCGTCAACTTCGTCGTAGCTATGCGTGGTTACACCAAAAGCGATTTTTTTCGGAAACAGTCTCTTTGGCAGATATAGCGACGATTTTATTAGAAAAAATCTTACTCTATGACATCGACCAAAGGGCCACTGCGGTAGCCTACAATTTTACATTGGCGGTATTTCCTGCGATTCTATTTTTATTTACGTTGATTCCTTACTTTCCTATTCCCGACATGCAAGTTCAGATTATGAGCTTTATGCACGATGCCATGCCGGGGGCGTTGTACGAGTTTGCTGCTGCTACGATTTACGATATCATCAGCCGTAAGCAAAGTGGTATATTATCTTTTGGTTTTATTTTCGCTCTTATTACGGCTACAAATGGCATGGGAGCGCTTATGACAGCCTTCAATATGGCGGATCGTACTTCCGAAAACCGAGGGTTTTTCAAGACCAAAGGCATTTCGATTATGCTCACAGTGCTGCTCTCGTCGGTTTTGTTTTTGGCGGTAATTGTGATTATAGGGGGAGGATTTGTAGTCGATTGGCTCCACGATACCGTGCTATTGGGAGACGATTTTACGGTTTTTTTGGTAGATGCCTTGCGGTATGGAGTTATGTTTGCTGCCTTTACATTGGCCGTCGCAATCATATATCGTTTTGCACCCAAAATCAACCACGGTTGGCGTTTTTTTAACTTGGGGGCATTGATTGCATCCCTCCTCATTATCATGGCGACCTACGGTTTTTCTTTCTATTTGTCAAACTTTAGTAGCTACAACAAGTTATATGGTTCTATCGGTACCATCATTGCGATGATGATTTGGTTTTATTTGGTAGCATTGTTACTTATTTTCGGTTTTGAGCTTAATTTAAGTATTTGGCGAGCCAAACACCAAAAAAAACGTAATCAAGCAACTTAAAAAAAATGCCGTATACAACTTGATACGGCATTTATGCACTACCCTAACCCATAAATAATGAAAAATATTTTTTACACCAGATTTTAAACGTTTAACAGAGAAAATCGTGCCAAATTGACCCGTTGAAATAGGTAAGGCTTGATATTTGATATGTTAAATTACAACTGTTTGATTATTAGTGATTTGTTGGTTGTATTTCTCTGATTTTAAAAGTTTTAAAGGATATTTGGCACGATTTTGTAGTGCTAATAGATTGCTCAATTTTTACCGTTAACTAAAAAGACAGGGAGAGGTGTAAATCAATCGCTATTAATATTTTAGATTTACTTAATAAATGTTCCCAAAATCTGTATTAAAATATTATTACTGAGGCAATGTTGCCTAACGATTAGCATGAAACCGGAAGTTACCGTAATATGTACCTGTTATAATCACGAGAATTTTGTGAGAGAGAGTTTGTTGTCTGTGATTAATCAAACGTATGAGGCTATTCAGCTGATTGTGATTGACAACGCAAGTACAGATAATTCGAGGAGGGTGATACAGCAGGTAGTGGATAAGCACCCACGCATTGTATTTATACGCAATACTTACAATATTGGCCTTTGTCGGGCTTTCAATCAAGGTTTGGAGCAAGCCTCTGGCAAATACGTCATTGATTTGGCTGCCGACGATATTATGCTTCCTGAACGTATTCAAAAACAAGTAGAGGTTTTTGAAACGCTTAACAAAGAATATGCGGTGGTGTTTTCCAACGCGGCTTATATCGACTCGACGGGCAAGAAGTTTGGGTATCATTATGCGCTTGGTGCACATGGTGGGGCAGAGGGGCAAGTACCTACGGGCGATGTATACAAAGAGATTTTGCGCCGTTATTTTATTTGTACGCCTACCATCATGATGCGTAAGTCAGTGTTGATGAAACTGGGCGGATACGATGAAAACCTTAGTTACGAAGATTTTGATTTTTTTGTTCGTTCAGCGCATGATTACAAATACCATTACATAGATGAAGTATTGACTCACAAACGGGTCTTGGATGGATCTTTGGCAACTCAGTTTTATCGAGTCGGCAATCCAATGCTCAAATCAAGCTGGGAAGTCTGCAACAAAGCGTATGATTTGAGCCGTTCGCAAGAAGAATATGATATTTTGGCAAATCGGATTCGTGAGTTTATCAAGAAATGCTTTGTAGCCGAAGACGCCGAACAAGCAGCGGCTTTTCGCAAACTTCTCAATTATATCGAAGACCCCGGCTGGGAAACAGAGCTATTGGTATGGCTCTGTCGTCTTCGTCTTCCTGTCAATTGGCTTTATCAGTATTATGCCAAGTGGCGCAATCAACGCAATCTTCAACTCATGCAGCAGGGTGTTCCGTTTGTACAATTGGAGCGCTAGAAAAAATATTATTAAAATACTGATTATCAACTTAAACGACAATTGTTGTTGTTTAGGGAATCTCACTTCAAATGACTGTTAATCGTAGTGATTATCAGAAATATAACATTTGTATTCTTTTGATTTTGCTTAATTACTTCAGATTTGTATAAAATTAGTTGGTATTATTTTTATTAGCTAGTTGTTTGTTAATTGTTTGAATTACAGGATTTTATGTTTATCGTTTGACGCTTGACGAAGAATCGTCAACTGATAGCGGCTTGTTACTTTGTACGAATTGTTTGTACTTTCATTTTCAAATTACTGGATTTTAAATTTCTGAATAATCAAATGCCCGCAGAGTTTCTGAAAATACACCCTCAAACCCCCGAACCGCGTAAGATACAGCAAGTAGTGAATAGCCTGCGCGACGGTGGCATTGTTATTTATCCTACGGATACGGTCTATGCGATGGGTTGCGATATTCACAATGCGCGAGCTGTTGAGCGCTTGGCCCGTATCAAAGGCATCAAACCCCAGAAAAATGACTTTTCGTTTATTTGTTTTGATTTGAGTCATATTGCAGATTACGCCAGAGTGAGCAACAACGCCTTCAAACTTATGAAAAGACTTTTACCGGGGCCTTTTACGTTTGTTTTGGAAGCAAGCAATCGCGTCCCCAAAGTATTGGCAAACCGCAAAACTGTCGGGATTCGTATTCCTGACCATCCCATTACTCGCCAAATCGTTTATGAACTTGACCACCCTATCATTACGACTTCTATCAAAGACGAAGATGATTTTATGGAATATCCTACCGACCCCGAAATCATTTTTGAACGCTTTCAGCACCAAGTCGATATGGTAATAGATGGTGGTTTTGGAGGCTTGATCCCTTCTACGGTCATAGATGCTACCAACGACGATTTTGACATAATTCGTGAAGGAGCAGGTGAATTTACGATTTGATACCAACTTCCAACCTTCTATATCCAATTGAAATATATTAGACCTTTATACTTCTCCAATCTTTTTTGGGGTATTTTGATGGGGCTTAGTGCAGTGTTTTTAGGGGCACAAGCAGCACCTTTTTTGTTTGGAATCGCCAAACTCATGACGGCTATTTTTGCTTTCTTGGTGTTGTTAGATCTTTTTTTGCTTTTTCGTACCAAAGAAGGGATTTTTGTCAAAAGAGATGTGTCAGACCGGCTGTCGAATGGGGACGAAAATCCCGTGACGATTTACCTCGAAAATCGCTACCCTTTCAAAACTCGCTGGGAAATAGTAGACGAAATTCCTTTTCAATTTCAGAGGAGAGATGTACTTTTTGAGGCGGAACTTTCCCCCAACGAAACCCAATTGCTTCGTTATGAGTTGCGTCCTACCAAGCGAGGCGAATATAGTTTTGGAGCGGTCAATGCTTTTATCAAAACCCCCTTGGGATTGGTCAAACGTCGGTATCAATCTTCCCAAAACAAAACCGTTGCGGTGTATCCTTCCTATCTCCAGATGCGGCAGTATGAATTGATGGCCATTTCTAACCGACTTACGGAGCTGGGTATCAAGCGGATTCGGCGTTTGGGGCACAGTATGGAGTTTGAGCAGATACGTCCTTATGTAAAAGGCGATGACGTACGAACCGTAAACTGGAAAGCCACTGCCCGTCGCAATGAGCTCATGGTCAATGCTTTCCAAGATGAGCGCTCACAAGCGGTGTATTGTTTGATAGACAAAGGGCGGGTCATGAAGTCGCCTTTTGAAGAAATGACCCTCCTCGACTATGCCATCAATGCTACACTTGTGTTGAGCAATATCGCCCTAATCAAACAAGACAAAGCGGGGCTTATCACGTTTTCGGAAGTAATAGGTCAAATATTACCCGCAGAGCGGAAGGCAGGGCAGATGCAGAAAATCCTCGAAGTGCTCTATAAACAAAAGACTCGCTACTTGGAGAGTGATTATGAGACTTTGTACGCACATGTAAAAAAACATATCCGTCAGCGGAGTTTGTTGTTGCTTTTTACCAATTTCGAAACCCTCAGTGCGATGCGGCGACAGCTGCCTTTTTTGCGGCAGTTGGCCAAAACTCACTTGCTGATTGTGGTGTTTTTTGAAAATACGGAGACCGCTTCTCTACTCAAAAGTCCCGCCGACAATACGGAAGATATTTACCTCAAAACCATAGCCGAGAGGTTTTACTACGAAAAACGGCGCGTCGTCAAAGAACTTGAACTGTACGGAATTCAGGCGATTTTGACTGTCCCCAAAGACCTCAACGCCAACACCGTCAACAAATACCTAGAATTGAAAGCGAAAGGTATGATGTGAGTGGTTTTTTGGCTTGTTGATAAGTTGACTAGAAAGTTTTATTTTTGATAAAAAGTCAAAATATTAAAACAAGATTTTTGATTAATAAAATTAGCTATGTTACAAAAAGTTTGAAAAGACTCTAGGCATTAGGAATGCTTTTAATTTGTGACAAAAGGAGAACTAATATGTACATTAAAAAAGTAATTATACAAAATATCCGTTCGATTTCTCATTTTGAAATGGATTTTCCTGAACCAGCAGGTTGGCACGTAGTTATTGGAGATAATGGATCTGGTAAATCAACAGTTGTTAAATCAATAGCTTTGGCGTTGGTAGGCCCTACAGAGGCTTTAGGGTTGAGAGCATCATGGAATGAGTGGTTGAATAGACAAAAAAATTGGGGAGAGATAGATATTAGTATAGAACCCTCTGTTGGAGACGTGCATACAGGACGAAGGGCCAAGCTTACAAGACAACTTATCCCTAATATTATACAATTTAAACGGTCGGACGAATATGTAGAATTTTTACCAAAAAAAGGGCAAAAGCCTGAACCACAAAATTATAATTGGGGGCAAGGGAAGGGATGGTTTTCGGTAGCGTATGGCCCTTTTCGGAGATTTGAAGGAGGTAACCCTGATTGGACTAAAGTATTTTATTCTCAACCAAAACTTGGGGCACACTTATCTGTTTTTGGTGAAGATGTTGCTTTGACGGAGGCAATTGAGTGGCTAGTGAAGTTAAATTATCAAATTTTAGAAAATAAAGAAGAAGGTCATATTATTGATGACATTAAAAATCTAGTTAATTCAGCTGATTTTTTGCCCCACAAGGCGGAAATAGAAAGTGTAAGCTCCAATGGAGTGGTTTTTAAAGACGGTAACGGCTCTTTAATCAGTGTAAATCAATTAAGTGATGGTTATCGTTCGATACTCAGTCTTACTTTTGAATTAATACGCCAACTAATAAGAGTGTATAATTCAGATACTGTTTTTGAGAATATTAGGCGAAACAAGATGATGATTGATTTGCCGGGTGTAGTATTGATAGATGAAATAGATGCTCATCTGCATCCTACATGGCAAACTAGAATAGGAACGTGGTTTACAAAATATTTTCCCAAACTCCAATTCATTGTCACAACTCACAGCCCATTGGTTTGCAGAGCTTGTGAGAAAGGTAGCATTTGGCGTTTGGCTTCACCTGGCGCTGCAGATGATTCTGGAGAAGTGGTTGGTTTGGAAAAAGAACGTTTAATATATGGAAATATCTTAGATGCGTATGGTACAGAATTGTTTGGAAAAACACCTGTACGCTCTGAAAAATCTGAGGAAAAACTTGAAAAACTAGGACATCTAAATATGCTATCTGCTTTGGGTAAGATAACTCCCCAAGAAGAACAAGAGCGAATAAGTTTACAAAAAATATTAAGTACGGATGATCCAACTAGTATCTAAAAAATTGAACGAAGAGATTCAAAGGGAGTTAGATATTTTGCAAGAGGCTGTAAACAATGAGCAAACTTTTGAGAAAAAAGTGGCAAAAGCAAAAAAACTTTGGAACTCCAAAGGAGGTGCGAAGGGTGAGAAAGCTTTTGAAAATGTAAGAGAAGTGCTATATGGTTTGTGTGTTTATGAAGGATTGTGTAATTACTGTGAACAAAATGAAGCCAATGACATAGAGCATATCTATCCTAAATCGTTTTTTCCTACTAAAGCCTTCTTATGGGAAAACTACCTTTTGGCTTGTAAGCAATGTAATTCTGGTTACAAGCTGGATGAATGTTATGTGTTGGACAATAACGATGATATTTTTGAGGTAAAAAGGGGAGAAGAGCCTAAATATTCGGTAGTGGCCTTTATAAATCCAAGAGTTGAAAATCCAAGTGATTTTATGATTCTAAATCTTAAAACTTTTAAGTTTGAAATAATTCCAGATTTAAACCAAAAAGATAGTAATAAAGTAAAAGCAACTCTCGAAATTCTTGAGTTAAATCAAAGAGATACACTTATCGTAGCTAGAAAAAGTGCAGGGAAGCATTACTATGAAATGATGGATAGATTAGTGAGGATACTTAAAGCGGCTAATCAGGAAGAATTACAGCAGGTACTTACGCCTTATGATGAATATTTTAACTTCTCTCAACCTTTAGATGATATAAAAAGTGAAATTAAAGCAAGTTATAAAAAATATATTGGGTCATATCAACATCCTTCTGTATGGCAGAGTATTAAAAAAATAGATAGTAAAATATCTCCTAAATGGAAGACTATATTTGAGAAAATTCCTGAGGCCCTAGATTGGTGATTTGTTAAGAGGTTATTGGATATATATAGTTTTCTCCCATAATAAAAATCAACAAACCAAACCTAAACGTATGAAACAAGTTCGCCTTCTACTCACTGGATTTGCGCTATTTTTCTCATTGGTTGAGGGAAAGGGGCAGGCGTTCAACAACCTACCTGTCACTACCCAAAAGCCGCCTTTGCATGGTAAACATTGGATGGCTATCACAGGCAAACCTCTTGCTGCTACGGCGGGTGCGATGACCTTTACCAAAGGTGGCAATGCCATCGACGCGGCTTGTGCGATGCTCGCTGCGACCTGTACTATGTGGGATGTGCTGAGCTGGGGCGGTGAAACACAGGCCCTTATCTATAATCCCAAAACCAAGAAAGTCATTGCTATCAATGCCCACGGCGTAGCACCTACGGGAGCTACGCCTGAGTTTTTTACCAACAAGGGCATGAAGTATCCACCCGAATATGGCCCTTTGGCCGCCGTCACACCCGGTACACCAGGGGGATTGATGACCATGCTTGCCGAGTATGGTACGATGTCTCTTAAGGAGGTATTGGCGCCTGCCATGCAAATGGCGGCGGGCTATCCTATTGAAGCACAAACGGCCAACTCTATCGAAAAAGGCAAAGACCTCATCAAGCAATGGCCTTATTCTAAAAAAGTGTTTTTGCCCCATCTTGGTGCCTCGCGTGAAGCGCCTGATGCGGGGGAGATTTTTGTCCAAAAAGATTTATTAAATACTCTGACCAAATTGGTCAATGCCGAGCAGCAGGCACTCGCTAAGGGCAAGTCACGCAAAGACGCGATTTATGCAGCCAATGACTTGTTTTATAAAGGCGAAATCGCCAAAGAATTTTCGAGAGGGTGTCGTGAGCAGGGTGGGTTGATTACGGAGGAGGATTTGGCCAACTGGAAAGTCAAAATCGAAGAACCCATGATGACTACTTATCGCGGAATTGAGGTCTATAAACTTCAGCAGTGGACCCAAGGGCCTGCCATGCTACAAACCCTCAATATTCTCGAAAACTTTGACTTGAAAAGCATGGGCTATAATTCGACGCGCTACATTCATACCTTGTATCAAGCGATGAACTTGGCTTTTGCCGACCGTGATTTTTATTACGGAGATCCTGCTTTTGCTCCCGAAGAACCTATGAAAGGACTGCTTTCGAAGGAATACGCCAAAGAACGCAGTAAACTAATCAAGTTTGATATGAACGACCCCAAAATAGGCCCTGGTGACCC
Source organism: Runella zeae DSM 19591 (assembly GCF_000423565.1). Classification (GTDB taxonomy): domain Bacteria; phylum Bacteroidota; class Bacteroidia; order Cytophagales; family Spirosomataceae; genus Runella; species Runella zeae. Next base: position 218,519 of record NZ_KE384036.1, on the reverse strand, counting down.
TTATCCTTTTGAAGGAAAGGCGAATCCTTATCTTGATATGCTGAAAAATTGGGGAAGTGCCAGCTTAAACGCCCCCAAAAACAATGCTACTTTGGATGAGAAATTTCAGGAAAGTTTTACGGCAGGTACTACTTCCATTGAGGCCGCCGACGAAGAAGGCTGGGTAGTATCGGTGACTCCAAGTGGAGGGTGGGTGCCTGCTTGTATTGCAGGCAACACAGGTATCGGAATGAGCCAACGAATGCAGGCTTTTGTGCTTGACCCTAAAGAAAATCCCTATAATGTAGTGGCCCCCGGAAAGCGCCCCCGCGTAACGCTTACGCCAAGCCTCGCCCTCAAAAATGGAAAACCTTACTTGGCTTTTGCTAAGCAAGCAGGCGATGAACAAGACCAATTATTGTTACAGTTTTTTCTGAACATGGTCGAGTTTGATATGACTGTGCAAGAATCTTGTGAAGCACCAAGTTTCAAAACACAGCAGATGTATTCAAGTTTTGGCAAACACGAGCGCATCAATGGCGGCCTTACGCTCAACGAGGCTATGCCGGCTTGGACTCGAAAAGAACTAGGACGAATGGGCTATAAAATCAACTATCAAGAGCGTACAAGTGGCCCTATCAATGCCATTTACTTTGATTGGACGCACAATAGCTTTTGGGGAGGCTCCAGCAATCATGGTGAAGATTATGGCATTGGGTGGTAATCCTCTGCACTTTAGATTGATTTTAGCGCACTTCGGCTTTTAAAAAAAACGATTGGTCTAGGGGAAAATTTGTATGGTGGTGGTTTGTGCTACATTTGTGACGTTACCATCATACAATTTCCCGTCAGCCATGATAAAATCCTGTACACTACGCGCTCTTTTTTATGTGCTTCTGTGGTCATTCTGTAGCTCGGCCACCCTCTTCGCACAAACTTTCAAAATCAATGGAGCCGTCAAAGGCGGTTCTCAAAAACCACTTAACGGGGCAGTGGTGTCGCTTCTTACAGCCAAAGACTCAGCTTTTGTGAAAGCCGCCGTTACCGAAACTGACGGCCAATTTGAGTTTGTAGGTATTAAATCAAATGTGTACCTGCTGATGGTAACTCATTTGGGGCATCAAAAAAGCGTAAGTACCCCTTTTGAAGTAGGCAATGCCGATGTAAATTGGCCTACTATAGTGCTACAAGAATCCAATAAAAATTTGGCGGAGGTGACCGTAAAAGGAAAGAAGCCTTTTGTAGAAACCAAAATTGACCGTACCGTGGTCAATGTGGATGCCCTGATTAGCAATGCCGGAACAAATGCCTTGGAAGTACTCGAAAAATCGCCGGGTCTAGCAGTGGATCAAAACGGCGGCATCAGGCTCAAAGGCAAATCGGGCGTGGTGGTATTTGTGGATGATAAACCTACTTATTTGTCGGCCGATGATTTGGCCAATTACCTCAAATCTCTTCCTGCTGGCTCGGTCGAAACCATCGAAATCATGCCCAACCCTCCCGCTAAATATGATGCCGCAGGCAATGCGGGGGTAATTAATATCAGATTGAAAAAAAATGTGTTGCGAGGGTTTAATGGCGGTCTTAGCTTAAGTTATGGGCAGGGTGTGTATCGACGTACCAACAATAGCCTCAATTTCAACTATCGGGTCAATCAATTCAATTTCTTTTCTAGTCTTAGCGTCAATCAAAACAATAGCTATCAAGATCTTACGATTTGGCGGCGCTACTATGATTCGGCGGGGAAGTTTAGCTCAGCTTTTACCCAAAACTCCTACATTCAGCGTAACAATGGCGGCAATTCTGTAAAAGCAGGCTTTGATTATTATGCTTCCAAAAAAACTACTTTTGGGTTGGTACTCAATGGCTTTTATAATCCTTCTCGTAACAATGTCACAAACAAAGCCCAAGTTTTGGACGCTAAAAACGAAGTGACAAATTTTGTAGAAGCACTCAGCCCCACCGACCGAATCTGGAAAAATGGTAGTATCAACCTCAATTTTGCGCATAAGTTCGATAGTACGGGCAAAGAACTATCCACCAATATCGACTATATCCACTACCAATCTACCAGCGACCAAACACTCACCAATACCATTTTGGATGCTAAAAATCAGTTTGTGAGTAGGTCGATTTTGGTTTCGTATTTGCCTACCACTATCGATATTGGTACGGCTAAGGTAGATTATGTACATCCTACTTCGGACGGAGGAAGGTTTGAAACAGGCGTCAAAACGAGTATCATCGGTACGGGGAATATCGCCGACTTTTTCGACATTCTGGACGGAAAACCTTCGCCTAATTATGAGTTTACCAATAATTTTAATTACAACGAAAATATCAACGCCTCTTACGTCAATTATTCAAGAAATTGGAAACAATGGTCTTTACAAGCGGGATTGCGATTTGAGAATACCATCATCAAAGGGCATCAATTAGGAAACAAACAAACCAAAGACTCTACTTTTACCCGAAAATACAATAGTTTTTTCCCGACTTTGTACCTTCAATATCGCTTAGATAGTACCAATACACACCAAATGGGCTTCTCCTTTGGTCGGCGCATTGATCGGCCTAACTATCAGGATATGAATCCGTTTTCGTATCCTCTCGACCGCTTTACGTACTATGGTGGTAACCCTTTTTTGCAACCTACTTTTTCTTATAATTTTGAACTATCTCATACTTTCAAAAACAAGATTACGACTACTTTACAATACAGCATTGCCAAAAATGTAATCTCAGAAACCAATGAGCAGCGAGGCACTATTTACTACAGTCGCCCCGGAAATTTTGGGCAGCGGATTTCTTATGGTATTTCGGTAAATGGAAGTTTTCAGTTGGCAAAATGGTGGACGCTCAACCTCTATACCGAATACATCAACAATGGCTTTAAGGCAACCCTCTACGGGCAGCGTCTGGATGATTCACGGTTTTATTGGGTAGTGGTTCCTACCAATCAAATCCAAATCAATAGTTCGTGGTCGGCGGAGTTGGCGAGTTCTTATCAAAGTACTTTTTTGTTGGGGCAATTGCTCGTTTATCCGATTGGGTCGGTACGAGCAGGAATAGCCAAAAAAGTATTGAAAAACCAAGGTGCGCTTAAACTCAATGTTAGCGACATTTTTTATACCAACCAAATCAAAGGCGACATCCGAAATATCGCCAATGCCTCTGCCAATTGGTTTAGCTATCTTGATTCGCGAGTAGTGACACTGTCGTTTTCGTACCGCTTCAATAAAGGCAAAACCTTGAATTTGCGCCAAACCGGCGGCTCCGAAAACGAAAAAAGCAGGGTAAGAAGCTAGTTGATTTTGAGGGTTTTGTATTGTAAAAGATGAGCTATCGCAAACAAAATGCCTATCACTAGCAGCCCGGCTGCGTAGGTAAAGGGAATAGAGGAAAGAAGAGTGAAGTGGGGTAGGCTAGGCGAGTATTGAGGCGCGACCGAATGAGACGGCTTCCATGTATAAATACTAGCTACCATAAACAAAACCAATACTGCCGCTACAGCATACCACGCTTTGGATGGAATGATAGGGGCATATACTTTAGGCGCAACGGCCTTTCCCATGACTTTTTTGGTAAAATCATGCGACGGATGAGCGAGCGTATGGGCTTGCAGCAGGGCTTTTAGATTGCTTTCTATAAGCACAGATTGAGCTGCTTCTGCTTCAATTTTTTGCATCACTTTTTCCGTAAAACGCTCAGAAGGCGTCTCTAAACCAGCCGTTTTTAACCAATTTTTCAATGACTCCTCTTCGTTCATAATAAAGCTCTTTAAACTGTTTACTTTCAACAATTACTATCGCTTGCACTAGCTTGCCCCAAACTACCATTTGGGGCAAAAACGGTACAGCGTCTCCGACGCAAAGCTAGACCACATATAGGGTTTTCATAACAAAAATCGTAACCATTGTTCTAGTTTTTTTCGGGCACGAAACAATCTGATTTTTATATTTTCGGCCGTAAGACCAGTGATTTCTTGAATTTCTTTGACCGAATTTTCTTCTAAATAATACAACGTTACTAGCAAGGCTTCTATTTTGGGTAATCGCTGAATGGCTTCCCGTACGTAACGTTGCTGTTCGTTGGCTTCGACTGACGACGACAGTGGGTCGGGCGCGTATGTATCGGCGATTTCTTCGGTGATAGGAGCGGTATCTATGGTATTTTCTTGTATCTGCGCCAAAGCTGTGCGGTATGCAATGGTATAAAGCCAAGTCGAAAACTTAGATTTTCCTTCAAAAGTATGAAGCTGACGATAGGCTTTTACAAAACTCTCTTGGGCTATGTCTTCGGCATCCGCTTCATTGTCGCTGATTTTGAGGGCAATCGTATACACCATGTGTTTGTATTTATCCACCAAAAAAGCAAAGGCTGCGGTGTCGCCTTTCAATACTCTGTCGATATAAAATAAATCATGATGTTTCATTCTAACTCATGAGAGTGATGTTTTTGAAGATTGGTTACAAAATATTTTTCAAGTTTTTTGTAACCAACAGTTTCAATCTTCCCTCCAATGTGATGTAAACCAATCATTTTTTTCAATCATGGATGAGATATTGCGAGATTGTATTGTATCACTTACGGCGATAGGGGCGATATTCGCGATACTCTACGTCTTGTTGCTGACCCGTCACCGCGAGCGGATGTCTTTGATGGAACGCGGTCTATCTCCTGCCGAATTTAGCAATAAAAAAGGAGTTTTATCGGCTACGCTTCGTTATGGACTGCTTTTGATTGGGATTGGGGTAGGTATTTTGTTTGGCAATTTTGTCGAAATTGAGTTTGACGTTCCACGTCAAGGAGCATTCATTGCCATGATGTTTATATTTGGAGGAATAGGCTTGATAATCAGCTTTTTGATTGAAAGAAAAATCAATAAGTAAATGTTACTATAAGTCTCCTCAAGCCCCACGCCTTTAGGCTGGGGTCTAAAAGTAATAAGCGCATTTTGAGGTTTTAGCCCTGAATTTTTATATCAAGATATTGTAAATCAAGCTTGAAGTCCCGAAAGATAAGGCCTCTCTATTTTTCCCAACCTAAAGTTGGAGGCTGAGTAGGGTTTAAGAAAATTACAAAGTTTAGTTTAAGTAAATCTAATTTTTTATAACACAACAATAATACAGCAATGAAAACTATCTTTTTGACGGCTTTCTTGGTAGCCGCCACCCTCTTGGGCTATGCCCAAACTTCCCTTTTCCAAACGATTCAGAAGCAAGACAGTTTGCTGTTTGGAATCACCTTCAATACTTGTGACTTGGCTCCGCTTGAATATTTGGTAAGCGAAAATTTTGAATTTTATCACGACAAAGGCGGAATTACCAACGGTAAAAGGGATTTTATTAATAGTTTTAAAAATGGTCTTTGTGCGCATCCTGAAAGGTATCAATCGCGTCGGGCGTTGGTAAAAGGAAGCATGGAAGTGTATCCGCTCGAAAAAAATGGCGTGCTCTACGGAGCGATTCAAGTGGGGCGGCATCGGTTTTATGAAAACATAAAAGGACAGCCTGAGCGCTTCGCGAGCATTGCCCGTTTTACGCATTTGTGGCTGCTCGAAGAAGGGCAGTGGCGGCTGGGACGGGGGCTTAGCTATGACCATCAGACGATTGATGCGACTGACAATGAACAAGTTGTTTTTGAAAGTGATGTCGCCGTAGAAAAATGGCTCGCCGAATCCCACATTCCTGCGTTGGGCTTGGGTATCATCCGAGAAGGTCAATTGAAGGAAATAAAAGTGTATGGAAATTTGAAAAAAGAGGTGTCTGCCCCCTACAATGCGCTTTTCAATGTAGCTTCGCTGACAAAACCCGTCGTGGCAATGCTTACTTTACGCTTGGTAAGTGCGAGTCAATGGAACTTGGACGAGCCGCTGTTTCATTATTGGATTGATCCAGATTTGAAAAACGATCCTCGTCACCAAAAACTAACTACCCGCCATGTATTGACCCACCAAACGGGTTTCCCGAATTGGCGTTGGACCAACGCTGACCAAAAATTGGCTTTTGGTAGCGACCCCGGTACCAAATATGGGTATTCGGGCGAAGGGTTTGAGTATTTGCGCAAAGCTTTGGAGAAAAAGTTTAAAAAGCCCTTAGATGTACTTGCCAAGGAGATGTTGCTAACGCCGACGGGTATGGACGACACACAATTTTATTGGAATAGTACCGTCGATGAAGCGCGTTTTGCAGTGGGTCACAATCCGAAAGGGGACACCTATAAAATCAATAAAAATACCTACGCCAATGCCGCCGACGATTTGCTGACGACGGTAGAAGATTATGGTAAATTTTTGGTGTCGGTCATGAATGCCAAAGGATTGAGTAAAGACATTTTCAACGAAATGGTAAGTCATCAAGTAAAAACCAAAGCACACAAATACTTTGGTTTGGGGTGGGAAATTTATGATTTTGGTGAGGGAGAATATGCCTTGTCCCACGGCGGCGCCGACGAAGGTGTAAGAACCCAAGTGTTTTTGTTACCCAAATCTAAAGATGCGGTGATTATCTTTACCAATGTCGATGACGGACATAAGCTCTATGGCCCGCTGCTCAAAATGTATTTGGGAAAGTATGGTCAGCAAATCATAGATATTGAAACCAAAAATCACTAATGAAAGAGCGTGGGTTGAGGAATAAATGTGGATTTAGTAAATCAAATACTAAACTGTATATTGCACCAAACAAAGCATAAACATTTATGATGGATTTTAGTATGTTTCGGTGGCTCAACCCTCCCGCCGTCTTTGAGATAAAAGCAGAAAGCTTGCGCGTGGTTACACAGCCTAAAACCGATTTTTGGCAAAGAACCTACTACGGGTTTCAAAATGACAACGCGCCTGCTTTTTTGCGAAGTATTAAGGATGATTTTTCATTCACGGTCAAAACCACTTTTGATTCTCACACTCAATTTGACCAATGTGGGCTTATTATTTATCAAGACAGTGAAAATTGGTTTAAAGCTTCTATTGAGTACGAAAATTCAGAAGTAGCTCGCTTGGGGAGTGTGGTTACCAATTTGGGTTATTCTGACTGGGCCACTACCGATATTTCGGCTCAAATACGTACCATGTGGTATCGTCTTTCGCGGCGTGGGCAGGATTTTTTGATTGAAAATTCTGAAAATGGGCAGCAATTCAATCAAATGCGTATTTTTCATTTACACCAACCTTTAGAAGAAGTTTATTTTGGAGTATATGCTTGTAGTCCTTTGGCGTCAAGTTTTGAGGCCTTGTTTACTGATTTTAGCTTGACTCCAAGTACGTGGGCATTACACCCTGTTTAGTTTAGTAAAAAAACAGGATGGATAGTAACTATCGTTTCAATCGTCATACCTTTGTCCCAAAAATATTTTCCCATGATTACGATTCAGAATGATTTTCTTTTAGCCAAAATTAACCCCAAAGGTGCCGAACTTACTAGCCTGTTTTTGAAATCGGCTCAAATTGATTTTATGTGGGAAGGAAATCCAGCGTTTTGGGGAAAACATTCGCCTGTACTATTTCCAATCGTGGGAGGGCTCAAAAACAATACCTATTACTTCAATCAGCAGGCATATCAGTTGCCCAGGCACGGTTTTGCACGGGACAAGGTCTTTGTGGTAGAGCAGCAAGAAAATGATTCGGTTACTTTAATGCTTACCCATGATGAAAGCACATTGGCAGTTTATCCTTTTGAGTTTACTTTTCGGATTCGGTATGTTTTAAGAGATAATGGTTTGAGTGTGAGTTATTTGGTTGAAAATACGGGAAAAGATACGATGTGGTTTTCGGTAGGAGGGCATCCTGCTTTCAAAATCCCTCTGACCGAAGGTGCTAGTTATGAGGATTATTCGCTGTGTTTTGATGAAACGGAAGATTGGGCAAGATGGCCACTTACTTCGGAGGGGCTGATACAAACCGAGCCTGTGTTGTTGGCCGAACAAACGAGCGATTTGTTTTTATCGAAGGAATTGTTTTATGAAGATGCGCTTGTGTTTAAAAATTACCGTTCCCAAAGTGTATTGTTGTACTCCCCCAAATCTCCGCATTCGCTTCGATTTGATTTTGCTGGTTTTCCTTATTTGGGGATTTGGGCGGCCAAAAACGCCGATTTTGTGTGTATTGAGCCGTGGTGTGGTATTGCAGATTCGGTAAATCACACCCAAGACCTCACCCAAAAAGAAGGCATTATAGCACTTCCTTCTCAGGAGAGTTTTGAAAGGACTTGGGAGGTTACTTTGGAGTAGGGGAGATAATACTCCTAAAAACCATTGATGTTTGTAGCGGTAAGTAGTTTTTAGAAAGTCGGAGACTTTATGCCGTTTGCGTCCCCACATCATGTCGGGACGAGTGAGAGATAGTCCCTTCGTGTCGGCAAACTTATGACCAAACGTCACTTTTTAACTTGCCTTTTCTTCCAATAGCCCCTTCAACACTTGCCATACATTTTCGGCTACTATTTTGGCCCCTTCGGCGTTGGGGTGAATACCGTCTTTTTGGTTGAGTTTGACTTCTCCGCCTACATTTTCAAGCAAAAATGGAATCAAGGCTATCTCGTTTTTTTGCGCCAATTCAGGATAAATGACTTTGAACTCATCGGCGTATTTTTTGCCCATGCTAGGAGGTACTTGCATTCCTGCCAAGATGATTTTGGCGGCGGGGTATTTGGCTTTTACTTTGTCAATCATCGCTTGGAGGTTTTTACGGGTTTCGGTAGCTGGAATGCCACGCAAGCCGTCGTTGCCCCCAAGTTCCAAAATAAAGATGTCAACGGGATTTTTGAGTACCCACTCTAAGCGGCTATTACCTCCGGCGGTAGTTTCTCCACTTAAGCCAGCATTGATGATTTTATAGGGTAAGTGAAGTGAATCTAAGCGGTTTTGTAGCTGCGAAGGATACGATTCGGCAGGTTCGAGGCCGTAGCCGGCGGTGAGGCTATTGCCAAAAATCAAGATGTTTTTGGTTTTTTGGGACGGGGTCTCTGTCTTATTTTGGGAGGGAGTACTGCTATTTTCGGCACTTTTTTCTCCATTACTACAACCTAACACGGTCATCACCAAAAAATAAAGCAAGAATATTGAAACTATTTTAGACATAATGTATTTTGTTTATCAGTAAGTTGATACCTTGTAAGGGATGCAATTGAGAATCAAAAAGTCGAAAACTGGTGACGAATCGCCTAATTCCCAAATTAAAGAGGTAACTCTTTCGCATTGACAAAATAAAACTAAAAAACGTTCATGGCAAATATACTCCAACTTCAGCAAGTTAGTAAGGTTTATCGCAGCGGCAATCGAGATTTGAAAGTGTTAGATGAGGTCAATTTTTCGGTAGAAACAGGCTCGATACTGTCGATTGTGGGACCTTCGGGAAGTGGTAAAACTACCTTGTTGGGATTGTGTGCGGGTTTGGATAGAGCGAGTTCGGGGAGTGTAGAACTCAACGGAATCAGACTCAACAACCTCAACGAAGACCAATTGGCCGATGTTCGTAATCGCTACGTAGGTTTTATTTTTCAAAACTTTCAGTTGTTGCCTACCCTTACTGCTCTCGAAAATGTAATGGTGCCGCTGGAGCTGCGCGGTGAAAAAAACGTCAAAAATCGAGCATTGGATTTGTTAGATAAAGTAGGCTTGGCCGACCGTGGGCATCATTATCCTACGCAGCTAAGTGGAGGTGAACAGCAGCGGGTATCGCTGGCGCGGGCTTTTTCTAACCAACCTCAAATTCTTTTTGCGGATGAACCCACCGGAAATCTTGACGCCGAAACGAGTGAGAAGGTAGAGAAACTACTTTTTGACTTAAACAAAGAAGCCGGAACGACCTTAGTCCTTGTAACTCACAACCTTGAACTTGCCGCTAAGACTCAGCGCATTGTACGTATCAAAGGTGGGAAAGTTGTTTCTGATGTTGTTGTTTCTTAAAATAAAAGACTTGCTAAGTTTTTAAAACTTGGCAAGTCTGAATCAAGTTTAAAGTCTGCACAAAACCTAACATGAATTCAAAAATAAATTTCAGTTGGCTTCTCAAAATGGCTTGGCGCGATAGTCGCCGCAATTATTCTCGATTGTTGCTTTTTATTTCTTCTATCGTTTTGGGTATTGCAGCGCTGGTAGCGATTTATTCATTGGGCTACAATCTCCAAGAAAATATCGATGGGCAAGCCGCCGAACTCCTCGGTGCCGACCTTGAACTATCCGACAATACACCGCCTACTCCCAAAATAGCGGCGTTGATTGATTCATTGGGCGGGCAGCAGTCAGAAGAAAGGAGTTTTGCGTCGATGATTTATTTCCCTAAAAATGCAGGTACCCGATTGGCACAAGTAAGGGCTTTGGAGGGCGATTTTCCTTATTATGGTCAACTCGAAACGACCCCTGCAACGGCGGCCAAAAGCTTTAGAAATCAAAAAGCCGCCCTTGTTGATCAGACTTTGATGCTTCAGTATCAGGCTCAAGTAGGAGATTCTATCAAGGTAGGGGAGGTTACGTTTTTGATTGCGGGTATTCTTACCAAAGCCCCCGGTCAAACGGGTATTGCGGCTACAGTAGCGCCTTCGGTTTATATTCCATTATCCTATCTTACTCAAACAGGGCTTGCCCAAAAAGGAAGCCGAATCGTGTATCGTTATTATTTTAAGTTTGTGCCTAAAACCAATATCGAACAACTTGTCAAAAAAATTGAGCCTACGCTCGAAGCCGAAGATTATAATTTCCGAACCGTAGAAAGCCAAAAACAAGATACGGGTCGTACATTCCGGGACTTGACGCGCTTTTTGAGTTTGGTAGGTTTTATTGCGTTGTTGTTGGGCTGCGTGGGAGTCGCGAGTGCTATTCATATTTATATCCGCGAAAAAATCAGCTCAATAGCTATTTTACGCTGTTTGGGAGTGAAGGCATCGCAGGCTTTTTTGATTTATTTGATTCAGATTTCGGGGCTAGGGCTGCTCGGTTCCCTACTCGGCGCGAGTTTAGGGGCAATTATTCAGCAATTTTTGCCAGCTGTTTTGCAAGACTTTTTGCCCTTTGAATTAGAAACTTCTCTTTCGTGGGTGTCGATTGGACAAGGGATTTTGTTGGGGGTGATTATTTCCAATCTCTTTGCGCTTTTGTCGCTTATCTCGATTCGCACCATTTCTCCTCTGAATGTACTGCGTGAATCTTTTGAGAACGTGACTTTGAGCAGAGACCCACTCAAATGGGTCATATATGCCCTTATTTTACTTTTTGTGTTTGGGTTTACGTGGCTTCAAATGAAAAAATGGACCGATGCCCTGGCCTTTACGGTAGGAGTAACCTTTGCTTTTTTGTTGTTGACCGCCATGGCGACTGTGTTGATGTGGGCTGTTCGGCGCTTTTTTCCTTCAGCTTGGGGCTATTTGGCAAGGCAAGGACTGGCAAATTTGTACCGTCCCAACAATCAAACCATTATTTTGGTGGTATCGATAGGACTAGGTACGATGTTTATTTGTACCCTTATTTTTATCCAAACGATATTGCTCGACCGTATCAAACTCTCTACCGACGGCGACCAGCCCAATATGGTGCTTTTTGATATTCAAAGTCCTCAAAAAACAGCCGTTACGGCATTGTTAAAACAGCAGCGACTGTCTGTTTTGCAGTCGGTTCCGATTGTGACGATGCGTTTGGAACAGCTCAACGGACAAACTTCTACTGAGGCTTTAAAAGACACCACCACGCGCCGCTGGCGGGGGCTTTTTAGTCGCGAATATCGCGTTACCTTCCGCGATTCGCTTATTTCGAGCGAAAAAATCGTGAAGGGGAAATGGATAGGTGAAGTCAAGGATTTTGGTGGAGTAGTGCCAATTTCGATAGAAGATGGCTATGCCGAGCGTAATGTCATCAATATCGGTGATACCCTTACTTTCAATGTGCAAGGTACGATTTTGACCACTGTAGTAGCGAGCTATCGAGACATAGATTGGGGTGGAGTACAGACCAATTTTTTGGTGTTGTTTCCCAAAGGAGTATTAGAAGAAGCCCCTCAGTTTCACGTGCTATTGACCCACGTACCCAACAATGAGGTATCGGCGCGTTTTCAGCAGACTGTGGTGCAACAGTTCCCCAATGTATCGATGGTGGACTTGGGGTTGATTCTTACGGTATTGGACGAAATATCTACCAAAATCAGTTTTGTGATTCGTTTTATGGCGGGGTTTAGTATTCTGACGGGGCTGATAGTATTGATTGCATCGGTGCTTATTTCCAAATACCAACGGATTCGGGAAAGTATTCTTTTACGGACCCTTGGAGCAAGCCGTCGGCAGATTTTGGTGATTACGGCTTTGGAATATTTTTTCTTGGGAACTTTGGCGGCTAGTACGGGGATTTTGTTGGCGGTAGCTGGTAGCTGGGCCTTAGCCCGTTTTAGTTTTGAAACCCCTTTCAATCCTCAATTTTTGCCGATACTTATTGTGTTTTTGGTCGTAACATCCATTACGGTCATCATCGGAATCGTCAATAGTTGGGGTATTTTGTCACGCTCGCCATTGGAGGTGCTGCGCCAAGATGGGTAGGGATTTAAATTTTTTTTATCCTATAATTGTTTGCCTAAATATAAGTTTGATGCTGAGGTTTACGTTTTGACTTTGAGGAGGTTGTGTGAAAAAAATATAAATTTGGAGAAAACAAATAATGCCAAAACAATGAAAACGACAATCCAAATAGATTTTACTTTTGAGCAAGTCTTATCTTTAGTGAGACAGCTGCCTAAACAACAAAAAATTCAGTTGAGTAGGGAATTAGAGAAAGAAGTGATTGACTCAAAACTATCTAAACTTTTGAATACATTTAAGTCTGATGAATTGGATTTAGAGGTTATTGAAGAAGAAGTTGAAAACGTGAGACGAGAAATGTATGAAAAGCAAAAGCATTAGAGTTATTTTTGACACTAATGTTTGGATTAGCTTTTTGATTGGTAAGAGACTAAGCTATATCAAAGCGTTTGTGGTAGATAGACGAATTACAATTATCATAACAGAGCAGCTTCTTACTGAAATTAAAGTAGTGACTAGCCGAGAAAAACTACAGAAGTATTTCCCGAAAAATAGTGTGATTGAGTTGATAGAATTACTGGAAAATATCAGCGAAAAAGTGGATATCAGTCCTCTCCATTTTATCAGTCGTGATCCTAAAGATAACTTTTTGCTAGATCTTATTCATTTTTCCAAAGCCGATTATTTAGTGACTGGAGATAAAGATTTGTTAGAGCATCATCCCTTTAAAACCGCTCAAATATTGAATCCTGCTGAATTTGAAGTACAACTTTTAACAAGAAAATGGTAAAGAAACCTTAGCTCATATTCCTCTTCATTTCCTTATCCTCAATTTCTTTAGTATATATTCCCCGATTTGTTGGCCTTGTTTTTGACCATTTTCGATAGCGGGGCGATAGTGAATGCCACCGTATAAGCGACTAATGGCCGCTTCTTCGGCTGCTTGATTGAATGATTGAAACTGACGCTTGGGAAGGCCATAAGGGACTTCGGTCGCATCCAAAAACGCGATATTATCTCCAAACCATGATGTTAGTACAACAGCTACCGCCGACGAAATGACACTGTGACCGCTCGTATATTCGGGAAAAGGCGGTGTTTGGAGTAAAGGCCGCCATTTTTCGTCGATGTAGGCGTTGATATAAGTCTCAGGGCGAATGACATTAGAACGGTATTTTTCGTCCCAACAACTGACAAAACCTTCAAATAAAGCGATCGAAGTAAGTGTATAGGCGGCGCTACTTTTGAGCATATCGGCCTGCTTTTGGGTAGCTACTTGTCCCGCGATAGACAACCAATGTCCGCCCGGAGAAAGCTTTTTTGTGCCAAAATTAAGGTGGCCTTGGGTGTTGAGAAAGAAGGGGTTACAATCCCAAAAGTTAGCAATGAGGGTTTGTTCGGGTGTTAAATTTATTCCCGTTTGTTGCACTTCTTTGGCCAATTTATAAAAATCACTGCTAGGCTGCGTATTGAAAGGGGGATTGGGTAGGGGTTTGAATTGAGCCGCCGAATCGAGTACGAGTGTTCGGATGCGGTTCCAATAAGGTTCAATAGCAGCCATATAACCCGGAGGGGTAGGCAACCACGCCCCTGCACGTTTGATAGGGGCATAGCGACGCATGGCACGGGTGGCTTTGTAATTGTCTTGCGAACTCCAAGCCAAAATATGCTCGGCGACTTGGCGGCCATAGGCGCGGGACGCTTCTACGATAGCACTATTGTACCCTTTCTGTTGGAAACTTAGCCAGATTTTAGCGACTTTTTCATCAAACATTTGTTCTGAAAAAATCATACTACGGCCCGTGACCAAAAATGCTTCGAGCGAGGCTATTGCTGGGTTAAGAGTTTTGGGAGGAACAGGCACGGCAGAAAGCTGCCGAATTTGACCAGCCAGTGATAGGTAGCCTGCCGAAGGAGTAGTTGCTACGAGGGCTTCGTAAGCCGCCACATGGGCGTACATATATACCCGTGAGGCTACTGGTGGGCTGAGAATATCCGTCACAATTACATCTGTAAGGTGTAAATGTGCTTGGTGAAAAGTAGCAGTTTCGAAAGCGGTATCTTGTGCCTTGAGGTGGGAAAGGCAAAAACAAGCTATCAACAATATCAATAGGGCTTTAGGCCAATGTAGGGTAAGCATAGGAAATATCACTTAATTTCAAAAATCTTTAGCTTGTCGTTATTCTGACCAATTATTAGCCTTTGCGAACCCTTGGCTGTTTTGATAAAAGTGGCATAGCGGGTATCTCCATTGGCCCAAAGACCACTTTGGGTAGGTAGTAAAGGGAGAAAGTGGCCTTGGCCGTTGCCTTTCATCAGAAGACCAAAACTAGCATCGCAAGGCCCCATTTGTACGCGATAAGGGTGAAAATTGCCGATGAATAACAAATCTTTGTGATTGTCGTGGTCAAAATCTTCGTACAAAATACTGCTAATCCGCGAAAACTGTGCTTCTATGGGGAAGGCTTTGAAGGTAAATTTCCCTTTGTCATTGATAAAAACACCCGATGCCAATTGCCGACATTTCACGGCTTTGGCAGAGGAAAGTTGTTTGGAAGAATAAATATCTTCTATGGTAGCATTGGCGTAAAGGTGATAACGATTGAATTTTTTCCGTAATGGAGTCACTTGATCCAGCAACTCATCGCGGGAAGCGGCAGGGTAGCTTTTGCCTTGGATAAAATAGCTCCAGATAGGATCAATGACACCGTCGTCGTTGATATCGGCGGTGACGATACTCATGGGTTCTTTGTCAGAGGCTTTAAACTGATTGTTGAGTCCGGCGTTGCCAGCTATGATGTCTATGTCGCCGTCATTATCAATATCGGTAGCCAAGAGAGATGCCCACATTCCTTCGGTATTGGCTAGTCCGCTTTGGGAAGAGATTTCAGTAAACTTACCATTTTTATTCTGAAAAATACAGACAGGCATCCAATCTCCTGCTATTATCAACTCTGGATATTTGTCATTGTTGAGGTCGCTCCAGATAGCACTCTGCACCATTCCAATGAGACGTAAAGAAGGGACTATTTGGTCCGTAATATCCGTAAATACAGGAACATTACTGCCTTTTTTGGTATCATTTCTTAATAAAAAGCTAACCGAAGGCAATGGAAAGAAGCCAGCTTTTCCGCGTCCACCCACAAAAAGGTCAAGGTCACCGTCTTGGTCAAAATCGGCTGCTGTTACTGCCATTTTGCTATCGTTCATGGCTGGGAGTGCGGCGCTTGCCCGCTGAAAATTCCCTTTACCGTCGTTGAGATAGAGGCGGTCTTGGTATTCGGGAGAGCCAGATTCGTATTCGTTGCCACCACTCACTACGTATAGGTCAAGGTCTTGGTCGCCATCGGCATCAAAAAACAAGGCATTGACATCTTCGCTTGCTGCGTCGGGTTTCCATGCTTGCTGAGGACTACGTTGAAAATTCCCGTCGGAACGCTGTAGCCACAGCTCACCCATTCGTTCTACCGCCCCTCCCAAGAAGATGTCTTCCAAGCCGTCGCCATTGACGTCCCCTTTAGCTAAGGCAGGGCCCAAACGCGAAAGTTGATAAGGAATAAGCACCTCTACTTTGAAATCAATAAAGTCGTTTTCAATATGTTTGAAAGGAAGTACATTGTCCGCATTTAGTTCTGTAAAAATTCCTTGGTTAGGCGAAATCGTCAACGCAGAAGCTTCGGTGGTTGATTGTTGGGTTATTTCAATGGATTGATTAGCAGGTACATTTTGCAAAAAAGAGCGTTTGCCATTGGGCCAATACACGGCTATTGACTTAGCCGCTGAGTGAGTTCCTAACCCAAAACAAAGTAAAGGCTCTACCGAAGCTTGGTAGCCTCTTATGGGATACATTTCTTGGTATTGTTTACCTTCAGCCGTTTCGATGACGACTTTCGCCCCCAAGGCCATCGTGTTACGCTCTGTACCTATAAGCTTGATTTTGAGGAAATTGTTTTTTTGTTGTTGGGTTTCGTTTTGATTTTGATAAATTGAAACCGCTTCATTTTGGTTACAAACCACCAAATCCAAATCGCCGTCTCCGTCAAAATCAGCGTAAGCGGCTGCCGTCGAAACCGATGGATTGGTGATACCCCATTCTTGGTTTTTTTTAGAAAATGTTAAATCACGATTGTTATGATATACATAATTGACGAGGCGGTTGGAAGGCATTTTTTTGACTAAATCGTAGGTTTGGAAATCAAGAATACCCCGTGAAGCATAATTGAGCTTGGCTTCGGCAACGGTATATTTCATGAAATCCATATCGGTAAAATCGCGTAAGTAGCCATTGGACACAAACAGATCTTTCCAGCCGTCGTTGTCAAAATCGGCTAAGAGACCTGCCCAACTCCAGTCGGTATTAGAAATGCCGGCTAGTTGGCCTATTTCTGAAAACGCCGGAGTGGTTTTTGCCTGATTTTCATCTACTCCTTTTGGCTTATTCCCAAGGTTCAACTGGAGCATATTACGCATATTTTGGTGATAATAACCGCTGTCTATCAGGAGTTTGTATTGGTCATATTCATCGGGCCCTTTGAGCATTTTCTGGCGTTGATTATCTTCGGGAAGCATATCAAGCGTAAGTACATCGGGGAGCAGGTCGTTGTTGTAATCGGCTATATCGACCCCCATCGAAAATTTGGAAATGTGTGCCATGCTACTTCTTAACGACTCTTTGAAGGTGTCATCTTTTTGGTTTAGATAAAGGCAGTCTTGCTCGGTATAATCGCTGGTAGAGTAAATATCGGGCCAGCCATCGTGATTGAGATCCGAGACGACTACCCCGAGTCCAAAATTGAGGGGATTGTTGATAATCCCCGCTTTCAAAGTCACATCCACAAACTTACCGTCTTCATTTTTTAGCAAACGATTGCCAAAACGCATGTCAGGAGTAGAGCGAGTAGTACGGGTATTGAGCAGGGGGTTGTAAGTATGGTTGGAATGGTTGAGTACAAACACATCCAAATCACCGTCAAGGTCATAATCCAAAAAAGCGGCTTGGGTGCTTTGAGTTCCGGGTAGGTCTAAGCCCAATTCGCGCGCACTTTCTTTGAATACAGGTACACCATTTTGTAAACCTTGATTGATAAAAAGCTCATTGACGAGTTTTTCGGCAGGAAACTTGCCCGAATGACAGACGTAAATGTCAAGCAGCCCATCTCCATTTATGTCCACTACACTCACGCCAGTGCCCCAAGTACCATTGCCAGCCACACCTGCTGCTGACGTAACATCTTCAAATTGGAGGTTTTTGCGGTTGAGGTAAAGTTTATGCGTGACTGTATTGCCCGAAAAAAACAAATCTGGTAGACCATCATTGTTAAAATCGCCTACACCTACCCCATTGCCATTGTAAAGGTATTCGTATTTGAAAATGTGGAGAGAGTCATTTTCTGTAATGGTATTGATAAAATTAACGCCTGTATGAGTAGGAGAGAGGAGTTTAAAAAGTGGTAGTGAATTTTGAGGCTGCTGCGTAGGAGCATCAACTGGCGCAGGTACAAATTTCCAATCAGGCGACAAATCGGAAGGTAAAAGCTTGAGAGATAGCAAGAAAACTATTCCAACAGAGCTGAGTAAATATCGATTGAATCCAGTCATAATTGCCAATAAGATGTTTATTCCCAAGTTTTATTTTCGTCCCCCTCTTCATAAGGTACATATACTAGAAGCAACGTGAGCATTTCTTGGTCGCTTCGCATATCGCCATTTGAAAGCACAAGCTTTGGCGGTTTAAAAGGGTTAGCGGGGTTTTCGGCGGTATTGTCGTAGGTGCCGTCGATATGGATAACTGTACCACGTTTGAGAATGACGGGCTGTTGATAACGATAAAGTTCTTGCCATCTAAAATCCCAATTAGGGATATGTACAAGCGGAATGGTATCTCTCGAAAGATTCATGGCGTAGGCTTTAAATTCGGCTCCGATTTGGTGCATATGTGGCCAAATGTAAAGCAGTGAAATATCTTCGTTGCGATTGGTCACTTGAAGATGATGCGTAGATTTGTCGTTGGCAAAAATCATAAGGGGTGGGTCGATGTCTTTTTGGCCGATGCCCCCCGAGCCTAAACTAATCACTTTGACGGTACGCTTGATAGGTTCGGTTTTGAAGAAGAAATTGACTCCGTTAAAACTTTCTGCGTCTTTGCCCGATGGTCCGAAATGAATCGTAAGCAGAATTACCCCACGACGAGGCATTTTCCAGCCTACTCCCGCTGGATAGGATTCATAAGACGACCCCGGAATCCAGCCGCCATAGTACACCATTTTCTTTTTGTAGGGGAGCCATTGGTCGTAAGTGTATTTTTCGTCAGTGCCAAGGTTTATTTGGGAGACTGTATTATGAAGATCTATGGTAGGGTCTTCCACCGGGTGGATGGCGTAGTTGGCATGATGTATGATTTTTTTGTTGTTTGATACAAATTCCACTGCTTCTACATTGGCTTCGGTAGGGAGCTCAAAGGGAATTTTAAATACCATAAAACGTTCTTCTCCATCACCTTTTTGAAGATAAGCCTTATCCATTTTGAGGGTCAAATCAGGCTT
The DNA here is from genome assembly GCF_000423565.1 of Runella zeae DSM 19591. Classification (GTDB taxonomy): domain Bacteria; phylum Bacteroidota; class Bacteroidia; order Cytophagales; family Spirosomataceae; genus Runella; species Runella zeae. The sequence continues at coordinate 199,501 of NZ_KE384036.1, read as the reverse complement.
GCGATGATAAGCAGTACCTGCATCAGTGCGGTCGAGGAGCTTTTTCTCGGCATCGAGGTTGATTTTCCCTTTGGGCATATCGGTGTCTATCCATGCCACAATGGTCTGAATTTGGGAATCACTCAATTGTCTTTTGTTGGCAAAATGAGTGTAGTTGTCATTGGCACGCCAAGGGGGCATATAGCCAGATGTGATTACTTTTTTGATGAAGTCCGAACGTTTGCTGATGTCTTCATAAGTAATCAGGTTGAAAGGTGCAGCTTCTCCCGGACGATGACAACCCGCGCAATTGGCATGAAATATGGGTTGTATATCTTGATAAAAAGTGATTTTTTGAGCAAAAGAAGATAAACCAGAAAGACTTATTAGTAAGACTTTATAAAAAGAACTATACATGTTTGACTTCCAAAATCGCATAGTAAAAGTAGTTTTTATTAAAAAAGGTTTTGCATACTTAACGAGTCTCGGCGGTGATTGCCTAAAAGCATCGCAAAAAATGCCTACTGCTTAAAACTTAGTGCCTAAGGCTAAGTAGCTGCGAAAATAGAATAATATTAAAGATACAAAATGCGCTAGTAATGATATAATAGATTTTTCTGCGGAGATTTCTTTGTATAATAGTTAAAAGTGAATTGAAAGAAAAAAATTCCGAGATAAAGCTATCTCGGAATTTCGACTACTTACCAAAGTTCAACTCTAACGTTTAAGATTATTGTTGATCCCACCATACGCGGCCAGTAGCATCTTGAGGGTCGCGGCCCCATCCTGTGATGGCTGCCATGGCATCATAAGCGCTTTTCTTGTTGGTATAGTTAGGGTCAGTTGTGTTCAATAAGCCGAGTGGTGCGCGGCGTGGAAGGCCCAATACAGCCCCATTTGAGCGCATATCAGGCAAAGCCAAAACAGATGTCGAATTGGGGAAACCTGTTCTTTTCCATACAGCCCAGCCTTCATTTACTTTGTTGAAATAATTGATATAAGCTTGGCTAGCGATTTGTTCGATGGCTTTAGCCGAATTGAAAGCTACTTCTGGGCGAGCCAAGTAAGCATCGATTTCACCGGCTGTAAGAGCAGTATAGTTTTCAATTTTACTTCCTTTGGCTACCTCATCAAACCAAGTGATAGAAGATCTTACCCCTGCTTCGTACCAATCTTTAGCAGACTCAGTAGTGATAGTGCGAGCCGCCAACTCTGCACGCATGAAGCAAAAGTCAGCGTAAGTAATTACAGGCAAATAAGAAAGACCATCTCCTACACCATTGCCGCTGTTGAAGGCTGGCTGGAACAAGCGAGGTTGAATATTTGAAAGGGTATCAACCGATACTTGCTGACCTGCTACCGTAACAGTACGAGGAGTATAGAAAGCGCGGCGATTAGTTGCTGTTTGCGCTTCGTCAGGGCTAGTAAAGCTACCCACATAGCGACGAGCGTTTTCTTTCGTACCAGCCGGCAATTGACCAGCGGCAATCAACGCATCGATGTTTGTTTGTGAATAGCGGTTAGGCGTAAAGAACGCATCCAAACGTGGGTCTTTGGTATTCCACATGAAGTCAACCAAAGGTTTAGAAGCTCTAAAACCATCAGGGTTCCAGTTTCCACCGCTTGTAAAATCAAAACGACCTACAAATACCCATCCGTCAGCGTTTGAGGTCATCAAGTCGGCTGGAGTAGCCAATACTTCTTGAGCGATTGTACGGGCCTTCGCAGCATCACGTTTGATGAGGCGAGTTGCGATTTTCAAACGGAGTGCATTGGCAGCTTTAACCCATTTGGTAGCACTTCCTGCATAATACTGATCGTAAGCAGCAGGGTTGATTTGAGCTACTGATTGGGTAGTTTTGAGGACAGTAACAGCCTCTTTCAAATCAGCATCCAACTTGTTGAAAAGCTCTTGTTGGGTGTCATATTTAGGCGTGAGGGTTCCACCATAGCGAGCAAGGAATGCATCCGAATAAGGAATGCTACCATAGATGTCACTCACATAAAAAGCATAATAAGAACGCAAAACACGGGCCATACGAATCATGTGCACATATCTAGGTTGCTCGGCTTCTGGAAGACGCTCTACAAGCTTTTCTAAGTCATAGAGTACATTTCCAACACCGTTATAGAAACGACCGTAGCGTTGCGAAAAATTATCGACGTTGGACGTAAAAGCTAGTTCGTTACCGTTAGGACCTGTATTATATTGCATCCAAGGCATGATACGGCGATAAGTATCATAATATGCCTCGAAATCTTGCGAGTGTAAGCTGATAGTTGCGTTGAGTAATTGGTTCTCTGGCGGTACGGTTGAGAGTGCATCAGGGTCTTTGTTGATGTCTACAAAGCTTTGCTTATCGCAAGAGGTACTCACAAATCCCGCTACCAACAAACCAAGGATTGTTTTATATGACCATTTCATAATTATCTGTCTTTAAAAAATGTTTTGAAAAATCAGCAACTAAAGGCTGAGAATTAGAAACCTGCGTTAAGTGTTACACCAATATTACGAGAGAATGGCAAGCCGCCGTATTCGGCAAATTCACCTGGGCGGTTAGACTTCAAACCTTCAGGGTTGATACCATCAGGTGCAGTACGGTACAAATAGCCCAAGTTACGACCTACTACACTTACGCGGAGTGATTGGAACTTGATTTTGTTAACAAATTTGGCAGGTACATCATAACCAACTGAGATTTCACGAAGCGATACCCAAGAGTTTTCGAAAGTAGAGTATTCGCGAATACCTGATGACCACTGTGTAAGGTTTTCGTAGTAGTTACGAGCAGGGATAGGAGTAAGGTATCCTTTTTGTACGGCTTCTGCGTAGCTCATACCCCCTAAGTCGATGGTTTGGCCATCCTTAGTTACCTTGAAACCATCAGCTAGTACACCTTCTGGAATGATACCGTCATCACGGCGTACACCTTGAGCATCCGTAAATTCTACACCACCGAGTTCTTTGTTACGACCAAACAAGCTACGTGCAAAGTTTCCAGATTGTGAACCGTATTGGTGGGTAGCTGAAGCCATCATACCGCCGATTTTTGAGTCAACTTGGAGCGTCAAATTGAAATTTTTGTAAGAAACGTTGTTAACGTTGCTCAACAACATTTTTTCCATGATACTACCGATTTCTTTTTCACCTTGGCCATAAGCACCACTACGCATAAAACCAAGATAACCTCCCGAGCCGCCACTCACTGAGCCAATTACACGTTGTCCATTGGCAGGGTGAGCCACAGGATTTCCGCTAGCATCTTTTCTTTGATAGGTAGCAAAAGCATAAGACGTAACGATAGTTCCGTAATCTTTACCTACGCGAGCTACTGAGGCCATATCAGCACCAAAAGCTAAGTCTAATTGATAGCTATTAACTCCTTCGGTGAGTTCAAGGATTTTGTTGCGGTTGCGAGTGATATTCAAAGAAGTATTCCAACGTACATCCTTAGATTTGATAGGAGTAGCAGTAATCATCAACTCAATCCCTTTGTTTTGGATTTTACCAGCATTGATGATACGGCTGCTTACACCCGCTTCTGAAGTTACAGGGATACTCAAGATTTCGTTGGTAGTAAGTTTGTTATATACCGTGAAGTCGATACCAATTCGGTTGTTGAAGAAACGAGCATCAAATCCTAGTTCCCACTCACGCGCTAGACGGTTGCGAAGCGCATAGTTAGGAAGAGTGTTGTCGCGGAAACCTGAGCGTTGTACGGATCCTGTAGGGAAGTTATAAACACCACTTGGATTATAAATACCAGTACGGTTAAGAGACCATGGGTCAGTGTCAGCACCAGTATAGCCAAGGCTAGCACGAAGCTTACCAAAGCTCAACCAAGTGGGCAAGTTTTTGAGGCTCTCAGTTACGATATAAGAAAGACCTACTGAAGGATAGTAGTATGAATAATCTCCGCTACCGTCGGCATAAGTCAGGGTAGATGAGAAGTCCATACGATTACTGAAGTTGAAAGTCAAATAATCTTTGAAAGTCAAGTCTCCATACAAGTATACTGCATCAGTACGTTTCGCTGCGATAGGGCTAGTGGCAATTTCGACACGAGTACGGGCGTTGGCAAGTGAGTAAATTTCAGGTAAACGAAGTCCACCTTCCGTCCAAGTACGATAGTTACGACCACCCAGTAGACGGTTGGTCTCAGCACCAGCAGCAACGTTAAATTGGAAATTGTCTCCAATGTTACGGTTCGCACTCAACACTGCTTGCAAGCGATACTGCGAGTCATCTTGTGTACGTGTTTGATAAAAATCGTTACCAGAGAAACGAGGGCCGTCTCCACGGTTTTTGGTTTCTGCTTTGATCAATTGGTTTTGTACGTTTCCACGTACCAAAAGATTTAACCAAGGAGCAAGGTTGGCATTAAGGTCGATATTGGTACGGAATACTTTCTCGTTTTGAAGCTCATCTCTCTCAAATGTTTCCCAGAAGAAAGAAGTAATGTTGTAGGGGTCATTGACACCTTGGCGACGACCACCCGCAGTAGGATCCACGTAATTGTTAGCCCAATAATTGATATCAAAGCTACGTGGACGTCCAAATACAAGACGGAACACAGGATTGAAGTTACCTCCTTGACGAGCAGGGTTCGTTAGATTGTTGTCAGTATAGTCGACGGTTGCATCCAACGTAAAGATTTTACCAATCTTTTGAGTGGCTCTCAAGTTGAAGTTGTTACGACTTAGCTCTGTTCCTGAAGGCATGATAGTGCTATTGTCGAGGCGAGAATAAGCCGCCCGGAAAGTAGTAGTTTCGGTACCTCCTTCAATGGCCACGTTGTGGTTGGTATATTTACCAGTTTGGAAGAAATCAAGCGGATTGTTGGCAACGTATGGTACCATCCGTCCGTCTAAGTCACGTACCATTTGACCTTGCATACGAGGGCCATAAGAGTAGCTCCATGCACCACCTACGCGATCGATTTCATCCACTCCGTCAGCACCTTTGGGGAAGGTAGGGTTGATACCAGCACCAAATTGGTTTTGAAGATCAAGGAAACGGTATGCTTTTTCAAAAGAAGAAGTGTGGTTGTAAGTAACCCCAAGTCCTTTTTGAACACGTCCTTTTTTGGTTTGAATCACGATTACCCCATTCAAGGCTTCTGACCCATACAATGCGCTTGCACCAGAACCTTTCAAAACGGTCATCGACTCGATGTTATCAGAGTTGATGTTTTTCATGATGTTACCCATATCTTGGGCCGCTCCCCATGAGTCAGCACCAGAAGTACCTGGACGAATCAATACCCCGTCAATCACGAAAAGAGGCTGAGTGTTACCGCCTAAAGAGGCATTACCACGGATACGAATACGTGAAGAAGACATTGGGCCACCAGTACCTTGGTCGATGTGTACCCCAGCTACTTTACCTTGGAGGGAGTTGACGACGTTGGCGTTGTTGGCACGAATAAGGTCTTGTCCTTTCACTTCTTGCACTGCATAGGCAAGCTTGCGTGTTTCTTGTTTTACCCCAAAACCAGTGACAACTACTTCGTTAAGTGTTTTTGTGTCTTCGTCGAGTACTATTGTCAAAGAAGTACTGTTACCTATCTCTTTTTCTTGTTTCAAAAAGCCAACATAGGAAAAAATCAAGGTGGCATTGGTACCAACGTTGATTCTAAAGTTGCCATACTGATCGGTAATGGCGCCATTGCGAGAGCCTTTTTCAATAACACTTACGCCCGGAATTGGCTCGCTCTTAGCATCGCGTACAGTACCTGTCACGGTACGGTTGCTCTGCGAAAAGGCTGATATACAGCCAATCAAAAGCAACATGCACACAAGTAGCGTTTTTTTCATAAATGATGGATTGTTTATAAGGATTAGTAAAAAAAAATAGAAAAAAATAGTTGATGAAACGAATTTTTGGAAAACTTGTAGAATTATTTTACAATAATAAATAGATTATGAATGTTGGACAAGAAATTTAATAAAAAAATATTTTTAAAATAGATTCATTTGTAAAAAAAATTAATATTACATTTATGAATCCAACCATAAGTATTTATTTGGTATATTAATCTTAATAGAAGTATTATGTTTGATTCCACTACATCGTCTGAGGCCGATATTTTCCCTAAAACGTCAGTAGTTGATTATAAAAAAAGTCAACATCGACGTCGTATTCTCACTGAGCTTTATCGTTCAGGTACATGCTCTATTGCCGAAATGGCGAGAGTAATCCATAGCAGTGTGCCTTCGGTCACGAGTATCGTGGAAGAAATGGTCGAAGAAAAGTGGATTGTACCCGTAGGAACGGGCGTCACCAAACAAGGACGTAAGCCAGTCTTGTTTAGCCTAAGTACCGAGCGCTTTTACATAGTTGTATTAGATGTAAGTACGCACGATACCAAAGTGCTGATTATGAATCTCAAAAATGAGGTAGTACTTCGGCGCGATTTTAATCTAAAGCTTGAAGACTCTCCGCAGTTTCTCAATCACCTCATCGACGTCACAGAGCAGGTATTGAAAGAGTCTGGTATCAAGTATAGTGATTTTATGGCAATGGGTGTAGCCGTAGCCGGCCTTGTGGATACTCGTAAGGGTTTTAACTTTACCTATCGTAGTCTCAACCAAAGCGAGAATTCTTTTGGGACAATGCTTGAGAAACATTTCAGTTTTCCAGTGTATGTGATCAATGATACCAAAGCTACCACTTTGGGTGAGCACCGTTTTGGACTAGCTCAAGGCAAAGACCACGTATTGGCTATTTATATTGATTGGGGGGTAGGCTTAGGAGTAATTCTTAATGGGGAAGTGTTTCAGGGAGCTTCTGGTTTTGCGGGAGAGCTTGGGCATATTCAAGTAGTACCCAATGGAGAACTATGTCATTGTGGCAAAGTAGGGTGTTTGGATACCATTACTTCTGCGGCTTCTCTCATAAGACGTATCAAAAAAGGACTAGGTGAAGGACGAATCTCTAGGTTGTCGGTGATTGAGACCGATAAAATCGACGCCGAAACGATCATTGACGCTGCTTGGCAGGGTGATTCGTTTGCAATAGATATTCTTCATGAAATCGGGATGGAGCTGGGCAAAGGGCTCTCGATTGCGATTCATCTCTTCAATCCCGAAATTATCATCGTAGATGGAATTGTGGCCAAAGCGGGGGCCTTTATTACCAACCCCATTGAGCAGGCTATCAACAAATATTGTCTTACAGACTTTAGAAACAACCTTAGCGTCGTAATATCGCAGCTAGGTCAGGAAGCCAAGTGGCTTGGTACCCAGGCTTATGTGGTAGAAAAAGTAATTGATTTTTCTTAAATTAAAACGGTAGCATCCAAGATACGTAATATCATATAAGTAAGATAGGCGGCTTTTGTAGAGCTGCCTTTTGATTTTGGTAGGGGCTAAAGCAATAGAAGTTGAGCCAATAGATAATCCGCAATCAGCACTGCTATGCAGCTATTAGTAACCGCAGCAGTGGAAGCTTGGCCTACTTCTAAGGCACCGCCTCTGGTAAAGTATCCTTTAAAAGAAGAGATAGAAGTAATCAGAAATGCAAATACAACCGATTTGATAAGGGCAAAAGGAATGTTGAATGTGCGAAAATCGTATCGTAGTCCAGTGACGTAATCTTCGGGGGAGATGACATTGGTGGCCACTCCCGCTAAATACCCGCCTAAAATAGAAAGAAAGCCCGATAAAATAACGAGCATTGGAAAAGTCACTATCGCCGCTACTATTTTGGGAAGTACCAGATACGAAACCGAATTGATTCCCATTACTTCGAGTGCGTCGATTTGCTCTGTAATACGCATTGTGCCAAGCCCACCAGCGATGTGGGAGCCTACTTTTCCCGACAATACTACGCACGTAATCGTAGGAGCAAATTCTAAAATGCTGCTATCACGTACAATGAGTGAAATAATGTAGTTAGGAACAAAAGGGCTAACGAGGTTGTCGGCAGTTTGTACGCAAGTCACTGCTCCAAGGAAGGTGGCAACAATCGAGACAATAAAAACGGAGTTGATACCGATTTCAATGCACTCTTCTAATACTAACTTTACGTAAACTTTAAACTTTTCACGGTTACGGAAAAGGTTGCCTAAAAAAATAAAATAATTTCCTAACGTTTTCATAGCAAAAAAATTTAGACGATAAGCGCTGCCTCTTGGACGAAGCTGCACTTATCGCCTAACATATCAAGTGCATGTAATTAATCCTTGATAAAAGGATAATCTTCTTGTAAATATATATCTGTATAAATCTCAGAAGCATCAGGCCAAGGAGATTCTTCTGCAAACTTCACAGACTCTTCTACTTGTTGTTTCACCTTTGCGTCGATTGCCGCGATTTCTTCTTCGGTGGCAATACCATTGGTGAGGATTTTTTCTTTGATAGTCTCAATAGGGTCACGTCTTTTGTATTCTTCTACCTCTTCTTTTGTACGGTATTTTTGGGGGTCAGACATTGAGTGACCTCTATAGCGGTAGGTTTTGAATTCCAAAAACGTAGGGCCTTCTCCGTTGCGAGCGCGTTCGGCGGCGCGGCTTACGGCTTCATGTACAGCTTCTACGTCCATGCCATCTACTGGCTCAGAAGGCATATCGTAAGCTTCACCTATGGTGTAGAGGTCAGTCACGTTGGAAGTACGAGTTACGGAAGTACCCATGGCGTATCCATTGTTTTCAACCACAAAAATGACTGGTAGTTTCCAAGTCATAGCCATGTTGAAGGCCTCGTGCAAGGCACCTTGGCGTACAGCTCCGTCGCCAAAAAGACAAATACAAAGGTTTTTGGTTTTGTTGTACTTCTCTGCAAATGCAATTCCCGCACCCAATGGAATTTGAGCTCCTACAATACCGTGGCCTCCTACAAAATTTCTTTCTTTGTCGAAGATGTGCATCGAGCCTCCTTTGCCTTTGGTAGTACCGGTCGCTTTTCCATAAAGCTCAGCCATGATTGCCTTGGGGTCAGTGCCCAATGCCAACGGAATTCCGTGGTCGCGGTAGGCCGTAATCCATTTATCATCTTTGGTGAGGGCAGTGACACCCCCCGAAGAACAAGCCTCTTGGCCAATATAAAGGTGACAAAATCCGCGTATTTTTTGTTGACCGTAGAGTTGACCTGCTTTTTCTTCAAACTTACGCTGAAGGAGCATAGACTCATACCAGTACATATATCTTTCTTTGGGGTGAGTAGTTTTGGCTGGTGCCGCTTTGGTTTTGGTTGCCATAGTGTTAAATTCGATTTGTGACGTTGGGCTTCGGAGAAGGGGCATTCATTCTTTCTCTCATAATTGACCCTTATCCAAAGTCTAATGTTTTTATCTTTGCCCCGCGAAAATAAGCATAAAACCAATCAATGCCACAGCTATACCTAGAAAAACTCCAATTGTCGTTTTTTAAGAACTATGAAGAGGGGACTTTTGAGTTTTCTCCGCGTCTCAATTGCTTCGTAGGGGAAAACGGTAGCGGTAAGACCAATTTATTAGATGCGATTTATTGGTTAGGACTTACCAAAAGCGCTTTTCAGGTACAGGATGTTTTGAGTATTCAGCACCATGCCGATTTTTTGATGGTAGACGGTATCTTTAAGAAAGGAGCCAAGACAGTTCAGATTACCTGTAGTTTACAGCGTGGGCAGCGAAAAGTAATACTTTCAGACAAAAAAACCTATGAGCGTATCAGTGATCATATAGGGGAGTTTCCTATCGTATTAGTAGCTCCAAACGACACTGATCTCGTTAGAGAGGGAAGCGAAGAGCGCCGCCGTTTTTTTGACGGGGTATTGTCCCAATTGGATTCTTTTTATTTGCAAGATTTATTACAGTATAACAAAACCCTTGCACAGCGAAATAGCATTCTCAAAATTTTTGCGGAGCGACAACAATTTGACGATGTATTGTTGGATACCTATGATGAAGCACTTGTTGGGCTTGCCAATCGTATTTATGAACGCCGTCAGCGGTTTTTAGTGGAGTTTGAGCCGCTAGTGCAGCGATACTATGCGTTTTTGGGGGAGAGCCGCGAAGCTATTACAATTAAATATGAATCAGAAGTCGAAGACCTAAGTTTTAGGGATAAGTTTAGGCAGCACCGGCAGCGGGATTTGCAGCTACAACGTACCCTGATGGGTATTCATAAAGACGATTTTTTGTTTGAAATGGATGGCGTCGCCCTGCGAAAGTTTGGTTCACAAGGACAGCAAAAGTCTTTTGTGTTGGCCTTGAAATTGGCTCAATTTGACTGTATTGCGGTCGAAAAAGAGATGAAGCCTTTGCTGCTACTTGATGATATTTTTGACAAATTGGATGACCGACGCATCCAGAAACTTATCCAACTGATAGAAGACAATACCTTTGGACAAGTTTTTTTGACTGATGCCCGCCCTGAACGGACGGAGGATATTCTTAAAGGAAAGCGCATAGATGTAAAGTTTTTTAGAATAGGATACTAGTCGTTGAAATAGTACTTTGAATGGACTTCAATAAAAATACAAAAAGCAACCCTTTTAGAGCTGCTTTTTGTATAACAACAATCTATATAAGAATATCCTACACCTTCTGCGCAGGATTGCCAAATACCCTGCCGCCGGCAGGTACGTTTTCGACTACTACTGACCCTGCACCTACGCTGGCACCTTGCCCGATTTTAACGCCTGCAATCAAGGTTGCCCCTGCCCCAATGAAGGCGTCGTTTTCGACGATGACCCCGCTTCCAATGACGCTTCCTGCGCCGATGTTTACATAATCTCCAATGGTAGCTCCGTGGTCTACTATAGCCCCCGACTGAATGAGGTTATGATGACCAATGCTTGCTTTTACATTGACGACGGCGCGGGCTGCAATAAGGTTACCATGCCCGATTTCCGCTAAAGTCGAAACAACCGCTGTGTCATGAATGGCATTGACGGGCATGATATGACGGCGATCGTTGAGCATCTCTACCAGATTGCGTCGTAAAGAACGCTCTTCAACGGCCACAAAAGCTTCACATTTTTTTCCAATCAACTTCAAAAAACCGTCGTCATCGGTACTGCCTAACACGAGGTATTGGTCTATTTCGGTATTGTGTAAAGAGGTATTGTCGTCGAGAAGGCCATAGACGACTACATTGTTTCTTTGAAAAATATCTAACGCGACTAAGCCTAAGCCAGTGGCACCAAAAATTAATACGGGATTTTCCATTCAATAATCAGATTTATGAGGCATTATCATGAATGTCTCTTTTGAGTAAATATTTAATGATGTTTTGGTCGCTAAAGTTCCTGATATAGGTAGTGTTATCAAAATATTACTAGCTATTTTAAAAATTAGCAAAACGATAAATCCTTGAAAATGAATAAGTAAAAGAAATGTATTTTTTTTGATAGCATGAAAAACACAACACATTTTCGGACAATCGTTATTTCAGATTTGCACTTGGGGACGGGCGGTTCCAAGGCCAAAGAAGTAACCAATTTTCTCAAACACTATAAATGTCGCAAGCTAATTCTGAACGGTGACATCATCGACGGCTGGCAGCTTAAGAAATATGGCGCTTGGAAAAAGAAGCATACTGCTTTTTTCAAAACAGTATTGAAAATGATGGACGAATATGATACCAAAGTAATTTATTTACGTGGTAATCATGATGATTTTATGGATCAAATCATGCCTCTCAAATTAGGCAAACAGTTTCAGATTCGGAAAGATTACGTTCTCAAATCAAAAGACAAGCGTTTTTATGTCACGCATGGGGATGTGTTTGATAGTATTACTACTAATATGAAATGGATAGCGTATCTGGGGGATATGGGTTATACATTTTTGTTGTGGGTCAATAAGTTATACAATCACTATCGTACTTGGCGAGGGTTGTCCTACTATTCATTGTCGCAGGTGGTAAAGCAGCGCGTAAAAGCGGCGGTGAGCTATATCTCAGATTTTGAGGAAAAACTGACCGAGCTAGCCAAATCTCGTAACTGCGACGGGGTGATATGTGGGCATATTCATCAGCCCGCAATTCGACAAATTGGGGACTTGCTTTATATGAACTCTGGTGATTGGGTAGAATCGCTGAGTGCCTTGGTAGAAGATGAGGAAGGGGAATGGCACTTGGTGTATTACAACGAACAAGAAGTAAAAGAAGTAGCTGAGCCTACGATTTCGGAGTTTTTTGGGAGGAAAGAAAGACTCGCTCAGGTAAGTTGAGAATTGAGGTTTTGCAAAAAAAGCCTACGCTTAATGCAAACGTAGGCTCAAAGCGTGCGGTGTAATGAAAGCTATTTTTTTTCAGGAAATGGGATGATTAGCTTTTCACCACGTTCGGCAAAATTTTTAGTCTTTTTGTTGGCAGCCATCAACTGCTGCACTGAGATGCCGTATTTGTCAGCTACTACGCGTAAAATATCTCCGGGACCTACCGTGTGAATAGCTTGCACGCGTATTTTGATGCGCGTTACGCCCGACTTTACATCTTTGCTTTCATCTTGAATGCTAGGATTAAGTCCCTTCAGGGTATTGCTTTTGATATTATAGCGATTAGCAATACCATAAAAAGTCTCTCCTGCTTGTACCGTATGGGTAATTTCCACCCCTCCTGGGTCTACTACTACTTTTTTGGGCTCTTCTACCGGTTTGGTTTCAGTAGGTTTTGAGGTTTCTTCTTCGAGATCAGGTCGTGGGGTTTTGGTAGCTATTTCTTCTTCTTTTGGAGGAGGAGGTAGCGTTTCGGACGAAGTTTCCTCTGATGCTTCGGTAGTAGCAGGAGGCTGAGCGAGCTGACCATCGTTGTTAGGAATGGGCTGCAATTCCCGACCTGTGGTATCAAGTGGTGTGTTGAGTAACTGATCAACATCGGCGGCATCGTCGGCGATATATTCATAACCTACGTACAACAATCCTGCAATCATCAATACTAATACGCCTAACGAGAGGTAGGGCAATTTTGAAGATTCTTCGGGACGACGATTTCTATTTTCGTTTTCTGACATTTTCTTTTAAATGAAATTTACAATGATGCGTTGAGTAAGATTCTTATTCTCTCATAAAGATATTACTCAGATTGTTTTAATGAAATAAACAAAAATTTATGCCCGATATTTTTGGGCTTCCGCACTCATTTCTTCGACTTTGACTTTGAGAGATTCTTTGTAAGCAAATAAAGTATCTGCTACTTTCTCATCGGACGACCCAATGATTTGGGCGGCTAGAATACCGGCGTTGCGTGCTCCATTGAGGGCTACCGTGGCTACGGGTACACCAGAGGGCATTTGTAATATAGACAATACCGAATCCCAGCCATCAATAGAATTGCTACTTTTGACCGGTACGCCAATGACGGGCAAGGTCGTGAGTGACGCCACCATTCCGGGCAAATGAGCTGCGCCACCTGCTCCAGCAATAATGACCTTTAATCCTCTCAAACGGGCGCTTTTGCCATATTCGACCATCTTTTCGGGAGTACGGTGGGCTGAAACTATATCAATCTCGTAATCGATTCCAAATTCTTTTAAAATGTCGGCAGCTTCTTGCATGACTTTTAGGTCAGAAATACTACCCATGATGATTCCTACCATACTCGTACTATCGGGATTTGTGCTATTATACGGCGTTTAGGCTAGTTTGTCAAGTTTGGCACCGTATATATTTTGTTTTTTACTAACTTTGCAATGCAAAAATAGTATTTTTCTAATGACTAACGAATTAGAACAAACCATAATTCAATTAACAACGCCTTTTTATGCTATATTAATTGGATTGGAAGCACTTTTGAGTCATTGGCAGCATCGCCATTTTTATACGTGGAGAGATACTTTCACCAATTTCTTTTTGATGCTTTTCAACGGAGGCATTGATCTTGCTTTTCGGGCGGTGTATGTGGTGGTTTTGGCGTGGTTTTATCAATACCATTTTACCGAAATTACCAACGTGTATGCTTATTGGTTATTGCTGTTTTTGGCCGAAGATTTTGTGTTTTACTTGTTGCACGTGGTAGACCATTATTGTAGATTTTTTTGGGCAGTGCATGTCACCCATCATTCTTCCGAATTTTTCAACTTAACTACCGGCTTTCGTTCTTCAGTTTTCCAACCTTTGTATCGGTTTGTTTATTTTATCCCTTTGGTATTGGTAGGATTCAAGCCCGCCGATATTGTATTGATGTACTCTATTACTCAGACTTATGGCATCATTGTACATACCAATTACTTGGGGAAATTGGGTTGGTTAGGGTATATATTTGTGACTCCTTCTCACCACCGTGTACACCATGCCTCCAATACTCGCTATCTCGACAAAAACATGGGGATGTGTCTTATCATCTGGGATCGTATTTTTGGTACTTTTCAAGAAGAGTTAGAAGACGAACCCGTACGGTATGGTCTTACCAAGTCGTTGGAAGACACTAGTTTGGTCAATACAGTTTTTCATGAGTGGAAGGCTATCTTCAAAGATTTAGGAAAAAAAGTAGACTGGAAAACCAAACTCAAATATGTATTTAGCCCTCCCGGATGGTCGCATGATGGTAGCACGATGACCAGTAATCAGCTAAGAGAAGCTGAAAAGCAATCAAAGCTTAAGCCCGAAGAGATGATTCACGGATGATGAGCGATGAGGGTAGTATCAGATTTTCAAAAGCTAAAGTACGATCTTTGATTTCTCCCAAAAAAATACGAGATGCTTCTGCTCCAATCTGCTTGCCAGGGCGCCTGACGGTGCTAAGTGGGGGCGAAATATAAGCCGAAATAGGAGAATCGTCAAATCCGACGATGGCTACTTGCCTAGGTACTTCAAACCCTTGCTCGCGTACTACATACATAGCTCCAATCGCTACTTGGTCGTTGACTCCAAAAATCCCATCTGGAGGAGAGGGGAGTTCCATAAAACGTTGGGTGGGAATGACTGCGCTATCTACTTTGAAATTGGTGTTGGCGATGAGGTCTTCATTGATAGGGAGCTGATATTTTTTGAGACAATCTAAATATCCATTGAATCGTTGCTCCGTCACCGCCAAGCCTTGAGGACCTTTTAAATGAGCAATTCGTTGGCAGCCCATTTTGATTAAGTGCTCGGTGGCGGCAAATGCACCGTAATAGTCGTCAATGGTGACTCTACTGGCTTCAAATCCTCCATATTCGCGGTCGATAAAAATCAACGGAACTTTGCGCTGAATGATACTTTCGAGGTGCTCGTAGTGGCCTGAGTCGTAGGTTTCTTGCGAAATTGAAAGAAAAATCCCTTCTACTCGATTGGCTAGGAGTTTTTCTACGTATTCTTTTTCCAGAAGATAACTCTCATTGGTGACGCAGATATTCATCAAATAACCTTGAGGCTGTAGCATCGACTGCAACCCGTCGATGATGGCGGTTTCGTGCTGATGATTGAGCGTTGGGACAATCACACCCAGCGTACCTGTGCGTTTGTTGAGTAAGCTAAGCGATACCGAATTACGCTGATAACCTACCTTTTGGGCGTATTCTTGTAGGTTTTTGCGGGTATCTTCATTGATAAGGGGGTGATTGTTTAATGCCCTAGAGACCGTTGAAGGAGAGCATTTAAACTTACGAGCAATGTCTTTAATCGTGACGGGGCGGTCGGTTGGGGGCGTTTTCATGAGCTTGTAATAGAAGCCCTAAATTAAGTATTTGGTGATTAAAAATAAAGAGCGGTGTCGCCGCTCTTTATTTTTAGAATTTCAAGGTAGTAGGCAAGTATTTCGCTGCCAAATCTTCGTAATAAGGACGAAGCTCTTTCCAGTTGGGAGGAGTGGGAGCTTTTGAATATAAGTCGTAAGGGTTAAACAATTTTACCCATTTGAAGTATTCGTGGTCGTGAGCATCCATGAGGTGATTGTAGGCTTGCTCGCGGTGCTGTGCATAAAATGAGTGATAGCGAATCATATAAAGCGCCGACTCTGGCAAATAATCTTTTACCATTTGATAAAGATACTCGTCATGGCCCCACGACATGTGTACATTACGTAAGCCGCAATTAGGCTCATATACACCATATTGGGTATTGTAACGTTCATCTTTTGAATCTGGATTGGCTTCAAAAAATTCGGGATAAACGATTCTATCAGAGTGCTTGCAGCCTACCGGGAAAGTATCTCCCACAACCGCCCATTGTGGCTCACCAAACAGACAAAGCACTTTGCCCATGTCGTGTAGCAGGCCCGTCAATACAAACCAATCAGGATGGCCATCGGCGCGGATAGCTTCTGAAGTTTGGAGAAGGTGCTGAAGCTGGTCAAGCTCAATATCTGGATCTGAGTCATCGACAAGGGTGTTTAAGAACTGGAAAGCATCCCATACGGGCATTTCTTTTTTATCGAATTTTAAGAATTCCCGTTCTTTTTCCATCACAAAATCATAAGTTTGGTATTTGTGATTGAGGCGATAAAACTCCGTAACTGTGTCGCGGCCAGGTTGGTCGTAGTTACGAAATTCTTCTTTGGCTTTGGCTTGGGCTATGCTATCAGGGTCTGGATAACGCTTCAAAAGGTCATCTTCCCAGTCATCTAAACTTGCTAAGGGTGCAATTTCGGCATTACTATAAGAGGTGGTGCTCATTTGAGTATGTTAGAGTAAGTTATATCTTGATATAGATGTTTGTGACTGAGCAAATATACATTATTAATATTTGAAGAAATAAAGCCAGAAATAAGAAAAACTAATGCAAACGTTTGAAAAAAAATATTAGAATGTCTCCACAATAAAGATGTTATTTGGGCGAGCTACAGAAGTATAGGATATACCAGTAGTAGTTTTTAGAAATCATTGATGAGACTTTGCCTTTTCCAGTCTTTTACAAATAATTTTTTTCAATCACCAACTATCAGAATATGTTTACCAATGTCGAACATTTAGGGATTGCCGTCAAGAGTATTTCCGCTTCCGACGATTTGTTTTCCAAACTTTTTAATGTGGCTCCCTACAAGCATGAAGCCGTAGAGACGGAGGGAGTGATGACTTCTTTTTTTAAGATTAATCAAACAAAAATTGAGCTTCTGGAAGCAACCAATCCTGATAGTCCTATTGCGAAGTTTATTGAGAAAAAAGGAGAGGGGATTCATCATGTCGCTTTTGAAGTAAACGATATTGTAAGTGAAATGCAACGACTTAAAGATGAAGGTTTTATCCTTCTTAATGAAACTCCCAAACAAGGCGCTGATAATAAGCTAGTTTGCTTTTTGCATCCCAAAGGTACCAATGGCGTACTCATAGAACTCTGCCAAGAAAAGAAATAACGGACTCCTTACAGCTAGCTCCTCATGTCGCTCCAACTTATTATTTATGTAGCTATTGTCATCATCGAGATTATCTGTAGTTATGCAGGGTTCAGAGAGGGTGTGTATGTATTTAAGCCGCTTATTATGCTTTCGTTGTTGTTTTGGACCCGCGATTATTTGAAGACTCACCCGTGGCTGTGGATAGGAATGTGGTTTGGTTTAGGAGGTGACGTTTTTTTGATGTTTGGGGGACAAAACATGTTTATGGCGGGTTTGGGTTCTTTTCTTGTCATGCAGGTTTTTTATATCATAGCTTTTCAGAAGACTCTTTCCTCCGCAGGTAAGCAGTATTTAAAGGTCAATTGGTGGAAACTCGTTATTCCTTTTGCGCTTTATGGATTTATATTTTTGATGATTTTACATTCTCCTATTACGGATACGCCTAACAATCAGGGATTGTGGATACCCGTAGTAGCTTATTCTATTTGTTTGTGTAGTATGGGAGTAGCAGCCGCTTTTCGATTTAAGTCAGTCTCTTCTACCAGTTTTAATTGGGTTTTAGTGGGGGCGGTATTGTTTATTTTATCTGACTCAGGCATTGCCCTCAACAAATTTTTGTCTCCTTTTGAAGCGTCTACTTTGTTTGTGATGAGTACCTATGCGGCAGCGCAGTGGTTGATAGTGTGGGGCATTTCTAAGAAAT
Organism: Runella zeae DSM 19591; assembly: GCF_000423565.1. Lineage (GTDB taxonomy): Bacteria > Bacteroidota > Bacteroidia > Cytophagales > Spirosomataceae > Runella > Runella zeae. Next base: position 181,642 of record NZ_KE384036.1, on the reverse strand, counting down.
AAAATCGTGACGTACAGCTTGCCCCAAATTATGATTTGGGGCAAAAGAGGTATTGCGTCTCCGACGCAAAAAACGACAAAGCATCGCTATTTTCCTATCAATACATCTAAGTCCGACACGGCTATTAGATACGACATCTTAGCGGCATATACATCTGCTTCTGCCTTCGCCACTAGCACTTTGGTCGATAACAAATCCGTTTTGAGATTCATGCCAGCGGCCTGCTTGTCGGTTTGTAATTTCAGTTCTTCTTGACGATACTTTAAAGCTTTTTCGGCGACCTCAATCAAAGATTTACTTTGGAGCGCTTTACGGTACGCTTTGTCGATTTCGTACGAAAGCTGCTGCTTGGTATAATCTATGTTTTCTTGGGCTTGTTTGAGTTGAAAGGCGCGTTGTTTTTGGGTTTGTTTGTTGGCATATAAATCTTGTATATTCCATTTTAAATTGATACCCACAAAAGGGTTGTTGGCGGGTGCTAAAGGGTTGCCACTTTGGAAGGCATAGCCCGCAATCAACCCCAAATCTGGCCGCTCGCTCAGTTTGGCCGCTTTGATGCCCAATTCTGCTTTGTTTTTAGAAAGATTGGCAAGTTGTAGGTCAGGATTAGCAGAGAGCTCGGTTTTGAGGTCTTCTACATTGGGAAGCCCAACGAGGAGTGGGAGGGAGCTTTCTAAGTTGAAGTTTTCGCTTTCCAAACCTGCTAGTTTGGCAATATCAGATTTATAGTTTTGAATCTGAAAATTCAATTTCAAGATATTTTGCTCCTCGTCGGCGATATTAGCAAGCAAGCCTACTTTGTTGACATCGAGCGTTTTGCCTGCTTCCAAAGCGTTTTCGACATCTTTCATTCGGGTATGAGCTAGCTCAAGTTTAGCTTGGGCTTCTTCTAGTTGCTTTTGGGCAATGAGGGTCCCAAAATACAATTGCTCAATTCCATGCTTGATTTGTGAAGCCATTTTTTGTTTTTCTTTCTCACTCACCACCGTTTCTAATTTACTAGCTTCGATGCCCGTTTTGATTTTTGCTTGTTGCGAAAGAGGTTGATAAGCACTCACTCCGATGTTGTAATTACTTTTTTTGCCAACGGTAAAACTTTCATCTTGATTGGGCAAAAGTACCTGATTGGTAGCACTCAGGGGAATAGTGCCGATGGTTCCCGCAGGGATTGTAATTTCGGCTAAGTTGAAATTATACTGATAAGTACTACTGAGATTCACCGCCGGTAAGCGTTTGATTTCGTCTTCTTTGACCTTGGCTTTACGTTCCTCAATCTGCCATTGTTTGATGGCTAGTCCACGGTTGGATTTAAGGGCAATATCCGTCAATTGCTCCAACGAATAAGTGGTTTGTGCCCAAGCGTTTTGTATGGATAGAATACCGCACATCAACAAGGGTACGGTGAATATTTTTAGATTTTTCATGTTCGTGATTTTTAAGTCCTACTAGAGGTAACTCTTAACATTTCTGAATTTTCAACTTGGCGAATTCTCAAATTCACTGTTCGACAAAATGTCTTTTTTGTCTTTGACCTTGACCCAACCAATATAAAGTACCGGAACCGTAATGAGGGCCATAATCATGCTCCACACTACTCCAAAAGCCAACACGCTTGCGAGAGGAGCCCACATGGGAGATTGCGAGATAATCATAGGAAGTACCCCGATTGCCGCCGCCATTGCGGTCAAGAATATGGGGCGGAGGCGGCGTTTGCCACTTTCTACGGCAGCGGTTTGAATGTCCATTCCTTGTCGCATGAGTTCGTTGGTATGGTCTACAAGAATGATCGCATTACGAACCACAATCCCCGACAATGAAATCAACCCAATAAAGGCCGTAAAGCTGAAATTGTTGCCAGTGACGGCTAGCCCTAGAATAGCCCCAAACAAGCTCAATGGAATTGTCAGCATGACGATGGTTGATTCTTTTAGGTTTTTGAATTGAAACAACAAAATGAAGAATATCAGTACCAAACTTACCACAAGGGCGGTGATCATTTGAGAGAGCGTTTCTTGTTTGTTGGCATATTCGCCACCGTATTCAATATGATAGCCGTTGGGCAATGAGAGCTTTTCAATCTGCGGTTTGATTTGATTCAAAAGTTCGGCTGGTAAAACTCCGTGCGCTACCTCCGACTGCACCGTAAGGGTACGAACGCCGTTTCGGTGCATGATTTTGCCCGTTTGCCACTGAGGTACCACATCTACTATTTGGCGAAGAGGTACATTGCTTCCCGTAATCGGTGATTTTAAGTATATCTTTTGGAGGTCGTCGGTATTTTGGCGGTTGGCGTCGTCTAGGCGCAGCACGATATTGACGGCATTGTTGCCTTCATAAATGTTTGAAATAGCGGCTCCGCTAAAACCTGTATAAACCGTCTGCGAAATGCTCGTTGTGGTAAATCCTAAGCGGCTAGCTTCGGGTTTGAGATTGAGTGAAAGCCCGTAATAGTCTTCTCCAAAATCATTGCGGACTTGTTGGCTGCCGTGGGCGTTTTTGACGATAGCGGTTACTTGTTCGCTAATTTCTTTCAAACGAGCCAAGTCGTCACCGACAATTCTGACCTCCAAAGGTGCTTTGAGCGGTGAGCCTTGTTGCATGAGTTTTACAAAAGTATTTCCCTCTGGTATTGTAGAATCTACTTTTTGACTCAATTCTTCGGCAAGAGTTTCGGCGGTTTTTTCGTCAGTGGTGTTCACCAAAATCTGAGCGTAGTTGGTAGTAGGAAACTCAGGCGAAAAATTATAGTAAAACCGAGGAGAAGCAGTACCTGTGAAGGTGGCATAAGAAACGACTCTTTTATCGTTTTTGATGAGTGCTTCTGCTTTTTTGATGGCTTCGTTGGTTTTGGTCAACTTCGTACCCGTAGGCATCCATACTTCTACAATAAATTGATTTCTCTCGGCGGCGGGGAAAAACAACTGTCGCACTCCACTCTTGAACAATAGACCTGCCAATAGGATAGAGGCAAAACTAGTGATGAGGGTGGTTTTGGGGTATTTTACGCACCAATCAATGAGGCGATTATAGCCTTCTTGCATGTAGTCGAGCAGTGACTTTCTTTTCTTTTGGTCTTGATTGTCAGCTTGATGTAGTCCTTTTTTGATAAAAAGATAACATAACATGGGCGTAAGCAACATTGCCACTACAAAAGACGATAGCAATGCAATCGCCACCGTGATAGGTAAAGCAAAAATAAACTCTCCAACACTGCCATTGAGCAAAATCATCGGCATAAACGACGCCACAATGGTAATCGTCGCTACCAATACTGGCATGACTAGGTCGTTGGCACTGCGCCAAGCGGCTGTCCAGCGGTCTATGCCTTCGTCCAGAAGCTCCACGTAGTTGTCGGCAATCACAATGGCATCGTCTACCACCATGCCCAATACCAAAATCAACGCTGCCAATGATACTTGATGAAGCTCAATACCAAGGCCGTGCATAAGAGCGAAAGTGACGGCTACCGTCACCGGAATGGCCGTGGCCGCTACTGCCGCAATGCGGAACGGCAACAGCAAAATGACCACCACAATGACCGATACAATGGCTAAAAAGAATTCTTTGATGAAGTGCGAAATATTTTCTTGCACCAAATGCGGCTGGTTCACAATCGTCGTAATCTTGACGTGAGAAGGAATGACTTTTTGAGCGTGCTCGATTTTAGCGTTCACTTCGTCACCAAATTTGACAATGTTGTTTCCTTCTTGCATCTGAATAGCCAACAAAATCGCCGAGTTGCCATTGACCGTAATGAGGCTTTGAGGCTCGGCATAGTCGCGTTTGAGCTTGGCAATATCTCCCAATTTGACCACTGAACCCGTTTGCGATGTGCCTACAATTTGGTCGGCCAAGTCAGCTTCGGTGCTATAGTAGCCTTTGGTATAAAGCGAAGTTTGATTGTTGTCGGTCTTGATGTCGCCGGTGGGGTTTATTTTGTTTTGAGATTGCAAGAGAGTGACGACTTGCTGCAAACTGATACCGTACTGTGATAATTTTTCTGAATTGGACGATACCACGATTTCTTCTTTTTGCTCGCCAATACGCTTCACTTTGGAGGTGGCAGGAATCGTCCGAAGATAATCTTCCAGTTTTTGGGCATAGCTTTTGAGCTCACTTGGGCTGGCAGTAGGGCTTTCTAAAGCAATGACCATTGCCTCTGTATCTCCAAAATCTGAATTGACAATAGGCCCTCTGACACCTTCGGGCAGGTCGAGCTGCTTGGCTACAAGGAGTTGGTTGCGGAGTTTGCTCCAAAAAATATCGGGCTGTTTGACTCTTTCTGTAAGTTCTACATTGATGACCACCACGCCATCTTTAGTAGTGGAGTAGGTTTTGGCTTTGTTTACTTCCTCGTACTGAAATAGATACTGCTCTAGTTTTTTGGTGACTTGGTCTTCTACTTGCGAAGAGTTGGCACCGGGATAATAGGCCACCACCAAACCCGTACGAATGGTGATTTTGGGGTCTTCGCGGCGGGGCATGTTCAACAAAGATTGAACCCCAATCACAAACAACAATAACAATACTGAAACTGTGACTTGTTTATATTTTAAGGATGCTTGTATGATATTCATCGTCTTACGTTATTTAATCGTTACCAAAGAACCCTCGGTGATTTTGTTTTGACCCGCAGTCACTACTACGTCGCCGCTGTTGAGTCCTTTGATGATTTCCACTTTGTTTTCAACCATTTTTCCGATACTTACTTCCCGTTTGAAAGCCTTGTTGACCGATTTGTCCACCACATACACGTAGGTTTGGTTGTTGATGTCGCGGCTGATACTTTCGATGGGCAAAAGCACCATTTCAGAAGTGGCGTTTACTTTTATTTTGGCTTCGGCTATCATGCCAGGGCGGATGGCTTGGCCGGGATTTTCGACTTCGATTTTGATAGTAAAAGCCCTCGAAGTCACATCAGCGGCAGAACCCACTTCAATCACGCGCCCCGAAAATGTTTTGTCCAAAGCAGAGATAGTAATTTCGGCGCGTTGCCCGATTTTGATAAAATGAAGTTCACCTTCAGGAATATACGCCAACACTTTGACGCGACTGATATCTGAGATAACAAAGCAAGGAATACCCGTACCCACAATCTCGCCCACTTCGGTTAGTTTTTTCATCAACACGCCGCTAATGGGCGCGTATAGCTTGGTATCGCTTTCGTTTTTTTGATGGAGTTGTTGTTGTAATTGGGCTTGTTGTAGCGAAAAATTTACTTTCGAGAAGTCGCTCTCAGTGACGCTCCCTTTGTCACGTAGAAGTTTGAGACGATTAAATTCGTCGGTCACGGCATTGGTTTGTACATCAGCCAATTGCTTGGCAATGTGATAGTTGGTAGGGTCTAAGCTTGCTACCAATTGTCCTTTTTTAATGGCTTGCCCTTCGCGGGCGGCGATAAAGTTTACTTTGCCTGCCACCAAAAAGCCAAGACGTACGGTGGTATTTCCTTCAATATTTCCACTGACCGAAATGTCGCTATTGATAGCTGATGTCTGTACTTCTTCTACACTTACAGGGGTGGCCGTAGCAGTGGCGATGGTTTTTTGTTCTGGCTGATTCTGATTGCAAGCGGCAAGCACTAACACCAAGCTTGGCAATACATAGAGAATGGGATTTTTCATCTGTTTATTGATTTAAAAAATATTGTTCTTGAAATGAGATGTTTTGAATTCCTAAAAAATGTAGTTCTGTTTCGGCTTCAAAACAGAGTTCGGATGCTGCGGATAGGAGTACTTCTACCACCTTACTCGTGTTGGAGTTGATAATCGCTTCTAACACTTCGCGGAGGGGATAGTGCTTATTGCTGCAAGTAGAGGGCTGAAAAAACACGACCAATCTATGAGGAAAATGTTTTTGCAGAATCTCTATTTCTGGTTGGAAATGATAGTTTGTGGATTGGGTGCAGTATACCAAAGACACAAACTCCACTTCTTCGGCGGTGAGCTTGTGCTTGAGCGTAGGAAAGAGCGAAGCCATTCCTATTTCGTCAGCAACGATGATTTGGTGAATATGGGCTTGGTCCAACATTTGCGTTTTGTTTTGATGCTGCAAAGTTGGTATGCCTATGATTCTGAATTTTTAAGATAGATTAAAAAATGACAGAAGTGTAAAAATATGTTTCCCTCGAATCTTAAGCTCTTAAATCTGACCTCTGATAACGCTGAGGGTTTGTTGGGTAATACCTAGATAAGAAGCAATATGACCTAAGGGCGCCCTCAGCAGAATGTTGGGATATTCTTTGAGCATACGCTCATAGCGCTCTTTCGCAGACTGGAATTTGATGGTATTGATGATGTCAGAAAACTTTTTGACGGCTTCGTACAGAAGAAGTTTTTCTACTTCTTTGATTTCGGGAAATTGGTGAAGCTTGTTAAAATCGTCGTAGCGAAAAGTGGTGATTACCGAACTTTCGATCAGTTCGTAACCATAGATGGAAGGGCTGTGGTGAAAAATACATTCAATCGGTAAAATGAAAGCTCCTTCAGCCACGAAAGTATGCGTAATGTCTTTGTCGTCTTTGGTATAAAAAGACCTCAACAAACCTGCCTGTACATAATACACCCGATGCGACATTTCGCCTGGCATCAGCAGGGTATGTCCTTTAGGATAAGCTTTGGTTTTGCTGTTTGCATGGAGCCATTCCCCAATCGAATCCGAATATATCCCTTGTTGTTTTATATAAGTAGTGAGTTCCACGTCGATTGCTTAGGTGAAGGGGATTATGAATCACTAAAAATAGGAAATTATTCTAGTTTTTAGTACCAAAACGGGGTTTTAGAAATCATTATTCAAAAACTCTTTTTCGTATTGAAGAAGAGCTTGATAAGGGTCATCGCCTAGGTCTAACAATACACCAAAAGCGGGTTCGGTTTTGTAGCCTTGTTGTTTTAGGTCGATGATTTGTTGTCTAAACTTTTCACCCTTTTGACAAAGAAGGTAGTGTTCAATGCACATATGACGGTAGCCCATTTGCTGTTTAGTAGGGATATTTTGCCCAAAAATCTCGACCGCAAATTCTTCTAAATCAAATTGTGCCACCACTGATTCGTGGCCTCTGATGATAGTTTCGTAGAGTTTGAATCCTCTTTGGTTGCCTAATTTTTGGGTAAGGGTATGGATAAAATTAGCCTTATTGTCCCAGCAACAAATAATATCCAGATCACTTGAGGGAATATCAATTCCAATCGGAATCGTACCTACTAAAATGGGCGAAAAGGCTTTCAAAATCTCCATTACTTTATGATAATTGAGAAGTTGAAATACTTGTTTTTGCTTTTTATTCCCAGTTTTTAGGTAAGAAATATCAAGAAAATTGAGCTGCATTATTATGAGATGTGGTAAAAATTACTCAAAAAACTGAGCGTGAAAATTCATCATAAATATTTCATCGGTAGCCCTTGTGACAGCCGTGTAGAGCCAACGTACAAACTCCTTGTTGACTTGGTCTTCGGGTAAAAAACCTTGATTGACAAAAACCGATTTCCATTGCCCTCCTTGAGATTTGTGGCAGGTAAGAGCATAGGCGAATTTTACTTGTAAGGCATTGAGATACACGTCTTGGCGGATAGCTTCGTTGCGGGCTTTTTTGGTTTTGAGGTACATATAGTCTTCCAACACAGCCTCATACAACCGTCTGTTTTCTTCCTGAGTGAGCGAAGGGCTAGGCGAATGCAATGTGTCCAAAAAAATCTTTGCTTCAAAAGGCGGCTGCTCTTCATAATCGAGTAGCTGAAGCTCTACCGTCGCAAATCGAAAGCCATGTACTTCTTCTTCCTTGCGGATGCGTTTTACTTCCACAAAATCTCCATTGGCCAAAAAACCAGCGGGCGACTCTTCGTCGAGGACGGTATAATTGTTGCGAACAATCATCAACAAATCTCCCACTTCAAGTTCTTCTTCGGCGGCGTTGATTTGGCGCCGTACAAACTGATTGAGCTGTACCGCTTCGCGATTAGAACGGGTGATGATAGTGACATTTTCGCGTCCGTGTTTTTCGTAAGCATAGCGTAGACCGTCTTCGAGGCGGTCGCTTGGCATTTTATAAAAATCCCTCAATCCTTTGGTTTGAAGTTTGATGTCAAGTTTTTCGAGCGGTAGGGTATCTCTGAGACTAGTGGCATTGCGCAGGATGCCGGAGTGTTGGCCTTGGCGTGTCACTTCAGTGAGCTCTTGCTCATACACGCTGAGGTAAAAAGTACTTTCAAGATACGATTTGTCGAGGGCAGGGCTTAGTTCTTTATTGATAGGAGGTAGCTGAGCCACATCTCCTACGATGAGGAGCTTATTGCCAATGCCTTCAAAGACGTATTCAATCAAATCATACAGAAGGCCATGCGAGCCAAATTCGGCTTCGTCCGAAATCATGGAAGCTTCGTCAACGATAAAAAGCGTATCGCGGTGTTTGTTGGATTGTCGCTCAAAATGCAGCGTACCCGTATAAGCATCCGCTACTTGACGGTAGATTTTTTTGTGGATAGTTAGGGCTTTTTTCTTGGAGTAGTTGCTCATGACCTTGGCAGCGCGCCCGGTAGGAGCCAAAAGCACCGTTTTGTAGCCAAATTTGGTGATAACTTTGATAACGGTACTGATGAGGGTCGTTTTACCCGTTCCGGCATATCCCTTGAGCAAAAAACAGTCACGGACATCTTCGTTTTCTAAAAACTCGGCAATTTTCGTAAAAAAATGCTGCTGACCCGAAGTAGGCTCATGGGGGAAGGCTTTTTGCACCAAAGCAGCGGAAGTCAAAGGCGGTGTCTCTTTCATGTACTCAAAACTACAGTAGGAATGCAAATTTCGCAACCATGATAAATTATTCCTTTTTTTTTATTTTCATTTTTTAAGAAAAAATTATACTTTCATAGTCTCTTTAAGCGAAATGTTCCCTAAAATACCAAAAGACTAATGTGAGATCAAATGGATAATGTGTTGATAGAGAGGGTATTCTTGATGACTAGCTAAACTAATTCCTAACTTTAATTTTTATAACGAATGAAAATCAAGAATGTATTAAAAGACAAAGTCCGCAATGCTATTTTCTCAGTGAAGTCAAACGATACTGTATTGGAAGCATTGCAGCAGATGGCCGAAAAAAACATTGGGGCGGTGTTGGTCATAGATGAAGGTCAGTTGGTCGGTATTTTTTCAGAAAGAGATTATGCCCGCAAAGTGATTTTGTTGGGGAGAAGTTCGAATCAAACTCTCATCAAAGACGTAATGACTTCCAAGCTTATCACGGTTTCGTCTGAGCAAAAATTGGAAGAGGCCATGATTATTATGTCAGAGAAGCATATTCGCCACTTGCCGATTGTGGATGAAGGGGAGCTAATAGGCATTATCTCTATCAACGACGTGGTCACGAGTATTATCAAAGACCAAAAAGCTCGTATCGAATCATTAGAAAGTTACATATCGGGAAGTCCATATTGATATATGATTATATTTGCAGTTGGGAAGTAAGGTAAAAGGAAGGTAGCCTGAGCTAACATATTGATACAGTGTGTACTACTGCTGCCGACCTTTCAAACAAACAACTTGACTGTAACTTTGGAAAAGGCGAGAGAAGAAGTAAAACGCCTCTATGGCAATCGACTTCGCATAAGAGTATGCGGTATATGCATCGAAAACAATAAAATTTTGATGCTCAATCACCGTGGAATCGGCAACACCGATACCTTTTGGTGCCCTCCAGGAGGAGGAATTGATTTTGAAGAAACCACACCCGATGCACTCAAAAGAGAGTTTAAAGAAGAAACGGGGCTTGATGTTGAAATTGGTTCTTTGATGTTTGTAAACGAATTTATGCATCCACCGCTGCATGCTTTGGAACTTTTTTTTGAAGTGAAAGTAATAGGAGGGCAGCAGCTTCTTGGTTCGGATCCAGAGATGACTACCGATACCCAAATCATCCAAGAGTTGCGCTGGATGAGTTTTGAAGATATAAAAAAGTATCCATCTCATGAGGTGCACACACTTTTCAAATATTGCAACCGTTTATCAGATATTTACCTTTTAAAAGGCTACCTCAACGAACTCAATGCCCTGACGGGCGTAGTTCACAACTAACGATTCACTTAGGATTTTAAGACGGATGCTTATTACACAGACCGCGATTACTCCATTGTTGGAGATTAAAGACGAAAGATTTGACCCCGAAAAATGCGCGGAGTATGAATTAATGTTGGAAGTAAATACCGAAAGACTTCGTTTCATGGTGTTTGAAAGTGGCCAAAAACGGGTGTTGTGTTTAGAAGATTATCTCATGTCGGGGATTGGCCGAGAACCAAATCAATCGGCTTGGCTGTCGGATTTGGTTCAGCAAAATCGTCTTTTGAGTAACAATCTCTGGAAAAGTGTAAGTGTTTCTTTCAATACGCCTCATTTTACGCTCATTCCAGATGAGTACTTTCGAAAAGAATATATTGGCTCCTATCTAGAACTCTTGAGAGGCGAAACCCTTGAGCATGAGCAGGTAGTGCATCGTGAAGTAAGACACTTAGGCGCTCGCAATGTGTTTGCTGTTCAGAAATCTATCAGCGAATTTATGCTCAATACTTATACGTTGCATAAGCCTATTTTTCTGCATCAGACGCATGCCTTGATTGAGGGAACGATCATACAGTCGAAGCTCGAAAAAGACAGAAGTGTGATGAGCCTTCACTTTGAAGATGAATACCTTACTGTGACCATTGCTAAAAATAGCCGCTTGCTTTTTTGCAATAAGTTTGCCTACAAAGTCGCCTCTGATATGGGGTATTTTGTGATGTTTGTGTTAGATTCACTAGGTTTAAGAGCCGATGATTTATTGGCGTTTCTCTATGGTGAGATAACCCCTTTCTCCGAAGATTACCAACTGCTCCAAAAATTTTTATCACATATTTCGTTTGGTAATATTCCCCCCAAAATTATGCTAGGCGAGGCTTTTGAAGATTTGCCCGAGCATCGTTATTTTAGTTTATACAACATCTATTTCGCAACTCTATGAAAAAACGTATCGCATTGTTTCCGGGCTCGTTTGACCCTTTTACCAAAGGTCACGAAGATATCGTGTTGAGAGGACTCAACTTGTTTGATGAAATCATCGTAGGGATTGGGCACAATTCAAACAAAAAGCGCTATTTCCCCTTAGAAACAATGAAGGCGTTGATTGACGAAACTTTTGCAATATATCCCCAAATCAGTACAGTCACTTACGATGACTTGACAGCCAATATGGCTCGCCAATTAGGAGCGCGGTTTTTGCTGAGAGGTTTACGAAATACGACCGATTTTGAGTACGAAAATAGCATATCGCAGGTAAATAGGCACGTTTATGAAGAAGTGGAGACGATTTTTCTTATTACCTCTCCACATTTAGCTCCGATTAGCTCTACTATCATCCGAGAGCTCCATCGCTATGGTCACGATGTAGACGAATTTTTACCCTATAAGCTTTCCAAAGCTACCATTTCGGTTTGATTTTTTTTGGGTTTTTGGCCGCTTCTGGGTCATATTTTACGAAAATATTAATCCACAGCAATCGACCCCATCTAAAAAAAAGCGGTTGCGACAAAATCAAAATTGGAACCAAAACCCCCAATACATAAAAAACATTGAACTGAAGCCAGAGTACAAAGCATACAAAAACAAACGAAATTAGCAAAGTATAAAGCGCGTAGCTGCCATACATACCGCCGAAGTAAAACCCTGGTTCTCTTTCGAATGACTCTCCGCACACTTCACAGTTGGGATGCATTTTATCAAAGTCTTTCCACCGAAAAGACTGATTACTCTTGAAAAAATTGCCTTCTTGACAGCGAGGGCACTTATTGTGGAGAATACTATATAACTTGGTTCCTTTGGGCATATCTAAAGAAAAATTGGACCCAAAGGTAATATATTTTGGCCATACAAAACCTCTTCCGATGCGCTTATAGAAGATGAGAGTTTAAAAGACCTTTTTCTACCAATCGTGCAAAAACCGTGGAATGAATAGAGTCTTTGATATGGCTCCATTCGCGCTGATTATGGGTATTGCTGCCTACAAATGATACTAGTCCTTCGGTAGTTAGGCGTTCGGCAAGTTGTCGAGTAGCAAGGTGATTACTTTGCCAAGCGTTGAGATTGAGTTGAAACAATACCCCTCGTCTGTGTAAATCAATCACTAGGTCGAAATTTTGTTGTAAATAATGATAACGCTCTGGATGAGCTAATACTGGCACTAAGCCGCGTTTTTGGATGAGTTCGATAGCTTCGTACAAAAACGAAGGTCTGCCTACAATGCTTGTTTCTAACAGTAAGTAAGTATCTTGAATCGCAAGAAGTGGCAGGCCTTGTTCGAGCATATGAACCAAAGACACATCAAGGTAGTATTCGGCGGCCATGTCGATTTCGACCGAGATACATTTGCGAATAAGCTCACTACGAAGTCGATTGCGGCTATTACGAATATTTTCGATGCTGTTTTCGTAAAACTCTCCCATAATATGAGGAGTAGCGATAATCTTGCGTAAGCCTTGAGAGGCCATTTCTTGGATAAGGGCCACGCTCTCTTCCAAACTTTGAGGGCCATTGTCGAGCAACGGTAAAATGTGAGCATGCATATCTACCGCAAAAGGCGGAAAACGAGTAGATGCTTGAGAGGTACGATTTCGTTTTAGAAAAGAAAAAGGCATGGTATTTTACAATTCGCTTCCAGATACATTTCGTTATATGAAATTATCTTTTCATGAATTGTGCCAAAGTAATAGGCATACAAAAATAATTGTTAACCATTAGAAAATCAGAATATTGATACCTATTGGCTCGATAAAGCTACCTATTAAAAAAAATTAAGTCAAATTGGTATATAAATTGCTTAAGAAGGTATTTGGTCAAAATAACCTTTAAAAGTAGGCAATTGAAGGTCTTTTTCGGATACAATAGGGTTAGTAATTTGCCAATCAATGTTTAAATCGGGGTCGTTCCAGATAATTCCTCCCTCAGAAGCTTTGTTGTAAACGTTGGTGCATTTATAGATAAAAATTGAATCTTCTAATGCCACAAATCCGTGCGCAAACCCTTCTGGTACATAAAATAGATTGTTGAGCTCGGCAGATAGTTCCACGGTTTCGTATTGGCCAAAGGTAGGGGAGTCAGGACGAATATCGACGGCCACATCTAGTACCCTTCCTGATACTACACGTACGAGCTTGCCTTGAGCAAAAGGTGCGCGTTGAAAATGCAATCCTCTAACAACCCCTTTTTTGGAGAAAGATTGATTGTCTTGCACAAAATGAGTGGGGATTCCTTTAGCCTCAAAAGTTTCTTTGTTGAAAGTCTCAAAAAAAGACCCTCTTTCATCTTTATAAACCGCTGGTATAATTTCTATCAGGCCTTCGATTGATTTTTTAATAACTTGCATAGGGGTGAGTAAATTGAAAACAAAGGCAAAATTAGCTAAATTGGACGAATGTCGAAAAAAAGAATATACTGGATTTGTCAAATAGGGGGCTGGTCGGCTCTTATGTTCTACGAATTGCTATATTATGCATTAGAAGAAGAACTTACAATAGGAAACTTCTTTTTTGCAATTGCAAATATATTGGTATGTGTACTATTGACTCACTTTTATCGGCTCATTGTAAAAGAGCAAAATTGGGTGAGTTTACCACTATATCGGCTTGTACCGCGTGTTATTTTTTCGGGGCTTTTGTTGGGGCTAATCATGACTTTGATGAATTATCCCATTGATATTCATGCTCTTAAAGATGTGTTTAATAGCCAGCCTTTTATCTTTTTTGGGGATTGGTTGTCGTGGAGCAAGAGTATGTTTATGTGGGTACTGAGCTATACGATTTATCATTATGTAGAAAACATGCGAGCCACCGAAATAGAGAAAATTTTGCTCAAAACCTCAGTAAATGAAACAGAGGCCAAAGTTTTAAGGTCGCAGCTCAACCCTCATTTTGTATTTAATGCTCTTAACTCTATCAGAGCCCTTATTTCTGAAAATCCTGCCAAAGCACAACAAGGAGTGACGCAACTTTCCAATATTTTGCGCAATTCTCTCTTGGCCGATCGCCGCAAGACCGTCGAGCTACGTGAAGAACTCAAAACAGTGGAAGATTACCTTAGTCTTGAAAAAGTACGATATGAGGAGCGCCTTACGGCTGATTTTCATATCGATCCCAAAACCCTTTACTTACAAATACCGCCAATGATGCTTCAAACTTTAGTAGAAAATGCCATAAAACATGGGGTACAAAAGGCAGTCAACGGTGGGTTTATACAAGTAACTTCTTTTTTAGAAAACAACCATGTACATATTCACATTCGAAATACGGGAACGCTCATCAAAAAAGACAACGATTTAGAAAAACATAAGGAAGCAAGTGGATTTGGCCTTGAAAATACTGAGCGTCGTTTACATTTGTTGTATGGAGAAGATTCGGCGGGGTTTAGAATTTTTCAGGAATCAGAAAATGTAGTAAGGGCTGAGGTGATTATTCCAATTCAAACCGAAGGGGTGTTTAGAAGTATCCCCCAAACAAAGAATGCGGCTAAAAGTATATAAAATGGGCCTGCCGTAGCCTAAAAATTCAAAATATGATAAACCACAAATCATTTGCTAATGAAAGCCCTGATTATTGACGATGAAAGGTTGGCTCGAAACGAGTTACGCCGGTTGTTAGAGAATTTTCCAAAGATTGAAATTGTAGGCGAGGCAGCTAATGCAGACGAAGCAAAAAAGCTAGTAGAAGAGCAACGCCCCGATTTATTGTTTTTAGATATTCAGATGCCCGGCAAAAACGGGTTTGAATTGTTGGAATCTCTGGACGATGATACAATCCCAGAAGTAATTTTTACAACAGCCTATGATGAGTATGCTCTCAAGGCTTTTGAATACAACGCGCTAGATTATATCCTCAAACCTATTGATTTACCTCGATTGAGCGAAGCAGTACATCGGGTATTTGATGAGTTTGACCGAAAGAATGAAACTGAGACTTTGACCGAACGTAAAATTTTGGGAGAAAACGACCAAGTTTTTATCAAAGACGGTGAAAGATGTTGGTTTGTAAAACTTGGTAAAGTAAGGCTGTTTGAATCGATGGGTAATTATGTACGTCTTCATTTTGACGACCAAAAACCACTCGTTCTTAAGTCATTGAATGCTTTGGAGGAGCGCCTCGACCCTGTTTCTTTTTTTAGAGCTAATCGGAAGCATATTATCAATTTGCAGTGGATTGACAAAATAGAGCCTTGGTTTTCGGGAGGGCTTTTGGTGACTTTGCGCGGAAGCGGTGAAAAAATCGAAATCTCTCGTCGTCAGGCCATTAGGTTTAAAGATATGCTGAGTTTATAAAAAACGAAGGGCTGTTGGATTTTCCAACAGTCCTTTATTTTTGAAGGGTTTATTTTTTATCCCACTATATGACGGAGGGTTACCCCAATTTTATCTCCATCGATTTTCCATTTTTTCGACTAGCTTCGGCCATAAATCCCATTACGTGACTTTCGATAGAAGCATCGATAGTAGAGGTGAGGAGCGCAGGATTGTTTTGCGCTACTGCTTGAACAAAATTTTGCATTAAGCCAAAGTCCCCACCACCATGCCCAGAGTTGTTAAATTCTTTTTGGGTACTGGCTTTCCATAACGTTACTTCTTTGGTTCGAAAATCGGTTACTTTTATCAAATCGTTGTCTCCTTCGATTTCTCCCATACTAAACATAACACGGGTTTTGCGGGCTTCCCATGCCGTAAACGCCTCTAAGCCAAAAGTAGCCAATACACCATCGTCAAATTGATAAATGCTAGTGTAGTGGTCGGGCTGGTCATTGTTCATTCGATATACACAACGTCCATAGTTGGAAGTTTTGAGCTTTTCTAAAATAGCGGGGCCTTGTAGCGCTGGGTCTTCCGGGACATCAAGTACGTGGATGCGTTTTTTTTGTTCGTAATATACTTTTATTGCCGAAAAGGGGCACTCACGTTCTACTTTACAGCCTTCTACGCAGCGTTCGGTGCTGCCTTCGGGGGCGTTTTCACGTTTAAACCATTTCAGATTACCATAGGCCGATACAGTTTTAGCGGATTTGTTGGCAATCCATCGCATAATATCTAGGTCATGACACGATTTGGCTAAAATGATAGGATTGGTTTTAGCGGCCTCGTGCCAATTGCCCCTTACATAGGAGTGGGCCATGTGGACATATTCGATTCCCTCCAAGTGGTTGATACTCATCATAGTACCTAGTTCTCCCGAATCACAAAGCTCTTTGAGTTTGCGGAAATAAGTCGTATATCTTAACACATGACAAACCGCAATAATACTTTTTGATTTTTTTGCAGCAGCCAATATTTCCAAGCACTCTTGCAAAGAAGGAGAAATTGGCTTCTCCAACAATACATGATAACCCATCGCTAAAGCTTTCATGGCAGGGCCATAATGCAGATAATCGGGGGTGGAAATGATGATAGCATCCGCAAATTTGGGGACTTTAAACACATCTTCCCAGGTTTTAAAACGATGCTGTTCGCTGATGCCATGCGCCTTAGCAAACTTGTCATTTCGAAAAGGGATAGGTTCGGCCACACCTATCATTTTTATGTCGTTGGGATTGGCCAAGGCATAGCGCCCATAGACATTACCCCGATTGCCAGCTCCCAATACTACGGCTGTTATGGGTTGAGCAATAGCTACGTAGCGAGGATCTTTGGGAAACGTGATTTCTTGAATCGTTTCGGCTTGGGCATGCTGGGCAAATGCTGCCGCACTTGCCGTAAGACCGAGTGTTTTGAGGGCATGACGCCGATTGATAGTTGCCATATCGTAATGAAGGGAAGAAAATGCCGAAAATGAGGGTAATAAGAAAATTTAGTTTTCTCTAAGCCATACAATATAATCAGTGGCAGGCAGGGGATTGATCATAGGTTTGAGCAAAGAGATGATTTGACCTCGGTGATAGGCCGCATGGTGCGTAAGATGGATTAAAATCTCACCTAGGGGCGTCTCAAAACTCGCACCAGTTGTATTTTGATACTTAATGATTTTATTGAATTCTTGCTCATCAGTGTCTTTGATGAGGCTATCCCATTTTTGGAAGCTTCGTTCAGCCGTTTCTTTAAGCCACGAGACAGGCAACAAATCCCACGGACTGACAACCAAGTGGTCATTGGCCACTCTGGTAAACCAGACCATCTGGGCATTGAGAATATGGCTCATCAATAGGAGCGCTCTTTCGGGCGGAGTATCGAGCTTTTCGAGGGCGTCGATGATACGTAGATTGGCCCAATGGTCGTATTCAAAAAGGCGGATGTGATACGATTTCATAAAAGGAAGTGTTATGAGATGACAAGTTTAAAAAAAGCATTTAAACTATCAAGGACTCAACACAACCATTTATGAAAAAAGATTATCTCGAATTTAGGTAATTTGTTTTTTTGTGAGAAAACCCATTAAATTAACCTGATGTTTGACTTCTCCTAAGTTCATTGCTTTTTTCGGACTTGTTAGCTACAAACTTTGTGCCTCTCCGAGGCAGGATTTTAGCTTCGAAGAAGTAAAACTTAAGGCTTTTAACTAGAAATTTTGAGCTTCCACCTACCGCATTTATTGCACAATCTCTGGGATGATTTATAGTAAGGGAGAAAGCTTTACCATTTAATCAACGCCGATGCCCAAGTAAACCCACTTCCAAAAGCCGCAAGGCAAATAATATCACCTTCTTTGACTCGTCCTTCTTCCCAGGCTTCGGTAAGGGCAATAGGAATAGAAGCAGCGGTAGTGTTTCCATATTTATGGATATTACTAATCACTTGATCTTCGCGAAGTTTCATTTGGTCGCGCACATATTCACTGATACGTACATTGGCTTGATGAGGTACCAACAGCGAAATGTCTTCGGGACAGTAACCGTTGGCATCAAGGGCTTCGCGAATGGCTTCGGCAAATCTTACCACGGCGTGTTTGAAGACGGCATTTCCATTCATAACTACCTCAAAACCTCCTTCATCAATCATTTCTTTGGTAGCGGAGCGGGTAGGCCTACTGCTGCCAGGGTCTTTGACGTACAAATCTTCGGCAAAACGTCCGTCGGCGTGTAGGTGAGTCGATAAAACACGATGAGAGGCATCTTCGGTAGCTTGGACCACGGCAGCGCCTGCTCCATCCCCAAAAATCACGGCTACATTGCGGCCTTTGGTGCTTTTGTCGGTCCAAGTGGATTGGATTTCGGCGCCCACTACAAGTACTGTTTTGTACATACCTGTCTTGATAAACTGATCCGCAATGGAAAGTGCATACACAAATCCAGAGCATTGCTCACGAATATCAATGACGGGAATACCCACCAAGTCGAGCTCGCGCTGCATCAAAAATGCCGAGCCCGGAAAGAAATAATCAGGCGTAATCGTGGCATATACAATAAGCTCTACGTCAGAAGGTTGTAGGCCTGCTCTTTCCAAGGCTTGGCGTGAGGCTGCCGTAGCCATGCTTGCATTGGTATCTTTGCCGTAGGTAAAAAAACGTCTCTCACGAATTCCGGTTCGTTCCCGAATCCATTCATCGGAGGTGTCCATCCACTGCTTAAGGTCTTCGTTGGTTACTACATTTTCGGGTACGTAGTAGCCCAACCCTGTTATTTTGGAATAAGGCATTGAGGGAATGAATTAGGAGTAATACTAATAAAAAAATGTGATGACTCTGAGCCATCACATTTTTGAGGATTTATCCTTCTTTGAGGGTATAAGTATAGTCTTCCATAATCATATTGGCGAGCAATTTGCTACAAGCAGTTTCTACTCTTTGTTTGGCATCGGCCTCAGAATCAGCTTCGAGGGCCATAGTGATGTGTTTACCAATACGAACATCCGACACGTCGTCAATTCCTAAATTGTGAAGTCCCAACTTAACAGCTTTACCTTGGGGGTCCAAAATTTCTTTTTGGGGCATGACGTTGATTTCGGCGATAAATTTCATCTGGAATTTTTGATTTTAAATGAATGGTAAGAACAATGTATTTCGTAATCAAAATCATTGAAATACAATGTGCTATGTTATTGAATTTTAATAAATCTTTGTAATACTGACAGTAGTATATAAATAGCTACAATCAGTGGAATTGCTGCAAA
Source organism: Runella zeae DSM 19591 (assembly GCF_000423565.1). Taxonomy (GTDB): domain Bacteria; phylum Bacteroidota; class Bacteroidia; order Cytophagales; family Spirosomataceae; genus Runella; species Runella zeae. The sequence continues at coordinate 162,549 of NZ_KE384036.1, read as the reverse complement.
TTTCAACAAAAACAATAAAATCACCGATACTAGAAGGAAAATATATTTGACTTGGTTGGCTTTCCAAGCAAAGGTGGTGAACTTGAAAGCCAAAAGTGGTAACTCAGCCACTAACAAATACGACATCAATAGAGTGTATCCGATGAGTGTTTGTTGATTGACTATCCATGGTTCTAGTTCGGGATTGCTGCGTAAAATAAAAGGCAAAGAGGCCACTAATAAAGCATTGGCGGGCGTGGGTACGCCAATGAAAGAATCGGATTGACGGGTATCAATATTGAATTTGGCTAAACGTAAGGCCGAAAAAATACTCAGCACAAAAGCACTAAAAGAAATCAGCATATTGCCAATATCAATAGTAGTGCTGGTTTTTTCCAATAATTGGAAAATAATCATCGACGGCAAAACGCCAAAAGTGACCATATCGGCCAACGAATCGAGTTCTTTACCAATCGCCGATGATTGTCGAAGCAGCCGAGCCGCAAAACCATCCAAAAAATCTAAGACGGCTGCTACCAAAATCAAAGTACCTGCAAGGAGCAAATCTCCCCTAAAACTAAATACAATTCCCAGACAACCACAAGCGAGATTGCCACAGGTCATGAGGTTGGGAATCGTGAAAAGTCGAATATCTGAAGTGGCTAGTTGTTTGGGTTTTGACATAAAATTAAGTGAGAAAAGGATTGGTGCGGCGCTCATATCCAATCGTAGTGCTATCCATGTGGCCAGCGTATACGCGGTAGTCATCTTCTAAAGTCATAAACTTCGTCTGAATACTATTGATGAGTGCCTCGTTGTCGCAAAGTGGGAAGTCGGTACGACCGACACTGCCTTTGAAAAGCACATCACCGCCGATAACAAAACGTTGCGCATGATTTACAAACGCCAAATGACCTGGCGCATGACCCGGTACAAACAATATCTCAAGCTGAGAATTTCCGAAAGAAATAATATCACCTTCGTCGATAAACTCATCTGCTTCTACAGGCTCATAGCCACGGATTCCCCAAAGTTGGCATCGATTTTCGACAGAGGCCAAAATGGGCAGCTCGTTTTTGTGCATCCACATTTTGACACCATATTTTCGCTTCACAAACGCACTTCCAAACACATGGTCGAGGTGAGCATGGGTTTGAAGGAGTGCCTTTACTATGAGTCTATTTTGGGTGACAAATTGGGCAAGTGTTTCTTTTTCGGCTTGCATTAAGCAACCCGGATCGATAATAACCGCCTCGTGGGTCTCGTCAAAAAGAACGTAAGTGTTTTCTTGAAAAGGAGAGAAAACAAAAGATTGTATCTGAATCATAACAAAATCACTAAAATTGCTGCTAAGTTAGGGTTAAACTTGGCAAGTTTGCAAAAGTCCCACTCTAAGTAAACAGCCTTTCGAGGCATCTACAACATCCAAACCAATTAAATACCAGCGCTAATGATTTCAGAACCAGAAAAAAGAAAGCCTTTTATTGACCAACGTCACGGAGATTATTATTTGGAAGGCCCCAAAAGCCGCCGTTTTGAGTTGTTATTTATTATTGACGTGTTGTGGGAGTTTTTGAAAGGAATTCGAGCCCTGCATTTTGTGGGGCCGTGTATTACGGTTTTTGGTTCGGCTCGCTTCAAAGAAGGGTCGGTATATTATGAGCAAGCGCGCGAATTGGGCAAACGCATCGCCAATGACCTTGGCATGACTGTAATGACGGGAGGAGGGCCGGGTATCATGGAAGCGGCCAATCGGGGTGCTTTCGAAAGTGGGGGCCGCTCAGTAGGCTGTAATATTAAACTGCCCCATGAGCAAAGCGAAAACCCTTATATGCAAAAATGGGTGAAGATTAAGTACTTCTTTGTGCGTAAAGTACTATTGGTCAAATATTCTTATGGGTTTGTGATTATGCCCGGTGGAGTAGGTACAATGGACGAGCTTTACGAAACCTTAACGCTTATTCAAACCCGCACAGTCACTAATTTTCCGATGGTACTTATGGGCACAGAATACTACAAACCCATGTTGGCGATGCTCGAAAAAATGGTAGAACAGGGTACCATATCGCCCGAAGACTTGGGGCTACTCAAAGTGACTGATAGTATAGATGAGGCCATCGAGCACATTAGTTTGTACTTGATGACCAACTATCAGGTTCAGAAACGCCGCAAGCCGATTTGGTGGCTTTTGGAAAAAGGGTAGAACAAATCTTACCAGATTTGTTCTAAGTCTTTTTTGGTGTATTCATGATTACGTTCTACATATACGGTATTGGTAGATGTAGGACGTTTTACGCCCATTGGGTTTTTGGTAGAAAGGCGATAAAGCATCGCTATTGGCCACAAAAACACATAAAACATAATCGAAAGAATAACCCGAGAGTTAAACCATCCTAATCCTTCAGCGATTTTGAACCAAATTTTTACGATAAAATCTCCTACTACCGGAATGAAAATACTAAGAAGACCTACAATCCCTGCGGCGTAGAGTAAGTATAAGGAGGCCGATTTGAAAATAAACGAAAAGACTACCAACCCAGTGACAATCACTAACTGGGCTTTACTTTTTTCTGCTTCAGACATTTTTAGAAGGTGTTATCTATTGATTCATTTGTCAGTTATGGGATAAGTTCTCATCACTGACAAATGAACAACTTTAAATTAGAATAATGTATAAATGAATGGGGCTACTGCCGAACCACCACCAATGACAATAATAACGCCAATGAGCAACAAAAGAATAATCATTGGAGCCAACCACCATTTTTTTCGCTCGCCCAAGAAGGCAAATAAGTCTTTTAGAAAATCCATTTTGGTAAGATATAAGTTATTAGTTTTATGAGTTGATAGCTAGAGAGTTAACCTCAAACAAATAATTAATAACAGTGATACAATGTTGTTTAAATACAAAATTACACATTTTAAGGTTATGCCAAAGTGAATCTTAGCCTTCCCTAGTTATTTGTTGATACGCAATCTACCATCTTTTCTTAAGGTTTGGGAGATTGCTGCATCTTTTCATATAACTTCTCCGCTATCAAGGCGTTGACTTTCGCACTCGCATGGCCATCGTTTTTGCCCACGATGCGTTCTTTGGGAGGGATAGTACCCAAATAGTCACTTAGGCGTACTACCGGAATGTTTTGTTTGATGAAAAACTCCTCAATGGGCTTAGTATAGCCGTTACTTTTTTCTACGTTTTGCAAAAAAGGCACCATAACAACGTACATTGGTGCATTGTGCTGCCGAGCATAGTCAACAATTTTCTGTAAATCTCTTAAATGTGGGTTGAGAATTGTGGTATCTGTGTATGACTTCTGCACAAAATCGGTAATCGAAGCAGGAGGCATATGAGGAAACTGCCAATAGATGTAATTGGGCAAATAAAAACGCATTACCAATGACCCTATCCCTGGCATTTTGATATCATCGTAAGGCTGAAATTGAGCCAGAGTCAGTTTGGCATCGCGGGCCGCTTTTTCGATGTCGTTAGGGAAATATTCTAACACCAGCACTTCTGGCTTGACGGGAAATTTTTGTAAACGCTCAAACTCATCGCGCGTGTCCGAACCCGATACCCCTAAGTTATAAACGGCGACTTTATCAGCTCCCAATTTTTTTTCTAATTGGTCCGAAAAACGATCTTCGGTGTTTTCGAGTCCATGCCCTGCGGCGAAAGAATCGCCTAATACCAAGATTTTTTTCTTTTGTTCGGGGTTGGATTTAGGGAAATCACGGTAGCCTTCTGACGTAATAGGTTTCCAGTATTTAGCAAACCAAATTTGAGAGGCTTTGCTCAAATCTCCCTCGTGGCTTTGGGAGATAAACATAAACGCTATTTCTAATATACCTACAAGCCAAACCACCATTATCCCTAATGTGGCAATGTTGGCGATGATTTTGTTGCTTTTAGGATTTTTGATAACTCCATAATAAAACATTCGGAGGAGTTCTATCAAAATCAATAAAAGCGACGTGGCCTTGGCCAATCTTACATAAAAACTATCTACCAAACCCGCGTAAGGATAATCAAATTTGATGCTCAATTTGTCGGGGAAAAACAAAAAGAAGGCAACGATTCCTAGAAAAATAAGGCGGACAAATGACGTGATTAATTTTGAGGTCATATTGAAACAGACGTTGGATGTTTATTAGGTATTAGACGAAAGAGAGAAATCAAAGTATCTCTCTTTTCGTCTTTAGCCTTAATCCAAAGTGAATTCTTCTTTCCAGTTATCGGTGTCTTCCCAGTGAGGTTGCTGACGTTTGTCAAACACGTAATTGCCCACCACTAGATAGTCCATTTCGGTACGCATAAAACAACGATAGGCGTCGTTGGGGGTACTTACGATAGGTTCCCCTCTTACGTTGAAAGAGGTATTTACGATGACCCCATATCCTGTCAATTTCTCAAAATCGCTAATGAGTTGATAGTAACGTGGGTTGGTGTTTTTGTGCACTGTCTGAATCCGTGCCGAAAAATCGATGTGCGTAATAGAAGGCAAATCCGAACGCAAGTAATAAAGTTTGTTGCGCAAATCAAACGAATCAAAGTCGGCGGGAAGTGGCTTGCGACGTGAGTCTTTGACAGGATGCACAAGCAACATATAAGGCGAAATGCCTTCGTAGTCGAAGTATTCGCCTACTTTTTCGGCCAATACCGAAGGCGCAAACGGACGGAACGACTCCCGATATTTGATTTTGACGTTGAGCTTTTTCTGCATCTCAGCGTTGCGTGGGTCACCTAGAATACTTCGTGCGCCCAATGCGCGTGGCCCAAACTCCATGCGCCCTTGTACCCAGCCTACTACGTTGCCTTCCGCTAAGATTTTGGCGACTTCTTGGGTAAGTTCGTCGAAGTTTTCAAATTTTTTGGCAACGGCTTTGTATTTTTTTGCTACCAATTCTACATCCAAATCTGAAAAAGTAGGCCCTAAATAAGAGCCGCTCATCGCATCTTGGGTATAATTGATGACGCGTTTTTGGTCAAAATAAATGTAATAAGCCGTGAGAGCTGCGCCAAGGGCACCTCCTGCATCCCCAGCGGCAGGTTGTATAAAGACTTCTTTGAAGACATTGGCTTTTTGCAGTTTTCCGTTAGAAACGCAGTTGAGCGCCACACCACCCGCCAAACACAAATAGTCGGCTCCCGTAAGGCGTTTGGCTTCTTGAGCCATCTTCACTACTACTTCCTCCGTAACGCGCTGAATCGCCAAACCCAGATTACAATGATGTGCTTCGAGAGGGTCTTCAGGTCTACGGGTTTTCATGCCAAACATGCGCTCCCATTCGCTTTCGTTGACCATCTTGAGGCCAGTAGCGTAGTCGAAGTATTTTTGGTCGAGCCAGATAGAGCCATCTTCTTTGAGGTCTATCAACTCCTTTTTGATAGTTTCTACATACTTATCTACATCGGGTGAGGAGGGGTTTCCGTAGGGAGCCAAGCCCATGAGTTTGTACTCACCAGAGTTAACTTTGAAGCCCAGAAAGTAAGTAAATGCCGAATATAAAAGCCCCAACGAATGAGGAAATCGTAGTTCTTTGAGAATAGAAATTTTGTTGCCTTCGCCCGAGCAAATAGAGGCGGTTGCCCATTCGCCTACGCCATCTATGGTCAAAATCGCGGCTTTTTCGTAGGGAGAAGGATAGTAAGCACTTGCTGCGTGCGACAAGTGGTGCTCCGGAAAAAGAAGTTTGACGGGCTTTTTGGGGTCATAACCGATTTTCTCTAGTTCTTCTTTGATGAGGCGCTTGAGAAACATTTTTTCTTTGATCCACACCGGAATCGCCGTAATAAACGATTTGATTCCTTTGGGCGCAAAAGTGTAGTAAGTTTCTAGCAAACGCTCGAATTTGAGAAGAGGCTTATCGTAGAATACAATGGCATCTAGCTCATTGAGGGTAGTACCGCCATATTCAAGACAATACTTGACGGCATTGGCTGGGAAATTGGGGTCGTGTTTTTTGCGGGTAAAGCGTTCTTCTTGTGCGGCGGCTACGATTTCGCCGTTATCTATCAAAGCAGCGGCTGAATCGTGATAAAAAGCAGAGATTCCAAGTATTTTCATTCTACAAATCGGTAGGTTAACTGTTGACTTCGGGTCACTAAAATTTAAAACCGACACAACGTTAACAAAAGTTTGCCAACTTTATTTTTTGATTTACTTTAATAATGACCGACAAAACTAACTAGGATTGTCTGATTTTTCAAAAATTAACCCAATTGATTATTAAAAGGTAATCTACTACGTTTTACATTTGCGGAAACTAAATGAAAAACAATCGTTGAAAATCGCAGCAATTGATATTGGTTCCAACGCAGCACGGCTGCAAATTTCGTCGGTTTTGCACGACGGCGGACACACCAGTTTTAAGAGAGTAGAGTATGTACGTTTTCCTTTACGCTTAGGGCATGATGTTTTTAATTTTGGAAACATAACCCCTGAAAGCGAGGCACGAACCCTAAAATTGATGCAGTGCTACAAGCTTCTGATGGAGCTGCATGAGGTAGATGGCTACATGGCTTGTGCCACATCTGCTATGAGAGAATCGGGCAATGGACACGAGGTGGCGGAGCGTATAGCGGCTGTCACGGGGATTAGGATTCATATCATCGATGGTATCAAGGAGGCGCAGCTTATCAATAATGTGGTGGTGCAATCAATCGAAGACGGTCAGTACCTTCACATTGATGTGGGTGGGGGAAGTACCGAATTGAATATTTATTTTAACCGTCAAAAAGTCGCTTCTAAATCCTTCAAAATCGGCTCAGTGCGCTTGCTTGAAGGAAAAGAGAGTAAAGGGGCTTGGCGCAAAATAGAAGATTGGATAGAAGATAATGTAGATACGCTTGAACCTGTAACGGCTGTGGGTACAGGTGGTAATATTTCGAAGCTATTTAACTTGGTCAACAAAACGGAAGAAAATGCTACATCTCTCTCAGAACTTCAGCGGATGAGAGATTATATTGCGTCGTTTAGCCAAGAAGAGCGCGTGCACAAGCTACGCCTCAACGCCGACCGTGCCGATGTGATTGTACCGGCTTCTGATATTTATATTTCGGTGATGAAATGGGCCGGAGCGAATAAGATTTTGGTGCCTGATTTGGGCCTAAAAGACGGTATCATACAGTTGGTATATGAGCGTCTGAAACATAAGTAAATTCCTTGTTTGAGCTTCCCCTGTGAGTCATTCTGAATTTAGATGATTCTTATAAAAACCTTCTGATTGATGTTTGAGTGAGCCCATGCGCTCAAATATAATCAGAAGGTCTTCTATGCTTAGTATAGCAGGTATTACAGCTCTCCTTTTCACAAATGTTTTTTGATTCGCTCCTCCATAAAGCTTGGGTTTGACTTCTCCGAAGTCTTTTGTTTGTTGGGAGACGACTTGTTAGCTACAAACCTTTTGCTTCTCCGAGGCAGAGGGTGAGAATGCTGTCGTGGAAGAATAGCTTCGGAGAAGCTCTATGTTGAGATGAATGACCGTCACAATTTGATAAAATTTCATTGACAATTAATTGTAAAGTGATTCAATTACAAATAAGACAACCACTTCTTGTCTTTGTGGGCAGCTTTATAGCGTGCATACCATCGGCAGAGGGGATAGAGTGCAAGTACTACCCCGCCCCATACAAGATATACGATAGGCAATTCGACGCCGCTCTTTGGAGGACGTCCAAAACTAAAGGGGCCGATGGGAATATCTTTCCAAGTAAATCCTTGCCAAAACACCATACCAAACATCAGAAGGTGAATGAGGTACCAGTGAAGAAGATAGTAAAACAAAGGCACGCGTCCGTAAGTTGCCAATAGTTCGGTAAGGACATTGGGTTGTACATCGCCCAAGGCCAAAATAGCAAACATCAACCCCAACATCAAAAGGGTATACAAAAGCGAGGGAGGATATTTGGATACATTGATAAACGACAGCACCGTAAACCAATCCGAAGATTGCTTGCTCCAGAGGCTTGGGTCTCCATAATAATTCAAGAATCGAACAATCACAAACAAACCAAGTGCCATAAAGGAAGCACGCCATAACCATGTGCGACGCGTAGGTTTTTGAAGCACTGCCCCAAACGAAAAGCCCGCGAGCATGATCCCAAACCACGGAACTACCGGATAAAGCGTACCAAGTACAAAATTGGGAGAAAGAGGGAATACATTGGTTCGAAACAAAAACGACCACCCTATAGCGGCCGCTTGGTCTTTGGGGATTGGCACAAAAAAAGTAAGCCCATGCAGCACAATGAGGAGGACGGCTATGATGCCCAAAGTTTTGACCGGGATTTTTAGCAAAAATGAAAGGGCTACAAAACCCACCCCAATGGCAAAAATGACTTGCAGGATGATAGTCCGAAATTGTAGGTCGAACCAAAAGGCAAAATTGACGATGGTGATTTCCAGAAACATCAACCAAAGTCCGCGACTGAGCAAAAATTGACGGGTTTGAGTGAGATTGTTTTGGCTTTTGAAAGTTAAGTAGGCCGATGTACCCGATAAAAACACAAAGCTAGGCGCACAAAGATGTGTGACCCAACGCGTCAGAAAGAGGGCAGTGGTGGTAGTACGTAGGTCGGTAGGGTCTTGGGTAAAGGCGGTCGTGTGTAACAAATCTCTCACATGATCTAAGGCCATGATAATCATCACCAAGCCGCGCGTGATGTCAATGGTGTATATTCGTTTCATGGTTTTGGAAGTACAGATTTGAGTTCTACCCAATAGAGATCAGCTTCGCCATTTTGGGGGGATTGAAGACGTTTTCGTAAATCTTGGTAAGACAGCGGTTTCGTCAAATCCCAATTTTTCGGGGCTCGTTCACTGGTAAAAAAAAGAACTTTTCCATCAGGAGATACGAAGGGACAATAATCAAGCTTGTCAGAGTTGACTCCTTCCAGCGGTTTTGGGGAACTCCAACTGCCGTCGGACAAGCGCGAACTCACAACCAAGTCGCAGTCTAAAACGCCATTTTTTCGGAAACAACTCGTATAAAACAATTTAGATTCGTCGGGCAAAACATAGGCATTAAACTCGTAGTCTTCGGTACTGATGGGTTGGGCCACGAGTTTGGGTGAGGTGTATTGGCCGTTGACCCATTCGCTGCGCCATAAGTCGTCTTTGCCGAGACCATTTTTATAAATTGCTGTAAAGTAAAGAGTCCCGTTATGAGTGAGTGAAGGATAATATTCGTCGGCATCGGGGGTGTTGATAGGCGTGCCTATGTTTTTGGGCATAGACCAGCCCAAAGAAGTACGCTCTACGTACCAAATGTCAAAATCTTTAGTAGAATCAGTGGGAGAAGCAGGGCGGTTTGAAGCAAAATAAAGGCGTTTGCCATCGGGTGAAAAAGCGGGTTCAAGGTCGCTAAATTGTCCTGAAAAAGGGGCCACCTGCGGCGCACTCCACTGACCATTGATTAATTTTCGACCAACGATAGCACTAAAAATATTTTTGGGGGCAACTATCGACCAGTACATTTCGGTGCCATCGGGCGATAGTGCAAAATCCCGCTCATAAGCCCCCGTGCTTGCTGGTACAAACACGAGGGGCGCTTGGGGTGGGTTGTCTAAGCGTATGTTTTGAGTATAAGCTTGTAAACTCCAAAGAAGGAGAATAATTAGAAATGGTTTAGGCATGAAAGAGGGCGTTGGTTAAAGGAACTGAAAGGTATTAAATTATCCTTTTCAACGCAAAATCAATTGAGACAGGGCGGCCATTTCTACGTACTACTAATCTGATTTCTTTACCTTCTTTTCGTTGAAACATCCGATAAAGCTCCGAAAGTGCCAAATCTTCTACCGATTCGTTGTTGATAAACAGCAGTTCGTCACCTTCTTGTAGTCCCGCTTGCTGTGCAGGAGAGCCTTCTACGATGTTTTCTACATAATATTGGCGAAAGCGATTGCCTTTGGCCCTTACATCAATGCCGCTCATGTCGTGTTCAAAGCGGTCGTTGAAGCGTTTTTTATTGGGCTTTAGCACTATATAGCCCGCCTCATAATTGAAAGTAACCTTGAATCTACGCAGCAATTCACCGCCAAGATTACCATCACGGTAGGGATGCTGGTCGGTGATTTTGACGCCAAAGGCGCTGCTGTCGGGAAAAGTGGTGATCACATCATTGAGTTCAAAATTGCCGATACGTACTTTGGGAATTCGACCGATATGCCCATTGATAACCCCTGCTAGTCCTACGCCGAGCTGGGCTTTGACTACTTTTTGGGGGAGTTGTATGTTGGAAGCAGAGGTATTGAGCATCAGCGCATGACCCGCGCCTGTATCCAACACTACTCTGATAGGCAACTCGCGGTCGTTGGACACCACCGTGACTGCGTCCAAATAAGGTTTTGTTTTTTCAATCACAATCGGAAATCTATCCCCTTGCTTGGTGGAGTATTTGTATTTGGTGGGAGTAGTGAGGGTGAGTTCTTGGCGGTTGAAATCAATTGTTACCACAAACTTATTGAAGATTTCGTACCCAAAAATACCGTGAATAGGTACTCCCACAAATTCTGAAAGTCGCAGAATGTCTTTGTCCATCACCACTACATTGTGTTTGAATGCTTGGAGCTTTCCTACCTTGAGGGTGTTGCCTACTGTCACATCCGCAGCCATGGCTTCGCCATTTCCCATGCCTTGAATTTTCATTTTTCGAACCGATTTCATGCCCAATTTATGAGCTACCGAGGCATCGGTCAGAATCGTAGAGCCTACGCCCGTATCCAACACAAATCGAAGGGTATCCGACTTGTTGATTTTAACTGGTACGATGATCAGATTAGAATGTAATTCAAATCGAATGCGGGTCGATTGGCGGCCGTTGGCCAAGTGGAGTCCATAAACTTCTTCTTGTTCGGTAGGTTTGCTTGCTTGGGTATAGAAGCTAGCGAAAAGCACCGCGAGGAGCAGCAATAAGTTTTTCATGGCTTTATAAGGGTTGAATAATAACCATAAAGCAACAAAAATCTTCAATGCTGCGCATCACCCCAAAATAGTGGTTTTATAACTAAAAAGCAGACTATGAGAGGGTTGTGTTCATAGTCTGCTACCGATAAAAGATTAAAATGGGTGTTTTATCCCCCAAAAATCGTTATGTCAAATAAGCTTGTCTTTGACGGCTTTTTTGAGGGCTTCAGTTTTGTTAGTGACGTGTAGTTTTTGGTATATATTTCTAATGTGGGTTTTGACAGTTTCGACACTGATAAAAAGCTCATCGGCGATAGAATGATAAGTTTTACCTTTCGACAAAAGAGTCAATACATCCGTCTCACGATCTGAGAGCGGCGAATTGAGATTTCGTTGAAAAGATTTTACTACCAAAGAGGCGATTTTTGAACTCATAGGTGCTCCTCCACTTAATACTTCATCGATGGCATTGAGCAGCCTAATGTGGTCAGTATCTTTTGTTAAATAACCCGATGCACCCGCGCAAAGTGCCTCAAAGACAAGTTTACTGTCTTCGTGTACACTTACGACAAGTAAGGTGGTATGAGGGCGCTCACGCAAGATACGCTTGATGCCTTCTATGCCATGCATACCCGGTAGCTCAAGGTCAATCAAGACCAAGTCGGGCATATCTCTACGGAGGTTTTTGAGGGCGTCGATACAGTTGGTATAGGTATTGACTACCTGAAATCGCTGCTGACTTCCAATGATGAGCGCAAGGCCATCTTTGACGGCCTCATTGTCTTCAATGACGGTGATTCTTGTGACGTTGTTCATTATACGTTTTGGTTAGACCCTTAAAAGCTACCTATTTTTAAGGGAGGCTGTTTTGGTGGGTATTTTTCCTTTTAGTTGTACGATTGTTCCTTTCAAATTTTCGGGTTTTATGGTCAAATGGCAATGTATTTTTTCGGCTCTTTGACGCATATTGACTAGTCCTTTATGATAGCCTTCGGTCGGAAACTTAATGCCTATGCCATCGTCTATCAATTCAAAGGTCAACAATTGCTGCTCAATCGTTGCTGTAAAGTAGATATTTTTACATTGGGCGTGTTTGACACAGTTGGTGAGTGCTTCCTTGAAAATCATGATCACTTGGATACTCCAACCGGGCGGCAAAACCAAGTCTGTAGCATCGGGGGGGAAATGAGTATTGGCATGAAATCTAATGGGAGTATCTTGTAATAAATTTTCGCCTAAGTCTTTGATATAGAGGGCTAATTCGGTAATCTGATTGCTTTCGGGGTCGATAGACCAAATAAAATCTTTGGTATCTCTGAAGAGCCTTACTACATTTTTTTCGATTTCACCTACAATTCTTTTTTCTTCGCTTTCGTGGCCGTTAAACCGAAATTTAAGCACATTGGATTGCATTCTAATAGCGGCCAATCGATTACCGAGTTCGTCATGAAAATCTTGGGCTATTTGTACCCTAATCGCGGCTTCCGCTTCTTGTTTTAGTTTTTCATAAGCCAATACTCTACGCGTACGATACTGAATATAAAGCTTTTGCGAGAGGATTGCCAGGGAGACCATTGCTACTACAATGATTAAAATAAACCACCAACGTTGGTAAAAAGGCGGGATGATTTCAAATTCATAAGCGGATATTTCGCCCCATTGATTGTCTCCCAAAGAAGCCCTTACTTTAAACCTGTACTTGCCAGGAATAAGGTGAGAATATACCACGGCGGTTTGTTCGGTTGGGCCTAGCCAATCGGTGTCGGCTCCTTCCAACTGATACTGATAACGAATATGGTCAGGGCGGCTATGGTTGATAGCTATGTAGCTGATTTTGAGTTGATTTTTGGTGTATGGGAGTTCCAAACTTACCGGCACATTGTACCAACTATTTTCGCTTTCGCCGTACTGAGCTAGGTTGGTGGTATCAAATGGAATTCGTACGTCAGTAAAGTGAACTTTGAGTGCCTTTAATGTATTTTTAGCTTTGTTGGGTTGATAGTGAAACAAGCCTTTGATGGTGCCAATCCATAAATCTCCTTCTGGAGAAAGCATAGCGGTATTGGCGTTGGTTTCGCGGGCAATGAAGCCATCGGTTTCGTTAAAATGCCGTAAGTTGTTTATTTTTAGGTCTTTGGTAATATCAAGTTGGTCTATGCCTCTTTCTGTGCCAATCCAGAGGCGTCCTTCTTTGTCAAAAATAGTATTGTAAATGAGATTAGAACAAAGGCCATTTTTGACGGTAAAATATTTTTTCTTGCCTGTTTTTAAATCCAATACCGCTACACCATCCTCAAAACTTCCAAGTGCTAGAAGTCCATCAGGCCGCTGTGCCATGCTAAGTGCTGGAAAAGAAGCAAGGTCTTTATCATAAAGAAACTCAGTCAAGGTTCTGTCTTTAATCACATTCAATCCCCTTGCTCCCGATATAAGTGTCTCACCAGAAGGGAGTTGTAGGGTGCGGCGTACAAATACTCCTTTGAGTCCATCCCGATAAGAATAATGTCGAAGTTGAGAGCCATCATGTACCAGTACCCCATTAGAAGTACTAATCCACATCTCTTTTCCTTGGCCAGCTTCCATAAAAAGAATGATACCATGAGAGGTAATATAAGAATCTAAAGGAATGTATTCTGTCTGATTTTTAGAGACTTTATAGACTCCCGGTCCTGCTAATCCAATCCATACATTACCTTCATTGTCAGTGGCTAAACAATTGATGCGTTTATTTTGGAGTGCTTTAGGCACAGGAAGTCTTTTTTGGGTTTGTGGATTCCAAATATCCAGTCCTTTACCAAAATAACTTACCCATAAAACCCCCGAAGGCGTCATGACAAAGGAAGAAATGGTATTCGCACTTAGGCCAGAAGATTCGTTTAAACTTGTGAAAGAAGGGTTGGTAAATTTATAAACGCCATCGCCATCGGTCGTAAACCAGATATTGCCTTCACGGTCTTCTAGTAGCCCTTTGACCATAAAATTGGTGAAACCATTGTTGCTACCAAATTGGAGCACTTTTCCCTGATTATATTTCATAGCTCCTACGCTCAAACCTACCCAGACACTCCCGTCAGAAGCTTCTATCATTTCATAGGCCAACTCTTTGCTAATGAGTTTTAAGTCAGACTTTTGTATGTTTTTGTTTTTGGCCGAAGTTCTAAATATTCCCTGTTCTGTACCAAGCCAAAGGCTGTCTTTGGAGTCAAATAAAATACATCTTAGCACCAATCCGTCAGGGGTAGTATAGCGGTGTTGGAGGTGGGTAGAAGTCACTTCAAATATCTCACCGCTATAGGTAGCTACCATGAGTTGTTGCAGAGGATTAAGCGTCATATCGCTGTAGAAAGAGGGACGTTCAGAGCCTTGTTTTTTTAGAAAAATAAGGCTGTCTTTGACCAACTTCCCCAATCTACTTGCATTACAGATAGCGTAGATGTTGCCTCTTTTGTCGCCTATTACGGAGGCTACCGTGTATGATTCTTGAGTGGGTGACTTGACGGGGAGCGTTTTTTTTCCGTCATAAATCGAAAGCCCCAAGGAGGTCCCGACATACATTGAGCCTTTAGGTGAAATTTCGAGCGATACAATGTTGTTGGCAGGCAGGTTGTCTTCTTTGCGATAGGTCGTAAAATGCAGGCCATCAAAGCGAGAAATCCCTCCACCGCGCGTCGAAAGCCAAATATAGCCAAAGCGATCTTGTTCGATGTCGGAGACCTGCGATTGTCCCAACCCCGAAAAAATATCGTAGTGCTGGAAATGATATACCTGCGCTACGGCTGCCTGTAAGATGCCAAGGAGCCAAATGCACACAAATAGCCCTTTGGGAAACCAATGATTAATTAGCATTTCATGACTGGCCTGTTAGAAAAAAGAAGTGTACAAAAATACAATCAAAAATCAATAAATCAAGCAAGGGTTAATCTTGGCTTTTGGCTGTAAAGAGTATGGGTTAAAATTTCATCAAAAGTCGTCAACTTCGAGTTATCAAAACATACAAGGCGCGTCGTAACTTTGAGTCCTTAATTTAGCATCAAAAACTATGACTTCAATCACAATCATCGGCGGAGGCGTAAGCGGTTTGTTTTCGGCCTATTATCTTCAAAAAGCGGGCTGCCAAGTGACTATTATCGAACAAGGTACTTTTGAAGACGGCTGCTCATTTGGCAATGCAGGGATGATTGTGCCGAGCCATATTGTACCTTTGGCCCAGCCCGGTATGATAGCAAAAGGCTTACAATGGATGCTCAAATCGACCAGCCCTTTTTACGTCAAACCAAGGTTGAGTTGGGATTTGATGCGTTGGGGAATGCTTTTCTGGAAACACTCCACTCAAGAACACGTACAGCGCTCCATTCCAGTGTTGAGAGACATTAGTTTGTTGAGCAAAAAACTATTTCAAGACTTAGCGGCCTCGCAAGAAATAGATTTTGGTTGGCATGAGCGCGGGCTACTGATGCTTTATAAAAATGCCGATACCGAGCATGAAATGGCCGAAGAAGCGCACCTTGCCAATGGTGCGGGGATTGTGGCAGATATACTCACGGCGCAGCAAGTACAAGACCTGGAACCCCATGTAAGAGTAGATGTGAGAGGGGCGGTGTATTATCCTGGTGATGCGCATATCACGCCCAATTTGCTCATCAAAAACCTAGTAAGTCATTTGAAAAAACGAGGTGTGTGGATTCACGAAAATCAGGAAGTGATTGCTTTTGAAAAACAAGGCAATAAAATCATGGCGGTGCAAACTAAAAACACGAACGGAGAGCGTAGTATCTTTAAAACAGAAACGGCCGAATTGGTGATTGCGGCGGGAGCGTGGTCGCCCATTTTGACCGAAAAATTGGGCATATCCTTGCCACTTCAAGGGGGAAAGGGTTATAGTTTTATGGTAAAAAACATAGCTCAAAATATCCAAATACCTGCTATCATGCTCGAAGCCCGAGCCACGGCTACGCCGATGGGAGCAGATTTGCGTTTTGCCGGTACGCTCGAAGTAGCAGGTACTGACATGACCGTAAACATGAACCGAGTGAGGGGTATTGTGCAGGGAATCAACCGCTACTATCCCGATATGGAGGTGGCATTGCCAGAAAAAGAAAAAGTGTGGCGTGGTTTGCGGCCTTGTTCGCCCGACGGCCTGCCTTACATCGGAAGGGTAAAAAGTTTTGGAAATGTGACCTTAGCTACTGGTCATGGGATGATGGGTGTAAGTCTAGGGCCTGCTACGGGAAAACTTGTCGCAGAGCTAATCTTAGGAGGCAAAACTAGCATGGACATTCAGGATTTTAATCCTTTTCGTTTTGGATAAATGCCGAAACGCAGGGAGCGTTCAAAACGCTCCCTGCGTTATAGAAAGAAGGATTAATTGGTCGGACAATAGGCGACAAGTTTGGTCTCTGGTTCAATAAATACAGCTAACATTCTATATCCAAAATTCAAATGTTTCAAATATTGATTCTGCCAATCGTCTGGGTCAAGCTCTATATTATGGCTCACAATTTCAAAATACGCCGAAACGCAGGGAGCGTTTTGAACGCTCCCTGCGTTATAGAAGTTCACGGTCAGAAGGATTAATTGGTAGGGCAATAAGCCACAAGTTTGGTCTCTGGTTCAATAAATATTGTTAACATTCTGCATCCAAAATTCAAATTTTTATTCTACCAATCATCTGGGTCAAGCGTTCTGTTTTTGGATAAATGCCGAAACGCAGGGGGCGTTTTGAACGCCCCCTGCGTTATAGAAAGAAGGATTAATTAGTCGGACAATAGGCGACAAGTTTGGTCTCTGGTTCAATAAATACGGCTCACATTCTGCATCCAAAATTCAAATTTTTATTCTGCCAATCGTCTTTTTTGGGTAAACGCAGGGGGCGTTCAAAACGCCCCCTGCGTTATAGAAGTCGCCCCCTGCGTTAGGAGATTATCCTGAAGTATGTGGCATACTTTTCTTTTTCTTCTGGTATATTTCCCACTGTTCAGGCGTCAAAATTGATTGAAACTTGGTTTCTCTTTCCGCCTGCCACTTTTCAACGGTAGTTCTTACTTGTTGGATTTCTTGGGGAGAAGGTCTGGTAGTAGCGTGTGATTTCATAAACGCCTCCTGATAATCGCTCAGACGCAAGGCATAATCTAAGTTGGCGGTTTCGACCGAGAGCGATTGTTCGTCGGTAAGCTTTAGCTTTTTATCCATCCACTTAGTTTGTTCCTCGGCAATCTTGTCGGGAGTGAGAGGTTTGCGGGGGGTATCTGGGAATTGACTCCTAGATGAATAGCCACGGCCATATCCTCCACCATAACCCCCATATCCATACTGGGCGGTACCCTCAAAACTTACCAAAAGCGCAGCGATAAAGACAAACTGTATTAAAACTATTTTCATTTTGCACGTTTTTTAGAAAAGTGTCCGAAATCTAGTATTTTAACCGCACTTTCAAAAATATTTAAGCGCTTTATGTCCCCTTTTGACCAACGTCTTGCGGCGTTAAATGACTGGAATCCCCCAAAAGAATGGTTACAAATTACAACTATCGATGCGCATACCGGAGGCGAACCGCTGCGGATTATTACGTCGGGGTTACCGCTATTGGAAGGAAATACCATTTTAGAAAAAAGGCGGTATTTAAAACAAAACCTTGACTATTTGCGAAAAACCCTCATGTGGGAACCACGCGGTCATGCTGATATGTATGGCTGCATTGTGACTGAGCCTACTAGCGAAAATGCGGACTTTGGAGTGATTTTTTTGCACAATGAAGGCTACAGCTCTATGTGTGGGCATGGTATCATCGCTATTACAAAAGTCGCCGTAGAGTTAGGGCTAGTGCCCCTTCAAGAGCCTGTTACAAAGCTGACAATAGAAGCTCCTGCGGGGTTGATTACTTCCTATGCCCGTGTCAATCAGGGGCGAGTGAGTTCGGTAAGTTTTGAAAATGTACCATCTTTTGTCTTATACCGCGACCAAGTAGTAAGTGTAGAAGGGCTAGGAGAGGTGCTGCTTGATATAGTATATGGTGGGGCTTTTTATGCCTACGTAGATGCCGATAAGATAGGGCTAGGCATGGCCGAAAGCAATTATCGACTTTTGATTGAAAAGGGCATGGCCCTCAAAAAGGCCGTGATGGATAAGCTCGAAATCAAACATCCCTTTGAGGAGGATTTGAGTTTTTTGTACGGTACCATCTTTTATGGCAAGGGGCATTCTGAAAGAACTGACAGCCGCAATGTATGTATTTTTGCCGATGGTGAAGTGGACCGCAGCCCCACGGGTACGGGCGTAAGTGGGCGGGTGGCGTTGCACTATGCCCAAGGTCGACTGTCAATAGGGCAGCCGATGGTGATTGAGAGCATTGTGGGAAGTCAGTTTGTGGCAAAAGTAAAACAAGACACTGCTTTTGGACCTCACAGGGCAGTCATCCCAGAAGTAGAAGGTAAAGCACATATTTGTGGAAAAAATACATTTTTGATTGACCCCAACGACCCTTTGGGACAAGGTTTCTTTTTAAGGTAAATCATAGAAACTTAATGATGGAAGAGCATTCAACTTTTCGTTTTCTTTCGCGCCAAGTGGTGACTGAGGCTGTTTCAATGGCGGAGGCTATTGACGTGATGAAAGAAGCTTTCCAAAGTCTTTCAAATGGAGAAGCTGTAGTGCCTTTGAGGGTAAATCTCCCTCAACCTGAGCAAAATGCCCAAACCCTTTTTATGCCCGTGTATTTGCCTTCATCAGAAGCATTAGGCGTCAAAGTTGTTACAATTTTTCGGGAAAATCCAGCCCAACATTTACCATTGATACATGGCATGATGCTGGTCATGGATGGTGTCAATGGGCAGCCTCTTGCGCTTTTGGATGCGGAGTACTTAACGGCGCTGCGAACGGGTGCCGCCGCAGGATTAGCGACGGACGTATTGGCTAGAAAAGATGCCAAAGTGTTGGCAATTTTTGGAACAGGCGCCCAAGCACGTACGCAAATCGAAGGCGTGGCTGCCGTAAGGTCATTAGAAAAAATACTTGTTTTTGGACGAGATGTTATGAAGACAGAAGCTTTTTGTGAAGAAATACAGACCCGATTGGGGCTTCCGACGCAAGCGGCGCAACAAGCTTCCCCATTGTCGGAGGCCGACATTGTTTGCACGGCTACTACTTCAAATGTACCGGTATTTGAACACAAACACTTGAAAAGGGGCGTTCATGTCAATGCCGTGGGTGCTTATCGACCTGATGCCCGAGAGATTCCGGCTGCTACTATGCAAAAAGCCCAAATAGTGGTAGAGCAGCGTTCGGCGGCTTTGGCTGAGGCAGGTGATATTGTGTTGGCGGTGAAAGAAGGGGTGTTAGACCCTAATACTCTCAAGCTAACCGAACTAGGGGAAATCCTGAGGCAGACGCAAATATTCCGTCGTAGTTCGGATGAAATCACGGTTTTTAAGTCGGTCGGAAACGCCGTGCAAGATTTAGCAGTGGCTAGTTTTTTGATTAAAAAAGCCCAAAAACATAATTTGGGTG
The DNA here is from genome assembly GCF_000423565.1 of Runella zeae DSM 19591. Taxonomy (GTDB): domain Bacteria; phylum Bacteroidota; class Bacteroidia; order Cytophagales; family Spirosomataceae; genus Runella; species Runella zeae. The sequence continues at coordinate 143,161 of NZ_KE384036.1, read as the reverse complement.
TTGTTTTGGCCTAAAATCCTCTTTTTTTGTACAAATCCTTGACAATCCTCATAGACTACGCTACATTTGCAGCATCAATTTGTACAATTCTTCGTGAAAACACCCAACTACGCTTTTTTTCGACATCATCACCACCACGCCTACGGGCGAGCGTAGAAACTTTTTATAACGTATGGCTTCAGGATACGAGTCATTCGTCCCCTCCAATTTTATTAGATTTTCAAATGTTTCGCTGTGCTTGTCGCATGGTTGTAAACACCTAACTACCAATCATTCATGTTACGTATTGCCATTCAAAAATCGGGACGCCTCAGCGACGATTCTATTAAATTATTCAAAGAGTGTGGGATTCAGTTTGATAGTAGCTCATCGGGTAAACTGAAATCTATTTCGGCTAACTTCCCTGCTGAATTTTTGTTTTTACGCGACGACGACATCCCGGGCTATGTCGAGGATGGGGTCGCAGATTTGGGAATTGTGGGTGAAAATGTATATACCGAAACAGGTCGCGAAGTAACCGTAGTACATAAATTAGGCTTTTCTAAATGCCGTCTTTCGTTGGCGATTCCAAGAGGTACGCAGTGGAATGGCGTTCAAGATTTACAAGGAAGGGGTATTGCTACTTCGTACCCTCGGATTTTGGGAAATTACTTAAAAGAAAATGGGGTAGAAGCTGATATTCACGAAATCAGCGGCTCGGTCGAAATCGCTCCTAGTATCGGATTGGCTGATGCTGTGTGTGATATTGTGAGTTCGGGAAGTACTTTGCTTAGCAATGGACTCAAAGAAGTAGAAGTCATTTATCGTTCGGAAGCTATCTTGATAGCCGCGCCTAATTTGAGCGAAGAAAAAGCCCTTTTACTTGATAAAATCATGTTTAGAATCAAGGCAGTGCAAGCGGCTCAAAATCACAAATATATTTTATTGAATTGTCCGGCGGCTTCAGTCAACGAAATCATGCAATACATTCCGGGCATGAAAGCTCCAACGGTGTTGCCTTTGGTGACTGAAGGCTGGGTGTCGCTGCATTCTGTAATTAACGAAAACGATTTTTGGTCAAATATTGAAAAAATTCGTGAAGCAGGCGCAGAAGGGATTTTAATCATACCTATCGAAAAAATGATTCGATAATTTTGGAATCTTTGAGGTAATATTTGACACAAACACTGACACAACTCATGCAAATTATTCCATATCCTAGCCGTAGCGAATGGCCGTCACTCTTGGCTCGCCCTACCCAAAGCATAGCCAAAATCGAAAAATTGGTAGCCCCAATCTTAGAAAAAGTACAAAAAGAAGGCGATGCTGCTATTAAGGAATTGACCTTGAAATTTGATAAAATTGAGCTAGTAGATGTAGCAATGCCTACGTCGGTTATCGAATCGGCGGAGGCTAGTATTTCTGAAGAGCTAAAAACGGCGATTCGTCAGGCGTATGCCAATATTCGTAAATTTCACGAAACCCAGTATCAGCCTGTACAGAAAGTAGAAACCATGACAGGCGTAACTTGCTGGCGGCGAAGTGTCGGAATCGAGAAAGTGGGGCTATACATCCCCGGTGGGTCGGCACCGTTGTTTAGTACAGTGCTGATGTTGGGTGTACCGGCTCAATTAGCGGGTTGTAAAGAAGTGGTGCTTTGTACGCCAAGCGACCATCCCGCCATTATGTATGCGGCTCAGTTGGTGGGAGTTACCAAAATATTCCGCGTAGGAGGGGCGCAGGCTATCGCAGCGATGGCCTATGGCACGGAGTCGATTCCAAAGGTATACAAGATTTTTGGGCCTGGCAATCAGTACGTGACTGCGGCCAAAATGCTCTTGGCCAAAGAAGGAGTAGCAATAGACATGCCTGCTGGGCCATCAGAAGTGGCAGTGTATGGTGATAGCAGTGCTGTTCCGGCATTTGTGGCGGCCGATTTGTTGTCTCAGGCAGAGCATGGGGCCGATAGCCAAGTATTGTTGGTTTCGACTGATAAGAAATTTTTGGCCTCGGTCAATATCACTTTAAGTACACAGTTGGAAGCTTTGCCACGCCGCGATTTTGCCCGCAAAGCTATCGAAAACAGCAAGGCAATTTTGGTAGAAACCGAAGAAGAAGCGATTGATTTGCTGAACGAATACGCCGCCGAGCATTTGATATTGAGCGTCAGGAATGCCGACGAAGTATGCGAAAAAATCATCAATGCAGGTTCTATCTTTTTGGGCAATTATACCCCCGAATCTTGCGGAGATTATGCTTCTGGAACCAATCATACCCTGCCTACCAACGGTCACGCTCGGGCCTACAGCGGGGTATCGTTGGATAGTTTTGTGAAAAAAATTACGGTGCAGCACATCACCCCCGAAGGTTTGAAAGCTTTAGGCCCTACCGTAGAAGCTATGGCTGAGGCCGAATCGCTACAGGCACACAAGCGGGCGGTAAGTTTGCGCTTGAGTAGTTTGTCGTGAAATAGATAGTTTTCAAGAATTTTTCCGATTATTACAATGGCTTTTAGTTTAGAAAAAATACTCCGTCCTCATATTCTTAGTTTGGTTCCTTATTCGTCGGCTCGGGATGAGTATACGGGCAAAGAAGGTATCTTCTTGGATGCCAACGAAAACCCTTATGCGGCTGCCAATGGTCAAGCTTGGAATCGCTATCCTGACCCTTATCAGTGGGCGATTAAAGAAAAACTAGCACCCATTAAAGGCGTACGCCCTTCACAGATTTTCTTGGGAAATGGCTCCGATGAGCCGATAGATTTGCTGGTAAGGGCTACCTGTACTCCTCGCGAAGACAACATGATTTTGTTGCCGCCTACTTATGGAATGTACCAAGTAAGCGCCGAGATCAATGATGTAGCTGCCATCAAAGTACCCCTCACGTCCGATTTTCAGATCGATACCGAAAAAGTATTGGCGGCTATTACGCCTCATACCAAAATCATTTGGGTATGTTCGCCCAACAATCCAAGCGGAAACTCAGTAAAGCGAGAAGCAATTTATGCCCTTTTGGAGCAATTCAGCGGGCTAGTCGTTGTGGACGAAGCCTATATTGATTTTTCGGATGAGCCTTCTTTTACAGGAGAGTTGGACAAATACCCAAATCTTGTGGTGTTACAAACTTTTTCTAAAGCTTGGGGCTTGGCCTCTTTGCGTTTGGGAATGTGTTTTGCTTCCGAAGAAATCATCAAGGTTTTGAATAAAATTAAGCCTCCTTATAATTTAAGTGGAGCTACGCAACAATTGTTACTTGAAGCGCTTAATCACGTCGAAACAAAAAACAAAATGGTGCGCGATATTTTGGCTGAGCGTGCCCGTTTAGGCACGAATTTGCTCAGCTTGGCGTTAGTTAAAAAGATATATCCTTCGGATGCCAACTTTTTGTTGGTAGCTTTTGAAAATGCTTCGGCGGTGATGCAGTATTTGATTGACCAAAAGATCATCGTCCGAGATCGTTCCAAAGTGCTTCTTTGTGATGGTTGTTTACGAATCACGGTGGGTACGACCGAAGAAAACGATATATTAATAAAAACCCTAAAGGAGTTTGCGGTAGTGGCATGAGCGATGAGGGATTGATGATAGGTAGTTGTCTTGTAGAAAACCAAATTTATTCTCAATGAAAAAGAAGCTTTTATTTACGTTCCTTCTTTCGTTATGTTCAATTTTGCCTTCCTTGGCACAGTACAACAACTGGGCGGTTGGGTTTCAGCTGGTCGAGCCTTCGGGGGTAAACCTTCGGAAGTATTTTGGAGAAAACAAAGCTTTTGATATTTCGGTAGGAACGTACGGGTTGTTTTATGGCCGTGATCGCAAATACCGCAAAGGTTTTTATCAAAACGCTGGGTTGTCGTTGCGAGCTACTTACTTATGGCATCGAGGGCTTTTCAAGAAAGAATTACTGCATGTTTACTATGGTTTTGGGGGGCAAATCAACTCACGTCGGTACTATTTTGAATCTCGTAATGCCCCTGGACTTAAAGAATATACCAACAATATTTCTTTGGGAGGTGCTGGATTAGCAGGAGCTGAATATTTTGTAAGCGGCAGTCCTCTCTCATGTTTTGTAGAGGCGGGATTGTATGCAGAGTTGGTACCGGCTATTTTTTATTTACATCCTCAAGCAAGTCTTGGTGTAAGGTTCAACTTTTAAGTTGTATTTGAATACTATACTAAACAAAAAACTCCCTGATTCTTTTTTGTCGAAGGTCAGGGAGTTTTGTTTAAACTTACATCAAAGTTTTCAAAGTTTCGACATTCAGGGCTTCGTCAAATACGGCCCGAATCGGGATGTGGAATCCTTCCATAACAAAGCTTTTAATGTGTCTTTCTGCCGATTTGAGAATCAGTTCGTATTCGCTTCGTAGTGATACTGTTCAATGGTTTGGTGGTCGGGATCAACAATCCAGTATTTTTCTATTTGATGTACTTGATAATCTTTGAATTTCACCCCACGGTCACGCTCTTTTGTCCCCTCTGATAAAATTTCAATCACCCAATCAGGAGCAGGAAAAAGTGTTTGCTTTTCGGTGCTGTATTGGGCGTTTCATCTCAGGCGAATAAACAATGATTTCACCATTGATAAATTCCGCTTTTTGTTGTTCAGTAATGTCATTGTAAAAAGAAATTCTTCGCTGCTTTTTATTCTCAAGCGCAGCTTCAATCGCCTGAATCAGAAGGTAAGCATGGGGTGCATTCAGAATTTCAGAAATAAGGCGATTGCTCATGGTACGTTTGCGTTATTATTACAGGTATTACCACTTTTCCGCTTCTCGTTCTGGTTTTTAGGGGCGGCTGATGAATACGGGAGAGGTAGATTCATCCTTCCTTGGTTTGGTTTCAAACCTTTACTGGGTTTTGCTTTCTGTTTGAAATCCATTTTTGAGCATCAGTTCCCACAGATTTATTTCATAGTCATCAATGACGATAAAGGGTAAGTCCCAACGGATAAATTCCCATTTTTGGAGATTGTCGGCAACCAAGATTCGGCGGGAAGAAGAAAACACCCAAACGACCCGTTCTACCCCCCATTGAAGCAGCTGTTCGGTTTTGCGATGAAAGTATTCTTCTTCGCTTTTAAAATAATCGTACTCTTCTATTTTTATATCTACTTCGATGACCACATTGGGAGGAGTGTCCACATAATTGACCGAATGAAAGCCAATATTCAAGCGACCTTCTTTGTAAATGGCGATGTCGGCCGAAAAATTAGCGTTTTTAGATAGATGAAGTCCCAATTCGGAGCTACCCGCAAAATAAGATTCGGGAAGGTTTCTATTCAAAAATTTGATAATACAGCCAATGATAAAATATTGTAGTCCACTAGTCCCCATATTGATTTCTTCAATTTTTTTCAGTCCTAACACAAAATCCTTATACCCTTTTCGGTAAAGAGGAATGCCGTCGAATTCTTCGTAAATCAGGATTTTGGGAATCAGTTTGGTATCTTCCATGGTTTCCGAATGTTTTTTTCAAATATAACCAAATTTAGGCGAAACAGGCGTGTCGTGTTTGTGGAGAAAGCAGCATACTTATTCGCTCAGAAAGAATTGATGAATTTTGTTGGTTATGGAATCACTCATGAAAGCTCTCAACATAGAAACTCATTGAAGCCGTAACTTCAATTTACCTATTTCGATGCTAGGGTTTTCGCGCTCGTACAAAATCTTGTAAGTAGCTTCCGTAATGGGCATATTTACGTTGTATTTTTTGTTCATTTCAAAAATACTATTGACAGCATAATACCCCTCCGCTATCATTTTCATTTCCATTTGGGCAGATTGGACACTGTAGCCTCTTCCAATCATATTGCCGAAAGTGCGGTTACGACTAAACTGCGAATAAGCCGTGACCAACAAATCCCCTAAATAAGCCGAGGCACTCAAGTCTCTTTGTCGCGGGTCAACGGCATCTACAAATCGTTTGATTTCCTGCATGGCATTGGAGACAAGTACGGCTTGGAAATTGTCGCCATAGCCCAAACCATGACTGATACCGCAAGCCAAGGCTACGATATTTTTCATGACAGCGGCATATTCTACCCCGTACAAATCCACTAAGGGATGCGCCATAACGAAGCGGCATGTCATGAGGTCGGCAAAATGAGCGGCGCAGTCTTCGTTGGTAGAAGCAATGGTCAGGTAAGATTGTTTTTCTAATGCTACTTCTTCGGCATGACAAGGGCCTGCAATAACAGCGATTTGACTAAGTGGCACCTCAAAACGTTCTTCTAGCCAATCCGTAACGAGACAATGTTTTTCAGGAATCATACCTTTGATAGCTGAGATAAGGCGCTTCCCTTCAAAGTGTTTGGCAGTGAGCGAGGAGAGGGGTTCTTGGACAAACGCTGCCGGAATCGCCAAAATAACATACTCTGCTCCGTTGAGGGCGTCAGTGATTTTGGTGAATGTTTTGACTTTGCGTGGACTCAATCTTACGTCGCGGAGGTAGTCGGGATTGTAATGGTGCTTACGAATATGCTCGACGGCGGCGCGGTCGCGGAGCCACCAACGAATCTGAACGTTGTTTTCGGAAAGAATTTTAATGATAGCAGTGGCCCAACTGCCACCCCCTATGACGGTAATTGTGGTCATCAGAATGTTGTAAGAAATGAGTTGCAGGACAAACCCTGCGTAAAAATAACGGCAAAGAGCAAACTCTAAAAACTATTTTGTACATCCGCAGGCTTTACCGCAGCCCGATTTTTTGGGACTGAGTTCTTTACGAAGGCGGTTTCCAACGTAGCCTAATGCTCCTAAAAAGAGGGCTGATATGATGATAGTTTCGAGCATGAAGTGGTATCCAAACGAATCAATGCACTTTTGAAAAACAATGATTCAATGCTTATATTTAGTGATAATATTTTTTCGGAAAACGTCTTTTTGCGTAATTGCGTTCCTGACGACCCTTAATGCTTTTTATTTTATGAAAAACCCCGCTGCCGAATCTTCGGCATTGAGTCATTTGTTGAGCCTTCCGGTGATTGTATCGGCCCTTGGTTATTTTGTAGATGTATATGACTTGATTGTCTTCAATATAGTACGCGTACCAAGTCTCAAAGGATTAGGATTAAACCCTGAAGAAGTGTCGGTTTTGGGTAGTCAAATCTATAATTGGCAACAAGCGGGATTACTCATAGGCGGTATTGTGTGGGGGATATTAGCTGACAAAAAAGGGCGCCTTTCAGTATTGTTTGGGTCGATTATTATGTATTCAGTAGCCAATATTTGCTGTGGTTTTGTTCAGTCTCCTACGATATACGCATTTTTGCGATTTGTGGCGGGCGTGGGATTAGCGGGCGAGCTTGGCGCTGGCCTGACCCTGGTATCCGAAATATTGCCCAAGCACCTGAGAGGCTATGGCTCATCGATTGTGGCGAGTGTGGGGCTGCTTGGGGCAGTGGTGGCTTTTTTGACCAATTCGTGGTTTGATTGGCGTACCACTTATTTTGTGGGAGGTGGATTGGGACTGGCATTGTTGGCATTGAGAGTACGTTTGTATGAGTCGGGGATGTTTGAACAAACCAAAATCCAACGAATACAAAGAGGAAGTATGTGGGCTTTTTTTAGCGATGCGGGTCGTTTCTGGAAATACATGCGTTGCATTGGGGTAGGAGTGCCTACGTATTTTGTCATTGGGATTTTGGCTACCTTTAGCAATGAGTTTGGAAAAGCGTTAGGGATTGCAGAAGAGATTGTATCGGGGCGATGTGTGATGTATGTTTTTGTGGGAACAGTCGTCGGAGATATGTTTAGTGGCGTGCTCAGTCAGTGGCTCAAATCTAGAAAAATGGCTATCGGTATCATGACTACCATGACGCTAGTGGGAGTGCTTTTCTATCTTTATGGAGGAATATCTGACGTACAAATGTTTTATGTGACTTGTGCTTATTTGGGTTTTTCGATTGGGTATATAGCCATGTTTTTGACCGTCACTGCCGAAAACTTTGGTACTAACCTACGCGCTACGGCTACTTCCACGGTTGCCAATTTTGTACGCGCTACTACGCTACTTACGTTGCCATTGTATCAATATCTCAAACCTAGTTTTGGCGTGATAAGCGCGGGAGGAATTGTGGCCCTGCTGTGTTTTGTGATAGCTTATGCTTCGCTATTTTGGATGGAAGAAACTTTTCACAAAGACTTAAACTATGTAGAATAAAAAAAAGCAAACAGTAAGACATATAAAAGGGAGCATTTTTGAGTGCTCCCTTTTGTTTTCATGGCTGTAGAAAAAGCTTAAAGAACAACTTCTCCGTGAATATTTAAAGTAACGATACCGCTTTCAGAATTGGATTCTACCGTTACTGTTTTATTGAAAGCACCCACGCTTGCCGCATTGAAAGTAGCTTTGATATTGCCTGAAGCTCCGGGCATAATGGGCTCTTTGGGGTATTCGACCCCCGTGCAGCCGCACGATCCATATGCCTTATTGATAATGAGCGGATGGCCTCCCTTATTGGTAAACTTAAATTCGGCCGTTACGGGTTTACCTTGCTTGATTTTACCAAAATCGTGTTCGGTCTCTGCCCAACCAAAAGCAGGTGCTAGTACATGCGCCAATACAAGTGAAATGGCCAAAAACGTAAATAAAACAGAAAGAATAGTTACTTTTTTCATGTGAATGAGTCTTTTAAAGTGAATGATATGTTTTTTTGGTATCAATTGACATGTCAAAAGTAGATCAACCTTATGAAAACGCTTGTTAATGAAAACTCAACTTTTGTTAATGGATTGTTAACCGCTTGGTAAGAATCTACCGCAGTCCTATTTTCGTATATGTTTTTTGGTTAATATTGCCAATAGACCTAATCCTAACCTAAATTGTGCGGAAGCACTTATGTCTAGAACCACCATTCGCCTGCTCGTCATTTTGTCAACCTTATCCATTATTGGGGTCATTGTGACTCAAATTTATTGGGTCAGGAAAGCTTTGGCTATGCGGGAGCGTCAGTTTAATCAACAAGTGCATGTTTCTTTACAAGAAGTAGCAGAGCAGCTGGCGCAATTGAATGCCGTGATGCTTCACAACAACCCCGTTGAACAGCTTTCTTCTAATTACTTTTTGGTGAATACCAACTCAATGGTAGATCCCGGAATCTTGGAACATTATCTCAAAGCCAGTTTCTTAAAACATAGTTTGGTGACAGATTTTGAAGTAGGGATTTATGATTGTGCTAGCAATAAAATGTTTTATGGAGTATCACTCAGTACCCGTGACGACCGTAAAACTCCCACTCAAACTGCCAATTGGCTCAAATCCAACAAATACCCTTATTATTTTGGCGTACGATTTCCTAATCAGCAAGGGGCTGTCATTAGTGATTTAAAAGGTTGGGTGTGGTCTTCACTGCTGGTGCTGATTGCAGTGGGCTTTTTTGGCTATGCTTTGTTTGTTATTCTCCGCCAAAAACAACTTACCGAAGTCCAGCGAGATTTTATCAACAATATGACTCATGAGCTTCAAACCCCCATTGCAACGATTCGGATTGCGGCTGATGTACTCAATACTCCGGCTATAAAAGAGCAACCCGAAAGACTCAAAAAATACACTGAGATATTGAAAGAAGAAGCTCTACGCCTTCAAAATCAGGTGGAAACGGTGCTCAATATGGCCAAAGCTGAGAAAAATACCCTACCACTTAACATAGAATGGTTGGATGTACATCAGATTATTTCTTCGTTGGCTAATAAGTACGAAAAAAACTTGACCCTCAAGCTCAATGCTCAAGAACCTTATATTTATGCCGATAGAATACATTTGTCAAATGCGATTAGCAATCTAATTGACAATGCTTTCAAATATACTCCCAAAGACCCCAATATCATCTTGTCAACTTCTACTAGTAACCATACTTTTATGGTGTCTGTGAAAGACAATGGCATAGGAATTGCTACCGAATATCAAGACAAGGTCTTTAAAAAGTTTTATCGGGTTCCAACGGGCAACATTCATAATGTGAAAGGATTTGGGATTGGACTGAGCTATGTTCAACAAATCGCCAAAGCACACCATTGGAAACTAAAGCTGAAAAGTGAGCTTGGAAAAGGAAGTGAATTTATCATTTTGATACCCTTAAAAAAAACAGAGGGTAATAAGTAACTGCCGGTGGCGTTTACAACATGAATCTCCCCCTCAAGACTGATTAGACAATGCCGCGAATTTTATACGTCGAAGATGACCCAAATCTGGGTTTTGTGACCAAAGACAACCTCGAACTCCACTATGACATTGTCCATTGTGCCGATGGATTGCAGGCATTGGAAGTATTTAATCAGCAAGATTTTGATTTATGTGTTTTAGATGTGATGTTGCCGCACTTAGATGGATTTACTTTAGCACAAAAAATTAGGCAACGTGACGAAGAAGTGCCTATATTGTTTTTGACGGCGCGCTCGCTCCAAGAAGACAAAATTCACGGACTTAGGCTGGGAGCAGATGACTATCTTACAAAGCCCTTTAGTATTGAAGAACTTATCCTGAAAATTGAAGTTTTTTTACGTCGAACTCAAAAATCGACCTCCAAATCTCCAAACAATGGAGTAGCCGCAGGCGTAAAAGTTGGGAATTATACTTTTAATTTTGAAAAACTTCAGCTTCAGTTTGAAAACAAAACTCAAGATTTGACCTATCGGGAGGCGGAGGTTTTGAGGTATTTGGTAGAACGTCCTAATCAAGTCATCAAACGTGAAGACTTGCTAAAAGCTATTTGGGGCGACGACGATTATTTTATGGGACGTAGCCTTGATGTGTTTATGTCGCGTTTGAGGAAGTATCTCTGCGACGACCCCAAAATCAAAATTGAAGGAATCCACGGGGTAGGATTCAGAATGAGGTGGTAAAACCTTATTTTTTTCTACGTATATCAGAGGCGTTGTAGTTCATTTTTTTCTTAAAAATTCTTGAAAAATAAAACTCCGATTCAAAGCCAGATTGATAGGCGATTTCGGCCAACGTAAGATTACTTTCATGAATGAGCTGCTCGGCTTTGTGGAGTTTGAGATTTAGATGGTACTGATTGGGCGAAGTACCTAATACTTCTTTGAAGGTTTTCCGAAACCAAATATAACTAAGGTTGAAGCGTTGGGCAAGTTGTTCAAAATCAATATCTTTATTCCAGTTTTTGTGAATTTCTTTTCTGATTTCTTCAATAATTTCTTCTTTTCTTGACAATTTTTGATGCGACATCAATACCGATGCGTATACAATCCCCAGAAGCTGAATGAGCAAAAACGAAGAAAGCTTTTGGTAAGACTCTTGTCGTACTTCTACTACCTCAATGAGCTTCGAAAATGTTTCTAAAAATGCGGCATTGAATCCAACTTTGATAATCGGACTTTGAGGATTAAAACATTCTTGTTCGAGAAGATAGTGGGCATACGAACCCGAAAAACCTACCCAATATTCTTCCCAGCCGGTGTTTTCTTTGGGGCGGTATCGGTGCCAAATACCCGGATAAAGCAAAATAATAGTGCCTGCTTCGATGGTTTGCGTGGGGAAGTCGGCTGCTTCAAAGTACCCTTCTCCCTTGGAAATATATATGATTTGGTATTCTTTGAGACTACGGCCTTTTTCCCACTCAAAATAATAAGCATCAGGGTGCTCAACATCAGGGTAGCGGGTATGAGGAGGATGAATATTGTGACCAACATTCAGGATGTTGATACCTAAATTTTGCTCAGAAATATTGGAGTCGAAGGTGAAGTATTTTCGAAAAAGCTTCATATCAAAAAATGCAATATAATAATCAAAAAAGTCATTTAATGACAAGGGAAAATCTTATTTTTTTGTGGAAAAAGCCAATAAATAGTTTTTTTAATAGTGCTAATTACAGTCGTAGGAGGAATTTGATTTGCATAAGCTGGTATTTTTAATGACTAATAAGAGTGGCGTTTATTCCTAAAAGAGTGATACTTCTTAACCTACTATTATAATAGCCTAAAGGTCTATTCTTTCATAAGATTTTTGTGAGTATCGAGGCAGTGGTATTGGTTTTTTGCTCGTTCAAATGAGTTATTAAACTCCTAATTTTCGATACACCTAACCAACTAACTGAGATTAAGCACTTAACGAACCTTAGAAATGTATTTATTCAATGCTACTGTATTATCTGAGAAGGCCATCAATAGGTCGATGTATTCTTCACTAAAAATTGGACTTTTTGGAATAGGATTAGAGGCTTATTGGTCTCAATTTGAAGGTCTTAAAGAGCGTCTAGAAGGCTACATGACAATAGTAGAAGAAAAAATTGCCGATTTTCATCCTCATATCATCAACGCAGGCTTGGTCGACACGCCCGATAAGGCTTTTGAAACAGGACAACTTTTCAAACAAGCCGATGTGGGTCTGATATTTTTGTATGTCACTACTTATGCCTTATCTTCCACTGTACTTCCAGTAGTGCAGCGGGCCAAAGTGCCAGTAATTATTTTGAACTTATCGCCTGAAGCAGCGATTGATTATAAGAATTTCAACGCCTTGACCAATCGTACAAAAATGACAGGCGAGTGGTTGGCGTATTGTTCTGCGTGTCCCGTCCCCGAAATTGCGAATGTTTTTCACCGGGTAGGTATTAAATTTCACCAAATAACGGGAATGCTACACCATGACCCCGAGTGCTGGGAGGAGGTGAAAGAATGGGTGGAAGCCGCAAAAGTCAAAGAAATCATGGCTCACAACCGCCTTGGCTGCATGGGGCATTATTATAGTGGGATGTTGGATATTTACTCCGATTTGACCCAGCAATATGCTCATTTTGGGGGGCACATAGAGCTTTTGGAAGTGGAAGAACTCGCTCAGCTACGAAAAGAGGTCACTCCCGACGAGTGTGCAGACAGACTTCAAGTGTTTGAGGAAGTTTTTGAAATCCAACCAGATTGTGTGTTGGCCGAGCTTGAAAAAGCCGCCGTGACTTCGGTGGCATTGGATAGATTGGTGGAGAAGTACAAACTGGGGTCAATGGCTTATTATTATAAAGGCACTGGAAATCTAGAAAATGAAGAAGCGATTGCTTCCATCATACTTGGGAACTCACTCCTGACAGCGCAGGGGATTCCTGTAGCAGGTGAGTACGAAATCAAAAATGCCCAAGCCATGAAAATCATGGATAGCTTTGGCGCGGGTGGTTCGTTTACGGAATATTATGCCATGGATTTTGCGGATGATGTGGTACTAATGGGGCACGACGGCCCCGGGCATATTGCGATTGCAGAGGGCAAAACCAAAGTGCGCCCCCTCAAAGTATATCATGGTAAAGTGGGCAACGGAGTGTCAGTAGAAATGAGCGTAAAAAATGGTCCTGTAACCTTACTTTCGGTAGTAGAAAGAAGGGGAGGAGGACTCATGTTGCTAGTAGCAGAAGGTAAATCTGTACCTGGGCCTATTTTGGAAATAGGTAATACCAATAGCCGCTATCGTTTTCCGCAAGGAGCCCGCAAATTTGTGAATGATTGGAACAGCCACGGCCCTGCGCATCATTGTGCGATTGGGATAGGACATATCAGTTCTAAAATCCAAAAATTGGGGTCTTTGCTTGAAATGGAAGTCATAAAAGTGTGTTAAAATAGCATTATCTCACTAGTTGGAGCGTTTGCTGAATATTGATTTCTTCCAAAAACGGTCATCATGCGACAATCACTCTAATCTGGTAAGCTATTGTTTTGAAGTATTAAGAATACCATTCAATAAGTTCGTTTAGTTTTAGTCATAAAAAAAGACCTATATTCAATTTTGAAGTGCAGTTTTTAGTTAGATTACATTTCAGGATGAATAATGATAATTATCGGTTAATTTGATTTAAGATTATGGGATCTTTTATCTTGTCATCGTCCGCTAGTAATAGTGCTTTACTAATGATAATGGAGAGCATATTGTCTCCATCAAAAGGTAGAAAAAGTTTATCTTTAATAGGCCGAGGGTCAGGGATAATGCATAGATACTGGTCATTTGGCTCCATCATAATATTGCCACTTCCGAAGTGAATTTTATAGATTCTTTTTTTGCCCGTTACTTTAAGATATCTGTTAGTAACTTCGCATCTATCTTTTATTTTTAATTTAGATACAAGCGATTCTATTACACTCCTTCGTGTTTGAGCAGTCTCTGATAAATCTGAAGTTGAATAACCAATCCAATATTCTCTAAATCTTTGATTTTCCCATTGTTCTTCCGCGCCAATCGAACATACACCTACAAATAAATCTACATCTCGCATAGATTCCGAAAACAAGAGTGTAGGGATATCTTCCATTCTTAGGGCAACATTATGTTTTGTATCTCTAAAATGGATTGGGCCAGTAGTTACAAAATCCGAATCAGCATCTACATCAAAAGTACATTTGATATTAAAATCAGGATAGTCAATCCAAGGATTTACTCTAGTAGAGTATATATTGCCATGGCTATATTCCCACAATCTTTGTTGAGCCAATGCTATAAATTTAAGATGCCTCAATACATGGCCTACGAATCTATTTGAGAATGTAGAAGTATTTATTTCTGCTCCTGTCACGAGATAGACTTCTCTAAATGCTTGCTTGATAGGTTGCTTGATTTCGTTAGAAAGCATAAAATTACGCCATGCTTCTACTTCTTCTGTACTTGATAGCGATGGATGCCACAAAGACACATTAGTATTTTCAATATTTGATATTACTTGTCCTTGATAATCAATGAATTGGTTGTTTGAGTAATATCCATTTATGATTTTTCCATCGTGCTCAAACCGCCATATTAATTTTCTTATAATAAAACGAAGCAATTGATGATTTAGAAAGTGTTTTTCCCATACCTCATAATTCCAACTTTTTCTTCTTTTGTAAAAATTATCAATTCTAACTCTTTGTCCAGATAACTCTTTTTTTATATCACTTATGGTTGATTTCCAAATTTTTAATTGATTTCCAAAGTCTTTTTTTATAGCAGAAGGTTCACCTTTTAAGCTATTTCCTAGTTTTGCCCAAATTATTTCAACATCATCATAATCGTTGATTTTAACGATTGATTGGTAATCTCCAAAGGATTGTTCTAAAATGCCACTTTCTATTCCATAATCTGCAACAAAATAATCTTCAATATCATCAGGGTTTAATTTTAAAAAATTAGAAGCATATTTTATAGACAAATTTAATCTTTCTAAAAAGATAGGGTATTTGTTTCTTTGTTTTAACTTTAATAAAGCTCCCAAGCCTTCTATAGAATGAGAATTCTCAAAAATCCCCAAAATTTTATCACCTAGTTGTCTAGAAGTAGGTCCTACTAATGGTATTTTTTTGAAACATTTTTCGACTATTTTTATAAGTATATTGTATTTGTTTGGAGCATTAATATGGAATAATATCTCCACAAAAAACTGATACACTCTCACCTTTTCTCCAATAAACCAACCGTTACGATTAGAGGTCGGGTCGCAAGTTAACTCATGAAGAGCTAATATGAATGCTTCATAATCGGTAGGGTTAATTTTTTCTACAATACTTTTACATTCTATACTGTTTATTTTTTTAAATTTTGATAAATTTTCCAATAAAATATAAAAATATTGTCTATCTTCAATAAAAGATAGAGTCTGTTCTTGAAGCCATTTCCACTTTTTATGATTTGAAAAATCTGTAGATGATAAAAGGAATTCGGTGAAATTGTTATCCATAATTTTTATGTCTATCCCCCTACTAAAGCAATAAGGCGAATGAATGATACAGATATATTCTGGTAAATCGTGATTTCTTCTTCTAAGTCCGAATATTGTTGATTATCGACGAGTAGAAAGAAACGGTTTTTCTGAAATGATTCTAAAGTAAAGTAATACTGTTCTTCTGCATCCACAGATTCTGGTTCTTTGAGCGTATTTGCTCCAAAAGACGTTTTACGAGATTTTGTGAGTTCTTGAAAAAAAACTGATTTATTTTGATTGTATATTTCTACCTCTTGAAAAACCCTTGATTTTATCAGATCTTTAATCTTGACTTTATTGCTTGAAACTGTGAGCTTAAACTGATTTTGTACAACTCCAGTCATGGTTTCATCTTTGATTATGATCTCTATATCTTCCATAATTCAATAAATAGGATATTTTTGATATTTTTAGAAAATCAAAGATACAACATTTAGTAATTGTTTTATACCAATATTTATGCCTTTATTCTATATAGTTACCTCAACAAATCCCCAAAAACTTCGTCTAATTTGGCGACGGGAATGATTTGGATATTATAGTTTTTGAAAATAAGTCCTTTGGTATTGTATTTAGAAATATAGATTTTTTTGAAGCCTAATTTTTCAGCTTCGGCGATGCGTCCCTCAATGCGATTGACGGCGCGTACTTCACCTCCCAAACCCACCTCTCCCGCAAAACAAACCGATGGCGCAATGAACGCATCTTCGTAAGAAGAAGCAATGGAGGTCACTACGGCAAGGTCTATGGCGGGGTCTTCCACGCGCAAGCCACCCGCTACGTTTAAGAATACGTCTTGGGTGCCGAGTCGAAAGCCGCCACGTTTTTCCAAAACCGCAAGTAGCATTTGGAGGCGTTTGTTGTCGAAGCCAGTACTGCTGCGTTGGGGTGTTCCGTAGTTGGCTACGCTCACTAGCGATTGTATCTCAATCATCAAAGGGCGATTCCCTTCGAGCATAGAGCCAATGGTGATGCCACTGAGCTGCTCTTCACGTTGCGAAATGAGGATTTCGGAGGGGTTGGTTACTTGGCGTAAGCCAGTGCCAAGCATTTCATAAATCCCTAGTTCAGAGGTACTTCCAAAGCGATTTTTGGTAGTGCGTAATATCCGGTAAGTAGTATGGCGGTCGCCTTCAAATTGTAGCACCGTATCTACCATGTGTTCGAGGGTTTTGGGACCCGCGAGATTGCCGTCTTTGGTGATATGCCCAATCATAAACACAGGCACGCCGCTTTCTTTGGCGTATTTCATAAGTTCGGCGGCGCACTGCCGTACTTGCGACACACTCCCCGCCCCCGATTCAATGAGCGAAGATTGCATGGTCTGAATCGAATCAATAATGAGCACATCGGGGTCAAATTCCTCCATTTGTCGGAAGATATTGTCGGTACTGGTTTCGGTCAGAATGAAGCAATTTTGATTGTTTGAAGTGATGCGTTCTGCGCGCATTTTGATTTGTTGTTCGCTTTCTTCGCCCGATACGTACAGTACGCGCTGCTTGAGCGTGAGGGCGATTTGGAGCATCAAGGTCGATTTGCCAATGCCCGGCTCTCCTCCAATCAGTACCAACGACCCTTGCACGATTCCACCTCCCAACACACGATTGAGCTCGCCGTCGGTCGTAACGATGCGCGGCTCTTCCTCATATTTGATGTCGGCAATGGCTTTGGGTTTGGCGGCCAAACTCACCGATTTCCATTGTCCTAAGGGGCCTTTTTTGTCTTCTTTTTCCAAAACTTCCTCTACGAGGGTATTCCATTCGCCACAGGAAGGACAGCGGCCGAGCCACTTACTGGCCTGATGACCACAATTTTGACAGAAATAAGCAGTTTTTACTTTAGCCATTGGTTGATTTTTAGAAGAAAGCAAGTATCCGCAAAAAATGAAGAACCTGCAATAGTAACAACAAAATATTGGAGAAAAGTACTCCCTTGGCTTTTGTCTAAGTTGGGAAGTTTTCCAATCTTTGTCGTCCCAAATCCAAAAGAAGTCGCTATGCTACAAGCCCACCAAATAGTACGAAAATACGGAACACTACCTGTGTTGAAAGGAATTGATTTAGAAATTACCCAAGGCGAATTGGTAACTATCGTGGGGGCATCGGGAGCGGGAAAAAGTACGTTATTACATATTTTGGGTACGCTCGACAACCCCGATTCGGGCAAAGTAATCATCAAAGGGACGGATGTTTTTGGTTTAAAAGAAAAAGATTTGGCGGCTTTTCGTAACGAAGAGATTGGTTTTGTGTTTCAGTTTCATCATTTGCTGCCCGAATTTACGGCCCTCGAAAATGTATGTATGCCGGGGTTTATTGGAGGAAAAGGCGCGGCAATTACCAAAAGAGCCCAAGAACTGCTCGAAATGCTAGGTTTGAAAGAACGGTTAAGTCATTTGCCTTCTCAGCTATCAGGAGGAGAGCAGCAGCGTGTGGCAGTGGCACGTGCTCTTATCAACAATCCCGCCATTGTGTTTGCCGATGAGCCAAGTGGCAACCTTGATTCGCGCAATGCCGAAGATTTACACCAATTGTTTTTCAAACTTCGCAACGAACTAGGGCAAACTTTCGTGATTGTAACCCACAACGAACACCTAGCCAACCTAGCCGACCGCAAGCTAGAAATGGTAGATGGCGGCCTTAAAGTTTGATATTCATAGTCCCCTTTCTTTCGCAAGGACGAAGCCGTGAAGGCAGGTAGGTTATAGTTTGTGCATCATTCCCTTTCTTCTGTAAGGAGAAGGGGCTAGGGGATGAGGTGTCTACCGCTCGCTACTTAGCTTAGTCATCGCTTTACGAATCGCTTCATTTTTACGTTTTCGCTGCAAAACCGTGGGTGCTGCCATCCGTTCTTTACAATCAAAAGAAGGGCAGCGTTCGCAGGTTTCATTGACTTCACGTGTGCTGATTTGCCCCGTATTGAGAAATTTGATTTTGCTTCTTACATTATCATCTAGTCGAATCCCCATCGATACACTTACGTTGAGGTTTGGGGTAGGTGACATGGGCTTGGCAAAAGATACCACAAAATATTTGTCTTGCGTATCGATATAGTGGGAAATTTGGGCGCGACAAAGAGTATAATGATATTGGCCTTTTCGCTGTAAATCGGCCAATTCTTGCAAAATCGTCAGTGCTACCCAGCGGCGGCAGTAATGCTCATCACGTACGGTATGAGGGTTGTGTTTGCGAGCAATGTGCATTTCCTTCGTCAAATCAAAACGATTTTGTCCAGCATAATTATTAAACCGCAAAAAGAACAATTGGCTGATTCCGAAGTGTTTGGGGAGAATGTTGCTGAGGCGATAGCAAAAAGATTCGGGGGTACTGTGGAAGTATTCTATCAGATTGAGCAAGGCATCGGCGTCGAAGTAAGGTTGCTCAAAAAACTCGGAAAGCTTGCGAGCCAATATGTTTCCTTTGATGATGATCGCACTAGCAAAATACGATGCTTTGTAGTTGTTAAGGAGTTGTTCAAAAGATTCGGCTTCCACTAAATGGGTGGTATTGAGGCGATTTTTGAGTTTCATATATTGATACCCCAGCTCCCGACCATATACAAAGGCCCTTTGATTGGCATCAAGCTGTGGACTTACCAACAGCCGAAGTTTATCGCCACGATGAACCAGTAGGGAGCGAATTCCTACAAGTTCGGGGTATTTTTTTTCGTCAATAAACTGAATCTCGTACTCATAATTTTTGACCAGTAAATCAGCCAAGTATTTATCATCTAAAATCAACTCCTCGGGTATCGCAAATTGAGCTAGGAAAGCGTCGGCTTCTTCTTCCAAATCCTCAAAATAATTGTCGTACATCTCTTGGTAAGTGCGCAAAGCAGAGAAATAAAACTGCTCTACGGACATATTGTAATTGCGGGCAATTTCGATAAGCGTTCCGATAAAAGCACTCAGCTTAGTAGGCGCATCGGAGAGCATTTCGAGCAAGTCGGCGGGGTCGATACCAAACAAATCGAGGGGAAGCTCGGTCAGGATATTAGACTGTAATAATTCTGAAATAGGTTCTAGTTTTTTGCTCAATTTGATAGATACCAACGAATCATAGTCAACGTCGAGCGCACTGGCAAGGGCTATAATTTTATCTGATTTAGGGTATTTTTTCCCCTTTTCAATTTCATTAATATAAGAAATAGACAAGCCTGTTTTTTGAGACAAGTCGCTGAGAGATAGAGTCTTGTCAAGGCGAAGTTGTTTTAGTTTAAGACCAAAAACGAGTCGTATGTTGTCTTGGTTAAGAGGCACGTTGCTTACTTTTATTTATCCGTAAATTTAGCATTTTTTCGGGGAAATAGGACACTTTTTAAATTTGGCTTCCATAGCCCCCACCTCCCGGAGTTTCGATTCTGATTTTATCTCCAGCGACTACTTCCAGCGAACAGATTCCGCTGAGTTCGTGCTTTTCTCCGTCATTTGTAGTTAGGGTTTGGTGTCCTGTTTGTCCATTTTTACCCCCCTTCATACCATAAGGTGCTACTTGGCGGTGTTGGGTAATGAGGGTCACGCGCAAAGGCGCCAAAAATGTAAGTTCTCGAACCACCCCGTCGCCACCATTCCATTGGCCTTGCCCGCCCGAATTTTCGCGAATTGCAAACTCATCAAGACGCACAGGGTAGCGTCGTTCGAGTTCTTCAGCATCGGTGATGCGTGTATTGGTCATGTGTTGATGTACCGCAGACCTGCCATGCGCCTGAGGGGTAGCTCCCGTACCACCGCAGATAGTTTCGTAGTAACCAAACTGTTCATTGCCAAACAAAAAATTGTTCATCGTACCTTGGCTGCAAGCTGCCAGTCCAAAAGCTTTGAGAAGTGTATCTACGAGGCGTTGACTTACTTCGGTATTGCCCCCTACTACGGCAGGACATTGGGAAGGGTCGTCGCTAAACTCAGGATGTAAAAAGCTATCAGGTGGTAAAACGACTTCGATACCTTGGGTGAGACCTTCGTTAAGGGGAATATTTTTATTGACCAACAGTCGCAATACATACAATATCGCGCTGTAAATAATGGAGATATTGGCATTGAGATTGAAAGGATGACGGGACGAAGTTCCACTAAAATCAAAAACAATCAGTGGTGAACTAGGTGAAGAGTCTTGGGGCGATGTTATAATTTTTACGCTAATTTGATGCCCATCATCTAAAGATTCTAAAGCTGTAAAAGTATGATTTTTAATGGGTTGTAGTACTTCCTGTAAGGCCGAAAAGGTGGAGTCTTTCAGGAGTTTCATATAATGCTGCACCCGTGCTAAGCCATGTTGAGCTACCAACGACTGCAAAGCAATTTGTCCGGATTTTAGAGAAGACAATGCCGCGTTGATGTCGGCCATATTTTCGGTAAATGAGCGAGTAGGATATGGCCCTTTCAGAAATAATTCTTCCATAGCTTCCCACTGGATTTGGTCATTGATAACCAAATAAGTGGGCAAAATGACGACTCCTTCCTCCGCGAGCGAAATGGCATCGGGAGGCATCGAACCCGGTGTGCGGCCTCCTATTTCGGCATGATGAGCCCGATTGATGACGTAGCCGATGAGGTCGCCTTCAGGGGTAAATACCCCCGCTAAAAGCGTGACATCGGGCAGATGCGACCCTCCGTATTTGGGATGATTTACAATCACCACCTCCCCAGGGCGGAGGGGGGTGCGTGGGAGTACCAATCGAGCGCATACGCCCAAGCTCCCCAGATGAACCGGAATATGGGGGGCATTGACCAACAACTCCGCTTGGGCATCCAAAATAGCGCACGAAAAATCCAAACGTTCTTTGACATTGACTGAGAAAGCCGTTCGTTGCAATTGAGCACCCATTTCGTCGGCAATAGCCATAAAACGATTCGTAAATAGTTCAAGTTCTATGGCCTGTTGACTCTCTTTTTCTAGGGTTTCTAGAGGGCGATGGGCTTGTAATTTATGCACTACGGCATCTTTGGTAGGGGAGACTACTAGCCGCCATCTTTCGGGAATAAATGAGGTAGAAGTGACATTGAGCAACACCGCAGGGCCTTCAAAAAAATCCCCATTTTCTAAGGATTCCCAATCAAAAATAGCGTATTGACCCGAACTTACTTTAAAAGGTTGGGCCTTACGGATAGGCTCATACTTTTGAGAATAGGTTTGAGATTCTACTTTTTCGCTAGCAATAAGTTTGATACTTTCTACCTCAATCGCTAGGGCGCTGGGGTAGTATCCAAAGAGCTGTCGGTATTTTTCTCGAAATTGTTGGGCAAGATTATCGGCGCTTTGGTAGATAATCTCTAGGGCGTTTTCTTGTCCTTTAAAACGAAGATATAATAGTACGTACTCAATTTCGATCTCCTTGATTTGCTCTTGGTGCAGTGCTGTAGTAGCCTCTGCTGCCAATGTTTGAATTAGCTCATCAAGCTCAGGTAGTATATCTTCTAAAAGTTTGAGGACTTGGTGATTTGCAATACGTTGGGTACGTGCTTGCCCCATGCCAAAAGCACTTAAAAGCCCTGCGTCGTATGGAAGAATGACCGTGTCGATACCCAAAATATCGGCCAACTGACAGCCATGTAGCCCCCCCGCTCCTCCAAAAGTAAGTAATGGGTAATCTTTGGGCGCAAATCCTTTGGCGACCGAAATACGTCGAATCGCTTCTGCCATTTTTTCGTTGGCAATTTGTTCAAAACCCCTTAGAATTTCTATTTCACTGAGTTTTTGACTGGTTTGGGTCAAAATCTGTTCTTGGATAGTTTGGAGGGCTTGCTGTGCTTTGTTTGGATTGATAGGAACCCCAAAACGTGACGAATCCATTTTACCCAACAACAAATTGACATCTGTAATCGTCAAAGGGCCGCCTGCGCCATAGCAAGCTGGCCCTGGTTGAGCACCAGCACTTTCGGGGCCTACCCGTAGTTTTTGACCATCAAAATAGCAAATAGAGCCTCCACCGGCGGCTACTGTTTCGATGGCGAGGGTAGGGTTGTGTAGCTCAATACCTTCAATTTTGGTGACAAATTCTACATCTAATTTATTGTCAAAACGAGCCGTGTCAGTACTTGTTCCGCCCATATCGAAGGTCAAACAACGCTCAAAACCAAGCTGTTGGGCAATAGCTGCGGCACCTACCATACCACCCGCAGGCCCACTCAATAAACTATCTTTGGCTCTGAAAAGACTTGAATGCACTAGCCCCCCCGCACTTGTCATGACACGTACAGCTTCTTGACCTAAAGAAGCGGTAATATTGCGCAAATAATCAGATAAAATAGGTTGTAAATAGGCATTAATCAGCGCCGTTTGGGTGCGTTTGAGGTAATTGATACCTGCATACAGTTCGGCCGAACTACTGACATACTCATGCCCTTGCCCAAGTAGGTGATGCCGAAGAGCATTTTCATGAACTGGATTTTTATAACTATGTAAAAATGAAATCGCTACCGAGTCGCTCGCAATATCCTGAATCTTAGCGGTATCCAAGGGCTGTAGGAGGTTGCCGTCGGCATCGAGTCGCTCTTCGACTTCAATCACTTGGCCGTAGAGCAATACAGGGTCAGGAATAGCTAGTTGAAATAAGTGGGGGCGTTGTTGTGTGCCAATTTTGAGTAAGTCTCCAAAACCTTTGGTAACAAAAAGAGCCACTTTGGCACCTTTTCGTTCTAGCAAGGCATTCGTACCCTTGGTGGTACCAAGGCGCATGGTAAGAGCTGGAAAAGGAGCATGAAGTGGGGTTTGAGTAATAAGGCGCGTAGCTAATACGGGTGCTTCTTCGTGGGTCGTAATCTCAAAATGAAAAGGGTAATGAGGCACAGAAATGTCTTCTTCTAGTACCAGTTTATTTGCTGCAAAATCGGCGATTTTTAAAAAATCATTTTGACCCAATACCCTAAAATCATAACCTCTGAAAAGCCCTTCATAACTAGCCCAAGGAGCCGAAACTTCGTAAGTATTGAGAGCTATTTTTTGTAAAATAGTTCCCCTCAAAAAGCTACTACTGAGTACTTTGGTACGGTGTAGTTGTCCTTCGGGATTGAGTCCCAAACAATCGGTAAAAGTACCTCCTGTATCAATCCAAATTTGCCACATTGCAGATTAGTGAATGTTTAAATGATGAAGGGTTAAAAGCAAGGAAAGATTTCCTTCACCTTTAACCCTCCCTTTAAGAGCTTAAATTTAGGTTATTTCCGCCGACTCGCAATTCTATTTTGGGTCAGCCATAAAAATAAAACGGCGACCGAAATAAGGTAAACCACATTGCGGCTATCAATGAGACCCCGACCCAAATCGGCGTATTGTTCATCAAGTGAAATCCAAGAAAGTGGATAGGAAAGTTCTCCCCAAAAATCTAGTTTTGCAACGGCACCAATCCCTGTATATAAAAGAAAACAGATAAAAACCCCCAATACAAAGGCTACGATTTGATTGTCGGAAAGCGAGGAAGTCCATAATCCAATAGATACAAACACCGCACTCAAAAACAAAAGACCAATATAAGACCCAAATACCGCTGCCGAGTCGATGTTGCCGACGGGATTGCCAAGTTGATAAACCGTATAGTAATAAAGTAAGGTAGGAATCAGCGCCAAAAAAGTAAGTGCCAAACTGGCCCAAAACTTTCCTAAAACCAACGACCAATTGCCCAATGGTTTGGTAAGGAGCAATTCAATGGTGCCATTTTTTACTTCCTCCGCCAAAGCCCGCATCGTAATAGCTGGAATCAAAAACAGCAATACCAAAGGTGTAATGTTGAAAAAAGTACCTAAATCGGCATAGCCATAATTGAGTACATTGGTATCTGGAAATACCCAAAGCAGCAAGCCCACTGCCGTCAAAAATACCCCCATGACGATGTAGGCCGTGAGCGAACTAAAAAATGAAAAGATTTCTTTCCGAAAAATAGCAATCATTTGAAAGGGAGAGATTACGCTATGCATTTAAGTGCTTACGCACCGTCAACTGTTTTGATTATTAGACATTTACTTTCGTTTTTAATTATAAATAAGTAGGCCAATTGAAAGAAGGATTTGTCACCCTACGCATTATGCTGTGCCGTATGTAAAACTTGGAAAGTCTAATTTAGTGCAAATACTGATAGGCAAGATTGAGGTAAGGCCTTCGCGTTTATTCTAGTTCAAATGGTTTGTCTTTCTTGAAAATAGCTGAAATAATAAGCGAAAAAATAAAGCCCATAATAATCGACATCAAAATGCCCACAAAAAAGGTAATGCCAGGCGTAGAGAATTTTTGAGTCATTTCGAGAGCAGCCTCCACTTGGGTATCATCCATACCTTTACTTTCTAGGTCATCACGTACTTTGTCTAGCATTTGTTGACGCAAGGTGGGGTCAATGAATATGTTGTAAATGTAGGTGTAAACAGAACTCAAAAAACCAGATATTGCCGACATCAACGTGCCGATTCCCAAACCTTGTCCGTAAGTCATGAATCCTTGGTTTAGGCTTCTAAATTCTTTCATGCCCATCACCATTGCTGCGATAGGAATAATCATCCCCAGCCAGCTAATGGCAGCATTGGTGCTTTGGTCTGTTAAGTACAAAATAGTGATAAAAATGATAGATCCAACGGCCGAAATAATGCCATATTTAAGGGAAATTCGGGTGGTAGTTGTTTGCGGTTCCATGAAAAGGGTAGTTTAAAGGATTAGTTAGATTGAGAATGACAGTAAAGGTAAGGATCTCAAAAAAGCGACAGAAAAATAAAGGATAAATGGCAAAAAGTAAATCTTAAAAGGATTTTTTTGACATAGCTCCTTTTGCTCAAATTACCTGTTTTTTATATTTTTCTTTTGAGTTCAAAACTTTGACCCAG
This sequence comes from Runella zeae DSM 19591, assembly GCF_000423565.1. Classification (GTDB taxonomy): domain Bacteria; phylum Bacteroidota; class Bacteroidia; order Cytophagales; family Spirosomataceae; genus Runella; species Runella zeae. The sequence goes on along the minus strand of NZ_KE384036.1, from coordinate 117,714 downwards.
ATACAAACGGCGTACTTGAGGGTCGGCGGCCAATTCTTCTGGCGTACCTTGTTTTAGGATTTTTCCTTCAAAAAGCAAATAAGCACGGTCGGTGATAGAGAGGGTTTCGGATACATTGTGGTCAGTGATGAGGATTCCGATGTTTTTGTATTTTAATTTGGCCACGATTGTCTGAATATCTTCTACCGCAATGGGGTCAACCCCCGCAAAAGGCTCATCCAACAAAATAAACTTAGGGTCAACCGCCAAACAGCGGGCGATTTCGGTACGTCGGCGCTCACCACCCGAAAGTACCATACCTTTGTTTTTGCGAACATGATGGAGACTAAACTCGTCGAGGAGTTCCTCACATTTATGTTTTTGTTCGGCTTTGGAGAGAGAGGTCATTTCAAGCACCGCCATGATGTTTTCTTCGACTGTGAGCGTTCGGAATACCGATGCTTCCTGAGCTAAGTATCCCACGCCGAGTCGTGCACGTTTGTACATGGGCAGGTCAGTAATGTCTTTGTTGTCGATGTATACGTGGCCGCTGTTGGGTTTAACAAGCCCCGTCGCCATATAAAAAGAAGTGGTTTTGCCGGCGCCATTGGGGCCAAGCAAACCTACGATTTCACCTTGCCCTACTTGATAGCTCACGTGGTCGTTGACGAGGCGCGAACCGTATTTTTTAATTAAATTTTCTGTTCTAAGAATCATGGGTTGGTTTGTTTATACACTCTTACTAAAAGTGCATAAAAGCCTTTAGGCTTCAAACTTTATATCTTTCAAATACAACTGTAACGTAGTTTTGTCGCGAAACGTATTTTCTTCAATAGTATAAGCAATGGAGAAAGGTTTGCCACTTACAAGTTTTGGATAAAAATCCGCCATACCAAAGCCTACTGCCGTAAACTTCACGGCCCCTTGAGAGGTGGGCTGAAATACTTCTAGCTTCAAGTGTTTTTCTTTCATAAGGGTAGGATTACCGCTCATTCGCACGCCGTGGCTTGCAAAAACGGGCGTCATATTTCCAGGGCCGAAAGGCGCCATTTGTTTGAGAATACCGTAAAAACGAGGGTTGATAACGTTCATATCCAGCTCCATGTCAACCTCAACCAAAGGGGTGAGTTGTTCGGGCAAAATCCTTTCTCTTACGATTTGATCAAACTTAATTCGAAAAGCTTCTACATTATCGACTGGCAGAGATAAGCCTGCGGCGAAGGTATGTCCGCCAAATTGTTCTAACAAATCTGAACAAGCCTCAATAGCCTCATAAACATCAAAACCCGGTACAGAACGAGCAGAACCAGCAGCTTTGCCGTTGGAATGCGTAAGAATGACGGTAGGACGATGGAAATGCTCAATGCAACGACTCGCAACAATCCCGACAACCCCTTTGTGCCAATCTTCTTTGTACAAAACGGTACTTTTCGCCTCCAGCAACCAATGATTCTCTCTGATCATATTGAGTGCTTCGTCGGTGATGCTGGTATCGAAGTTGCGGCGGTCGCTGTTGTGTTGATTGATTTCTTGCGCAAAAGCCTCTGCTTGTTCTTTGTCGTTTGAGAGCAAGAGCCGGACGGCTTCCTTGGCATGTGCAATACGCCCAGCGGCATTGATGCGAGGTGCTAATCCAAAAACAATATTGGTGATGTCTAGCTCATTTTTGAAACCCGCAATATCAATCAGGGCGTTGAGTCCAATGCGCTGTCGTTGATTGATTTTTTTGAGTCCAAAAGTCGCTAAAACACGATTTTCGCCCGTGATATGCACAATGTCTGCGGCAATACTTACTACCAACAAGTCCAGGTAGCTTTCCAAAACGGTTTCATCTGCAAAACCCTGCTGACAAAGCCCCTGCAAAAGTTTAAAACCTACGCCGCAGCCCGTCAGCTCTTTGTAAGGATAGGGGCAATCTTCGCGTTTGGGGTCGAGTACCGCCACTGCCGCTGGAAGATTGAGGTCAGGGCGGTGGTGATCACAAATAATAAAATCAATCCCTTTTTCTCGCGCGACGGCTACTTTGTCGGCCGATTTGATGCCGCAGTCGAGTGTGACGATCAGTGTAAAACCATTTTGCTCGGCATATTCGATGCCTTGCCACGATACGCCATAGCCTTCTGAGTAGCGGTCGGGGATGTAATATTCGAGATGAGGATAAAACTGTTTGAGATAACCATAAAACAGCGCTACCGAAGTGGCACCGTCTACGTCATAGTCTCCATAAACGATGATTTTCTCCTGATTTTGAAAAGCTTGCAAAAGCCTTGTGACAGCTTTGTCCATGTCTTTCATCAAAAAAGGATCATGGAGATGACTAAGAGAAGGACGAAAAAAATCTTTGGCTTCTTCAAAAGTAGTAATGCCCCTTTGAACCAACAGACGCCCCAAAAATGGATTTACATTGATGGAGGCGGTCAGCGATTCTGCTTGAGCGATTTGTTCGGATGTCAGAGGGTGGGGGTATGTCCAGCGTTTAATATTCATATGTTGCAAAGTAACAAAAATCATCGACAGCTTTTAAATTTTCTCAGCATCTGTTATCAAATTAGTTGTAAATGACAATGGGTATTGAATTGATAATCAGTGAATTTGTATTGGGGGTATTGATGAAACTGCATTTTTAGGAATAGAAACTTTAGATTTTTTAACAACTACTTGCCCAAACAACAAAGGATTTTTACATTTGTTTTGTCATGAATCCAGACCTAAAAAAATATCTCGCTCGCTTGGCCTACCTTCGTAGTGCCTGTTCTTTTGTGCCTTAGTGTCTTCTTGTACCGTCATTTGTCGGTGATAGCTCTGATATTTTTATTGTATTTTTTTATCCAAAAATCAAATAGTAACCATGCAAAATGTATTAGTCATTGGCTTGGGTAAGGTGGGTTCATTGGTGGCTACCTTGCTGAGCAAGCAGTTTACTGTCAAAGGTTTAGATTTACGACGTCCATCTAAATCTTTGCCTTTTGAGGTCATAGAAGGCGATGTGACAGATACCGACCTTCTCAAAAAAATTTTGAAAGATTATGATGCTGTGGTGTCGTGTATGCCTTACAATCTCAATTTGCCCATTGCTCAATCGGCTCATGAATTAGGGATTCATTACTTTGATCTCACCGAAGATGTACCTACTACGGCGGCTATTCGGGAGATGTCGACCACTCACCGTGGGGTTATGGCGCCTCAGTGTGGGTTGGCACCGGGTCTGATTGGTATCGTAGGGGCTGATTTAGCAAAACGATTCGATAAACTCCGCGACATAGAATTGAGAGTAGGCGCACTGCCCCGTTATCCAAATGGATTGTTGGGATACTCTTTTACGTGGTCGCCAGCGGGGGTTATCAATGAGTATATCAACGATGCCGAAGTCATCCACAATGGCGAACGTAAAATGGTGTCGTCGCTTGACGGTATCGAAGTAATCAATATCGAAGGACAAGAATTCGAAGCTTTTAGTACGTCAGGGGGGCTAGGCACTATGTGCGAAACTTACTTAGGAAAAGTAGATACGCTTAATTACAAAACGATTCGGTATCCAGGGCACGCGAAGTTGATGCGTTTTTTACTGTATGAATTGATTATGAAAAACCGCCGAGCGCAAATTGAAGAGATTTTGACGGCTGCCAAACCTCCCGTAAAACAAGATGTGGTATATGTATATGCCGTGGTAGAAGGTTGGCAAGCAGGTAGTTTGGCTAGAGAAGAGTTTTATAGAGCCTATCACCCTCGCGAAATCGACGGCCAACATTGGCGAGCTATTTCATGGACTACTGCGGCTTCTATTGCGGCAGTGGTGGAGATGGTAGCAGCCGAAACTTTGCCCCAACAGGGTTTTATCAAACAAGAAGAAATTCCTCTTGAGGCTTTCTTAGCCACACAAAATGGAGCTTTTTTTAAGGAAGCATCCTAAACATCTAATTTCTAACGCTGGCGACATTTCAGACGTCGCCAGCGTTTTTTTGATTAAAGCTTAAAAATGGGTTTCATCACGAGCCATTTTTCACCTTCTTGGGCCATAGGCAGTGCTTGCTGATAGTTCCACATCAGATTTTCCCATTCTTGTACTTTGGGGTTGGCGGCATCGGCGGCGGCTTTGGCCTCAAACGAAAAGTCGTCGGTGGTATCCATAATCATAAATAAGCGATTGCCAATACGGTAAATCTCCATGTTGGTAATACCTGAGCTTGTGATACTTTCCGCGATTTCGGGTCGAATTTTTTCGTGGTATTTTTCGTATTCGGCAATCAGCTTTTCGTCGTCTTTGAGATCAAGTGCTAAACAATATCTTGGCATAATGCTAATAAAATAAATGAAAAAGATTACCTATTAAAGCAAAAAAAGGCGGGGCTTTACCTTGTACTTTTAAACTAAAAAAGCGCCTAAAATTTCTTTTAGACGCTTTTGTTTTAATGAATATACAAGGATTTTTATTTCCCAAAAAGACCACCAAGCAGGCCACCCAAGCCACCACCTGAGCTACTGTTGTTGCCGCTACCACCGAGGAGACTCCCCCCGATTCTCATCACGTCATTCATGTCGAGCTTGCCATCGGCCAAAGCGTACCCAATTTGATTAAAATCGAAGCCGCCTTGCTGTTGGGCTTGCTGGGCCTGACCACCCAATAAAGAACCCATGATTCCTCCAAAATCCATGCTATTGTCGTTAGGGTTGCTTACTTTAGAAATGAGTGAAGTCAACACCCCTGGAAGTACCTGAGAGATAATACCCGCCGCTGCGCTATTTGATAAGCCAAATTTCTCCATTAAGCTACCAATAGCATTTTGAGCAATACCCGATACAATAGGATTTCCCATTAAGTTATTGCCTGTGCCGCTTTGCCCTGACAAGAGACCCATGAGGCCACTTACATTGCCTTCTTGAGCTTGGTTTTGTAACCCACCTACTACCGAACTGAAGATTGTTTGCATCGCGTCGCTGTTGAATTGGTTGGGGATGGCAGGGTTTTTTACGATAGCATCTTGAGAGTTGTCTTGGATAAGACCCATTAATTGCTCTAGCATTGTCTTGAAAATGTTTTAAGTTTGGTTCAAATTTAGAAAAATAACAAAATGGAAAGCAATCAAATTGAGAATCAATCGGATTCTAATTCGAGTGACATCGGCATTGAGACGGAGTGGATTTCAAAAGTCACTCCTTTTTTAGAAAATTTGTACTATCCAAGCGAATCGGATGAGCCCATCGAATGGATACAATTTAAAGTCAATGTAGCTTCTCCTCTAACTGTGAGTGACTTGGAGTTTTTTATGGGGCTTCCACCCGAAACTTCGGTGCAGGAAATTGAACCAGAAAAATTTTGGCAGCCTGTCACTACTATTGAAGAGTGGTATGGAGAAGAAGAAAAACAACAAGTGGCACAATTTGAAAGTGTGAAAGCGTTGCTAGAAAGCCATATTCAAGCTCCCATGCAGGCTTTTAAAGTAGGACAGATAGAAATTGATGTGTATTTGGTAGGGCCTATATCAGCCAAAGAATGGGGCGGCCTGAAAACCAAAGTGGTCGAAACTTAGTAAGCTAAACAATTTTTTTACAGGTAGCTCCTTAGTTATAAGCCTCTTTAGAAAAGTGTCTCGTTATGATAAAACCACAAAGCTTATGACTTTTTGCATAAGGCACACCGCCAAGTTGTTACTAAAACAAAACATACGATGTATCAAGATACCACACTTCCAGAGATTGAAAGCGCGATGGAGCGCGCCTACCAAGCTTTTTTGAAATACCGTAACAAGTCAGCCAAAGAAAAGGCGTTGTTTATCAGAACCATTGCCGAAGAACTAGAGCTACTTGGCGATGCCGTCTTAGAAGTAGCGATGCGCGAAGCGCACTTGCCTTATGAGCGTTTGATGGGAGAAAGAGGGCGTACTTGCTTTCAGCTTCGTCACGTGGCTGATACACTTGAAGAAGGGTCATGGTTGGAAGCTACGATTGACACAGGACAGCCCGAAAGAACGCCTTTACCCAAACCTGATGTGCGTAATATGTTGGTACCGATTGGGCCAGTGGTGGTGTTTGGGGCGAGCAATTTCCCCTTTGCTTATTCGACGGCCGGCGTAGACCCCGCAGCAGCGTGGGGAGCCGGCTGCTCAGTAGTGGTAAAAGCCCATCCTGCTCACCCCGAAACCTCCGCTATGGTAGCAGAAGCTATCAAGAAGGCTATCGCTCGTACCGGAATGCCCGAAGGAGTATTTGAACACGTGTATGGGGCTAATTTTGAAGTAGGAAAGGCCTTAGTGATGCATCCTAAAACCGCCGCAGTAGGGTTTACAGGTTCTTATGGTGGGGGTAAAGCTTTATTTGATTTAGCTAATCAACGGCCCGTACCGATTCCAGTTTTCTCCGAAATGGGTAGTACCAATCCCGTATTTTTATTGCCTAATGCTCTAGCAAATGAGCCAGAAAAATATGCCAAGATGTATGCCGCCTCTATCACTGGGGGAATGGGGCAGTTTTGTACTAAGCCAGGGCTTATGATAGGAATGGAAGCCGCAGGTTTGGATAAGTTTATGGAGGTATTGACCGAGGAGATACGCCAAATACAGCCTTTGACGATGTTGCACGATGGTATTGCCAAGGCTTTCCGCACAAAACGTACCGATGTACTTTCTCAGGAAGGCGTCACTTTAGCATCAGAGACTCAATGGCCCGCCGAGGTGTATGAGGGCATTCCTTCGGTCGCTTTTACTAGCGCATTGGAGTTTGTGAGCAATCCTACCTTGCATCAAGAAGTTTTTGGGCCTTTTGCGCTGCTTGTCAAATGTCAAAATCTGACCCAAATGAATGAGGTGATAAGTCATTTGGAAGGACAGCTTACTTGCACCGTAATCGCCAATGAAATCGATTTGACGCAGGCCGAAGGTTTATTAGAAAACATAAGTCTGCTTTGCGGTCGATTGATTCTCAACGGCGTTCCGACGGGCGTAGAGGTAGGAGCCGCGATGCAGCATGGAGGGCCATTCCCAGCCAGTACCGACGGGCGTTTTGGCTCGGTAGGTGCTAGAGCCATGAAGCGTTTTGTAAGGCCATTTGCTTTCCAAAATTTCCCCAATAACCTTTTGCCAGACGAACTAAAAAACGGTAATCCGTTAAAAATTTGGCGGCTCGTTGACAATCAATGGACGAAAGACTAATAATGTCGTCTACTATTGTTTTTCAAAAGTATATTCGCCACCACCTGGCCCACTTAAACTTAATTTTTTGTCATCAAGAATAATAACATTGAAAAGTGCCCCATTGAGAGAGGACATGCATACGGCTCTGATGCGAAGTTGTGAAGGCATTAGCTCATAAGTCCCTCCTCCGCAGCCTAAAAAAGCATATTCAGCCGGAATTGTATTTTGATATCCTTCTCCAAACTCTCCATTTTTTGTAAAAGAAACAAAGACTCTTTTTGAGTCAGGCACCACGACCGAGTTGCAAGTAGTAGCGCTTGTAGGAACACAATAGGAAACAAGTTTCCAGGTTCCTACAAGCTGGTTGGAGGGTGTGTGTTCTTTACAAGCTACCAAAGAAAAAAATAACAAGAGTCCTAAGAGATTTTTCATATTGGAAAGAAAGGTTGAAAGGCGTTTGAATAGGGGAGAAATAATGTTTAATCCATAATTTTTTGTGAACAAAAATCAGCGTCTTTTAGAAAGTCTGACGAAGTGCCTATACTCATCCCATAAGACGCATCGGTGGTGTGTTTAGTTGTAAATGATTGATTGAAATCTATTGGTGTTTGTAAGAAAGCAAGAAGGCTTACTTATTTCCTAAACCGTTCAATCAATAGAACTTACCGTTCTTGATAAGTTTTGTTATCTTCATCCCGAAAGCATTGACGTGCTGATAAATCTGGGTTATTTTTGCTCAGGTTTATGAATAGGAAATCTCTAAACTGTCAAACTCTTAACCTTTATTTGAAATGATTACATTTATCGTAATTGTCGTTTTGGCCTTGTTGCTTGTATGGATGACCGTAAAAGTGGTACCCCAACAAACGGCTTTTGTTGTAGAACGACTCGGAAAATTTTATGGTGTCTTGCAGCCGGGTATCAACTGGGTAATTCCCTTTTTTGACCGGATTGCTTATAAACATAGTTTGAAAGAAAAAGCAATTGATATTCCCGAACAAATCTGTATCACTCGCGACAACGTTCAGGTGCGAGTAGATGGCGTTTTGTTTTTGCAAGTAGTTGACCCTCAACGGGCTTCTTACGGTATATCTGATTATGTTTTTGGGGTAACTCAGCTAGCTCAAACCACCATGCGTTCAGAAATAGGAAAAATTGATTTGGACAAAACTTTTGAAGAACGTACGACTGTCAACCAAGCGGTGGTACAAGCTATTGACGAAGCTGCCATAGGGTGGGGGGTGAAAATGCTGCGTTATGAAATCAAAAATATCACTCCGCCACAAAGTGTATTGCACGCTATGGAAAAGCAGATGCAGGCCGAACGGGAGCGTAGGGCGTTGATTTTGCAATCTGACGGTGAAAAAATGGCCGCCGTCAACATGGCTGAAGGACAAAAACAGAAAGTAGTATTGGAATCAGAAGCCCTCAAGACGCGTCAAATCAACGAAGCAGAGGGACAAGCAGCAGCCATTAAATCAGTAGCGGATGCTACGGCTGAGAGTATAAAAGTAGTAGCGGCGGCTATTCAAGAAAAAGGCGGTATGGACGCTGTACAGCTAAAAGTAGCGGAGCAGTTGGTGCAACAATTTGGTAATTTAGCCAAAAGCACCAATACCATGATTTTGCCGGCCAATTTCGGAGATATGTCTTCGATGATTGCGGCAGCAATGAGTGTGGTAAAGCAACAAAAGTAGGTTGTTTGTCACCGGGTATTGCTTTGGCATCAGCAGGCAAAGTGCGGTAGGCATGTAGCCTGATTGATAGTGAAAGTGCAAATGTTTAACATGTAAGTAAAATGGAAATTACGCCGACCCAAATTTGGGTAATTATCGGAACTGCAATGTTGATTGCAGAATTATTATCAGTAACGTTTGTTTTTGCGTTTTTGAGCGTAGGGGCATTTGTGACCGCTATTTTGACTTGGGTAGGCCTAACCCCTACCATCAACGCTCAACTTTTTTGTTTTTCGATTGTATCAGTTATGTCGTTATTTGCCCTGCGTAAACCTTTGAGAGGTCTTCTCAAACGGAACGATAAATCTCTTGAGTATTCCGAATATGTGGGTGATAAAGCCACCGTAGTAGAGCGGATTCCGTCGGAAGGCGAAGGTAAGGTTTTTTATCGTGGTACAGAATGGATTGCTCTGGCCGAAAATCGTCAGGATATACTTCCTGGACAGTCAGTGACAATCAAACAACTCGATGGTATTAAGCTGATAGTTGCTTCGTAAACAATTGTATTCTAAAAAAACGACGAGCCACCATTGCAATGGTGGCTCGTCGTTTTTTTAGTGAGTAAAAATAAAAATGATGTTTTATATATAAGTTTGTTTACAAACAGCTAGAGTAATTGCTTCTGCTGGTATCTTTTAGAGATGTGTAGTTTTGCTCGAAAGCGCAGTGCGGTTTTTGAAAGACTTACCCAATTTTACTCTTACTTAGCCTTATCAGTTATGCTTAGACCTCTTCCTCAAATCCGTTGGTATCGCATTATCCCTATTGCTTTTATTACCTATAGCCTTGCTTATCTCGACAGAGCTAATTTTGGGTTTGCGGCAGCAGGCGGAATGAACGAAGACCTTCACATCTCCAAAGCAACTACCTCTTTACTTAGTTCTCTATTTTTTTTAGGATATTTCTTTTTTCAAATTCCCGGAGCGCACTATGCTTCACACAAGAGTGCAAAAAAACTAATTTTCGTTTCTCTGATTTTGTGGGGAAGCTTGGCCGCCGCTACAGGCATGGTAAGCAATGTGCCTTCGTTGATAGTGATTCGGTTTATGCTTGGCGTAGTGGAAAGCGCCGTGATGCCTTCCATGCTTATTTTATTGAGTCAGTGGTTTACGAAAGAGGAGCGTTCGCGAGCCAATACTTTTTTAATCTTGGGCAATCCCGTTACGGTTTTGTGGATGTCGGTATTGTCGGGGTATCTTATTGAGTCTTTAGGCTGGCGATGGATGTTTATCATTCAAGGAGTACCGGGTATCATTTGGGCTTTTGTATGGTGGAAAATGATTGCCGAAACCCCACGCGAAGCCACTTGGCTTTCGGAGGAAGAGAAAGTAGCCATCGAACAGCGTTTACAAAAAGAACAAGAATCCATCAAACCAGTCAAAAATTATGGACAAGCTTTTCGTTCCAAAGCCGTTATTCTTTTATGTGTTCATTATTTTTTATGGAGTTTGGGGGTATATGGATTTGTGATGTGGCTACCTTCTATCATTAAGTCAAGGCAAGATATGGACATCATTACCACGGGCTGGCTGTCGGCAGTGCCTTATATTTTGGCGATTGTAGGGATGTTTGGCGCTTCTTACTATTCTGACAAAACCCAAAATCGTAAACTCTTTATCTGGCCTTTTTTGCTGATAGCAGCGGTATCTTTTGTGGGGGCTTACGCGATGAAAGGTGAGTTTTTCTGGCTTTCTTATGCTTTGTTGGTGTTGGCAGGAGGCGCTTTGTATGCTCCTTATGGGCCGTTTTTTGCCCTTCTGACGGAGCTTTTGCCCAAAAATGTCGTAGGAGGTGCTATCGGGTTAGTCAATAGCATGGGAGCTTTAGGGTCTTTTGTGGGGGCGTATTTGGTAGGCTATCTCAACGGGCTTACAGGCTCTTTTTATGCTTCTTATATTTTGTTAGCTTTTGCGGTGTTGGTAGCTAGTTTATTGACTTTGGTGGTAAGCAAGCCACGGCAGTTAGGGTAGTGTTGCAAAGTACTATTTTGACCCTTCATTATAGAAAGGCCAAAATAGATAAAGGGCAAGGCAGATTTATTCGTTCCTGAGCACTTTGGCGGGATTGGTACGGGCGGCCTTGAGGGTTTGTGAGCCAATAAGCAGGGAAGCAAGTGCTACTACCATGACAAAACCTGTCATTAATTCACCCAAACCAATAGGCTGATGATAGGCAAACTTGACCAAGACTATTTTATCAAACAAGAAGTAGGTAAGTGGCAAAGCAATGACCGCTGAAAGTATCAACAGCGCAATAAAACTCTTGCTTAAAAAGTAAATCAAAGAGGATTCGTTGGCACCCATTACCTTTCGAATGCTAATTTCTTTAAGCTTGGTTTCTGTCATAAACACTACCATTCCAAAAAGTCCCATCGATGCAATAACGACTGCCAAAAAAGCCAAAAAGCCAATTACCTTTACCATGACCGAAAATTGCTGATAGGCTTCTTGGATTTGATCATCATAAAAGCGTGCTTCTAAGGGGTGAATTTTGTCGATTCGTTTCCAGGCTTCCTCAATCCGACTCATCGTAGAAGGTAAGTCTTCAGCATTGATTTTGAGATTGAGATAGCCCCCCGATTCTTCGGGTGAGTAGTGCATCACGAAAGGTTCAATTTTGCGCTCTACCGTACCATAGTGGAAATCTTTGAGGACGCCTACAATGGTGTATTTTTTACCATCCAAGGTTTTGATTTGCTCTCCTAAAGCCTTTGAAGGGTTTTGAGGGGTGATATCAAAACGTTTGAGAAGTTGTTGATTTACGATGATTTCGGTGCTATTGTTTTCGTGGGTATGAGGCGTAAAATTTCGACCTGCTAGTAATCGATGTCCATGAAGAGGTAAATAGTTTTCATCCACAAAATTGAGCGCCACATTGGAAGAATCGGTAGGGTTTTGATATTTAATTATCGTGCCATAAATACTCCCTAAACTCGTCACAAGCCGCGAAGTAGCAATGCCTTTCACGGCCGGAATTTCTGCCAATTCTTTCCGTAACAATTCACTTTTGTTACCTTGTAGTTTGATATTCAGGATGTTTTGGGTAGAAAATCCCAAGTCAAATACTAAAAAGCTTTTGTATTGATGATAACCTATGACAGTAGTTGTGATAAAAATCAACGACAGCGTGTATTGAACTACAATGAGGCTCTTGCGCAAATTGACTCGGCGGAAAAGTTGAATTGAAGAGGTTCCTTTCAAAACTTGTAGAGCTTTGAGTCGTGAAAAAAACAACGCTGGCAAAAAACCGGCAACGATGCCCACACTCATTGAAAAAACAATAAAATACCCAATAAGTTTGAATGAAATTCTGAGGGATACGAGGTTGTCTATGTGAGGATTCAACGATAAAAATTGCTCCCTTAATGCCAAAAAGAGTAAAAAAGAAAACACCAAAGCAAGCAGTGAAATAATAACTGACTCAATAATAAATTGCCCTAAAACCTGATTTCTTAAAGCTCCCATGACTTTGCGTACACCTACTTCGCGCGAGCGACGTAGCGAACGTGCAATCGACAGATTGGTATAATTGAAACAGGCCGACAAAATGACTATCATTACAAGGCCTCCTAGTACCCAAATCGCAACCTGATGAATCGTAGGGCCGATAGAGTTTTCCAGATTATTGCCTACTACGATTTTACTCAAAGGCTGGGCTGATAGCAAAATTTGTAAGTCTTTTAGGGATTTGTTTTGGGTGGTGCAGAGTTTATTTAGGTTGGTTTGTAAAGTCTGTGGATGACCGTTTTCTGGAAGTAACACATAGGCATAATTTGAATAAACATTATCCCAATTCAAAAAATGACCATCGGAATCAGCATTTCTCAAATCTATACTCGCAAACGATACCAACGCATCAAAGCGAAGGTGGGAGAGCTTAGGTATATCTTCCATAATACCTGTGATGGTATAATTAGTGGTATCGAAGCGAATACTTTTGCCCAAAACATCGCTATGACCAAAGAGCTTATGAGCGGTTTTTTCGGGCAATATTATTGAGTAAGGATTACGTAAAGCTGTGGTAGGATTGCCTGCCCGTAACGTAAATGAAAATACTTTAAAAAATGAAGAATCAGCCCACAAACCTCCTATTGGTACAATGCTCTCGCCGACTTGGGCGTCGCCACCGAAGCCCCGTCGTAAGAGCGTCACACTCTCAATGTTGGGAAAAGATTCTTTGATTTTTTTGCCTGCCAATACTGAGCTTGAAGCCAATTCTATTTCAGCACTTCCTTTGGGCTGTAGAGTGGTGATGATGCGATAAATCCGGGATTTTTTCGCATGAAAATCATCATAAGAGAGCAAATCACTCAAAAGTGCAATCATCAAAAGTCCTACCGACATACTGATGGCAAGGCCGACTACATTGATGAAAGAAAAAAGTTTGGTTCTAACCAAACTACGGAGCGAGGTTTTAAAATAGCTGTTAATCATGATATAATGGATAAATAAAAGGTGAAATTCAGGAACACGTAATGTATAAGAGCGAATGAATTTGAGGACATCTATCCAATAAATAAAACGGGCGTACCAAAGCCCGTGCTTGCGTAAATTGCGCTCAAAAAACTCATTGAGGTCGCCTTGTAAGTCTTCGGCGAGTTCGGGGCGGCAATACCACGAAAGGAGCTTTTGCGCCCAGCGAGGTGGGTGGGGCGGTTGAGAGTGGGTCATAATGCTCCTCCTAAATGAAGGTCAGGAATAACTCGCCAAAGCCCTTCTCTGATGTCGCGGGCATGGGTAAGTGCGATTTTTCCAACTTGTGTTACTTCATAATAACGTTTACGTTTGCCGCCGCGTGTATTGGTGGCTTCTCCTAAGTAGCTCTTTGCTAAGCCTTTCTCTTCTAGTCGGTTGAGTACGGCATGAACCACCCCAAGTTTGGTAGTGCGTCCAGTATGTTTTTCTAATTCATCACAAATCGCCACGCTGTATGCTTCGCTGCTAAGGGCTGCGATAGTCAATAAAACCAACTCTTCAAACTCGCCTAAATGCGTTCCTTTCATAAAATAGGTGTATTTATTCAGTAAATGTATGTAAAATAAAGGTTATATATTCATTATTTGTATGTAAAATATTTTTTGAAACTTTAATTTCTATAATAAATTTCTACTGCTAGATTTATAAGCTATAAACGGAGGAGGGAAAGACGTAATTTTTTTAAAAGCCAATGACACAACAACAAACCCACGAATTGCCCAAGGTTTGGACTCTTTTTGTGTTGGGCGGAATTATTTTGTACAATAGCTACCTTATTTTTCGTCCTGAAAAGGAGACTTGACGGTAAGCCGAGGAGACGAGATTGCGCATCAACTCAAAAATACCCTGAGGAGGCAATTACCTCAACTAGGGCATGTTTTGATTCATTCATATTGAGCCAGACAATATGTAGTTGTGGCCGATGTTATCTAAAGTTGCTGGCTTACATATATAATTAAGGTTTTTGTTTAATCAAGGCTCTTAAAGCCGCTTCATTATGAAAACCTGTCTGACGAGTGAGGAGTTTTCCATTTTCAAAAAGGAGCAATGTAGGCAACTCTTCCACTTTGTAAGTAGCCATGAAAGGTTTTTCGGTATCCGCATTGAGTTTGACTATCTTGACAGTAGAGGCCATTTCGGTCGCGAGTTTGTCAATAATCGGTGCCATTTTTTTGCAGGGGCCGCACCAAGGCGCATACACATCTACAAGCACCAAAGCGCGCGCGTGAAGAAGGCTATCAAATCGAGCTTCGGGCCATTCTGGTTGGGCGTTTGATTTTGAAACCCCTTCGACTGGCATCATACGCGAAGCCCACTTCAAATATCCCCCCTGTAAATCTAGCACATTGGTGTAGCCAAGTTTACGGAGTTTGGTCATAGCGGTGCTACTGCGCCCACCCGACAAGCAATACACAAAAATGGGCTTGGTTTTGTCAAGGCTAGCAAGGCTTTTGGTGAAGTCCTTGCTTTGGGAGTCAATATTGATAGCCCCGGGCAGATGCCCTTCGGCAAATTCCTTGGGAGTTCTTACATCAATCAGTTGTGGATGAGGGGATTGCTTTAGCTGTACCGCAAAGGTATCTACCGAGACCGTTTGTGATTTGGCAATAAAGTGAAGAAAGATAAACACTAAAGACCAACTGTATTTCATGGTTTGCGAAGCTTGATATGGCTTGCAATTTACGATTTATTTGTGGAATGTTTGGCGCAAAATATGGCTTGTAAAAAAGATAGAGGTTTTCTACTTTTTGGTAAATAAATAGATAGCCCCTATCTCTTTTGCGACAAAATAAACCTAACGTCCTTGTTTCTTGTCAGCAAAAAGCTCTTCCCACGTCCAAGGTTTGGATCTATTTTCATTTTTTTCTCGAATAGCCTTCACTTGTTCGGGTTTGACGATTACAAAATTGTTGAGGTAGCCTTCTGATATTTGCGGGAAACTCTGCATACACAGGTCAAAGCGAACATAAGTTAAAACGGAAGCAATCCACTCATCGCTGTTGCCTCCCATAGGAGGCATCAATTCATGATAGGTGACCCCGTCTACGGGACCTGTCAACCCATGTAGCATGATTTTGATGACTTCGTTACGATTTTCGAGCAGTTTAAATTTACCAGCCAAATGCGGCGCAGTTTTAGCAGGAGAGCCTTCACCATAGAGTCCATGACAAGTAGCGCACAAAGATTGAAAAATTTGTTTTCCTTCTACTACGCGTTGTCGGTCGGTTGGGTTTAAGGCATACAATCGCCCACTGCCTATTTTTTTAGATTCTTCGGTTTTTTGCAATGTATTTTTAATGCCTATTAGTAACTCATTGGTGGGGTGTTTGCCCAAAATGGCATTGGCGATTTCGGTAGCTTTTGGTGTTTTGCTGAGAGAAATAGAAGTGAGCAATTGTGCCAGTACATCGTAGCTTTCGTCGTTTTGGAGCAATGATAATTTTTCCAAAATTTGAGGGTCGTTTTTCTTAATAAACGACTCGCTTGCCCACACTACCATTTTGCGTATTTCGGCGTTTGGATCGGCTAAAAGCTTTATTAAAAGCGACTTGTCGAGTACTCCCAGTCCTTCCAGTGTCCATAGGGCGTGTATTCGTGCCAAATCGGAAGGCGTTTTTGTAAGAATACTTTTTTGACCTAGCACTATTTGTTGGAGGAGGGGAGCTACCGATTTATCATTTCTGATAATGATCTCCCTCTGGGCATTGTCGCGCCACCAGCCATTGGGATGATTGAGATGATGAATCAATTTTTGAGTCGATTCGCTCAACATCTTTGGAGCTTTTTCGGGGCGTATACCTTCATATACAAGTCGATAGATACGCCCTCGCTGAATGTTTTTGTCAAGCCCTTTCGATTTGATTTGGTCATAAAGGTAGCTGCCGGGCTGTGCCCATGTAGATTCTTGAATAATACCTCGGTACATATCCAAAATATACAAACAACCGTCAGGCCCAGTGTAGGTATTAATAGGGCGAAAGTTCATATCGGTAGAGGATACAAACTCATCTTCTTGATAAACGTTTGAAAGAAAGATTTTTCCGTTTCGATTCTCAATGTTGGCTCTTCTTATGACCCGTGCTACGGGTTCGGCAGCAATATAATCTCCCTGAATACTTTGCGAAAGCCGGTCGCCCCTGAAGACAGACTGCCCACAGATAGAAGTAAAAGTAGCCATTGTACTATCGGGGCGCAGGGTTTTAGGCCCCCCGTTGACATCGGGAGTTTTGATAGTAGACCAGACTTGGCTAAAATCTTTTTCGAGGGCATCGGCAAAATCAAGCAATCCATAGCTAGGATTTATCTGAAAGCCCGACGCTGCCACCCCTGCTGCCGCTCGGCTAAAATACACGCGTCCATAATCATCGTGAGTAAGCCCCCACTGACCCGCAGGATTGGGTAAAGTATCGGCTTGGAGACGTCCGTTTTTGTAACGATACCGAATAGGGTCAATGGTTTCATAAATCCAGTTGTCGAGGTTCCAATCTAGGCCACTTCGTTGGTGCTCTACATTCCCAAAGGCTTGGCGTTTGTTTTCATATACTACCCTTTTCTTATCAGCTTTGCCGTCGCCGTTGGTATCGCTATAAGCGTAGATATTGTAAGTATTGGTTTCGTTGACAAACAATTCATTGCCTACGGTCAATATCGCCCTTGGTAGCAAAAGTTTGTCAAGAAAAACGGTGCTTTTATCCATTTTACCATCACCGTCAATATCTTCCAAGCGCATGATTCGGCTGCGGGGTTGTTCTTGTCCGTCGGCCAATACGGTCTGCATATAGGTTTCCATTTGGGCTACATACAAGCGCCCGTTGCCGTCCCAAGCCAATGCCACCGGCTCCGAAATCATGGGCTCGCTTGCTACTAATTCCAGTTTATATCCCTTGGGTAGTCTAAAGGTCTTCATGCTTTCTTCGGGCGAAAGGGGTACTGTATTTGGGGTTTGACTTACTGTGCGGGGACTATCAAAAGGGTCTTCTGACGATGCGCTTGAAATACGACTCATGTCATGATAAGCCGTCAAGAAAAGAACTGAAAATGAGCTTAGTATGAATATGTTCCAAAATGTACGTTTCATAAGAAATGCAAAAAATAGAGGGGTGAAAGGTTCGTTAGGGCAATTCTTGAATGACAATATCTTTATACGCCACTTGGGTATGTCCTGCGCCGTGGATTTGTAGTGCAATCAGGCCAGATTGAGGGATGTTGGCGTCTTTTTCGGTATAATCTACGGTTTGGTGTCCATTAACATACAGTCGAATACGACGTTTTTCGGCTCGTATTTCGTAGGTATTCCAGTCATTGGGTTTCACCCATTTTGTGATCAGAACCGAATCGGGCTGTACCAACGTGACGTTACGCCGTGATTCATCATAGAGACTTCCCCAATATTTGGGCCCCCAATCAGCCTGATAACCAGTCATTTCATAAGCAGGTTTGGTCAATCTTTCGCTTCTAAACTGAATGCCTCCATTGACAAAGCCCTGAGTGCCAGTTAGTTTTACTTTGAGATGTAGAATAAAATTTTCATAACGGCGCGTAGTACAAAGAAAATCATTGTGTGGTACATTCTGTCCTGCTTTGCCTGCGGCGATTGTGCCGTTTTCGATACGCCACGTATGCAGGGTATCGCCTTCCCAACCGTTGAAGGTTTTTCCGTCAAAAATGGCCACTTTTTTAGAAGGATGAAAACCAAAAATACCTATCACGAGGCTCATCAAAATTGCAAATCTTATCATATTCATGTGGTTTGAAAAGGGGCTTGCTCCTTCAAAGGAACAAGCCCATAGATTGGTGCTAGTAACCAGGATTTTGTTTTAATTCAGGATTAATGATGATTTCACTTACCGGAATAGGATAAAGCAAATCTCTCTCGCTGACATTAAAAGCCGTTGTAATAGGCGCACTACCCGTGGGATAGTAATATGCCTGAGGATTGGCCTTTATTTTGGTGCTAATCGCCGACATTACCGTTACTGCCTGGCCTGTTCGTACCAAATCTCGCCAGCGTTTGTTTTCAAATGCCAACTCGATTTGTCTTTCTTTCAGAATTTTAGCTCTCAAATCGGCCTGACTTGTGCTCGTCACATCTGGCAAACCGGCACGTTTGCGGACTTGATTGAGATAGCCCAGTGCATCGCTCAATCGATTTTGTTCGTTGGCCGCTTCGGCAAGCATCAACAACACTTCGGCATAGCGATAAATAGGCCCATTTTCGGCAGTTTGACCATACACACTGTGCGGATGTAAGTATTTTTTGATGTAAGGCGTTCGTTGGTATTTGATTCCTATCAATGGAGAAGCACCCGTATAAAAACCGATTGATGCCGCAAAACGTTGATCTTTGATGGTATCTTCATAAGCAGCGAGCAAATCAGGCGTAGGTACATTAAAACCTCCGTAAGTCTGCTGAGTAGCAGGCTTGACCCCCGTAATCACCGAAGGGTCGGGTAAGATAGGAATAAATAAGTAAGGCAAGGCGTTAAAAATCGTTTGTGAAGTTCCTTCGGCGTATTGAACATCAAAAATCATTTCGCTATTGCCCTTATTGGTAGGTTTGAATATATCACCGTAGTTAGGTAAAAGGCTATAGCCCAGCGTCGTGACGGTTTTGAGGGCGGTTTCGGCTTCTGCCCAAGCTTTTTGATTGATATAAACATCGGCCAAGAGGGTATGAGCTGCTCCGGTAGTGGCTCGTCCTACAGCCGCAGCTTTGGCAGGTAGTAGTTTTGCCGCTTCGGAAGCATCGGTTACGATTTGCTTATAGATAGCCGCTACTTCAACACGGGGTTGAAAGGTCTCTTTGTAAGAAGTAGCTGGTTGGAGAAAAAGTGGCACTCCTCCAAAGTTTTTTACCAAATCAAAATAAGCAAATGCCCGCAAAAAAAGAGCTTGCCCTTTTAGGTTGTTTTTGACTGAAGTCTCAAAACTTGCTTCTTCCATTTTACTTAATACCTGATTGGCACGAGAGATAATGAGATAATTGTTGGTCCATTTTCCGAGGGTATAAGTATTGTTGGTCTCCACCGTAAAAGTAGCAGGGTCTTCTTGCTGTTTTCCTCCGCGTTGGGCGATGTTATAAATAAAAAAAGTATTGTCAGAACGCATTTCGTTCAGTATCCAATCTTGATTATAAAGACCTTGAAGGGGCGCATAAATCCCCCCTACGGCTTGTTCAAAATCGGCTTGGGTACGAAAAAAACTATCGGAAGACAAGGACGTTTCGGGGGCAATATCCAAAAAATTATCACAGGCACTCAGCATACAAAACAAAATACCTATGGCGATGAGTCTGATTTTCATAGTGCTTCTTTTTAGAATCCAAGGTTAAGACCAAAACTGATTGTGCGTGGTACAGGATACGAACCTTCATCGACTCCGGGGGAGTTGCCGCTCGATACATTTCGAGTGTTGACCTCAGGGTTGCCCGGATATTTGCTGATGACCCACGCATTCTGAATGCTGCTATATACGCGTAGGTTGCGGATAGTACGGCTTTTAAGAGGGATATTATAACCCACCGTAATGTTTTTGAACGAAACAAAACTGCCGTCTTTGAGGTAACGTGTACTCCAGCGGTCGCGTTCGAGGTAGGTAGTTCCTTGCTGTACACTGCCGTATTTGCCCACGCCAGGGTCAGAAGGAGAGTTCCAACGGTCTTTTACTTCGGCCAATACATTGAAAGGACCGTCGAGATTAGTAAGCCAGTTTTCGTAATGACTCAATATTTGATTGCCGTAGTTGCCCGTAATCGTAAGTCCAAGGTCAAAGTTTCCATAATGTATTTGGTTGGTCAGCCCAAAGATAAACTTCGGCCAAGGGGTACCAATAGTGGTATAATCTTCCGGAAAAGTAATCTTGCCGTCGCCGTTTAAGTCTTTGTATTTGATCGTACCTACTTGCGAATCAGCGTATTTGGGAGAAGTATTAAATTCTTCTTGATTTTTGTAAACCCCATCCCAAACCGCTCCATAAAACAATCCCACTGGTGAGCCTATTTGTGAAATATGGCTAAAGAAACCATAACTAGACATCCCTTGGTAAATAGCCGTTGTTTTTTCGGTCGATAGTTTTTCTACCCGATTGCGGTCAAACGACATATTGAGGGATGTATTCCAGCTAAAGCGCTCATTGTGAATATTGGTGGTGTTGATGCCTATTTCGTGGCCCCAAAATTTCAACTCTCCGATATTAGTCTGAATACTGCTAAAACCAGAAGAAACTGGAACCGAGACATTATAAAGCAAGTTGCTGGAGATGGTACGATAATAGTTATACGTTAGTTGAAAACGGTCGTTCAGAAGATATACGTCTGCCCCAATGTTAAATTGCTTCTTGCGCTCCCACCCTAGATTGTTGTCGCCTAGGTTGTTGGCTGCTCTGCCCTGAAACATCGAATTTCCGAAAGCATAAAACACCGACCCGACCGTTGAGCGAAATGAATAATTACCGATTTCAAAGTTTCCGGTGATTCCATAGCTTGCTCTTAACTTCAAAAACGAAACGGGTGTCAGCGTCCAGAAAGGTTCTTTTGAAACAATCCATCCTACCGAAACAGAAGGGAAATTTCCCCAACGATTGTTTGGGCCAAACCGCGAAGAACCATCACGCCGTACCGACGCTGTCAGTAGATACTTACTTTTGTAATTGTAATTAAGACGCGCTAAATACGAAAGCAAAGCCCATTCTTGCACATTGCTCGTCACTACGACCCTACCGGCAGCACTGACTGCTTGAATTTTATCGTCAGCGTAGTTAGTGGCCGAAATCACGTTGTTGTCGCTCCGAAAACGTTGCGCCGTGAAATCTACCAAGGCATCAATTTGATGCCCCCGAAATTCGGTTTGGTACGTCAACGAGTTCTCATTCACCCAGTTGTACATACGGGTAGTATTGTCAGAGCCACTCGGAATACGCGGCGGAGGTGTAAACAAAACCCCAATCGTCGAAGGATTGAACTGAAAGATGTTGTTGTTGCTCAACTGCACATTGGCGGTTGTTTTGGCTTTCAATCCTTTGACGATTTCGTATTCGACGTAGGCATTGGAGAGCAACGAATACGTTTTGTTGCGATATACTTTTTCTTGCGCTACTCTGAGCCAATTAGGATTGCCAAAAGAGGCAGGGTCGGAAGCGGTCAGGGCGAGGCTCCCGTCGGCATTGTAAGGACTGGCTAGGGGGCTAGTAGCCAAAGCTCCCGAAATGATGTTTTCGGTACCATAAGGCCCACCGTCGGTGGCAAAATTGGTATTAGAGGCGAAGTTGGGAGCTAAGTTGAACCCAATCTTTACTTTTTCACTAGGGGTAAAAAGAGAATTGACGCGCAATGAAAGGCGCTGAAACCCCGTCCCTACCACGACTCCTTCTTCTTTGAAATACCCGCCTGTGACCGATGTCAAAAAGTTTTTGGTACCCGAACTAATCGAAAGGTTGTGACTTTGAATAGCACCTGTGCGGGTTACTACATCGTACCAATCAGTGCCTTTTCCGGCATACTGAGCGGGATTCTGAAAGGCTGGATTGACGGCACGCCCGTTGGATTCGGCAATTTCCTTCTGAAACTGGGCATATTCTTCAGCATTCATCATTTTCAATCTGCGGGCCTCGGGGATTTGGGTAAAGCCATAATAAGAACTAAAATCGATGAGGGTTTTTCCGGCTTTGGCTTTTTTGGTTTGAATCAACACCACCCCATTGCCCGCTCTCGAACCATAAAGCGACGACGAAGCCGCGTCTTTCAACACACTGATACTTTCGATTTCGTTGGGATTGATGGTATTGATATCGCCCGTAATCGGCATTCCGTCAACTACATACAGTGGGTTAGCACCTGCCGTAATAGACACAGAGCCTCTCACTTTGATGTTCATGCCTTCGCCAGGGCGTCCGCTGACTTGGTCGATGCGCACCCCTACTAGTTTACCTTGTAGCATCTGCGCCACTTGAGCCACTGGCGGGTCGCGAAGCTCTTTGGCAGAAGCCGTCGCAATCGCCCCCGTAATATCTTCTTTTTGCTGAGTGCCATAGCCTACTACCACCACTTCGGTGAGGGCTTTTTCGTCTGGAAGAAGCTGAATATCAAGCACGGTTCTGTTTTGGATGAGTGCTTCTCGACTTACATATCCTACATAAGAAAATACCAAAGTTGTAGGAGCGTCTCCTAGGATAAGTTTATACTTACCGTTGGCGTCGGTACTTGTTCCTTGTTGGGTACCTTTTACCAAAACACTTACGCCGGGTAAGCCCTGACCGCGCTCGTCGGAGACGGTGCCAGTAATCGTTTTTTCAAACAACCACACTTCGGGTTCGGGTTTTCTTTCTATTTCCAGAAAGCTTTGTTTGGTTTCTTTGGTCAAAATAATGTACTTACCAGAAGTGGTATATACGAGCCGAAGAGGTTTTAGTAGTTTTTCCAAAACCGCCGAAAGGCGTTCGTTTTTGACAACAAGATTGATTTTTTCTCCCTTCGGTAAAAGGGCAGGTTCGTAGCTAAATTTAACCTTTGCTGATTTTTCTACGAACTGTAGCGCCGTTTGGACATCTTTGCTTATGATTTCTACGGAAACAGGACGTTCCAAAATTTCCTGCGCATTACTGTCTTTGGCGATGCTTATTCCAAAGCTCACCATTGCCATTAATATATGAAAACAGGAAAATTTAAGCATAGCAATAGCAGTTTCGACGATGAGTCGATGTTTTTTCATACCTTTGAATGTTTTGTTGTTTACTTGATTGAATCAGTGAGCAAAACATCCCCTTATCCGGCCAAAGATGTAGGGGGACGTCTTTCGGCCGGTAGTGTTCCTACGCTACCGGCCTCTTGTTTTAGTACGTTTTTTATTGCATCAATTAGAGGGTTTTGGGTTAGCAAAAAATTTACTTTTTCTTCTCAATAAGCACTTTTGCGTCTACAATCTGATACGACATATCCATTGTATTACAGATAATCATTAGTTTTTCTTGCAAAGACTCATCGTCAAAACTTACTTTAAGTGAGCGATTTAGGACCAAGTCAGCATCGTATACAATCTCTACGCCGTAAGCTTTTTCAAGTACCCCAAACACTTCTGCGAGGGGTTTGTTGTCGAAATCAAACATGTTGCTTTCCTTGGAAGTTAGCAAGATTGGTTGTTCGACTAAGGTCTTGTTAAATTGTTCTTGTTTACGCGAAAACACCGCTTGTTGGTTGGGCGTAAGCACGACTCCCGCCGCTACGTTGTTTTGGGGAGATTTGTCAAAGTCTTTTTTCGGAAAAACGGATACTTTACCTGATTTTACCGCAACAATCACCTCATTATCATGCTGATAGGCACTGATAGTAAAGCTTGTTCCTAATACTTTCGTGACGGTTTCGTTGGCATAAATTAAAAAAGGGCGGTCGGGATTTCGGGTAATATCAAAAAAAGCTTTGCCACTCAAATGAACAATCCGGCTCGACGGACCAAATTTTTTAGGATACATCAAACGGCTATTTTTTTCTAAAGTTACCAAGCTCCCGTCTTCCAAGTAGAGCGTCAACGGTTTCTGTTGGGTATTGACGTGTTCGGTATATAAAATGCTGTCTTGCTGAGAAGAAAGAGGTGAGTCTAAACTTACTCGTGTGGGTGAGTGACGTAGCCACCACACACTAGCCGATATTACTATCAGCATAGATACGGCAGCAGCAGCCATGTACCAGCGGGAGTTTTGTTGCCAAAATACTTTTTGCTTGGGCTGTGTTCGTTCTTGCACATTGTCCCAAATTGACTCTACTAATGCTGAGTCATTGGTCAAGGGTGATTCGTTTTGTAAATCTAATACAAGTTGGCGGGCGGCTAAAATAACGTCTGTTTGATGAGGATTGGATTCAAGATAAGATTCCCAAAAAACGCGGACAGAAGAATCCTTGCCGCTTACCCAACGGCGAAAAGATTCATCAAAAGCAAAATCTTCAATTTCAAATCGGGAATAGTCCTTATCCATGAATATTTGGTGTTTTCTACAGCCCAGTGCAGAAAACCCCGACTTTTAATCCATTTTTTTTAAAGATTTTTTTAAAATTTTAATAAAAAAGAAATCACGGCCGACAATTGCATCAAATCGCGGAGGGTTTTGAGACCCGTGTAGATAAATTTGCACGCCGACTGATAGCCTACTCCCATGATATGAGCTACTTCTTCGTTGTTCATTTCTTGAAAATAACGCAAATGTATCGCCTCGCGTTGGCGTTTGGGGAGGAGTTGGAGTGCGTTAGAGAGCTTCAGGGCTTGTTGGGTAGCGATTTCGTCTGCTAGAAGTTTTGTTTCAAAATTATCATCACTCACCTCAATATCTATTTCCTGAATATCTTCGGTAGGGGTGAGTTGTAAAGCTCGAATGACCTTATAACGCAGCGACCTCAACAAATAATATTTAACAGAGGCGGCGTCGGTGAGTCGCTCGCGACTTTCCCATAATTCTACAAACAAGTCTTGAATACAGTCTTGAATTAGACTGCGGTTAGAGGTGATTTTGTATCCATAACTGATCAATGGATTGATATGCTTTCGGTAGATAAGTTCAAAGGCTTGTCGGTCGCCTTGTTTGAAAGCGAGCCAAAGCCCTTGCTCGTCGGATGACTGACTATCTGCTAGGTTTGTATCTTCCATTATTGTTTTATGGGAATGCGAAGTCCCCACAAAAATAGAAAACTTGGATATTGTTTTGAAATATTAGCAATAAAAGTAGAAGAATTTTGATCGTTGTAAGAAAGCGGATTGCTATCAATGACCATTCGATAAGGTTTTTTCTAGTCAAATGTTTTGTGCTTTTTATACCTGCATTATAAACTCACTGAGGCTTTTGTCGGGTGGAAGATTAATTTTTTGTCGGAGTCGATGTCTTTTAAGCTCCACACTTTGAACCGTAATATTGAGAAAACCAGCAATTTCTTTGGAAGAAAGATTCATGCGTAGAAAAGCGGCTAGTTTCAAATCACCTTTGGATAGGTTGGGGTATTGAGTCAAAAGCTTTTTTAGAAAACCTTCGTGTACTTGATTGAAATTTGCTTCAAAAACCCGCCAATCTTTGTCAGACGAGAGGTTGCGCTCAATAAGGCGATGGAGTTTTTGATACGCGCTTTTCCCCAAATCGTTGGGTAGCTGTAGTAATTCTTGCTCTACTTTTTCTAGCAATTCATTTTTACGTACGATATTCATGGCTGAGTTCGCCAATTCTTCCGATTTCCGAATCACGTCTTGTTCAAGTTGTTGGTTACGCAATTCCAGCAATTTTTGGTGGTTTTCTTCGGCTTGTCGGCGGAGTTTTTCTTCCAATTCTCGCTTTTGTTTTTCATGTTTTTGCTGAAAGCGTTTTTGTTGGACTCGGTACACCAAATACAACAGCGACAAAAACAAAATAAAATACACAGTTTGGGAAAACATATTCCAATACCAAGGCGGTCGGATTTCTATTTGAAGCAGACTCTCGCGCGTCGAGAGGTTGGATTTGAGCCGAAAAGTATAAGCTCCAGGAGGTAGGTTGTTAAATTCTTTGGAGGGCTGCACCGACGAATATACCCACCTTTTAGAGTCGCTTTCAAGTACATAAGTATAGGTTACTTCTAAGGGAGTAGGCAGGGTACAAAATTTGATAACGAAGCTATTTTGTTCATGACCTAGACTGACGACAGGTAGAACCGAGGGAGAAGTCCATTCGCCTGCGATGGGGCGATTCTCAACTCTCAATTCTCTAATCAAAGATTGCGTTTGTTTGAGTTGAGGAAGGTTGAGGCTTTTTTCGGGTAGGAGAATAAACCCATTTTCGACGCACACAAAATACAATGAAGGCGCAATCTTGAAGATATTGTTTTCGTCAACAAGTTGACTACTTTTAAGGGGTAAGCTTCTGATTTGGCCTTGGTCATAAATCGCTAATCCACCTTCCAATTTATTGATGAGAATTCTTTGATTGTCCAGCGGAAAAATCTGCTGAGGAATCACTTTTTTCAATTTTTTTTGAAGGTCTGCTTCTTTAAAAGTCCCATTTTGGTATTCTAAAAGACCTTTGGAAGTGGCGACCATGATTTTTCCGTTGACTTGAACAAGATTCGAACGATAAAACTCCGAATCTTCGTAGTTGACTTCGTTTCTAATGGATTTGAGATCGGCTGTAAGTTGTATACGACTCACTCCTCGATTGATGAGATTGACCCAAATATTGCCTTCCGAGTCTTCTTCGAGGTGCTTGACTGGCGCCGAAAAACCTTCCACAAAATGACTAAATTCCCACTGTTTGGTTTGGCTTTTTTTTCGATAGATACAGAGCTTGGTATACGTACCTTGAATCAAAACGTCGGGATGTTTTGAGAGTTTTTTTAAGACCCAGCCCCCAGTGACATTGGATATTTTATGCGCCCAGCCTTTTTCTAGCAAAAAAGTGCCGCTATTGTGTCCACAAAAAATTTGTTCATCTACTTTTTTTAGCTCAAGTACGCGACCTTGCATCATTGGTACCAACCGAAAGCCATCGTTGGGAAGGGCAATGTTTCGCACAAAAAGGCCACGGTTTGTGCCCAAATACAACAAATCTTGGTCTAGCAAGGCGCAGTACACCATGCCGAGTTTTTCGCTAGGGTCTTTGAAATATTTAATGGGGGAGTTGAGAACCACATAGTCGATTCCACTGTCCATACCTACCCATAGATTGGCATCTTGGTCAAGGGTAAAAGAGAGAATGGTATTGTTTTGTAAATCATTTTTTTGATGAAAATGCTGGAGAATATTTCCCTGCAAATCGCATAAAACAAAACCATTGAGTATGGTCCCAAAAGCAAAAAGAGTAGGGCTGATGCGAAGTGCTGTATTGAGTTGGTTGTCGCTGACAAAAGAGGAGAGTTGTGAGTTAAACTCCCTAAAACTAATGCCGTCGTATACAAACAGCCCGGCATTGGTCCCGATGAGTATTTCGTGGGCTTGATAAGGCAAGATGACGTTTATGTTTTTGCTTTTAAGAAACTCGCTACCTTTTACGAAGACAAACTTCTTGTTTTTGAGTTCATATAATCCTTGGTCGATGCCTCCAATCCACAGTTTATCGTTGGCTTCAAACAGGTAAAGAATAGTACTTGGTACTTCTATTTTTTCAATTTTGTGGTTTTTTAATAAAAAAAGAAAAGCGAAAGACTGAAAAAAGATGCCTTCGGTAGTTTCGATAATATGCCAAATCTCCTCGGTTTGGATGGCCTTATCTGGAATCTTTGATACCAAAGAATGATAGGAAAGCTGCCCTTGGGAGTTGCGTTGCCAGTAGCCAAATTCCCCCAATGCACCTGTATAGATAAGCCCATCTTTGCCGACCATTACCGACCGGATGATTTGCCGACGGGGTAGTTCATAGCATTTCCAGTGGCTACCGTCAAATTCAAGCAAGCCTTTAGAATTGGCAGTGTACATAAACTTAGTCTGATGGTGCTGGGCTATGGACCAGTTTTGTCTTTGGGCTTGATAAATGTTGGGAGTAAAATGAAGTACTTCAGGACGGCAGAGGTTTTCTAGGCGTTGTCCACTAGAAAAAGAAGGAGCACAAAAAAATAATGGAAAGAGTAGCACGCTAATCAACTTCGCGCTTGGATAAGAGATTTTTGGATGAAGCATAAAAAATCGCATACTTCTTATGATATGTCGCTTTTCATCACCTATTTATCGGTATGTTTTTGGGTTTGATAAGGTAATGATAAGGTGCAAAATTAGGCATTGATTTTCGTAAAACCCGATATTTGCGACCAAAGTTTTGTGTTTTAAAAAGAAAATCTATTAAAAAAACTAAAATTTCTATGCTCAAACTTCTTTCTTCATTTTTAGCCCCCAAACATCAGATACTCACGATTTTATTGTGTCTGTGGAGTGGGGTTTTGCTTGCCAAAGACATCAAAATCACGGGGATTGTGACCGACAATGGCATAGGTGTGCCGGGGGTGACAGTGAAAGTAAAAGGTACAGCTACTGGTACTTTGACGGATGTAGAAGGTAAATACAGCATTACAGCCGACGAAAATGCTACCCTTACTTTTAGTTTTATTGGCTTCAATACTGTA
Organism: Runella zeae DSM 19591; assembly: GCF_000423565.1. Classification (GTDB taxonomy): domain Bacteria; phylum Bacteroidota; class Bacteroidia; order Cytophagales; family Spirosomataceae; genus Runella; species Runella zeae. Next base: position 89,345 of record NZ_KE384036.1, on the reverse strand, counting down.
GAAGAAAATATAGCTAACCGAACACAGATTAATGTCAATCTTACAGCTGCTTCTCAGGTGTTGGATGAGGTGATTGTGGTAGGCTATGGCTCGCAACGTAAGCGAGACTTGACGGGGTCGATTGGGAAAGTGAAAGGCGAGGAGCTGTTCAAACAGCCTGTTCAGACAGCTACGCAAGCATTGCAAGGCAAAGTAGCAGGGGTGCAGATTATCGCTTCGGGGCAGCCCAATACACAGCCACAAGTTCGGATTCGTGGGATTGGTTCGGCACTGGCAGGAGTCAATCCTTTGTATGTAGTAGATGGGGTTTTGACCGATGATATTCGCAACATCAACAACAACGACATTGTGAGCCTTGAAGTATTGAAAGATGCTTCTGCTTCAATTTATGGAGTGCGCGCCGCCAATGGGGTGATTTTGATTACTACCAAAAAAGGAAAAGCGGGTGAAATCAAAGTAAATTATGACGGCAATACGGGTTTTAGACAAGCGGCTAATTTGGTAAAAATGGCCAACAGAGACCAATACCTAGACTATCTCAAAGAAATAGCTCCTACTTTCAATGCGGCGGCGTCGCCTCATGCTTTTGCTGGTACTACCGATTGGTACGATGCAGTATTGCGCAGAGGCCAACAGCAAAACCACAACATCTCCGTTTCGGGTGGTAGCGAAAAAAGCACCTTTTACATAAGTGGTGGGTACATTGTGGATAATGGGATTGTGACAACAAACGATTTTAGACGTATCACATTTCGAATCAATAATGACTATAATATCAGTAAGCGATTGAAATTGACCACCCAACTCTCCTACACAAGAGGTAATGAAAAAGGAGTAGAACTAGGCGATACTTATCGGTCGGTTTATCGGGCTTCGCCTATGGTAATCGCTAAAGATGAGAATGGAAAGTATGGAAATACCTCAGCTTTTGGCAACGTGGGCAATCCGCTACTTTCGATGGATACCCGCAATGACCGTACCCAAACCAGCCGTTTTCAGGGAAATGTAGCTTTGGAATATACACCTATCGAATGGTTAAAACTTCGTACGGCTTTCAGTGCTGACAATGGATTTTCGAACAACCGCGTTTATCTGACACCTTTCCAAACCGACTTAAATACCTATATCACTTCGGGCGGAAATCAGCGTCGTTTGAATAGCCAACTCAATCTTACCGAAAACCGTTTTCTACGTTGGATTGCTGACAATACCGCTACTTTTGCCAAGTCTTTTGGGAAGCATGATGTGACTTTGTTGGTAGGAAGTATTACCGAAAAATTTACCACAAACCAAATTACGGGTTCTCGTATCAATGTCCCTGTCAACGAAGATTTGTGGTATTTGGGACTGGGGAATCCTGATTCTCAGCTTTCTAATGGTAGTACGGGCGACTTGCAAACGCGTCAGTCTTTTGTAGGTCGTCTTAATTACAATTTTGATGGTAAGTATTTGTTGACGGCTTCTCTTAGAAGAGACGGAAGTTCGAAGTTTGTTCAACGCTGGGGTAATTTCCCGACGATTGGTGCAGGTTGGGTACTTAGTGAAGAGAGTTTTATCAAAAATACGCTTCCTTTTCTGGATTTCTTAAAACTGCGCGGCAGCTGGGGTAAAGTGGGGAATGACAACATCGAAAGTGCTGCGTATATCCTTACGGCGGGAGTAAATGTCCCTTATTATTTTGGTTCAACGATTGCCTACGGTAGTGTGATTCAAGACATTAAAGATCAAAACCTACGTTGGGAAGCAAGCGAGCAAGCCGATATTGGTTTTGAATTTACGGCGCTCAACAATCGTCTATCCGGTGAGATGGATTATTACAACAAAAAAGTCAATGATGCTTTGGCGTACAGAATCATCCCTGCGATTTTTGGTGACCCTGACAATCAATTGCTTACCAATGTGGCCTCTTTTGTAAACAAAGGAATAGAACTATCGCTCAATTGGAAAGACAAAATTGGAAAAGGACTCAATTATACTTTTGGAGGTAATATTTCATTCAACAAAAATCAACTATTAGGTCTTAACGGAGGGCAGGCGCTTTTGGCGGGAAGTGTAGGGCAACAAGGTCTTGTGACTCGCACTGACAATGGCCGGGAAGTAGGAAGTTTTTATGTGCTCAATGCCATCGGGGTTTTTCAAAACCAAGCCGAAATTGATGCTTCTCCGGTCTTTGGAACCCGCGCCAACGTTAAGCCTGGAGATTTGAAATACCAAGACGTCGACGGAAACAATGTCATTGATGCCAACGATAAAATCTATGCGGGTTCTTATCAGCCCAAAGCCTATTATGGGTTCAATTTAGGACTTGATTTCAAAGGCTTCGATTTTAGTACCGATTTCTACGGAAGCTATGGAGGGAAGATTTATAACGGAAAGCGTGCTTTTCGTTTTGAAAACACCGACAACCTCGAAGCTGCTTATGCAGATGCTCGTTGGAAAGCTGACCGCCCCTCCAATACCGACCCACGCATCATCAATTCGGCTACCCCTGCTTCTACTTATTTTATCGAATCAGGCGATTTTATCCGCTTAAACAACTTGACTTTGGGGTATTCGATTCCGAAAGGCTTGTTGAACAAAGCCAAAATCGAAAGATGTCGCGTCTACTTTGTGGCTCAAAATTTATTTACAATTTCCAAGTTCAGCGGTTTTAGTCCCGAATTGCCCGCTGGCCCGCTTGAATCAGGAATTGAGCTAAATACTTACCCTACTACTCGTACCATTGCGGTAGGTCTCAATTTAGGGTTTTAAAGACTAGTTTTGGAAGTTAATACAAGCTTTTAATGGCTGATGTACGATTGACTTACTTTTAAGAATAGACAATTTACTACTCTCAATCCTTAAAAATGGATAAATAAGGGAGGAGTGCAAACTAAAATTACCGATGAAAAACATCAAATCATATATACAAAAAACCACTCTTTCATTGCTCACCATAGGTGTGTTGGGGGCTTGTGACGATTTTCTGAATACGCCACCGCAAGGTCAAATCTCCGTGGATGCAATCAAAAATGACCCCAATGCCGCCGAAACACTGGTGACAGGAGTATACAATAACCTTTGGGATGCCAACATGCACGGATTTTCGTATGTGGGGTTGACCAATATCGCCTCCGATGATGCCGACAAAGGCAGCACTGCCTCGGACGGGGCAGCTACGTATGGTCAGATGGATAATTTGAGTGCTGATCCAAGCAACGGCCTACTCAATAGTGTGTGGTCGGCTTATTATCGTACGATTGCCCGGGCCAATCAGGCTTTGGACAAACTTCCTCTAAGCCCCGCACCAGAGATTACGCGTAATCGTTTAACGGCTGAGGTGAGATTTTTAAGAGCCTATTGTTATTTCAATTTAGTTCGTTTTTGGGGTGGAGTAACGCTCCTCGACGGAGTTCCTAATGTGGATGAGCTAGGTAATCCTGTTTTGCAAAAAAGAGCAACCAAAGAAGAAACTTATGCCCTCATTGTCAGAGATTTGGAATATGCCAAAGCCAACCTTCCTATCAAAGGAGATGCTTCTACGGCAGTGGGAAGGGCTACCAAAGGTGCTGCAATGGGTTTGTTGAGTAAAGTGTTTTTATACCAAAAAAACTATCAAAGGGCTTTTTCCTTGGCCGATTCGGTGGTTAAAAATCAAGCGGGAAATTATAGCCTGCTGTCAGCCTATGAGAATATTTGGCGAGCGGCTGGAGCCAATGGCGCCGAATCACTCTTTGAAGTACAGACAGGTACCAACCTTTCTTGCAACGCTGCCATTAGCCAATATACTGTTTGTCAGGGACCTCGGGCAGGTGGCCTACGTGGCTGGACCGATTTAGGATTTGGGTTTGGAGGCCCTTCTGCTTCGCTATTGGCAGAATATGAAGTAGGAGATGTAAGACGAAATGCCACCGTGATTTCGGTAAGTTCTACTTCAGGCACAGTGCTTTGGGATGGTTTTAGGGTGCCTCGTCGAGATTCGGTCGAAAATAGCTACTACAACTACAAGGCTTATCATAGCCGTACTGCTGAGCCCAATTGTGGCGTAAACGACCGTCTTCCCAAAAACCTTCGTATTTTACGCTTAGCGGATGTGATGCTCATTAGAGCAGAGGCGGCTTTTGCTTTAGGCAATACTACTACGGCCTTGTCTGACATCAACGCCATTCGTAAAAGAGCAGGCCTAAAAGACTTGACGACCATTACCCGTGAGGCCATTTGGAAAGAACGCCGCCTCGAACTAGCCCTTGAGCACGACCGTCAATTTGATATTATTCGTCAGGAAGAGGTGCAGGCAGGAAGGGCGGTTGATGCCTTCAAAGCTCATGGTAAAACATTTGTGAAAAATAAACATGAATTGCTCCCTATTCCTGCGGTTCAGATTCAACTGAGTGGGGGAGTGTTGACCCAAAATCCGGGCTATTAGCAGCTAAATAAGTAGGTCGGTTGTCGTTTTTGATTAAAAATGGCAACCGACCCTCAAAAAATAGGGTAGCTTCATCACTCATTTATTAGCTCACTTTTAAACTTATTGGCTTTTGAAAAAGATATTAACAAACATTTTAAAAACAACCTATGGAGGAGTGTTGGCAGTGCTGATGAGCGTGTCGGCCACCTATGCACAAACTCTCTCCGATACGGCTTTGATGGATAGTGTTCAGCGTCAGACTTTTCGGTATTTTTGGGATTTTGCCGAACCCCATTCTGGACTAGCTCGTGAACGCTACCATCCTACGGGCAATTACCCCATGAATGATGCACACGTAGTGACAACGGGTGGTTCTGGCTTCGGATTTATGGCTATTTTGGTAGGTATTGAGAGAGGCTATATTAGTCGCAAGCAGGGTTATGAGAGGCTGGTAAAAATGGTCTCGTTTTTAGAAAAAGCGGATCGCTATCATGGTGCATGGTCGCACTGGATTGACGGAAATACGGGCAAGACCGTTCCGTTTGGTAAAAAAGACGACGGTGGAGACTTGGTCGAAACCGCATTTATGGTAGAGGGAATGCTGTGTGTACGTCAGTATTTTAAAAACGGAAATCCTGCGGAGCAGAAATTAAGCCAACGTATTGATGCGCTTTGGAAAGAAATAGAGTGGAATTGGTACACCCAAGGCAAAGAGACGCTTTATTGGCACTGGTCTCCCAATTATAATTGGCAAATGAATTTTGCACTAGAAGGCTATAACGAGGTATTGGTAACGTATATTTTGGCGGCCTCCTCTCCTAAGTTTTCTATCAAGCCTAGTGTGTATCATCAAGGATGGGCGCGGAATGGGGGAATCGTATCGGACAAAAAAAAATACGGTATCCCCTTGATTCTCAAACACAACTATGCCGAAGAGTACGGCGGGCCTTTGTTTTGGGCGCATTATTCGTTTGTGGGCCTTGACCCTCGCAAACTAAAAGACAAGTACGCGGACTATTGGCAACTAAACGTCAATCATACCAAAATCAACTATCAATATTGCGTCGAGAATCCTTTGCATTTTAAAGGATACGGGAAAGACTGTTGGGGGCTTACTTCAAGCTATTCACTAAATAAAGACGGAAGCACGGGCTATGATGGGCACAAGCCTTTTTATACCGACAAAGGGGTGATTTCGCCTACCGCAGCACTAAGTTCTATCCCTTATACTCCCAAAGAGTCGCTTAGTGCAATGCGTTTTTTTTACAAAAACAAATCATGGTTGTGGGGAAATGCGGGATTTTATGATGCTTTTAGCATTCACCACAACAACTGGGTGACACCTCAGTATCTGGCTATCGACCAAGGGCCAATTATTTGTATGATTGAAAACTATCGTACGGGATTTCTCTGGAACTTATTCATGTCTTGTCCCGAAATCAAGGCTGGATTGAAGAAGTTGGGGTTTAAGAATGGCTAAAATACCCCATAGACCGCAATGACGTCTCAATGCTAAGACGTCATTGCGGTGTTGTTACCACACTTTCTTTAAATTAGAAATAGTTGCCTCGGGGTCAGGAGCCGAAAATACAAAACTCCCTGCCACGAGTGCGCGTGCACCTGCATGATAGAGTAGGGGAGCATTGTCTTGATTGACACCTCCGTCTATCTCAATAATGGCCCGACTTTCTGATTCAGCAATCAAGGCCGCAAGTTGACGGACACGCTCGTAGGTACGTTCGATGAATTTTTGCCCACCAAAACCCGGATTTACGGACATAATCAGTGCCAAATCTATATCTTGAATGATATCTTGTAATACACTTACGGGCGTATGAGGATTGAGAGCTACGCCAGCTTTGGCTCCTAGCGATTTGATATGTTGAATAGTGCGGTGCAAATGAGGACAAGCCTCGTAGTGTACTGTCAGTATTTCGGCACCCGCATCACGAAAAGCTTCTAAATATCGCTCAGGCTGAACAATCATCAAATGGACGTCTAGGGGCTTTTGTGCGTGTTTTTTAATGGCAGCTGTGACAGGAAGACCAAAAGAAATATTGGGCACAAAAACGCCATCCATAATATCTACGTGAATCCAATCGGCAGCACTTCGATTGAGCATTTCTACGTCGCGCTGTAAATTGGCAAAATCGGCGGCCAATACAGAGGGGGCAATCAGAGGAGTATTCATAAAGCAATCAATGGGTGGGCAGTATGTGCGTGAGCACTTGTTTTACCTACCCATAATTAATATATTAGGATTAGTGGAGGTGCAAAGTTCACCTTTTTTTGTATAAATCGACACCTCCACTGTCAAAATCCCCCATTATCGATTGCTGGCTCTGAGAGAATCAGAAAACTCATACCTCACAAAAGGGGCGCTACTATCCGCCACAAACCGTTCGGTGTTTGAAGAATGACGGGATTTGGGCTGAAAATTTTGCTGTTTGTAATTGGCAGAAGTAGTACGGCGGGATTTGACCACAAAAGTTATACCACCCATTTTCTTTTTAGCCAATTGCATTTGTCGCTGTTCTTTGTAAGAAATATGAGGAGAATAGACAAAAGGAGCAGCACGGCGCAATTGAATCTTGTCGATTGTTTGAGGCTTGGCGTAGTTGTTGCGGTCTTCCTTGACTTTTTGTGCGTTGAGCAAATGAGTGCTCATGACAAAAAGCACTATCCAACCGCCTATGCGAAAGGATGTAAAAAATTTCATGTTATAATTTTATCGATTGTTGGAATACGGTCACTAAAGTAAAAAAATAGAGTTTATATACCTATTTTTTTACTCAAAAAAATTACTTATTTTCATTTTTTCTACCATTCTTACGATAGAAGGTGAACTATTGTAGTCGTGTACTTTCGTGTAAGGTACCCAAGCGAGAGCTTTTGACTCGCTATTTTGCTTAAGAGGAATTTGGCTATTGGCTTCAAACAAAAAGCGAATATCGTAATGCAAATGGGCGGCTTCTTTGGAATTGGCAGGAATGAGGTGTACGTCCACATCAAAGATTTGGGAGGATACGGCCCTGATGTCGTTGAGGCCTGTTTCTTCTTGGGCTTCTTTGAGCGCTACTTTCAAAATATCAGATTCGCCATCCGCATGTCCACCCGGCTGAAACCAGCGGTCGAGTTTTTGATGATGCATCAAGAGTGCTAATTGCGAGCTAGAATCAACCACCCAAGCCGAGCCAGTCACATGCCCAATAGCGAGCCATCGCTCAAAACAATCGGGGTTTTGGGCGACAAACTGAAGGGTATCTTGCCACATTTGATGCTCCTCATTGTCAAAGGGTATATGTTGATTAAGCAGGGTGAGTAATTGATTACGTTTCATTTTATAAAAATGTTTAATAGTAGATAGAGTTAGCGGCCTATCAGCTTCTTTTATTTATATTCGCGCCACAAACTCCAAAAATTTGAAACAAAACTGCTAAAAATCATGAAGAAATCATTGCCCTTACTAGCCTTATTGGCTGCTTCTACCTTTAGTTTTGCCCAGATTCGTACCCCTCAGCCTAGCTCATCTGCTACCCTAATGCAGAGTGTGGGTGTTACGGATATTACGGTAAAGTACTCACGTCCAAGCATGAAAGGTCGGGAGATTTTTGGCAAGCTCGTCCCTTATGGACAGTTTTGGCGTACAGGTGCCAACCAAGCAACGGCTATTGAATTTTCGACGGATGTTATGCTCGAAGGCCAAAATGTACCAGCCGGCAAGTACTTTTTGTATAGTATTCCTAATGCTGACACTTGGACGGTCATTATCAATAAGTCTGCCGCTACTGCGCCTGAGCAATACAAACAAGCAGATGATGTGGTACGCGTAAGTGTAAAACCTACGCAAGCACCTACTACCGAAACATTTGCGATTGGGTTTTCGGATATTACCGATTCTACTGCCAATCTTGATATAATGTGGGCACAAACCAAAGTAAGTACAAAACTTGCCACAAACACTACTAAAATGGTAGAAACGGCAATTGACAAAGCTGCTGAAGCAAGTGCAAACAACATGAATGCGGGAGCTAATTACTTACTTGGCAAAGGAATTAATCTCCAAAAAGCATTGTCGATGGTCAATCAGGCGGTAGCTTACAAAGAAACTTTCCGCAATCTATGGACCAAGGCGCAGATTTTAGGTAAACTAGGGAATTTTGCGGAAGCAGCTCCCATTGCCAAAAAAGCGCTTGACTTAGGACAATCGAGTGGTGACCCTTCGTTCGCGTTTTTTAAAGATGCTATTGAAAAAGGTGCCGCCGAATTTGCTTCCAAGATACCTGTTCCGGCGATATTGCCTAAAGGAAAGAAGAAATAACATTGAAAGTTGGGAAGGTATTTCCCATATACATAGCAAAAGCCCTGATTTTTATGGTCAGGGCTTTTATTGTAAGAAAGCTATCTTATGCTTAGTTACGACGCGTAATCTCGTCCCGAATTTTAGCTGCTTTCTCATATTCTTCGTTCGAAAGAGCTTCATCGAGTATTCGATGTAAATCCTCCAAACTCATGTTTTTGAGTTGGTCGTTTAGGGAGCGAGGTTTAGGACTTTGTACAAGCTCTTCAATCGCGTCTTCGGGTTCGTTTTGAGTTCCCGATACAATTCCCGCTTCTGACAAGATGGTTTCGTAGGTATAGAGAGGTACATTGAAACGGAGCGCAATCGCAATCGCATCTGAAGGGCGAGCGTCAATCACCGTTTCTCTCACACCGTCAGAACAGTAAATGCGGGCAAAAAATATTCCCTCGCGCAAGTCTGAAATTATAATCTCATTGACTGAATAATTAAATGCCTTGGCAAACGACTTAAACAAGTCGTGGGTCATGGGACGATTGGGCTGGATTTTTTCGATTTCGATGGCAATAGCCTGCGCTTCAAACATGCCAATAATAATCGGCAAGCGGCGATTTCCATACTCTTCTCCAAGTACCAGTGCAAAAGAGCCAGCCTGTGATTGGCTCGGTGAGAGCCCCAAAATTTCCAATTTTATTTTTTCCACTACTGTATTTATGTTAATATCTGTTATCAAATCCTCCAGAGGGTGATAACGGACAACGGATTCCCCTTGAGAGGATGCAAAAATAATAAACCTACAGAGAAAAAGGAAAGTTTTTCCATTCTCAGTAGGCTTATTAACATTGGAAGGGGCTTTTAGCGTTCCCGTATCAGAGAGTTTCGTTGACGCAAAAGCCCTAAACCTTATTTTGATTCTTTGACAGCTTTGGTAAGTCGTGGTAAAACGTCAAATACATCTCCTACGATACCATAATCGGCTGCTTTGAAAAAAGGTGCTTCGGGGTCTTTGTTGATGGCCACAATCACTTTTGAGGAATTGACACCTGCTAAGTGTTGAATAGCTCCCGAAATACCACAAGCAATATAAAGATTGGGCGCCACCTTGATACCAGTTTGTCCGATGTGCTCATGGTGAGGGCGCCAATCAAGGTCAGAAACAGGTTTTGAACATCCCGTGGCCGCTCCCAATGCTTCCGCCAAATCTAGTAGTGGCTGCCAATGTTCTGGGCCTTTCATACCGCGCCCTCCCGAAACGATAATGTCGGCTTCGGTAAGTGATAGCTCTCCGCTGGCTTTTTCTTGGTTGATGACTTTGGCCGTAAAATCGCCATCTGGTAAGCTTGGATTGAAACTTTCGACGGTAGCAGTTCCGCTACCTTCTTGGGCTTCGATGGCGTTTTTCTTGATTCCCAATATTTTGATATCACCTTTTACTTCGACAGTGGCAAAGGCTTTGCCTGTATAAATGCTACGCTTTACTTGGAAGCCATTGCTGAGGTCGGGGAGTTCGGTAACCCCCGACACGATACTTGCGCCCAATTTGGCTGCTACACGTGCCCCCATTGCATCAGAAAGCCCTGATTTTGGTAAAATGACGATTTTGGAGCTTTCTTGCTGAACTGCTGCGGCTAGTACGCTTGCATAAGCCATCGCGTTTTCGTTAGAAAGTGCAGCTTCGTTGGCATGAAGGACTTTGCTAGCGCCATAAGCCCCCGCTTTGGCAAGTTCATTTGAATCGGCATTGCCAATGGCCAAAACAGTGGCAGTAGTACTTTGGGTTTGGGCTACAGCCGCTCCGTAGGCAACGGCTTCGAGAGAAGTTTTTTTGATACTTCCGTTATCTAATTCTACAAATATTAAGACCGACATAAAAATCAAAGATTTAATGAAGTAAGTGTTTGATAGACAGGTGTCACTGTATTTACAATACTTTTGCTTCTGTTTTTAGAAGGCTAATAAGCGTTTCTGCTTGGTCAGCAGGAATCATTTTACAAGCTCCTTTGGGGGCGGGCAAGCTATAAGCCGTAAGCGAAGCAAGGTCGTTTACCTCAACAGGCTCTACGACTTTGAGAGGTTTGGTACGAGCCGTCATGATACCACGCATGTTTGGGATTTTCCACTCGGCGATAGGCTCTTGGCAGCCTAATACCAGCGGCAGAGGCGCTTCGAGGTGCTCTTTACCTCCTTCTATTTCCCGGGCAAATTTGGCGATATTGCCTTCTATATCAAGTTTCATAACGGGCGAAAACGACGGGATTCCGAGCATTTCTCCTACCAATCCGTGCACGACGCCACTATTGAAATCGATAGATTCACGTCCCATAAGTATCAAGTCATAATTCCCTTCTTTGGCTACGGCTGCGATTTGTGCCGCCGTAAAATAAGAATCTTGAGGGTCACAGTTGACGCGGATAGCGTCGTCAGCCCCAATCGCGAGTGCTTTCCGAATTTGCGGGTCACTGTCGGCTTCGCCTACATTGAGAACAGTAATACTGCCTCCCGATTTTTCTTTTAGCTCCACTGCTCGTGCCAAAGCATAATCATCATAGGGGCCTATCATATATTGAACTCCTGCTTTGTTGAGTTTGGTATTGTTATCAGTAAAACTAATTTTGGCTGATGTATCTGGAACATTGGTTATACAAACTAAAATTTTCATGGGTTTATTCAGATGGTTTGAAATATAACTTTTAGAAGATTTATTTTGTTGGTGCGAATATAAACAAGGTTTTTAAAAATAGTATGCTTGCATAATAATTTTTTATGAATAACAATCGCCTCACGTTATTACTACAATTTTTTGAAGAAGATCCTTCCGATCCTTTCAATATTTATGCCTTAGCGATGGAATATCAAAATAGCGATGCCCACCAAGCTGAGGTATATTTTCGGATGCTTTTGGAGAAACATCCTGATTATTTGCCTACTTACTACCATGCTGCGGCGTTGTTTGCTGAGATGGAGTTTTTTGAAGAAGCCGAAAAATTGTATCTCCAAGGGATGCAAGTGGCATTAAATCAGCAAAATACAAAAACTTATCAAGAGCTTCAACGGGCTTATCGTGCTTTCCAAGACGAGTATCTTTGACGTGGCTTCAGCAATAATCAAATGAAGAACGCCCAATTTTACTAAATTTTGTTAAACCCTGACACTTTGTCAGTTTTTTCAGGGATTCTTTCGTAACTTTGCGGCACTTCTTTGAGAGTCTTTATATAAATAGCTCTTACAGGAACTAACGACATTGACCAAGAAAATGATTACTTCAACATTAAAAATACTTTCGGAAACAGATAAAGAAGCCTGTGAGATTGTCAAAGTAAGCGAAGAAGAGCTGACGGTTGACAAAAAAAGACTTTTTATCGAAAGCTATGGGTGTCAGATGAATTTCTCGGATAGCGAAATAGTGGCGGCTGTGATGCGCAATGCTGATTTTGCTACTACTTCTAGCGAAGATGGTGCCGATGTGATTTTTTTGAATACTTGTGCCATTCGTGACAATGCCGAGCAAAAAGTTAGAAATAGGCTTCAGCAGCTCAACAACCTCAAGAAAAAACGTCCGGGGTTGGTGATTGGCGTGCTAGGATGTATGGCCGAACGCTTGAAAACTAAACTTTTGGAAGAAGAAAAAATGGTAGACATCGTGGCCGGACCCGATGCTTATCGTGATTTGCCAAGACTTGTAGAAGAGGCCGAAACGGGACAAAAAGCAGTCAATGTATTCTTGTCGCGCGAGGAGACCTACGCCGATATTTCACCTATTCGCCTGAATTCCAATGGTATTACGGCCTACATCAGCATCATGCGTGGTTGCGACAACATGTGTAGTTTTTGTGTAGTGCCTTATACTCGTGGGCGTGAACGTAGTCGTGATCCTTTTAGCGTCGTAGAAGAAGCTCGTCAGCTTTTTGCAGAAGGCTATCGTGAAGTGACGCTGCTAGGGCAAAATGTAGATAGCTATAAGTGGAAAAGCGAAAAAGGTAAAATAAAGCCACAAGACGAAATTGTAGAAAACGAAAATGTGACTACGGTCAATTTTGCCCAATTGTTGGAAATGGTGGCTTTGGTCAGTCCAGAGTTAAGAGTTCGGTTTAGTACTTCTCACCCCAAAGACATTACAGATGATGTGCTCTGGACCATGAAGAAGTACGAAAATATCTGCAAGTACATTCACTTGCCAGCACAAAGTGGTAATAGTCGGGTATTGAAACTCATGAACAGAACTTACGACCGCGAGTGGTACGTTCAGAAAATCGACCGGATTCGTGAGATTTTGGGCGAAGATTGTGGCATTTCGACCGATATGATTACGGGTTTTTGTACCGAAACTGAGGAAGAGCATCAAGACACACTCACGCTGATGGAATACGTAAAATATGACTACGCTTATATGTTTGCGTATTCTGAAAGACCTGGTACACCCGCCGCCAAAAAATACAAAGACGATATCGCCGAAGATATCAAGAAGCGTCGCTTGCAAGAAGTGATTGCGGTGCAGCTTAAGCATTCGGGCGAGCGCAACCAATTGGCACTAGGTAAAGTCCATAAAGTGCTTGTGGAGGGTCCTTCGAAGCGTTCGGATGCAGATTTGTGTGGTCGAAATGACCAAAATAAAGTGGTGGTGTTTCCAAGAGAACATTACAAAAAGGGAGATTATGTTCATGTATTAGTGACAGAATGTTCGTCGGCTACTTTGATTGGAAAAGTAGTAGAAGAAGTACCTGCTTAGTGGACTTTCTTAAAATTTATTTGTCATTTTTTGGTTTGCTAAATGCTTTCAAATCCCGAAATACAATCCATTAAAAATCGTTTTGGCATCATCGGAAATGCTCCTGCTCTCAACTACGCTCTCAACGTAGCCATGCAAGTAGCGGCCACCGATTTGACAGTGCTCATCACGGGAGAAAGTGGAAGTGGTAAAGAATCTTTTTCAAAGATAATTCATAATTTAAGTGCCCGTAAACACGGGCCCTTTATCGCCATCAACTGCGGAGCGATTCCCGAAGGAACGATTGATTCAGAGTTGTTTGGACACGTAAAGGGCTCTTTTACAGGGGCAATAGATGATCGTAAGGGGTATTTTGAAATTACCAATGGCGGTACCATCTTTTTGGACGAAATTGCCGAAATGCCCATTGGCACACAAGCACGTTTGTTGCGGGTTTTGGAAAACAAAGAGTTTATCCGAGTAGGTTCGTCGAAGGTTCAAAAAACGGATGTAAGAGTAGTGGCTGCTACCAACGTCAATTTGATAGATGCAGTTCAGCGGGGTAAGTTTCGCGAAGATTTGTATTATCGACTCAATACCGTCCCTATTGCAGTACCTCCACTTCGCGAGAGAGGGTCGGATATTGACATGCTTTTTCGGAAATTTACTACCGACTTTGCCGAGCGCTACCGTATCACGCCTGTTGTTCTCACCGCCGAAGCTCGTGAAATGCTCATTAGCTACAATTTTCCGGGCAATATTCGTCAGCTCAAAAATATTGCCGAACAAATACAAATACTGGAAGCCGACAATAAAGTCCCGATTACGCCCCAGACCTTGGTCAAATATTTGCCTAATTATGCTAGTTCTACCCGCTCAGTGACCCTGCACGGTGCTTTAAACAATGGTAGTGCCAATCCCGAATCATTCAATGAGCGGGAGTTGTTGTACAAAATCTTGTTTGATATGCGTCGCGATGTCAATGACCTCAAAAAATTGGTGCTAAAAGTATTGAACAATGAAGCCTATGGTAGTGATATTTTGCGGGAGCACGATGGGCTATTTAGTGGTATAGAAGCGGATAGCAACTTTGGGAAAGCGCTCTCCGAAACCAAACTTCTGCCAAGTCAACCTACTATCAGTAGCGGATCTACCATCACCAATCCGTCGTCCAACATTATTCAGATTTCGCCCTACGATGATGTAGAAGACATCGCACATGAAACCGCCGAAGATGAATCACTTTCGCTCGAACAAAAAGAAAAAGAGATGATTGTGAAAGCATTACAACGGAGTAATGGTAAACGTAAATATGCGGCGCAAGCGTTGGGAATTTCGGAGCGAACTTTATACAGAAAAATCAAACAATATGATATTGAAGAAGAATAACATGTTTAGGTATCGAGGATGGGTTGTTGTTCTTTGTTTGTTTCAGGCATGGGTTTGTAGCTCTTGTGGTATTTATTCTTTCAGAGGAACCACCTTAGCCCCTGATATTAAGAGTGTTACGATCAATAATTTTTCGATGGCAACCGCCGGTGGACCTGCAAACTTAGCTTTGCAGTTCAACGAAAAAATGAAAGAATATTACCAACGAAATACCAATTTGGCGTTGTTGCCCAACAATGGAGATCTTCAACTTGAGGGAAGCATTGTAGGCTATGAAGTCACTCCCGCAGCACCTACTTCCAACGACCAAGCTGCCCTAAACCGACTCACTATCAGTATTCAAGTGAAGTTTACTAATAACAAGGATGAAGAAAAAAACTTTGATCAATCTTTCTCCTTTTTTAAAGATTTTCCACAAAATCAAACACTGAGTCAGGTAGAAAGTCGATTGATTCCGCAGATTTTAGACCAAATCGTGCAGGATATTTTCAATAAATCGGCAGGAGACTGGTAATTTTTTTTATCAGAGACTGCCGGCTATTTTTGTGCATTTTTTATTGACCCCATATATGAGTAATCGTTACGTTAAAGAATCATTTTCTTACTGGACTACGCATCCAGAAGATACGGCGGAGACGGATGTTGTCCATTTGGAAGAAGCCGCTCAAGAGTATCCTTATTGTCAGGCATTGTATGTGTTGATTGCCAAGTCGTACATGAAGTATTTCCCTGACCGCTCAGAGACGAGTGTCCAAAAAGCCGCGGCTTATTCGTTGAGTCGCAATACACTGCGCAAATTGATCCAAAACGAGTTTGAATGGTCGCCTGCTTTGCGGAGTAGCCAATTTGAAAACGTGATATTGTGGCCGAAAGATTATCAGAAGACCCCTGCCTCCAATTATCAAGCGCCTTGGAAACTCCCACAATTACCAACGATTTCGTTGGAAGAAGACAATTTACAAATTTTAGTAGAACCTACCTCCGCCCAAAGCAAGCTGCCCGAAAGACCTCCCATCGATGACAGTGCTTTAAGAGAAAACGCCTTACAAACCGAATTGGAACAGATAGAAAGCTCAGTAGTGGAAGATACCCAACTCGATCATCGTGAACTTGAACGTTTGAAACAGATTGAAATTATTGATAGTTTTATTGAGAATGAAGCCAAAATGGGACCCATTAGAGCCAATCCCCATGAAGTGGTGACCGAACCAGAAGACCTTGCTAAAAAACGAAACATGACCTTCTCGGAAGGCGTAGTAAGCGAAGGAATGGCCAAAATTATGGTTAGACAGGGGAAAATTGAGCGGGCTATAGAAATATACGAACAGTTGATGTTGAAAAAACCAGAAAAAAAAGCGTACTTTGCTGAAAAAATTAAGGATTTAACCACTGAATGAAGTAATACATTGTACGTTTGATCGTCATAGCATCTGACGTTTAAGGTTAAACTTCTAAAAATTAAAAGATTATGTTCACCGTATTTATTGTATTGATTGCCATTATTTCCGTGTTGCTAGTACTTATAGTATTGGTGCAAAACTCAAAAGGCGGTGGTTTGGCAGGGGAATTTGGTGGAACAGGTGCCACTCAGATGTTTGGCGTAAAACGCACAACGGACTTGTTGGAGCAGATTACTTGGGGATTGGCTGGAGCAATGGCTATTTTGGCTTTGGTTTCAAACCTGTTTATTGGGGCTCCTCAAACTGATTCAGGCATCAACAGTGTCAATGTAGAGAAAGCAAATCAGCGCTCATTGCCAGCTGCTCCTACGACACCAGCACCTTCTACAACGCCTGCGCCAGCTCAGCAGCAACCTGCACCCGCGCAAAAATAGGCAAAAAGACATTTTCTATTAACAAAGCCCCAAGTCATTGGGGCTTTTGTTGTTAGAGGGTATAAAATGACACTAAACTAAGATAGAAGAGAATACTGCTTGGGTCTCAGTATCTATCACCAATATTCCTTCAGAGACAGCGTCTAATTGTCCTAACAGGCACCCTTCTTGATTCCAAACCGCACTCTGACCGGCACTTTCGAAATCGTCACAGTAGCCTACACAGTTTGACATCAGCACAGTCATGTTGTATTGGGAAGCGATGTGTGATAGTTGTTTTGAGGCTTTCTGAACTCCTTCAGCGGTTTTGGCTACACTAGCTATATAAACTTGGGCATGATGACGATGGGCGTTTTGGGCGTGTTCAGGAATGGACAGTTCATAGCAAATCGCAAGCGCCATGTGCGGAAAGGCTTTGATGACAACGCTATCATTTTGTCCATTCACAAAAAAAGGGAGTTCATCTTCATGCAGGTATTTTTTTGAATATACTTGGCGCGCCTGATAGGGATGAAAAATAATCATACTAATACAAATCCCATTTTGGGTACGAGTAGGCACTCCTATCCCAATAGTAATCTGATGAGTATCGCTTAAATCTTGAAAAATACTAAGCTGTACATCATCGGCTTCCTTTGCCAAATCTTGGGCAAGCGTAGGTTCATAACTTGATAGAGAAAGTTCTGGAAAAATAATGATATCCACCTCATGGCTTATCGCTACCCTAATGAGTTCGATATGCCGTTGGAGGTTGGTTTCAATCGCCCCCTTTTGAGGACGAATTTGGGCTACGCAGATTTTCATAGTCAAAAAAAATAAAACTCGTCCGATGCTTTCTTAACAATTGTCAATGAAATTGGGAAAACGTAGGAATACTTTTGTGAGGTGTTATCAAAAATACAACTTGTAATGAAAGTAAACCAAAAAAATGTACGTTGGATAGGAGGCTTGTTTTTGGCAGCTATGGTATTGTATGGCGTAGGTAATACCCTCATTTCGAGTTCTTCTATGACTTCGGATAGCCTTAGACTGGGTTTAGGTATATTACTCTCATTTGGAAATTCAGTGGCAGTAGTGGTGCTGGCGGTTATGATTTATCCATACTTAGAAACCTACAACAAGCAAATCGCCTTGGGATATTTGTGTACCCGCTTAGTGGAGTCGCTCCTGCTAGCAGTAGGAATGGTAAGCCTAGTGAGCGTAGTGGGATTACAGCAATCTCATCCTAATGAAGATGCGGCGCAGGTGATAGTAATGGCAGTGCAAAAGTCAAATTTTTGGGCTTATCAACTTGCCATGCTGACCTTAGGGGTAGGCAGTATAGGGTTTTGCTATACGCTTTGGAAGCTCAAATGGGTGCCTGCCTTTCTCGCAATATGGGGACTCGTAGGGTATTTGGGGTTAACTTTAGGGGCTATTTCCGAATTGTTTGGGTATCCAATTGGGCTTATCATGTCGCTACCGGGAGGCTTGTTTGAAGTTGCTTTTGGTATATGGCTCTGCCTGAAAGGTTTATCTTTTGACAGAATCAATGCCTTTGCATGATTCTCCGCCTAATTCTGCTGAGTGATTCTGGCTTTACCCCAATATAGCTAGCCAATTGGTATTGGGGGATGCGTTGGAGTAAGTTGGGACGTAACTCTCGCAATTTGATGTAACGTTGCTCAGGGGTGTCGGTTACATACGAGGCTGTGAGTTCTTGCTGCTGACCGTACACATTTCCCATAATATTACGAGAAATGGATTCAAATTTTGGAAAACGTTGATAGAGGGCATTCTCTTTGTCTTCATTGCCTACCACAAGAGTAGTATCTTCGTTGCAAACAAGATAATGATTTGAAGGGGTCTTTTGGGTAAAACTATTGAAGGATACAACCCAGTCATTTTCGGTGAAAAATTGAGTGGTTTTTTCTTCACCATCAATAAGATAATACTGCCTCACACACCCTTCCAATACAAAATAACATTCCATAGACACTTGTCCTTCTGCAAGTAGAATGTCTCCTTTTTGATAGCTTTTAATCGTCATGCTCTCCACTATAGCTTCGATTTCGTCAGCAGTGAGGGGCATGATTTCTGAAAAATAAGCAATAAGTTTTTGCTGCATGATAATTTTTGGATAGTGATATTTCTTATCTTAAGTCAACGATTTAAGCATGAAGAGTGAAGTAGTTTTGTGCGTTCAAATTTAACAAACAACTCATGAAAACACTAACTTCTCCACTACATCGAAAAATGGCTTTTGTCATGGGCTTATCCCTCCTAACAATGGCAATTTTTGCGGGAACTGCCTATGGATATGCCTTTCAAAATATCTATGTAGCCAACAATAGTACGGCCACGCTTGTCAATCTCAATCATTCCCAGCCGCTCTTTCGATTGTTCATTTTTTTGTTTGTGGTGATTTTGATTTTGGATGTTATTGTGGCATGGTCAATCTACATATTTTTCAAAGATATTGACGAACCTTTGTCTTTGTTGACGGCTTGGATGCGACTCATCTATGCGGCGTTGCTTGGAGTTTCGCTCCAAAACCCAGTGATGGTACTACAATTTCAGAAGTATATTCCTCAAAATGAAATGCTTATCAATAGTGCCTTGAATGGTTTTTTGGAAATGTGGTCTTTGTCGCTGATTGTTTTTGGGGGGCATTTATGTCTTTTGGGATATTTGGCCTTAAAGACCAAAGCACTTCCCAAAACGCTGGGCATTTTGGCGTTAGTGGCGGGAGGATGTTATTTAGTAAGCAATACCGCTAATTTGCTTTTGGAAGATTATCAGGGTATCAAAAGTACAGTGGAGGCTATTCTGAGCCTGCCGATGGCGGCGGGAGAGTTGGGCCTTGCGGTTTGGCTTTTGTGGAAAGGAAGGCAAAAGATTTCGTTAGCTTGATTTTAGAATCCTTTTTCTAATGCGACTGAGTGATTCGGGGGTGATTCCTAAATAACTAGCTAATTGGTGCTGTGGAACTCGTTGAAGCAAATCGGGGCGGTGGCTCAGTAAATGCTGGTAACGTTCTTCGGGAGAGCTTGTGATGAAATGCGTAAGCTTGTTTTGGATTTGTCCAAAATCTTGTTCCAACATCATGCGGGTGATGTGGGCAAGTTTTGGAAATTTTTGATACATTTTGTCTTCTTCGGTAGGAGTACCTACAATCACAATCGAGTTTTCATTGGAAACTAGATAACTTGTTGATTTACTTTGAGATGTATAGCTGCTGAAAAGCACCGCAGCTTGATTTTCGGTATAAAATTCGGTGGTTTTTTCATCTCCGTCCAAAATCACATATTGTCTTAAACACCCCCTTAGGACAAAATAACATTCGCGGGTAATATCTCCCTCTTTCACCAATATTTGTCCTTTTTTGAAGGCTTTTGCTTTGAGATGTGCCCCAATTTCTTCTGCTTCCTCTGGGGTTAGGCTGTCAAATTGTGAGACAAAACGAAGCACTTCTTCTCTCACATTCACCTCTGTTTGCTCCATATCAAGGGTAAAATTCGTTGGGTTACTACATTTTTAAAAATGTTTGATAAAAGTAATCGTAAATCACAAAAGACACCACGAACGGAGTTGCGAAACACTAACTCTTTAACAAAGAGCTACTAACTCGAAAAACCCAATCGGGAGCATCATTGATTGTTTGTCGCAATAGTAAGTTGAGCTGGGCAGCGTGGTGTTGTACATGACGCATGTTGTAAAGCAAAATCTCAGTCACAGGATAACTCATCGTTTGAGATTCATTTGTCCAATGACTGTGGGCGATTTGGTCGGTCATAGTGGCGATTAGGTCGTGGCATTTGGTTTTACAAAAAGCTAAATAAGTCATCAATTCTTCCTTAGTATATACTCTTTCAGGGAGCGTATCTTCAAACTCGGACAAGGTAAACGGCGCTGGCGGTACAAAAGTAGAAGGCTCAAGCGTGAGATAATAATCCAAGAAAAATAAACAATGAAAAGCCTGGTACCAGAATAGTTTGTCGGTGTTCCATTCTTCTTCTGGACATAGAAAGATAGCGTTTTCGAGCATTTCGATGCTTGCACCAAATTGATTCCAGATGATTTCTTTTAATGGATTTTCCATTGTGTCAATAAGTGGTTGAATACGGATATTTTTGGCTACCCAATCAAACGGTAAATTATGTTCGGTTTTTTGCTTGTGGTTCAAGATTTCTTCGATAATTTGCCCCTCCACACCTACAAACAGGTTTTTTATGTATTTTCTTCAAAAGCAATCTAAAAAAATGAACAAACTAACCGGTCTGTCTATTCTTCTATTTTTCGTAATGATTGGCCACGTTGTGGGGCAGACAACCAGCGATTTACGTCAGAAAATTAATAAAATATTAGCGACCAAAAACGCCGTGGTAGGGGTGGCGATTAGTGGAAACAATGGCAAAGATACGCTATCAATCAATGCCAATCGGCATTATCCTCTGCAAAGTGTTTTTAAGCTACACATTGGTTTGGTGGTGTTGTCGCAGGTAGATAAAGGGAAACTTTCGCTTGATCAAAAAATCGAAATTCAAAAAAAAGATTTGTTGCCCGATCTTTACAGTCCTATACGCGATAAATACCCCAACGGAGCTACTTTGTCGATTGCCGAAATTTTAGAATCAACCGTAGCTTCAAGCGACAACGTGGGTTGTGAGGTTTTGCTTCGACTTTTGGGTGGTCCCAAAGTAGTGGAGGATTATTTTATTCAACACAACTTTAAAGATATTTCGATTAAATTTAACGAGGAACAGCAGCAAGGTAATTGGGAGCTACAGTTTCAAAACTGGACAACACCCAAAGCGGCCAATGAAGTATTGGCGGCTTTTTACTACAATAAGAAAAAGTTTCTTTCGGCCAAAAGTCATGATTTTATCTGGCGAGTAATGCGAGAAACAACTACTGGCGCTAAAAGACTAAAAGGAGCGCTGCCGCCTAATACGGTAGTGGCCCACAAAACAGGTTCGTCAGGTACTAACAAAGGAATTACAGCGGCTGTAAATGATATAGGAATTGTATTTTTACCCAATGGGCACCACTTTTTCATTAGTGTTTTTGTGACTGACTCTAAAGAAAATGCCGAAACCAATGAGAAGATTGTGGCCGATATTGCAAAAGTTGCCTGGGATTATTTCAACGAAAAGTCGAAATGACCATTCAATAGTAATGGAAAAACACCATAGAAACCACATCAGGCAGCGATTCCCTGAGATTTATCAAAATAAGAAAATGGTGTGTTTGTACATCCCTGATGAGTACGATTTTATGGAGTATTAATAATTTTATGACGGTGTTGTACCCCCCATCGATTGAGGGCGTCAAGTACTTCATGTAAGGTCTCGCTATAAGGCGTAACGGCATACTCTACCGTAATCGGCTTGGTATCGTTTACGGTGCGGCTAATGAGTCCATTCATTTCTAATTCTTGTAATTCTTTCGACAAAATCCGGGGAGAAATACCAGCTTCTCTAGAAAGCTCCCTAAACCTTCTTTTGCCCCTCATTAAGATAGTCAGTAAGACTAGTTTCCACTTGCCTCCTACTACATCTAAGGTATCTCTTACGGCCAAAATAGCTCTTTTGCATTCGGCTTTATTTTCAATGGCGTATTCTTCTTTAATCTCCATAGTGGTATTCTTTTTGTAACCGGTATCCTTTTTGTAACAGATAATAAAAGTATAACATGGGGTTGTAATTTTGCAACGTAATCAAAAAATAATTGAAGATGTCACAGAAAATCACCAAAACAATAGGTTGGGTTTTGACCCTAGGTTTAGCATTACTTTTTACGTTTAGTGCTTACTTAAAACTCACACAAAATGAAGCTGCATTGGCGCAAGCTGCATCTACGGGGATAGATGCCAATACTTATCGAATCATTGGTATTGTCGAGATTATTTCGCTGATACTTTTTGTTATTCCTCGTACAGGAGTATTAGGCTCGTTGCTGTTGATTGCGTATATGGGAGGAGCGATTGCTACCCACCTTCAGCATCAGCAGTCTATTATGATGGCAGTGGTGATACAGGTATTGGTCTGGATTACGATTGTGTTACGTTTTCCAGAGTTAAAACAGCGGTTGTTTAAAACTACTGAAGCATAAAAATTAAATTTAAAATCAATTCAGACATGAAACTGCGTAAAATAACTAAAATTGTCAGCAGTCCTTTACATCAAGGATTTCTGGGAATAGGCCATACCGCAGCGGCGGTCATTGATGGCACTCAATTTGCCCAAACCGATCCCTTTATTCTCCTCATGGACGATCGCCTTGACTTGCCAGGTGGCGCGCCAGTGGGCGGTGCCCATCCTCACGCAGGCTTTGAAACGGTGACTTTGGTATTGCAAGGCGACGGAAGAGAATGGAAAACGGGGAGTTTGGAATTAATGACTGCGGGTAAAGGTATCATTCATACGGAAGAAATTACGGCCAAAACCAAAATGCACATCTTGCAATTGTGGTTGGTACTACCACCTGATAAACGCTGGGCCGAGCCTCGTTGGCAACAAATTGAGCTGGAAGATGTACCCACTTTCAGCAATGGTAATGATGAAATTAGGGTTTATAGCGGAACGAGCAATGGCCTTACTTCACCTTTAAAAAATTACACCCCTTTCACATTGGTGGATTTTCGATTAGGGGCTCAAAGTGATGCTATTCAGATACTTCCTGCTTCTTACAACGGCTTCATTTATGTAGTGGAAGGAGCTGTATGGATAGGAGATAAAAAAATCCTGCAAGGCCAATCGGCTTGGCTAGAACTACCTTCAGTACCATCTGAGGAGACCCAAGTAAGCTTCAAAGCAGGCGATGAAGGTGCACGATTTATAGTATATGCGGGTGAGCCGCAGCATGCTGCGATAGTGAGTCATGGGCCGTTTATTGGTGATTCTCAAGAAGATATAAGAAGACTTTATCAGGAATATCGCCAGGGTAAAATGCCCCACTTGAATCATTTGCCACAAAGCAGCAAAATCAAATACACCACCACCCACAAGGAAACCATAGTGTAGAAATAGATGGTTGTAAAACAGAAACATGAGTCTTCTCGAAGTTAGGTGATTCACCCATAGTGCCTTCTGATGTGTATTTGAGCGTTTGCAGACTCTCAAACCTAATCAGAAGGTATTTTTATGATTATCATGATAGGTATTGCTCTACAAACTCCTTCGGGATGACTCGTGTTTGTTTTTATCTTTGGCAATGTAAAACGAAGTATATTTTGAGTAAATCAATCAGCATAAGAGATTTGTACACGCCTATTCAGCCGACGGTCAGACAATCGGCCGACAATGTTATTTATCGTGAATTTTTGCCGGCACCTGAGTTACGACGTTATATTTATTGCTATTGGCAGCTCAAAACCGCTCATCCATTGGCGGAGCAGTTCAATTACCGCGTAGTTTCGGATGGGTGTATTGATATATTTTTTGAGGCACATCAATCGCACGAAAGTTTTGTGATGGGTTTTTGCAAACAGTTTACGGAGTTTGCTCTTCCTCCTTCTTTCAATTATGTGGGGGTTCGGTTTTTGCCCAGTATGTTTCCGCAATTATTCAAAATCAACGCCAAAGAACTTAGCAACAAATTTGAATCATTAGACAATGTACTTCCTCATGTTTCAGATTTCATTAGAAATCATTTGAACGCTGAACAGCCCCCCGACCAAATCGTAAACTTATTGGATGCTTATTTTATTGAAATCGTCTCAAAGGCGATTGTTGACTATGATACTAGATTCTACGATGCGATACAGATTATTCTTGACAAGCATGGAGTACTAGATGTAGAAACAGATTTAGACACAGGTATAAGTTCACGTCAGCTTCGGCGCCTTTTTGAGTTTTATATTGGTGATACACCCAAAACGTTTAGTAAAGTGGTGCGGTTTCAGAATATTTTACGCGCCAAACCTTCCTCTCAGAGTTTGAGACAAAACAAGCTTTTTTTTGATGTAGGCTATTACGACCAAGCTCATTTCATCAAGGAGTTTAAGAATTTTTATGGAGTGACGCCGAGCAAAGCATTTGGCAGGTAAGTTGTCCGATTTTTACAATGATAAAGCAAGGTATTTGTTGACTTTTGTGTCATCAAAATCCTATTGACAATGAGATACTTAATAGCCATTTGCCTACTTGTTTGTTTATCAAATAGTGCTTATTCACAAAAAAGCAGAACTTCTAACATCTCTAACAAAATGAAACTAAACGCAGGTATTGTTACGCACAAACTCGCAGAGAGCAAGGTCTTTTATACCCAAGTATTAGGCTTTGGGGTAAGTTTTGAAAACGAATTTTACCTCTTACTTCATACACCCTCCAAAGAAGCCGAAATTAGCTTTTTGTTGCGAAATCATCCCACTCAGCAGCCTTTGTTTCAAGCACCATTTATGGGAAAAGGTATGTATCTTACCATTGAAGTGGATGATGTGGACAAGATTTATAATAAACTAAAAAATAGCGGAATAGAAATCAAAATCGATATTCGTAACGAACCTTGGGGAGATCGGCATTTTGCTATCGAAGATCCCAATGGTATCGGAATAGATATCGTAAAGTACTCTCCTCAGGAGTAGTTGATTGAGCAATAAAAGTAATACCTTCGCAGAAAATTTTAGAAGAAATATATGCCAATCAGTATTATTTCAAATGTCTCGGTCGAGGCAGCAGAGGCCGTCAAAGGGTGCGATATCCGAGATAGTATATTCAAGTACATTCAGCAAGACTATCCGGCATTTAGTGCCGAAAGCTATATTTCGATTGATGAGCTGAATTATTATCGACGTACTTATCTTACTAAGTTAGTAGAACAAGAGCGGGGCGAGTTGGCAGTGCTAGACTTGGACGTAATGAAGGCGATTAATGAAAACGCCATATTGTCGGAAAACATTCAGGATGAAATAGATACCCAACTTACCACCGGACAGAAGCTAGCCGACAAGATTGCCACATTTGGAGGAAGTTGGACGTTTATTGTCACTTTCTTCTCTTTTCTCATGCTGTGGATGTTGATCAACGTGTGGGTGTTGGCGGCCAAGCCTTTCGACCCTTATCCCTTTATCTTGTTAAATTTGATTTTATCGTGTTTGGCAGCCATACAAGCACCAATCATTATGATGAGTCAAAATCGACAAGAGCAAAAAGACCGACAACGTGCCGAGCATGATTATAAAATCAATCTAAAAGCCGAGCTCGAAATCAAGTTGCTGAGTGAGAAAATGGACCACTTACTGGTACATCAAAATCGAAAATTGCTTGAAATACAGGAAGTTCAGATTGATTATTTAGAAGATCTGATGAAGCGTTTGAATACCAAAGAGTCATAAAAGCCTTGGCAATGTTTCAAAACATTGCCAAGGCTTGCTTCTATCAAAGTCTATGGATGTAAATGTTTGGTCATACAAGCCCCCTCACAAAACGCCTTACAGATTCCATAAAAATAGGCTCAAAAGTAACTAAGCTGGTTTTGGGTTGAGTGATGAGAGATACCATCAAAAAACCATAAGTCAAACACCACCATTCGTAGAAGGTTTTGGAGATCGCATCAGCCGACCGAGGACGAATGTGCGCTAAGGCATCCCAAATAGGGTGGTTGTTGAGCATCGCAAACTCCACCTGAAACGCTTGCCTAGACTGACACATCGCTCCTTCTATATTAAACATTACTTGAAATACCTCGGGCTGCTCAATCGCAAATTTCCATTGCACTTGCGCAAATTCGAGCAGGAGCTTTTCGGGACTACGATACAGGGTTTTGAGGCGAGTAAGCTCATTGTGGAGATGGCTAAAGCCTTCATTACGAATGGTTTCTAAGAGCTTGTCTTTATTGTCAAAATATTCGTAAAGAATAGGAGGACTATATTCGATTACTTCGGCTATTTTTCGAATAGATACTGCTTGCCAACCTTCTTCGCGGGCGATATCGCGGGCGGTTTTGAGGATATCGGTACGGACTTGTTTGCGCAAGCGTTCCCGACGTTCAACGATTCCCATGCATTTTTATGGATTAGAAATAACTTAACAATGTAAAATTATTTACAACATATCATAAATGTTATAAATAAACAAATTTTGGTATATAAAAAATACCATAAAGAAGGCCTTTATGGTATTTTTGTGTTCAATGTCAAAGCCTTATAGATTTTCTAAGGTGCTTTTAATAGCCTGAAAATCTGGCAAATTGGCGGGGCTATCTAGTACCTCGGCATACTGAATGACTCCCTCTTTATCAATCACAAAAGCCGCACGACTTGCCACGCCCTTCATACCAAAAGCGAAGTTTTCAAAATAAACCCCGTAATCTTTGATGGTTTGTTTGTTGAAATCGGAGAGCAGGTCAAAAGTATAATTTTGTTCTTCTTTGAATTTTCCCAACGAAAATAGCATATCTACTGATATACCTACTACCTCAGCATTGAGGCGAGTGTAATACTCAATATTGTCGCGCATGGTGCAGAGCTGAGCCGTACATACACCCGTAAATGCGGCGGGGAAAAAATGAATAATAAGGTTTTTGCCTTTAAAATCCTCTAAAGATATTTCTTGTTTATTGGTATTATAAAGTTTAAATGAAGGGGCTTTATCGCCTTTTTGGAGTGCCATATTGTTAGATTTTTCGGTTTTATTTTGCAAAAATAGAAATACATCTTGAAAACTTGATAAGTCAGCAAATGTTCGTAATTATGCCAAAAATTAACCAGAGAGAGGAGTTTTGACGCTAGGTATTCTTTATCAAGGGATAAGCTAATTATTTCGTTTAACAATCATACATTCGTTCAAATCATTATGCAGACCATTTGGGGAATCGACCTCGGAGGCACCAAAATAGAGGGAGTAATATTGGCATCCCCTTCACCTGATGCCGTCATTATCCGTAAAAGAATTGATACTGAAGCATATAAGGGCTATCAGCATATTGTCAATCAAATCGTGAGACTGATACATGAGCTTGAGGCCGAGACAGGTCATAAAGCCGAAAAAGTGGGAATTGGTACCCCAGGTACGGTAGAACCTTCTACCGGTCTCATGAAAAACTGTAATACTACCTGTCTCAATGACATGCCCCTCAAAAAAGACTTAATGGGACTCTTGGGGATTCCGGTTGAAATCGCCAATGATGCCAATTGTTTTGCCCTTGCCGAAGCTACAATGGGAGTGGTGCCAGAGGTGGTTCCCAACTATCAGTGTGTTTTTGGCGTCATTATGGGAACAGGCGTAGGGGGTGGGGTTGTTATTAAAGGAAACGATGGTCAATCGTTTGTCTTGAACGGAACACAAGGTATCGGAGGGGAATGGGGACATAATGAACTCGAACCCAACGGCTACGATTGTTATTGTGGTAAAAAGGGGTGTACTGAGCAAGTATTGTCGGGGCCAGCTTTGCAAAGGTACTATGCACAAATCAGTGGAAATGAACTGAAAATGAAGGAGATAGTAGAGAGGTATTATGCTGGTACAGACCCTTTTGCTACGCAGACTATCGATAGGATGCTAGAGTATTTTGGTAAGGCAGTTTCGGTACTGATGAATATTCTTGACCCCGATGCCATTGTGCTGGGTGGAGGAGTGGGCAATATTGATTTGCTATACACCGAAGGTGTAGAAAGAGCCAAAAAATATATATTCAACAGTGGGCGTGTGCAGACTAAAATCCTACGACCTAAATTGGGAGATAGTGCAGGGGTGTTTGGGGCGGCAATGTTGGTCAAATAGTTTCTGTAAAACGTATTTTAAGTAAATTTAACATTGGGGTTTTTGGGCATCTAAAAACCCCAATAAGGTATAAATCGATAAGAATGAATCATTGGTTAGTTAAGTCAGAACCTTTTGCATACAGTTGGGACGATTTTGTGAAAGCAGGTAGAAGTGTATGGGATGGAGTGAGAAATTATCAAGCACGCAACAACCTCAAAGCCATGAAAAAAGGAGATTGGGTGTTGTTTTATCATAGCAATGAGGGACTTGCCGTAGTGGGGATTGCTGAGGTTGCCACAGAAGCTTATCCTGACCCTACTATCGATGATCCACGCTGGGTGGTGGTAGAGCTAGTGCCAGTGCAGCCTTTGAAGAAGCCGGTGACTTTACAACAAATAAAAGCAGATAATAGATTACAACAAATAGCGTTAATTAGGCAATCTCGCTTGTCGGTCATGCCGATTCAAGCGGAAGAGTTTGACCTAATCTTAAGTCTTAGCAACGATGAAAACGCAGATGAATAACGTTCAAAAATCAGTAGAGGGGCAAGATATTCCTTGCTTGTCTTATTTCAATCTCAGGCGTAGCTTATGGGCAATCATCCCCTTGCTGCTTGCTGTGTTGGCTTATAATGTTACCAATGCCCAGACTATTAAGCGGGTAGAGCTACCTACCCAAACTACCAACGAGACCTTTCACACGATTTCGCTAGGGGGAAAAGGCGTGGTTTTAGTATCTCAGATTGCAAAAAATGCTTTCAATATCCAGAAATTCAACGCGGATCTCGAAAGAGATTGGACATTGAATGGAACAATTGAGGACAATCTTGATTTTGTAAAATCGTCTTACGACGGGCAGTCGGTCTATTTATTGTTTACGCGAAATCGTACTGATTTTTACCAAGTAGTCAAAGTAGGTTTGGCAGGTTTTATGGAGACTTTTTACTTGACTTCCGTTGACCGTTTTCAGATTACAGATTTTCAGACACTAGGTTATTCTGTTTTTATGGCTGGAACCGTGCGTGACGAGCCGATGCTACTTTATACCAACTTAGCCTCTAAACAGAGTAAAGTTTTGCCCGGAGTCACCCAAGCCAATACGGTGATTCAGTCGGTAGATGTAGATACTACTCATCACCTTGTCAATGTTTGCTACGCCGCTCGCAAAGGGCGCGAAATCAAGCTTATTTCTCGTACTTTTGATGAATATGGTCAGTCGGTGGGTCAAATAATATTGAATCCTGACCCCGATTATTCTTTGCTCAATGGGCGTCTTTTTATGCTCAATGACTCGACCAAATTGATGATTGGTACCTATGGCTTTCGCAATATGCAAGGCAACAACAACAGCGCATCGCAAGGGTTGTTTTTGAGCAAAATTGTGTATGATGAAGTCGATTTTACACAATACCATAGTTTTACGGATTTCAAAAACTTTTTCAATTTTATGAGTGAGCGCGAGCAAGAACGAATGCAGCGCAAAATCGAACGTAAAAAAGAAAGTGGAACAGACGTAAAACTAAACTATCGCTTGTTGGTGCATGATATCATTGAGCAAAACGGCAATTATCTTATCTCAGGCGAAGTGTTTTATCCCGAATATCGCAACAATATGAACGGACCGTATGGCATGAGTTCGTGGTGGGGCTCACCCATGATGTCGCCTTGGGGATGGGGCGGGTTTGGTATGTTTCCGTCTTATGGCTTGTGGAATCCATACTACTGGGATCCTTGGTTTGGCTCGCGTCGTATGAACAACGGTCAAGTATTCAACGGTTTTGTTTATACTCATGCGATTGTGGCGGGGTTCAACCCCAAAGGAGAACTTCTATGGGACAATTCTTTGCCGTTTGAAAACGTACGTAGTATGGAACTAAAAGAAAAAATCCGGGTGAAACCTAATCCTGACCAAACCATAGAAATGCTTTATAGCAACAGAGGTGCTATCAAAGCCAAGGTATTTGATGGAAACAAAGTATTAGCTGACCGTCAGCCTATTCCTATCTTGACTGCCGACATGGGAGATCGGGTGCGTCAGACTACCACCGACGAAGTGCTGTATTGGTACGATAATTACTACTTGGCCTTTGGCTACCAACGCATCACTGGAGACGATGGACGTCGGAATGTATTTTATATGAACAAAATTTCTTTTTAATTTCTGATTCTATTGCGAAGTCCCTATTTTGTGGTTTAAGTTTGCTACAAAATAGGGACTTTTATTTATACACATGCAATTACTCACTCCTCTCCACTGGAAAGAATACGAACTGATAGACAGCGGTAATTTTGAGAAATTAGAAAGATTTGGGGCTTATGTACTTGCCCGACCAGAACCTCAGGCGATTTGGGATAAGTCGTTGTCGGAACAAGAATGGAAAAAAAGAGCACAAGCGACTTTTGTAAGGGAAAAAAACTCTCCCGAGCGTGGCGAATGGCAGCTCACTCCCGGAATGCCCGAAAAATGGTGGACGAGCTATCGTCATCAACAGCTAGATTTGAAACTCAAATGCTCACTGACTGCTTTCAAGCACGTGGGGATTTTTCCAGAACAAGCCGCCAACTGGGATTATTTAGCCCAAAAACTAAGTGATTTGCCCGTTGAGCGTCCTACCGTTTTGAATCTCTTTGCGTATACGGGTGCTGCTTCAGTGGCGGCACGACAAGCAGGTGCCGACGTGACGCACGTAGATTCGGTAAAGCCTGTGGTCACGTGGGCGCGCGAAAATATGGAAGCAAGCGGGATCGACAATATCCGCTGGATGGTCGAAGATGCCTTTAAGTTTGTACAACGCGAAGTAAGGCGTGGAAAAACCTATAATTGTATCATTCTGGATCCGCCGGCTTATGGACGTGGCCCGGCTGGGGAGAAGTGGGTGCTTGAAGAGCAACTCAATGAGCTGCTCAAGTCTTGTTCAGAATTGCTTGATAAACAGAGTTTTGTGTTTATTTTGAATCTTTACTCGCTTGGATTTTCAGCCTTAATGGCCGAAAATCTGGTTTTAGACCGATTTGGAAAAATACCAAATGCCGAAATGGGAGAGTTATACTTGCCTGACCACTTTGGACGCAAATTGCCCTTAGGGATTTTTTATCGTTTTGCGAGTGTATAGACAGGCTATTATTAAATAATGGAAATAATAGCACACGGAGAAGTGCGGGCCTAATTTTTAATTAGCGTATTTACTTGTGATTTGGTCGAAACTTTCTCGAAATTTGCGTTAAAATCATTTGAGTTCAACACATTGAAAGGGTTTTCGTTTTTATTGGGTATTGGTTTATTGATTGGTTTATGGGGATGTAGCAGCGATGCCCGACAGCAAACTCGTATTCCGCCGTCTCCCTCCGACGATGAAGTAAAACGTGCTAAAATCGGGGTGGAGTATTTGGATAATATCATTAGACGTAACCCGCGTTCAGCCGCCAATTTTCATAAAAGAGGAGAGCTGTATATGGTGCTACGCAATTTCCCTGCGGCGTTGGAAGATGTCAATGAGGCACTTGATATTAGCCCTAGCAATGGGTTGTATTTGTTGACTAAAGCCCGTATACTACGTCAATTGAAGCGGTATGACGAGTCGCTAGCTGCCGCTCGCCGTGCCGAAGTATTGCAGCAAGATACACCTGAATTGTATATATTATTGGGAGATTTGACCCAACAAAAAAAACAATACCGCCAAGCAAAATTATACCTAGCCAAAGCATTGCAGATGGCTCCCTATGAAGGAGAAGCCTATTTTTACAATGGTATGCTGGATGCAAGTCAAGGAGATACACTTTCGGCGATTGCTTTGATGCAGAAAGCATTAGAACTGAAGCCTCGTTTTGCTCCGGCTTATATTGAGCTTACTAGTATTCATACTCGTTTGCGAGATTATGAACAAGCGCGCTATATCAATAGCCAAGGCTTAAAGTATTTTCCTAAAGAGTCGGCTCTGTATTATACCAGAGGGTTGAGTTATAGTACTCAAAAAAGGCTAGATAGTGCCTTAATATGCTTTCGTAAAGCCATATTTTTTGACTCTACCAATTATGTAGCTGATTTTCAGGCAGGAGCCATCTATCTTAAGTGGAATAGCTTGCCTCAAGCAATAAAAACCTTTCAAAAAGTGATCAGGTATAATCCCAAGTACCCACAAGTAAACTTTATGCTAGGCACTGCTTACGACCGAATGGGTAATTTGGAAGGGGCTGTGGAGCAGTACGGACTTGCGGTCGAAGTTGACCCTAGCGATTGGCGTTCAAAGGGGCGGTTGTATCGCGCTCAGCAACGCAAGTATTATTTGGATACTTATGGTACGCTGCCGCCAGCATCACCCGAAGTAGCTACTGAGTCGGAAGAAGAGTCTTCGCCGACCCAAGAGCGTCCTCTTGACCCCGAGCGCATCCCGCTTCAAGTACTCACGCCTCGTTTAGAAATCAAAACCAAGATTGATACGGCACGGAATTTGAAGATTAAGCCGTAGATTGACCTTGCTGAATGTTGGCAGTAAAGTATAAAAATCCCAATTTTGCGAAAATTTTTAGCCGCCATGCGGTGCTTATTATTTATCATGTATAATTCGTTATTTTCAAATGAGTGACCTTATCAAAATTACGCTACCCGATGGTAGTGTACGCGAGTATCCCCAAGGCTCGTCAAGTATGGACATTGCGCTGAGTATCAGCGAAGGATTAGCGCGGAATGTATTAGCCGCCAAAGTCAACGGTCAAGTGTGGGATGCCACGCGCCCTATTACCACCGACGCTACCGTCCAGCTTCTGACGTGGAATGATACCGATGGCAAGGCCACCTTTTGGCACTCTTCGGCTCACTTGCTGGCCGAGGCGATTGAAGCCCTTTATCCTGGTACAAAGTTTGGGATTGGTCCCGCTATCGAAACGGGCTTTTATTACGATATTGACCTAAACGGGAAACCATTTTCGCAGGAAGATTTCAAAAAAGTAGAAGATAAAATGCTTGAATTGGCACGTCAAAAAAGCGATTATAAGCGTACCGAAGTAAGCAAAAAAGATGCGATTGAGTATTTTACCGAAAAAGGAGATCAATACAAACTCGAACTGATTGACGGGTTGGAAGACGGTCAGATTACTTTTTATTCACAAGGTGAGTTTACAGATCTTTGCCGTGGCCCTCATATCCCCAATACGGGATTTATCAAAGCCGCTAAAATTATGAATGTAGCGGGTGCCTATTGGCGTGGCGACGAAAAACGCCCTATGCTTACTCGCGTATATGCCGTGACTTTTCCTAAGCAAAAAGAACTAGACGAGTATTTGCACGTACTGGAAGAAGCCAAAAAACGTGACCACCGCAAGCTAGGCAAAGAACTTGAGCTTTTTACATTTTCTGAGAAAGTAGGCCAAGGTTTACCACTATGGTTGCCCAAAGGAGCTTTGCTCCGCGAGCGTCTCGAAAGCTTCTTGCGAAGAGCACAAGTAAGAGCGGGCTACTCTCCTGTAGTAACGCCACACATTGGTGGAAAGCAATTATATATTACTTCGGGTCACTGGGAAAAGTACGGAAAAGATTCGTTTCAGCCTATTCATACTCCCGAGGAAGGCGAGGAGTTTATGCTCAAACCCATGAACTGCCCTCACCACTGCGAAATCTACAAATCGCGCCCACGTTCTTATCGTGAGTTGCCTTTGCGTTTGGCTGAGTTTGGTACAGTGTATCGTTATGAGCAAAGTGGGGAGTTGCACGGTCTGACTCGCGTGCGTGGTTTTACCCAAGACGATGCGCATATTTTCTGTCGGGCAGAGCAAGTAAAGGATGAGTTCAAACGGGTAATTGACTTGGTGCAATATGTATTCCGTTCTTTGGGATTTGACAATTATAGCGCTCAGATTTCATTACGCGACCCCGAAAAGCCAGAAAAATACTTTGGTAGCGACGACGATTGGGCAAAAGCCGAAAGTGCTATCATAGAAGCGGCGGCAGAAAAAGGACTTAACACCGTAACAGAGTTGGGCGAAGCCGCTTTTTATGGCCCTAAGTTAGATTTTATGGTACGCGACGCTCTCGGTCGCAAGTGGCAGCTTGGTACTATTCAGGTAGACTACCAATTGCCGCAGCGATTTGAATTAGAATACATGGGTTCGGATGGCCAGAAGCACCGTCCTGTGATGATTCACCGGGCGCCTTTTGGCTCTTTGGAGCGTTTTATTGCTATCTTGATTGAAAATACGGCAGGTAATTTCCCCTTGTGGCTCTCACCTGATCAGATTGCGGTATTGCCTCTCTCTGAAAAATACCAAGACTATGCCAATGATATTTTCCTCCAACTTCAAGAAGCGGATGTACGTGGCTATGTAGATCATCGTGATGAAAAAATTGGTCGCAAAATCAGAGATGCCGAAGTCAACAAGTTACCTTATATGCTCATTGTAGGGGAGAAAGAACAAGAGGAAGGTAAAGTTTCGGTACGTCGCAAAGGCCAAGGTGATTTAGGTCAAATGACCATCCAAGATTTTATCGAACATTTCAAAGCCGAAGTACAAGGTACGATTGCTACTTTTGGGGCTTAATAAAAAAACATCGGCAAAACGCTGAGCTTTGCCGATGTTGAATAATAACAACAAAAAATCCCGCACTTTTCAGCGCGGGATTCTTGTTTAAGAAAACTACTTAGCGATTATTGTATGTTGATATGGTAACTGGAAATTTTGAAGTAGTGGTGGTAGAAGTAGGTAAAACCCCTCTTACCACAAAAGTAATGGCACGCCCTGCCGTCAAGCCCGTAAAGTTGGTAGTGACAGAAGCCGTGACATTGGCTGCCCCCTCTACTTTAGTTGTAAAGCCGCTGATAGCGATGGCACCTCCTTTAAAATCAGCTGGAAGAGTAAGCGGGACAAAACTACTGGCTTTGCCAAATTCTACTTTTTCGGCAATTGTAGTTCCGGCAACTGTCACCCCAACGGAAGTAGAGTTAGGCACCATGTTGACTACCCTAAAAAACAACTGACGGTCGTTGAAAGCAGGGATATTGTCTGGAATGACGACGGCGCCGTATGTAGGCGCTATGCCTGTTGCAAATACAGAATAATACTTGTCTGCTTCTACAGGGACGCTACCGTCAAACAAAACTACTTCGGCGGCAGTACTTGAGGCGGGGACCGTCAGACGAGCCTTGGCAGCACCTGCCTCTACGATAGCATAGTCGATAGCGGGATACACATTGCCATAAGTAATAACACCCGGTGTAGCAGGTGGAGTAGTGATAACGCCCGAAAATTTCTTGTCATTCACAAAAAGGGCGACACCAGCAGCATCAGGGGCGGCGTGGATAAATTTGACCCGTGCCCCTTGCGCGGTCTCAACGTCTTTTAGAAGATTGTGCTCTTCTCCGCAAGCAGTGATGAGCGCTGCAATCGCACTTGCGACTAGTATATTTTTGATTGAGCTAATTTTCATTTCAATGAATTTGGTTAAAAACTGAGGTCTCATTTGATCTATCAGCGATTCAACAATAAATGCACTAAGGTTTTACAAACCAAATTTCGTAGGTATGATAATCGGGATTGTTGCCGCCGATAATGTCCAAAGATTTCCGATTCCAAACGTATTCAGAGTTGTAACGTGGGCGCATTCGATACACGGGCTTGCCGTTGTTGTCAGGAAAAAGGCGAGTGCCTGTGGGAAGTGTAAAACCAGTATACACATCGCTGCTGTACTTATGACGGCGCATATCTACCCATGTTTCCATAGCGCCGATAGCGTATAGTGCAATGTACTTCTGGAGCATGACATCACTTAATTTTAGCGCTCCTGCCGTTTGTGCTACGGCCGCACTTGCCATGTATTTGGCTTTGTCGGCGGCGGCTACTCCCACAAAATCCATGTGAGCTTCGATTCCTTTTTTGTAGGCTTCTAAAGCTAGGGTAGGATTGTTCTTTTTTAGAGCTGCTTCTGCTTTGATAAATTGGAGTTCGGCATAAGTCGCCAACTGATAAGGAGCATTGTCGCGATAAATCCAGCGGCCAGCCGTTGGGGCAGTTGTGCCGGGAAGATTTCCCCATAGCAATGGAATTCTTCTGACGTTTCCTGCGGCGTTGTTGGGGTCACCAAAAGTGGCTTGTACACCCCGATAAACCCCATCAGGAGAAGCTGCAAACATGATGGGCAAGCGTGGGTCAACTACACCTGCAAAAGTAGTACCGTCAAGAAGTCCTATGGTGTAAGCTCCTGGAACCGTAGTGGTTAAATTGCCACGCAGAGGCCCGTAGAAGTTACCATCAAGGGAGTTGGAACCTGCATGAGACACCGAGAAGTTATCTGCATTGCTTGTGAAAGACTTGTCTACGTACTCAATCACCTTGTCAGGATTATAACTTGCTTTGTTGGTTAAGTTATGAGCATTTCTAGCCAATACCGCATACGCAAACTTTGTCCATTTGGTTACATCTCCATTATAAACAGCATCGCCACGACGAAGGGCAGCTACGGTTTCGGTATTGCTCAAATCCTGAATAGCTTCGGTGGCGAGTCTTACCACTTCTTTATATATATCTTCTTGCGAATCATATTCAAAAACGTAGCGATTGGGTTCCCATGCCTGTTTCAGAATCATCTCACCATATACATCAGTGGAGGTTTGCCAAGTCCAAGCTCTGATGGCTTTGGCCGCGCCTACGTAGTCAAACTGCTTTTTGGGAGTGGCATCTTCGATGATCAAATCGATGTTTTTACCTACTGACCAATAATGCGAGCGCCACATCTCACCGCCGTTGTCACTTCCAGAGATATAGCCGTGTCTTTCCCAGCTATCAAGGGCCGAATTGAGTCCCCAATATTGGACGTAGCGCCCAGTAAACCGTGAGTCAAAAACGTGTCCGCGCGCCATTTGGGCGAGTACTGGAGGCAAAATAGCCGAGGCTTCAGCTACTTGGGGATTGCTTGGGTCGGTGTTGATGTCAAGGTATTTTTCGCAACTGCTCAAACCCGTCATTACCCCAAGTGTAAGAAATATATGAAGTATTTTTTTCATTTTTAATCAAATTTTGTATTTGTAACTATTTGATTGTGAGAATTTTGTCCTCTTTTTCAAAAGCTGGGGAGATTATAAGCCGATACGCACTCCAAACGATACTGCCCGTGCAAGCGCCAACGTTCCAAAGTCAAAACCAGCACCTCCTACCCCAAGAGTACTGGCAGAGTTTCCGTTGATACTTGGATCGGCACCTGTATAGTTGGTAAGAAGGAACAAGTCTGTTCCTGTTACAAATACGCTGGCGTTGTTTAGAAAACCTGTACGATTGAGAAGGGTAGTAGGGAGTCTATAGCTTAAAGTAACATCGCGTAAGCGCAACCAATTGATGTCTTTTTCTACAAATTCAGACTCAGGAAGTGCCGAAGTATAGTAGTCTAAACGAGTAGCGGGAGTGACTTGGATATTATTAGCGGTAGGATTATCGGTATTTTCCAAACCATCACGCAATACGCCCTTAAATACCACAGGTTGGTCTCTATCAAGGGTACGAGTACTTAAGCCCATGGCGTATAGATATCTTTCATTACCATTGTATACATCTCCTCCTTTACGAATATCCAATAAAAACGAAAGTTGTAAGTTTTTATAGCGGAACATGTTGGTTACACCCATTGTAAAATCTGGATTACGGTCACCAATTGGCAAGAAGTTGGTATTAGTAATCGGTAAACCAGTAGCAGGGCTAATCAAAATATCGCCCTTGTTGTTGCGAAGATAGCTGTAGCCCCCAATGGCAGTTGCGCTTCCTTCTCCACGGCGATTGTAGGCTAAGTTGATATTTGAATAATAACTATCCAATCCATTCACAAAAGCACTAGCGCGGGCATTACCATACAGCCAAGTGTCTGAGTTATAGTACTCTGCTACATCAGCAGGAAGGTTGCGCACGTCTGTTTTAAGTTTGCTGAAGTTGACAGTAGCGTCCCAGCTAAAAGAAGGAGTACGTATGGGCGAACCTGTCAAAGTGATTTCTACACCTCTGTTAGAGAATGTTCCTCCATTGAGCAATCCAAAGATAAAGCCTGTGCCGTAGCTAAGGCGCTGTACTACAATTTGTTTTGAGCGTTCATTTGAATAATAAGCCACTTCTAATCCCAAACGATTTTTAAAGAATTTTAGCTCAGTACCTACTTCAAATCCGCTCGAACGCTCTGGATTGAGGTTTGGATTATCACCATAAAAATCATAGATAAAACCACCGCCTGTGCTCGTCTGTGGTACCAAGCGTGCTCTTACGCGGTAAGGAATCGCATCTTTACCAGTTTG
Organism: Runella zeae DSM 19591; assembly: GCF_000423565.1. GTDB lineage: Bacteria > Bacteroidota > Bacteroidia > Cytophagales > Spirosomataceae > Runella > Runella zeae. Next base: position 50,788 of record NZ_KE384036.1, on the reverse strand, counting down.
TGCATAAGAAGCTCTAATTTTACCAAACGACAAGGCGCTGAATTGGCCTTTCATCGAAGGCAGGTCAGTAAATACAAAACTCATACTGACTGAAGGATAAAAGAAGGAATTGTTGGCTTTGGGAAGGGTAGACGACCAGTCGTTACGACCAGTGATTGACAACGACAAATAGTTTTTATAGTCTATATCCAATTTTCCAAATACACCTAGCAATCTTTGACGGGTGATAGTGAGCTTGTTACGCTGGGTAGCAGGGTCGGTGTTGTTGATAGAATTATAATCAGGCAGATATAGTTTTTCTCCTCTTACGGCGGTGACTTCATAATTGCGGTCGTCTACTGAGCCTCCCAACAAAAAGGAGGTATTGAAATCTCCGATTGCTTTTTTGGCGGTTACCAACAAATTCCCATTGAGCAATTGGCTATTTTCGGTATAGTTGTCGATAGTACCACGCCCCACTAAGCCACGGTTTGACTCAGGATGAAGAAATGAATTTCCGAGGGTTGAGTAATTGTCAGCCCCGAATCGCCCGATGATATTGAGCCAAGTAGTAGGAGTATATTCAAGCGAAAAGTTACCAATGGTACGTTTGGTACGGTCAGTGTTTTTGTTTTTATTGACACTAAACAGCGGATTGTCGTATTCGCCCGTATCAGCAATCAAGCGGCGACGCGTGCCGTCGGGATTGAGGTAATTGCTCACATCATCGTAAGAAGGCCAAGTAAGCAAACCAATCAAAAAGCCATATTCGCTACGGATAGGCTTCACTACTTGCGTATTTACAAAGCTAAAAGAGGTAGTAGCTTTGAGCTTGGAGGTAAGATTGGCAGTAGCAGTAAGGCGCGTAGAAAGGGTTTTGAAAGCACTCGTAGGCACAGTACCGGCTTGGTCGGTGTAGGTAGTAGACCAGCGGTAAGTCACGCCTTCTTTTCCTCCCTCAAATCCTAAGCTATGTTTTTGGGTAAAACCAGTACGGAAGAAAGACTCAAAATTGTCATAAAATTGGGTGTTTTCGGGAAGCTTTGGCCCAAAAAACCGTTGCGTATTTGGGTCTGGAGCGCCATTGATTCCCCGGCCATACACTTTCTGTACCTGCGGAAAACGATATACATCCTCAAAACGGAAGTTGTTGTCGTAAGTGATTTTACCTTTGCCCCCACTTCCTTTTTTTGTCGTAATCAAAATGGCTCCTGCCGAGGCATCAATACCATACAAAGCGGCTGCTTCAGGCCCTTTCAGAACGGTGATGCTTTCAATGTCGTTTGGATTGATATCGGCAGCACGGTTGAGATAATCGTTGTCGCGGTTGGGCAATGGGTTTACGTAGGCTTCTTGGCTAAATGTACGGTTGTCGATAGGGAGGCCATCAACTACATAAAGTGGTTGATTATTGCCGCCAATCGAACTAGCTCCGCGCAATTGGATAGACACCGAAGCGCCAGGTTGACCAGAAGTTGGTGTCATGGTAAGCCCTGCGACACGCCCTTGCAGAGCTACCAAGAAATTGTCACGACCAGTATCGATGATGTCTTGTCCTTTCACATCTTGGGTAGAGTAACCTAGGAGTTTTTTCTCTTTCTTGATACCCATAGCGGTCACAACCACTTCATTGAGAGTCGATTCATCGGGCGACAATTCGAGGTTGATGACGCTCTGATTCCCTACCTTTATTTCACGGCTTGTAAAGCCAATATAGCTGAAAATCAAGGTAGCGTTGGCTGGCACTGTGAGCTTAAAATCGCCGTTGTTGTCGGTGGTGGTACCGCGTGTAGTGCCTTTGACCACAATACTCACCCCAGGAAGTAGGGTGTTGTCGGAGTTGCTCGATACTTTTCCCGTAATCACCCGGTCTTGGGCAAAAAGCGATAGACTTAACGCAAAAGAAAGCACCAAAACCCCTAATCGGAGTAAAAGTTTGTTCATAATAAAGTTGAAGTTGGTTTTAGTTTGATTAAAAAACTGAATAAACTCTCCAAAAAAAGCAAATACCTTTCTGATTTGCAATGAATCCTGCAATAAAATTGCGTTTGTGTGCGGTTTTTCAAAATTTGTTATGCGGATTTGTGCAGGTTTTTGCTTGAATTTAATTCCTCACTTGCATGATTATTCTGTATTTGGAAGATGGCTCAATGTGCGTGTAGAAGAAAATTATCAACCTCCAACCCTCAAGAGATAGCTATAATGATAGGTAGAATATAGGATTACACTCATTTGTAAAATTGTTGTAGATATGCTTTTTTAGTTTTTAAATAATTTAGTTAAACCTGTTTTAAGTAGTAAAGCAAGAATTTTTTGGCTTTTGCTTGGGTATAATCTGTTGATTTTGAGCGAATAATCGCAGCAGGGTACTACAGTTAATGATAAACGAATAACGACCAACGAGTAACCGCACGGGCAGCCTAGTTGTGCTTTAGCACTTAAATCACTTATTTTTAGATTTTTAATTCATAACTCATCCTATGTCAGTAACAATTGCCCCTATTCAAGAAAGCCTTCCGGCTTATTTATCGGATAAATCCTACTCTAAAGTCGTCGTAATTGCAGATACCAATACCCGCAAACACTGCTATAGTCGCATAAAAACGCTTTTGCCAAAGCACCACTTGATAGTAGTGCCTGCGGGGGAGCAACACAAAAATCTAAGTACGTGTGAGCAGATTTGGGGCGAAATGACCCGCTTTGGTCTAGACCGTCATGCGGTAGTGTTTAATTTGGGTGGTGGAGTGATTGGAGACATGGGAGGGTTTTGTGCCGCCACCTATAAACGAGGGATTGACTTTGTGCAAATTCCGACCACTTTGCTTGCGCAAGTGGATGCAAGCGTGGGTGGAAAACTAGGCATTGATTTTCAGGGATTCAAGAATCATTTGGGCGTTTTTACCCAACCAAAAAATGTTTTGATTGACGCATCCTTTTTATCCACACTCCCGTATATAGAACTGAGATCGGGTTTTGCCGAAATCATTAAGCATTGTCTGATTGCGGATGCGGCCAAATGGGAAGCAATACGCAAGAAAGACTTTGAAGCTCAGGATTGGGGGGATTTGATTGCGCATTCGGTCGAAATAAAAAAAGAGGTAGTAACCCAAGACCCTACAGAAAAAGGATTACGCAAAATTTTAAATTTTGGTCATACTGTTGGTCACGCTGTCGAAACATATTATTTGAGTAAACCACCCAAAGAGCGATTGTTGCACGGAGAAGCTATCGCGGCCGGAATGATTATCGAAACTTACATAGCCTATCGAAAAAAAATGGTCGATTTGCAAACATTAGAGCAAGTAGAGGAGTTTATATTTTCGTTGTATGGCAAAGTAAATTTAAAAGTGCTTGATATACCTCATCTCATTGAATTGGCTTATCAAGACAAAAAAAATAAAGGGGGAGAGTTACGTTTTTCGTTGCTTACAGGAATAGGAAGTTGCGGGTATGACATCAAAGTAACGGCCAACGAATTTCATCAAGGAGTAGCGTATTACATAGGATAATTTATTGTTGACAAGTTTTACAATAAAAAATTTGCTTTTATCGAAAATTTCGTAATTTTATCCAAATATTCGGGCATAACACCTAACACTAACATCCGTCATGAAGCTTGCTAAACTTTTACTTTTTGGTTGCGTCGTTGTGTGGGCGGCGGGCTGTAACACAAGTCGTCGTATTTTCGTTGAACACGATTACAGTTATGAAACAAATTTCAAGACATACAGTACGTATGCCTTCTTGGAATGTGAGAGAGATACAGGTAATGTCTGTACGGAAGTGTACAATGCGATTCACCGCCAAATGCAGGCGCGTGGCTATCGCCTCTCCACAAGTAAGCCTTCCCTTTTGGTAAATTACGGTATTTTTTATGACAATCTACGTTATCAGGGGTATATGCAGCCGGTTATTAAAAACTGGGTAGATACCGAAGACGATTCTTTCAAATATGAACCTATTCGCTATTCGCTTGATAAAGGAACAATCATTATCTCTTTGATTGATGCTGACAGTGATCAAGTGGTCTGGAGAGGGTACGCGGCTGGTATTTTCAAAAATCCCAATGCAGCCAACAACTACTACCGAAACGTAGTGCGGTCAATTTTTGATCAGTATCCACTTTTTGCTTCTGGCTACGACCCCCGAGGTGGTGGTCCACAGGAAAGCGGTAAGTGATAAATCATACTCTTTCTATACCAAAAAAGCCCGGCACGCCGGGCTTTTTTGGTTGTTTAGGATTAGCCAAACAAATCTTCGTGCCGCTCTAGCATCAAGATGGCCGACTGAGGGACAATGATGTATTTTTCATCATTATACATCACCTCTATGGCATTGCGTTGGAGATAAATCGCAAGGTCGCCTTCTTGGGCTTGCAGAGGCATGTATTTTACTTTTTCTTCGGTTTCTTTCCAAGGTTCATCTTCTACGGGGCTGGGAATGGGGTAGCCTGGCCCGACTTTGATGACATATCCACTTTGTACTTGTTCTTTTTCGGTAACAGTGGCAGGAAGATAAAGGCCAGAGGAAGTCTGATCAACGGGATTTTTGGGTTTGATAAGCACGCGGTCGCCTACCACAATGAGGCGTTTAAGCTTGTTGTCAGGGGTTACTTCGAGCATAGACTAGGTGTTTATGAAAGTGTCGAATAAATAATCAATCACAAATGAAATTTGAGGTGTGAATGTAGTAACACACATAAAAAGAAAAAAGTTGAAGCGATTATAAAATCACCTTTCGACAAAAAGGAGGTTGACTCAGTACATAGGCGGCGTTTTCATCGCCCAATTCTACGGCCCTTGAAAGGTCTTTTTCGGCTTGTGATAGTTGGTGGAGCTTCAGACGAGCCAAAGCGCGCCAGCGAAGGGCGTTGGATTCGTTTCCTCTTGAAAACCAGACCGCTTTGTCGAATGAAAGAAAAGCGGTGTTGTATTCACCTAAAAAATAATGAGCCATGCCGTGGTCAAGGTGCACGTCGGCTAGGGTATTGTCAAAGCTAAGGGCTTGTCCTGAATCATAAATGGCCGAAAAGTAATTTCCTTCTTTGAGATTACATTTGGCTCGATAGGCGTAGGCAATGGCAGATTTACGGTATTCTTTGATTCTTTTATCAAAATAGACAAAAGCTTCGGCATAGGCCTGATTTTCGTACAGTTGTATTCCCTCTGATAGCCTTTTCCTTTCTTTGTCGGTTGGGGTATCGTGGTCTGTAAGATGGTATCGAAGTACTAAATACGGAATCAATAAAAGAATCAGCAAAAGCGTTTCCACGTTACAAAATCAGTGTCAGAGTTTATCAAATTTACCATATAGTAACGTTTGTTGCAACTATTTGGTTACAGCTTTCCTTGATTTTTGTGATAATGGGTGGATTTTATGATAATTTTGGGGACAATTCAGACTGAGAGATTATTTTAAAATACATTCTCCAAAAATCATGAGCACTTCTTTTTCAACAACTACTGACTTTTATCAAATTGATGACTTACTGACCGAAGAGCATCTCTTGGTGCGGGATGCGGTACGACAGATGATCAATCGGGATGTACGCCCCATCATCGAAGACTATGCTCAACGAGCCGCCTTTCCTGCCCATTTGATTCAAAAATTTGCCGAAATTGGCGCTTTTGGCCCTACCTTACCCGTGGAGTACGGTGGGGGTGGGATGGATTATATTGCGTATGGGTTGATTACCCAAGAAATTGAGCGTTGTGACTCAGGTATGCGCTCTACGGTATCGGTGCAGAGTTCGCTGGTGATGTGGCCTATTTTTGCTTATGGCTCCGAAGAGCAGCGCCAAAAGTACTTACCACGTTTGGCTTCGGGCGAATGGATCGGGTGTTTTGGGCTAACCGAACCCAACCACGGATCTAATCCCGCAGGTATGCTTACGCATTTTACGGATGAAAGTGACCATGTGGTTTTGAATGGTTCCAAAATGTGGATTACAAATTCTCCCGTGGCCGATATTGCGGTAGTATGGGCCAAAAACGAACAAGGGCGTATACAAGGACTGATTGTCGAGAAAGGAATGGAGGGGTTTTCGGCACCCGAAATCCATAATAAGTGGTCGCTACGGGCGAGTGTGACGGGAGAGTTGGTTTTTGACAATGTCAAAGTACCCAAGGCCAATATCTTGCCTAATGTGGAGGGGCTTAGGGGGCCGCTTGGCTGTCTCGACAATGCCCGCTATGGCATCGCATGGGGAGCAATAGGGGCTGCGATTGACTGCTATGAGACCGCCCGCAACTATGCTTTGGAAAGAATTCAGTTCGGAAAACCGATAGGTGCGTTTCAGATTCAACAACAAAAACTAGCCGAAATGTTGACCGAAATTACCAAGGCACAATTGTTGGCCTGGCGGCTAGGAACCCTCAAAAATGCCGGAAAAGCTACTACTGCTCAGATTTCGATGGCCAAACGAAACAATGTTGACATGGCTCTTCATATAGCTCGTGAGGCTCGACAAATGTTGGGAGGAATGGGCATCACGGGCGATTATCCTATCATGCGGCATATGATGAATCTCGAATCGGTGATTACGTATGAAGGTACGCACGATATTCATGCTTTGATACTTGGGCATGAGATTACGGGTATCCCAGCATTTAAGTAACACCTCTAATAGAAAGTTTCAGGGGGCGAGTCGCCCCCACAAATAAAATACATTACATATAAACCCACCTGTATGCGTTGGAACAATAAATATTTACCTTTTGTAGCTTTAATCATAGTCTATGTAATCGGGGCGTTTAGGATTGATATTATGGATATTGATGCGGCCCAATATGCTTCTATTGGGCGCGAAATGGCCGATAATGGGGAGTTTTTAGAAGTACAATTGCGCGGTCAGGATTATTACCTCGATAAGCCTCCATTGTTGTTTTGGATTTCGGCTATTATTTTCAAATTATTTGGCATCTCCAATTTTGCCTATCGCTTCATCCCAATTTTGTCGACAATCTTGGGCTTGTATGCCGTGTATCGTTTTACAAAACTTTATTATTCAGAACAAACCGCTTATGTGGCGGCGTTGGTGATGGGGAGTTGTCAAGCGTTTTTTTTGATGAATCATGATGTTCGATGTGATACTTTGCTTACCAATAGCGTCATGGTTTCTATTTGGCTAATCGCCGAATACCTACGGCATCGAAAATGGAAACATTTTGTCGGTGGATTTGTGTTTGCGGGTTTAGGAATGCTAGCCAAAGGCCCCATCAGCCTCATTGTAGTAGGCTCTGCGTTTTTTGTAGATTTTGTTTTAAAACGTCAATGGAAACAACTTTTCGACCCCCGTTGGATATTAGGAATTCCGGTTATTGGGCTTGTTTTGCTGCCCTATTGTATTGGATTGCTACGGCAGTATGGTACCGAAGGGATTGTTTTCTTTTTCTGGACTCAGAGCTTTGGGCGTATTACGGGCGAAAATCAGTGGGTAAATGATGCAGGATTATTTTTTCAGTCTCATAATTTCCTTTGGAGTTTTTTACCTTGGGTACTGGCTTTTATTCCAGCGTTGGTTTTTGCGATTAGGCAGGTAGTAAAACAAAAGTTTTTGTTGACTTCCCAAGAAGAAGCGATTTCGTTGGGAGGTTTTGTATTGCCTTTTATGGCTTTGTCTACGGCGCAGTATCAGTTGCCACACTATACCTTTGTGGTGTTTCCATTGGCGGCGGTTTTGACGGCTTCTTTCCTCATCAAAACCATCGAAATGCCCTCTTCTACGACAGTCTTTAAATGGGTGCGGGTGGGTTTGATTATCACCTCGGTCGTAATGGGCATTGTCATTTTGGCGGCCTGTACTTGGTTTTTTCCTTTAGAAAACATCGTTCTGATTGCCATCGTAGTGCTGTTGTCGGTTTTGGTGGTAAGGCTATACAGTACCCGACGTCCGGGTTTTTCGCAGCTTGTATTTGCTCCGTTTTTGACGGCTATTGCGGCCAACTTGGTGATGAATTATCATTTTTATCCCACGCTTTTGACCTATCAGATTGGATCGGTAGTAGGGCAAAAAGTAGCCAAAGATTATCAAGACAAAAAAGATGCCTTTTATATCTATGATTTGGAGGCTTCTACAAATTACAATATTTTTCATAGTGCGTTAGATTTTTATACCCAACGTACCACGCCTGTGATAAAGTCGGCAGAAGAATTAAAAACAACGAAGAAGGACAAAGAGATACTTCTCTATACCGATGAGCAGGGGCTTGCATCGCTCAAAACCATTGATAGTCAAGCTGAGGTGTTGCATTCTTACCAAAACTTTCACGTCACAGGTTTGACGCTTCCGTTTTTAAACCCCGCTACTCGGGCTACCGAAACCCAAGCACGGTATTTGGTTAGGTTGCAATAAATGTAGCATCAAGATAGAACCTTAGAACACAAGGTTCTATCTTAAAAATACTTCATTTGCCGTATCTAAGGCATCCTCTAGCCAATGAGGATTGATGAGAGCCATTTCTTGAGGAAGGTCGTTTTTGTTAAAAAACCTAAATTCAAAGCTTTCATTTTTAGAAAAGTCTTGCCCAATTTCTTCAAGAAGTTTTACTTCAAAATACGACGTAACATACTGAACTGACTGCTCAGGATAATGGTACGTCTGAAAATCGGGCGAGGAGTAGATGCCTATCAATCGGACGATTTTGGCTGATACGTTGGCTTCTTCGTAGATTTCGCGCAAGATCGCCTCTTGGATGCTTTCGCCGTATTCGACATGTCCCGATATAATGCACCATTGATTGACATCTTTGCGGCGCTGAAGAAGTACTTCTCCTTGAGCATTGAAAATAGCCGCTGCTACTGCTGGTAAGATTTTAGGAGAGGTCATACAAAAAAGTTTTTTAGGAAATAGAAGAAAGTTTGTGCTTGATAGACTCAATACGCTGAGCTACCGACAAATCTCCCCGGAGTTCGAGTATAGGGCAGGATTGTTGTTGAAGCCAAGCCTCATGAACTGCCAAAGTACGCCCTTTGGTAGAATTGTCGTCGTAGCCCGAAGCCCAAGTTACAAAATCATGATAGAGTTGACGGCGAATAGGGTCTTCAAAAATGTGATTGCCGTAGCGTTCTAACTCGCGATGATGCAATCTTGCCATCCGAATAGAATGAGGAATGTATAAAAACACCACTAAATCAAATTGCATCCATTCTTGCTGGCCCCAACTTACAATCGACCCACCTAAAATCCAACTAGGATGAGGAGCTAAATTGTTGGAAAGTAGAGTGTTGCGCAGGGTTGGCTCTCTTTTGACCGTGAAAGGAAGAGCTGTTTGTTCCCAAAAATAAGAGTCTGTATCGAAATAAGGAATGTTTAATTCGGCAGCCAATGCCCTACCAAGCGTAGTAACTCCGCTTGCAGAGGCACCAAAAATGTGAATTTTCATATGATTTCTGTCTTTCTTGGCTGTTTTTGAAAAATAAACGAGAAGGTACTAACGCTCTAAAAGTGAGCCTATTTCTGGGAAGACAATTATAAGTGCTTGGTGAGTACAATCATGTGACGACACAGTACTCCATTTTCATAAATAGGCTCCTCGTAGTTTTCAATGAAAAAATCCTTTTTGATACCTGAGATTTCAAAGCCCTGTTTTTGGTATAAGTACAGCTGACCCAAACTAGAATCTGCCGTGCCAATAATTAAAATTTTAAAAGATTTCTCCTTGGCTTTAAGGGTGGCATCATCAAGCAAAATGCTACCTAAGCCTTTGTTTTGGTATTCGGTTTCTACGGCGATATTTTTAATTTCGATTTCATCGTCGTTGAGCGGAGTGAGTACATAAGCCCCTACGATAGCTTCCTCAAGCGAAGCTACGTATACTTCACCACTGAGTAGATAGTCGTCGATCAATTTTTGGGAAGGATCGGCAAGAAGTAATAAGTGATAAGGAATTTCCTCCTCGGCGCTCAATTGCCTGATTTTTAGGCTTTCTGTTAAATCTACATTCATTTGTTGGGGCGTATCTATTAATGAAAGTGCTTGAGAATACTACTTCTATCTTTTCCAAAACCTACAAACAAAAAAAGACGTGCTTTCTGGTTAGGTCTTAAATCCTAAAAACAGATTTTATTGAAGCCATTTCAAAGAGACAAAAATATAGATTCCTGCCGAAATATGCCTCCACTAAAAGGAAGAAACCCCTATAAATCTAATCGTACTAAGTCGCGAGTCGTCCTTAATCGTTATAATTAGTGCAATTTAGCCACTAAATCGTTAGAATTATTAAAAAGTGTTTTGCCCAATAGCCGTGGGTAGCCCATCTAAACTTTTGAGGTTTTTTTCTTGAATATATTCTTGTAGTCCTTGTTCTCCTTTCTTTTCGGCCCACTCAAAATGAATGCTCCTTTCTCCCACGTATTCATAAAGCGGCACCCCAAATCCGCAGGAAGTTTGAACAAGATCTATATCCGCCACTATGATTTGGCGTGTGCTTGGGTATATTGTAAAATGGGGAGCATACATTTGCCACTCTTCCGAATGAGGTAGTACTGTTTTTCCCTTTCCATAAAGACGAAGAATAAGCGGAGTTTTGTCAAATGAGCAAAACATGATTGTAATGCGGCCATTTTCGAGGACATGAGCGGAGGTCTCGTTGCCGCTACTAATCAAATCCATGTAAGCCACTTGATGGCTATTAAGAACCCTGAAACAATCAAGTCCTTTGGGTGAAAGATTGACGTGCCCTTCGCCACTCAAAGGGGCGGTACTGACAAAGAATAAATGCTGATTTTGAATAAAATCTTGATGAGCTGGCGCGATAGAAGAGTGAAATTTTCCCATGATGATTGAATCTAATAATAAAGAAGAAGGCGATATGGTTTACTCATTTTCAACGTTTGTCTTCCTAAGTTAGTTCGACCAAAACCGCCACAATTGTATAAGTAAATTGCCAATAAAAAGGTATTTTAAAGCTATATCACTAATCTATTTTCTGACGTATGAGCCTGATTCCTGCTTTTCAAAAAGACGAAACCTTGTTACAAGATATTTTTTCTCACTCCACTGTTGAGGAAGGCTTTGGGATATGGTGGCTAGGGCAGAGTGGTTTTCTGGTTCAGTTTAGGGGAAAACATTTACTCTTTGATCCTTACCTGTCAGACTCATTGACAGTCAAATACGCAGCTACCGACAAGCCTCATACGCGTATGAGCGAGCGTGCTATCAATCCCGCCAAACTCACGATGATAGATATAGTGACTTCTTCACACAATCATACGGATCACTTGGATGCCGAAACGCTCCTACCGCTCATTGCCCAAAATCCCAACATACAGTTTATAATACCCGAAGCCAATCGAGCTTTTGTTTGTGAGCGTTTGGCGTGTGCGATGGATTTTCCAGTGGGACTCAACGACGGTGAGGGTATTGAAATACAGGGTTTTAAGATAATAGGCGTACCTGCCGCTCATAATGCCCTCGAAAGAGACAATCTGGGGAGGTGTAAATACATGGGATTTGTGGTGGAGTTTGGAGGCTATCGGGTATACCACTCGGGCGATACCCTTTGGTACGATGGTATGGTCGAAATATTGAAGCCTTTTGAGGTGGATGTGGCTTTTTTGCCCATCAATGGCAACAAGCCAGAACGTAAAGTAGCGGGCAACCTGAACGCCGAAGAAGCGGCTCGTCTAGGTAAAGAAATTAGGGCTAAATTGGTGATTCCGCATCATTACCACATGTTTAGTTTTAATACCGAAGAACCGCAAGAGTTTGAGAAATATGCTGATTTGTACCAAACCCCTCACCAAATTCTGGAAATAGGCCAAGGGGTTTGGATTCGATAAATTAATTGACGCTTTTTTCGAGCGTTTCAAAATTCATCATATTGTTTTTTTCTTCTTTTTTACGAATACCAAAATTGTACAAAACATTAATCCCAAACCGACGGGTATCACTTTGGCGTTTGCCATAGGCCGTAATACTTCCTTGCTGAATGCTGAACTGATTGTTTGAAGTAAAGAAAACGTCATTGGCCGAGAGGGCTACGGTGAGCTTACGGTCAAAAAACTTACGGTTAAGGTTGATGTTTAAAGCACCAAAATTACTTAATTCATAAAATTGAAGTTGCCCTTTTAGTCTAACAAAACCGTTGAGAGTCAGGGTAGTTAGATTGTCTATTTTGAGCGAATGGAAAGTAAAAAATGACCACGAACCCCGCTGAAAAGTCAACGGACGTCCTTCATAAAACCCGTCGTATTTGTTGTGGTTATATTGGGTTCCTACCACAAAAAAGTATTTACCACCCGGAGGAATAGCCCCCATAAGTCTAAAATAGGTTTCTTGATTTTTGCCTAAGTTGTCATAAGTACGGTAAGCTAGGCTTGGATTCTGGGCATCTTGGTAGACTACATTCGTAAAAATGTCGCGGGTATAATTGCGCCCAATCGCAAAAATAGGACGTTCTTGGACGCTGATATTGGCCTCGATATTTTCGGTAAATTGAGGTCTAAGCGAAGGGTTTCCAGATTCGTAGAGGTATTGGTCTATGTATCGCGGAAAAGGATTGAGGTATTCATAAACGGGACGTGTGATAGAGCGCCGATAAACCAAATAGCCGCGAAGCTCGTAGCCGGCGATTTTGGATAAGCGTCGGCTCAAAAATACATAAGGAAAAAGATCCGTACGACGAAGTCTAAAAGAGGTGTCGCTTGGGCTGAGTTGGTGCCCATCCATGCGGGTATTTTCTAAACGAACCCCCATTTTAATGACAAAGGCGTTGATAGTTTTGGAGCCTTGTAGATAAGCAGAGTTGATGTTTTCGTCGTATTCAAAAGTCCGGGTGCGGAAATTATCAGGGCGTCTTATACCTCCTACCTCGCTAAAATACTGTGTCTGGTTATTGAAGTGCTGAAGAGTAGTTTTGAGGCCTGTTTCCAACAAGATTTTATGGGGAAATTGGTATCGAAAATCCGTACGAGCATTGAAAAAGTGCCTTTTGTTGTCAATGGAGCCATCTCCACCAATCACTGGTCGAATAGGTTGGGTGAAGATGGTACTAAACTGCTGTGTACCATTGCTTTGGGAGAAATTGTAGGAGGCATCTATCGTAAACTCCGAACCTAAGGAGTCTATTTTGTATTTGGTCGAAATGTCTTGATTGAACGAAAAGGCGCGGGTGTTGTTTTGAAGGGTATTGGTATTTTGGGTAATAACAAGCCCCTCGCTTAGGCTGCTTATTTGATTGAGATTGTCGGCCAGAGATTGAAACTTATTAAAAGAGAGGCGGTCGTCAAAATTGATTTCCCATTTTTTGTTGGGAGTAAAACCCATTCCAAAACCACTGTAAAACACTTGGCTAGGGGTCGTCGTGAATGACCGCTGGCTTAGGAGCGAATCGGCGGTAAAAGGACGATCTGTAGTGAGCTGGTCATAGCTATTGCGTTTGTTATAATTTAGGGTCAAATACGAGCTACGGTTGCCGTCATTGTGATTGATAGTTCCTCCTACAAATTGATTTCCGTACCTTCCTTGATTCATACCAGCGCTAAGGCTCCCCGTGATGCCGAGTTTTACGCCTTTTTTGAGTACCACATTGACCACGCCTCCACTACCACTAGCGTCAAATTTGGCAGAGGGAGTTCTTAAGATTTCAATTTTGGCGATGCTGTTGGGAGGGAGATTCTTGAGTAAAGAAGCAATGTCGGCGGCGCTCATTTTTTGTTCTCTACCATTGATATGCACCGTGGCAGGGGTAGTACTACTGATGTAGATATTGCCGTCGGGGTCAATGAAGAGACCAGGAATTTTTTCCATGATTTCCATGGCATTGGTACTTACGCTGGCGATAGGCTCAGGGTCTACGATGGTTTTATCATCTTCTTGGAGCATGAGCGGCTTTGGAGCGGTGACTACTACTTCGTTGAGCGTTTTTTTATCTACTTGCATCACAAACGTCCATTCACTTTGGGAGGAGGGGTTGATGGTAGTTTTGAAAGGAGCAAAGCCCACCGAAGTAGCTTCTAGTCGATAACTTGTGTTGGGAGATTTAAGTACAAAAACGACATTGCCCTCTACATCGGCTACTCCAAAGAGTTTTTTGGTAGAGTCGGTTTGTTCTGTTAAACGAACCGTAGCCCCAATCACCGGTTCTTTGTTGGAATCAGTAAGACGAATGCTGAGTTTTTGGGCGAATACCGACGAAATAGACAACAATAAAATAATAACTACAAAAAGACTGAAATGCTTCATATTGGCTGTTAGTTAAGAAAAATAGAATCGGTACTAGGTATTAGGAACGGCGTCAAGCTCCAATACCTCATGGCTCCAGCGTCTGACTTGCTGGGTAAGTATAGGATCGTTGGAGAGTTTTTTGCCATAAGACGGAATCATCTCTTGGAGCTTGTTTTGCCATGCTTCTGATTGCATTTCTGTTTTGAAGCATTTGTTTAGCAAATCAAGCATAATCGAAACTGAGGTAGAAGCACCGGGGGAGGCTCCTAGCAATGCCGCAACGCTTCCGTCGGCTGCTGCGACTAGTTCTGTCCCAAATTCTAAAACCCCTCCTTCCTTTTCGTCTTTTTTGATGACTTGGACTCGTTGCCCCGCAATAGCCAACTCCCAGTCTTCGGCCTTGGCAGCAGGCATAAACTCACGTAAAGCTTCCATTTTGTCCTCAAAACTCATCATCACTTGCTCAATAAGGTACTTGGTAAGAGGTAAGTTGTGAATCCCTGCGCTCAACATAGGAAGCAGATTGTCGGCGGTGATAGAAAAGGCCAAGTCAAGAAAAGAGCCTTCTTTGAGAAATTTGGTAGAAAAGCCCGCAAAAGGACCAAAAAGTAATTGCTTCTTGCCATTGATGATGCGCGTGTCTAGGTGAGGCACTGACATAGGAGGAGTACCCACTTTGGCTTTCCCGTATACTTTGGCGTGGTGCGCTTCAATCAAAGTTTCGTTTTGGCACACGAGCCATTGTCCACTGACCGGAAATCCTCCAAAACCTTCTCCTTCTTCAATATCTGATTTTTCGAGCAATGGAAGTGAGCCTCCACCTGCCCCGATGAAAACAAATTTGGTCCGAATCCATTCGTGGTTTTCGGTGGTTTTGTCCTCAATTCTTAGCAGCCAATGTTCATATTCGTCTCGTTGCATTGCAATCACTTCGTGACTTAGCGATACTGCTACCTCATGACTTTCTTTGAGGTGATTGAAAAGGCTGCGAGTGAGTTCTCCAAAATCAACATCGGTACCGATGTCTATGCGAGTAGCAGCTATCTTTTGGTCAGAGTCACGTTTATTCACCATGAGTGGAATCCACTTGCTTAGGGTTTCATAGTCGTCGGCAAATTGCATACCCGCAAAAAGGTGTGAACTTTGCAGTGCTTCAAATCTTTTTCGTAAAAAAGAAACATCTTCCTCGCCTTCGACAAAACTCATATGAGGAATACTATTGATAAAAGATTTTGGACTACTAAAATAACCGTGTCCTACCAAATAGGCCCAAAATTGCTTAGAAATCTCAAACGACTCTATGATTTTGAGGGCTTTGGATATATCAATGGTTCCGTCTTCTTTTTGGGGCGTATAATTGAGCTCACAGAGGGCCGAGTGGCCCGTGCCTGCGTTGTTCCAAGCGTATGAGCTTTCGCCAGCTACGTGGTCTAATCTTTCAAAAATTTCAATTTTTAAATCGGGCTGAAGTTCTTTCAAAAAAACAGCTAAAGTAGCACTCATAATGCCTGCACCGATGAGTACTACATCGCAATCGACCTGAGAACGAGATGACATACGCTAATAATGGATTTTAGAGATTGAGAAGTTGTTTAGTTTGATGGGTTAAAAATAGGGCTTAATCAAAAGATTGTCAATGATTTATTTTAAGTGTGGTTGGTCATTCATTGCAACTATCCGCTTATAAATAAGCAAAATCGCGACCTCGTAGGACGCGATTAGCTGACTGGTGTTATTACGAAAGCTTTCTTATTGCGGCTGCAACTGGCTCCTGATGCGATTGGCAGTATTGAGGTCACCTTTGCGTTCGTAAGCCAAAGCCAAATATTGGGCAGCATCACGATTTGAAGGGTCTTGGTTAAGCACCTCCGTGAGCATAAAAATCGCGTTATCGTTTTGGTTGAGATTGATATACGTAATCGCCATGGTAGTCATTGCCCCTAAGTACTCAGGAAAAATCTCAAGGGCTTTTTGGGTAGTCTGTAAGGCTTCATTGAGGCGGCCTACGTTGTTATACGCATTGGCCAAATAAAGCTTAATAACCTCATTGTTAGGGTCGGCTTGTTGGGCTCTTTCGAGATAAGGTATCGATTCCGCTATTTTGCCTTCTTTGATAAGTTGAATTCCCTTAAAGTCATCTTTCGAGATTCGTTTGATTACCACTCCAATGGGTGCACCATTGACCGTAATGGTATGAATCGTACCCGCCGGTGGAAATACATTGGAGTTGCGGAAGTGGCTCGGGGTGAGGTGTCCTGTCAAGAATACCCCATAATCCCAATCATGTTCAGAACGCTGATAGTAGCGTCGATAAGCCATTTTGAGTTTGGGATAATCCGTAAAATAATCTTTGAGAGGAATATAATAATCACTCGCAATAACCACGCTATCGGTTTGGATATTGGGGATGTTTTTTTTCATCCAAGCGGCTATTTCGCGGGTACTAGTTCCAAAATAGTCCGTCTCGTATTGTCCAAAAGCGCCCTTGACACCGCCCGTAAGTTCGTTATAATAAGTGTATTGATAAGGGTGATTTTTGACCATAAACCACAAGGGCAATGCCACCAATATCGCCAGAATCCCCGCCAAGATTTTTTGTCCAGTATTTGAAAAACGTTGGAGCAAATATTCAAATCCTACTGCTGCAAGCGCCACCAATGGAGGATAGATAAAGGTAGTATGGCGCCAACCATTATAGAAAGCTGAGTTTTTTGAGATTCCGTAAATAAGCGGAAACATCCCCACAAACAACACAATGAAGAGATAACGCTGATTGAAATATTTCTTTATAAACGGGAAAATAAGGACAAAAATCAGCAAACCCGCCAAAAAATATAATGGAGTCGAAACCATCATATATTTTGGAACATAGTACCAAGGCAAAGCCGTAGAATATATTTTGGAGCCTTCAAAGAGAGTTTTGATGCTAATCGGGAAGTTGGTGAGAGTCTGTAAAGCTACGAGCGGGTTTTTGAAAGGATTGGCTAGCGCAAAAGGCCAGAAAAGAATACCTAAGATATATCCTCCCAAGGTAGCGGCGGTGGTTTTTAGGGCCACATCTTTGATCAAAGTGCTTTCGGAGAAGATGGTTTTGCGCAGACCTTTACGGAATAAGATTTCGAAAACCACAAAAAAAGGTACATATCCTACCAATGCCAATCCCGGTGCACGGCTTCCTAAACCAATCCCGATACCCGCAATCAGAAACAAGCTAGTGCGCCAAGAAGGGCGGGGGAGTTCTTGCAAAAATTTAATCAAAAAGCATATCGTTACAATATAACCTGCGGCAAACGTAATGTCTTTGGGGTTGTTCATTGAATCCCCAAAAATACGAGGCGAAAACAACGTAAACACCAAGGCAATGACAGCGACCCGCCAATTGCCGCCAAGAAGACGAGCAATAAGGCCGCATCCTACCATAATGAGTACACCCATCAGAGAAAGCAATAAATGCCTGACGGTATAAGGATCGGCACCAGTAGTGCGATAAATCGCCGCTGATATAAGATCTAAGGTAGGCCCATAGCAATACATCACTTCACCACCACGCGGAGCATAAGTGAGGGCGTCTTTTTTCTGCCCAAGACTTGTGAAATAATCCAAGCAAAGTTCGCCGTAGGCTTTGTTACCCCATTCATCGGCGGTGATACTGTACTGAGTACTCAAAATGGGCATTCCGATGAGGAGCACCAAAGCTAAACCCCAAAAAATTTTACGAAATAGCGCATTGTTTACCTTGGCAATCGGAGGCTTTGATGTAGCTTCTGCCACAAAGCTTTGGGTAGATAGAATACTAGGTTCAACAGGTATAACTTGTTGCTTTTGAGTTGGTTTGGCGGGTTGAGGGTTCCCCTTTTTGGATTTTGACATAACCACAGACATTGGAAAACAAGTCAAATGTAAGGTGATATGCCCAATATCTCCAAAACTGTGCCAAGATTTAAAAAACGCTATCTTTGCAGCTTAGTTACTTTAGGAGTACACTCAGAGGCGCGTTGCGAGCGTTATGCCCTACAAATAATAGGAGAAATACCTACCTAATTGATTTTATACTGTGGTTCCGTCATTACTAATTTCTTTGCTTTTGTGGATTTGGGATAATCGTTCCTTTGATACAATTTCGCGCAGTAATCGAGCCAAAATGGAAGCCCAAGAAGCATATACAAACCAAGACTATAAAAAAGCTACGGAAGCCTATCGTGATGTGACTTCGGCCTCACTCTTTGCCGAACCCGAAGCGCGGTTGAATTTGGCGCATTCCTACTTTCAATTGAAACAACTAAAAAGTGCGCGACGCTATTATAATAAACTTGCTCGACTAAAAGACCCTTTTTTGGCCTCCAAAGCCCTGAATCAACTTGGAATAATTGCGGTTTTAGAGAAAGATACCCTTGCGGGACTCAATTATTTAAAAGAAAGTCTCAAGGAAAATCCTGATAATCAGAAATCAAGATTTAATTATGAGTTTTTGAAAAAGAAATACAGCGGGATTGTTCCCGAATCTAAATCTTCTCCAAACACCACTCGAAACGAAACCACCAAGGAAACAAAACCTACCAAAACGGAGAGTCCTCAAGTAGCACAGGAAGCGATAAAGACAGAGCAGAAAAAAGATATTCTGAATCGCCTCCAAAATATCAAAATGACGGAAGTACAGGCTATGATGATATTAGACGCACTAAAAGCCTCCGAAATTCAATATTTACAACAACAGAAACATCGTTCAAACATTCCCAATGATGATAGCAAAGGAAAATGGTAAAACCGCCCTTTGTACCATCACTTTAATCTAAAACCCCCAATGCAAGCGCTTACTCAAACCAATTTTCAGTTTCCTAATCAGACGGGCTTTTATCGTGGCAAAGTTCGTGATGTATATAGTTTTGACGACCGTGTGGTGATGATTGCCAGCGACCGTATTTCGGCCTTCGACGTGATTTTGCCACGAGCGATTCCTTTCAAAGGGCAAGTGCTAAATCAGATTGCGGCTCATTTTTTGAGAGCTACGGCCGATATTGTCCCCAATTGGTTGATTGATGTGCCAGACCCTAACGTCAGTGTGGGTCACAAATGCGAAACTTATCCGGTGGAAATGGTAGTGAGAGGGTACTTGGCGGGACATTCGGCTCGTGAGTATAAGGCTGGTAAGCGTAGTGTATGTGGCGTGACCCTACCCGAAGGATTAAAAGAAAATGACCGTCTTCCTACGCCTATTATTACACCTACTACTAAGGCACACGAAGGGCACGACGAAGATATTTCGAGAGAGCAAATCTTGGAGAGAGGTATAGTGTCGGAAGCAGAATATGTACAATTAGAAAAATACGCCTTGGCACTATTTGAGAGAGGAACCCAAATGGCAGCACAGCAAGGGCTTATTTTGGTAGATACCAAATACGAGTTTGGCCATGCCGAAGGTAAAATTTACTTAATCGATGAAGTGCATACACCTGATTCTTCACGGTATTTTTATGCGGATGTATACCAAGAAAATCAACAAAAAGGCTTACCACAAAAACAATTGTCGAAAGAGTTTGTGAGAGAATGGTTGATTGCAAATGGTTTTCAAGGTAAAGAAGGACAGCAAGTTCCTGAAATGTCAGACGAATGGGTTTTGCAGATTTCGGCGCGTTATATAGAGCTTTTTGAAAAGGTAACAGGTCAGTCTTTCGTAAAAGCTTCTACCGAAGATATTTTGCAAAGAATAGAAGAAAATATCAAGGGTTCGCTATTTTCGCGTTGAGAATACGTTATTCATTAATCGCTACCTGCTAAATGCCCTTGACACTTAGCGTTTAATTCTTAACCACCAACATCTAATGAACTATACCATTCAAAAACACGAGCAATACGCTCTCATCAACGTTCAAGAAAACAAGTTTGAAGATACTTTTGCTGCTGATTTAGAGGCAGTATCACGAACGTTATTTCGTGAAGGCTTTCACAATCTTATCATTGATTTTAGTACGGCCAAAAGCATTGACAGTGCTGGGATTAGTGTTTTAAAGAAAATCAACATGCTGTGTTCGAGAGAATTAGGTGTTTTGGTTTTGGTGTCGGACGATGATGATTTTGTAGATCAGCTTATCGATGGTAAAATCCGTGATGTCACCATTCTACCTACTGTCGAAGAAGGCATTGATGCCGTTTTTATGAACGATTTGGAAAATGAATTTGGCGCTGACAGTGATGACTTCAACGACGATGACATGGACGAAGACGGCTACACTCAGAGCGAAAAACCTTAAATGCAATTTACAGTCACAATTTTGGGGGCAGGTTCGGCTACCCCTACCATAGGGCGGCATCCTTCTGCGCAGTTGATTTCTTACGAAAACGAAAATTTTCTGATTGACTGCGGAGAAGGTACGCAAATAAGGCTCTTAGAGTACAAAATTCGCCCTAGTCGCCTTAGAGCGATTTTTATCTCTCATTTGCACGGAGATCATTATTTTGGGCTTATTGCCTTACTGTCAAGTCTCAATTTGGGAGGTCGTACCGACGACCTCCATCTTTTTGGCCCACGCGGTCTTGATGAGATATTACTCCTTCAATTTAAGTATTCACAGACACCGCTTCATTTTACTATACATTTTACGGTAGTAGACACTACCCAACATACTCAAGTTTTTGACCATCCTTGTTTTACGGTACATACGATTCCGTTGCAACACCGTGTGCCGTGTGCAGGCTATCTTTTTCGTGAAAAGCCCCATAAACGTAAGCTTATCAAAGAAAAAATTTCAGACCAGATGTCGTATGAGTGCTTGAAAAAGCTTAAAAATGCGGAACATGTTTATGACGAATCTGGGACGATACTCTACAATTTTGAAGAATATACCCTACCCGCACCCGCGCCACGTAGTTATGCCTACTGCTCCGATACACGGTTTTACGAGCAACTTTCTGAATATATCAAAGGAGTAGATTTACTTTATCACGAAGCTACTTTCATGGAAGATTTGGCGCAGCAAGCCTATGAGCGCTATCATGCTACGGCCAAAGATGCCGCTCGCACCGCGTCTAAAGCAGAAGTGGGGCGGCTGTTATTAGGCCATTTTTCGTCTAGGTATAAAGAGTTTAGTGGTTTTTTGCAAGAAGCACAAAGTATCTTTCCGGCAACTGAGATTGCCGAAGAAGGTAAAACATTTGCGGTGGCACCTTTCTCTTCTATTTTATTTTAATGACCCAAAAGTCCACTGAGCCTCTTGAAGATTGACTTTTGTCGTTTCCAAGGTTTGAGTTGCTTGTTCCTGCCAATAAAAAGCCATTATCAGCAGTAGTGGCGATGGCATTGAGAGATTCATTGCTGCCTCCTCCAAAAGCTTTATCCCATTTTTTCTCTCCGTTAGCGGTTATTTTTAGGATCCAAAAGTCGGGATTAGCCCTGGCAAGGCGTGTTCTATCACCTGATAAAGTAGAATTGCTAGAACCTGCCACAAACCAATCTTCATTGCCGATAGGAGCCACGCTGGTCAAATTTTCGAAGCTATTTCCACCCCATGTTTTATCCCATATTTTATCACCATTAGGAGTTATTTTTAGAGTCCAAAAATCGTTTTCTCCTCTTGAGGGTTGAGTTTTGTCACGGGAGTTAGAAGAGCTACTAGTGGCACCCAAGATATAGTTGCCGTCGGAGGAAGAAATAATACTAGAAATATATTCGCTTTTATTTCCACCAAATACTTTGTCCCATTGTTTATTGCCGCTGGCATTAATTTTGACAATCCAGATATCTTCTTCACCTATTGAAGGCTGGGTTTTGTCTCCCCCAACTCCCGAAGCGGAAGTGCCTGTCAGCAAAAATCCCCCATCGGCAGTAGTTATCATTCTATAAATTTGGTCGGGGCGGTCACCTCCGTAGGTCTTATCCCATACTTTGATACCATTGGCATTAATTTTTAGTACCCAAAAGTCCGTAGAACCTTTGGAGGCTTCAGTCTTGTCAGCTCCTATTCCAGAGCTACTATCACCTCCTAATAGGTATCCACCATCGGAGGTAGGTATTATGCTTCTCAAATTATCAAAACTATACCCGCCAAGTACCTTATCCCATTGTTTATCGCCGTTGCTATTGATTTTGACAATCCAGTAATCAGAACTTCCATTATCACCTTTGGAGTTTTCTGACTTGTCGGTCGAGGCACTTGAATGGCTATATCCACCCAAAATAAATCCCCCATCAGAGGTAGCAATTATACTTGTTAGGATGTCATGTTGGTCACCTCCGTAGGTTTTATCCCACTCTTTGTCACCGTTGGCGTTGATTTTAACCACCCAATAATCTGATTCTCCCTTCGCGGTTTGGGTCTTGTCACCAGAGATACCCGAATAACTATATCCACCGATTAAATACCCACCATCCACTGAGGGAATGATAGTAATGACTCCGTCCGAATTATTGCCTCCAAATACTTTATCCCATATTTTCCCCCAGGCTTTTCCTGTAAGCGCACGAGTGGCCAGATCTGTGTTATTGTTGTATTTGACAACCAAGTCATTGTTGTAAGTTCCAGAAGCAGGAGGAATAAATGAGACTTGAAACGTGACAGAATCTTTGGCAGCTAAATCGCTCAGAGTAGTGCCTGTAGTAGATACATATCCCATCGGAATTTGAAGATTAATACCCGTGGCGGTGGCGTCGCCTCTATTTTTAATTACCAATGTTTTAGTGACAGTATCACCTTGCCAGATTTCACCATAATCGGTGTTTCCACTTATAGAAAGAGAAGGCCCCAGTTTTTCTTGTAAAGTAATGCATCCAGAAATGAATACTATTGAGAGTGAGGCTACTACGAAGGAAGGGTAAAGTGTTTTCATAACAGCTTGGTTTTTGGAAAAACTTATTAAATATAAGTACTTTTACTCAGAAAAACAAGCCAATAAATCGAAATATAATCTATAATAGTGTAGGTGGTGATGTTTTTAAATGCCTGACTATCAGTTTAAATAATATTGTTTGTATTTATTTTACGCGCAACGTATGTAACCTATGACGTTTGAGATGATAAGTAGGAAAACTAAGTCGTTTGCATAGAAGCCCCAAAGAAGCGATTCCGCCGCCAATTAAGGCTGATTTAGGGTCAAACTGTACTGCAAACTCCATTCCACCTTTGTAAATAAAGGTATCACTCAGCAAAAAAAGTCCTCCTGCTACGGGGAGCATATACGCGCCTTGGGTTACCCACGGGATGCGGCGATACACCCTAATTTTGCGTACTTCTGGAAATTTAATTTCGGTATATTCATTTTCGTTGATAATATCGTTGAAGCGCGCAATGGTGAATGAACTATCTGATATGGCGACAATAGTCTCGTTAAAACGTTTGGGCTTTCCTTTGAGCTTGAATTGTAGCTGGTCGCCCACAAAATAACGATGGCGAGTAATTCCACCCCAACGATAAACATCTAATGCTAAGTAGCGACCGTCGCCATTGAGCATGGTTTGGTATTGAGGATTTTGTCGTAAAAATAGCTCCTTATCGCTCAATATTTGCTGGGCTATACAAGAGAAGGATAAGAAGAATAGAAAGATAAAAGGCAAGTATCGTTTAGGCATGATGTGCTGTTTTTTAACTAAACGTATAATCTCCAAAAATGATTGTTGATTTTTTTGGAAAAAGTGGATATCAAAAAAAGAGGCAGCCAAGGCCGCCTCTCAGTATGTTGTGAGTAGAATACTTAATCAATTAGAACTACTTTGAGTAAGGTTAAAAGTATTGTTGGTACCTGATTGATTGTTGTTTAAGGTGCTTCCATTCCCAGATTGGGTGATTGTGACAGAGTTGTATTCACCTGTTTGACTGCTTTCTATAGTCAGGTCGGAACCTGATTGGTTGTTCCGAACGGTGTTTTCAATACCTGCTTGGGTAAAAGACGCAAAATTGTCACTTCCATTTTGGTCAGAAGTGATGATGTTGGTTTCACCACTTTGCGACAATACCTCCACTTGGGCGCTACCACGTTGATTGCTAGTAATATGATGCCCTGCACCTGCTTGGGTAATAGTAGCACTATGTTCGCCATCATTATACTGGCTAATAACTACCGAATTGTCACTACTCTGGGCTGCTTGCGTAATCGAGACACTACTTTTGTTGGTTTGTTGGGATACGTCAACGGTATTATTGCTACCATTTTGGTAAATATCGATGTCATTTTCGTTGCCATTTTGGGAGATAGTAGTAGAGTGCGTACTACCTTCTGCTCCTATTTGTGTAATTGATACTTCATTGTGTTCACCTTCCTGTGAGCCTTCAAAGTTATTGGTAGCATTGTCGGCTGATTGGTTGATACTAAAGCTATTATTGCTACCTGTTTGAAAAATGTTGGCTTTATTATATCCTTCTTTTTCCGCTTTTTGGATGATGCTAGAAGTACTATAAGAACCTTCTTGAATGATTTGACTATTGTTTTGGCTTAGCTCGTTAGCTTCTTGATCGATAATAGCAGTATTGCCAATACTTGTGTAAGAACTACCAATATTGGCGTAGTTTTTTGCAACTTTTTCAACGGCCTTTTGGGTGATTGTACCTTGATTGAATTTACCGTGAGCAACTAAGATATTTCCACTATTAAATCCACCTGCTGATGCGTGTTGAATAACTGAACTGGTGTTTTCTTCCGCCGTATTTTGGGGATTGATTCCGCCGATAAGTGAGGTGTTTGTGCTGCCTTCTCCACCAATTGCTGTTTGTTCGATGGTCGCCGTATTTTTTTTATCATTTTGGAAGAAACTGACCATGTTTTCTCCCAAGCCAATTGCAGTTTGGCTAATCTGCGCGCTATTTTGGTTAGGGGGCAAAGCCCCTGTGGTAAATTGTTGAGATATATTGGCAGTATTGACACTTCCTAGCCCAGAAGCAGATTGGTTTAAGACTACGCTGTTGTTTGTATAATCTTGGCGAATTGTGGCATTATTTGCTCCTTGATTGGAACTAGTTTGAGTAATATTAGCAGAATTAGTTTGAGAGGTTTCTGTAGAAGAATTCCATAACTCTAGCGTATTTTTACTTCCTATTCCGTCTGCATTTTGATTGACTATTGCCGTATTGTCAGTGCCATTTTGATTGATAGTACCTGAATTTTCTCCTCCATTAGTAGCCGACTGTATAAAGTCAGAGGAATTGGCTGCAGATGTATTAAAGCTTTGGTAAACAATTGCCTGATTTTTGCTGTAGTTAATTGCTGTTTGGTCGACTTTTGATAAATTGTTGGATTGATACTGAGCTACAATTACTGTATTGGTACTGCCTTCTCCTGCATTTTGGATGATGTTTGAAGCATTTGACGTTGTATTGGGGTTGTTTTGGAAAACAGTAACGGAGTTTTTACTAGATACTCCGGAGGCCGTTTGTGAAACTGTCGCTGAGTTGTCATCTTTTGCTTGATAGATAGAGGCCAAGTTACTTCCCTGAGCATTAGCTTGTTGGGTGAGACTTACTTCATTAGCTCCGTCATTTTGGATAATAGTAGCTTCGTTGGTACTACCTGCATCTTCCGCAGTTTGGCTTAATGTCATCTCAGCACCGTTACCAGATTGAGTAACTGTACCTTTGTTATAACCTCCTGCCAAAGCGTCTTGGCTAATTTGGCTAGTGTTGTTATTGGCTTCTAATTGGTATTGATATACTCTTATTTCATTTTTGCTAAGACTGCTTCCGGTTGCTTCTTGGTTTAAGGTAGTGGAGTTGTTTGTGTTACCCTGTAGTATTTCAGCAGAGTTGTTTCCATTATTGCCTGCTGTTTGCATTACTTCTGCGGAATTAGACTCCGATGTCCCATAATGTTGGTCAACAGCCACATCGTTATTGCTGTTGTTACCATTGATAGTTTGTGTTACGGTCGCTGAATTATTTTTGGAGGAGATGAATGGAATTCCTACTAGTTGGTATCGCTGATAGATGTTAGCTGAGTTATTACTTTGGTCGCCTTGAATAGTTTGAGTAACATCTTTTTGATTTCCTTCGTTTTCTTGGCCCTCATCACTAACAGACGTAGTGTTTTTCGATTGCGTCCCTGTAACCTCTTGAAGAAGGTTCACTGACGAAAATTTACGCGCTGATATAGAGGCATAATTCTCAACTTGTTCACCACTTGCTTTTTGGGTGATTGTTACATTGCTTGAGTTATGGTATTGACCAATATTTGCATAATTGATGGCGTTATCTGCCACCTCCTGAGTAATTGTAGCAGTGTTATCTTGAGGAAGATTGGCACCCGACTGATTGATGCTTGCTATATTCTTTCCTATGCCATTTCCTTTAGCTATTTGAGTGATGTTGCCTTCATTTCCAGAAGAATTATTTTGGAAGATATGAGCTGTATTTTGAGAATTTTCTACGCCTGATTGCGTAATGTTTGCTTTATTGGAAATGGAGGTAGATTCGTCGTGATAGACATAAGCTACGTTTTTGCTGCTACTACCACCGCTGATGGATTGACTAATGGTGGAGTTGTTGTTGGTACCTTTATCAATTGAATGAGCTTCGTTTTTGGCGGCTCCTGCTGCATCTTGGGAGATGTTGGCTGAAGAACCATTTCCTCCTTGTGAGATAAAAGATTCATTATAGCTGCCTTGACCATTAGTTGTTTGTGATAAAGTGAGGCTATTATCGCTATTAATTTGCGAAAGATTGTCTACTTTATTTGCTCCTCCTTTTTGGGCATTTTGTGTAATCACCGCACTATTGCCTGACAGGGCACCTGCACCGTGATAGAAGCGGGTAAAATTGGTGCTCCCTTCCCCAGTAGCGGTTTGCTCCAGGGTAGTGGTGTTGTTGCTTCCACTTTGGTCGACATAACCCGTGTTACTACCACTCTGTGAAGCAATTTGGGTGATTTGCCCAATTGATTCTGCTGCGACAGTTAAGGATGCGGTATTTTTACTGGGACCTGCATCACTTATAGTTTGAGAGATAGTACCAGCACTGTTTGTGCCCAAATGCCATAACTCTGCGCTATTTTCACCCAGATTTTGGGTGTTTTGATAGATACTTCCTGTAGAGTTTGTGGCAGTAAAGTTTGAAGACTGAATAATACTAGCCGTATTTTTAGCACCTGTTCCAGTGGCAGACTGGTCGATAATGCCCTCATTGTCAGTATAGCTTTGGCGGATTTTTCCAGTGTTTTGCCCACCATCTATTGCCGATTGGGTAAGCTGGGCAAAATTAGCGCTTTGAGTATCTGAGTAGTGCTGCCCAATTTCGGCTGTATTGTTACTTCCAGCACCGGATGCCGTTTGTGATACAGTACCTACATTATAAGTCCCTTTTTGCTGGGTAGAACTTGTATTTTGACTATTATCAGAGCTTTCTTGTTCTACCAACGCATTATTGAAAGAAGACGCATTGCCATAGGATAGCTGAGAGATAGTACTAGAATTGTTTGCAAACTCAGAAGCAGTTTGTATAACTGAAGCATTGTGCGACGCATTATCTTGAGCAATTGTACTAAAGTTTTGGCTCGATAGGCTCGAAAGTTGGTGAGTGTTAGCAAAATTGTCAGTACCACGCTGGACAATACTGCCTGAGTTGACACTCATTGATGTGGCATGTTGGCTGAGTTCGGTGGTAGCTCGAACGCCCATTTGCTCCACAGTAAATTTATTTTCACTCTCATGGATACTTTCTTGGCTTCCCGTAAAAGTATTGTCAGAAGAAGTTTGTTTGATAGTAATGTCATTACTACTTGTTTCAGGTGACGAATTTTGCGTAAGCGTTACGGCATTATTGGTTGAAGTTTGGGTAATGTCTGTATTATTGGCACCACTACCTGTTTGGGTTAC
Source organism: Runella zeae DSM 19591 (assembly GCF_000423565.1). Classification (GTDB taxonomy): domain Bacteria; phylum Bacteroidota; class Bacteroidia; order Cytophagales; family Spirosomataceae; genus Runella; species Runella zeae. The sequence goes on along the minus strand of NZ_KE384036.1, from coordinate 22,856 downwards.
AGAAAGAGAGTTTTGTGAATAGGTTGTAATTGCAAAAAGTAGTGCAGCAACAGTAAGTATTTGTTTCTTCATAAAAAGAATTGAATAATAGAAGTTCGTTTGTGTATGGATGCAAAATACAATTATAAAAAAACTTTTGGATATAAGTAGGGTAAAAAATAATAATCTAAATATTTATTAGAAAAATGAGTGAAATTAAAGCGAATTAATAATATCATTAAATGTCTGATATTCAATATGTTTAATAATTAACATTGCCTACTTACTTAATTATTTGAGCAAAATTAAACTACACTATAATTATTTCTAAATCGCTGATTATCAATACAATTAACTGATAACGATTAGCATTGCTTACTTGAGTAAATGTGCAAAATTAAAGTGGATTAATTATATTATTAAGATCCTGATATTCAATACGATTGACATTGCTCGGCTGCTTAAAATGGATTTGGGAGTATTTAAAAAAAAAGCAGCAGTTTATAATTACAAACCACTGCTAGAATATAAAAAAATACAAAATTTTACAAACTCACGCCACGTTTCCAAGGCATAAAATCGTCTTGGCCAAGCAATTGGGCTTTTGTTTTTATGGTGCCGCTTGCGAGTTGGATACAATATTCAAGTAGTTCTTCGGCGGTTTGTTCGATGGTTTTTTCACCCTCAATGATAGCTCCACAATCAAAGTCAATGATATCGGGCATTTTCTGTGCTAGTTTGGTATTGGTCGAGACTTTGACAATCGGACAAATGGGGTTGCCGGTAGGCGTGCCAAGGCCCGTGGTAAACAAGGTGATTGTGGCCCCAGAAGCGGCCTGCCCTGTAGTGGCCAATACATCGTTGCCAGGGGTGCATACCAAGTGCAGACCAGATTCTTGGGCTACTTCGGTATAGTTTAGTACATCCGCAATAGGAGCTGTACCGCCTTTTTTGGCGGCTCCTGCTGATTTGATAGCATCGGTGATGAGACCATCTTTGATGTTACCAGCCGAAGGGTTCATGTCAAAACCGGCTCCTACTGCCTCTGCTTTGGCGGCGTAGTCGCGCATGAGGGTCTCAAATTTTTGGGCTTTTGCTTCGCTTGTACAGCGGTCGATGAGCTCTTGTTCTACACCACATAATTCAGGAAACTCGGCAAGGTAAGTATTGCCTCCTAAGGCCACCACCAAATCCGACAAATGACCTAAGACAGGATTGGCCGAAATTCCCGAAAAACCATCCGAACCGCCGCATTTGAGGCCGATATTGAGTTTTGATAGGGGAGCAGGTTGGCGCTCAAGTTTGTTGGCTTCAATCAACCCTTCAAAGGTTGCTTTGATGGCAGCCGACATCATCTCAAATTCTGTACCGTAGGCTTGTTGTTCAAAAAATAAAATAGGCTTATCAAAATTCGGATTTCGAGTTTTGATTTCTTTCATCAAATCATCGAATTGCGTTTTTTGGCAGCCAAGACTCAAAACGGTGATACCCGTAACATTGGCATTGTTGGCATAAGCTCCAAACAAAGCCGCCAATACTGCCGATTCTTGGTTACTCTCGCCACAGCCCGATTCGTGCGTCAAAAACTTGATGCCGTCAAGGTTTTTAAACAAAGGTTCGGGGCCTAAGTTCAGGGTTTGGGTAGTGGCATTATAGCTTTTGAGGGCAGCGTTATCGGCTTTTTCGTATAGTTTTACGAGGTCGTTGACTTGCTTTAAATAAATGTCTGGAAAAGCATACCCAAGTGCTTTGTCGAAAGCATCTTTAAGCTTGAGAATGTTACGGTTTTCGCAAAAAACCAGCGGAATCACTAGCCAATAATTCGCAATTCCTACTTGTCCGTCTAAACGAGGAAAACCCATAAAAGTGCGGTTGACCCATTTTGAAACATCTGGCGCTACCCAATTGGTTTGGGGTTTGCGTTTTGTTACCGAAAATTCGTCGGATTCATGCTTGAGGTTGAAAGTAGTGATTTGCTCCCCCCTTGCGATAGGTTGAGTAGCTTTGCCTACTAGCACCCCATACATAGTGACGTGGTCTCCAACGGCTAAATCATGGGTAACAAATTTGTGTTTAGCGGCAATCGCCCTAGGCAATACGTAGGTCTCGCCTTCAAATTCTATAGTTTCGCCTGCTTCAAGGTTACGAAGGGCAACGATTACATTATCCGATGCGTTTACTTTTAAAACTTTGTGTTGCATGTTTAGAGGTGTTAAAAAGAAGGTCTCTCACAGAGCAAGAGACCTTTACTCACTTTATTAACCTATGATAAATCTTTTCTATTATTTTTGAAATTCCCCATTTACTAATCTCCAAATATTGAGTGGATTAGCGTCTTTGAGCTCGTCGGGCAATAGCCCCTCTGGGAAGTTTTGATAACTTACAGGACGAGTAAAACGGTAAATGGCAGCCGTACCTACCGAGGTGCTTCTCGAATCTGAAGAAGCAGGGAAAGGCCCGCCGTGTGTCATGGCATGACAAACTTCTACGCCCGTAGGGAAGCCATTGATAAGCAGACGACCTACTTTTTGCTCTAGCAAATCTACCAAATCAGCGTATTCGAGAAGTTCTTCGGGTGTACCATGAATCGTAGCCGTAAGGTGTCCTTCTAGATTTTGGGCTATTTTCAATAATTCTTCCTTGCTATTGGCTTCAACCAATACGCTAGTAGGGCCGAATATTTCTTCTGATAAGTTGTGATTTTCGGCAATGGCTTGAGCGTCAGTTTTGAATAAAACAGGTTTTACTGCCGTAAAGCCTGTGCCTTCATTTCCTTCTGCTACAATCGATACTTTTTCATCTTCGGAGTGCTTGGCTATTCCATTAAGATAAGCCGTCTGAATCCCTTGGGTAAGCATTACACCTCCTGCCGCATTTTGGAATTGGGTTTCTAGATTTCCTAGAAACTGAGAATAGTCTTCGGTTTTATGGGCAATCAACATACCCGGATTGGTACAAAACTGACCCACTCCAAGCGTGACAGAGGCGGCAAATTGTTGCGCAATTGCTTCGCCTTTTTCTTTCATGATTTGAGGTAATACAAAAACGGGATTGGTACTTCCCATTTCGGCATACACTGGAATAGGCTCTGGGCGATTGGCTGCTAGATGAAACAAGGCCATTCCGCCTTGGTAAGACCCCGTAAACCCAATGGCTTTGATGTAGGGGTGCTGAACAAGCCCGGCACCTATTTCAGTACCACTTCCATGCAACAATGAAAAAACGCCGTCGGGCATTTGAGACTTTTGAGCGGCTTGCTGAATGGCTTGCCCTACCAACTCCGAAGTACCGGGATGGGCTGAATGAGCTTTGACAATCACGGGGCATCCTGCGGCTAATGCAGAAGCCGTATCGCCTCCCGCTACCGAAAAAGCCAAGGGGAAATTGCTCGCGCCAAATACCCCTACAGGGCCAAGTGGGCGCTGCATCATACGAATATCAACTCTAGGCAGTGGTTGACGGTCGGGCAGGGCGCCTTCAATGCGAGCATTGACCCAAGAGCCATCTCTCAAAAGTTGGGCAAACAACCGCAACTGCCCTGTAGTACGACCGCGCTCGCCTTGGATTCGACCCGCAGGCAAGCCTGTTTCGGCAGTGGCCATTTGGACGAGTTTGTCTCCTATATTTTCGATTTCTTCCGCGATTTTTTCTAAAAACGCTGCTTTTTCGATTCCCGATTTTTTACGATAAATCTGAAAAGCATCTTGGGCTTTTTGGGCTGCTTGCTCGAGTTCGTTGCGAGTAGCGCGATAAAATCGCGTCGGAAGCTTTTCTCCTGTAGTAGGATTAAAAGCTTGAAATGTACCTTCACCTTCGGCTGAAAGCGCGAATCCGATGATTTGTTTTCCTTGTAATGACATTAATGAGTAGGTTTTTGAGCCACTGTATTGATTAGAGTTCCGATACCTTCGATGCTAATGCGTACTTCGTCGCCTACGGCCAATGTAAATTCATTGGGCGGAACCACACCCGTACCTGTCATTAAGAACACACCATTAATGAAAGAGGTTTCTCTGAACAAAAATCCAATCAATTCGTCGTGCTTACGTTTCATACGATTGATAGAAATACTTCCCGAAAATACGGTATTGCCTTCACGTACAATTTCTAGTTGAATCATACTATCGGGATGAATCGGCGCGCCCGGAACGTACAAGCATGGGCCAATGGCAGCCGAAGCATCATAACTTTTGGCTTGGGGGAGATACAATGGATTTTCGCCTTCGATGTCTCTTGAGCTCATATCATTGCCGCAGGTATAGCCTACGATTTTTCCACTTGAAGTAGCAAATAAGGTAAGTTCCGGCTCTGGAACATTCCATTTGGAATCTCTCCGAATCAGTACTTCTGCGCCCGAACCCACTGTGCGAGAAGCCGTAGCTTTGAAAAAAAGCTCGGGGCGGTCTGCATCATAGACACGGGCATAAAAATCGCCCCCTCCCGCGTCTTTTGATTCTTCCATACGAGCTTCGCGGCTTTTGAGATAGGTGACGCCCGATGCCCACACTTCTTGCTGACTGATAGGAGCCAACAAGTCGGTTTTGATCATTTCGGCTAGGGAAGCATCGGCTGAAAGCGTGGCGATTTCGGCGCTGATAGCATCGTACAAATCATCACGGTTGACATAAGTATCCCAGTTTGTGGAGGACGAAAGGTATAAAAGCCCTTCAGACTCAACGATAATGCCTTGGCGGGTATGGTACAGTTTCATGAAAGAGGCAAATTTTGGTAGTTAAGAATTGTTTGAATAATCTATGTATAAAAGACTTTGAATGCTGATTTTAACTATATCTCTTGAGTATAAAATAAACCTTTACTCACAAGAGTATATGACTTTACAAAAAAACGCTTAAAATTGATATGTTTTTTGTGAAATATTATAGAGTTTTGATGAAATATTATCAATTTTGGTTTGAAGAAAAGATAATAATAGTATTATATCATAGATAGTATGCAAGCAGTATTTCGGAAAATCAACCCGTCGGCCAACTACTCATTTGTGGCTAGAATTGATAAACTACCTTACTTGTATGAAAATTGGCATTTTCATCCCGAAATAGAACTAACCCATATTGTACAAGGCCGTGGTACGAGGTTTGTGGGTGATAGCATTGAAGAGTTTGAGGAAGGAGATTTGATTTTGTTGGGAAGCAATTTACCTCATGTTTGGAAAAACGATGCTGTTTATTTTGCACCGCAGTCGGTATTACAAGTAGAATCGCACGTAATACAATTTTTGCCAGAGTGCTTCGGAATGGATTTTTTTGAACTCAAAGAAATGGAAGGTTTAAAACGCCTTTTTGAGAAAGCCAAAAGAGGGATCAGGATTTTGGGAAGGACGCGTGAAAGGATTCTAACATTAATCACTCAGCTTCTCGAAAATGCTAGCGGAGTACAGCGTATCGCTTTGTTTTTGCATATTTTTGAAATCATTGCGGAGTCTGACGAGTTGGTTCTTTTGAGTAGCGAAGGTTTTCTGGATTCTTACCACCGATTTGATACCGACGCCATCAATCGCGTCTATGAATTTACATTATCGCAATTTAATCGACGTATTTTGATCGATGAAGCGGCTTCGGTCGCTAACATGTCGGTGCCGAATTTTTGTCGTTATTTCAAAAATCGTACCCAAAAGACATACATCCAATTTCTGACTGAAGTGCGCATTGGCTATGCCTGTAGGATGTTAATCGAAAACAAAAAAAGCATTCAGCAGATTGCTTATGAATGCGGTTTTCATAATCTTTCAAATTTCAACCGCTCGTTTCGGATGCTCAAAAATCAAAACCCCATGGCCTATAGAGCGGCATTTGCGGGCTAATAAAGCACAAAAGAGGCCATTTCGGACCTCTTTTGTGCTTTATTAGCTTTGTTTTACTTTATGCCTGTGCAAAAGCAGGGTTGAAAATTCCTACTTCTTTGGCTTCCAAAAACGACTCGCCCATGAGGAATTCGTCCACTTTGCGAGCCGCTTCGCGGCCTTCCGAAATCGCCCATACCACTAGGGATTGTCCACGGCGGCAGTCGCCCGCTGCAAACACCTTATCGAGAGAGGTTTTGTAGCTGCTTTCGGTAGCCTTGATGTTTTTGCGGAAATCGGTTTCGAGGCCAAATTGCTCAATCAAACCTTGCTGAGGATGCAAGAAACCTGCCGCAATCAGTGCTAAGTCGCAAGGAACAACGCGTTCGTTTTCCGTGATAGAAACTTTGCGGCCGTCGTCGGTGATGCGTTCTCCTGTGATGTCGGCGATACGTAAGCCCGTTAGTTTTTGACCATCTCCTACAAATTCTTGTACGGCAATACTCCAAAAACGCTCACATCCTTCTTCGTGAGAAGTAGAAGTGCGTTTGGTCAAAGGCCAAAGCGGCCAAGGGGTAGATTCGTCACGAACTGTATAAAAAGGTTGTTTTTTGTCGTCATATTTAGGGGCAGGCATTACCTCTACTTGAGTGACTGTCTTGGCTTTGTGACGGTTGGAAGTACCAACGCAGTCTGAGCCAGTATCTCCACCACCAATAACCACCACATTTTTGTCGGTTGCCAAAATTTCACCATTTTGATATTTATCACCACGGTGGTCAGCGATACGGTCGATGCCCGCTACGCGTTTGTTTTGTTGGCTCAAAAACTCCATAGCAGGGTAAATCCCTTTGCCAAGGTAAGTCAACCAACCGGGGATTTGAATAGAGCGAGGCTCTGTAGAACCAATCGTAAGCACAATCGCGTCAAATTCTTTGAGGAGTTCGTCGGCTGATACATCCACGCCAATATGGGTATTGGTTTTGAACGTAACGCCTTCTTGTTCCATAACTTTGATACGGCGGTCAATGACGTATTTTTCTAATTTAAAATCAGGAATACCATAGCGCAAGAGACCGCCAATTTGGTCGGCACGTTCGAACAACGTAACGGTGTGACCTGCATAATTGAGCTGAGCCGCTGCCGCCATTCCGGCAGGGCCTGAGCCTACTACGGCTACTTTTTTACCTGTTCTTACGTTAGGAATGCGGGGTTGTACCAATCCTTTTTCGTAAGCCGTTTCGATGATTGATTTTTCAATAAATTCAATAGCAACGGGAGGTTTGTTGATACCCAATACGCACGAAGCTTCGCAGGGAGCAGGGCAAATGCGGCCCGTAAATTCGGGAAAGTTGTTGGTACTGCTCAAAATTTGGTAGGCATATTCCCAGTTGCCTTCATATACGGCATCGTTAAATTCGGGAATGATGTTGCCGAGAGGGCAGCCATTATGGCAAAAAGGAATGCCACAATCCATACAGCGAGCTGCTTGGTTTTTGGAGCTATCTTCGGTGCCAAGGGGTTCGATTTCTTTATAGTCTAAACGGCGTTCTTCAACGCTGCGTTTGGCGGGCAATTCGCGGCCAAATTCTATGAATCCAGTGGGTTTTCCCATTTTAAATAATCAGTGAATGAGTGAGTTACGTTCCGCACAGGCGGTGATTGAGTGAATGTATAAAATGCTTATCATCAAGATTGAGCAACTACAAAAATACCTTCATTTCCTTTTTAAAGGGGACCTTACAGGTAGAATACCTGCAAGGTCTATATTAAGGGATGGGTTAATTGTGGGCTACGTCAACTACAATATCTTGATACACTACATTTTTGTCAGCAATCTGTTGTGAAAGGCTGATACCACGCCCGGCCAAGGCCTTTTTGAAATCGGTAGGCATTACTTTCACAAACTGACCTAAATAATTACCCCAATCTTGGGTCATCATAAAGGCAACGTTACTTGTGGTATATTGGAAATGCTTCTCAATAAAACCTTTGATAATGGTCTCGTCTTCTTCCGAGAGAGGCTCGGTAGTCACCATTTCGGTATTGACTTTAGAAGTAAAGTCTCCATTTTTATCCCATACATAGGCCACTCCTCCCGACATACCTGCGGCAAAGTTACGTCCTACTTCACCCAAAATAATGGCTAGACCTCCTGTCATGTATTCGAGGCCGTGGTCGCCTACGCCTTCTACTACTACTTTGGCTCCTGAGTTACGAACGCAGAAACGCTCTCCGGCCGTACCACGGATATAAGCTTCGCCGGAGGTAGCGCCATAAAACGCTACGTTTCCAATGATGATGTTTTCTTCGGGTTTGAAAGTAGCTTCGCGGTCGGGATATACTACCAATTCTGCCCCGCAAAGACCTTTGCCAAAGTAATCGTTGGCATCGCCTTCAAGCTCTAAACGAATACCGTTTGTGTTGAAAGCTCCGAAGCTTTGACCCGCCGTACCTCTAAACTTGAAGTGGATAGTGCCTTTTGATAAGCCTACTCCTCCGTATTTTTTGGAGATTTCGTTGGAGAGCATGTTGCCCACTGAGCGGTTGAGGTTGTTGATAGGATATTCTCCATATACCTCTTCTTGATTTTGAAGCGCAGGCTGAGCGGCTTCAATCAATTGCCAGTCAATCACGCTATCTATACCGTGGTCTTGTTCTTCTTGTTTGAATTGAGCTACATCAAGGCTCACAGGTTCTTTATAGAGCATTGCATTGAAATCCAACGCTTTATACTTCCAATGTTTGATGTCGTTACGCATTTCTAAGAACTGCACTTGTCCTACCATTTCGTTGATGGTACGGAAGCCAAGTTGTGCCATGATTTCGCGTAGTTCTTGTGCCATGTACGTAAACATATTTACCACATACTCAGGCTTTCCAGTAAAGAGCGCACGCAATTCTTTGCGTTGGGTAGCGACACCCACGGGGCAAGTATTGAGGTGGCATTTGCGCATCATGATACAGCCAGCCGTCACCAAAGCGGCGGTAGCTACGCCAAATTCTTCGGCTCCTAGCAAAGCCGCAATCGCTAAGTCGCGGCCAGTACGCATCTGTCCGTCGGCCTGAATTGTCACCCGGCCACGGAGTTTATTTTTTACCAAAGTTTGGTGGGTTTCGGCCAAACCAAGCTCCCAAGGTAAACCTGCGTGGCGAATCGAACTGAGTGGCGAAGCACCCGTTCCACCGTCGTGGCCAGAGATGAGGATATGGTCAGAATGAGCTTTGGCAACTCCAGTAGCTACGGTACCTACGCCTGCTTCGGATACGAGTTTGACACTGATGCGAGCAGCGCGGTTGGCATTTTTGAGGTCATAGATGAGCTGCGCCAAATCCTCAATCGAATAAATATCGTGGTGAGGAGGAGGCGAAATCAAACCTACGCCAGGCGTAGAGTGACGAGTACGGCCAATCCAGTCATCCACTTTATGACCCGGAAGCTGCCCACCTTCACCTGGTTTGGCTCCTTGGGCCATTTTGATTTGCAATTCTTGCGCATTTGAAAGGTAGTGGCTTGTTACGCCAAAACGCCCCGAAGCTACTTGCTTAATCGCCGACGACATAAAGTCACCATTGGGTAGGGGAGTATAGCGAAGCTCATCTTCTCCACCTTCGCCAGAGTTTGACTTACCGCCGATACGATTCATAGCGATAGCGAGGGTAGTGTGGGCTTCCCAAGAAATAGACCCAAAAGACATCGCACCTGTGGCGAAGCGTTTGAAAATGCTTTCGACCGACTCTACTTCTTCTAAAGGAATAGGCGTTCCTTTTTTGAATTTCATCAAGCCTCGAAGCGTGAGTGCTTTTTGGGTTTGGTCATCAATGAGTTTTGAAAACTTCTTGAAAATCTGATACCCTTCTTCTCCACCTTTGCGGGTCGATTGTTGAAGCAAATGGATGGTCTGAGGATTGAAAATGTGAGCTTCGCCACGTTGTTTCCACTGATAGAATCCACCCACTCCAAGACGAGGGCTAATCATTGGTACCTCAGGGTAAGCCACTTTGTGACGAATCAATACCTCACGAGCGATTTCGTCGATACCCATTCCACCAATCCGTGAAATAGTACCTGTAAAATATTTATCAACTACATCTTTGTTCAATCCCAAACACTCAAAAATTTGGGCTCCTTGGTAAGATTGCAAGGTAGAAATCCCCATCTTGGAGAAGATTTTGAGCAATTCTTTGTCAATGGCCTTGATGTAGTTGGCATATAGTTTTTCATTTTTAAACTCTCCATTGATCATGCCATGCTTGTTCATATAAGCAAGGGTTTGGAAAGCCATATAAGGGCATACACCTGCTGCACCATAACCAATCAGAGTAGCTACGTGGTGGGTCTCAAATACATCTCCTGCTTCTACCAAAATACCCACTTTACCACGTAATCCTTGACGAATAAGGTGGTGGTGAACGGCCGCTAAGGCCAAAAGCGAAGGAATGGGAGCATGGTCAGAGTCAATTGCACGGTCGGAGAGAATGATGATTTCAAAACCGTCTTCAATCGCATCTTCGGCGTAGCGACAAATACGCTCTAAGGCTCTTTCGAGGCCTTTGCCGCCTTGGTCGGCGCGGAAATAAGTATTGATGGTTTTGGCTTGAAAATGCGCTTTATCTACCCAACGCAGCTTATCAAACTCTTCAATAGTTAGTACAGGTTGCTCTAGTTCGATTTGGCGACAATGCTGAGGCGATTCAGTAAGCAGGTTTTCGGTAGAGCCTACAAACGAGATAAGCGACATAATCGAGCGCTCACGAATCGAGTCTATCGGTGGGTTGGTTACTTGAGCAAAGAGTTGCTTAAAGTAGTTTGCCAAGTGTTGGCTTTGCTCTGAAAGTACCGCCAACGGCACATCTGTCCCCATCGACCCAATGGCTTCCATACCTGTTTCGGCCATTGGCCCAAGCACCATCCGAATGTCTTCTGAACTAAATCCAAAAGCAATTTGACGTTTTAGGAGAAGTTTGTCATCGTAGGGCGCAAAGGGGCGTTGAGATGGTTCGAGGTCAGAGATTTTGATTTTGTTTTCCTCCAACCATTGTTGATAAGGCTGGCGTGAGCAAATATCAGCTTTGAGTTCTTCATCAGGGATGATACGGCCTTGTTCCATATCTACCACAAACATCTTACCTGATTGAAGACGTCCTTTAGAAACTACTTTGGCGGGATCTACATCCAATACCCCTGCTTCGGAAGCCATGATAACGGTATCGTCGTCGAGTACCCAATAGCGTGAAGGACGGAGTCCGTTACGGTCTAAGGTAGCCCCGATGATTTTGCCATCTGTAAATGAAATCGACGCTGGGCCATCCCAAGGTTCTTGAATAGCGGCATGGTACTCATAAAACGCTTTACGCTGAGGGTCCATGTCGTTGTTGCCATCCCAAGCTTCCGGTACTACCATCATCATCACGTGAGGAAGCGAGCGGCCTGAGAGATAGAGTAATTCGATGGCGTTGTCTAAGTTGGCCGTATCGGAGTTGGTAATGTCGCAAATAGGAAGCAACATATCCATTTCTTCTTTGGTAAACTTATCAGACCAAAACGATTTTTCTCCCGCTCTAATCCAGTTTACGTTGCCTCTTACGGTGTTGATTTCACCGTTGTGAGCTACATAACGGAAAGGTTGAGCCAATTTCCAAGAGGGGAAAGTATTGGTCGAGAAGCGGGAGTGAATAATCGCAAACGCCGATACCACCGACTCATGATGCAAATCGGGGAAATAATATTTTAATTGTCCTGTTGTCAATTGTCCTTTGTAAGAAATTGTACGGCACGACAACGAAGAAAAGTAAAAGTGAGATTTGGAACCAATGACCGAATCGTAGATAATACGAGTCACGTACTGACGAAGTACAAACAGCTTACGTTCAAAGCCGAGTTCATCGGTGATGGAGTCAGGGCGTTTGATAAAGAGCTGCTCTACTTCGGGCTCTACCGAGAGTGAGCCTTCGCCTAGAATGTCGTTGAGGGTAGGTACTGTGCGATATCCTAGCAAACCTAGACCCAGTTTTTTGATTTTACGATTCAAAATGTCACGGCATTCGGCACGGAGCTTGGCATCTTTGGGGAAGAAAATCATCCCTACACCGTACTCACCAGCCGCAGGAAGCGAGAAGCCTAGCTTTGTACACTCTTCCACAAAAAACTCGTGGGGAATTTGGATTAAGATTCCCGCGCCATCACCAGTATTAGGGTCAGAGCCACAGGCACCACGGTGGTCCATGCGTTCGAGCATCGTGATGGCATCGGCGACCATTTGGTGAGATTTACGACCCTTCATGTTGGCTCGGAAACCGATACCGCATGCGTCGTGTTCAAACTCGGGGCGATAAAGCCCCTGTTGGGCAGGTTCTAGCATGGTTTTAAATGTATATTGGGGGGGTTGGTTAATAGCTCGGTAACAATACGCTCATCAGTAGCTTTACCTAATCATAAACTCACGCAAGTTAAACAAAAATTTATTTGGTATAACAACGTTTTTGCCAAATAATGTAGCTTTATTTTTGTCTCATTGAGAATATTTTAAATTATCTTGGAATTTTACAATTTATTAATCCAAAAGAACATTGCTTTACAATTTTTCAAAAAAACATTGATTATTTAGGGTATTTGCTAACAAAACTGCAAAATTTTTGCGAAAAAAGCAAGTATTGGTTTTTGGTTATAAGTCTATTGATTGAATGTGTTAAATGCCTTAAGATTGTTCTAGCTGAAGATACCCGAAAGAAGAGATTGAGTAGGTATAAGTATTTGTACTTCGTGTAAGTTTTGTGTACAATGGGGTATAAATAATTGATTATCAAATCTATCTTAAAGGAAATATACCTAAGGAAAGAAGGTAAGTATTACTCAGTTATTAGGAGGTGAAAAGGCATAGGAAGGTTATGGTTAAGTAAAAACAATAATATCTATATAAAACCCTCTAATATCTGTCATCAAAGATAATATAATTTTACACCGGCCTAAGGGCAGAATACCATAAATACGTAAAAACAAGGTGAAAACCGGAGCAGAAATAGAAGGGAACCTAGCGTTGCGTTTTTAAACGATACTGGAGAGGAGAATCGCCAGTGTGTCGTTTGAAAACTTGGTGAAAATGGGACAGATTCTGAAAACCACATTCCAAACCTATCTGCGCCACGCTCATTTCGGAGCTAGTGAGTAGTTGGCGGGCGTGGCTTGTTCGCAAGCCTTGCAAAAAATCAACGTAGGTCTTTTGAGTTCGCTTCTTAAAATATCGACAGAAGGCCGGAACTGTCAAATGGGCAGTTTCGGCAATGATTTCCAACTTGATATCTTCTTGAAAATGGGCTAATGTAAATTCTAGAATACGCTTCATCCGCTCTGTATCGGCTTCGTCAGGGGTGATTTGGTAGCCTTGACTTGCTAGCAATTGACCTTTGCTATCATGGCTGAGTATGAGTAAAATGTGCATAAAAGCTACAAAACGCTCACCATCTGGAAGGGTAGGCAGGCGAAGAAGGTCATCTCTGAGCATAGTAGCGACTTGGGTGCTAAATTTGATACCTCTTACTGCTTCATTCAAGAGTCGCCTAAGATGGCTAAATTCGGGTACTTTTTCAAAAAAATCATCCACCAAACTTTGAGGAAACTGCACCAAGATGGCTTCTGCTGATTTTTGGAAAGGAAGCTGATAGTAGTCGTCACTATTGCGCCAAAAATGCGGGAGATTACTCGCCAACAATACCAAATCGTTTTCAAAGAAAGGCTCGATACTATCGCCGACAAACCGCTGCCCGCTGCTGTCAATGATATAGGTAAGCTCCCACTCAGGATGATAGTGCCAAGGCGCGTCGAAATTGGGACGTTTGAAATGACGTGCTAAGTAAGAAAAACGCCCTTCGAGAGCTAGCTTTTCGAGCTGCGGTTTCATAAAATGAAGAATTTTTACTTTATAGATTTGTTTCGTGTGATATTTAGGCTAAAATACTACATTTTTTTATCAATAATGAGAATTTTTGGATTTGACAAATAAGCTTATTTTGTATCAACATTCAAGCAAAAAATCAACTAATCATGTCAGCAACAATTGATACAACTATTTTGAAAGAGGAACTCAATACTCCTTATGTAGTTTCGCCCGAAGCCATTTCTTTTTATCAAGAATACGGCTATGTAAAACTCAAAAACGTGCTTAGTGCGGAGGTGTTGGCTTATTATGGAGATGTGATTACGGATTTGGTGTTTAAGCTCAACAAACTTACCAAACCTATGGAGGAGCGCACAACTTATGAGCGGGCGTTTTTGCAAATCATGAATCTCTGGCGTGAAGACGAAACTGCCAAAGAATTTGTGTTTTCTAAACGTTTGGCGCAAATCGCCGCCGACCTCATGGGGGTAGAGGGTGTACGGCTCTATCACGACCAAGCACTTTACAAAGAACCGAGTGGGGGCATCACTCCCTGGCACGCCGATCAGTTTTATTGGCCTTTGGCATCTCCCAAAACCGTCACGATTTGGATTCCGTTGCAAGCCACTCCGATGGATATGGGACCTTTGGCTTTTGCCGAAAAAAGTCAAGCCGTAGAGATTGGCCGTGACGTAGAAATTAGTGACGAAAGTGAGGCTTTGATGTCTCAATCATTGACACAGTTTAATCTGAACGAAACACCCTTTGAGTTGGGTGAGGTAAGTTACCATGCGGGGTGGTTGTTTCACCGTGCAGGGGCCAATCTCTCTACCAAACCCCGCAAAGTGATGACGATGATTTATATGGATAAAGACCAGCGCATTATTCAGCCTAAAAATAGTTTTCAAAAGGCTGATTGGGAAACATGGCTTGCTTCCTCGCCCGTTGGCAGTGTGCCGGATAGTCCATTAAATCCAATATTATATAGTCGTTAAACCCCATTCAGACGTGGCAAGTTTTAAAAGACTTGCCACGTCTTCTAAATACCATTCTTATGGCTTTTGCTACCAAACTGACCCTCTATTGGCATGATTTACTGGATTTGTTTTATCCAAACCCATGTGCATCATGTCAAAGTCAATTGGTAGGAAATGAGGGCGTTATCTGCACTAAGTGCCGAGCCAACCTGCCCCGTACCAACTCTCATCTCAGTCCGATTAAGACACTAGAAGATAAATTCGCGGGCAAAGTGCCAGTGAGGGCGGTGTATTCTTTTTTGAAGTTTGAAAAAGCAGGACGTGTCCAACGTCTCCTTCATCAGCTCAAATACCGCAATCGGTCTGAAGTAGGGCTTGTTTTGGGGCAATTGTACGGGCAGGAGTTGTTTGAATCGGGGATCATTCAGGACTTGGATTTGTTGGTGCCAGTACCTTTGCATGAGCGAAAGAAAAAACAAAGAGGATACAATCAGAGCGATTTATTGGCCGAAGGGCTGTCGTCTACTTCCAAAATAGCGTGGTCAGCAGAAGTACTTCTAAGAGCGAAATTTACCGAAACCCAAACTCACAAAACCAGACTCCAACGTTTTGAGAATGTATCGGGTATCTTTGAAGTGATGAAGCCTGATTTGGTTCATAATAAATCAATCGCTCTCATTGATGATGTATTGACGACGGGCTCTACCCTGGAATCGGCCGCTGCGACGGTATTGGAGGCGGGTGCCAAAGAAGTCATAATCATTACGATTGCGGCGGCCTATTGATATACAGTTTGTCTTAAAAAATCAGTTAATGGTCATCAAATAAAAATGGCATTTTGAATAGTAAAACTTAGATTATTGTCGTTTGAACCGAAGAAATTCGTTGTTTTGCGGTATATTTCAGGTTCTAAATTCTTTTTCAGTTATTTCACTATTCACAAAAAATGCAATTTTTAAAAAAATCACTACTATTCTGGGCCATCTGTGGGTCAGCAATGGCTCAAACGAAATTTGAAAACTATACGCAAGCTATTTCGGGAAGTGACATAAAATACGACATGGTCGCTATCAAAGGAGGGGAGTTTATGATGGGAAGCCCCGAGAAAGAAAAAGGGCGTAAAGATGACGAAGGACCACAGCACAAAGTGAAGATTGAGCCGTTTTGGATGGGAAAATACGAAATCACGTGGGATTTCTACGATTTGTTTACCACCAAAAATATTGAAATCGAAATGGCCAAGCGTTTTCCAGATCCTGAAAATAGCCTTGCCAAAACCGACGGAAGTACACGCCCAAGCGCGGCTTATGTCGATATGTCGTTTGGGATGGGACGCTCGGGTTATCCTGCTATCAATATGACACAATACGCCGCTATTTATTTCTGCAAGTGGCTTTATGAAAAAACGGGCGTTTTTTATCGCCTTCCTACCGAAGCGGAGTGGGAATATGCCTGTCGTGCAGGAACTACTACTGCTTATTCGTTTGGAGATGATCCAAAGCAACTTGATGAGTATGCTTGGTATAAAGGCAACAGCGGAGGCGGTTATAAAAAAATAGGTACTAAAAAACCTAATCCTTGGGGACTTTATGATATGCACGGAAACGTCATGGAATGGACAATAGATCAATATTACAAGGACTATTATGCCAAAAAAGCCAAAGGAGAAGTAAAAGAAGATTATCCGAAAGTAAAAGAATTGTATCCCAACTCGGTTAGAGGTGGGTCGTGGGATGATGATGCTACCGTAGCTCGCAGCGCAGCACGTGTACCTTCAGCCGCTGAGTGGAAAATCATTGACCCCCAAAGCCCCAAAAGCGAATGGTGGATGACGAGTGCTTCCTTTGTGGGATTCAGGATTGTGCGCCCGGCTACGCCTCCTTCCAAAGAAGAAATCGCCGCGTATTACAATCCACCGCTTATCGAAGATTATTAATAGGGTAGGTGGATTGTTAAAGGTCTGATTGTCAATTTTTTTGTATTAAATTGAAGTGTTCGAATGATTAGACTACAGTGCTTTCTGCCTTTGTGATAATAGACTTTCCAAGTGTTAAGATGAAGGCTTGGAAAGGCTGTATAGTTTCTTAACATCAAGCGGCTTGCCGCAACGATTTCTACATTTTCAACGTATTCATTAATCCACAGTACAAATCCATAAACCTTTTTTCTAAACATGGAAACCAATCGCCGAGAGTTCCTCAAAACTTCAAGCCTTCTCACGGGAGGAGCTTTGTTGAGTAGTCTTCCTTTTTCTTCTTACGGGTATCACAATTCCGTCAATGACACTATCAAAATAGCTCTTGTGGGTTGTGGGGGTCGTGGAACGGGCGCCGCTGCTCAGGCTTTGAGTACTACCCAAAATGTGAAATTGGTAGCAATGGCCGATGCCTTTGCTGATCGTGTAGAAGGTGCTTACAATGCCCTTACCAAACGTAAATACAAAGACGGCGCAGGTGCCGAGATCGATATTAACTCAAAAGTAGATGTCCCCAAAGACCGTATGTTTGTGGGTTTTGATGCTTACAAACAAGCAATTGCTTTGGCGGATGTAGTGATTCTGGCAACGCCTCCAGGCTTCCGTCCCGGGCACTTTGAAGAGGCTGTTCGTCAAAATAAACACATCTTCATGGAAAAACCCGTAGCCACGGATGCACCGGGTATTCGTCAGGTATTGGCAGCGGCAGAAGAAGCAAAACGCAAAAAACTCAATGTAGTGGTAGGTCTTCAGCGCCACTATCAGCGTAACTACCGCGAAGCGATGAACCGTATTCATGACGGCAAAATCGGCGATATTGTGGGTGGTAGTGTGTATTGGGTTTCGGGTGGCGTGTGGAACAACCCACGCAAACCAGGCCAAACCGAAATGGAATACCAAATGCGTAACTGGTACTATTTCAACTGGCTTTGCGGAGACCATATCACTGAGCAGCACGTACACAATATCGACGTAGCCAACTGGGCAAAACAAGGATACCCGGTATCGGCCCAAGGAACAGGTGGCCGTCAAGTTCGTAATGGTAAAGAATTTGGTGAGATTTTTGACCACCATATCGTTGATTTTACCTATGCTGATGGTACCCTTATCAATAGCCAATGCCGCCACTACGAAGGTACTTACAGCAAAGTAGATGAGCAGTTTTTGGGAACCAAAGGCCGTATCGATAGCTTCAACGGAAACAATACCGTCCTTAAAGCTTATAAAGGCGGAAAAGTATTGTATGCCCACGAAGGCAAAGGTGACCGTAACCCTTATCAAGTAGAGCACGATGAGCTTTTTGAGGCAATTGCCAAAGGCGAATATAAATTTGCCGATGCCGAAAATGGCGCCAAAAGTACTCTGACCTCCATCATGGGACGTATGGCTACTTACTCGGGCAAAGTAGTGAAATGGGACGAAGCGCTTAATTCTAATATTAGCTTATTCCCCGAAAAACTAGCTTGGGATGCTCTTCCCAAACTTCTTCCAGGGTCTGATGGATACTACCCAGTAGCCGTACCTGGTAAGACCATTGTGGTTTAATCTTTTATAGGACTCAGAATAATCAATCAGAGCTGGTGATCCCCAATCATCAGCTCTGATTTTGTTTAATAGCACTTTATCTTCAACAAACCATGCGAAAAATTTTACTTTTCTTGCTTACTGTTAGTGGTTTATCCGAAACAAAAGCCCAAGCTCAAACCGATGCTTTTTTGTCGCAGCTCTTTGCCCAAAATACACATCCTATTTTTCAGGAAGTGGTACAGCATCCCCAAACTTATCGCCTCCAAATTATCTATACCCAAATCGACCGTGATAAAAACAATGTGCCTTCCTTCAAAAATTACTATTTCAATGTCGATAGCACTTTGTATTTCAATCCTGCCTCTACGGTTAAGTTGCCCTTGGCGTTGTTGTCTTTGGAAAAGCTCAATCAATTGCGACTCCCGCAGGTAAACAAATTTACCTCCATGCAGTTTGATAGTGCCTATAGTGGCCAAACCAAACTTTGGAAAGATGCTACCTCTCCCAACGGTCTGCCGTCGATTGCGCATTTTATCAAAAAGGCGTTGCTGGTAAGCGACAACGACGCCTATAATCGAATGTATGAGTTTGTGGGTCAACAAACCATCAATCGTGCGCTTCGTGCCAAAGGCTATCTTGACACCCGCATTACGCACCGTTTTGTAAGAATGACGCCCGACGAAAATCGCCATACCAATCCAGTACGATTTTTGAGGGGAGATAGCTCGGTGATTTATGCCCAACCTGCTGCCTACAATACCGACGCTTTTGATTTTAGACGTATCGCTAAAGTAGGGCAGGGGCATTGGGATGCCAAAGATAGCCTCATTCATGCGCCAATTGATTTTACGACTCGCAACAAACTTCCCCTCGAAGCTTTTCAACAAATCCTCAAGTCGGTGATGTTTCCGGAGGCTATGAAAGCCAAACAACGTTTTGACCTGACCGAAGATGATTATCTTTTTTTGTATCAATACCTTTCTCAATTTCCAGGCGAAACCAACTATCCCAAATACGACGGAGAAGAATATTATGATAGTTATGTCAAATTCTTTTTTCGAGATAGCCTACAGCGGCAACTGCCCGAGGGCGTAAGGGTTTTCAATAAAGTAGGCTGGTCCTATGGTTTTTTGACGGATGCCTCTTATGTAGCTGATTTTAAAAACAAAATAGAATACATGTTAGCCGCGACTATTTATGTAAACAGTGACGGTATCCTGAACGATAATAAATACGAATACCAAACCGTAGGACATCCTTTTTTGTATCAATTGGGAAAAGTAATTTATGAGCATGAATTAAAACGGACGCGTAGATTCAAGCCTGATTTAAGTCGATTTCAAATATCCTACGAAAAACGCGTGTCAGACGATAGACCGCTTGTAAAAGATATAGATAATTGAGGGGGAAATTATCAATTGTTTTTTGTGATTTAGATACTAAAGTACTATCATTGCAAAGTAAAAATTAAATAAAATTTCTCCACAAATAAATTTTAAGACATACTGTAATATGAGCGATTTTAGCAATCAATTTCATCTTAAATCTGATAATATAGAAGACGCAAAAATATTATTAAAAAATGCTAACTTGAAGGGTTATCTTATTCCGCCTGTGAATGGGTGGATTACAATATTGGTGGCAGAAAGAGCAATATTGACGCAGTTTAATAAAGGTTTGCTTTTAGAATTTATTCGAACAGATGATGCTCTATTTTGGGGATTTGACTTGTATAGGGATGCAAATTTAATATCACATTATGACATACAAGACTATTTTGAAGGATTTAAAATCAGCAACGAAAGGCTTAATTTTGAGGAGTTTAGTGTTGAGTTGCAATTAGATGATGATAAAAAAGAAGCTTTAAAAGAACTTTTTGGGGTCGATAATCCAGATGAGGCTGATGGAGGGGATTACAAATTTGCCGAAATTATAGGTTTAGAAAATATTGAGTGGCTTTCCTTTGAGTACGCAGACTCAGACCTTGAATCAACTTCAGAAAACTATCCAGAGATTTTTTATTATGAGCCTTAAAAAATCTGTAAGTTAGTAAATTTACCTGATTGTTGATTTTTAGTCATAATAGTATTAACTAGATAAATATATGGGATTGTTTGAGTTTTTAAAAAGTAAAAAAAACGAAAAAGAAGGTGCTTTAAATAATGAATTGGTAGCCAACAAGCCTCAAATTCAATTTGTTAGTTTGCTTTTTGAAACTAAACCAATCCTTGATAAAGGCCGTATTTTAGAAGAATTAAAACTACTATTTGAAAATGTAGATACTACCAATGAAGATGATTCGCTGATGTTCTTTTTCCCAGATTATACGCTCCAGCTCACGGATGCGACTGTTCCAGCGCAAGGGGTGATTATTGAGGTTAACAAAGATTTGGAAATTAGTCGCTTTCATTCAGCGTTTATGCAGTCTTGGCATTGGTCAGAGGCAGAAGAAGTAATAGGAAAATGCAAATTTGAAATTAATTTGACCGATTTGATGTCGAGGACACTTCCTTATCAAGCAAGATTGGAGTATTTTCAAAAATTTATCAGGGCAGTAGTAAAAGCCACTACTCCTGCCGCAATTTATTTTAAGGGCAGTGATAAATTACTAGCAGCCAATGATTATTTAAGGGCACTTTCGGATACGCATCCTGCTATTTTAGAGGGTGTTGTGAATATTAGGATGTTTAATATAAGTGGCTCTAAAAACGAAATTTTAATGGACTCGATTGGTTTGCATATCTACGGGCTTCCTGATTTTGAATGTATTTTTTCGGGTTATGATCCTGGCGAAATCGCGGAAGTTTTAATGCAAATTGCTTATTATATTTTTGACACAGGCGATACCATCCGAAGCAATACTACAGTGCAAGGAGTAGGTAAGAACCCCGTTTGGAAAACACAATACGCCCAAACTACTGTAGAACCGGCGCGTTTGGGAGTGAGAATTTTACCCAATTGAGGGGAATCCTTGTTTGGAAACGTATAATAATTGATAAAATTGGATTGCTAAATTTGAATGAATAGAAGCAAAAGACAGCACATAAGGTTGTTTTTGTAAAACTGTAATCTTTGAACGAAGAGCGCATTCGCAGTACTCCTTTTATCAAATTAGGTTTATGCCAATTGAGGCTTCAATAATTATTGCCCTCCAACTTTTTGCTGCTATAGTTTCTACTAGTGAATAAATTAAGGGTTTGATATAGAGATAGTTTGGTTTGAAAGTGGTTTGGTATTTACTGATTTAAACAAAAACCAACCGTTTGCTCAATATCAAATTGAGTATTGGGATTTAGTTGCTACATTTGATTGGTTACCTGCGCTTGTATAGGGAATGTTATTTTTAGAAAGGAAGGGTGGGTAATAGGCTGACATTCTGAAAGTTACCTGATTTTTTGTGATAACTCTTTACCCTTTCTCATAATGAACAACTCAACTCCTTATCTGGCCAATTTGACCCCGCTTCGGGGTATCGCAGCCCTATTAACAGTCATGTTTCATGTAGATTTGATGGTGGGTGGTGGGGCAATATGCTCCTAAAATTTAAGGACTCAATGCTGTTTACACGTATGTATCTCATGGTCGATTTTTTCTTTGTATTGAGTGGGTTTATCATGTATCACGTATATGGACAATGGTTTGCTGAGTCGGTACACAAAAAAGATTTCAAACGTTTCACGATTGCTCGTTTTGCACGGGTCTATCCCTTGCATTTTGTAACACTTCTTTACTGCGTCTTGTTGCAGTTGGTATTTATTGCGGCAGGGGGGATAGATATGAACCCTATGAATGCCATTAGCAACGATTGGGCCACGATTCCAAGTCATTTGTTGCTGTTGCACAGTATGAATGTCAACGAGTGGTTTACTTGGAACAACGCCTCATGGTCTATCAGTACCGAATGGTGGATGTATATGTTGTTTCCGTTTTTGGTAAAACTATTCTCAAAACTCTCTTCTTGGGGGCGTTTGCTGATGATTGCGGGCTGCGTTGGGGGCTATTTACTGATTACTTTTGTGATTGTACCTATAGTGACGGTTCCGGAGTCTATCGCTTTTACCAAAGTCAATCCTGCCGATTTGACTATCAATGTGTCGTATCAATACGGCTTTTTACGCTGCTTATTTGGATTTGTATTGGGGATGATGGTTTATCAATATTACTCGGAAAATAAGGGTAAACGTTTGTTTGGAAATGGGTATACTTTCTTAGTCCTTACGTTAGGCTTAGGCTTATGTTTGCATTTTGCTGTTCCCGATGTATTTACAGTTTTATTTTTTCCTTTAATGCTTTTATCGGCGGCTTATGGAAGTACCAATATGGACAAATTCTTCGGGACAGTACCTTTACAGCGAATCGGAGACTGGTCGTTTTCAATTTATTTGGTACATCAGCCGCTGCTCTATACCGCTTACACAATCATGGCTTATCTAAATCCCCCAACGCCCAACGCCTCTGCTGGGCCACCTCCTTCTTATGATATGCTTACCGGCTGGGTGATATGTTTGGTATTTATAGGTATCACACTATTGGTGTCGTGGTTTACCCTGATTACTGGACAAAAGTTAAGCTCATGGGGACAGAGCATATTTATTTTTTTTAGCCATAACTATCAAGTACTCTATAAAAATTACAATTTTTTGGCAAACGTTACAAATCAGACTATATCCTTTTCTAAAGACGGATTCATAAAGCGATTTTGTTTTTTTTCGGACTTGAATTTT